>CAVOHH010000008.1:0-190172 GCA_963695615.1 uncultured Alphaproteobacteria bacterium | reverse complement strand
GCAAGCAATGGCGCGCGAGGTGGGAGGACTTCATCCGCCGCTACGCGGAGCTTTACAGAGAACTCGACCGGATCTGGGAGTGCGGGTAGCCGCACTGGTTGTCCCAAGCCCCCACCGCACGGGGAAATTACTACCCGCTGAGGAGAACTTAAATGATAGGTGACCTGTTTGATAGCCCGTGGAAGATCCTGATCGTCGCCTTGGTGCCGGCGCATGCTTTCTGGTTCGGCGAAGATCAGGCGCGTTACGTCGTCACGTCGCGCAATTCCGAGCCGATCGCGCTGCGCGCGAAAGAGGCGGGCGTGCCGTTCATGCGGCTCGGCGCCACCGGCGGCCGCGTTGTTGCGGTCGCAGGCGAGCGGCCGCTTCCGGTCCAGGATCTCAAAACTCGCTTCGAGACTTGGCTGCCGGCCTATATGGCCGGCAAGGTGTAGCGGCCAAGTCCGCTAGTAGTTCCTGAACGGGTTCTTGACGACGCCCGTTGTTGCCTTTGTAAAAGCTTCAGTCAGGCTTCTTGTCTGTTCACCGAATGCCTGAAATTGATTCTGCATGTATTCGGTCTGAATTCGAAGGGCATCCTGAAAATCCTTCGCTTGGCTGAGCTTTTGCACGAACTTCTGAGCTTCGGCGATATTTCCTTCGGTGAAGCTCTTCATTTTTTCAGTCAGCTCGGTGCTGCCGAGGGGATAAGATGAGAACGCTTGCTGGATAAAATTGAAATACTGCTCCATTGCCCCACGCGTTTGATTCATCGTCTGCTCTACGGCCCGCTCCGCATTTTCATTGAAATTTGCCAAAATCGACTCCTGCCCAGGTTTTGCTGCGAACTATCAATATCCCTATGCAGTCTGTTCGCCTAGGGTCCGCTCGTGGGGAGTTAAGCGGACACCAAGAATTAGAGCCGCCGCGGCGGCTTATGACCCGACTGAGATATCGACCACCATCCCGGTCCTGGTGGGGCGCGCTGGTCCGATTCGGGCCCGGGTCAGTAGCTCATCCGATCTCAGATGCGGCCGTTTAGCCGGCGAGGGCCCGAGCGAGTTGGGGTTGCGGACGCACCAGCAAATAGAATGCGACGACGTGCGTGATCATCAGCAGGGGCACGTAGATGATCGGGATCGCGTATGCGGCGCCCAACTCCCCCGCCAGCGCCGGAAGGCCGACCTGGTTGCCGTGGTAATAGTCGACGATGATGTCGACCGCCCCCACGAGATTGAAGGCGACGACGAACAGCCAAAAGAGCGGACGTATCCTCACCGTGAGAAGCGCCAGCATGGCCAGCACCCCGGTTGCGAAGTCGCCGTAGGCGGCGAACGCGGCGAAGCCAGCGGGCAGATTGGGGCCGACGACGCCTGGAAGGATGAAGACCAGCCCGAAGAAGCGGAAGCTGTGCAGAGTAGCGATGGCGCGCTGCGCCTCGACCCGGTCCATCGACTTGAGCCAGGGCCAGACATACGCGCCGAAGCAAAGCAGCCACGGGACGTAACCTAGAACGAGATGTATCTGGAAGATGGTTGCCGGGGACATTTGTGCCTCCTATCAGGTGTTGATTGACGCGGCCTCGAACACCGCGGTCAGGATGCCGAGCCGGCCTTCCATGAGATTTCGTCCCAGGTTGGCGGCAAGCTGCGCGAAGTCCGGCCCCATCACCACGCCGAGATTTGGCGAAGGCGGCGGCCCCGACGCGCGCAGCTGGGCGATCCAGGCCTTGGCGGCCTCGGTGTCGTCTTGCCATGCCAGCGTGCGGAAACCGGCCGGCTTCGATCGCCTCGCGCGTCGCGGCGGCCGGTCAGGAGAAAGCTCGTTGCCGGCGTTCGCGCCCAAGGGAGCGGGATAGTGCGGCTCGCCGCTGTTCAACACGACGTCGAAGGTCGCAAACCTGCCGCCTGACTTCAGCACGCGCCGGATCTCGCGGTAGAGCCGCGCCCGGTCGGAGATGTTCATCGCCACATGCTGCAGCAACACGACGTCGAAACGGCCGTCGTCAAATGGAAGCTCCAGCGCGCTGGCGGTCTGGAACGACACCTGTCCGCTCTGTCCCGTGCGCTCGGTCAGATAGCGCGCGGCATCCACGAATGGCTCGCTGAGATCGACGCCCGTAACCCGGCAGCCATAGGTCGCAGCCAGAAAGCGCGCCGGCCCGCCGACGCCCGAGCCGACATCCAGAACCGACATGTCGGCGGTGATCCCAGCCAACTTGGCAAGCTCGGCGGTCGCAGCGAGCCCGCGGGTGTGAAACTGGTCGAGGGCACCCAGTTGCTGGGGCGTGAGCCGCTGATCCTCCGGCCCAAGAGCGGCGAGCGCCGTCTTCAGCCGCTCGGTCAGGCCGGTCGCGCGATAGTGGTCGCGCACGCCATCAAGGACATCGGTCATTGCAGGCTTCCTCTGAGGGTTTCAGGTTGTTGTCGCGGATCTCGGGTCTCGACATCGCCGTGACTCCTGATTTGCAAGCCGGATATACGACCGCTTCCTGCGAGCGACTATTCGCGATAATGTCGACGGGGTATGAAGCAGAACTTCACAGTCAGGCAGGGCGCGCTCGACGGCGTGGAGGCGTTCCTGAGCGTTGCCCAGCACCGCAGTTTTCGCAGAGCGGCCGCGGAACTCGGGGTGACGCCATCGGCGATCAGCCAGGCGGTGCGCGCACTTGAGGCGCGCGTCGGCGCGGCGCTCTTCATACGCACAACGCGCAGTGTCGGCCTGACCGAAGCCGGCGAACGATTCCTCTCGCGCGCAAAGCCCGCCTTCGAGGAGCTCGTCGCCGCAAGCGAGGTCGCGCGTGACCTCGGACAGCGGCCGGCCGGACTGTTGCGCCTCTACGGTGCCGCGCGCGGTGGTGCCGATCCTGCTGGAGCCGCTGATCGCGTCCTTCTGCCAGGCCTATCCCGAGGTCGAGGTGGAGATCGCCGCAAGCGAGGAGCTGGTCGATCTCGCGGCCGAAGGATTTGACGCCGGCATCCGGCTCGGCCAGTTCATCGCCGCCGACATGGTCGCGGTGCGGCTGACGCCGCCGTTCCCGTTCGTGGTCGTCGGCAGCCCCGACTATCTGCGCCGACGGAAGCGGCCGGAGCGCATCGACGATCTGCGTCAGCACGCCTGCCTGCGCATGCGCCGCTCGAACGGGTCGATCGCGCCCTGGTCCTTTCTCAACGGCAACAAGGCAATCGAGGCGATCGTCTCAGGACCTCTCATCGCCAACGACTTTCCCACCATGCTTGGCGCGGCCGTCGAAGGTCTGGGTCTTGCGCAAGTGCCCGGGCCGATCGCCGCCGGCGCGGTGACGGCGGGAAAACTCGTGCACGTGCTTGAGCCGTTCGCGCCGATGGCGCCGGGTGTGTTTCTCTACTATCCCAGCCGCCACCAAATGATGCCGAAGCTGCGAGCCTTCATCGATCACGTGAAGAGACGCCCGAACGCCGCCAACAAAAATCGAACGTCGTAGCTCACCGCGTCGCGCGGGCGAGCGCCTCGTAGCATTGCAGCGACAATTGCGGCGCGTGATCGGCAAGGCACGTCAGGACGCGTCCGCCGCCGAACGGAATGCCGCCGCAGATTGTCTGCTGCTCGGCGCGGCACATCGCGAGGATGCCGAGCGCCTCACGCGGGCGCATCGGCGGGATCGGACCGAGCGGGGCAACAGCCGGGGTTGGCGTGCTGGCGCCGGACGCCGCGGAGGACGGTGCTGCGGAAGCCGCGCCTCCGCCGCCGCCGATCGCTGCGACGGCGCTGCGGCAGGACGCCGACAGCTTTGCCGCATTGCTTTGCAGGCATTGCAGCGCGGCGGCGCCGCCGGGCTGCACGCCCGAGCAATTCGCCATGAAGTCCGACCGGCAGGCGGCGCGGATGGCGGCCTTCTGAGCATCGCTCGGCGCCGTCGCCGATGCGGCGCTCGGCGCGGCAGCCGGCGCAGACTCGGGTGAAGGCGCGGGCTCGCGTGAAGCCGCGGATTTTTTGCTCGGCTTTGCTGGCTTGCGCTCGGGCGCTGCCGCGGGCTCTTCCGCCGCACGCGGCGGTAGCCCTTGCAGCGCGGCTTGGCAGGGCGGCGACAAGTCGGATGCGTTCGATTGCAGGCAGAGGACAAGCTCCGGATTGCTCGGTTTGATCCAGGAGCAATGCGCCATGAAGTCGTTGAGCGTACAGGACTGTCGCACCGACTTGAGTTGCGCCTCCTGCGTCGCCGGAGCCTTGGGCGCGGGTTCGGCGGGAGATGAAGCGGCGGGTTTTGGCGCGGCCTGTTCTGCGGCGGCAGGTGCGGGCGCGGATGGAGCCGGGGCGGCTGGGGCCGGCGCGGCAATCGCGCTCACCGCACCGTTACACGCCGGCGACAATTTCGCCTGATTTCGCAGCAAGCATTCCAAGGCTTCCTTGCCGCCCGGCGTAACGCTTGAGCAATTCGCCATGAAATCGGAGCGGCACGACGCGCGGATCGCGTCGCGCTGCGCTTGCGTCGGCTGTTGCGCGGCAGCGGGAGCAAGGCCGAGCGCCAAATCGAGCGCCAAGAGCGCGCCCGCGAGCATGAATGGCCGGAACATGAAGTCCTCCCTCACGGCGACGTTTGATATTTTGGCGGCGGACCATGCATTGCGCCGGGGCTTGCGTCCAGCGGGGCCTCGCGCAGCGTCCCAAGCGTCACCCTTGCCACCTAGACCTATTCTGCTAAGCCAAGACGAGGCTAAAGACGACGCTCAAGACGACGCTTCGCTGGCAAACGGATTCCAGCGAGCCGGCGCGCCAGGAGACGCGTGAGGAGACGCACTATGGCCATGGCGGCAAACGACATCGAACGACTGATCCGGACGCGCATCCCGGATGCCGAGGTGACGATCCGCGATCTCGCCGGCGACGGCGATCATTATGCCGCGACCGTCATCGCCGAATCCTTCCGCGGCAAATCGCGCGTCCAGCAGCATCAGATCGTCTACGACGCGCTCAAGGCCGAAATGGGCGGCAAGCTGCACGCGCTGGCGCTGCAGACCGGCACGCCGGAGGGGTGAGTATTGACGGTGAGGGCGCCTCGCCCGTTCTTCCGGCGGCCAGCTCCCTAGAACGTCATTCTGCGCGGACTTGCCACGGCAGGATGCCCATTACCGGCGGTTTTTGTGATGAAGAGCTGCGCTGCGTTTGGCCGTTTGTTTCGCCTTTTGTTTCGCCTCTTGGGTTTTCCAGCCCTTTTGCGGTACATATATTGCAAGACGATAGGGCGAGAATTCGGCGCGGGCGCTAAATACCCGCGGCGTCAACTAAGGATGACCGCGATGTCTAATACCGGTGGACCAATTGACCAATTTATCGACAACGAGGTGAAGGGCAACGACGTGGTGCTCTTCATGAAGGGCACGCCGCAATTCCCGATGTGCGGCTTTTCCGGCCAGGTGGTGCAGATCCTCGATTATCTGGGCGTGCCCTATAAGGGCCTCAATGTGCTCGAGAACGACGATCTGCGCGGCGCCATCAAGGGCTATTCGAACTGGCCGACGATCCCGCAGCTTTACGTCAAAGGCGAATTTGTCGGCGGCTGCGACATCATCCGCGAGATGTTCCAGGCCGGCGAGCTGCAGTCCCTGCTCAAGGACAAGGGCGTCCGGTGAAGGAAACCGCAGCCTAAGGCTTAAGTCGTCATCCCGGGCCGAGCGACAGCAACGAGCCCGGAATCCATAACCACGACCGTGCATGCTTGCACCGACGGTGGTTATGGATTCCGGGCTCGCGACATTGTGGCGACCCCGGAATGACGGTTTAGCGCGAGTAGTATTCGACGACGAGATGCGGCTCCATCACGACGGGGTAGGGCACGTCGGCCGGGCTCGGCACGCGCGCCAGTTTCGCCGTCTGCTTGGAGTGATCGACCTCGATATAGTCGGGCACGTCGCGCTCGCCGAGCGCATTGGCTTCGAGCACCAGCGCCAGCTGCTTCGACTTCTCGCGGACCTCGATCTCGTCGCCGACCTTCACCTTGAAGCTCGCGACGGTGACCCGCTTGCCGTTCACCCTGATATGGCCGTGGCTGATGAACTGCCGCGCGGCGAAAACGGTCGGCACCAGTTTGGCGCGGTAGATCACGGTATCGAGCCGCCGTTCCAGGAGGCCGATCATGTTGGCGCCGGTGTCGCCCTTCAGGCGGCGCGCCTCGTCATAGATGCCGTGGAATTGGCGTTCCGACAGATTGGCGTAATAGCCCTTGAGCTTCTGCTTGGCGCGCAATTGCACGCCATAGTCCGACAGCTTGCCCTTGCGGCGCTGGCCGTGCTGGCCGGGGCCATATTCGCGTTTGTTCACGGGCGACTTCGGGCGGCCCCAGATATTCTGGCCCATCCGACGGTCGATCTTATACTTCGCCTGGTGGCGCTTGGTCATTCGCGTCCTCGTTTGTTGCGATAGTGTTTGAGGATCGCGCCCTCCTACTGTTCCAGGGCTTGCCCGGAACCGACAGGCTTGCGGCCGAAGCGCCGGCCGAAACCACGGGTCGCGAAACACGACGCGGGCCTTACGGCCCGCGAAGTGGCCGGTTTTTAGGAGGAAACCCACCGAGTGTCAAACCGGCCGGGGGAGGTGCGGTGGGCCGGCCGGGTTATCCGGCCGCAAGTGCTTCTTCCGCATGGGCTTTCAGAACGGTAATCGCCAGCACCGCGGTCACGGTATCGAGCACCGCGACCACGATGAACACCGTGGTCCAGCTTCCGGTCGCCTGCTTGAGGTAACGCCGCCGCGGGCCCGCCGAGGATCGAGCCGACGCCCTGGGCGATATAGAGGAAGCCGTAATTGGTCGCCGCGTATTTCGGGCCGAACGTGTCGGTCAGCGTCGAGGGGAACAGCGAGAAGATTTCGCCCCAGCCGAAGAACACCAATCCGGTCAGAACGACGAACAAAGCCGGCTGGTCGATGTAGTGAAACAGGACGAGGATCGCGACCGCATTCGAGCGAGAAGGCGAGCGTCATCGTGCCCTCGCGGCCGATATGATCGGAGACCCAGCCGAAGAACGGCCGCGTCAGGCCGTTGGTGACGCGCGACAACGTCAGCGACAGCGGCAGCGCCGCCATGCCAAGCACCATCACATCGGCGACGCCGAAATCCTTGGCGAACGGGCCGACATTGAAGATGACCATCAGGCCCGAGGTCGACATCATGCTCATCATCACGAACAGCAGATAGAAGACGGGACTTTTCAGCATTTCGCGTCGGCGAATAGCTGCGGTGCGCTTGCGCGACCGCGGCAGTCGGGGCCGCGGCTCGCGCCTGCTAATCGTCCGGCGGCAGCCGCAGGCCATTGCGCCGCGACGATTCCGATCACGGCCTGGATCATGCCCCACACCATGAATGTGTGCGCGTAGCCCGAGCTCTTGATCATGCTGTCGATCGGGAAGCTCGTGAAAAACGCGCCGAAGCCGTAGCCCGCGGCGGCGAGGCCGGCGGCGAGGCCGCGCCGGTCCGGAAACCACCGCACCATCAGGCCGATAATGCCGACATAGATGATGCCGGTGCCGAACCCGCCGATGCATGCCGTAGGTGAAGATAGAGCGTCCAAAGACTGGTCGCCGTCGACGCCGACGAGATCCAGCTGCCGCCGGCCAAAGCGCACCGAGCGAGATGAGCACGCGCGGCCCGAAGCGATCGACCAGATAGGCCTGGAACGGCGAGAACCAGGTTTGCAGGATGACCAAGAGCGAGAAGGTCCACTGCAACTCCGCAAGCGTGGTGCCGAGTTGTTTGTTGAGCGGGCCGGTGAACAGCGTCCAGGTATATTGCGGGCTGGAGATCGCCATCATGGCGATGACGCCGAGGACGAGTTGGGTCCAGCGGTTTGTCTGCGCGGCCGCGCTCTCGGCCGGAATGGCGATTGTCATGGTTTTACGCTCCTGAATTCGAGCTCCGGCATCGCCCAGCGGCGCGTAGGGTCGCAGGAACGCGCGCGGAGTAAAGCCGATATTCGGTGCAGAAGCTGATCCGAGAATAGGCAGGATCCGTCAGCGCGCGGCGGATGCCGCGGCTTCGCTCGCGCCAATGCCAAAACGCCGCAGCGCATTTTCGTGCGCAAGGCCCGACGTGAAAACGGCGCGCGTCGTTCCGCGGCCTGCTGCGGGCGGCTCCGCGCCGAGAAGATTGACGACGCGCCGCGCGATGGCCGGCGCCGGATCGAGAAAGTTCACCGGCCAGGGGCTGAGCTTTTGCAGCCGTTCGATCAACAAAGGGTAATGGGTGCAGGCGAGCACGATCGTGTCGGTGCGTTGGCCGTCATCGCGAAAGCACGGCGCGATCTCGTCGCGCAATTCGTCGTCGCTCGCCGGCGTGCCGCCAAGTTCCGCCTCAGCGTAAGCCGCGAGCTGTTTCGCGCCGACCAGCGTCACTTCGCAATCCTGCGCGTAATCGCGAATGAGCGCGCGGGTATATTCGCGCTTCACCGTCGCCTCGGTGCCGAGCACGGAGACGCGCCGCGTCACCGAAGAGGCGCAAGCCGGTTTGATGGCCGGCACGGTGCCGACAAAGGGCACGGCGAATGTCTTGCGCAAGTCCGGCAGCACGATGGTCGAAGCGGTGTTGCAGGCAATCACGACAAGATCGGGCCGGTGCGTTTCGATCAGGTCGCCGATGAGGCCGACGACACGCTCGATCAGCGCGGATTCTTTCAAGGCGCCATAAGGGAAAGCGGCATCGTCGGCGACGTAGAGGAAATCGGCGTCCGGGCGCGCCGCTGCGATCTCACGATAGACCGTGAGGCCGCCGAGGCCGGAATCGAAAACGAGGATCGATTTGCGTCCCGCCATCTGCGCGACAACATGGCACGAAGATGCCACGAGCCGTAGGCTTCGCAATCGCCAGATTGGGCGTCAGGCCTTGAGGCCTTCGACCAGCCGCGGCCCTTCCTTAGGGATGGCGCTGATCTGTTCTTGCTGCTTGGGGCGGTCGACCATCGGCGCGACAAGGCCGCTGACCGCCGTGAAGGTGAGGATCAGGATCACCGCGAGATTGCCGTCATGGAATTTGGCGAAGGCCACCGCGCCCATCAGATAGGACCAGAACGGGAAGGCGATGGTCGAGACCACGGCATTGGTGATCCAGGCGTCGCCGTCCTCGCGCACATACCAGCAGAACAGCGGCGTGAGGATGCAGCCGACGATCAGCGCGCCGACGGCGATGCTGGTCACCGACAATCCCGCCATCGTCGCGTTGTCGCCGCCGGCGTACCATCGCCTGCGCGAGGATGGCATTCACCAGCATCGAGAAGCCGAGCACCTCGGCCGGAACGTATTTCACCATGCGGAGGAGATAATCGTCGCCGGGGACCGCTTCGGCCGCCGGCCGCGTGCGCGTCGCGGTCTGAAACATGCCGCCGAAATCGCCGCCGGTCTGCGCCGGTTCGGCGTTCCGCCAATGTCGGTTTGCGCACCAAACGGCCCATAACCCTCTCCTGTCCCGTCAGTTGACGGCAAGCGTATGTCAGACAGGCCGAGTCGAACAAGCGACAGTTAGCCGTCCCGTTAACCATATTCGCCTGCGAATATCCGGCGTGCGCGCGCGCGCGGAGCGTCACGCGCGTCCAAAAACACGTTTGAAGATCGTGTCGACATGGGCGAAGTGAAAATCGAGATCGAAATTGGCGGCGAGCTCCTCGTCGCTCAGATATTTGCGCACGTCCTGGTCGGCTTTGAGGAACGTCAGAAAGTCGCCTTCGCCGGCCCACACCCGCATGGCGTTGCGCTGCACCAGCCGATAGGCGTCCTCGCGCGCGGCGCCTTTTTGCGTCAGCGCCAGCAGCACGCGCTGCGAATGGACGAGACCGCCGAGGCGGTCGAGATTCTTTTTCATGTTGTCGGGATAGACGACGAGCTTGTCGATCACGCCGGCGAGGCGCGCCAGCGCGAAATCGAGCGTCACGGTCGCGTCCGGCCCGATCATGCGCTCGACGGATGAATGCGAAATGTCACGCTCGTGCCACAGCGCGACATTTTCCAGCGCCGGCGTCACATAGGCGCGCACCATGCGGGCGAGGCCGACGAGATTTTCCGACAGCACCGGATTGCGCTTGTGCGGCATCGACGACGAGCCTTTTTGACCGGCGGAGAAAAACTCCTCGGCCTCCAGAACTTCGGTGCGCTGCAAATGGCGGATTTCGGTTGCGAGCCGCTCGACGGAGGAGGCGACGACGCCAAGCGCCGCGAAATACATGGCGTGGCGGTCGCGCGGAATGACCTGCGTCGAGATCGGCTCGACGCGAGCCCCATCTTCTCCGCGACATAAGCTTCGACGCGCGGATCGACCTGCGCGAACGTGCCGACCGCGCCGGAGATCGCGCAGGTCGCGACTTCCTTGCGCGCCATTTCCAGGCGCTCTTTGGCGCGGGAAAATTCGGCGAAGGCGACGGCGAGCTTCGAGCCCGAACGTGGTCGGCTCGGCATGGATGCCGTGCGAGCGGCCGATGGTCGGCGTGAACTTGTATTCGCGCGCGCGCCGCTCGAGCGCCGTGCGCAGCGTTTCGACGTCGGCGATCAGAATGTCGGCCGCGCGCACGAGCTGCACGTTGAGGCAGGTGTCGAGCACGTCGGACGACGTCATGCCCTGGTGCACGAAGCGCGCTTCCGGGCCGACGATCTCGGCGAGATGGGTGAGAAAGGCGATGACGTCGTGCTTGGTCTCGCGCTCGATCTCGTCGATGCGCGCGATGTCGAACTCCGCCGCTTTGCCTTTCTCCCAGATCTTCTTCGCCGCCTCCTTCGGGATCATGCCGAGCTCGGCCATGGCGTCGGCGGCATGCGCCTCGATCTCGAACCAGATGCGAAACCGCGTCTCCGGCGTCCAGATCGCCGTCATCTGCGGGCGGGAATAGCGCGGGATGGTCACGCCGCTTCTCCCCGCGCCAAAGCCGCGGCGTGGCGGATCGCCGCGATATTGGCGCGATACGAATTCCGGCGTGCGGTCCTTGAACACCGCCGAGCCGGCGACGAAGGCATTGGCGCCGGCGCGCGCCGCCTCGGGCGCGACTTCGGGCGTGATGCCGCCGTCGATCTCGATGTCGATCGGGCGGCCGCCGACCATCGCGCGCAGATTGCGCACCTTGTTGAGCGCGTCGGGAATGAATTTCTGGCCGCCGAAGCCGGGATTGACCGACATGACGAGGATGAGATCGACGAGGCCGATGACATGCTCGATGCTGACTCTCCGGCGTGCCGGGATTCATGGTGACGCCGGCTTTCTTGCCGAGCGCGCGGATCGCCTGCAGCGAGCGGTGGATATGGGGACCGGCTTCGACATGCACGGTGATGATGTCGGAGCCGGCCTTGGCGAAGGCTTCGAGATAGGGATCGCACGGCGCGATCATCAGATGCACGTCGAGCGGCTTCTTGGTGTAGGGCCGGATCGCTTTGACGATGTCGGGGCCGATCGAAATGTTCGGCACGAAGTGGCCGTCCATGACGTCGACATGAATCCAGTCGGCGCCGGCTGTGTCCACCGCGCGGACTTCCTCGCCGAGCTTGGCAAAATCGGCGGCGAGGATCGAGGGCGCGATGATGAGCGGGCGAGCCATTTGCCGTTCGCCTAACACGCCGCTCCGGTGTGGGCAAACCGCGCTGTTGTTAACCGGCAAGAGTTCGGCCAGAGTTGACCGGTGCGGCGGCGGCAAATTCACACCGCCCGCGACGTGCGGCCAAATCGAAAAGTCCTTGATTCACTTGCAGTTCACTTCCGGTTCCGTTGCGGCCCGGCCCTTGCATCGTGGTTTTCCGGAAATGCCTATCGGCCGGCGTCGCCGGCAGCTTCGATGCGTAGCAAGGAGTAGGTCATGTCAGCGTCGGTCAATTCGTCGAGTAATCCATACGCCTATCTGCAATCGCTTTGGCAGCAGAACTCGCAATCAAACGCCACGTCGAATGCCAGCTCGGCGCCATCCGATCCGTTGCAGGCCTTGTTCGCGGCGCTCGACCAGGCCAACGGTTCGTCGTCATCTTCATCGTCATCTTCGACGAGCGGAACGGGGTCAACCGGCAGCACGGCATCGTCGGCCGGCGGCCCGCAATTCGATCCGCAGACGCTGCAGGCTTTGTTCTCGCTGCAGGCGAATGGGCAGGACGGCCAGTCGTCCGGCACACAGGCCGGCGGGTTCGGGCGATTCAAGCGATCCGACACAGCAGGCCCAGAAAGGTGGAGGCCACCACCATCATCACGGTGGCGGCGGCGGGCTGGAGGAGCTTCTGCAGTATGCTGAATTCGTCGACCAGCGGCGCCACCAGCCAGACCACGGCGAACAGCAACGGCTCCTCGACGACCACGATCGACTACAGCGACGGTTCGAGCATTTCGATGACGTCGGCCCCGAGCAGTTCGTCGTCGTCGGGCACGTCTGGCAGCACGTCCACCGGCACAGGATCGGCGGATAATTCATCCACCGCCGGCGCCTCGAACGTGTTCGGCAATAACCTGCTCGAACAATTGATCCAGATGCAGGCGCAATTGCTCAACACCACGACGCCGCAGAGCATCGCGACGGCTTAACGTCTTCTCATCATAAAGTTCCGTTCCGGCCTTGATTGTGGCCGGAAAGAACAAAGATATGGGTGCGCGCCCCGACCAAAAGGTTGGGGCGCGGGCTCGGCTTTTGCATTGCCGGGCTTTTTGTCCGGCCTTCCAGCGCAACGGCGTGCGGTGACCGGTCGCAACAGCGGAGGTCGGTGTGGCGCGTAGCCGATATCATCGTCTTGGGAGCCGGCATTGTCGGCACGTCGGTCGCGACGCATCTCGCCAAAAAGGGCCTGTCGGTCGCGCTGATCGACCGCGGCGGCGTGGGCGAGGCAACCTCCTACGGCAATTCCGGCATCATCGAAGGCAACACGATCTTTCCCGCGGCGTTTCCCTCCGATTGGTCGGAGCTTTTGCGCATCGCGCTCAAGCGCTCGCCGATTGCCAATTATCATCTGGCATTCCTGCCGAAAGTCGCGCCCTGGCTCTTGGCGTTCCGCGCCGCCTCGCAGCCGGAGCGGCTGGTCGAAACCGCGCAACTGATGCGGCCGCTCTTGGCGCGCGCGGTCGCCGAACACGAGGCGCTGGCGGCCGAAGCCGGCGCCGAGCGCTATCTGCGCCGCACCGGCTGGCTGAAGCTTTACCGCACCGACCGTTCGTTCGCCGGCACCGCGCGCGAACTCGAACTCGCGGCGAAATTCGGCATCGCCAATGTGCCGCTCGACGGCGACGCGGCGCGCGCGCTCGAACCGTCGCTCGCGCCGGTGTTTCGCCACGCGGTGCATTGGACCGGCGCGGTGAGCGTGAGCAATCCGCTGGCGCTGACGCGGGCCTATGCCGCGCGCTTTGCCGCGCTGGGCGGACTCAGCTTCGCCGGCGACGCGCGCACGCTGCATCGCAACGGCTCGACCTGGCGCGTCGATACCTCGGCCGGCGCGCTCGATGCCGGCAATGTCGTGGTCGCGCTCGGGCCGTGGATGCCCGACTTGCTCAATCCGCTCGGCATCAAACTGCCGCTCGCGGTCAAGCGCGGCTATCACCGGCATTTCCGCGCGCAAGGCAATGGCGCACAAGGCAATGCGGCGCTGAGCCGGCCGGTGCTCGACGCCGAGAACGGCTATGTGCTGGCGCCGATGGAGCAGGGCATCCGGCTCACCACCGGCGTCGAATTCGCCGCGCGCGACGCCAAGCCGACGCCGGTGCAGTTCGATCGCCTGATGCCGGCGGCGCGCGAATTGTTCGCGCTCGGCGAGCCGGTCGAAGCGCAGCCGTGGCTGGGGGCGCGTCCGTGCTTTGCCGATTCGCGCCCGGTCATCGGCCCGGCGCCGGGCCAGAACGGTCTCTGGCTCGCCTGCGGCCACGGCCATTGGGGATTGACGCTGGGCGCGGTGACCGGGCGTCTGCTCACCGAGATGATCACCGGCGCGACGCCGTTCTGCGATCCGACGCCTTACAGCGCCGAGCGGTTTATGCACTAGCCGTCATTCCGGGCGCGCGAAAGCGCGAACCCGGAATCCATAGCCACCGACAATCGCCGATTTTTTCCGACCCGGAGAGCTCGCCACAACGACAGGGGGTATGGATTCCGGGTTCGGCCTGCGGCCGCCCCGGAATGACGCTACTCGCTGATCGTCTTGACGACGCTCGATTCCGGCCGCGTGTTGTTGGTGGACGAGAACTTGTCCTGCGCCTTGACCATGTCGTCGTATTTCGCGATCGTCGTCGCCGATCCGTTCGGCACCATATGCACGATCTTGTAGCCGTTGGCCTTGAGCTGGCTCAAGAGTTGCGGCATCGCTTCCGCCGTTCCCTTCTGGAAGTCGTGCATCAGCACGATGCCCTTGCCGTTCTTTTCCAGCTTGGTCAGCACCGACTTGATGACGTCCTCGGGCTTGTGGATCTTGAAATCGAACGAATCGATATCGGTCGAGAAGGTCGCGATGTTGCGCGTGCCCAGATAGGCGATCATATCCGGCGGCTGCTGCAGGTCGGGAAAACGGAAGAACGGCGCGATCGGTCCGGCTGCGGCCATGGTCACGGCGCTGACGCCCATTTCGATCTCTTGCTTCGCCTGTTCGGGGTCCTTGGCGTAAGGGTTCTTCGCCAGATCCTTGTGCGACCAGGTGTGGCTGCCGACCGTCATGCCGGCGGCGACCAAAAGCTTGGTGAGATCGGGCCGCCACGTCGCGTGCTCGCCGATCTCGAAGAACGTCGCCTTGATGCAATTGTCCTGCAGCGCCTTGAGCACCATCGGCGTGTTCTCGGGCCACGGCCCGTCGTCGAAGGTCAGCACCACTTCCTTGTCGCGCAGGAAGTCGTATTGCTTGAAGTGCTCGGTGCCGAAAGCGGGACCGCCGGTGGTATCGATCTGCACGACGCGCGACAGGCCGATCGCGTTCGGATTGTCGCATGCCGGAACGGCGGTCGCTGACGGGGCAGGTGCGGGGGCCGGTTTCGCGGCAGGAGCGGGCGCAGCGGCGGTATTCTGCGCGACAACCGTCGGCGCTGACGGCTGCGGCGGCGCGATATCCGACACGACAGGAGAACGGGGTGCGGACGATGGCGCAACAGAGCTTGCCGGCGGGGTGCCCTTGGCCGGCGAGATGAGGTGAGTTGCGAGCGCGAGAAGGGAGGTCGGACCGGCCTCTTTCTGCGCCGCGACGATGCCGAAGGCCGCGAGACCCAAGGTCATCAGCGCTGTGATGACAATGACGACGACGCGCATCGTTACCTCCGCACACATCTGTACGACTAGGAGAACTTTCCGCGAGTGAAAGCGCAATCCGTCGGCAAGTCAACGGCAACGACAGTTCGGTCGCGCAAAGCCGCGGAATTTGGGTTCCTACAGTAAAGTATCTACCTGAAATGTGCAGGAAATTTGTAGTTTTAGCGGCCGAATTGGTCCCGCCAGGATGGCACCGCGCCGGGTAGCGGCAGGGCATCCGCGGCATAAACGCCGCGCGCGATGGCGCGGGCCACGACATTGGCCGCGAGCGCGCCGAGATTGGTCATTTCGCCGGGCGCGTGAGAGAGCGGTCGGCGTCCGGTCGCGGCCAAAAACAGGACGTCGCCGTCGAGCGGCGAGTGTACGGGATAGATCGCCCGCGACAGGCCGGATTGCGCCATCACCGCGAGCCGCTTCGCTTGCGCCTTGGTCAAAATCGCGTCGGTGGCGACGACGACCAAGGTCGTGTTCTCGCGCAAACTGCCCTTGATGCGCGCCTCGAACGCCTCGTGTGGAAAACTTTGCGGCAGCCCGCGTCCGCCGAATTCGCCGTTTAATTCGAACGGTGCCGCCCAGAACCAAGGGCCGTCGTTGACGAGGACGCTGCCGGCGGCGTTCACCGCGGCGAGCGCGCCGACGATGAAACCGTCGCGGCTTTGCGCCGAAGCCGAGCCGATGCCGCCCTTGCAGTTGACCGTCGTCGCGCCGGTGCCGGCGCCGACGCTGCCCAGCGCAAAGTCGTGCCCGGCGCCGACCGCCGCCGCATAGCCGAGTTCCCGGTAGGGCGGATAACGCCCCCAATCCTTGTCGCCGGCGCTTAGGAGATCGAACAGAATGGCCGCTGGCACAATCGGCACCTTGGTGGTGCGCACGACGAAGCCGCGGTTCTGTTCTTTCAGCCACGCCTGCACGCCGGACGCCGCGTCGAGGCCGAAAGCGGAGCCGCCGGACAGTGCGATGGCGTCGATGCCCTGCACCGTTTGTGCCGGATCGAGCAGCGCAGTCTCGCGCGTGCCGGGGCCGCCGCCGCGCACGTCGATCGAGGCGACCGCCGGCTCGTCGAAAATAACGACCGTTGAGCCCGAGCCGAGACGGGCATCCTCGGCATGACCGACCTGAATTCCGGGGACGTCGGTGATGAGATTGCGCATGCGGTATCTTAGCCCGTCATTGCGCGCAAAGCGAAGCTCCGCGCCTCGCAATGACGTGACTGCCGAGTGAGCGGCAACAGCCTTGCAATCGCCACCGCGGCCGGTGCATTCCAAGCGCCATGAATGTCACCGTCGCCGCAGCCCTCCTCGCCGGCATGCTGAGCTTCTTGTCGCCCTGCGTGCTGCCGCTGGTGCCGCCTTATCTCGTCTATCTCACCGGCACCTCGATCGAGCGGCTCGCGGATGCCGAGCCGCAAGCCCGCGTCAAGCGCGAGACCATCATCGCCGCGCTCTTGTTCGTGTTCGGTTTCTCCACGGTGTTCGTCGCGCTCGGCGCCGGCGCGAGCGCCATCGGCGGCTTGTTGCGCGCCTATTCGGGCGAGCTCGCGATCGTCGCCGGCATCGCCATCATCGTCATGGGTCTGCATTTCTTAGGGCTGACGCCAATCGCCTGGCTGATGCGCGAGAAGCGGATGGCAATGGCGAAGCCGGTGGGCCTGTGGGGCGCCTATGCGATGGGGCTCGCTTTCGCGCTCGGCTGGACGCCGTGCATCGGCCCGATCCTCGCCGCCATCCTCGCGGTCGCGGCGTCGGAAGCAACGGTGGTCAAAGGCGCCGGCATGCTCGCCGTCTATTCGCTCGGTCTCGGCGTGCCGTTTCTGCTCGCGGCGCTCGCGGTCGAGCCGTTCGCCGCGTTCCTCACGCGCTTTAAGGCGCATCTCGGCCTGGTCGAAAAGGCGATGGGCGGTCTTCTGGTGTTGACCGGCATCGCTTTTCTCACCGGCACCGTCGGCGAGTTCAGCTATTGGCTGCTCGATGCGTTCCCGGCGCTGGGCAAGATCGGGTAGGGCGTCGCGCTAAAGGGCGCGCAGCAGCCGCAGCGGCCGAGACTGAGTGGATTCCAAGGTATGGCAAAGCGCCTGCGTCTGACTCAACGCAGACGTTGCGCATGCCCGACACCGCGTTGCGCGCTCGGTTCCTTAGCCGAAAATTAACCATCTTGCCTACACTTCATGCATTGAGAGGAGACAGCCAGATGCTGCCCGCGCTCGAGCCTGTGTCAGCGGCGCCCGCACCGTGCAAGATATGCGGTGGAGATGCCCGGCTCTACGGCGTCATCGATTTTCACAAAGGGCACGACAGGCTGCCGGTCTCGGGTATCCCGATCTATTATCGCCGCTGCGCGGCCTGCGATTTCCTTTTTACGGATGTATTCGATTGTTGGAGTGATGAGCAGTTCAAGACGCACATCTACAACGATGAATACCTAGAACTTGATCTGGAGTATAATGGAGCACGGGCGCATGCGAATGCCGACGCTGTGGTGCGCCTATGGGGCAAGTACAGGGCAGAGATGCGCATCCTCGACTTCGGCGGGGGCAATGACCTGTTCTGCCAAAGACTTCGCGCCAACGGCTTTCCGGTGGCGGTGACCTACGATCCCATAGTGCCGGCGCATGCGCGGCGTCCCGAAGGTAGGTTCGATCTGGTAACCTGCTTCGAGACGCTCGAGCATGTGCCCAATCCGATTGCCAGCGTCGCACTCATCGTCGAGTCGGTCGCGGAACCCGGAGCGATCCTGTATTCGACCGTTGTTCAGCCTGCCGATTTCAGTAACCAAGGGCTGGCTTGGTGGTATGTCGGGCCACGCAACGGCCATATCTCGCTGTTCAGCAAGCGCGCGCTTGGGACTCTTTGGGGCCAGTACGGCTACAAGACATTTTCCTTCAGTGACGGGATGCATCTCGCCTTTCGCACCCTGCCGCCATTTCTTGCCCATCTGCAAAGCAGAGCAGACAATTCATGCATCGAGAGTAATCCTGCCCCACTCATCTGAAATCAGTCGGCTAAGCGGCCGCCGATTTACATTTTGCTGCAATCCGAGTTCGGGCACTGCACATAGGTCACCCGCCCGCTCGGATCCTTTTTCCAGAGATACATGACGTAATCGAGCTTGGTCAGGTCGCCCTTCTTGTCGAAGGACAGATCGCCGAGCACGGTCTTGAATTTCATGCCGGAGTGCATTTTTTCGGCGACCTTTTTCGGATCGAGCGACTGTGCCGCTTCGGCGGCCTCTTTGATGACCTGCACGCCCGCATAGCTGTAGAGCGTGTAAGCTTCCGGCTCGAAATTCTTGGCGCGGAATTTCGCGACCACGCTCGCGGCACTCGGATTGTTGCGTGGATCGGGGCCATAGGTCATCAGCGAGCCTTCGACGCCCGGCCCGCCGACGGAAGCAAATTCATCCGACGTGATGCCGTCGCCGCCCATCAGCGGCGCCTTGACGCCCTGGTCGCGCATCTGCCGCACGATCAGCCCGCCTTCGGTATAGAGGCCGCCGAAATAAACCAGGTCGGCGCCCGATTGCTTGATCTTCGACACCAGCGCCGAATAATCCTTCTCGCCGGTATTGATACCTTCATAGAGCACTTCGGTCATGCCGCCGGCATTGATGGTCTTCTTGGTCTCGTCGGCGAGGCCCTTGCCATAGGTGGTCTTGTCATGGACCACGGCGATCTTCTTGCCCTTGAAGTGATTGAGAATGTAGGTGCCGGCGACTTTGCCTTGCTGATCGTCGCGGCCGCAATCGCGAAAGATGTTCCACATGCCGCGCTCGGTCACCTGCGGATTGGTCGAAGCCGGCGTGATCTCGAGGATGCCGTTCTCCTGGTAGACCTCGGAGGCCGGCATGGTGACGCCGGAATTGTAATGGCCGATGACGAATTTCACGCCGGAGCCGGCGAAGTTATTCGCCACCGACACGCCCTGCTTGGGATCGGAGACGTCGTCGCCGTAGGACAGGACGAGCTTCTTGCCGAGAATGCCGCCGGCGGCATTGATGTCGGCTGCGGCCTGATCGACGCCGTTCTTCATCTGCGCCCCGGTCGCGGCGCTCGGCCCAGTGATCGGCCCGCCCATGCCGAACTTGACCTGCGCCTGCGAGGTTCCGGCGAACGCGAAAGCAAAGCCCAGCGCGAGACCGAGCGTAGTGATCCTGGTCATTCGTTTTCCCCTCAGTGATGAACCCGGCCAGCGTTTAGGGGAATGTTACGTCAGAGTGGCTTGCGGCGCCAGCGCAACGCGCCGGCCGGTGCGAAAATCCAGCGATATTGCGTGACCATCTGTGCCGCGCGGGACGCCCGAAAGCCTAATGCGCCGAAGGCCATACAGACGGCGGTGTCGACGAGGTAGTAATGGGCCGACACCAGCGTGCCGTTGAACACGCTGAAATGAATAAAGCGCACGGCGACGCCGAGAATGAAACTATAGGCGACGACCTGCCACCATGGCCGCCAGGTCCGGGCGATGGCGCGCCCGGCGAGCGCCGAGGCGCCGCCGCCGAGCACGACGCTCACGAGGAGGAACACCAAAATCGAACTTTCGTCGATCAGCTGGACGATCATCCGGTTTTCTTGCCGCTTTCTTTGCCGCCTTCGAGATAGGCCGACTTGATTTCCGGCCGCGCCAAGAGCTCGCTGCCGGTGCCGCTCAACGTGATCAAGCCGTTGACCATGACATAGCCGCGATGGGCGAGGCGGAGCGCGTGATAGGCGTTCTGCTCGACCAAAAAGACGGTGAGGCCGGTTTCCGCGTTCAGCGTCTTGATGGCGTCGAAAATCTGCCGCACCACGAGCGGCGCCAGGCCGAGCGACGGTTCGTCGAGCAACAACAAGCGTGGCCGCGCCATCAGCGCGCGCGCGATCGCCAGCATCTGCTGCTCGCCGCCCGACAAGGTGCCGCCGCGCTGGGCGAGGCGCTGCTGCAGACGCGGAAACAACGCCAGCACGCGGTCGAGGTCGGCTGAAAATTCCGCAGTTGCTGCGGTGATCGCGCCCATTTGCAGATTTTCGAGCACGGTCATGCGCGGAAAAATGCGCCGGCCTTCGGGCGACTGCGCCAGCCGCAACTGCGCGATCTCGTGGGTCGGCAGGTTGGTAATGTCGCGGCCGGCAAATTCCACGGTGCCTTCCCGCGCCCGCGGATTGCCGCAGATCGTCATCATCAGCGTCGACTTGCCGGCGCCATTGGCGCCGATCAAAGTGACGATCTCGCCTTCGTTGACGGCAAGGTCGACGCCCTTGAGCGCCATGACGCGGCCGTAAAACGTCTTCACGCCGCGTACGGCGAGAAGCGGCGAAGGCGGCTGCGAGCTCATAGCCCGACCTCGGCCTCGACCGTGGCGACGTCGTTATCGGCGACGCCGAGATAGGCGGCGATCACTTTGGTGTCGTCGCGCACTTCTTCCGGCGTGCCGTCGGCGATCTTGACGCCGTAATCGAGCACGACCACGCGGTCGGAAATCTCCATCACCACCGACATGTCATGTTCGATGAGGAGGATCGAGATCGCGTCCTCGTCGCGGATCGAGCGCAGCAGTTTGTTAAGATCGGCGCTCTCGCGCGGATTTAAACCGGCCGCCGGCTCGTCGAGGCAGAGCAGCACCGGATCGGTGCACATCGCGCGCGCGATTTCGAGCCGCCGCTGGTCGCCATAGGGCAGGTCGCCCGCCGGATCGTCGGCGCGCGCGAGAAGGCCGATGCGGTTGAGCCAATCGCGCGCCTTGTCGATCGCCGGCGCTCGGCGGTGCGATAGGACGGAATGCCGAATATGCCAAGAAGCGTATAGCCGGAGGCGAGCATCAGGCGGTTGTGCTGGGCGACCAGTAGGTTTTCCAACACCGTCATGCCGGGAAACAGCCGGATGTTCTGAAACGTGCGCGCCACGCGCGCTTCGTCGGCGACGAGAAAGTCGGGCATGCGCTCGAGCGCAAACAGCGCGCCGTCCGGCGTCTTGATGCTGCGCCGGCCGCTCTCGGTCAGCGCATCGAGCTCGCGCCACAGCGCGGGATCGCCGTGGCACAGGCCGATGCGGCCGGTATGCGGCTTGTAGAAGCCGGTAATGCAGTTGAACACCGTGGTCTTGCCGGCGCCGTTCGGGCCGATCAGGGCTGTGATCTCGCCGTAGCGCGCTGCGAATGACAGATCGTCGATGGCGAGGAGGCCGCCGAAGCGCATCGTCAGATGCTCGACGCGCAGCAAAGTATCGCCGCCCGCCGCCATCAACCGGCGCCTTCCTTAACCTGATCCTCTTTGACAAGATCCAGCGCGATGCTCTTGCGTTCCTTTAAGAATACCGAAGGCGTGCGCCGGGTGATCAGGCCGCGCGGGCGCCAGATCATCATCACCACCATGCCGAGACCGAACAGCAGCATGCGGTATTGCGTCGGATCGAAATCCGGCCCGAAAATGTCTTTGAGGAAATCGAGTTTCCGCAAAATCTCGGTGCCGCCGATCATGACGATGGCGGCGATGGCGACGCCGATCTGGCTGCCCATGCCGCCGAGGACGACAATGGCGAGGATCGTCGCCGACTCAAGGAACGTGAAAGATTCCGGCGAGATGAAGCCCTGACGGGCGGCGAAGAACGAGCCGGCAAAGCCCGCGAACATGGCGCCGATGGCGAAGGCCGTGAGCTTGGTGTTGGTGGTGTTGATACCGAGCGCGCGGCAGGCGATCTCGTCCTCGCGCAAGGCTTCCCAGGCGCGCCCGACCGGCAACCGGCGCAACCGCACGGTGACGAAGGCCGTCAGCAGCGCCAGCGCCAGGATCAAATAATACAAAAACACCGTGCGGTAGATCGGATAGAAGTCGAGGCCGAACCTCGCGGCAAAGCCGTCGTCATCGGCATTGAACGGAATGCCGAAGAAGGTCGGCCGCGGGATGCCGCTGATGCCGGCATAGCCGTTGGTCAGCGCCACCCAATTGATCAGCACCATGCGGATGATCTCGCCGAAAGCGAGCGTGACGATGGCGAGATAATCGCCGCGCAGCCGCAACACCGGAAAGCCGAGCAGGAGCCCCCAGAACGACGAGAGACAACCCGCAAGCGGCAACAGGATCCAAAACGACAGCCCGAAGGTTTTGGCGAGCAGCGCATAGGAATAAGCGCCGACGGCATAGAAAGCGACGTAACCGAGATCGAGGAGCCCGGCGAGGCCAACGACGATATTGAGGCCCCAGCCGAGCATCACATAGATCAGAATCTGGATGCCGAAATTGTCGATCCATGTCACCGAACCGTCGCGGCCGTTCACCAGGAGCACGATGATCGGATAGATGATGACAAAGCCGATGGCGAAGGGGATGAACCATTGGCCGGCAATGGTGCGCCAGTCGAGTTGCGTCGGCAGCGCCGCCGCAACCGGCCGTGCCGCGCGCGCTTCGAGCCAGGGTGAGATCGACAGCAAATAACACAGCCGGGCGATGCCGACGGAAGCGGTCAGCGCCAACAGCAGCGGAAAGCGCGTCTTGAGGATCAGTTCGTTGCGGACATCGGTCGTGGTCAGAAAGCCGACCAGCGGCAGCAACAGCCCGAAAGCGATGAGCGTGGTGAGGCCGGCGTCCTTGCAGGCGCGGACGGTATCGAAGCGCCGGCTCGGCGCGAAGCCGTCCATGTCAGACCTTCTCGACGTCCGGCCGGCCGAACAGGCCCTGCGGCAGGAAGATCAAAGTGATGGCGAGGACGGAAAAGGCGGCGACGTCTTTGTAGTCGATCGAGACATAGCCGGACCACATAACCTCGATCAGACCGACGAGTAGCCCGCCGACCACCGCGCCCGGCAGCGAGCCGATGCCGCCGAGCACGGCTGCAGTGAAGGCTTTGACGCCCGGCACGAAACCGTCGGAGAAGCTCAGCACGCCATAATTCATCAGATACATGGTGCCGGCGATGGCGGCGAGCGCTGCGGCGATGACAAAGGTCATCGAAATCGTGCGGTTGACGTCGACGCCAACCAAAGCCGCCATTTTCTGGTCCTGCTCGCAGGCGCGCATGTTGCGGCCGAGCGGCGTCTTAGCGACGACATACCAGAACACCGCAAGCAGCGCTGCGGTGACGCCCCAGATGATGAGCTGCTTATAGGACAGTGCGACAGAGAAACTGTCGCCGTTGAGGAGGGCGAAATCGCCGCGCACCATCGGCGGGATCGATTTATTGCGCGGCCCCTGCGCCACCTGCACGAAATTCGACAGGAAGATCGACATGCCGATCGCCGAGATCAGCGGCGCCAGACGGAACGAGCCGCGCAGAGGCCGGTAGGCGACGCGCTCGATGGCCCAGTTGACCAAAGCCGTGAACAGCATCGACACCAGGAGCACGATGAACAGCGCCAGCGCGATCGAGGTGATGCCGAGCCAGGTGGTCAGGATCAGGAAGGCGATCAACGCGATGAAGGCCGACACCATGAACACGTCGCCATGGGCGAAGTTCACCATGCCGATAATGCCGTAGACCATCGTATAGCCGATGGCGATCAGGCCATAGATCGAACCGAGCGTGATGCCGTTGATGAGCTGCTGGACGAAATAGTCCATGCGTCCGCGCGCCTTTCGAATCCCGGCAAAGTCCCCGCGAAAACTCTAACAGGGGCGCGGTGGAGCGGCAACGCTGGGGCGGCTTAGCCGCAGGCGAGAACCAGGCAGAAAACGGCGCTTAGCGGTCGGGCGCGGGCAGAGGGCCGAGATGGATGCCGCATTCGGTCTTGCCGAGCCCGCTCCAGCGGCCGTCGCGGACCGCGCCGCCCTGCGCCGGCTTGTGCGTGCAGGGCACGCAGCCGACCGAGCTGAAGCCCAAGGATTCCAGCGGATGCCGCGGCAATCTGGCCTGCGCGAACACCGCATTGAGCTCGGGCCGCGACAGGCGGGCGAGCGGATTGAATTTCAGCCGCGGCCCGTCCGTTTCGACGACCGGCAGCTCTGCGCGCTCGCCGCCGTGATAGCGCTTGCGGCCGCTCATCCAGCCGTCGAACGCGGCAAGCTCGCTGGCCAGCGGCGCCACTTTGCGGATGTCGCAGCAGGCGTCGCGGTCGCGGAATGCCAGGTCGCGCTTGGGATCGCGCAGCGCGAGCGCGCTCGGCGACGGCGTCACCGTGCGCACATCCGTGAGCCCGAGGCGCGCGACCAGCGCATCGCGATAGGCGAGCGTCTCCTTGAACAGCCATTGCGTGTCGAGAAACAGCACCGGCAGCGACGCGATCGACCTCGGCGACGAATTTGAGAAGGACCGCCGACTCGGTGCCGAAGGACGACACCACCGCCATCCGGCCGGGCATCGTGCGCACCGCGGCCTCGACGATATCGCGCGGGCTCGCTTCGGCGAGCTGTTCGGCCAAAGCCGCAGCCGAACCCGCCGCATCGACGTGCCGGCGCGGCGCGGCCGAGGCCGCTAGTCCATCTGCAGTGTCGGGATCTACAAACATCGGTGGAATGGCCGAATTGCCGAGTTTCCTAGAAGAATTTTCTATATAAAGGCCTGCAACGAACCCTTAAAGAGAATGGATTTTCATATTGAGCGCTGACCCAGGTGCGATGTGCTGCGCTTTGCGATACGCCGTGGCATCGGCGTTTCGGCGCGGCGACTGGCAGCCGCGCGCCGCGAAGCATTGCTTGCCCACCGGCCTGGGGGTACGCCAGAAACGGTAGCGGTGGGCAGCGTAAAAATCGAGGAAACGGCCGGATGAAATCCGAAGACGCGATCAAGACGCAAGGGACGGCCGTTCACCGGCGCGGAATATCTGGAAAGCCTGCGCGACGGGCGCGAGGTCTATGTCTATGGCGAGCGGGTCAAGGATGTCACCACGCATCCGGCCTTCCGCAACGCCGCGCGCTCGATCGCGCGCCTCTACGACGCGCTGCACGATCAAAAGACCAAATCGATTCTGACGTCGCCGACCGACACCGGCTCCGGCGGCTACACCCACAAATTCTTCCGCGCCGCGCGCTCGCGCGAGGATCTGATGGCGCAGCGCGACGCCATCGCGCAATGGGCGCGCATGTCCTACGGCTGGATGGGGCGCTCGCCGGACTACAAGGCGTCGCTGATGAACACGCTCGGCGCCAATTTCGATTTCTACGGCAAATTCTCGGGCAACGCGAAGGCCTGGTACCGGCGCGCCCAGGAAAACGTGCTGTTCATGAACCACGCCATCGTCAATCCGCCGGTCGACCGATCGCGGCCGGTCGATCAGGTGAAGGACGTCTTCATCACCATTCAGAAGGACACCGACGCCGGGATCTACATTTCCGGCGCCAAAGTGGTGGCGACCTCGTCGGCGCTGACGCATTACAATTTCCTCGGTCAGAACGCCGCGGTGCCGCTGCACGATACTGATCTCGCGGTGATGTTCATCGCGCCGATGAACGCGCCGGGCGTGAAGCTGTTCTGCCGCACCTCCTACGAGATGACGGCGAGCGTCATGGGCACGCCGTTCGACTATCCGCTGTCGTCGCGCTTCGACGAGAACGACGCGATCTTCGTGTTCGACAATGTCTTCATCCCCTGGGAAGACGTGCTGCTGCACCGCGACCTCGAGAAGCTGAAAGTCTTCTTCCCGCAATCGGGCTTCCTCGCCGGCTATCAGTTCCAGGGCTGCACGCGGCTTGCGGTGAAGCTCGATTTTTTGGCCGGCGTGATCGCCAAGGCGCTGCACGCGGCGGGCTCCGACGAATTCCGCGGCAATCAGGCGATGCTCGGCGAGATCATCGCCTGGCGCCACCTGTTCTGGTCGCTCACCGAAGCGATGGCGATGAATCCGACGCAGTGGGTGAACGGTGCGGTGCTGCCGAACTACCAATCCGGCTCGAGCTATCGCGTCTTCGCCGGCGACGCCTACGGCCGGGTCAAGGAGATCGTGGAAAAGATCGTCGCCTCGTCGCTGATCTATCTGCCGTCGTCGGCGAAGGATTTCAAAAATCCGGCGATCGACCGCTATCTCGCGCGTTACGTGCGCGGCTCCTACGGCATCGACTACAAGGAGCGCATCAAGATCATGAAGCTTCTGTGGGACGCGATCGGCACCGAATTCGGCGGCCGTCACGAGCTTTACGAACGCAACTATGCCGGCAACCACGAGGACATCCGCATTCAGGCGCTGTGGAACGCGCGCGGCTCCGGCATGATGGATCAGATGACGGCGCTCGCCGAGCAATGCATGTCGGAATACGATGAGAACGGCTGGACCGATGACGCGTGGCTCAATCCGGACGATGTCGCCTATCCGGGCTTGCCGGACGCGCTGCGCGGCGGAGTGAGGATGATGAGCTGGATCGATCAACGGCCCGACGATGCCATGGACGGCGCCTTCACGGCGGTGGCGCCGGCGCCGATCGCGAGCGTCGAGCCGCATGCGTTTCGCGAAGCGATGAGCCGGCTCGGCGCTGCGGTGCATATCGTCACCACGGCCGGCACCGGTGGCAAGACCGGCTTTACCGCCACCGCAGTGTGCTCGGTGTCCGATACGCCGGCGATGCTGCTCGTCTGTCTCAATCGCCGCAGCCAGAGCGGGCCGGTTCTCGCGCAGAACAGCGTGTTCTGCGTCAACACGCTTCCCGCCAGCGACGAGAAGCTCGCCGACCTGTTTGCCGGCAGGAGCGGTGCGCAGCTGCATGAGCGTTTCTCGCTCGGTGAATGGACCACGTTGAAGACTGGTGCGCCGGTGCTCGCCTCCGCCGTCGTCGCCTTCGACTGCCGCGTCGTCGAGATCAAAGCGGTCGCGTCGCACAATGTGATTTTCGGCGCGGTCGAGGCGGTCCGGGTCGGGCCCGCGGGTGCCGCGCTGGTCTATCACGAGCGGGCCTATAAACCGGTATAGGCTGCCGCGCTTGCGACGCTGTTGCACCGCAAATCGCGCAGATTTTCGCTGTGGTATCAAGGTGTTGCTTATAAATGGAGCAACAGCAGGGGGAACCCGCCCCACGATGGCGGGTTATCCTCATCGGGCGGGGGTTCACAACGGAGAACGTCCCGATGGCAAACGAACAGAATAATCAAAGCAATCCGCAGCAAGGCGGACAGAATAAACCCGGCCAGCAGCAGCAAGGCGGCCAGCCCAAACCCGGTCAGCAGCAGCAGGGTGGCCAGCACAAGCCCGGCCAGCAAGGCGGCCAAGGCGGCCAGCAAGGCGGTCAAGGCGGCCAGCAGGGCGGCCGCTAACCGGTAACGTTCTCTCCTTAAGGGGCGGCAGTGCGCGAAAGCGCGCTGCTGCTTTTTTGTTTGTTTATTTGTTCAACAAAAAGCCGAGCACGGCGTCGGCATAGGCCTGCGGCTGCTCGACATTGGCGATATGAGCTGCCTCGAGCACCGCGATCTTGGCGCCGGGAATATGCGCGCGGATAAATTCGTTGCCTTCGAGCGGCGTCGCCGGATCGTGCTTGCCGGCAATCACCAAAGTCGGCACGGCGATTTTCGGCAATAGCGGCCGGTGATCCATGTCGCGCACCGCTTCGCCGCAGCCGATATAGCCGTCGAGCTTGGTGGCGACGAACATGTCGTGCATCTTCTTCATCTCTTGCGGCGCGCGCTCGCGGAATCCTTTGGTGAACCAGCGCTCCATATTGGCGTCGACCATTCCGGCCAAGCCCTTTTCGCGCACCATTTGCAGGCGGCCGTTCCACATCGCCTTGTCGGGGAAGTAGGACGAGGTGTTGGAGAGGATGAGCTTGTCGACCCGGTTTGCCGCATTCGCGCCGAGCCATTGTCCGACCATGCCGCCCATCGACAAGCCGCACCAATTGATTTTTTTAATGCCGAGCCCGTCGAGCACCGCCAGCACGTCGCGGCCGAGCCGCTCCATCGTATAGGGGCCTTTCGGCACGCTCGATTTGCCGTGGCCGCGCCGGTCGTAGCGCAACAGCCGGAAGTGCTTGGTGAACGGCGCCACCTGGTCGTCCCACATATGCAGGTTGGTGCCGAGCGAGTTCGACAGCATCAGGACGGGAGCGCTTTCCGGCCCTTCGATCTCGGCATGGATGGTGGCGCCGTCGTCGGTCTTGATGTCCGGCATTGAATTTTTCCTTCCCTGTGCTCGCGGTGGTAAAACCCTTAGCCGCCCGTGCGCGCGCCGCCAACCCCATGTGGACCACATGCGGCGGTCTTTCCATGTGGGCGTGAGGCTGTAGGCGATGTGCACGAAAGTGACTATGTATCCGACCAGGTTTTCGATGACGCAAGCGATCAGGCTGCGAGCAAGGAGTAGTACGAAATGGCGATGACGATGAACGGCGAGGTTCAGCTCGCGGCACCGATCCAGACGGTTTGGGAAAAGCTCAACGACACCGAGACGCTCAAGGCCTGCATTCCCGGCTGCGAGCAACTCGACAAGACCGGCGACAATGAAATGTCGGCGGTCGCCACCGTGAAGATCGGCCCGGTGAAAGCCAAGTTCAAAGGCAAGGTCACGCTGTCCGATCTCGATCCGCCGAACGGCTACAAGATTTCAGGCCAGGGTGACGGCGGGGTAGCGGGCTTCGCCAAGGGCGGCGCCACCGTGAAGCTCACGCCGAAGGACGGCGGCACGCTGTTGTCCTACGACGTCGACGCGCAAATCGGCGGCAAGCTGGCGCAGCTCGGCCAGCGGCTGGTGAACGGCGCGGCGAAGAAAGTCGCCGACGATTTTTTCGAAAATTTCGCCAAGGCCGTCAATCCTGCAGCCGCTGCCTAGCCTTCGAAAATCGACAGCCCGCCGCGAAGGCGGGCTGTCGTTAGAGCATGATCCGGAACATCACTGACAGGGATGGCGCGCGCCATCGCGACCGAGATAAGTGCCGGTCGACGGATCGAAAGAATGATAGCGCTGCGCGCAGCTTGAGCTCGCTTCATTCCCGGTTCCGACGACTTGGCCGGTGCCGTTATATTGCGCGACGCCACTCTGCGAGGCGCCGGTCTGCGAGGGGGCAAACCCGCCGTCATTCATGGAGCGGCCACTCTGTTGTGCGGACGCGGGTAACGCGACAAACGCCGTGCTCAAAGCGAGCGCGGTTACGGGAAAAATCATCCGAAGGCGCATGATGTTTACTCCGTGTTTATTTGGTTGCAGCCGCCACGCCACCGCGTGTCGTCTGTTCGGCAAACACCATCGGAGTTTGTCGTTCCTTCACGCAACGCAACGCTGATGCGCGCGCCATTTATGGGTGGATGAATCCGTTGGCGCCGGAATCGGAGGCGCGCACGCCCGCTCGCCGCAGCGGTTCCGAGAAGCGAATTTGCCAGCGAAACTGACTTGACCGCCGCCCAGCCTGCGGTTCAGAGTAATAATTGTTCCAGGGTACGAAAAACGGCAAAAACGCCCCGATTTCGCCCCCGAACTTGGCCGGCGAGCGGGAATCGCCGGCAAATCTCGACGTTTGACCGGAATTTTTTCGAGGAGGAAGCCCCATGGCCGCCCAAAAGGGAGCCGAGACGGTTGCCGTTTCCATGACCGTGAACGGCAAGCCCGTCACCGGTGAAATCGATCCGCGCACCTTGCTGGTTCAATTCCTGCGCGAGCATCTGCGGCTCACCGGCACGCATGTCGGCTGCGACACCTCGCAATGCGGCGCCTGCGTCGTGCATGTCAACGGCATGGCGATCAAGTCCTGCACCGCGCTCGCGCTCGCGCTCGAAGGTGCCGACGTGCTGACCATCGAAGGTCTCGCCGCGCCGGACGGACCGCTGCATCCGATGCAGGAAGCATTCCGCGAAAATCACGGATTGCAATGCGGCTATTGCACGCCGGGCATGATCATGACCGCCGTCGACATCGTGCGAAGGAAGGGCAACGAGCTCGACGATCGCACCATTCGCGAGGAGCTTGAAGGCAATATTTGCCGTTGCACGGGCTACCACAACATCGTCAAGGCCATCGCCGCCGGCGCGCGCGCGATGAAGGGCCGGGATTCAAGTACCGGCGCGACGAGCAAAGCGGCCGAATAAAAAGAATTCCGTTGGGGGAGCGCAAACCGCCGGAGGCAATGCCAATGAGTGCTACCGGTATCGGCGCAGCGGTGCGTCGCAAGGAAGATCGCCGCTTCATCACCGGCACGGGCCATTACACCGACGACATCAACCGGCCGGGCCAGGCTTTTGCCTATTTCGTCCGCTCGCCGCATGCGCACGCGGCGATCAAATCGATCGACACCAAAACCGCCGCCGCCATGCCCGGCGTGCTCGCGGTGCTCACCGGCGCGCAACTCGCCGGCGACAAGATCGGCGATCTGGTCTGCGGCTGGATGATCCACTCCAAGGATGGCTCGCCGATGAAAATGGCGGCGCATCCCGTTCTTGCCAATGGCAAAGCCTGCCATGTCGGCGACGCGGTCGCCGTCGTGGTCGGCGAGACGCTGGCGCGGGCGCGCGACGCCGCCGAGAAGGTCAAAGTCGATTACGCGGTGCTGCCGGCGGTCGCCGACCCCGCCGCTGCGCAGAAGCAAGGCGCGCCGCGCATCCACGACATCGCGCCGAACAACACCATCTATCAGTGGAGCCTCGGCGACGCCAAAGCAACCGATGCCGCGTTCAAGTCGGCCAAGCACGTCACCAAGCTCGACATCGTCAATAATCGCCTGGTGCCCAACGCCATCGAGCCGCGCGCCGCGATCGGCGAATACGATTCCGGCATGGGCACGTTCACATTGTGGAATACGACGCAGAACCCGCATGTGGCGCGGCTCGTCATCGCCGCCTTTGTCGGCATGGCGCCGGAGCACAAGCTCCGCGTCATCGCGCCTGACGTCGGCGGCGGTTTCGGTTCGAAAATTTTCATCTATCCGGAAGAGGTCGTGGCGCTGTGGGCGTCAAAGCGCGTCGGCCGGCCGGTGAAATGGGTCGCCGATCGCTCGGAAGCCTTCCTTGCCGATGCGCATGGCCGCGATCACGTCACCCATGCCGAGATGGCGTTCGACGGCGACGGCAAGATTTTAGGCTTGCGCGCCAAGACCGTGGCCAATCTCGGCGCCTACATGTCGACCTTCTCGTCGTCGGTGCCGACTTATCTCTATGCCACCTTGCTGTCGGGGCAGTACGGCATTCCGAGCATCTATTGCGAGGTCGACGCGGTCTATACCAACACCGTGCCGGTCGACGCCTATCGCGGCGCAGGCCGGCCGGAAGCGACATTTGTGGTCGAGCGGCTGGTTGAAGTCGGCGCCCGCGAAATGGGCCAGGATCCGGCCGAACTGCGGCGCAAGAATTTCATCAGCAAATTCCCGCACCAGACGCCGGTGATCATGAATTACGACGCCGGCGACTATAACGCCTCGCTGAAAAAGGCGATGGAGCTTGCCGACTATAAAGGCTTCGCCAAGCGCAAGCGTGAATCGGTGCGCCACGGCAAGCTGCGCGGCATCGGCATTTCGACTTACATCGAGGCTTGCGGCATTGCGCCGTCGCAAGCGGTCGGCTCGCTCGGCGCCGGCGTCGGCCTTTGGGAATCCGCCGAAGTGCGCGTCAATCCGACGGGCTCGGTCGAAGTCCTCACCGGCAGTCACGCCCACGGGCAGGGGCATGAGACGACGTTTGCGCAGGTGGTCTCGCGAACGCCTCGGCATTCCGATCGACAATATTTCCATCGTCCACGGCGACACCGACAAAGTGCAGTTCGGCATGGGCACCTATGGCTCGCGCTCCGGCGCGGTCGGCATGTCGGCTTTGGTCAAGGCGCTCGACAAGGTCGAGGCCAAGGCGAAGAAAGTCGCCGCCTATATGCTCGAAGCCGCCGAGGGCGATATCGAGTTCAAGGACGGCAAGTTCTCAGTCGCCGGCACCGACAAGACGGCGGCCTGGGCCGACGTCACGCTCAATGCCTATATCGCGCACAAATTCTCCGGCCAGGAGCTCGAGCCCGGCCTCAAAGAGGGCGCGTTCTACGATCCGACCAATTTCACCTTCCCGGCGGGCTGCCATATCTGCGAAGTCGAGATCGACACCGAAACCGGCACCACCGAAATCGTCGGCTGGACCGCAGTGGATGATTTCGGCACCATCATCAATCCGATGATCGTCGAGGGCCAGGTCCATGGCGGCATCGCGCAAGGCGTCGGCCAGGCATTGTGCGAGGGCGCCATCTACGACAAGGACGGCCAGCTCGTCACCGGCTCGTTCATGGATTACTGCATGCCGCGCGCCGATCATCTGCCGGTGCTGAAGGTCGACACCACGATGACCAAGTGCCCGTCGAATCCGCTCGGCATCAAAGGCTGCGGCGAGGCGGGCGCCATCGCGGCACCTGCCGCGGTAATCAACGCCATCACCGACGCCATCGGCACCGAACAGCTCGCGATGCCGGCGACGCCGCAAGCGGTGTGGGCGGCGCTGCAGAAGACGAACAGGATGCCGCACGCGGCATGAGGACATTCATTCTCGCCGGAAACGGCGAGAGTTTTGCATTCTCGCCACGCGTGGCGAAAGTTTTGGCTAAACGGAGGACTGCGATGTACGCCTTTACATTCCATCGGCCGCAAACGGTGCGGCAGGCGGCCGGCATGTTGACCAAGAACGAAGACGCCAAATTGCTCGCCGGCGGGCAAACGCTCTTGCCGACGATGAAGCTGCGTCTTGCCGGTCCGCCGCAGATCGTCGACATGACGCTGATCGAAGGCATTTCCGGCATCGAGCTGAGCGGCCGTTCGCTCAATATCGGCGCGATGACCCGCCACTACGAGGTGAACGCGTCGCCGGCGGTGCAGCAGGCCGCGCCCGTGATCGCGAAACTCGCCGGCATGATCGGCGATCCGGCGGTGCGCCACCGCGGCACGATCGGCGGCTCGGTCGCCAACAACGACCCGAACGCCGATTATCCGGCCGCCTGCCTGGGCCTCGGCGCCACCATCATCACCAACAAGCGCCGCATCAAGGCCGACGACTTCTTCACCGGCATGTTCTCGACCGTGCTCGATCCGACCGAAATCATCACCAAGGTGAGCTTCCCGATCCCGAAGAAGGCGGCCTACCAGAAATTCCGCAATCAGGCGTCGCGCTTCGCGCTGGTCGGCGTCTTCGTGTCCAAGCGCGGCAGCGAGATCCGCGTCGCCGTCACCGGCGCCGGCTCGACCGGCGTGTTCCGCGTCGCCTCGTTCGAGGAGGCGCTCAAGAAGCGGTTTTCGCCGAAGTCGCTCGAAGGCCTGACCATCCCGGCCGACGGCATGAATTCGGACATCCACGGCAGCGCCGAATACCGGGCGCATCTGGTCGGCGTGCTGGCTCGCCGCGCGGTGGCGGAAGCGATCGGGAAATAGGGCTCACATGTTTTTCCGCCCGCGAGAATGACGTAAGTGAATTATTGGCGCGCGGCATCCTGCAGGATGCCGATCATGCGCTCGATGACTTCACCCGCGGACGTTCCGGGGTCGAATTTGATTGTTTGTTTGGGATCCTCCTCCCAATATCGTCCTTGATGGATGCGGTGGCCCGCAATTTTATATTGTCCGTCCTTGTCCTTGATAACCCAACACAACGCGCTGCGCTGTAGCGCGGACCAGCTCCTATCGCCGGTATACTTCAACACAACGGGCGGTTTTCGAGCGTCTTCAATCGAAGGCGGAACGAAGGCATTTGGTTTCGACATCGTGTCGCCCAGCGCACGGCGTAAGCCTTCGGTATCGGCAACGCGAACAGTTCTTACGGGCTCGATGTCCATATACACAGCCGTCCCTTGGTTCACAACGGTCGGTAGATAGACGACGCCCTTTTTAAGATAGCAGTGGTACAACATTCTGTTCGCTTAGAACTCGGTCACCGTAACATCGACAGACCTGCCTGCACAGGAGCGTTGGTCGGGTCAATTATTGATGCGCAGCGCTTTGTAGAATGCCGATCATGCGCTCGATGACATCATCGACCTTCGTTCCCGGCGGGAACTTGATGATCTGCTCTGGGTCTTCTTCCCAATAGCCCTTTGGATGCGTGCGGTGGCCCTCGATCTGGTAATTCCCATCTTTTTCGTAGATCGACCAAGAAGACGCACCGCGTTTGAACGCCGACCAACTCTTGTCGCCAGTGTACTTCAGCAACACGGGTGGCTTCCGAGCATCTTCAACAGACGGCGCAACAAATTTGTTCTCTTTTGGGATTGTTTCTCGCATCGCACCGCGTAGACGCTGAACATCGGCGATAGGGACAACCGTTACAGGCTCGACATCCATGTAGAGCGCTCTTCCCTGGCTGACGGTCGTCGGGATATAGACAGTCCTATTCTTCAAGTAACACTTGTATAACATCGTACCACACCTAATGTTCGGTCACGATAATATCCACTGGCCTATTGCTGAGCTTTGCTCGCGCGCGCACCTTCGCAATAATGATTCGCTGCGCGTCTGTCATGCTGCCGATAGGAATGATGAACTGCACTGCTCTACCCGCGATTTCGCTACTCTTTACTTTTTTGCCTCCCCATTCCTCACCATCGAACTCTCGCACATCCGCAACGTACTGTTCGAGTCTATATGTTAGACTAGCTTCTTTGTGATAGGTGGCTGCATTGAGATCGATCGATTTAACGCTGGTCGCTATTCCATCGGGTATCTTGTCTATGACCGGGTAGTTCGAAGGAAATGTCGGATCCCCGTATTTTTCATTGATGTTTTGCCCACGCTTAGCCCAACCCAGTTTCCAATCGGGCGACGGCTCTTTGGCGCCTGGGAGCAGAGTCGCTCCCGCTAGGATCGCGCCATCGATGAAATCCCGAACTCCAACATATTCGGCAGGATCGACGCGCGTATAGAGGTCAGCCCTCTCAAGGACTTTCTGACGGATGTCGCGAGTAACATTCGGTCTGAGGACGACACTGAGCAGGCTGTTGAGGTCGTGAGCTGCGCTTTCCCAGCCGACGTCCGTGAAGTACCTTTTGATCTCGGCCCTGATCGCTTTTTCATCTTCCGGGGTGGCATTGGCGAGCCACTCGACGAAGTCGCCCAACTCCTCGATCCGTTTCTCAGGTTGTAGTCTTACCCAGTCATCGCGCGAGCTTGGCGAGGCGTCCGAGCTTTGATTGGCAGTGTCGTTTTGCGTTGTCCGTATCGATGGTGGAGCAACTGGGCCGCCGGTCGGCGCGAACCAGCCGGGATTGGGCGGCTCGCCAGTGCGTGGGTGTAGTGCGGGATTCCAATCCGCAGATTTGATCAGAATGTCGGTGGCTTCCAACGCGCCCCGCGCGGCCTCGCTTGGCAGATCGGGAATGCGCAGATGGACGGCCGCGATGCGCGCCAGGCACTGATCGTTTGCATTCAAAGCAGCTGTGACGTTGGCAAGCCCATGCATCAGCCGATCCAGCGGCAGCTCCGCCGCATAGGCTTTGCCAAGCAAGCGCGCAATTTCGTGCCGCTCGCGGGCGACAAAGCGCCCGTCGCGCCGTTCGATGAGTTGGGTTCGGCCGAGCACCAAGCCTTGTTCACTGCAGGTGAGACCCAGGTTGTGATCACTGGCCTCGCTAAGACGCCAGATCTGATGCATTTAGTGTCGTCTCCAAATCGGAGACAAAATACGCCGAATCACCGAATCTGTCAACTTAACGGTGACAATGACGCCATTTTGATGACGATCAGGGCAGCCAGCTTCTAATTTATTGTTTTCACAAGACGTTTTGCAGACGGGCCTTGGGGCGGAGTCCGCGACGCTAGCGATCGCAAATCCACTGGAAAAGCGACTGGAAAAGGTGGGTTTGCCATGAGCGGAGGGACTTGCGGACAGCGGAGGGACTTGCCGACGAGCAGGACAAACCGGGTCGCGGTGACTACATTGCACGCATGAACAAGCCTTTGCCCCGCCCGCTGCCCGCCTCCATAGACGCCACCGTCGATCTCCTCGCCGAGGCCGAATATCTTGCCGACCGCTCGCTCGGCACGGTGCTGTTTCTGGCGCTGAAAATGGGCCGGCCGATTTTCCTCGAAGGCGAGGCCGGCGTCGGCAAGACCGAGATCGCGAAGGTGCTGTCGTCGACGTTGGGGCGGCGGCTGATCCGGCTGCAATGCTATGAGGGCCTCGATGTCGCCGCCGCCGTCTATGAATGGAATTACGCGGCGCAGATGATCGCGATCCGCGTCGCCGAGGCCGGAGGTGAGCACGACCGCACGCGCCTCGAGCACGACGTATTCTCCGAGCGCTTTCTGATCAAGCGGCCGCTGCTGCAGGCGCTCGAGCCCGATACCGCCGGCGCGCCGGTCCTTCTGATCGACGAGATTGACCGGACCGACGAGGCGTTCGAAGCCTTCCTGCTCGAAGTCTTAGGCGACTTTCAGATCACGATCCCGGAAATGGGCACGGTGAAAGCCGCGCAACCGCCGATCGTCGTCATCACGTCGAACCGCACCCGCGAAGTGCATGATGCGCTCAAGCGCCGCTGTCTCTATCACTGGGTCGGCTATCCGACCGCCGAACGCGAACTCGCCATCGTGCGCGCCAAAGTGCCGGGGGTGAGCAAAAAACTCTCCGAGCAGGTCGTGGCTTTCGTGCAGGCGCTGCGCAAAGAGGATCTGTTCAAATCGCCCGGCGTCGCCGAGACGCTGGATTGGGCCGGCGCTTTGTCCGAGCTCGACGTCGTCGCGCTCGATCCGGCGACCGTGTCCGACACGCTCGGCGTGCTCTTGAAATACCAGGACGACATCGCGCGGCTCGAAGGCTCAAAGGTCAAGGAACTGCTCGACGAAATGAAGTCGGATCTGCGCGCGGCGGAGTGAGCTTATGCCGGAACACGCGCGAGAAGATTTGGCAGAAAAGCCGGGCCGTCTCGCCGAAAACATCGTCTATTTCGCCCGTGCGCTGCGCGCCGCCGGCATTCCGGTTGGCCCCGGCGCGGTGCTCGATGCGCTCGAAGCGGTCAAGGCCGCCGGCGTCGGCACGCGCGATGATTTTTACTGGACGCTGCATGCGGTGTTCGTGAAGCGGCACGAGCATTCGGTGCTGTTCGATCAGGCCTTCCGCATCTTCTTTCGCCGCCGCGGTTATATCGATCAGCTTATGGCGATGATGTTGCCGCAGGCGCCGGCGCAGCCGCACGCGCCGCAGCCTGGCGCCACACGTGTGCACGAGGCGTTGTTTTCCGGCCTCGACGACAAGCTCAAGAAGGAAGAGGAGATCGAGCTCGACGCGCGCCTGACGGTGTCCGACCGCGAAGTCCTGCAGCACAAGGATTTCGCGCAGATGACCGCGGCCGAGATCACGGCCGCGAAAGAAGCGATGAAGCGGCTGGTCATGCCGTTCGCGGAAACGCGCACGCGCCGCCTCAAGCCGCATGCGCACGGTCACCTCATCGACATCCGCCGCACCTTGCGAGCCTCGATGAAAGGCGGCGGCGATTTCATCGATCTGCGCTTCATCGGGCCGAAGACAAAGCCGCCGCCGATCGTGGCGCTCCTCGATATTTCCGGCTCGATGAGCCAGTACAGCCGCATCTTCTTGCATTTCCTCCACGCGCTGACGGATTCGCGCCGGCGCGTGAGCACATTTCTCTTCGGCACGCGGCTCACCAATGTCACCCGCGCGCTGCGCGAACGCGACCCCGACGATGCGCTCGCTGCCTGCTCGGCCTGCGTTGCCGATTGGTCGGGCGGCACCCGCATCGCCTCGTCGCTGCGCGCCTTCAATAAGCTTTGGGCGCGGCGCGTTCTCACCCAAGGCGCCATCGTGCTGTTGATCACCGACGGGCTCGAACGCGACGCCGACGACACGCTCGCCTTCGAGATCGACCGGCTGCACCGCTCGGCCCGCCGCCTGATCTGGCTCAATCCGCTGTTGCGCTTCGAGGGCTTTGAGGCCCGCGCCCGCGGCATCAAGACCATGCTGCCCAATGTCGACGAATTCCGCCCGATCCACAATCTCGAATCCATCGCTTCGCTGGTCGCGGCGCTGCACAGCGGCGGCCGGGCAGGGGACCCGAAAGCCTGGATGCAAAAGGTGGCGTGACGCCTTATATTGGCATTATATTCGATGGTATATAACGCTATATCCGACGGGATATAGGGAAACCGGAGGCAGATCATGCTCTCGAACGACAGTGACATTCTCAAAGCTGCCGAGGACTGGCGCAAGAAGGGCCGCGACGTGGCGCTCGCCACCGTGGTCGAGACCTGGGGCTCGGCGCCGCGTCCGGTCGGCTCGAACCTCGTCATCGACGACGAGGGCAATTTCCTCGGCTCGGTGTCCGGCGGCTGCGTCGAAGGCGCCGTTGTCACCGAGGCGCTCGACGTGATCGAAAGCGGCAAGCCGAAAATGCTGGAATTCGGCGTCGCCGACGAGACCGCCTGGAAAGTCGGCCTGTCGTGCGGCGGCAGGATTAGGGTTTTCGTCGAGAAGGTGGAGTAAGTTCACCACCATGAAACTCGACATCCTCACCGCATTGAACACCGAGCGCGCCGCGCGGCGCGCCGCCGTCGTCGTCACCGATGTCGAAAGCGGGGAGCAGCGCCTCGTCAAGGCGGCCGACGCGGCCAAGGATCCGCTGCGCGCCGTGCTCGCCGAGCATCTGCGCACCGGCAAGAGCGGCATGGCAGAGACCGCCGAAGGCCGCGTCTTCCTCACCGTTTATGTGCCGGAGCCGCAGCTCGTCATCACCGGCGCCGTTCACATCAGCCAGGCGCTGGCGCCGATCGGCAAGCTCTTGAATTACGACGTCACGATCGTCGATCCGCGCACCGCATTCGCTTCGCCGGAACGTTTCCCCGGCGTGAAGATCGTCGCGCAATGGCCGGACGTGGCGCTGCCGCCGCTCAATGTCGACCGCTACACGGCCTTCGTTGCGCTCACCCACGATCCGAAAATCGACGATCCGGCGCTCCTGCACGCACTGTCGCGCGATTGTTTCTATATCGGCGCGCTCGGCTCGCGTAAAACCCATGCGCGGCGTCTGGAGCGGCTCAAAGCTCAAGGCGTCTCCGACGCCAATCTCGCGCGCATTCACGCGCCGATCGGCCTCGACATCGGCGCAATTTCGCCGGCCGAGATCGCGGTCGCCATCATGGCGCAGATCACCGAGCGGCTGCGTGAAGAAGCCGAAGCGGACCCCCTCCCAATCTCTCCCCCGCATGCGGGGGAGGGTAGGGTGGGGGTAAAGGCTGCGTCATGAAGTTCGGTGCGGTCGCGCCCAAGGACGCGCTCGGCGCCACCGCCGTGCATACCATCCGTCAGGGCGCGCTGGTGCTCAAGAAAGGCACGCTGATCGGCGCGAGCGAAGTCGCAGCGCTTGAAGCCGCCGGCATCAAGGACGTTGTCGTCGCGCGGCTCGAAGCCGGCGATGTGTCCGAAGACACCGCCGCCGCCGAGATCGCGATGGCCGTCGCGGGGCAAAGCGTGCATGTCGACCGCGCCTTTACCGGCCGCGCCAATCTGTTCGCGCAATCGGCGGGCGTGCTGGTCGTCGACAAGGACGCCGTCGACCGGCTCAACCGCGTCGACGAGGCGATCACTTTTGCGACGCTTGCCGCCTACAAGCCTGTGGTCGCCGGCGAGATGATCGCGACGGTGAAAATCATTCCGTTCGGCGTGACGAAGCAGGCGCGCGACGCGGCACTCGCGGGCGCGAAGAAGCCACTGCTGCGGGTTGCGCCTTATCGCATCCGCAAGGTCGGCGTGGTGTCGACCGTGCTGCCGGGGCTTGCGACCAAGGTGATCGAGAAGACGCTCAAGATCACCACCGACCGGCTTGCCCCCGCCGGCGCCACGATCGTCGCCGAACGGCGCGTGCCGCATGAGCGCGAGGCGCTCGCCAAGGCGCTCGACGAGGTGCTCAAAGCCGGGGCAGAGCTCGCCATTGTGTTCGGCGCTTCCGCCATTGCCGACCGCCGCGACGTGATCCCGGCGGCGCTCGAAGAAATCGGCGGCACGGTCGCGCATTTCGGCATGCCGGTCGATCCCGGCAATCTGATGATGATCGGCGTAGCCGGCACCCGTCCGGTGATCGGCGCGCCGGGCTGCGCGCGCAGCCCCAAGGAAAACGGTTTCGACTGGGTGCTGATGCGGCTTCTCGCCGGCCTTGCGGTGTCGCACGAGGACATTACCGGGCTCGGCGTCGGCGGCCTGCTCATGGAAATCGTGACACGGCCGCAGCCGCGCCAAGAGCCGCCCCGAGAGCCGTCCCAAGGACCGCGCCAAGAACCGCGCCAAGAACCGCGCCAAGAACCGCACAAGGAGCCGGTCGAAGCCGGCCGCTCGTTTGCGGCCGTCGTGCTTGGCGCCGGCCGTTCGAGCCGCATGGGTGGCCCGAACAAGCTTCTCGCCGAGATCAACGGCAAGCCGCTCATCCGCATGGTGGTCGAGCAAGCGCTCGCGGCGCATGCGCGGCCGGTGATCGTGGTCACCGGCCATCAGCGCGAGCGCGTCGAAGCGGCGCTCGCGGGCTTGCCGATCAAGGTCGTCCACAATCCGCATTTCGCCGACGGGCTCGGCACCTCGCTCAAAACCGGCATTGCCGCGCTGCCGGCGGAGGTCGACGGCGCCATTGTCTGTTTGGGCGACATGCCGCAGGTCGATGCCGCCTTGATCGATCACCTGATCGGCGCCATCGATCCCGACAAAGGCGCGCTGATCGCCGTGCCGGTGATCGACGGCAAGCGCGGTAATCCGGTGGTGTGGTCGCGGCGCTTCTTTCCGGATCTGATGACGGTGGAGGGCGATATCGGCGCGCGCTATCTGATCGGCCGCCATGCCGAAGCCGTCGCCGAGGTGCCGGTCGACGGAACGGCAGCGCTGACCGACGTCGATACGCCGGAAGCGCTCCGGGCGGTGAAGGCCGAGCTGGAAAAAACTTAAAGCGCATGACTATAAGCGCATGACTATCGCTGCGGTGTGGGAGACGCCAACCACCGGCCGCCTTGATCCTCAGGCCGCGGCACTGCTCGATCTGTTTGCCAAGGCGCCGAAGATCGTCGAGCCGAACGACGATCGGTATGTTGCAATTCTGCGCGCCGGATTTCCCGCCTTGGCAAAACTTGCCGGTCCGCCGGAGCCGGTCGGCCGCATCGAAGACATAAAAGTGCGCGGGCCGCGGGGCGCGATTGCGGTCCGGCTGTATCGGCCGCGCGCCGGCGCTGCCGCGCCGCTCCTCATCTGGTTTCACGGCGGCGGCTTTATTCTCGGCGACTTGGATGTGTTCGACGCGCCGCTGCGTGCGCTGGCAAATCGCTGCCGATGCCCTGTCGCCGCCGTCGATTATCGGCTTGCGCCCGAGCATCCCTATCCCGCCGGCATTGAAGACGGCTATGCCGCCCTCGAATGGGCCGCGGCTCATGTCAGTGATCTTGCGGGCGGTCTTGGAGCAAGCCGCATCATCCTCGGCGGCGACAGCGCCGGCGGCAATATAGCGACGGTAGTGGCGATGCTCGCGCATGAGCGCGGTGGTCCGGCCGTCGCCTTGCAAGTGCTGCTTTATCCCCCCACCGACTTGCGTCCCGGCGTCGACTACCAGTCGTGGCGAGACCACGACGGCCGCCTTCTCGATCGCGTTGCAAAGGACCGGTGGCACGCGATGTATCTGCCGGACAACGTTGACCGCACGCAGCGGCAGGTATCTCCGGCGCTCGCTTCCGCACAGTCGCTCTCCGGCCTGCCGCCAGCGTTCATTGTGACCGCCGAGTTCGACCCTCTGCGTGACGAAGGCGAGCTCTACGCGGCGCAGCTGCGCGAGGCGTCCGTCCCGGTCGCGCTCGTGCGCTATCCGGGGATGATCCACGGCTTTTTTCAAATGGCGGCGAGACTTGACGCCGGCCGGCAGGTGATGGACCGCGTCGCGGCAGCGGTTGCGGGCGCATAACGGGGAGGGATTCACCTTTCCATTCACCAACTCGAAACCCTTCCCGATTAACTTTCTGCGCGCTCCATTGGGGGAGGGCTGCATGTCGAAGATCCGGCGGAGCTTTGCCGCCACGGTCGTAAGTTTTGGTCTTTTGGCGGCCGTGATCGGCGTAGCCGACGCGGCCGGCGCGCTCGCGGTCGGCTCCTGCGGCGCTTACGGCTACGGTTTCGATTACGCGAGCGAAACCGGCGCCCGCAGCGCGGCGATGCGCAAATGCTCAGGCGGCAAGTGCCGCGTCGTCGGCCTGCTGCACCGCGCCTGCGCCGCCATGTCGGTCGACGCCAAGAATCCCTGCGGCTCGTTCGGCTGGGCCATCGACTCGCACCTCGGCAAGGCGGAAAACATCTCGATGCGCCGCTGCGTCGAATTCGGCGGCCGCGATTGCGTGGTGCGCGCCTGGGCCTGCGACGAGAAGGGTTAGAATTTCAACCCCGATCTGGGCTGCCCTCACGCCTCGCTGAGACTATGAGCGCGCCGCTCGTCGATGCACCTTCACCAAAGGTGCATCAGTTTGTCGCCGAGGATCGCTGTCGCGGCTCGAGGACGAGACTCGCAGCCTAGAGGCCTTGCGCGTTGGCTCGAGCAAAGCACCATCGAGCGAGCGGCGCACTTCGACGGCGTGCGGCGGCATGCCGAGACCTTGCGGCGGCGTGAACGCGAAACCGTGCCGGCCGCTGCCGATGCCGGCTTGTTTGAGGTCGTCGCGATGGGTATTCGCCAGCACTTGGCCGATGAGTCTGCCGCGGGCGAAAATGTCGAGACAGACGGGCGCCTCGTGAGCGTCGATATTCTGCGCCCAGCCGGTGATGCAGGTCGCGCCAACGCGGTCGACATAGCCGCGCAGTCCGCCGATGCGCGGGCCGTCGGCCGTGCGAACGAGGCCGGCGCGTTGCGCAATGCGCTGCCGCACCGCTTCGACGTCGTAGCCTTCATCGAGCCGCGGCGCGCAATAATGCGCGGGCGCGCGCCCGTCCTCTGCATAGAGCGTGTCGTAGTCATGCGCATTGTGGAACATGCCGCGGCTGTCGTCGTCGATGAAGGTCTCCGACAGCGCGCCCTCGGCGATGATCACATCGTGGGTGTCGAGCTCGATATGGAAATACTCGACCCTCTCGGCGCTCTCCGCCTGCACGATCGAGACGCCGTTGATCAGGTCCTTGGCCTCGATCAGCATGCCGCCGAGATACGTATCTGTGAAGAACATGGCGTGATGCGGCGAGATCCAAAGGTCGCGTTCCGGAACGGTTTCGGCCAAGGCGCCGGCCTTGATGCAGACCGGAAGAATATCCTTTCGCCCCATGACGAAACGGCCATTGTAGCTGCGCCTGCCGATCCATTTGATCGGCCGCTTGGCGCCCGAGGCGGTCACGATCCGTTCGCCGATCTCGAGCTGTTCGACCCGTCTGTCGCCCCGCGCTGTGCGGATCAGCGTGCCGTGGCAATAGCACGGATTTGTCTGGATCGCCGCGGTGATCGGCGTAATGCCGGGCGTGTCGAAGAGCTTCACCGTTCCGGCGGCCGTGCCATCGGTGGCCCAGACGCCCTCCGACGTTCCGTCAAAGGCATTGAAAAGCAGAAGACCGCCGACATCGGCAAACTCAGTGGGCGACGACGAACCGGATGGATTGATAACGTCGAGCATCTGGGTGCCGCCGGGGGTCCCGTCGGATACCCACAGTTGATTGCCGTGGGTCCCATCGTTGGCGGTGAAGTAAAGCAGGCTGCCGATGGCGAAGAACGCCTGCGGCTGGAAACTGAACGACGTCACGCTGGTCAGCGCTGTGGTGCCGGCGTCGGTGCCGTCGGTGATATAAAGCTCCTGCTGGCCGTGGACTCCGCCGGCCGCGAGCGGGGCATCGAACACCAGCTTGCCGTTGAAATTGTAGAGGAACGAAAAGTTGTCGGCGAAGTGACCCTGCGCCGTCACCATCACGGTGTTGGCCGCGGTGCCGTCGGTTTTCCAGATCTGGTCGCCGTGGGTGCCGTCGTTGGCGGTGAAATAAAGGATGCCGTTGACGTCGGTCAGGTTGCGCGGATTCGCGCCGAACGCACCCGGGTTGATAACGTCGACAATGTGCGTGCCGCCCTGGGTGCCATCGGAGACATAAAGCTCGTCGCCCGTTCCCGCCGCGAATCCGTCGAAAAAGAATTTGCCGTTCGACGCCGCAAAGCTATTCGGGAATGTGGAGCCCGCGCCGGGGTTGAGGTCCACCACCATGGCCGTACCAGCCGTGGTGCCATTGGACGCCCAAAGTTCTTGGCCATGCACGCCGTCGTTGGCGAAAAAGAACATTTCATTGCCGGCGACCGTCATGCCAAACGGGTTGAAATTCCCTTCATTGATGTCGGTGACCATCGTGGTGCCGGCGGTCGTGCCGTCGCTCTGCCACAGCTGCTGGCCGTGCGTGCCGTCATTGGCGACAAAATACAATTCGCCATTGACGTACGCGAACTCAGTAGCGTTCGACGATCCGGATCCGGGATTGATGTCCTTCAACATCAAGGTGCCTGCAGCCGTTCCGTCAGTAATCCATATCTCGTCGCCGTGGACCCCATCGTCGGGATCCATGATGACGACCTCCTTTCCATTCAAAACCAGTGGCACGCCTCCGAGTGGCGTGCCTATCTGGAAAGTGCCGGAGACGAGGGAAAACGTCGGAATTAACGCGGATGAGTTTGCGAAGTCCAAGATGAAGTGGGCCTCTAAATCGGTTTTATCTCCAGTCGGCAATAGCTGGACGGAGACGAGATCATAACCGTTGATATTGCCCGACTGGTCTACTGTCGGTTTGAATTCGTAGAAGTCAGTGTCGAAAGGGATTGGCATGATCAAGCCTTCCTACAAAAGGGCCTCTTCAACTCTTCCAAATATTCCAAAGCCATTGGCGGCCGGCGCCCGGACTTGCAAAGCTAAACGTGCAGGCGCGCCGCAATGGCGCGTCCAGCGCAAAATACGCGGATCATCCTCGCCCCGCGTTGCAGTCGCCCCCAGTCCAAGCTACTCAGGTACCTCATAGGCTTCCCCGCGACATCGTTTGTCTCTTTGTGCAAATAACGACCGGAGCCGCGCTGCGCTAACGCGGCATCATCGCGCGGCACTTATCGTGCAGGCATCACCAAAAACCATGATGCCAAGCGTCTTCCATCAAGCCATTTCTGCAAATCTTTGATGATTTCACGGATTGGCTCGGTGGCGCATGTTTGCTACGCTGCGACTTGCGCATTTTGGGGCAATGCGACGTGAAACGCAGCGGCCTGGGGCACAGCGACGACATCATTGCGGCGATCACGCATATCCATGCCGCGGGCCTCGACGCGGAAAAGTGGCCGGCGGCGCTTTCTTGCATGACCGATTTGATCGGCGGCCACGGCGCGTCCCTGGAATTCATGGAACGCCCGTCGTTCCGCCATCGCGGAATGTATGCTTATGGCTTGCCCGCCGTGGGCGCGTATCTGGAGCACTACGCGCCGATGTGTCCGCGCGTGCCCCATGCCGCGCGGCAGCCCGCCGGCGCCGTGATTTACGATGGGCAATATTGCTACGATGCGGCGATGGACGCCAATCCGTTCTTTGCGGAATTCCTTGCCGGCTACGACATGCGCTATTCTCTCGGCGGTGTCGTTACGCAGTCGCCCACCGAGCTTGTCTTGACCGGCGTGCAAATCTCGCCGCGGCAGGGCCATCCGTCGCAAGCGAAAATCAAGCTCATGGAAGTGCTGCTGCCGCATGTCCAGCAGGCCACTGACGTGATGCGGCGGCTCGGCAAATTGTCCGACGCGGAGGCCACGTTCGAGCGCACGCTGGATTGGCTCATGGACGGCGTTGTTCTCTTGGCGAGCGACGGATCGGTACGCTACGCCAACATCGCCGCGCAAAAGATTTTTCGCGCCAATGACGGCATCGCCATCCGCCGCGGTGCGCTGACGATCGAAGCGGGTGCGGCGGCAGCGAAATTGGGCGCAGCCATGAAAGCCATCGGCCGCCTGCGCGACGCCAGTGTCGAAACAATGGTGCAGGCGGATTTCATGGTGCCGCGGCGATCGGAGGCCGCATCTTATTTGCTCTCAGTGCGGCCGCTCGTTGGTGAGACGGCTGCCGCGGGCGATACCGTGGCGCTGCTGTTCATTCACGATCCGCTGGTGCGAAAGACGAGCGGCGCGAAATTGCTCGCTCAGGTGTTCGGTCTGACCACGGCGGAGGCCGACGTGGCGAACGCGCTGTGCCTGGGGCTATCGCCGGACGAATACGCGCGGCAAAATAAGATCAGCGCCAACACTGTTTATACCCACATCCGCCACCTGAAAGACAAGACCGGCAGCCGGCGCATGGCCGAGCTGATCCGCAAACTCAATGATGTGCAGGTCATGGTCATCGCCAAACGCGAAAAGTGACAGGCCGCTTTCGATAAAATCAGCGGGCCGCACCTTCGACCGACACGGAGCCGCCGATCTTGATGCAGGCATCGGAGCCGGGAATTTGAACAAACCCGGCGCCATAAATGCTGCAGGACTTCATGTGCTCAGCGGACGGCGGCTTGGCGGTCGGCGTGGGCCGGGGCGATCTTGGCTGAGAGTTTGGATCAGTTAGCGTCTGAGCGACGACGCTCTCGCCCGCGGTTGCAGTCAGCATAATCATTGCTGCTAAACAGGAGCCGCCGTGAAGGATCCGGCGCCCTGGGCGACACGCCATCCAAGAAGCCATGATCTCCGCCTTGCAATATTCCGCAGTTTTGGATTGGCGTCGCAACCTAGCACAATTTTAGCCGAGCCAAAGCCCGTCGGCTGCCGGCGGCCTCGAATTTCGGTCGTGATCTAGCCGCCCGCATCGAGTTCGCGCTGCAAGCGGGTCGCGTCGAGCGCGCCTTCCCATTTCGCCATGGCGATGGTCGCGACCGCATTGCCGAGGAGATTGGTCGGGGTGAGCCCCTGCGACATCAGGCGGTGAATGCCGAGCACCAGCGCCACGCTCGCGACCGGGATGCTCGATTCGGCGCCAAGCGTTGCGGCGAGAACGACGAAGGCGGCGCCGGCGACGCCGGCTGCGCCTTTTGATGTCACGAGCAGAATCAACAGCAGCCCGATCTGGTGCCAGATATCGAGCGGCGTGTTGGTGGCCTGCGCGAGAAACACGGCGGCGGTCGCGAGATAAAGGCAGGTGCCGTCGAGATTGAACGAATAGCCGGTCGGCACCACGAGCCCGACCACGCCTTTTTCGCAGCCGAGCCGCTCGAGCTTGTCCATGATCCGCGGCAGCACCGTTTCCGACGAGGTCGTGGCGATGCAGATCAGAAGCTCTTCCTTGATGTAGCGGATGAGTTTGAGAAGGCTGAAGCCGCAGAAACGCGCCACCGGACCCAAGCCGATGGCGATGAAGATCAAACAGGTCGCGTAGAAGCCGAGCAAGAGCTCGCCGAGCGAGGCGAGCGAGCCGATGCCGAACTTGCCGACCGTAAACGCGATGGCGCCGAAGGCGCCGAGCGGCGCCGTCCACATGATGATGCCGACGATGACGAAGACCATCTTGGCGACGATCTCGATGATATCGACCAGCGGCTTTGCTTTGTCGCCGATAAGAACCAGCGCGAAGCCGGACAGGATGGCGACGAACAACACCTGGAGAATGTTGCCCTCGGTAAAGGCGCTGACGAAGGTGCCGGGAATGATGTTCATGAGAAAGGGCACGGCGCCGACTTCGTGCGTGAGTTTGACATAGGGCTCGACGGCGCCGGGATTGAGCTTAGAGACATCGACATTCATGCCGACGCCGGGCTTGAGGACATTGACCATCACGAGACCGATGATCAGCGCCACCGTCGTCATGACCTCGAAATAGACGATGGCCTTGATGGCGACGCGGCCGACGCGCGTCATGTCGGCCATGTGGGCGATGCCGGTCACGACCGTGCAGAAGATGATCGGTGCGATCAGCATGCGGATCAGCTTGATGAAGGCGTCGCCGAGCGGCCCCATCTTGGCCGCGGTGTCCGGCGCCGCGACCCCAAGCAGGACGCCAAGCGCCATCGCGATCAGTACCCAGACCCATAATTGGGTCCACCACGGGCTGCCGCGCTGGGTTTCAATCGGTACTGTGGTGGTCGCCGTCACGTCTGCCTCCTCAGATACTTCGGGCTCGGCCGAAGTCATTTGTTAGGCCGAAACGAGTATAACGTACGGGGCAGTCAAGCTAGCCAGACGAGGGCAGGAAGAGAGACGCAGTGACGCCGATCTGCTCTGCGCCAAACGGATATGACGGCTCGCCGCCGCCTTGTATAAGGGTCTTTCGCTTCCCGGGAATCGAACGATGACCATCACGACAACGGCCGGAACGGCTGCCCAAATCACCGCCGATGCCGCCAACCGGCGGCGCTCGATCGCCTTCATCAATTGGGCGCACGCCATCGACCACTTTGTCATCCTGATTTATCCGACCGTCGTCATCGCGCTCCAGGCGATCTACGGCGATTCCTATTCGACGCTGATCTGGCTCGCCACCGCCTCGTTCGTGGCGTTCGGCCTGTTCTCGCTTCCGGCAGGCTGGCTCGGCGATCACTGGAGCCGGCGCAATATGATGACGGCGTTCTTTTTCGGCTGCGGCGTCTCGCTCATCGGCGCCGCGTTCGCGCCGACGCTCTCTGTGCTCGCTTTCGCGCTGTTCGCGCTCGGCATGTTTGCTGCGATCTATCATCCGGTCGGCACCGCGATGGTCGTCGAGGCGGCGACCCAGCGCGGCCGCACGCTCGCCTTCAACGGCGTCTGCGGCAATCTCGGCGTGTCGCTTGCCGCCGGCATCACCGCGGCGTTGACGGCGATGTTGTCCTGGCGCGGCGCGTTCTTCGTGCCGGGCGTGATCTGCATCGTCTCTGGATTTGCCTATATGTGGTTCGCGCCTAACGAGGCGCGGCACGCCGCCGCGCGCTCGAAGTCGCCCGATGTGTCGATGTCGACCGCGCTTGCCGCAACCATCTTCGCGCTGTTCCTCGTCGTCGCGGTCAGCGCCGGGCTCGTCTTCAACACGATTTCGGTGGCGCTGCCGAAGATCGTCGACGAGCGCATCACCGGCATCTCGCTGCTGGAAGTCGGCGGCCTGACCACGGCGGTGTTCTTGTGCGGGGCGGTCGCGCAGCTCACGGTCGGCCGGCTGGTCGAGCGTTTCCCGCCGCATATCCTGTTCGCGATCCTCGCCATCATGCAATTCTCCGGCGTGGTGTGGTCGGCTTATGCGGAAGGCACGACGCTGTTGTTCGCGCTCGCCTTCACCATGGCCGCGATCTACGGCCAGATCACGGTCAACGATCTGATCCTCGCGCGCTACAGCGCCGACGCCTGGCGCGCGCGCCTCTACGCGGTGCGCTACTTCGTCACCTTCATGATTTCGGGCGTCGCGGTGTCGATGATCGCGTTCCTGCACGCCCGCGGCGGCTTCGGCCTCGTGCTCGGCGTCACCGCAATCGTCGCGCTCGGATTCCTGGTCGGCGCCATCCTGATCGCGATCCTCGCCAACGGTGTGGAAAAGGCGAGGCCGCTGCAGCCGGCGGAGTAAGGCCTCTTAGCGCCTGCGCTTGAGGCTTGATCGTTGCGGCTGGTCGCCAGACCAGTGCGGATTGGGATAGCAGGACCCGCGATTGCCGCTGATCGCCTCTTGGCGGCACATCTCAAACGTCTGCATGCGGCAATTTTCAATGGCGCCCTGGCTGCCGCCAAAGATGATGCACCAGGGCCCTTCAGCAGCCGAAGCATGACCCTCGGTCGTTCCGGCTAACAGCGCCAGCCAAAGAGCCAGGCCGACCCCTGCGGTCGCAAGGCCGGAGATAAGAAGCTTTCGCATCGCGGTCCTCCACTGTTGCCAGTCCTATGACTTGGCAAAGCGGCTCGTTATTCCGCCGAAAGCGCGCGGCCTAGGCTATCCCTAGCTCCGTGTGGCCCATTGGATCAGGCGCAGGTGAAGCCGGTCGCCGAAGCGGTGCAAGATCCTCGCCGAAGCTACCTAGAGCTGACCTAGGCGGGCCATGCGGCGGAATGGGCCAGAGGACCATTGCTGTTTCGCGATTGCCGCAGCACGGCGCTGCATCGCGCCGCGGAAAGCCCGCAGACTTTGAGAATACGTGAAGGTCTGCACCCTCTACGGGGCGGGATTCTACTACATGCCCGGTACCGATCTTTGCTTGAAGATCGGCGGGTTCTTGCGGACGGAATGGGACGCCGATGCCGGCGGCTCGTTGACGACGTTCACCAGCGGCGCTAATGCGCAGTACTCTCGCGGCGGCGATTTGATCACTTCGCGCTCGCGCGCCGTCCTGTCATTCGACGCGCGGGAGCAGAGTTCGTATGGCACGATCCGCGCTTACGCCGCGGGTGGCTGGAATTATACCAGCAACGATGCGCCAACGCTGAAGTCTTCCGGGGACCTCCGTTCCTTCGGGCGGCGGCGCCGCGGTCGCGGGCGGTGCACCGAATGCCAACAGCAACGCCTATCTGCTGCGCGCCTTTGTCCAGTTCGGCGGCTTCACCCTCGGCAAGACTGCATCGTTCTACGACTTCTTCGTAACTTCGAAATATACCTACCAGACCAACTTCCTCTACCAGGATTACGCCGGCGTCGGCGTCAACACCTGGGCCTATACCCAGAGCCTGGGCAACGGCATATCGGCGAGCATCGCCGTTCAGGACAACACGCAGTTCGCCCATCCGGTCAAAGATCTCAATGCCAGCACCGCCGCTCTTGGCACCATTGCTGGTTTCGGCAGCATCTTCCCAATTGCGGCGGCCGGCGGACCTACCAATAGTCCGTGGGACAATGCGGGTAATGACATTCCGGACATTGTCGGAAACATCAAAGTCGATCAGGCGTGGGGCGGCGCGCAAATCGCGGGCGTCCTGCACGACAATCGGGCGCGGTACTACTCGACCACCGCGAACGGCCTCGCTGGCGGCGTCGCCTATCCCGCCGACAAGTGGGGCTGGGCCACCAGTGCAGGAATCGAACTGAACCTGCCCTGGAACAAAGGCAATTCCTTTGCGGTCCAGAGCCAATACTGCGTCGGCGATAGCGAGAGTTGCTATAACAACTCCGGATCGCGACAGGCCGATCTGGCTTGGAGCACGGTCAACGGCGGCAGCCATATCGGGCTCGGCTGGGTCGATGACGCCTATTTGGCCAATACGCCCGGCACCGGAGCCACCAATCTCCAGCTGCCGACGATGTGGAACATGTTTGCAGCGATCCAGCACTACTGGGTGCCGAATGTTCGTACCTCGCTGTACGGCGGCTACGTGAACTACAAGGCGAACAGTTCGGCGGTCGATGCCCTGGTCTGTGCGCCGAACGGCTTGACGTCCGGTTGCGCCGATTGGTCGGCGTGGCAGATCGGCTCTCGCACCATTTGGAATCCGGTGCGCAATCTCGATATCGGCGTGGAAGCGCTCTACACCGATCTCGATCACTCGGCGTTCAGCGGCGCGACTGTCGCCTTCGCACCGTCGGGTGCTGCAACGAGCACGTTCACGGTCGGAGCGACTCACGTCGTGTCCGGCATCGTGCGGGCCCAATACAACTTCCTGCCATGACCAAAAGAAAACCCCGGCGGCCGTCGCCGCCGGGGCGGTTCATCGGCGAATTGTGTGCCGACTTGAAGGTGGTGCAATGAAGCAGGCCTTTTGCAAATCGGATCCGCGTCACATCTTGGCAAGCCAGCCGCGCGATCGGTTGATCGTGGCGATGAGCGTTCGCATGGCGCGGGCGGCGCTCGGATTGAGCCAAGCCGAGCTCGGCGGGCTTTTGGGGATGTCGCAACGCGGCATTCACCGCGTCGAACAGGGGCACAGCGAGCCGCGGCGGACGACGCTGCTCGCGATCGAGGGCCTGCTCAACAAAGCGGGGCTCAAGATCGAGGACCGCAGCGACGGCGGATTTTGCATCACGGTGTCGGCGGCAATTTTAGGAGAGTCCGGCGTTCTAAATGTCGTTGCGCCAAGTCTTTCAGATTGCTCGCCGCTCGCTGAGGACAGCGAGGTGAGCGAGCCCGCATCGGAGGACATGCTGCGGTGACCTCGCAGTCAGAGCGCAATTGCTTATGCATGTTCAGGCGTGCCGGTTCGCGGTGGTTTGTTTCAAGCGCCGCCTGGCGCGCGCCAGACGTGACATCACCGTTCCGACCGGGACGCCGATGATTTCGGATATCTTGTGGTACGACAGACCTTGCACGCGCAGTAGCAAAGTCTCGCGAAAAACCGCGGGCAGTGCCGCGATCGATTGTTCGACGAGCGCACGGTCGAACTCGTGATCGAGTCCGATCTCCGCACTCGCATCATCCGGTCCCGGTGCAATTGTGGCCTGCGCCAGTCCGTTGTCGGCTTCGGGATCGAACGGCGGCAGCGTCGCGTCCCGGCTCAGCCAAGCCTGAAAAACCATCGTCAGAACCCAGGCGCGCGGATCGCCTTTGGCAAAGCCGTCGATGCCCAAAAACGCGCGGATGAAGGCTTCCTGCACCAGATCCTCGGCGTCGGCGCGAGTTCCGGTGAGGCATTGCCCGAGCGAAAGTGCATCGCCGAGATGCGGCAGGATCACTCTGGCAAATCGCAAATAGACGTCTTTCTCAGCCACGGCACGCCCTGCCGATTGGCCGGCCCATTGCCGAAATATGGACCACCTGCGCGAATGCTTCGCCCAGCGTCATGCAGCGTGTCCCCAACCCTGATCACGCGCCGCGTCGGTTCCGACCGCGGCATGTATCGGAAGTTGCAACTTCATATTTGAAGATGCACGGCAGCCGAAAATGATCTCCCGCACCACCCATCTCGGTGGGTGATTGGATCAAGGGACTGTTTATTCCCGGCGGCGGCAACAAAAGTGCGCATCGCGGCGGAGGGCGCTCGGCCACAGCGAGCGCGGCAAGTGTTGCTCTGCTGCAAAGTGCTCGCGCGTTGCGATCGATGGTTGAACACAATGGTTGCGCGGGGCCGCGCGATTTACAGCGGCGTAATATTCCACGTCGCGAGAATGTTTCTGATTCGACTCTGGAATAAAAAAATATTGGGATCGATCTTAAGTCTCGGGAATAGATGGCATGATCGTTAGATCATAAAATGTGATTTGTAGATTCAAAAAGTGATCCGGTGTGCCAGTAGCAGAACTCACCACAAGCTTTGTACGTCAGGCGTCGTGTCCGTCGGGGCAGCGCAAGGTCGATTATTTCGATTCCAAACAAAGAGGATTTTTGATCGAGATACGCTGTTCCGGGCGCAAGACCTATTATCAGCGCTATAGCGACGAGCGCGCCCGCGAGCGTCAATTCAAGATCGGCCGTGCCGATGTTTTGACGCCCGAAAAAGCCCGCCGCATGGGCCGCTCAATTCTCGCCCGCGCGCTGCTCGGGGAGAATCCGCAAGCGCGCCGGCAGGAGCTGCGGACGATTCCGACTTTGGGCGAGTTTGTCGCTGACAGATACCTGCCGTTTGTCAAAACTTATAAGCGAAGCTGGTGCACCGATGAGACGGTGTTGCGCATTCACGTCTTGCCGTCGCTTGGCAGATTGGCGTTGGACGAAGTTGCGGCGGAACACATCGTCGCGCTGCTCGCGCGCATGCAGCAAGACGGCTATGCCGCCGGCACCTCCAACCGCGTCGTCATGATTCTGCGCTACCTCTACAATCTCGCCGCCAAATGGAAAGTGTCGGGAGCGGAGCGAAACCCGACAAGCGGCATCGAGATGGGCCAGGAGGCGCAGCGCAACCGGTTCCTCACCCGGGGGGAGGCCCAGCAGCTTGTCGCGGCGATCGCGGCGGACGAAAACCGCACCGCCGCCAATGCGATCATGCTGCTGATGCTCACGGGCGGGCGGCGCAACGAGATTACGCAGGCCAAATGGGATCACGTGCTCTGGAACGAGCGGAAGCTTTTCGTGCCGCTGTCGAAATCGGGCAAGCCGCGATGGATCGCGCTGTGCAGCTCCGCGATGTCGCTCCTGGGCTCGCTGCCCCGCGTCGAAGGCAACGACCATATTTTTCCGTCGCCGGTCACCGGCCGGCCGTCGCCGTCGCTGTGGTTTCCCTGGCGCCGCATCCGGGCGCGCGCCGGGCTCGAGGAAGTCCGGCTTCACGACTTGCGGCACTCGTTTGCGAGTTTCCTGGTCAACGAAGGCGTCTCGCTCTATGTGGTGCAGGCGCTGCTCGGTCACGCCAATGCCCGCACCACGCAGCGCTACGCCCATCTCGCCAGCGACACGCTGAGCGATGCCACCGAAATCGTCGACGGCATCGTCACGGCGCGGCCGCAAGTGGCGACCCCGCCGGGCGCTGCGCCGGCGTCGTTTCCCGCTTGATCTGCACGTTCATCGCGCACCCGGCGCCGGCGTCAGAGACACCACCGCGCGCCGGCGTGGCACCGTCGGCAGCACCACCAGCAGTGCAATGATCTCGCAGGCTGCGCCGACCAGGCCGAGGCCGGTGAGCGGGGCGTGCAGCAGCGTGAAGGATCCGAGCATCGCGCCGAGCGAAAAGCCGAGATACATGAAGGAGGCATTGAGCGACAGCGCGATCGGCGCCGTCTTGACACCCGCGGCCTGCATGAGCCGCGACTGTTGTGCCGGGAAGAAGGCCCACGCGCTCAAGCCCCAGATCACGATGGCTGCGAGCACCGGCGCGAGCGCGCTTGCGCCGGAGAGATAAGTGCCGGCCACCGAGAGACTGGCAAATGCAAGCGCCAGCAGCACAAAGGCCGGGACCATGACCGCGCGCGGGCCGAATCTATCGCTGAGCGTGCCGCCGAGGAACAGTCCGGTCACCGCGGACGCGCCCCAGATGAAGAAAGCGATGCCGACTTGCGCGCCGTCGATCCCGGTGACCGATGTCAGGTAAGGCGTGAAATAAGTGTAGACCGTATAGGCGCCGGTCGCCCACAGCGCGGTGACAAAAAGCCCGATCAGGATCGGCACCTGTTGCACGACGGCGAGGCGTTCGCGAATGCTCGGCGCGGACAATCCTTTGTCGACGCCGCGCGGGATTCCGACAAAAAGCCCGGCAACCGCGATCGATGCCATCAGCCCGACGCCGACAAAGGTCATGCGCCAGCCGAGCACGTGACCGACGATCGCGCCGAGAGGAACGCCGAGCGCGACCGCAATGCTGGTCCCGCCATTGACGATGGCGAGCGCGGTGCCGCGCCGCTCCGGGTTGACGACCGCGCCGGCGAGCGCGCTTGCGCTTGGGACATAAAGTCCCGCAGCGCAAGCAAGCAGAACGCGCGCGGCCAACAATTGCCAAAAGCCGGTCGTGCTGCTGGCAACGAAATTAGCCAGTGCAAAGGCTGTCATCGACGCGAGCAGAAGCTTGCGTCGTCCGATGCCCGCGGTGAGCGCGGAAAGCACGGGCGAACTTACGGCATAGGTGAGGCCGAACACCGTCACCAATTGTCCGGCCATCGTCAGAGCAACGGAGAGATCGCGTGCAAGCCCGGGCAAGAGCGGCGCGATCATGAAGCTTTCGGTGCCGGTCGCGAATGTACCGAGCGCGAGCCAGATCAGCGGCGCGAACTGGCGGAAGCCGGTGGGCGCGGTTGCCTTCGACGGCAAGGTCTCGGTCGGCAGGATCGACGGCGACATGATGCTTTCTCCGCGTTTAATATGACCGGTCATCTTAGATTCGGCCAAAAAGGGATGATCTTTCCTCGGTTCGGAATCGGGGATAGGCGGCTCAGACCAGGATTTGGTTGAAGGCGAACTTCATGAAGCGGTCGAACGGTTTTCGGCTGCGTTCGACGCGGGCGCGCAGCAGCGCGCCTTCATAGGAATCGAGCAGGAAGGCCGCAATATCCGCAGCCTTGGTTGTGTTCGTGATCTTGCCTTGCTGTTGCCCCTCGGCAATGGCCGTCTCGATGTCTTTGGTCCATTGCGCATAGAGGTTGCGCAGGCTTTCGCGGATCGTTGGGCTCTGATTGGCGAGTTCGGCGCTGAAGCTGCCGAGAATGCAGCCGCGCTCGAACTGCGAATCCACGAACAACGCATTGATCCGTTCGAAGTGACGCCGCAGCCGCAGGAGCGGCGGGGTGGAGGGATCGGTCAGGATCTCGCGGCGCGCGCCGTCGGCGCCATAGCGCGCGACGATCTCGGCGCCGAGCGCCTCCTTGCTCTCGAAATGATTGTAGAACGAACCCTTCGGCACCCCGGCGGCGGAGGTGATGTCCTGCACGCCGACGGCATTGAAGCCCCGTCCGACAAGGCATTTCAGGCCGGCTTGGACGATCTGCTCGCGGGTATTGGGTCTGGGCATTCCCTACTCAATATGACCGGTCGTCTTAAAAGTCAAGGGCCTGCCAGCTGGGCGCGGATTGGACGACCGAGGGGGAGCAGATTAACCCATTGATTGTACGCCCAAACGGTGCCTGAGAGGAATTTGAAGTCAAGGATGCGCGAAGCGCACCGTCTTCGACGGCGGCCGCTTTGCGGCCGTCCTTGAGTTCAAATTCCTCTCAGGAAAAATGGTGAGCATGCAACAATGACAGCTTAGCGCTGCGGCTAGCGCTCCCGCACAGCAAAATCGCACGGGCGCTGTGCCACGCTGTTTCGCGCGTCAGGCGATTTTACCCAGCCTACAAGAGTCTCAGGTCGCCGGGTTGCGCGCCGCGAGCGCCATGCCGATCATCGCGGTGCCGCCGAACAGCATATTGATGCCGACCAGGAGGCCGAGCGCCCAGGTCGCCGATTCCGGGAGCCCTGCGAAGATGATGCCGGCGAGGATCAGGTCGACGACGCCGCTCATCAGCATCCAGCCCCAGCGGCTCGACAATTGGGTCTTGTGATCGATGGCGTACATGATAGTGGCGACGCCCTCGATGATGAAGAAGGCGATCAGCACCAAGGTCAGCGATACCGTGCCGTTGATCGGCCATCGGATCAAAACGATGCCGGCGGCAATGCTGATGACGGCGGAGACCAGCGCCCACCAGAAGCCCGGCACGTTGCGCATCCAGAAGGTGGTGACCAGCCCGACGCCGCCCGAGACCAGGAACAGCCAGCCGATCAAGAGCGTAAACGCAAGCGTGGCGATCTGCGGCACGATGATTGCCGCGGCGCCGAGGATCATGAGCACGATCCCCTCGAACAGGAACAGGCCCCAATGGGCGTGGATGGCGTTCGCCACCGAACGGGCGATGTCGTTTTCAGACGGGGTTCCGCTCATGGTCATGGTTCACTCCCTGCAATTGGGCCGCCGAATCGCAAATGGCTGGCGGCAGCGATTTGTTAACCTTTTCGGAACGATTTTTCCGGCACAATGATTGACTGGTAGCCAGTCTTGCATAATCGCGGTCGAGCGCCTATGTAGGCTGTGCGGCGTTGAGCTTAACCGTTCCGTCGCAGGACGGCCACGATGACGTGGGTGACGCCGGATGTACGCGCGCCCCTATCATTCGTGGCCGTTGGCATTTTCAGGCATGATATTTTCAAGCATGATATTTTCAAGCATGACATTTACGCCGTGACATTACACCGTGACAGTGTTGTGCAGATCCGCGCAGGCGTGTCTTGCGTCGGCTATTGAGCGTCTTGCGCGATCCAAGGTCGTCGCCGATCCGTCACATCACTCCGCGGCATTCGTCATATCGCTTAACGGCGTGTGACATTGACTGTGACGATGTCACACGGCGGTAGTTCGCTTGGGTGACACTCGATGACTTGATGTGGCGGATAGCACCGCGCAATCACGCCGATAATTTCTCGATTAGCGCCAATTTCTCGATTAGCGCCATGGCACCCGCAGGCGCGCGCACTTTTCCTTCGTGGATGACATAAGCGAACACGTCACGCGGCGGGCTTTTCGGCTTTTGTGTCGCCTCGACGACCGGCAGATCACCCGGCGCGCCGCCCACCGCCCAGTTTTGCAAACGGCCGGCCCAGGCATCGATGTCTTTTGGCGGATAGGCTGTCACGATTGTGTCTTGCCCGCGTTGCAGTCGCGCATAGACGAAGTCGCCGGTGATGTCGGCGATGTTCGGATATTTGACATGGTCGGTGAACACGACCGGCATTTTGAAACGGCGCAACAGCGCAATGAATTCCGGCGTCGAAAAACTGTCATGACGAACCTCGATGACATGACGGATCGTATGACCGCTGTATTTGTCCGGTAGCAATTCGAGGAAGCCGCCGAAATCGGCGGCGTCGAATTTTTTCGTCGGCGCGAATTGCCAGAGCAGCGGGCCGAGACGGTCGCCGAGCTCGGTGACGCCGGAATCGAGAAAGCGCTTGATCGAGTCGCCTGCCTCCTTGAGCACGCGCCGGTTGACGGCAAAGCGCGGGCCTTTGAGCGCGAACACGAAGCCTTGCGGCACTTCGCTCGCCCATTTGCGAAACACCGCCGGCGTCTGCGTGCGGTAGAAGGTGCCGTTGACCTCGATCGAGGTCAGCCGTTGCGCGGCATAGGCCAGTTCCTTCGCGTGCGGCAGGCCCTTCGGATAGAACACGCCGCGCCACGGCTCGAAGGTCCAGCCGCCGATGCCGATATAGATGTTGCCGGATTTGGCGGTCTTCGCCGCTGTCGTCGCGGGCTTCGACGCAGTCTTTGCTGCAGTTTTGGCTGGAGTCATGTGCTTGTCACCGATGGATGTTAGATGAACGCTTCAAGTGGCGGCATAGTGTACGGTTTTGTCGCCACAACGGCCACGGTGACAGGCGACGCCGGATGAACGCGCGCCTTCGCACGTGGTCGTTTCGTTTTTTGCGCAATATTATTGCAGGTCGGCTAGCAGCGCTTTGGCCGCAAGCAAATCCGGTCGGTCGAAACCTTCGGTGAACGTTGCGTAGATTGGCGCAAGGAGATCGCGCGCCCCGGTGCGGCGGTTCGTTTCCGCCATCAGTCGAGCGAGGCTCATCGCGCTGCGCAGTACCACCGGCCGGCAGGATTGCGTTGTCGCGAGCGCCAACGCCTCGCGAAATGCCTGCTCCGCGGTAGCGCCATTGTCGCGCGATCTCGCCATCAAGGCTTCGCCGCGCAGGCGAATGGCGTCCGGCAGGCAAAAATAATTGGCGTGCGTCTGCATCTCCGCGCTTGCCAGCTCGATCGTCGCTGCGGCGGCATCGATTTTGCCGCTCGCCAATTCTCGCTCGGCCAAGCTCAACAGAAATACGGCACGATAACCCGGATTGTAGGGCTCTTTGGCCGCGTGCCGCATCTGTTCAATGCCGGCTTCGACGTCTCCCGCCAGCGCCGCCAGCCAGCCGCGGAGAAAGCGGGCATCGGAGAGCTGCCAGGGAAACTTGTTCCGCTCTGCGAGCTGATACAGCTCATCTGCGATCACGCGGCAGTCGGCGGTATCCCCAACCAGCATCATCGTGAGGCCGCCGCGTTGCAGGCCGTGCGCAATCGAAAAAGTGTGGCCGAGCGCCCGCGCATCTTCGATCGATTTCCAGGCCATGTCGTGAGCCTGATCGCAGAGACCTTTGCCCCAAAGCGCCTGCGCGTAAAACGATCGCGCGCACATGCGGGAGTCGTGTCCGCCGAAAAAATACGCGTGCTCGCGGTGACGCTCGCGGTCGTAGATGCGGATGACTTCCTCCGCCGCCTCGCACGCAGCCGCGAAATCCGGCTTGCGCATCATCATTGGCACCCTGCAGTGATAGGCTTCGAGGAGAAGATCGGGACTGTCGAGTTCGTGGGCGATCGTCACCAGCTCCTCGGCAAGCGGCTCGATTTCCGTGCTGCGGCCGCCGACCATGGCGCTGAACCAGACTCCCCAAGTAGCGAGAAAGCGCTCGCGGCCGCATTGCGGCAACTTCTGGCTCAGGCTCAAGGCCTCTCGATAGTGCGCCACAGCCTCAGGGGCTGCCGGTCCGAGCGCCATCATCGTCGCAAGGCCCAGACCCAGGCGAATGCCAAGCTCGATTTCCTCGCGTTGCGGCGACTGCGGCATCGCCGTCACCACACGCAGCGCACTGGAATAATGCGCGATCGCTTCCTTCATGGCGAAGCGGCGCATGTCGCGCTCACCGGCGCGGCGCCAATAGTCGATCGCCCGCTCGTTCCGGCCAGCCTGTTCGAAATGCTGCGCGATTACTTCCGGCGTCGTCTTGACCGTGTCGGCAAATCTCTTCTCGAGCACCGATGCGATTGCGGCATGCAATTGCTGGCGCTGCGCCCGTAGCATCGTGGAATAGGCGCTGTCCTGCACCAGCGCATGCTTGAACGTGTAGGCGGCGTTGGGCGGCGTGCCACGCAGGAAAACGAGTTCGGCTTCGACGAGCCGGATCAGCGCATCCTGCAGCACCGCATCGGGCAAGCCGGCGACCGCGGCTAGCACTTCATAGGAGAATTCGCGCCCGATCGCGGCGCCGATCTGCAAGACCTCGCGCGCTGAGCCGAGCCGGTCGACGCGCGACATCAGCGAGGCTTGCAGCGTCGAAGGAATAGCGAGCGGCTGCGCCGGTTGTTTGGGGTCACCCGTATCCTGCCCGTGCTCGCTTTCGAGCACTGCTTTTGTGAGTTCTTCGACGAACAGCGGCACGCCGTCGGTGCGGTCGACGATCTGATCGAGCAATTGCTGCGGCAGCGACTTGCCGCCGGCGATGTGGTCGATCAGCTTTGCCCGCTCGCGCTGCGACAGCCGGTTCAATGTCAGCATCGTCACATGCGGCTGCCCGGTCCAGGGCGGCTGGTAGTCCGGACGAAAGGTGATGACCAGGAGGATCGGCAGCGCATGGATGCGCTCGATCGTCAGCGTCAGCAGTTCGAGCGAGGTCGGATCGGCCCAATGCACGTCCTCGAACAGGATCAGGACCGGGCCTTTCTGCGCGAGCTTGCGCAGCCGTTCGATCAGCGTGTTGAGAAGCTGACGGCGTTTGCGCTGCGGGTCCAGACTGGAGCTGTTGTCGGCAGCTTCGCGCGGGCTGGATGCGGAGAGGCCTAGAAGTTCGGCGAAGAGTCCGCTGTCGGCCGCACCGATGCCGGCCTCGCTTGCCAGCGCCGCCTCGAGTTTCGCCCGCCGGTCGCTCTCGCTGTCGCCGGCCTCGAAACGGGCGGCGTGCTGCAACTGTCCGATGATCGGCGCCAGCACGCTGCCTTGGTGATGCGGCTGGCAAAAGTAGCGCAGGCACGTATGCGCTTCGCCCTTGAGACCGTCTTCGAGCGCCGCCGTCAGGCGCGATTTGCCGATGCCCGGTTCGCCGGCGAGCAGCACCACGCGGCCTTCGCCGTCCTTGATCTGCTCCCAGCGCCGCGCCAGCAGATCCATTTCCTCCTGGCGGCCGACCAGCGGCGTGCGAGCCTCCGCGCGCAGCGCCTCGAAGCGGCCGGCGATGGTGCGCTCACGCAGCACCCGCCACAGCGTGACCGGGCCGGCAAAGCCTTTCAGCGCAGTCGGCGCGACCGCTTCATATTCGAACAGTTCGCCGGCAAGACGCCGCGTCGTGGCATCGACCACGACGGTGTCCGGCGCCGCTGCCGATTGCAGCCGTGCGGCAAGGTTCGGCGTTTCGCCGACCACGTTGCGCTCCAGCGCTTCGCCGGTGCCGAGGAGCTCGCCGACAACGACCAGGCCCGTCGCCATTCCGATGCGCACCTGATGGCGGCCCGACGCGGCAAAAACCTGCGCCACCGCATCGATCAAGGCGAGCGCGGCGCGCACGGCATTCTCGGCGTCGCCTTCGTGCGCTTCCGGATAACCGAAATAGATCAAGACGCCGTCGCCCATATATTTGGCGACATAGCCGCCGAAGGCGGTCACCGTTTCTGCCGCGCATTTGTGATACGCGGCCATGACTTCGCGCAGGTCCTCGGGATCGATCTGCGTCGACAGCGCGGTCGAGCCGACGAGGTCGCAGAACATCACCGTGATCTGGCGGCGTTCGGCGACATTGGCCGCGCGCGCGGGTGGTGGCGGAGCGGTTGCGGGAGCAGGCGAGGGCGCGCCCGCGGCGGGCGCCGCGTCAAGCTTGGCGCCGCATTGCGAGCAGAAGCGCGAGCCGGCCGCATTGGCATGGCCGCAGCCGGCGCAGCGCAAAGCCTGCGGCGCACCGCATTGCGGGCAAAACTTGCTGTCGCTGGGGATATCGCGCCCGCAACTCGCACAGGCTTTAGTGTCGGACATAACGGATCATATCGCGCCGGCTCGCCGCTGCGGAAGGCGCGCAATGCCACGCGCCGGAATTTTTTGCGCATATTCAAAAAGCAAAAGGCCCGGGATCGCTCCCGGGCCTTCGCATTTCGTCGCGTCGAAGCTGGACTTAGAAGTCCATGCCGCCGCCGCCACCCGGCATCTGCGGCATCGCGGACTGCTTCTTCGGCAGTTCGGCGACCATCGCCTCGGTGGTGATGAGGAGGCCAGCGACCGAGGACGCGCCTTGCAGAGCTTGGCGCACGACCTTGGTCGGATCGATGATGCCCTTTTTCACCATGTCGACATATTCGCCGCCCTGGGCGTCGAAGCCGAAGGCGTAGCTGTTGCTCTCGAGGATCTTGCCGACGATGACGGAACCGTCCTCACCGGCATTGGTGGCGATCTGCCGGGCCGGAGCCTGCAGCGCCTTGCGCACGATATCGACGCCGGTCTTCTGGTCGTCGTTCTGGGTGCGGATCTTCTTGAGCGCCTCGGTGGCGCGCAGGAGAGCGACGCCGCCGCCCGGCAGGATGCCTTCCTCGACCGCGGCGCGGGTCGCGTGCATCGCGTCGTCGACGCGATCCTTGCGCTCCTTCACCTCGATCTCGGTGGCGCCGCCGACGCGGATCACGGCAACGCCGCCCGCGAGCTTGGCCAGCCGCTCCTGCAGCTTCTCACGGTCGTAGTCCGAGGTGGTCTCCTCGATCTGCGCCTTGATCTGCGTGATGCGGTCCTCGATGTCCTTCTTCTTGCCCGAGCCGTTGACGATCGTGGTGTTTTCCTTGTCGATCATCACCTTCTTGGCCTTGCCGAGCATGGCGAGCGTGACGTTCTCGAGCTTGATGCCGAGATCTTCACTGATCGCCTGGCCGCCGGTGAGGACGGCGATGTCCTGCAGCATGGCCTTGCGGCGATCGCCGAAGCCCGGCGCCTTTACGGCAGCGACCTTCAGTCCGCCGCGCAGCTTGTTGACGACGAGCGTGGCGAGAGCTTCGCCTTCGACGTCTTCGGCCACGATCAGAAGCGGCTTGCCGGTCTGCACGACGGCTTCAAGAAGCGGCAGCAACTCGTTGAGTGCCGAGAGCTTCTTCTCGTTGATGAGGATGTAGGGATCCTCCATCTCGACGCGCATCTTGTCGGCATTGGTGATGAAGTAGGGCGAGATATAGCCGCGGTCGAACTGCATGCCTTCGACGACGTCGAGCTCGGTCTCGAGGCTTTTCGCCTCTTCAACCGTGATCACGCCTTCATTGCCGACCTTTTCCATCGCCTTGGCAAGATAGTCGCCGATCTCCTTGTCGCCGTTGGCGGAGATGGTGCCGACCTGGGCGATTTCGGCGTTCGAGGTGACCTTCTTCGAGTTCTTCTTGAGCTCCTCGACCACGGTCTCGACCGCGAGGTCGATGCCGCGCTTGAGGTCCATCGGGTTCATGCCGGCGGCTACCGCCTTCGAACCTTCCCTGACGATGGCTGCGGCGAGCACAGTCGCGGTCGTCGTGCCGTCACCGGCGATGTCGGAGGTCTTGGACGCAACCTCGCGGACCATCTGCGCGCCCATATTCTCGAACTTGTCTTCAAGCTCGATTTCCTTGGCGACGGTGACGCCGTCCTTGGTGATGCGGGGAGCGCCGAACGATTTGTCCAGCACGACATTGCGGCCTTTCGGACCGAGTGTCACTTTCACTGCATTGGCGAGAATGTCGACGCCGCGCAACATCCTGTCGCGCGCATCGACCGAGAATCTAACTTCTTTGGCTGACATTGGAGTTCACTCCGGTTGATTGGTTTTGCTTGAGCTCGGGGGCGAGCGTTACGCGGCTTTCTTCTTGGCGACGGGCGCGTCGACGATGACGCCCATGATGTCGGACTCCTTCATGATCAGGAGCTCCTGGCCATCGATCTTGACCTCGGTGCCCGACCATTTGCCGAACAGCACGACGTCGCCGACCTTGACGTCGATCGGGATCAGCTTGCCGGCCTCGTCGCGGCCGCCCGGGCCGACGGCGATGACCTCGCCCTGCGAGGGCTTTTCCTTGGCGGTGTCGGGGATGATGATGCCGCCGGCTGATTTCGCCTCGGCATCGATGCGCTTGACGACGACACGGTCGTGCAGCGGACGAAACTTCATGATGTCCTCCTAAGTTTCTGAAAAAGCTTGCGATATGCGGTGGTGAGCGGACCTTGCGGGTTGCTCGTCGTGAGTTGCTCTTCTGAAGTGCTGCGCGGCGATAATGACATGCCGCTACGTGGGCATTTGGGGGCGGGCTTGTTGCCCGCAAGGGGTGCCCGCGGATTTATTAGCACTCGCTTTGCCGGATTGCCAACAAGGCCGTTGCGACGGCTCTCGGCACGGTTAACGGCGCTTAGGTTTCACCCCTGGCTGGAAAATATTGTTGCGGCTCTTTGGGAAACTCCTCCCAGGAAGTTCCGTTGAATCCGGCAAAAAGCCGTCCCGCACCGGCTTGTTAGCACACATGGAGCGATGCTGCTAGTGCCTTGAAAGTACACAACTTATTCACTTTTGAGGCTTGCAATAGGGGTTCGAGTCTCGAAACATTCCCCATCCGGGGTTTGGAGGGCACGCTATGGCTTCTACGGAGTTTAGAAAACAGCTCGAAGGCTACGGATTAACCACCGCCAATATCCTGTACCGGCGGCCGGATCATCCGTGGCTGTTACAAACATATGTCTGGCAGGATTACGATCTCTGCCCGAACTTTCCCGTGCTCAACAAGTTCCTCAACTTCTGGCTGGAAAAGCTTGAGGGACCGCTGCACTCGGTGACGGTGGCGCATGCGCGGCTGATCAAGCCGGCGGAGATCCGCGCCATCGACGGCGAGTTTCGGCTGCACTGACTTTCGTCATTGCGAGGAGCAAAGCGACGAAGCAATCCAGGGGCGGCTTTTCAGAAAGTCTGGATTGCTTCGCTTCGCTCGCAATGACGACGTAGTTACGCCATGCCCGTGAAGCGGATGAGCGCGTAGCTCATCAGCCCGAGCAGGATGAGCGAGAGCGTGACCGCGAGCGTGACGCGCAAGCCGGTCCGCGCCACAACGCGCACGTCGACGCCCAGGCCAAGCCCCGCCATCGCGATCGTCGTCATGATGGACGCGGTGCGCGTGATCGGCGGCAACAGCGCTTGCGGAATGAAGCCGAGCGAGCGCAGCACGCAGCAGCGTCAGAAAGCCTAAGATGAACCACGGCACGAGCTCGGTCAGCGCCGGCCGGCGCCGGTTGGCATGGCTCTCCGCCGGCCGCATGCCGCCGGCCAGAAGCGAGAAGCCGAGCACCACCGGCCCGAGCATCAAGACGCGCACCAGCTTGATCACCGTGCCGACCTGATTGCTCAGCGCGCCGATCGGCAAAGTCGCGGCCAGAACCTGCGGCACCGCATAGACCGTCAAGCCGGCGAGCACGCCATATTGCGTCAACGACAGATGCAGGACCGGCACCAGAGCGGCAGTGTGAGAACGACGATGACGCCCAGCACTGCGGTGAACGAGATCGAGGAGGCGATGTCGTCGCCGTCGGCGCCGATCACCGGTGCCACCGCCGCAATCGCCGAATTGCCGCAAATCGAATTGCCGCAGGCGACCAGGATCGACATGCGCTGCGGCAGGCCGAGCAGGCGGCAGATCATGTAGCTCACCCCGATGGCGATCGACACGATGGCGGCGATGCCGAAGATCAGCACCGGCCCGAGCGCCGTGATCGTGGCAAAACTCACCGAGGCGCCGAGAATGACGATGGCGCATTCGAGCACGAATTTGGCGCTGAAATTGATGCCCGCATGCCAGGCCGGCCCGGGCTTCCAGGCGCTGCGCACCGCAACGCCGAGCAGGATCGCCAGTACCAAGGCTTCGAGATAGGGCTGGCCGACGAAATAGACTTCAACGTCCTGCAGCAGCACCGCGGCAACAGTGATCGAGCAGCACAGAAGAATGCCCGGCAGCAGGCGTTGCAAATGAGGGATCACGTTCGGCCACCGCTTTTCGCAACATCATGCTGCATCGATAGCAAGCGGCAGAGCAAATGTCCTCATTGGCGGGCGGCTCCGGCAATCTTCTTCCCCGGACGACGCAAGCCGCCGAAATTGCGCGAATTGCACCGCAACATCGACACATAAATATCGGAATAAAATTCGTATTAAGTTGTTCTATTCCATTACAATTTTGTGATTGTCATTTGACGTTTCTGCCATTGTGCGGTGCGAAGTCTCGCGTAGATGGACGGGCAGGGCGACGACGAAAATAGGATTGTTCGAACATGAAAACCCTCAACACCAAAGTGGCTCTGTCGATTGTCGCGGTTGCGGCGATGCTCGCGAGCCCCGCATTTGCGAAGTCCCATCATCAGGTCAGCCAGGACAATGCCGCGGCGGTCTACACGGTGGCCCCCGGCAGCGACATCCCCGCTTACGACAGCGAGGGCAGCGTCGTCGGCGTTGCCAATCCGGACCAATACGGCGCGCAGTCGCAGCGCTAAGGCGCGCATCGCTTTCGAGCGCTGGTTGGTTTGAACGATAAGGCCGCCCCGGTTGGGCGGCCTTATTCGCTATTTTGTTCGTTATTTGGATGATTTCGCGCCGCGGCGCGTGCCCCGGAAGCCACGGTCACGTGCAACTGGGGTCGGCCGTCAATAAGGCACGTCTTTGCCACAAAAAAGAACTCCAAGCAGTCTACCCGCTTGAAGTTCTCGAGTTTGTTGCCTCGATTTAGGCTTATCTGGCCGGGCGGCTTTTCCTGTCGGGGGATGGGGAGCCGCCTGGTCGGCCTAATTCTTTGTAGCTATACGGCGCGCTCTGAGTCCGCAATGCGCATCACGCGTTAGTGTTATCGGCGCGGCGCGTTTGTTTGACGCATCAACGGCGACCGCGCTTATTTTTCTCATGACGATTGAGCAACGCGCGCCGATCTAGCATTTTGATGGCGCATGATCTTTTCGGAAAACCGGTATCCACTTTTCCGGATCATGCGCTAGTGCAATCCGCAATGGTCGACCTCGTACCAGCGGTCCCGCACCTTTCGTTGATCGCGCAGCTTATCGCGCCCGATCAGGCGCGCGCACCAGCGAACGACACGCGAACCGGCAGTCTTTGCAAGCTCTGTCATGGAACCATCTCCAAAATGCTGAAGCCCGTACCGTTGAGACGCGGCAACGGCAGCTAGGGTTCATTGCGCTTGAGAGGTAACTGACAAAACTTCATTGTCGAAAGAGTTCCGCAGGTAAAATCAAAGGCCTAAAATCGTTCCCAACCGGATTGAGGGAGATGCACCATGGAAAATGCCAAGACCTATTTGCTGCCGCTCGCACGCGTGTTGATGTCGAGCCTTTTCCTTTGGGACGGCGTGCTCCAGCTGCGCGATCCGGCCGCTGCGATCGGGTATTTCGCGAGCCAAGGCGTGCCGGTTCCAAACGCGGCCATTTGGGTCTCGGTCCCGATCCATCTGCTCGGCGGCTTGGCCATTCTGGTAGGCTTTCAGACGCGCTGGGCCGCCGCCGTCCTGGCGCTGTTCTGCCTCGGCACTGCGTTCGGCGTGCATCTGCCGGCCGGCGATGTCGAGAACATGGTCAACTTCTACAAGAACCTGGTGATGACGGGCGGGTTTTTCTACGTGATGAGTTTCGGTGCCGGCGCGTTGAGCGTTGACGCGGCGAGGGGGTTGAAGAGCTGAGAGCTGATTTCGCTCAGCAGATATGAGATGGCGCTGCGGCCAGCGCCGTCTCGGAGCCCTATCGCGATCGCGACAGCCGGCTATAGCCTGCTGCGGAGTGGCTGAGCCCGCCTGCGATCATCGATTTTTCTTTGGTCGAATTCGTATTCGATGCCGACGCGGGCGCCGCGTATCCAGGCGACGCGGCAGACCATGCGGCTCCTGCCATTGATGAATTCGAAGTGCTTGGGCAGGCTGCAGGCTTGCGCGAGCTCGATGCAGGCGCCGCCCGCCGACACATCGATGATGCGGCATTCGATCAGATTTTGTCCCAGCAGCAGCTTACCGTTCCGCTGCATCTGGCCGCTTGGCTTAATCCGGTTCCAGCGTCGTTTGTCGGACATCGCATAGAGATCCCGCGCGTAGAATTGGATTCTGCGCATAAAATCGTTGTTGGCGGCTTAAAATGCACACCCAAAGTGCCGGTTTGCGCCTTCTTCCGCCGCACGCCGCGCCGGCACCGATCGCCTAATAATGAGCGCCGTTTAACCGGTTGTTAGCTCGGTAACTGCATCATTAATTTCAGTCCTGAAATTGTACTGACTTGGCTTCCCTTCGCGCCACAGATGACGCCGCGGCTGTGTTCGAGGCTGCTCGCGGCGGCGGCACGGATTTCGTCATGACCAAACAAAGCTTGCGCCGCCCGCCTTATCCGGCAAAAGGCGCTCAGCCGGAGCGGCCGGGCGGCACGCCCGCTTCCGGCAAGCGCAAGCCTGTCACGCTCGCCTGGCTCTGCCTTTCGGCCGGTGTGCTGGTCATGGCTTTGGCGTTTGCCGTGGCCCCGCGGTTGCGCCGGGATGTGTCGTCCAGCGAGCTCACGACCGGCAATATCGATCCGCATCGCCTGGCCACCATCGTCACCGACGACGGCAGGATGAAATGCATGCACGGCACATTCGACAATCGCACCGGGCAGATTGCCCAAGGGCCCACGTTCTGTCAGCCGGTCGCCGACGACGATCCGCTCGGCAGGGCGCGCCGGCTCAGCGCGATCAGCAACTCGTTCAAGTGACGAGCGGTCGCAGACTTCTCCCTCTCCCCAGTCGAAGTCGGATGTTTCCGACTTCGACCATTGTTTGATGGGCGAACTCGGGAACACCCGAGTTCGTTGGGGGAGAGGGGGGTCGCATCAGCAAGCCGCATCGGTGTTAGCTCAGCACCCCGACGATCGCACCGAGCAGGCACGTCGTCAGCGTGCCCGACACGATCGATTTCAGCCCGAGCGAAATCACTTCCTCGCTCTTTTGCGGGCACATGGTCGAGAGCCCCGCGATCATGATGCCGAGCGAGCCGAAATTGGCGAAGCCGCACATCGCGTAGAGCATGATCAATCTTGAACGGGGATCGAGCGCGCCGTCCGGCAGCGCCGTGAGCGAAAGATAGGCGACGAATTCGTTGAGCACGGTCTTGAGCCCCATCAGCCCGCCGGCCGTGACCGCTTGCGACCACGGAATGCCCATCAGCCAGCACACCGGCGCCATGATCCAGCCGAGCGTGCGCTGCAAGGTCAGCGGCGCGCCGAGAACATCCGGCAAGAGGCCGAGGATGGCATTGGCGAGATAGACCAAAGCCACGAAGACGATCAGCATCGCGGTGATGTTGAGGAGAAGCTCGAGGCCGGCGCCGGTGCCTTTGACGATGGCGTCCATGGTCGAGCTCGCGACTTGCTCGACTTCACCGGTCTCGCCGTTCTTGGCGCCGAGTTCGCCGCCGGTATGCTTGTTCTCCGGATCCGGCACCATGATCAGGCTGATGAAGATCGCCGCAGGCGCGCCGAGCACCGAACAAACGGCGATGTGTCCCGCGGCATCGGGAATGGCGTGCGCCAGGATCGTCGCATAGAGCACGAACACCGTGCCGGCGATGCCGGCCATGCCGCCGGTCATCACCACGAACATTTCGCTGCGCGTGAGATTGGCGAGATAGGGCCGGATGAACAGCGGCGCCTCGACCTGGCCGACAAAGATATTCGCCGCCGTCGACAGCCCGACCGCGCCGCCGACATCGAGCGTCTTCTCCAGTGCCCAGGAAAAGCCGCGCACGATCGGCGGCATGATGCGCCAGTAGAAGAGGAGCGACGACAACACGCTCATCACCAGCACCACCGGCAGCGCCTGGAAGGCGAGGATGAAATCCGAGCCGGGGGTCTTGGGATCGAAGGGCAGCGCGCCGCCGCCGACATAGCCGAACACGAACGAGGTGCCGGCCCGGGTGGCGGCGGCGATTGCGTCGACCGCGCGGTTGATCGCGTTGAAGGCGATTTGCGTCTCCGGCACTTTGAGCATCAACACCGCCAGCGCGACGGTGACGCCAAGCCCGATAAACACCTGCCGCCACGGCACCGCGCGGCGGTTTTCGCTGATAGTGAAGGCGAGGGCGATGATGGCGACGACGCCCAGCGCCGATTGCAGGTTTGGCATTATGGAGGCGGCCCCGATTTTCCCCGGCGGGACTGTATATAGCGCGATCCGCTCATCCCAAACCTCGATTTTGCTAATACCCTCCACCGTGCTTGGGTGGGCGCGCAAACGGATTCGCTTGCCGGGGACGCTGGTATGGATGAGCCAAAACATGTGCGCGACGACGTCATCGGCGGTCTCGTCTCCGCCGCCGTCGCCATTCCACTCGCCATGGGCTACGGCATGTTCGCCTTCGCCTCGCTCGGCGAAAATTACTTCGCCGTCGGCGCGCTTGCCGGACTGACCACGGCGCTGGTCGTTGCCGTGGTCTGCGTGCTGCTCGGCGACAAGACGACGACTGTTTATGCGCCGCGCGTCAACAGCACGTTCTTCCTCGGCCTTCTCATCTACGGCCTGGTTCATTCCGGCGCCCCGGAAATTGCCGCAGGCGGCGTGCCGCTCGTTCTGGCGATCGCATTTTCCGTCGTGCTGCTCGGCGGCGTGTTCGAAGCTTTGTTCGGCTTCGTGCGGCTCGGCACTCTGATCAAATTCGCCCCGCAGCCGGTTATGGCCGGCTTTCAGAACGCGGCCGCGGCGCTCCTCTTCCTCGTGCAGCTCGGCAATATCTGCGGTTTCGATCACAACATCCCCTTCACGCAAGTGTCGGCGCATCTCGCCGAGATCAAGCCGCTCAGCGTCGCGATCGCTGCGGTTACTTTTGCCGCGATGTGGAATGCGAAAAAGATTTTGCCGCAAAAGCTTGTGCCTAAAGTGCCGCCGTTACTGCTCGGCATCGGGCTGGGCAGCGCGCTCTATTATCTCGGCCAGCTCGCCGGTCTCGGCGCCCATCTCGGCCCGGTCATCTTAAACGGCGAGCGCGCCAATATCGGGCTGACCGCGTTCCCCTATTTCACCGATCTCAGGAAGAGCGGCGACCTTCTGGCCTTCGCGCCGACCATCGTCTCCGGCGCGCTGGCGCTCGCCATGATCGCCGCGATCGACGCGCTGTTGTGCACCAAGCTCGTCACCGCGCCCGGCGAGAAGCGCCGCGACAGCGACGGCATCCTGCGCCGCCTCGGCCTCGCCAACCTTGTCACGGCATGTTTCGGCGGCATCACCGGCGGCATCAATATCGGCGCCAGCATCGCCAATCGCGGCTTCGGCGCCCGCTCGCCGCTTGCGGTTCTGGTCAATGCCGCGGCGCTTCTGCTTGCGAGCGCGCTGTTGTTCCGCTGGTTCGGCCATATTCCGCGCGTGGCGTTGTCGGCGGTCATCATGGTGATCGCCATACAGCATTTCGATCTCTGGTCGCTGCGGCTTCTCGGCCGGGTCCGCGGCGCGCCGCTGTCGCTCCGCCTGTCGACGGCCTTCGATCTCGTGGTCGTGATCGGCGTTGCCGTGCTGTCGATCGCGCTCAACATCGTCGCTGCGGTGTTCATCGGGCTCGCGCTCGCCGTCGTCCTCTTCGTCGTCCATATGAGCCGCTCGGTGGTGCGGCGCAGTTATCGCGGCGACGCCGTTCACTCGCGCAAATCCCGCACCGCGCCGGAGCGGCAATTCCTCGAACGCGCGGGCGGCGCGATCCTGGTCATGGAGCTGCAAGGCGCGCTGTTCTTCGGCACCGGCGAGACCATCGCCAAAGCGGTCGAGGCCGCATTGGGGCAGGGGGTCTCTCATGGTGCGTCTCAGCCCGCATCCTCTGCCGTGTCTCATCCCGTGTCTTGCGTCATCCTCGATCTTCGCCGCCTCACCGAAATCGACTCGACCGGCGCCAATACTTTGCTCGAGCTCAAGGCCGATCTCGCCCGGCGCAAGGCGGTTCTGCTGCTCGCCGCCGGCGACCGCACCCGGGCGCTGGCGCGTCTCGACGAATTCGGCGCACTCACCGCGCTCGATCGCGCCGACATCTTTCCTGACGTCGACCGCGCCATCGAACGCGCCGAGGACGACCTGCTGCGCGAACAGGCGCCGGCCGGCACGGCGGAAATCGTGCTGCCGCAAGCCGCGCTGTTTGCCGGCTTCGCGGCGGCCACCATCGCCGCCATCGCCGCGGTGATGAAGCGCAAGACCTTCGCCCCCGGCACGACAGTGTTCCGCGAGGGCGACCCCGGCGACGAAGTGCTGATCGTCACCAAAGGCGCAGCGAGCGCCTATCTCCATCTGCAGGACGGCGCCCACATCCGGCTCGCCACTTTCGCGCCCGGCACCGTGTTCGGCGAGCTCGCCATTCTCGACCAAGGCCCGCGCGCCGCCTCCGTCATCGCCGACGGCGAACTCGTCTGCTACGGCATGAGCCGGGCCGACTATGCCGCGCTCGCCGAAAAATCGCCGTCCGCCGCCATCCAGTTCATGGCCGCGATCGGCCGCGAGCTGAGCGGGCGGCTACGGACCGCCAACCGGACGATTCATCAGTTGGAAACGTAGGCGGCACGACCCCTCGTCCCCGCGAAAGCGGGGACCCAGCGCAGAAAGAAAGCCTGGATTCCCGCTTGCGCGGGAATGAGCGCTGCACGGATTCCTCTCATTCGTCAGGCATCGGCACCGCCAGCGCCGCTGCGAACGAATGGCTCATTCGGCCGTTACTTATGAAAGGGATCGAGAAACGGACCAAGGAGGAATTGTCGATAAATCTGCCAAAGCTCGTTATCGCGCTCGTGCTCTGCTTCGCAGCCACGGGCACTTGTCTTGCGCAAAGCCAACCTAACAACGGTCCGGGCGGGTCCAGCGCCGGCGATACTTTCGGCAAGCCGCCCAGCGGCTCCGCTGCAGCGCAGCAGGCGGCCCAGCGTCATCATCACTACCGCTACTGAACGGCGAGGGTGTGAGGGGGCGACGACGCCCAGCGCATAGCAGATTGGCTTGGAGGAAGATCGCCAAACCGCGGTCTGATAGCAGTCTAGACCCTGATCCAATTCGGTTGAACCGGATCAGGGTCTAGACTGTTTGTTTGAGCATGATCTTTTCCGACCTTCCTTCGCCCGCCGGAGCGGGCTTCGCGAAGGCGGGAAACCGGTTTCCACTTTTCGGGATCATACGCTAGAGGAGTTTTTGATGCCGCACATCCGTTTCGAATTCGGCGCGCTCACGCTCGACGCCGAACTGCTCGACACGCCGACCGCGAAGGCGATCGCGGCGGCGCTGCCGATCACGAGCGCGGCGATGACATGGGGCGAAGAGGTTTATTTCGAGATCCCGGTGAAGGTCGCCGCGCGAGAAGGACGCGCGCGCCGTCGTCACGCCGGGCGAGATCGCCTATTGGCCGGACGGTGACGCCATCGCCATCGGCTTTGGCCGCACGCCGATTTCGAAAGGCGACGAGACGCGGCTCGCCAGCCCCTGCAACATCTGGGCGAAGGCGCTCGGCGACGTGAAGACGCTCGCCAAGGTGCGCGCCGGGACGAAGATCAAGGTGAGAGCGATTGATTAATTTTCGTCATTGCGAGCGTCAGCGAAGCAATCCAGGGCCGCTTGCTCCGCGCCTGGATTGCTTCGTCGCTCCGCTCCTCGCAATGACGGTCTTTAGGATTGGCCGGGCGACGGCGGATTTCCGCCTTCGCGCCGCTGCGCGAAGAACACGTCAGATCCCAGGCGTTGCGGATATTGACCAAGAGCGAAAAGATCAGCGCGCCGGCGAGCAGCGGCGGGCCGATCGTGGAGTGCTCGATAGATGAAGATCGCCGCGGCAAGCGCCGCCGCATAGGCGAGCGGCGGGCTCGCGCCATAGCCGATGTGATCGTCGATGTCGGTGACGTTGCTGCGCAGCACGCGACGCAGGATGAAGACGCGAATAGACCAGCGCCGCCGCCGCGCTGACGCCGATGATGAGCGCGAACGATCGTTGCGGTCGTGCCAGGCATCAGCGCGATCAGGCTCACGAACAGCACATTGGTGTAGTGAAACAGCACCGGGCTCATGAAGGTGCGCGTCGGGCTCGACGTCGCCGGTGCTCATATAGCCGGTGCCGATCGAGGCCGCGACGAACAGCAGCGCCACCAGCGCCGCCGCCGCGGTGCCGAGCAGTCCGTAAAATTCGTGCCAGCCGTCGAGCATGTGTATAGTGTGCTTAGCCCGCGGCCGACGAACGGCATCAGGTTCGCCATCACGGTCATGAACAGCACATTGGTGTCGAGCGGCAGGCCCGCCATATAGACCACGGCGCGGCCGACATCGTCGGCGGCCATGCGCGCTTCGATCATCTTGCGGCCGTCGGGCTGCAGCACGCCGTCGCCCTGCACCATGCGGTCGGTGAGCGGGGTCGCGGCATTGCCGATGTCGATCTGGCCGCAGCAGATGTCGTGGCCGCGGCAGTCGAGCGCGGTCTGCTTGGTCAGCCCGGTGACGGCGTGCTTGGTCGCGGTATAGGCGGCGGCGCCCGGGCGCGGCGTGTGCGCCGAGATCGAGCCGTTATTGATGATGCGGCCGCCGCGCGGATTCTGCGCCTTCATGATCTTGATGGCTTCCTGGGTGCACAGGAACACGCCGGTGAAATTGGTGGCGACGACGGCCTGCCACTTGTCGAGCGGGATGTCCTCGATCGGCATCGCCGGCGCGCCGATGCCGGCATTGTTGAAGAGGACGTCGAGCCGGCCGTAGGTCTTCTTGGTCTTGGCGAACAGCGATTTGATCGAGGCCGGATCGGCGACGTCGGTCGGCACGGTCAGCGCTTCGCCCGGCGTCTGCGCGCCTTCCTTGGCGACCGCCTCGAGCATGTCCTTGCGCCGGCCGGCGAGCACGACGGCATAGCCTTCGTTCATCAGCGCCAGCGTCACCGCCCGGCCGACGCCGGTGCCGGCTCCCGTCACCAATGCAACTTTCCGCGCGGCCATGATTGCCTCCCGTTTGAATGTTGTCGGAAGGCAATATCACCTCTCCCCGCGTGCGGGGAGAGCCGTCCTCGGACGCCGTTCTGAAGGCAAGCGCCGATCCGAAGATCGGTATTGACGAGGGTGAGGGGGCTTGCCGCGATTCTGAGCTCGGCGGCTACGCCCCCTCATCCCGACCTTCTCCCGCGCACGCGGCGGAGCGAGCGAGGAGGCTCGCCGTCAGCTCGCCAGCGCGACTTCCTGGTCGGGGCTGGCGACGCGGTAATCGTCGGGCGAGGCGAGCCGCTTGTCGATCTCGGCCGGCGGCGCCGGGCTTGCCGAAGCGGTAGCCCTGCATCGAATGCACGCCGGCGGCGCGCAGGAACAGATGCTGCTCGGCGGTCTCGACGCCCTCGGCGGTGACCTTCATGCCGAGACCGCGGCCGAGGCTGACCACGGCATGCACGATGGCGGCGGCGTCGGGCGCCTTTTCGATCGAGCGCACGAAGCTCGAATCGATCTTGAGCTTGTCGAACGGGAAACGCCGCAGATAGAGCAGGCTCGAATAGCCGGTGCCGAAATCGTCGAGCGCAAAGCGCACGCCGATGGCCTTGAGCCGCAGCATCGACAGTTCCGCGGTCTCGAGGTTGCCGAGCAGCGTGCTCTCGGTGAGTTCGAGCTCGAGCCGGTTGGCGTCGAAATCGGTCTCGGTGAGGATGCGCTCGACCACGTCGACGAAGTCCGAACGGCGGAATTGCAGCGGCGAGACGTTGACGGCGACGGTCAGATTGCGGCCAGTCGCGGCTTCGAGGCAGGCGCGCCGCAGCATCCATTCGCCGAGCTCGATGATGAGCCCGGAATGCTCGGCGATCGGAATGAAGCGCAACGGCGGAATTTCGCCGTGCATCGGATGGGTCCAGCGCGCCAGCGCCTCGACGCCGACGATGGTGTCGCCCGCGGCATTGACGATCGGCTGATAGGCGGCGCGCATCTCGTCGTTCTTGATGGCCTGGAGCAGATCGCCTTCGAGCAATTTGCGGTTCGACAGGTCGGCGTCCATCGCCGCGTCGTAGATGCAGGCGCGGTTGCGGCCTTCGTTCTTGGCGCGATAGAGCGCCATGTCGGCGTAGCGCAGGATGTCGGCGGCGTCGCCGACGCGGCGGTCGATCACGGCGATGCCGATCGAGGCGCCGATGATGATGTTGTGGCCGCTGATGGCGTAGGGCGCGCAAACCGCGGCGATGATGCGCCCGGCGATGGCCTGCAGCGAATAGGAATCCGACGCGCAGGTGGTGATGATGGCGAATTCGTCGCCGCCGAGCCGGGCGACAAGATCGTCGTCGCGCATGATGCGGCTCAAGCGCTGCGTGACGTTGAGAATGAGCTCGTCGCCGATGTGATGGCCGAGCGTGTCGTTGACGTCCTTGAAGTGATCGAGATCGATGTAGAACACGGCCGCCGACGGGCCGCCGGCGCGCACGTCGTCGATGACGCGTTCGAGCCGCTCGCTGAAATAGATGCGGTTGGGCAGGCCGCAAACCGGATCGTGCAGCGCGAGGTGGCGCAATTGCCGCTCGCCGGCGTCGATCTCCTGCGAGGTGCGCCGCATGTGGCGGATGACGAGACCGACGAGGAGCGCGAAGCCGGCGAGCGCCACCGCGATGAACGGCACCACGCTTTGCACGATCGCGGCGCCGGGCCGCGTCGGCTTCCAGGCAAAGCGCGCGATGATGTCGCCTTGCGGATCGGCCAGTTCGATCGACGCGATCGTCGCCGGCCTGCGCCGGATCGTCGATCGTGCGCAGTCCGGCGAGTTGCAGGTGAGTGCCGATATTGTTGAGCAGGCGATCGGTGATGTATTTCACCGAGAGCACGATCGGCGCGCCGGCATTGCCGGACGCAAGATCGGCATCGGAGCCGACCGCCACCGCCGTGACGATGGCCGGCTTGTTCCCGAAAGCGCTGCATCAGCGCCGTGCTGCGGCCGGGATTCGCCGGATCCTGCGCGGCGAGCACCGGAATGGTGTGGTTCGGCGGCGCGCTCGAGCCGCCCGCGCATAAGATCGAGGATCGGCGCAAGCTCGCGCGGCAAGATCGCTCGCGTTGGCGTCGGCCGGATCGCGCGAATAGGCGTATTTGATCTGGTCGTCGGCGTCGACGATCGCCTCGACGTCGCTGTTGAAAATAGCTTTCCAGACCATGGCCCGATCCGCTGATCGACCCATTCGCGGATCGTAGGTGTCGCGGATCTTGGCGGTGGCGCTGCGGCGTCGCGGCCACGCTTTCGAGCAGGTGCAGCGCGCGTTCGCCGTGATCGGCGATCGCCTGGCGGATCAGCTGCTGTTCGGTGTTGAAGGAGACTTCATCGGCGCGTTGCGCGGAGGTCAAGCACCGCGACGACGACGCAGACGATCGCGACGGCAACGATCACGCCGATCGGCACGACCAGGCTCGCGCGCGCCTGGTCCCACCGCGACCGCTTACTTTCCCCGGCGATTTGGGACCGCGCCGAAGGCAACACGCTTCCACCCTTTGCACCAATTGCTCGGCCGGACCATAGGGAGCAAAGATTGCGAATGGCTTGCAATTAACGCGGGTAAAGAGTTTCGGCGCACAGCCCGACGCGGTTCCGCTTGCGGTCGTTAATGAAGCGTAAATTGGAAAGCCCCCGCCCTGAGCCTCCCCCGCAAAACGGGGAGGGAATGGGTCGGGCAGGAGCTCGCCCGCGTCAGCGCCGGTTGGTGTAAGGCGGCCGCGGGATGCCGATATGGGCGGCGCGCAACGCCGCCGACCAGCGCTCGCGCAGATCGGTGAAATAGGGCTCGCCCGGCTCGATGCGATAGATCAGTTCCGGATCGCAGGTGTCGCGCCGCACCACCAGGAGGTCGATCGGCATGCCGACGCTGAGATTCGAGCGCATGGTCGAGTCGATGGAGACGAGGCCGACCTTCAGCGCGTCGTAAAGGTCCATCTCGTAGTTGATGGCGCGGTCGAGCACCGGCTTGCCGTATTTGTGCTCGCCGATCTGCAGATAGGGCGTATCGGTGGTGCATTCGATGAAATTGCCGGCCGAATAGATCATGAACAGCCGCATGCGCTCGCCCATGATCTGGCCGCCGAACAGGAACGAGACGTCGAAATTCACGTCGGACGCTTCGAGCGCCTTGCCTTCGGTGGAGTGGATGGTGCGGATGACATGGCCGACGCGCTGCGCCGCCTGGAACATGGTCGGCGAATTCATCAGCGTTTCGCGCTCGCCGGTTTCGGGATTGTCGTAGCCTTCGACCAAGATGCTGACGACCGATTGGCTGATCGACAGATTTCCGGCCGTCGCGATCGCCATGACGCGCTTCTTCGGGTCCTTGAATACGTGCAGCTTGCGGAAGGTCGAAATGTTGTCGACGCCGGCATTGGTTCGCGTATCCGCGAACATCACGAGCCCCTCGCGCACGAGAATTCCACCGCAATAGGTCATCGACTCGGCTCCCCCGGCGGCTCCTTATAGCATCCCTGCATGTCGGCTGCGGCAGATGGCGCGCGGCACGTGTCGCGGATCTACTGACCGACCTTGATGGCGACCGCGAGCGTTTCGGCGCCCGGGCCGTAGCGCATCCGCCGCACCGGCGCGGCGCCGAGCGAATCGAGCCCGATGGCGACGCGCACATGCGCAGTCGGTCGGGCAAAAGCCGTTGGCCGGATCGAAGGCGACCCAGCCGAGATCGGGGACGAAAGCCTCCGCCCAGGCGTGACCCGGCGCTTGCGCGTGGCCGCCGTCGCTCGTGCCGGAAATAGCCGGCGACATAACGCGCCGGAATGCCGAGGCAATGCGCGGCGCCGATAAAGATATGGCTCAAGTCGCGCGACGGGCCGCGCTTTGCGCGCAAAGGCCTCGGCGGCATTCGCCGCGCCTTCCGTGTCGTCGGCCTCGTGGGCCATGTCCTCGTACAGCCGATCGAAGAGGCCGTGAAGTTCGGCGAGGATCTCGCCGCCCTTTGCGGCGCGGATGCTTTGCGCGAAATCCCGGATCGCCGCGTCGGCCTGGGTCAGTGCCGTGTCGCGGAGAAACAGGCTCGGTCCGAATCGCTCGACGGTGCCGCGCACGATGCCATTGGTGTTCTGCGTCTCGACCTCGCCGTCGACCTCGACGCTCAGTTCGCTGAACGGTCCGTCGGCGGAGAAGACGTGGGTGATATTGCCGAACGCGTCCTCATGCGCCGCAAGCCGCGCGTCCGCCGACACGTCGATGCGCCAGCGCACGACATGCTGGCCCTCGTGGTTTCGCGGCGTCAGCCGCAGCACCTGGATCACGCCCGCGGCCGGCGGATCGTAGCGATAGTCGGTGCGATGGGCGATGCGGATACGCATGTCGGGCAGTCAGGGACGTCAGCGGATCAGAGATCGTGACATTGGCGTTGGCCGAAGATAGACGACATTGGGCCTGCATTGTCCTCGATCTTCTGATCCCCGATTACCGATTCCTGCATTGCCGTTCACAGCAAATATTGCTGCGAGACCGCGGTGCCGAGACGGTTATTGTCCTCGACGAAATCGTCGATGAATTCGTGCAGGCCGTTCTGGAAAATCTCCTCGATCTTGCTGTTTTCCAGCCGCGCGCGGACGGTGCGGGCCTGGCGCTGCGCCGGTCCCTGACGGCCATAGGCGTTGGCGATGCGGTCGAGATTTTGCACCAGATTTTCGTAGCAGCTCGCCAGCGATCGCGGCATCTCGTCCCGCAGCATCAGCAGATCGGCGACCAGCCACGGTTTGACGTTCTCGCGATAGACCCAGTGATAGGCGGTCAGCGCCGACACCGAGCGCAGGATCGAAGTCCATTGGAAATAATCGAGCGGGCCGCCGACTTTCTCGTCGGCGGGCAGCAGCAGATGATATTTCACGTCGAGAATGCGCGCGGTGTTGTCGGCGCGTTCGATATAGACGCCGAGCCGCGAGAACCAATAGGCGTCGTTGCGCAGCATGGTCCGGTAGGCCGAGCCGTCGAAGCGCAGCGACGAGCCGAGCACCCAGCGCAGAAAGCGCGCGAATTCCTCGCGCGAGCGCGGGCCGTTGCCCCAGCGCTTGAGTTCGAGCCAGGCGCCGTTGATGGCGTCCCACATTTCGATGGTCAGCGCGGTGCGCACGGCGCGCGCATTGAGCCGCGCGCTTTCGAAGCAATTGCGGATCGACGACGGATTGCTCGGTGGAGAAGGCGAGGAATTCCGTGACGGTCTCCTCGTTGGCTTCCTTGTAGTGCTCGAAGAAGGCGCCGGCGCAGCCGGCCGTGGCGACGGCGGATTCCCATTCGTTGGTGGTGCCGACATAGGCGAGCGGCAGCGCGGTCAGGCGCAACGTGGTGTCGAGAATGCGCGCAATATATTCCGCGCGCTCGACGTAGCGGGCGAGCCAATAAAGATTATCGGCGGTACGCGAAAGCATCGTTATGCTTCATCCGTCCAATACCCATTCTATCCGTCCAATACCCAGTATCCTTGGTGCCGCCGCCCTGGCTCGAATTGACCACGAGCGAGCCCTTCTTGAGCGCAACGCGCGTCAGCCCGCCGGGCACGATGCGGATGCGGTCGCGGCCGGCCAGCACGAACGGCCGCAGATCGACGTGGCGCGGCGCGATGCCTTCCTCGACGCAAGTCGGGCAGGTCGACAGCGCCAGCGTCGGCTGCGCGATGAAATTCTTCGGATCGGATTTGAGCTTGGCGCGGAACGCGGCGATCGTCGCCTTGTCGGCCTTGGGCCCGATCAGCATGCCGTAGCCGCCGGAGCCGTGGACTTCCTTGACCACCAGTTCCTCGAGGTGGTCGAGCACGTAAGAGAGATGCTCGCTCTCGCGGCAGCGCCAGGTCGGCACGTTCTTCAGGATCGGCTCTTCGCCGAGATAGAATTTCACGATCTCCGGCATGTAGCTGTAGACCGCCTTGTCGTCGGCGACGCCGGTGCCGACCGCATTGGCGAGCGTCACGTTGCCGGCGTGATAGGCCGACATCAGGCCCGGCACGCCGAGCGCGCTGTCGGGCCGGAACACCAGCGGATCGAGGAAATCGTCGTCGATGCGGCGATAGATGACGTCGACGCGCTTTAGCCCTTCGGTCGTGCGCATATAGACGACGTCGCTCTTGACGACGAGATCGCGGCCCTCGACCAGTTCGATGCCGAGCTTGTCGGCGAGGAACGAATGCTCGTAATAGGCGGAATTGTAGACGCCGGGCGTCAGCAGAACGACGTTCGGCTCGGACGACGCCGAGGGCGGCGCGATCGATTTCAGCGTCGCCAAAAGCTCGTCGGGATAGTTCTCGACCGGCGCGACGCGGTAGCGCGAGAACAGTTCGGGAAACAGCCGCAGCATGATCTCGCGGTTCTCCAGCATGTAGGAGACGCCGGACGGCGTGCGCGCATTGTCCTCGAGCACGTAAAAGGTGTCGGCATCGAGCCGGACGATGTCGATGCCGGCGATGTGCACGTAGATGTCGTGCGGGACTTTCTGGCCGTTCATCTCCGGGCGGAACACCGGATTCTGGAAAACCAGATCCTCGGGCACGATGCCGGCCTTGAGAATCTCGCGGCGGCCATAGACGTCCTTGATGTAGGCGTTGATGGCTTTGACGCGCTGCTCGAGGCCGCGCGTCAACACGGTCCCATTCCTTGGCCGAGATGATGCGCGGGATGACGTCGAAGGGGATGAGGCGCTCCTGCGCCTCGGGATCGCCATAGACCGCAAAGGTGATGCCGATGCGCCGGAACAGCAGCTCCGCCTCGCGGCGGCGGAAATCGAGCACGTCCGGTTTGACCTCGCTGAGCCATTGCGACAGTTCGGCATAGGCCGGCCGCACGGTCGTCCCCAGTGCCCGTTCATTTCGTCGAACATGTCGACCCCGGCCGCTCGTCCCAAACCTTTGCGGCGTCTACACTTGTAGCAGTATTCCCTCGTAGCAATCTTCGCGCCAATTGAGACGGGCGAAGGAACGGGCTGAACGCCCGCTACGTTCCCATTATTGCCCATGTTTTGGGCGATTTGACCATAGCGCGGCGGAGCCGGCCTCAAGCTGTATCGAGCGCTGGCTATTGGCGATGACGGGCAATGGGGACGCGGGATCGCTTGAGCCGTGCGCGCCGCCGCGCTAGAGGAGGCAGCAGTACGGGAGAAGAGCCAGCCATGGCCGACAGTATGGCCGAGAGCGCGGCGCAACCGCCGGCGGGATCGTCACCGCCGCCGTCCTCGTCATCGGCGACGAGATCCTGTCCGGCCGCACCAAGGACAAGAACATCGGCTACATCGCCGAATATCTCACCGGCATCGGCATCGATCTCAAGGAAGTGCGCGTCGTCCCCGACGAAGAGCCGGAGATCGTCGCCGCGCTCAATGCATTGCGCGCGCGCTACACCTATGTGTTCACCACCGGCGGCATCGGCCCGACCCATGACGACATCACCGCCGATTGCGTCGCCAAGGCGTTCGGCGTTGCCGTCGATTATCACCCGCGCGCGGTCGAGATCATGCGCGCGCGCGTCGCCGAGACCGGCGGCGTCATGAACGAGGCGCGCATGCGCATGACGCGCGTGCCGGTCGGCGGCGAGCTCGTCCTCAACAAGATCTCGGCGGCGCCGGGCTTCTGGATCGGCAATGTCATCGTCATGGCGGGCATTCCGAGCGTCATGCAGGCGATGCTCGAATACGTGACGCCGCAGCTCAAGACCGGCGCCCGGATGCTGTCGGAAACCGTGCGCGCCGACTGCCGCGAAGGCGACATCGGCACCGAGCTCGGCGAGATCGCAAAAGTCATCCCGATGTGGTGATCGGCTCCTATCCGTTCATGGACGAGAACAAGCGCCGCCAATACCAATGTCGTGGTGCGCTCGCGCGATCCGCAAAAGCTTGCCGCGGCGAAGCAGGCGGTCGAAGCCATGCTGGTGCGCGTCAAGGCCGAGCTTGCCAAAGCCTGACGGGTCGCGCAATCGCAGCCGTGGCGCGTCGACGAACGGCGCTGCAAGCGCGATTGCACGATATGAGTGCGGCCAATCGCAATCATGATCCGCGAGCATCAACGCGTGCGCGGACATCGCTTCATCTTGCGCGCCTGCATTTGGCGCTGTCGCCGTGCTCTGCGCGCCGAGCTTCGCCGGCGCAGCGACCAACCTTGCAGGGTCTCGGCGTCGTCTATCTGCACGGCAAGGCGGCGTGGCCGGGCGCGCTCAACGGCGGCATTCTCGAGTTCGCTCGAAGACGAAGGCGCGCTGGTGGCGAAGCCGGAAATGCCGTGGTCGTTTCACCGCCGCTATGCCGCCACCTACGACCAGGCGATGGCCGAGATCGACGCCGCGGTCGCCGGGCTGAAAGCCAAAGGCGCGACGCCGCATCGTCATCATCGGTCACTCGCTCGGCGCCAATGCCGCGATCGGCTATGCCGCGCGGCATCCCGATCTCGCCGGCGTCGTCGCGCTCTGCGCCCGGCCATCTGCCGGAGCCGAGCAGTATGCGCAGCTTCGTCAGCGACGCGGTGGCGCGCGCCAAGCAGCTGATCGCCGCCGGGCAGGGCGACGTGCCGCAAGACTTTTCCCGATATGGCGCAAGGCATTCCGCTGACCGACGACCGCGACGCCGATCGTCTATCTCAGCATGTTCGATCCCGACGGCCCGGCGGTGATCCCGAAAAATGCCGCGGCCATGGGCGCTGCGGCAAAGCCGGTGCCGCTGCTCTGGGTCGTCGGCAAGCTCGATCCGATCGATCGCCGCGGTCCCGAATATGCTTTCAACGCCGCCGCCAAAAATCCGAAGAGCAAATATATCGAGGTCTTCGCCGGCCATCTGACGACGCCGCTCGTCGCCCGGCAAAGTGGTCGATTGGATCAATTCGCTGTGATGGAGCGCGCGGTGCTGCGTTCACGGCGATGCGCCTTGTCGCGGCGAGCGCCGATGCTTACCTACGCCGTGCATTTCTTCAGCACTATTGTTCGGCGCGAGCGGGAAACCAAGTGAGCGAAACGGAAGCCCTTCTTCAGTGTGCTGCGGCAATCGGCCGACGCCGATTGCGTCGCCGCCATCGAGCGCGCGGTTCGCGACGCGCCCGATCGCGATCTCTGCCGCATCAACGTGCTCGATCTTCGCCGCCAAGCACGGCCTCGACGAAGAGCGGGCGATCGCCGCGTTCCTGCATGCCGCGCGGCTCGGCCTGTTCGAATTGTCGTGGAACGTGCTCTGCCCCGGCTGCGGCGGCGTGCTCGATGCGGGCGCGACGCTCAAGACCGTCAATCACGACGAATATGCCTGCGGGCTGTGCGCCTCCGGCTACAAGCCGACGCTCGACGAAATGGTCGAAGTCACCTTCACCGTGAGCCCGCGGGTGCGCCGCATCGCCGCGCCACGATCCGGATACGCTGCCTGAAGTCGAATATTACCGGCAGATTTTCTGGAGCTCGGGCGTCGACCTGCCGGAAACGCTGGGCGACAGCCTCGCCGAATTCACCATCGATTCGATCGAACTGCCGCCCGGCGAGAAGGCGGTGCTGTCGGTGCAGCTGCCGAACGATTTCGTCATCGCGTTCGATCCGGTGACGCACGGAACGCAATTCATCGACGTCAAGGGCGAGCCGACGCGCGAGCGGCAGACGCTGTCGATGGTGTTCAACAAGGTGAAAGCGCCGGTCGGCACGGTCGAGATGCGGCCGGGGCCGTTGCGGCTGTCGCTCGAGAACCGCACCGACCGCCGCGTGCTGCCGGCGCTGTGGATCGCCGGCGATGCGCTGCATCATCTGCTCGGCAAGCGCAAGCCGTTCATCACCGCGAAGCGGCTCCTCACCAATCAGACCTTCCGCGACATCTACCGCACCGACACGCTCGATGTCGATCAGCGGCTCAAGATCACGAGCCTCACCTTCCTGTTCACCGATCTCAAAGGCTCGACCGCGCTCTACGAGCGCGTCGGCGATCTCGTGGCCTACGATCTGGTGCGCCAGCATTTTCACGTCCTGCACGAGATCGTGGCGGCGGAGGCGGGCGCGGTCGTGAAGACGATCGGCGACGCGGTGATGGCGACATTCGCCGACGCCCGACCGCGCGCTCGCGGCGGCGTTGCGCATGCGCGAGGCCATGACGCGCATCAACGCCGAGCGCGGCAACGAGGATCTGCTGCTCAAGATCGGCATTCACGAGGGGCCGTGCCTCGCCGTGACGCTCAACAACAGCCAGGATTATTTCGGCCAGACCGTGAACATGGCGGCGCGCGTGCAGGGTCTTGCCTCCTCGCGCGCCATCTTCGTCACCCAGCCGGTGGTCGACGATCAGAAGACGGCGAATATCCTGGCGAAATCCGGCCTGCAGTCCGACGATGCAGCGCGCGGCGTTGCGCGGCATCGCCGACGAGACGACGGTTTACGAGATTCCGTAATCGACGCGTCTACAGCGCGCTTGCTTGGGCGATATCCCGACCCGTCCATGCCGCTCCGCGAAGAAGGCGTTTCACTCAAGAAGCCGTGGCGAGGCTCTATGCCGTCGGCTATTATGGGCCGGCCGATAATAAGAGGAGGACCGCCATGGACGCCGTCACGCCAAAATCCAAGCACGATACCGCTCGATACGCATTCGCATGTCGTGCGGCCCGCCGCGATGGAATGGAAAAAGACGCGATTTGCCGGATGCGAAGTGAAGGGTCTCTTGCTCGACAAGGAAACCGGGCTGGTCACCGCGCTGATGCGGTTTGCGCCGGGCGCGACCTTGCCCGACCACGAGCACGTCAAGATCGAGCAGACCTATGTGCTCGAAGGCAGGCTGGTCGACAAGGAAGGTCCGGCGGAAGGCTTGAGCGTCGGCCCCGGCGAATTCGTCTGGCGCGAGGCCGGCAGCCGCCACGTCGCCTGGACGCCCGAAGGCGGGCTTATGCTTGCCATGTTTCAGGTGCCTAACAAGTTTTTCGAAAGCGACGGCCGCGTGACCGACATATCCGGCACCGACTGGGACGCGCTCTGGGGGCATGTGTTCAAGGACTGAGGTATTTAAGGACTGAAAGGGCCCAGACACGTGAGGGAATTCGCGATGGGAACGACGCTGCGAACATTAGGCTACGCGGGAGCGATGCTCATACTGTTGACGGCGGCGGCCTCCGCCCAAGGCGTCAGCTATGGGCAGCGACGGCACAATGGGCTTTTCGCCGTTCGCGCAGCAACCGAAGCGGCCGCTGACCCAGGAAGAAGTCGACAAGCAGCGGCAACTCGACGAGGCCTACAAGTCGGCGACCAACAAGATCCCCGACCAGAAGTCGAACGATCCGTGGGCGGTCGTTCGGCCGAGCGCGCCGACGCCGGCGCCGAAAAAGAAGCCGCAGCAATAGGCTCGGGCCTCCGTCGCGGGCACGCTCGATCCGCTTTTTGCGCCCTGGTCATCCACCACATTCCGCGAAACGGTGCGGGCTTCGCTTCCAGCCGGCGCGCGGCGGATGCTACAAGGTCGCCGGCGCGGGCTTCATACGGAGTTCGCGCCTTGCGGACTTGTGGCGGAGTTCGCTCCGCGGGCTTCATAAGAAGTCCGCTCCGCGGACGTGGCGAAATGGTAGACGCAAGGGACTTAAAATCCCTCGGGAGTAACTTCCCATGCCGGTTCGAGTCCGGCCGTCCGCACCACTCCTGGCCTAGCCTCAGTTGTACGGGCGCGTATGGACGACACAATTTCTTTGACTGACGGATCGTGGAATCCGGCGTCCGCGGCCTTCTAACTGGTTTTCGCTTTCATAGAGACAGCCGTGGAAATGCGCACCGTTGCAGTTATTGGCGCCGGTCCGGCGGGCCTTATGGGCGCCGAAGTCCTGGCCCGCGCCGGGCTCGAAGTCACGGTCTTCGAGCGCATGGCATCGATCGGACGCAAATTTCTGCTCGCCGGGCGTGGCGGTCTCAACATTACCCACAGTGAAGAGCTGTCGCGTTTTCTTCTGCGTTACGGCGAGGCGGACCCGCGTTTAAGTGCCGCGATCGAAAACTTTCCGCCATCGGCGACGCGTGCCTGGTGCGACGATCTTGGGCAGCCGACCTTCGTTGGCAGCAGTGGCCGGGTTTTTCCAAAGACGTTCAAGAGTTCTCCTTTGCTTCGCGCCTGGCTGCGACGCCTGGCGGATCTGGGCGTGCAATTTTGCCTTCGTCATCGGTGGATCGGTTGGGACGCCGCCGGTGCGCCGATGCTGGAAGCGCCTTCCGGCGCCGTCACGGTCAAGCCGGAGGCCTGCATCCTGGCGCTCGGCGGTGCAAGCTGGCCGAAGCTCGGAGCGGACGGCAGCTGGGTTCAATCGCTTGGCGCGGAGCGTATCAGCGTGGCTCCGCTTAGACCGGCGAATTGCGGCTTTGTGGTCCCATGGTCGGATCATTTCCGCGATCGTTTTGCCGGGCAGCCGTTGAAACGCATTGCGTTATCCTTCCGCGGCCGGGCGGTGCGCGGCGAGGGGATGATCACGCGGCACGGCATCGAAGGTGGCGCGGTATACACGCTGTCGGCAGCGCTGCGGGACGCGATCGCCGCCGAAGGTCATGCGACGCTGGAAATGTCGCTGCGGTCCGATCTGCCTGCTGCCGACTTGCAGCGCAGGCTTGAAACACCGCGCAACAAGCAGTCACTGGCGACGTATTTGCGCAAGGCGGCGGCACTGCCGCCCGTTGCCATCGGGCTTCTTCATGAGGTCTGTCCCGGCAAGCTCGCAACAATGGATGCACCAACGCTCGCCCGTTTGATCCAGGCATTGCCGCTGCGGCTCAACGGCACGCTGCCGATCGAGCGCGCGATCTCGACTGCCGGCGGCGTGCGTTTCTCCGAGCTGGATGAATGTTTCATGCTGCGCCGCCGTCCCGGCACGTTCATCGCCGGCGAAATGCTCGACTGGGAAGCGCCTACCGGTGGCTATCTGCTTCAAGCCTGTCTGGCCACGGGGGTGAGCGCCGCCCGCGGCGTACTTCGATGGCTTGACGATCGATCGAGCGTCTAGAGCGTGCTCGTTTGAGCGGTGGCAGTTCCTATATCGGGATGCCATATATTGGAGCGGAGGATGCATTCATGATCGGCCGTCCCTGCAAGCCTGACAACGACCTCAAAGGCCTATGGCGCATGATGTTCGGCACGCCGTTTCCGGCTTGCGGTATGCCGGTGGGGTCAGAGGCCGCGGGCGGCGATCGCGTCGCGTCCGGGAGGAGCGAAAGTCACAGCGCCGAGCAGGACGCGAAAGCCTCTGCCAAAGGTGCGCGCAGCCAATTCAAAATCGGCGGATAGACAAGTTCGTACCTGATTGCCGCGATGCCGAACTCGCCGCGGCTGAGCGAGCTGACTGACAGGAATTGCTTGTCCGCCGAGCGCACGGCCGCAATAGCGCGATACCGCTCAACCCAACGTCACAACCTGAACGCGGGAAGAAGGAATTGCCGATTTGCGGGCAAGGTGCTACCTTGAGTTGATTGGGGCGAGGAGGAAAGCCGCGTGTTTTTATACAAGCCATACGACACGGGCGATCAAAGCCCGTTCGGCACCGACACTGCGATTCGACTTGGCGGTTCTGCAGGATTCTCTTTCACCACGAACGTCACTGGCGTATTCCACGACGTTGCCCTCTTCCTGGCAGACCCCACGCCGTCGGACGGCGGCACGGTTACCGTGTCCCTCTACAGCGACAATGGCGGCCAACCCGGGCAGTTGCTTGATACGCTTGGCACTATCCGCGACAGCTCCCTTAGCACGAGCGGATCGCTCGTCGACCTGCCGGCGCCGCTGCTAGGCGCGCCGCAGCTGACCGCCGGCACGGAATACTGGATCGTGGTCTCGGGCAGCGCCGCCAGCGACGCTGTTTGGATGTTTGATTCGAGTGACGCCGGTTACGGAGCGCTTGGGCAGAGCTTTGATGACAAGGGTACCGTACACTCGAATGCGCAAGGGGCGTACATTGCGACCGTCGATGAATCCGTGCAGGGCTCGCTGTCCGCTGACTATGATACGACCGGGCAGGCCGTAGCTGGCACGGATACCGCGATTTAAAACGGTTCGGCCGGATTTTCTTTCACCAATGCCAGCGCTGGCTCGCTTAACGAGGTTGGCCTCTATTTGGCGGACGCCACGCCGTCGGACGGCGGCACCATCACGGTATCCCTGTTCAGCGACGATGGCGGCCGTCCCGGCCAGTCGCTCGCGACGCTCGGGGTGATCGACGACGCGAGCCTCACCAACAACGCCACGCTGGTTCAACTGCAGGCGCCGTCCGGCCTGCAGCTCGCCGCCGGCACGGAATATTGGATCGTGGCCACAGGCAGCGCCACGAGCAAAGCTGTTTGGTTGTTTGATTCCAGTGACGCCGGCGTTGGTGCCAGCGGGCAGAGCTATGATGACCATGGCGGCATCCATTCGAATACCAACGGCGCGTACATCGCTGACGTCGAAGTCTATACGGCGTGCTATTGCGCCGGCACGCTCATCCGCACCGGGCGCGGCGACGCGAGCGTCGAGACACTCGAAATCGGCGACGAAGTCATGACGGTTTCGGGCGCGCTGCGCCCGATCAAATGGATCGGCCGCAGGAGCTATGGCCGGCGCTTCATCATGGGCCGGAAGGATATTTTGCCGGTCTGCATCAAGGCGGGCGCGCTCGCCGACAACGTGCCGGCGCGCGACCTCTGGATTTCGCCGCACCATGCGATGTTTTTTGCTGATGAGCCGGGCGGGATGCTGATCGAGGCCAGGGATCTCGTCAATGGCATCTCGATCGTGCAGGCGCAGAGCGTGGACAAGGTCGAGTATTTCCACATCGAGCTCGACAGCCATGACGTGATCATCGCCGACGGCGCATTGTCGGAGACATTCCTCGACGACGACAATCGCGGCATGTTCCACAACGCGCAGGACTATGACGCGCTTTATGGAGACGAAGAGCGGGCGCCCGCCCATTACTGCGCCCCGCGGCTTGATGAAGGCTATGAGCTGGAAGCAGTGCGTCGGCGTCTCGCGGCGCGTGCGGCGCTTGAACATGCCGGCGACGGTGGCGAAGCGCGGCCACCGACGCGCGCTCCGAAAACGACGGTGCACCGGCGCGTGCCGCGTGTTGCGATGGCCTAGTCGCTAACGCGTCGAATAGGGCGTCAAAACTGCCCGACGGAAGCCGGGTGATCAACCGCCCGCGTTCGCGCCGTTCTCAAAGCCCTCGACGAAGACCTGACCGATGGCGCGGGTCAGCGCGCCGGCCGCGAGCGCCGAGACGCCGAGACCGACCAGCAGGCCGCCCGGCACGATCCACATCAGCGTCGATGAGGTCGCGGTGCCGAAGCCCGCCGGCGCCGCGCCGCCGATAAGGCTGACGATCAGCGCGCGCGTCCGGTCGCGCTGGAACGGCACCTGGTAAAGCTCGCTGAGCTGCTGGACCATGCGCACATTGATCGCCGTGACGCCCGCGATATTCACCACCGGCAGCGGCACGAGGCCGCCGACCGCGGCATAGGTGCGGTGCCGCTCGACGATCTTTCGCGCGAACGACGCGCCGCTTCGCCGCCATATCGTCGGGCAGCGCGAACGCAGCCGGCCGCCGAATCGTTGGCGATCGGCGCCGACGACACCGCAAGTGCGGGCTCGTCCTCGGTCTCTGTTGAATTCGGTCTTGTTGAAAATGGCAGCTGGGCGCGGCGCCGGTTCGGGCGCCACCTCGTCCGCGATCATTCTATTGGCGAAGGCGTGGACGTTCTCGCTCGGTCCGCGTGATCGCCTTGGGGAGCGGCTTGCGGGTCATGCGGCCGCCTGTTGCGGCGCCGAGCACCGCATCGAGTTCGTCGGCGATCGTGGCGATCTCCGCGCGGCGGGACCTTTCCAGCTGATCAGGCTCGGCGTCGCGCCCCACAGCGTCGCTTCCGGATAGGCGACACGGTTTTGCATTTCGGTGTGCAAGCACCGGCAAGCCGGCCTCGGCGAGCTCGGAGCGGATGTGCGGGCGATCACGGAATCGCGCGTCGTCTGCGTCAGCAAGCAGCGGAACAGCGGCCGCCGCCCGTCGGGACGATCGGTCAGGATGCTGAGCGTATCGAGCATGCGGTCGACATCGAACGGCGACGGCTTGACCGGGACCAGCACGAAGTCGGCGGCCGCCAGACAATCGAGCGTCGTCTTGGAGCGAAAGCCCGGCGTGTCGATGATGACCGAGGCCGTTGTCGCCGGCGAGACGCCGCGCGGTCTTGGAGGCTTCTTCCGTCGCATCCTCGACGACGGCTGACGCCGCCGAGCGCGCGCTCGCGCGCGGCAAGCCGCATGATGGAGCGTTGCGGATCGGCGTCGATCAAGGTCGGATGCCGGCCCGGTAAGATGCCAATGCACCGCAAGGCAACTCGCAAGCGTGCTCTTGCCGCTGCCACCTTTCATGGTGGCCACTGTGATGATCATGCCCGTCACCTCCACGGCCCTCCAAATAAGCTCGCGCGGAAGCGAATCAGCGCCGATTACGGTATCGGATTCGCGCCGGACTGCCTATCTGTTATGGCGTCGGTCCTGATTTGTTCAGGCGTTCGGCCAATGGCCGAAGCCGGCGCACGGGCGTCGAACGCTTGCATCAAAATCCGTCACGACCAACGGACCGGGACGGCGATCGGCCGCCGCGTCGCTTTCACCAGCGGCCGGCGCACGCGATAGCGCGGCACGAGATGCCGCACCAGGCCGAAGCCGCCGAGCATCAGGCTCGACCATACCGCGGCGCTGAAATAGAGCGACATCCAGGCCATCTCGTCCTGCCACTGCGCGATAGTCGTGCGTCACGACCCAGCGCGTGGCGAGTCATGCAAGCCCGGCGAACAAGCCGAGATAGTGGCTTGCCGTCCGCGAGTTCCGCCTGCCAGCGCGCGAAATACATCGGCACGTCGACGGTCGACATGAACAACGACATAGCCGGCGACGCCGAGCGGCCGCCGCCGCGATGGCAATTGCGAACCGGGCCGCGGAAGCTCACGAGAGCCGCAACAGCGCGACTCGCGATCAGCGACGAAGGTCACCGTCCAAATCGAATTTTCCAGAACATTGCCGAAGAAATTCGTCGAGATCACCGCGTACCACGAGCAGCATTCCGCGAGCACGATCAGCGGCACGATGGCGTTGGCGATGTTCTTGGTCGGTATCGGAATGCGCTGATCTTGCCGAGCTCGCGCAGCACGATCGCCCATTGCACGGCGAAACAGAGCTCGGCGACGGTGGCGACCGAGCGGCCGACCATGCACGCTCGACAGCCAGGTGTCGAACAGACAGATCCGTTGCACATCGGCGCGCGGCAGGATCGAGCGGAAAGCGCAGCCGAAGACGTAAACGGCGGCCAACAGCATCAACGGCTCGATGGCCAATATGCCGGTCGAGGTCCGGATCGCCGATTGGCTCGCATGCGCCTGAAGCTTGAGCCATAGCGCGATATTGACCGCGCTGATCGCGGCCAAACAACACCACCAAACCGCAACCGGATTAGACCAGGTCAGCCAATCGAGGCTCATTGCTTTGCTCTGCAGGCTAAGTTTCGGGTCACCAAGTGCTTTCGTGTCACCGAGTGCTCATGAGATTGCAACAATAGTGACACATATGGCCAGATTTTGTTTGCGCATATTGCTGCGGCGATGCTGCGCGCGATGACGATGTGGCGCCGCCTCATCGCCGGTCTGAGCGGCTTAAGTCATTGACGCCGCGGCGATAACGTGTGTCGCCTCGGTTTCGATTCACGGCTCCTTAATAGCCTCCGCATAACTTATGGCTTCCGCAACGCCACGCCGGTCGAGCGCCAGTTGAGCGCCTGCGGGTCATGCGCCGGACTTGCGCCGGACATGCGATACGCGAAGGCCTGGAATTTTTGATGGTCGTTATCGGCAATTACAGGGACCACGCCGAACTGCGCAAAAAGCCGCGGCGGCCGTTCCCCTTCAATGCAAGGATTGTCGCGGCGAAGGATAAGCCGCTCGTCCCGTGCCGGATCGCCGATATTTCGGAAGGCGGTGCGCGGCTCGTTCTCGCGCATGACGAGGAGCTACCGCAGATCTTCACGCTCCTCCTCACCCCGAAGGGCGATACACGGCGGTTTTGCCAGGTCATGCGGCGGGCCGGAACGACGCTGGGCGTGAAATTCATCGCGGCCCTTTAGCCCGGCCGTATCAAGCCACGCCGGTTTGGCCGGTGGGGCCGAAGCTTGCCCTTTGCCATATTTGCGGCTCAGGAGACTGCCAACGAGGCGTAGTGGGGAATTGGCGCGGGTCGGTCGGGCGTGTTTGATGGGGATTTGCGGCGACATCGGAAGGCCGCCGGTCAAGCTATTGGCTGGCCGAACTTGGGCGCGGGCGCACGTGCCGCGCAGTATTGCGCTGCTCGTCGCCGCCGTCGCGCTGGTGTCCGCGCTTGCCGGCTGCACTTCGAACGATAGGGACGAGCTTTTGATCGATCCCGGCCGGTATACCGCCTTCAAATGCGACGATCTTGCCGCGCGGTGGAAGCTCGTGAGCGCGCGCGAGAAAGAGCTGCGCGGCCTGATGGATCGAGCCAACCAAAGCGGTGGCGGCGCGGTCGTAGGCGCGCTCGCTTACCGCGCCGACTATAATGTGGTGATCGAAGACGAAGGGCTATTGCAGCGCACGGCAGCGGAAAAAAATTGCGGCCTGTCGTTCCAGACCCAGAGCGGCCAGCCGCAAAGCACGCAGTTTCAGAGCGACCAGTCGATCCGCTGACCGGCGCTGGGCCGGTTCGGCCTGGGTGTGTGCTCATAAATTGCGGTTGGGGCAGCGGTCGGTCGATGTCCGCTTTTCCCCCGAAAGCGGACATCGCGGGCGGTCACGGCCGTGTCCGCTATGGGCCATATTCGGACTCATGCACCGCAGCAAAATGATGCCTGACCGTTGGCACAATTTATTCGATCACCTCGTCGGCGGCGGCGAGCACGGCAGGCTTTTCTCTCTTGAGGATGCGATCAACGTAGCCCGCCGCAGTTAGCTGTGACTGCACTGTAACTGGTAAATCGTCCCCACGTCATTGTTCACCCTGTTTCCATATTTGCAGGGCCCGCGCCCGTTCCTGCGATAATCATTGAGACAGCGACAATCAACGGGCAGCGGTGAAAGCTATGACTTTGGCGATGCCACAAACACCGACAAATGAGGGCGAAGCCGCCTGCTACGCTAATAAGTTCCGGCAACGACGCCTGAAGCGCTTTTTGACGATTGTCGACGAAATCATTTCGAAACGTGGGACGTGTCGGGTCCTTGATGTCGGTGGTTGGGTGAGTTACTGGCAGTTTCTTGAGCCACTCTGGCGCGATCGGCCAATTCACATCACGATGGTTAATCTAGTTCGGGCGCCGGTCCCAGATGAGCGATTTTCGAGTTTGATCGGAGATGCCCGCAATCTCCACCAGCTGGAAGATCTGAGCTTTGACCTGGTGCATTCGAATTCTGTGATCGAACACGTCGGTCTGTGGCGCGATCAGTGCAAAATGGCGCAAGAGGTTCGGCGGCTCGCCCCGCGTTACTTCGTGCAGACGCCAAATTATTGGTTCCCCGTGGAGCCGCATATGCGAACGCCGTTCATCCACTGGCTACCACAGCCATGGCGCGCCACAATAGTCAGGCGACGAGCCTGTGGCTTTTTTCCGCGTGCGCGATCCTATGACGAAGCCCGTAACATCCTCGACGATGCACGGCTTCTCGACGCGGAGGCGATGGCCACATTATTTCCCGATGCGGTGATTGAATATGAGCGAGTCGCTGGGTTTACAAAATCGTTGATTGCCGTGCGTTAACTTGCTTCGCCGCCCCGACGATATGGTTCTGCCTTGCAATGCTTAACACGTCGGTTCTTCAATATTTAAGCGCGCGCGTGGTGTCGGCGGTCGGCAACCTTTTCGCCGTCGCAATTTTTTCGCGTATGGCGGGGCCCGCGGAGTATGGCCACTACGTCCTGATCTTTGCGTTGACTATGGTCGTGTATGGATTTGGCCCGCAATGGGCCCGCTTTGCCTACTTCGGCGTGTACCGTCCCGAAAAGTTTAGCGAATACGTCGCCTCGTTAGCGCAGTTTCTTGGAGTTGGGATAGCGATCATAGCATTCGTACTTGCGGGTTTAGGTCAATTCGGGCTGTTCGAACCGAGTATCTTATTCGCGATTTTCACGCTCGTATGCGGCATCACGATCTACGAGGCAGCATTCGAAGTTGCTCGCACTCGACAAAATGTGCGCGGCGCCTCGCTCTTGATGATATTGCGTTCAGTCTTGGTGATTGTTTTTGGCGCCGCCGCGCTGCACTTCAATGGCGGCGCGCACGGGCTGGCTATTGCCATCGCAGGCGCCCACCTTGTTGCCGCCGCACCCGAGTTGAAGACTTTTTGCAAAATAAATTTGTCGAAGTTCTCAAGCACGGCTTCGTTGCAACTCCTTAGCTACGGCTGGCCGCTCATGTTGTCCTTTGGGGTGAACGCGCTCGGACAGAGCATAGATCGGCTATTGCTCGCCCATTATCTGGGGCTCGCCATGCTCGGAGCTTATGGGGTAGTCGCCGATATATTACGGCAAAGTTTTTCCGTCTTGGGTGAGGCGATTACCCTATCGTTGATTACTGTCGCAAAGCAAGAATCCAACTACGGTAAGTTGGAGGCCGCTCAGAACACACTTAATAAGACTTTCAATGCCTGTTTAGCTGTGGCGGTATTCGGCGCTGCTTTCTTCGCGGTTTTCGGCGAGGTATTGTTGCGGGCGGTGCTCAAGCCAGAATTCATTGCCCCGATCCGCGACCTAATCCCAATCTTTGCGATTGCATTTGCCTTCGCAACGATGCGTACATTCTATTTTGCGCAGGTGATATATTTCACAAGCGCGAGTTATCTGGAATTTGTCGTCTCGGCACTTTTTCTTGTCGTTTCGGCTGTCCTGTCAATTCTGCTTGTTCCAACTTATGGCCCGTCTGGAGCGGTCGTCGCCTTTATGGTGGCCTGCATAATTAGTTGCCTTTCCTTTATGGTGCTCGGTCGCCGCTGGTACCCGATGCCGATCGATCTAACTGCGCTCGGCGTCATGCCGTCACTGGGCCTTTTGTTCGTGTTTAGTGCGCATGCAAGCGCCAGACTTTTTCCCGGACAGTCGCTGGCACTTGTTTTTGACGCCATTATCTTCACCGTATTTGGCTGCTATGCGATATACCATTTCGGACTCTTGAGCCTGCCGCAGCCTGTTGTGGTCCGCGATAGACCGGTGATTTTATGATTGCTTCAAGGAGGCACTCCAGAATTGTCGCGGCGCTGAGGCCGGCAACTAGGCGGCCTATTGTTCCCATAAGAACGCGACCAAGATCGAAGCCGGTGCGAGCGGTTCGGTTATGGCCGCGTAGGCTCCAACACCCCTCACAGCTTCGAGTTCACCGTGCCGACCGGACTCAGCGTTGCGCCAGGTTCGGTCGAGGTTCGCCGCTCGCTTGATGGGGCCCCACTTGGCCTCACGACCAAAGCGCAGCGCACGCCTACGAGCGTTGCTGCCGTAACGGTAATCAAGCGGTGCCGATCGCAGGCAGAGCAAGGAGGAGGCACAATGGGCAAGTTGACCAGCTTCGAAACTGATATCAGGCCGCTTTTTACGCAACGGGATATTCAAGGGATGAGCAAGGCATTCAACCTGGCGAGTTATGATGAAGTGAAGGCCCATGCGGCTGCGATCTTCGATCGGATTCGTGGGATCGGCGGCGCTGTCATGCCACCACCGCCGCCGAAAGGAGAAGGTCCGTGGGCTCAATCTCGCATCGATCTCTTCGCTAAATGGGTAGCGGACGGCTGTCCCCCTTAGGCGACCCGGAGACTGCGGAGTGCAGCGCGCTCTTCCTCTTTAATTTCTTTCGCGATCCATTTCGTGACTGTTGTCAATGTAAGCGACAAGAAGGGGCGCTCTCATCTTTTGCCCCATCTTTCGAGGCGCATGTCCGCTTTGCTGACCGAGCATTTCTCTGATGCAAATGCGCGGCGAGCGAGCTTTTCGCTCGGCTGTCCCGAGGACCGTCAAGGCAGCGAGCCCCGCGATAAAGGAAGCTTGCAAGGCGGCAATCGTGCTAGCCGGCTCATTGGCGGTTATAATTGCGCTCGTGGCGCTGGATGTGTGGATTTGGCTACCGCGCTTTAAACACTAGCGCAGACTGCGCATCGCTCAAACGGTCCACGCCCTAGTGAAAGAACGCCGTCATGGCAAAGGCCGCCGCGAGGCCTATGGCGGCGAGGGCGACGAGGGCAATAGCGCTCGGGGCCGTCGCGCGTCCGCCGGCGAAGCTCGCCGCGTAAATCGCCTTCAAAACATTGTTCGAGGACGCGGCGATCAGGATCGCGGCGGCGAGGTCGGCGGTCTGCACGCCGGAAATGCCGCCCTGCGCCAGGTTGAGGACGAACGGATCGATATCGGTGACGCCGACGATGGCGGCGAGCCCATAGATGCCGGAAATTCCGAACTGCGACTTGGCGACGGCGGAAACGATGGAGACCGCGACGAACAGCGCGGCGAAGATCGCGGCGGCGCCGAGTTCGAGCGGATTGCTGCTTGCGGCGGCAGGCATCGGACGTTGCGGCCTTCGTTGGCCGTCTTGCCGTGCCAATATTGCAGCGGCGCAGATGACGAAAGCCGGCGAGCGAGAGGCCGCAGAGCGGCAGCGCCAGAGCGCGCGCCAGCGTCGATGTTGAAGATCGCGACGACCGCCAGCATCCGCAAATACATGATCGCGGTGGCGAGCGTGATGCCGGCTTGCGCGCTGGCCGCTTGAGCGCCGGGTCGGCTTTGGCCTGCCGCGCCAGAACGACGGTCGTCGCGGTCGACGAATAAAGGCCGCCGAGCGCCGCCATCCACAGCCCGCCGGCCGCCGCCGCCCAATAGCGCTGCGCCAGATAGCTGGCATAGGAAAACGAGCAGACGACGACGAGCGCGAGCCAGACCTGGCGCGGCGTGATCGCGGTCAGCGTCGTCACCGGATGGTTCGGCAGCAGCGGCAGGACGATCCCGGTCAGGATCAGAAATTCGCCGGCGGTGACGATCTCCTTGATCTCGATGCCGCCGCGCCAGCCCGTGAAGCTGCTCGCGGCCGGTGAGCAGGAGCACCGAAGCCACCGTCATCGTCACCGCGATCCACGGCGGCAGCGCCAGCGCGACCGCGCCGAGCAGATAGGCGATGACGTTGAGCAACGGCACGACGAGCCCGACATTGGCTCGCCTTTTCGCGCTCGTCGTCTTGCGCTTGTGCTCGTTACATGCGCGAGATAGAAGATGAGCAGCCACGCGCCCAGCACGAGGAGGCCGCCGGTGAAGGGAACGAAGTGCGCGGGATCGAACAGATAAAGCACGCCGCCCGCGAGCGCGAGCATCGGAAAGGTGCGGATGCCGCCGGGCCGCCGCTCGTCGGTATGGGCGAAGAAATTCCTCGAAGGCGAGCCCGAGAAAGAAGCTCAAGCCAAGAGCAGCGCGACATGGGCCGGTGATGGTGCCGTGATCATGCCGGCGACTATAGAGGATAGCTTGGGCGATCGAAGGGCGGTGGGCTCACAGCCGTGCTACAGTTACGCCGCAGTCGCAGCGCGTTGCCGACGACGCTGACCGAAGACAGCGCCATGGCGGCGGCGCCGAACGCCGGCGACAGCAAGATTCCGAACAGCGGGTAGAGCGCGCCGGCCGCGATCGGCACGCCGAGGGCGTTGTAGAGAAAGGCGAACAACAGATTTTGCCGGATATTGCGCATGGTCGCGACCGAGAGTTTTCGCGCGCGCACGATGCCGGTGAGATCGCCTTTGACCAGCGTCATGCCGGCGCTCGCCATGGCGACGTCGGTGCCGCTGCCCATGGCGATGCCGACATCGGCCGCGGCGAGCGCCGGTGCGTCGTTGATGCCGTCGCCGGCCATGGCGACGACGCGGCCGGCGCGGCGCAAGTTCGCCGATCACGGCGTTCTTGCGCTCCGGCAAGACCTCGGCCTCGACGTCGGTGATGCCGAGCTTCTTGGCGACGGCAAGCGCGGTCGTTGCGCTGTCGCCGGTCAGCATCACGATCGCGATCTTGTCGGCTTTGAGCGCCGCAAGCGCTGCCGGCGTCGTCGGCTTGATCGGATCGGCGATGGCGAGGAGCCCGGCGAGTTTGCCGTCGATGGCCGACGAAGACGACGGTCGCGCCGTCGGCGCGCAGACGTTCGGCCTCGCCTTCGCAGCGCGGTCGCGTCGACGCCGCGTTCGGCAAGAAATCTCGCCGTGCCGAGGGTCACATCGCGGCCCTCGACTGTGCCGAATGCGCCTTTGCCCGAGGGTGCCTCGAAGTCGCTCATCGGCGCGGGCGCGATGTTGCGCGCGGCGGCAGCCGCGACGATGGCCGCGGCGAGCGGATGTTCGCTGGCCCGTTCGACGCTCGCGGCGAGCCGCAACAGTGTAGTTCTCGTCGAAGCCTGATGCCGGCAACGACGGCGACAACCTGCGGCTTGCCTTCGGTCAGCGTGCCGGTCTTGTCGACCACGAGCGTGTCGACTTTCTCCATGCGCTCCAGCACTTCGGCGTTCTTGATCAGGATGCCGAAATGCGCGGCGCGGCCGACGCCGACCATGATCGACATCGGCGTCGCGAGCCCGAGCGCGCAAGGGCAGGCGATGATCAGGACGGTGACGGCGGCGACCAGCGCATAGGCGAAGCGCGGCTGCGGCCCGAACACCGCCCAGGCCGCGAACGCCAAGAGCGCAACGGCGATGACCGCCGGCACGAACCAGGCGGCGACCTGATCGGCGAGCCGCGCGATCGGCGCGCGCGAGCGCTGCGCCGCGCGCGACCATGTCGACGATATGCGCCAGCATGGTGTCGCGGCCGATCTTTTCGGCGCGCATGACAAAGCCGCCGCTGCCGATTGATCGTGCCGCCGATGACGCTTGCGCCGGCTTCCTTCGTCACCGGCATCGCTTCGCCGGTGATCATCGATTCGTCGACCGCGGATTTGCCGTCGATCACGACGCCGTCGACCGGCACTTTCTCGCCGGGGCGAACGCGCAGCCGGTCGCCGACCACGACGGCGTCGAGCGGCACATCCTCGTCGCTGCCGTCGCTCTTGATGCGCCGCGCGCTGTTTTGGCGCGAGCTCGATCAACGCGCGGATCGCATGCGACGTCGAGGCCCGCGCGCGCAGTTCCAGCACCTGGCCGAGCAGGACCAGGACGGTGATGACGGCGGCGGCCTCGAAATAAAGCGCGATGCCGCCGTGCGCATGTCGTGGAAAGCTGCGGGAAACAATCCCGGCGCGAGCGCGGCGACGACGCTGTAGACATAGGCGACGCCGGTGCCCATGGCGATCAGCGTGAACATGTTGAGATGGCGGGTGCGCAGCGATTGCGCGCCGCGCACGAAGAACGGCCAGCCGCCCCACAGCACGACCGGCGTCGCCAAAACGAATTGCGCCGGCGTCGCGATACTGTCGGCCAGATGGAACAGCCCGAAGTGACCGCCCATGTCGATGACGACGACCGGCAGCGTCAGCGCGAGCGAAATCCAGAACCGGCGCGTCATGTCGGCGAGTTCGCCGCCGTCGTCTGCGCTGCCGTCCTCGGGCTCGAGCGCCATGCCGCAGATCGGGCAGGAGCCCGGCGACGCTTGCCGGATCTCCGGATGCATCGGGCAGGTATAGATCGTGCCTTCCGGCGCCGCCGACGCAGCGGAGGCCGCGGCCTTGTGCAGATATTTTTCCGGGTCGGCGGCGAATTTGCGTCGGCAGCCGGCGCTGACAGAAATGATAGTCGTGGTCGCGATAGGTGTGGCGATGCGGGCTCTGTCGCCGGATCGACCTTCATCCCGCACACCGGATCGATCGCCTTCGCTCGTCATGTCACTCGCCATGGCGGCGCGCCGTGCGAATGGGCGCGTGGTCGTGTGCGGGAACAATGATCCACGGTCAAGCCTCTTGAAACGGATACCCGGTAGGGGTATATAGGCGGCATGCAAGCAGTTGCCAAGACGTCGGTGCTGAAACGGCTGAAGCGGATCGAGGGCCAGGTGCGCGGCCTTGCGCGCATGGTCGAGGACGACCGCTATTGCATCGATATCGTGACGCAGCTTTCGGCGGTGCGCGCCGCGCTACGCCGCGCCGAGGAAGAGATCCTCGCCGATCACGCCGCGCATTGCGTCGAGCATGCCATCGCGTCCGGCAACAAGGCCGAGCAGCGGCGTAAGGTCAGCGAATTGATCGACGTTATGTCGCGCAGCGATCGATGATCGGCGCGGCTTTGTAGCGGAAGATGCATCAATTCAAGAGGATGATGGTACCGGCGCGGAAGGTTCAGTGCTTGCGCTTCGCTCGAGTCGCGGGCCGGATTTCCGAAATCGAATAATTGTAAATTTCCTGATTGATCAAGCGCCGCTCGAACTCGCTGCGCGCCTCGCGCTCGCTCGGCGCGGCGACGCCGTACTGCAGATTCACCGTCATTCCATCACGGTCGGCGAACGAAACGGTGGTCACGAACGGCACTTGCATTGCGCTTCCCTTTTTCAATTTTCCCCATCCAATCGGCTAAACTTTAACAAAATGCTACCGACGCGATTCGAGCGCATCCCGAATTTGCTTAAGGTTGAGATTTTGCGGCGCAGGCCAGAGATAGTGCGAGAAGGTCAGTCGAATGTTCTTGCGCGCCAGCGCCGCGCCCCGGCCGAGTGCTTCGAGCTTCATTGCGGCGATTTCGCGGCGCATCGGCGCCATTCCGCAATTCGTGCTGGCGATGATTTTTTGCGCAGGGACGTATTTTGCCGCTTTAGCGATCACGGCTGCGACTTCCTCGGGCGTTTCGATCTTGTCGGTGGCGACATCGATGACGCCGATCAGTACGTCCTTGCCGTCGAGCAATCTTGAGCACGCTCATCGGCACGTGCGAATTGATGCATTCGAGCGAGACCTGATCGATTCGGCTCTTCGCCAGCGCCGGGAAAAATTTCTCGTATTGCCGCCATTCGGCGCCGAGCGTCGCCTTCCATTCGATATTGGCGGGAATGCCGTAGCCGTAGCAGATATGCACGGCGCTGTTGCAGGCGACGCCGTCGATGGCGCGATGCAGCGCCTCGATGCCCCAGCCGGCGGCGGCGTCCATGTAGACGTTGAACGCCGGCTCGTCGAACTGGATCACGTCGACGCCGTCGGCGGCGAGCCCGCGCGCTTCCTCGTTGAGCAGATGCGGCAAAGGCCATCGCCATCTTCACCCGGTCGCCGTAATGCGCGTCGGCGATGGTGTCGACGATCGTCATCGGGCCGGGCAGCGTGAATTTGAGTTTGCGCGTCGTGTGGGCGCGCGCCAGCCGCGCCTCGCGGGCATGCACGCGCGAGCGCAGCCGCAACGGGCCGATGACGGTCGGGCACATCGCCTTGTAGCGATCGTTGCGGATGCCCATCTCGACGCGCTTGTCGAAATCGATGCCGTCGACCGCTTCGAGAAAGCCGTGCACGAAATGCTGGCGCGATTGCTCGCCGTCGCCGACGATGTCGATGCCGGCATCTTCCTGCAGCTTGATCGCGAGCAGCGTGGCGTCGTCCTTGGCGGTGGCGAGCTCTTCGCCTTCGAGCCGCCACGGCGCCCACAGTTTGTTCGGCACGGCGAGCCACGCCGGTTTCGGCAGGCTGCCGGCGATCGTGGTCGGAAACAGGGTCGAAGCCATCGTGGTTGCTTGATCAGATGCGTTCGGTCGCAGTTCGTCGGGTGCAGTTCATCAGGTGATCGACAGAGCGGCGGGCGGCCGCCAATCATAGAGCCAATCGTAATGTCGCAGCAGATGCTCGCCGCCCATGACGCGCATCGCCGCGTTGCGCAACATAGCCGGCACACCGCTGAGGTGATAGCGCTGGCCGTTGCGCGCCGCCTGCCGCTGCACCTTGCGGGTGCGCGCGCGCCGCATCGCGGAATAGGATTTCCAGCGCCCTCTCGGCATCGTCCGGCATGCGCGCGAGACATTGCGCCGCGACCGCCGCATCCTCGATCGCCATGGCGCGCGCCTTGCGCCAGGAACGGCAGCATCGGATGGGCGGCGTCCCCAAGCAGCGCCGCCGCGCCTTGCGACCAGTTCATCAGCGGCCGGCGGTCGTAAAGCGCCCATTTCAGCCAGGCCTCGGGCTCGCGGACCAGCGCGCGCGCTTGCGGCGCCCAGCGCGCGGCCGGCAGCCGCGGCAACAGATCGATGCGGCTTGCCGGCTCGCTCCAGCCCGTCCGCTTCCAGCCGTCGGCGGTGATGACGACGATGTTGATCACTTGCCGCCTTTGACCGGATAGTGCACGAGATGCGCATCGCGGCCCGAGCCAGAGATGGATCAGCGGTTCGCGAAATTCCGGCGCACGTCCGTCGCCGGCACCAGCGCGCGCCAGGCGGTGCGGCCGGCAAAGCGCGGCGGCTCGCTGAAGCCGAAGCGCGCGCGCGAGATCGACCACAGGCCGTCGGCGGCGATCAGCGCGTGGCCGTGCTCGTTCCATGCGCCCGTGCCGCCGCGCGCCGACACCGTGACGCCGTTGCGGATGGGTGGCGAAATCCTCCATGCGCATGCCGAGCTTGAGCGAGATGTCGAGCTCCTGCCGCCACGGCGGCGCTGAGCACGGCCTGCAGATCGCCGCGATGGATGATCCAGTACGGCGCGCCGTAGCGCTGCGTCGGCCGCGTCGCCGAGCGGGATGCGCACGATTTCGCGGCCGTTCTTGGCGTTGAGCACGCGCACCGCCTGCGGCGCCACGACGTGCGGCCGCAACCGGTCGCCGAGTCCGAGATCGATCAGCATGCGCGTGGCGTTGGGCGAGAGCTGGATGCCGGCGCCGGTTTCGTCCAGCCGCTCGGCCTGCTCGAGAACGATGACGCGAAAGCCGTTGCGCGCGAGCGCGAGCGCAACGGTCAGCCCGCCAATGCCGGCACCGGCGACGATGACGGTGCGCGAGGACGTCACGGCATGGCCTTAAGATGAGACGGCTTGAGGTTAGACCAGTTCGCTATTCAAGGCGCATTCCGCCGGCCGCGCCGCGTTGGGCGCGAGCTTCGGATCGTGGCGGTAGAGCGTCGAGCAATACGGGCAAATGTATTCGGCGTCGTCGCCCATGTCGCAATAGACATGCGGATGGTCGAACGGCGGCATTGCGCCGACGCACATGAATTCCCTGGCGCCGATCTCGATGACCGCAACGCCGAGATCGTTGTGGAAATGCGGAACGATCGAGTCCGTCATGCGCTCGATTTCCAGCTTCGCCTGTTCGTCGCGGGGAATAACCCCGGCCGCCCGGCACCATAGCGGGCGAAGTTGCCGAATTCCAGCAAGGCGTTGCGCGGTGTTGTCAAAAAGCCGCAAATTTCGCGCAATGCCTCCCTGGATTGAGGCCGGCATCATCATGGTAGCAGATCTAGTAACAGGTCGCCATTTAGCAGGCGTACAGCCTGCATTGACAGCCTGTGTCGGATCGGACGGAAAATGGGCCAGAAGCTATTCATCCGGACTGCGCGGCATCCGGTTTTCGCGCTTGCCGCCGCCATGCTGTTTGCCGCTGCGGCGCTTCGTGCTGATCCGCGGCGGCATTGCCGCGCGCGCGCAATTCGACGCCACGGCGGACGACCCGGTCAAGATCAGCCGATCAGGCGCTCGACCGGACGTTCAATCGCGACGTTGCCGAACGCGAAATCCGCGCGGCGCTCGCCGCTGACGATATCGATCTGGCGCAGAGCTTTGTCGCGCTCGCGGCCGACCGCGCCGTGCCAATCGATCCGGCGCTCGCCAACGCGGTCGATGACGCGAGCGTGAAGCACGCCTCGGCGTCCAATACCGCCGGACGCTTCGTGCACGGCCTGTGGACCGGCGAGCCGACCGATCTCGCGAGCCTCGCCGGCACCGCGTTCGGCGATCTCTTCGTGTTCGGCGACATCCGCGACGCCGCGCGCGAGGGCACGCATTATCTCACCGGCCAGAAATACGATCCGTGGATTCTCGGTCTTGCCGGCGTCGGCATCGGCATCACGGCGGCGACCTACGCCACGCTCGGCGCCGGCGCGCCGGAGCGGGTCGGACTGTCGCGTCATCAAGGCCGCGCGCCGGACCGGCCGGCTCAATCCGGTTCTGGCGGTGCGGGCGGCGCGCGAGGCGGTGAAGGTCGAGGAGCGCCGGCGGCCTTGTCGAACTTGCCGAGAATACCGGGCGGGTCGAAACCAAAGCCGGCACGCAGGCGGCGCTCGATAGTCTCGCCGTCGCCGAAGAGCCGCAGGACATGTCGCGGTTGGCGCGGCTCTCCGCCGCCAAGGGCGGCAAGACGCGCGCGATCGTCAAGCTTCTCGGCCGCGGCGCCATCGTGCTCGCCGCAAGCGCGCTCGATCTGTCGCTGTGGGTGTTCTGGGCGGCGCTTCGCGCTCTTCGGCTTCTGCTCATCCTGCAAAGCCGCTGTCGAGCGGTCTCACGCTGCGCACGCCTTGCAGCGGCGCAAGCTGCGCCGCGCTCGCGCCGCGAACTGGCCGCGTCTCGCGCGCCGTCGCCGGCCTAGCCCTTGACCAGCGGGCAAGCGGAGTTGGGCGGCCCGAACGCCTGTTCGCCGGGAATGTGCGTGAGGATCTGATAATAGTCCCACGGATATTTCGACTCGTCCGGCTTTTTCACCTGCACCAGCATCAGATCGTGCACCATCAGCCCGTCTTCGCGCAGGCGGCCGTTACGGGCGAAGAAATCCTCGACCGGCATTTCGCGCATTTTCGCCGCGACCTTGAGCGGATCGTCGGTGCCGGCGGCCTCGATGGCCTTGAGATAGTGGATCACCGACGAATAGACGCCGGCCTGCCACATCGTCGGCATGTGATTGATCTTGGCGAAGAAGCGCTTCGACCATTCGCGGGTCTTGTCGTCGATGTCCCAATAGAACGACGTGGTGAGCAGAAGCCCCTGCGCCGCTTTGAGCCCGAGCGCATGGACATCGGTGATCAGCATCAGCAAGCCGGCCATCTGCTGGCCGCCTTGGAAAATGCCGAACTCGCCGCCGAGCTTGACCGCATTGACGTTGTCCGGCGGTCCGCTGGCGATGCCGATGATCTTCGCCTTGGAGGCCTGCGCCTGAAGAATGAACGAGGACAGGTCCGGCGTCGCGAAAGGATGCGCGACCGAGCCCAGCACCTTGCCGCCGTTCTCGGTGATGACCTGCGAAGCGTCGCGCTCGAGCGCATGGCCGAAGGCGTAATCCGCGGTCAGGAAGAACCAGGTATCGCCGCCGCGCTTGACGACGGCCTGCGCGGTGCCGACCGCCAGCGCGTGCGTGTCGAACACCCATTGCATGGCATAGGGCGAGCAGAACTTGCCGTGGAAATCGGCCGTGCCGGTCGAATGCGTGATGAAGAGCTTCTTGCGGTCGTTGGCGACGTTTTGCACGGCGAGCCCGACCGCCGAAACCGGCACGTCGACGATCAGATCGACGTGATCGACGTCGTACCATTGCCGCGCGATACCGGCGGCGATGTCCGGCTTGTTGAGGGTGTCGGCCGAAATCAACGTGATCGGCTTGCCCAAAACCTTGCCGCCGAAATCATCGACCGCCATTTGCGCCGCGGCCACCGATCCCGGCCCGGTCGCGCTCGCCGCCGGCCCGGACAGATCGGTGAGCACGCCGATCTTCACGACATCGTCGGAAATCTGCTGCGCCAAGGCCTCGTTGGGAAACAAGAGCGCGCCGGCAAAGACGAAAGGCGCGGCCAATAGCGAAATCAGGGCAAGCAAATTGAGCTTACGCATCGTCGTCCTCCCGTCATTTCTATCTTTGGGCACAAGCCTAGCCGATCTGCCGCGCAGCCACCATGCTTTGCCGCCGGCCGATTGGATGCTATGGCCGCGCCAAGATAGTAGCCTGACAAGTAGCGTGACAAATAGCGCGACGAGTAGCATGCCGAGTTTTACCCATGACGGCGTAGAGATCGCGTTTCTCGACGAAGGCGAGGGCGAGCCGATCGTGCTCGTCCACGGCTTTGCGTCGAACAAGGAAGTGAACTGGGTCGCGCCCGGCTGGGTGACGACGCTGACGCGCGCCGGCCGCCGCGTCATCGCGCTCGACAATCGCGGCCACGGCCAATCGACAAAGCTCTACGATCCCGCCGCCTATCACAGCGCGATCATGGCGGAGGACGTGCGCGCGCTGATCGAGCATCTCGGCCTGCCGCGCGCCGATGTCATGGGCTATTCGATGGGCGCGCGGAACACCGCCTTCCTGGCGCTGGCGCATCCCGAGCGGACGCGCTCGGCGGTGCTCGGCGGTCTCGGCATCCGGCTGGTCGAAGGCGTAGGGCTGCCGGACACGATTGCGGACGCACTTGGAGGCGCCGTCGCGGTACCGTCATTTCCGATCCGACCGCGTACCTGTTTCGCGCCTTCGCCGAACAGACCAAATCCGACCTGCGCGCGCTCGCCGCCTGCCTGCGCGGCTCGCGGCAGATGCTCAGCCGCGCCGAGGTCGGCCGGATTGCCGTTCCGCTTCTGGTCGCGGTCGGCGGCAACGACCCGATCGCCGGCTCGCCCGAGGGACTTGCGGCGCTTATTCCCGGCGCGCAGGCGCTCGTCATTCCCGGCCGCGATCACATGCTGGCGGTGGGCGACCGGATCTATAAGTCGGGCGTGCTCGAATTCCTGGCGAAACGGCCGTAAATGGCCCAAATACCAGGCCATACTAGGCCATTGGCCTGATTTTTACGGTCATTGGCCGATGAACGGCGCATTTTCGAGCCCGCCGCATAGTCCGCCCCTTGGATTTGGGGCACCTGCCGCCCAATATGATAGAACGTCACGCCGTTTTCCGGGGAGACATCCGATGGCGCAGCATCAGGCGAAGCCGGCTCTCGACACGGTCGATCCGGTCTGGGGGCGCATCCGCCGCGAGGCCGAAGACATTGTGCGCCGCGAGCCCGAGCTCGCGCACGTTCATCTATTCGACGATTCTGCATCACGACACGCTCGAAGCGGCGGTCGCGCACCGGCTGGCGGATCGGCTCGATCATGCCGCCGTATCGAGCGAACTGATCCGCCAGGCCTATGCGGACGCGCTCAAGGATGCGCCCGACGATCGGCGAAGCATTCCGCGCCGACATCATGGCGACGGCGGATCGCGATCCGGCGACCCATCGCCTGATCGAGCCGGTGCTCTACTACAAGGGCTTTCACGCCATTCAGACCTATCGGCTGGCGCATTGGCTGTGGGAACAAGGGCCGCCGCGATTTCGCGCTCTACCTGCAAAGCCGTTCGTCGGCGGTGTTCCAATGCGACATCCATCCGGCGGCGCAAGATCGGCCGCGGCATTTTCCTCGATCACGCCACCGGGCTTGTGGTCGGCGAGACGGCGGTGATCGAGGACGACGTCTCCATGCTGCACGACGTGACGCTCGGCGGCACCGGCAAGGAGCACGAAGATCGCCATCCGAAAATCCGCTACGGCGTGATGATCGGCGCCGGCGCCAAAATCCTCGGCAATATCGAAGTCGGCCATTGCGCGCGCATCGCCGCCGGCTCGGTCGTGATCAAGCCGGTGCCGAACAATGTGACGGTTGCCGGCGTGCCGGCGAAGGTGGTCGGCGTCGCCGGCTGCCCGGAACCGGCGCGCAGCATGGATCAGATGTTTCCCAACGAAATCTGATGCGTGGCGGTAGAACTCCGCGCTTGTAACTTGCGTCTTGCGATGAACTTCAAATCCGCCGCGTGAAGTGCTATGCGGCAGTCAAGATATTGTTTGATCTTTGCCGAGTCACGATCGCTTCCGGAGATGCGCTTTAGGAGATACGCGGTGGACGTTCAGGAAGTCAGAAAGCTCGACGCTTATTTGAAGAAGCTGTTCGGCAATGCCCGCATCCGCGTCGTGCCGCGGCCGAAGAAGGAAGATTCCGCCGAGGTCTATATCGGTGAGGAATTCATCGGCGTCCTGTTCGTCGACGACGAGGACGACGAGCGCTCCTACAATTTCCAGATGGCGATTCTCGCCACCGATCTGGAAAGCATTTAATAGCGCTCCAAGGCATGCTTTCCGGGATCATGCCCCTGACTTCCCGGATGCAGTTGCGCGATCAGGCGGTCGAAGCCTGCGCCGACATTGCGCCAATCGCCGAGCCAGTCGCGCGGAAAGCGTATCGTGATCTACGTCGGCGTCGATGCGCGCGTTCTTGCATGCAGGTGCCGGGCACCGAGCGTCCGCGGCCGCGTGCAGCGGGCGAAAAACTGCTCGGGATTGGTGCCGAAATAGACCAGGTCTTCGCTCTCATAGGGCGTGCCGGCGCGGAACGGCAGGATGGCGAGCCCATCGGCGCCGGCCGTGGCTTGCGTCTCGACATAGCGCGGATAGATCGTGCGCAGCCGTTCGAGCGGCGGCAGCACCGCGCCCAAGCGCGGCGATGGTGACGAAGAGCCGCTTGGCGGCGGTCGCGGCCGCTGCCGCTGCGGCATTTTCCGGATTGAGCGGCTTGCCGGTCGGCCTGTCGTCTGGTTGCGGCGGCGTCAGCGACGGCCATTCAAAGACCAGGTCGATGCGCTCTTGCTGTCCGGGATGCCGCTGCACCTTCGCGCGGATCGCGGCCGGCGGCACGTCGAACAGCACGCCCGCGACCGTGATCGGGATCGCCGGCGCGTCGAGCGCGGTCGGCGTGCTCGGCCAAGTCGGCCACAGCAGATAGGACACGACAGCCGCGGCCGCCGCCACGAGCAGAACCACGAGCGCGAAAGGCAATGTGAGAACGCGGCGCGCGCGCCGTTCTTCGCGCGCCGCGGCGCGCGGCTGGCTGCGCGAATTGCGTCGGGGAACTGCGTCCGCCGTCATGCGGTTGCAAGCTCATCCGATGCGAATCAGCGCGCAGTATCGCACGGCGACTGTGCTGCGATCAGGGCTTGCGCCGGCGCGGCTTGCCGGTGCGCTCGGCGCGTGGGCCGGTTGCGGCGCGCTGCGGCTGCGGATTTGCGCCGCGACTGGCGCCGAGATTTGCGCGGCGAGGGTCGCCGCGATCTTGGCATGCGCCGCGGCGTTAAAGTGGATGTGGTCCCATTGATAGAAATCCGGCGGGATCGGATCCGGATCGTAGACGATGACGCGGATGCCGCGGGCGCGCAGCCGCGCCGTCATCGCCGCGACATTGGCGGTGCGCGCCGCCTTGGTGCCGAAGAAGCGCAGATCGTTGCCGCCCGGCTGCAAGATGACGATGTCGGTGCCCTTGGGCACGGCGGCATCGAGCCGGCTCAGCATGCCGGCCGTGACGTCGCCGTTGACGCCGGCATTGGTGACATTGGCGTCGATGCCCTTCTTGCGCAGCAGCGCCTGCAACAGGGCGGGATAGGCGTTCTGCGCGCCGACGCCGAAGCCGGTCGTGTTGCTGGCGCCGATCGCCACGATGTTGAGCGTCGCCGCGTCGACCGGCGAGGCGAAGCCGAGCGCCACGGCCACAACAGCCAGCGCGCGCAACGCGAACGCCCGCACGGCCAAAATCATCGGCCAACTCCTCGAAGCAGCCCGTCCGAGCCGCCGCTGTTAACCTTTCTTTAAGCATTTCGTAGCGGCGCGCCGCGGCGTCTGCAATGGCTTGCCCTCAAGGGACTAGCCACGGGAAGCGCCCGAATGTTGCACACGACGCTGCCGGCCATTTCGCCAGAAACCATTCAGTCTTTGTTCGCGCTCGCTTTCGGCTTTGCCGTCGCCGGGACTGTGCGCCAGCGGCTTCCGCCTGTTCAGCAAGCATTTCCCGAGCTTCCGGCTGCTCGAAATCGGTCCGGTGCCGGCGCGCTTTGCCGCGATGCCGCTGCTGATCTTCTCGGCGCCCTTCATCATCATGCGCAACACGCTGCGCGGCCGCCGCATGGAAGGCCGCCGCGGCGAGATCGTCATGGTGGCGACCGTGATCGCGGGCCTGTGGAGCCTGATGTCCGGAACCGTCGTGGTGCTGGCGCTGCAAGCGGTGCTCAACGTCTGATATTCCTGCTCGGCATGATCTACGAACTCGACGGCCATCGGCCGGAATTGCCGGAGGAGGGCCGCTATTGGATCGCGCCGAACGCGACCGTGATCGGCAAGGTGCGGCTCAAGCCCGACGCCAGCGTCTGGTTCGGCGCGGTGCTGCGCGGCGACAATGAATGGATCGAGCTCGGCGAGCGCTCGCAGATCCAGGACAATGCGACGCTGCACACCGATCCCGGCTATCCGATGACCATCGGGCCGAATTGCGTGATCGGCCACAATGTCATCCTGCACGGCTGCACCATCGGCGCCAACAGCCTGATCGGCATGGGCGCGATCGTGCTCAACGGCGCGCGCATCGCCGAGAATTGCCTGGTCGGCGCCGGCGCGCTGATCACCGAGGGCAAAACCTTTCCGCCGGGATCGCTGATCGTCGGCGCGCCGGCGCGCGTGCTGCGCCCGCTCGACGACGACGACATCAAGATGATCGCCGGCGGCGCCGACATTTATGTCCGCCGCTTCAAGCAATATGCGAAAATGCTCAAGCCCATTGAATAAGATGCCGCTCTACGCGGTGGATTGGCCCGATATTTCGAGGGCATTGTTGGGTTCACGTTTGATTAACCATCTCGGGCGACTCTACTAGAGGTTTAGCTTAGCCGGCCTGCGGCAAGCTTCGCGCCTGGATTCGGCGCCTGGAGAGCGGTCCTTTGGAGAACCCACGCGTGGACCCGCAGGCGGTCGCTCCTGAGGTAGAAGCCACCTCTTATATTCAACAGGCGCTGATATTCCACCAGGGAGGGCGTCTCGACGAGGCCAAGCGACTTTATGAAAGTGCGCTGGCGGGAGACTCAGGCAACTTCGATGCACTGCATCTTCTTGGAGTGCTTAGACATCAGCAAGGGTTCTCCGCCGAGGCCCTGCAATTCGTTGTTGCGGCGCTCAACACTCGACCCGGATCGGCGGAAGCGCTAGCTAATTGCGGCGTTATTCTCGACGCGCTCAAGCACCATGCGGCGGCGCTGGCCGCTTTCGAGCAAGTGCTGGAGATGCGACCGGCGGATGCTACTGCCCATTACAAACGAGGGCTGGCACTCAATAATCTTGGCCGCCACCTCGAAGCATTAGAAAGCTTCGAGAAGGCGCTGAACTTGGCTCCGGATTACGCCGATTCGCGTTACCAGCACGGCAACACGCTCTGCGTTCTCGGACGTCACCAGCAGGCGCTTGCCGATTATCAAATGGTCCTGGCCGCGCGGCCGCAATACCTTCCCGCACTCAATCGCTGCGGCAACGCGCTGGTGGCGATGAAACGATGGGCTGACGCGCTTACAATGTACAACGTCATTCTTGCCATCGCCCCGACCGATGCCGAGGCTCTAAGTAATCGGAGCGTTGCGCTGTTGCAGCTGGGGCAATGCCGCGAGGCGATAGAAAGTTGCGACCGCGCGCTCGCGGCACGGCCTCAATACGCCAACGCCTTCTACAATCGTGGCAATGCGCTTCTGACCGTCCGTCGTTTCGAGGATGCTTGTTCCAGTTACGAGTTGGCGATTGAGTGCGCGGGAAATCACGTCGATGCGCTCAATAATCTGGGTTTGGCACTGAGCGAACTCGGGCGCCCGGACGAGGCGCTGACCAAATACGGTGAAGTCCTCGAGCTCGATCCGAATCACGTTGGTGCTTTGCAGAATCAAGCAAATATTCTCATCGACCTAGAGAGGTTCGAGGAAGCGCTCGCGATTTGCGACAAGGCGTTGCCTGCAAATGCGGACCGGCCGGAGGTTCATAACACCCGTGGCGTGGCGCTGCTTAAAGTTGGGCGTCACGATGGATCACTGGCGAGCTATGATCGTGCAATAGCGCTCATGCCAGACTTTGTCGAAGCGCATTGCAATCGCGGCAGTGCTCTGCATGCGCTAAAAAGATACGAGGAGGCGCTGGCATGCTATGATCGAGTACTCGCGCTGCAGCCGGGATCCTCGGCCGGGCACTCGAATCGGGGCAACACCCTGAAAGAACTAGGGCGACTGGACGAGGCGCTGGCTAGCTATGATCGCGCGCTCACGCTTCAGCCGAAGCTGGCGGAGGCGCATTGTAACCGCGGTAACGTCTTATTGGAGTTGAAACGGCATGAGGAGGCTGTCGCAAGCTATGAGCGGTCGCTGACCCTGGAGCCTGAGTTCGCCGCGGCCTACGCTAACCGCGGCCACGCTCTCAACGAGCTCGGGCGGTTTAATGAGGCGATAGCAAGCTATGAAAAAGCGTTGGAGCTGCAACCGGATTTTGCCAATGCGCACTATGGCTTGGCATTGTGCTGTCTTTTGATCGGCGACTTTGCACGGGGCTGGCGGGAGCACGAGTGGCGATGGGAAACTCCGGACCTAAAGATAGCCAAACGCGACTTCACGCAGCCACTTTGGCTCGGGGCTGAGGAGATCACTGGCAAGACCATTCTGCTACACGCGGAGCAAGGTTTCGGCGATACGCTTCAGTTCTGTCGCTACGTGCCTCTGGTCTCCGCGCTGGGCGCACAAGTTATCCTGGAAGTTCCGACCCCGGTGGCCGACCTTATGCGATCTCTGTCTGGCAGGCTCCGGATTGTCGCTCAAGGCGATCTATTGCCGGATTTCGATCTGCATTGTCCGTTGATGAGCTTACCGCTTGCTTTTGCAACGCGGCTCGAAAACATACCAAGCCAGGTACCTTACCTATCTGCACCTGAGAATAAGCGAAACCGTTGGCGCGACCGCATCGGGCAACACGATAAAGTCAGGATCGGTCTAGTGTGGGCGGGCGCCCCGCGAAAGCACCAGCCTGTGGCCAACCGGGGCGATCGGTACCGCAGTATTAGGTTTGATCAACTTGCCGCTCTGTTCGACATCCAAGGCTGCGAATTCTACAGTCTGCAAAAAGGTGATGATGCCGTTGCGCAGTTGCGAAATAGCACCTTTCGGAACTGTGTTATCGATTGGACAGACGACTTCGAGGATTTTGCAGATACCGCTGCTCTTGTTGAGAATCTCGATCTTGTTATTACCGTGGACTCCTCGGTCGCACATCTTGCCGGCGCGCTCGGCAAGCCTTTTTGGCTGCTTAATCGTTATCACACATGTTGGCGGTGGCTTCTCGATCGTGAAGATACTCCATGGTACCCGAGCGCTCGGCTGTTTCGGCAGGATGCGACGCGCGCTTGGGACGGAGTGATCACGCGCGTCCAGACGGAATTAAACGACTACGTCCAAAAACATGAGTGTTCAAGTTAGCGATTGTTTTGTGAGCCTGTTGCTGGCGGCTCGGTTTGGCCTCAATCAACGCCACGGGGCGTGGCCCGTCAGGAGCGCCTGCACCTGCCGGCGGATCTTCCTGGCCGCTTACCGACATCTATAACAGTGCAAAGTAGATCAGAACCCGGTCCAAGCTGCCTGGTATTCCGAGAATTCAAGCTTGGCTCCGTAAGCCGCAGCAAATTCGGCAACCAATCTGCCTTTTCCTCCGATGGAGGGGGTTGCCACAAAGTCTAGCTGGTTTGGCGAACTTGAAACAAAAGGGCCATCGCGCGGGCAGTCATCAATAGCAACTAAGGTATCCTTTCGGATGCTGCGTATGGCCACACACAGTTCTTTCAAGTGATGTGCCGCGGACGGATACCAGTAAACCCAGTCTAGATCGAAAGAGTTGAGATAGAGCATATCGATCGTTTTGCCCTCGTCTAACAATCGATCCGTCAACTGCCTCAAGAATCTTACGCTGTCGTCTTGCGTAAGCTGAACCCGATGACCGACGAGTTTGCTTGCTTCGGCGATGGAGTTTGCGCTGATATCGACGGAGTACACTACAGAGTCGGAATCCTTCAAGCATATATATTTATCAAACAACACGGTGCTTTGGCCGTCGCCCTGCCAGTTTCCACCCTTCCGAGCACAGCCGGTTTCCACAATGATCAGCGGATGGGAAAACTGATCAAGATACTCAAATATTTTCCGAAAGGTCTTTTCTCTTAGGCCTAATTGAGGGGCGGCCTCTTCGTTAAAGAACTTCCAGAAGGGGCCCGATTTCTGCATCGCTCGATAACCTCCGAAGCGGACAGTGCGTGACAGGGGGCTGATGTCGTCCAACGCCCCAATTGACGCTGTTGCGCCTCTAGCGGAAGCAATGAGCAACAGCCCGGCTCGGGAAATACGTTGCCTCTGTTCGAGTGCGCTGCGGCCAAGTCGCAGTCCCAGCGCGCAGGTGCTGCTCTGCTGCACTTCCGCGAAACGCTTGAGGCCTAACAGATATGCAAGGCGCGATCCGTGCCGCGAATCATACTTGCGCCTAGTGAGCAGCCTGGAAAGCGATCCGTCAATTGGATGAGTGCCATCTGTCCACTCCGCCTCTTCGCAACCAACGGCGGCCTTGCATCATACGGCCCTATATTATCGAGGAGTACTTTCAGGCGGCGCGTAATGTCGACCGCATCCGTCGCTCGGCGTCATCTTCGACATCAGCTTCAGGTCAAAGCGTAGTCCCTAAAAAAGGTGCGGCCGGCTCCTGGGGGAGAGCCGGCCGCGCGCGAACCCGGTCTGGGGACGGGGAGGGGTGGGGACGTGACCGGGGTCGCGTAACTCCTTCTTTGTTGTTGCTCGGGCCTAGCGCGCCGATGCCGTGGCCGGCGCCGGGTGCCCGTCGCCGAGCGAGAGCCAAACATTCGGATCGGATTGCGACTGGCGTTTCACGAAGCGGTAGCCGGTCTCCGACCACATCACGATGTCGTCGGTCTGGTTGTCGAGGACGTACTCGCCGCGATCGGTTTTAACCGTGAGCACGGCATGGCCATCGCCGTTCCGATCGCGCACGACGGTGATCAGGAGCGCCTCGCGCGGCCAGCCGGCTTTGATCAGCATTTTGCGCTTCTGCAGCACGTAGTCTTCGCAGTCGCCGTAGCCGTCGTCGGGATAATTCCAGCGCTCGACGACACCCCAATGATCCATATCGGTCATCGGCTTGATGTTGGTGTTGACCCAGAGATTGACGCGCTGCAGGTCTTTCCAGGCGTCGGCGGTAAGTACGACGTCGCGCGGCAATGACGGCGTCGTCTTGCACTCCGGATCGTATTCAACGCAGAACTCGACCCAGCCGATCGGCGCCCGCGTGACGTCGCCGACGGTGATATATTGCGGCCGTTCCGCCGCGTTGCCTCCGGTGGGCGCCGTCAACAGCGCGAGCGCAATCACGCTCGCAGCCGCCCCGCGCTTGAGGATTGTTATCGGTCCGGAACGCATTGTGACCCCTTCCCATCTCGTCGGGGTCACGTTTCGCACAAAGATTTTGCAGCGGCGCTAAGTAGAGCTGCACAATTTGAAGTAATATTGTCTCAAGAGACGGCAAAAACTGCGGGTTGTTATCGCGAATATTGTATAAAAATCGAACTAATCTATTTTGATTCAAATTTTATCTATGTATCGATTGTCGGCTGCCAATGCGGACTTTCCGCTCGTTCGGGCGCGAGCCGGCGAAGGCTTAGGGAACCGTGTTGCGGCATCCAGGTATGGAAACGGCGCCAAAGCGGCGCCGCGGGCAAAGCGAAAATTGTCGGAATGCCGTTTACCCGCCGCTGACGTTCTCTTCGACGAAGTCGGGATGCTGCGAGCGGGTAAATTCGATGGCGAAGCCTTCGTCGAGGTGGCGCACCACGCGGCCCTGGATCTTGCCGAGCGTCACCAGCGCCCCGATCGGCGGCCGCTGATCGGTGGCAATGCCGGCGCCGGATTCCGAAACGTCGATGATGCGGCAGGTCAGATTGACGCCGTTCGGCAGGATGACTTGGCCTAACGGGTTCTTCGGCACGCGGCGGCCGTGGCGGCGGTCTTCCGGCGAAGCGAGAAGATGGCGGTTGGCGAGCCAGGTGAGCTGGGCGGCGAGCTTGTCGCGCTTGCGCTCGGTGGCCGAAATCGTCATCGCGAAGCCGTTCTGGAACAGCCGGGCGATGCGGCCTTCGAGCCTTCCGAGATGGTCGACATAGGCGATGACGCGCTCGCCCGGGGCGCCGGCGACCGGCGCGATCAAGGCAATGCCGCCCGGCGACATGTTGACGACCTGACAGGGAAATTCGCGGCGGTCGGCCAGCATATAGCGGCCGAGCAGGTTCACCCGCACGCGCTGGTGGCGGCGGCGGTCCTCGTTGAGGGCCTTCAGACTTGGCAGTCGTTCCGCGAGCGCCATACGTTCCACTTTGCCTGCTGGGGCAAGAAGAAAACCTAGGCGTGTGACGTTAATGGCCGGTTAGCCCGCGTCTGGGAGCTAGGGGCGGCCGCCGTCGTGAACGACAAACGGCCGGCGCGGCGCCATAAAGCGCGGCAGGATGCGGGTTTCGCAGCGAGGCGCCGATATGGCGGCGCGGCCCGAGATTGAGCGCGCCGATCGGGCTCGACGCCGAGCCATTTCGGCACTTTGAGCGGCGCCAGGATCCCGATGGCGCGGGCGAGGCTCGGCCGGGTCGAACTGAGCGGCAGGAGCAGGAGTTCGAGATCGATAGGTTCGCCGTCGCCGTTCTTCGCCGTAACGCCCGCGACCGTGCCGACCTGTTCCTGGTCGAGGATCGTCATGAGGTCGGCAATCGTCGGCTGGCTTGCGGCCGCCCAGAGCCCGATAAACGGCTCGCTCTTGAGCTCGCGGCCGAATAGGGCGCAGACCCGCGTGCCGGCCAGCCGGAACGGATGACCGGCGCCGCCGTCGAGCGCGAGGATGAAAGCGTCGCTGAGCACCTGGCGGATGGCGCCCGGCTCGATTTCGGCGCGTTCGGGTGCCGGCCGCTTGCCGCGGCGCTCGTCCCAATACGCGTAAAGTTCGCGGCTTGCCGCATGTTTCATAGTCGCTCACTCCCTGCAAGAGCGCGCGCCGGTGGCGGCAAATCTGTCCCCGATCGGGACAGGTGTGACGGCTCACGGCTGCGTGGGACGATGCGGAGCAGGGGGCGTGCCGCCCGGCGTCGCGGCGGCAAGTGTCGGCGGCTGCTAGCGCGCAATTAAGATTAACAAAACCTTGACATTGGCGGCCCGGACCGGGCCCGCCTAGGGTGGCCCTACGCAACGTTCAACTGTGTGCGAAAGTTTTGGCCTCCGCCACCGACGGTGGCGCGCAATAGATCGCACAAGAGATCGCACCGGAGATCGCGCAAGAGATAACGGGAGGCGAGGGGATGTGACCGACGCCGGCGATGTTCGGGCGAGCCCGAACTCATTGGCGTCGGCGCGGTAACCCCGCGCAAGCTGCAAGAGGGAGGGCTCAGACGTCCTCCCTCTTGTCTTTTTCCCCCGCGATCGTGCGACCTTGGTCTTTCTGCGCGCCCCGCTTGTCCCGGCCCGTATATCCGCTTATCTCGGCAAGCGAGGACGGTGGATTTTTGTGACGCAACACGTCGAGCCCAAGATTTCGCGAGCCCAAAATTCGCGAGCCCATTTTCAACGTGCCGGTGGTGGTCATCGCGACCGTGGTCGTGCTCCTGCTGGTGCATGTGCTGCGCCTGTTCGCGCTGACCGACGAGCAGGATCTGCAGTTTCTGCTGACCTTCGCGTTTATCCCGGCCCGCTACGGCTCCGAGCTGGCGCCCGGCATCGTGCCGGGCGGGTTCGCCGCCGATCTGTGGACCTTCTTCACCTACGCGTTCCTGCACGCCGATCTGATGCATCTCGGCCTCAATCTGGCGTGGCTGTTGCCGTTCGGCACGGCGCTCGCGCGCCGCTTCGGCGCCTGGCGCTATATCCTGTTCATGCTGGTGATGTCGGCGGCCGGCGCGCTCGCGCATCTCGTCAGTCATTGGGGCGCGGTCGAACCGATGATCGGCGCATCCGCTGCGATCTCGGGCGCGATGGCTGCGGCGATGCGCTTTGTCTTTCAGCAAGGCGGGCCGCTCGCCGTGTTTCGCGGCGACACCGACGACGCCTATCGCGTACCGGCGGTGCCGCTTTCCACGACGCTTCGCGATCCGCGATTTCTGCTCTTCGTCGCGGTTTGGCTCGGACTGAACGCGCTGTTCGGTCTCGGCACGGTGTCGTTCGGTGAAGGCGCGGGGCAGGAGATCGCCTGGCAGGCGCATGTCGGCGGCTTTTTCGCTGGCTTGTTTCTGTTCAACGCCTTCGATCCGATTGCGCCGCGCGCGGCGCTCGATACCGAAGCGAGCGGTTGATCCACATCAATTCGGCGAAGCTCTAGAGCGTGATCCGGAAAAGTGGATACCGGTTTTCCGAAAAGATCATGCGCCGTCAAAATGCTAGAGCGCCAATCGATTCAACATGAAACGATTGCGCTCTAGCACGCTCTAACAGCCGGCAAATTGTGAGTTGCGATTACGGCAGAGGCCTGCGAGAACTCTTTCTCAGGTCGGCACCGATTTGTCGGCGATATGTTGCGTCGCCAATGTTGCATCGCCAATGTTTGATGCTGCGTTGCAGCGTGATTGCTCGGATTCGTAACTGCTGAGCTTCGTCGACGGAACCCGGCGCCGACCTAAAGCATTAGACACTTGCCTTCACTGCCGCCGATCGCCATCACGTGCGGCCAAGCGGTGAAGCCAAAGCGGTGAAAAACATACCGCGGTCCGCCGGAGCGGAGAGCAATCCGGTTTGGCGCCACGCGGCGCACCAGGGAGGCTTAAATGACAGTGAGCATTATCCTCGCCAATAAAGGCCGCGAGGTCGTCAATATGGAGCCGAATGCGAGCCTTGCTTCGGCAGTCGCGCTGCTTGCCGAAAAGCGCATCGGCGCGGTGCTTATACTCGGCGCCGATCGCCGCATCGTCGGCATCTTGTCGGAGCGCGACATCGTCCGCGCGCTGGCGGAACGCGGCTCGGCCGCGCTCGGCGAGCCGGTCAGTCAAACCATGACGCGGAAAGTCTCGACCTGCACCGAGAACGAAACGGTTGCGAGCATCATGGAACGCATGACCGAGGGCAAATTCCGTCACTTCCCTGTCGTCGATCAGGGGCGGGCGATCGGCGTCATTTCGATCGGCGACGTGGTCAAACATCGCTTGCACGAAATGGAATGCGACTCCGCGGCGATGCACGACTACATCCTGACGGCGTGACTTAAAATCTCGCGATAGGTCGATGCGAATCGAGGCTGCCGGATTGTGCGGCTGGCACAGTCCGGTCATATTTTCTGTGTCATCCTCTGCGGTATAATGGTTGCCTAAATTCAGGAGGCGAGGATGCGGCGCGTAGCGATCGTGTTGGCCGTCTCGGCGGCGGTCTTGTCCGGCATTTTGGCCGCGGGCGCCGCGTTCGCGCAGACCTCGACGGCAGTCCCGCCGCAGACGACGACCGTGACCTCGGCGGTCACCACCTGCATGATGTCGTGCAATTCCACGGCGGCAAGTTGCCAAACCACCTGCGTCGTTCCGGTCAGCGGCGGCGGATTGTCCAGTACTGCGACCTCATGCCAGCTTGCCTGCTCGACCTCCCAGTTGACGTGCCAGAACGTTTGCGCACAGCAATCGCCTTCGCGATAGAGTTCTTTTGATGGAGCATGATCTTTTCCGGATCGTACTACAGCTCAAATCGGCATTACCTCAAACCGGCATTAGCTCAAATCGGCATTAGCTCAAATCGGCGATGGATTGGTTGATCGAGTTCGATCGCCTTTTCCGTGGCGGCTTGCCCGATTGCGATCGCCTCGGCGGCACGGTGAAAGTCGAACCAGCCGATAGGGCTGATCCGCGGCGTGATATGCACGTCAGGCGGATCGCCGGCGAGCCGCATCCGCGTCAGACGATCCTGCATGATGTTGAACGATTCAATCATGACCGTCGAAAAGCCCGGCCTGTCGTCGGGAGCTATGATCTGACGCTTGAGCGCCCGTTCGGCGCCGAATATGCCGCGCAAGCGGGCGAAGCCGTTGCGCGGCTCCGCGGGCGGCGCAACGGCTTGATCGTCGCCCGGATCCGAACCATGACTCGCAATGGTGGCGCCGCGGCCGAAACGGTCGGCGTTCATATTGACGGCGATGACGACGCGCGCGCCGAACGCGCGCGCCGCCGACACCGGTACCGGATCGACCAGCGCGCCATCGACCAGCCATCGGCCGCCGAGATGGACGGGCGGAAAAATTCCCGGCAGCGCGTAGGACGCGCGCACCGCCAGCGCCAGCGAGCCATGCGTCAGCCAGACCGCGTGACCGGTTCCGATCTCGGTGGCGATGGCCGCGAACCGGATCGGGAGATCCTCGATATTGTGGTCGCCGATCGACTCCTCGAGCTGGTGCGTCAGCCGGCCGCCGCGGATCAGACCGGCGCCGCCGAGCTTGACGTCGAGATAGCCGATGACACGGCGCATGGTCAGCGAGCGCGCCCAGGCTTCGATCGTATCGAGCTGGCCGGTGGCATAGCAGCCGCCGACCAGCGCGCCCATCGACGTGCCGACGATAATGTCCGGTTTGATGCCGTGCGCCATGAGCGCGCGCATCACGCCGATATGCGCGAAGCCGCGCGCCGCGCCGCTGCCGAGCACAAGCCCGATCGACGGCGTGTTGGAATTGACGTCTGTCCGATGGGCATCCGCGACCGTGCCGGCAATGTCTGTCGTACTCACCTGATCCTCGCGGACTGTTTTGCGGCGGGCGCCGCGCCAAGGCTTGCAAAGCATCAAGGCTTGCAAAGCATCAAGGCTTGCAAAGGACTGCAAGCCACAAATCGCGAGGCGGCGCCAGGATAGGGTGAAAAGGGGTGGCGAGTCAGCTACATGCAACGCTTGCCGCTGCGCCTTGGGCGGCTTGGTGCATGGACCGCGGCTTGAAATTGCCGTGATTGAGATCGAGAAAAGCCGCGATGTCGGGGTGGGACAAACTGTTACCTGTCTGCGTTGGGGCTGTGGCGGTGTTCGTCCTGTCCGCGCTCGCGCCCGCTTGGGCACAAACCCGCAACCTGATGGCGCCGCAGGCGACGGCATCCGCGCCACTGATACCGGGAACTGGGATACCGGGAACCGGATCGCCGGGCGCGACGATCGTCACGCCGAGCCCATTGGGACCGCCTCCCGCGACCATCCTGCCGCCGTCGACGGCGCAGTCCATTCCCACCGTTCCGGCCGGCCGCGTGGCGCTCGCCGTCACCGCGCGCTACGGCCATGACGCGGCGCAAATCAACGGCGGGCTGATCTGGCGCGTCTATGCCGCCAAGCCCGACGCCACCGGCGTATTCCCGCTGATCAAAGAAGACCGCGGCGCAACGCCGACTTTCGTCCTGCCGCCGGGCAGCTATGTGGTGCACGCGAGCCTTGGCCTCGCCAGCGCCGCGAAGTCGGTGCAATTGCGCTCTGACGCCGTCCGCGAAGTCTTGGACATTCCGGCCGGCGGCATTCGCCTTGAAGGCCGCGTCGGCGACGTGCGCATCCCACCCGGGCAGATCGCGTTCGATGTCTTCAAGGGCAGCCAGTTCGACACGTCGACACGCCGGCCGATCGCGCAGAACGTCATAACGGGCGACGTCGTGCTGCTGCCGGAAGGCACCTACAACATCGTGTCGAATTACGGCGAGGGCAATTCCGTCGTGCGTTCCGACGTGCATGTCGACGCCGCGAAGCTTACCGATATCGTGGTGACGCATCGCGCGGCGGTGATCACGCTCAAGCTCGTCAACAGTTCCGGCGGCGACGCGCTCGCCAACACGCAATGGACGGTGCTCACGCCCGGCGGCGACGTGATCAAGGAATCGATCGGCGCCTTCCCGCGCCTGGTGCTCGCCGAAGGCGATTATCACGTCATCGCGCGCAACGAGGGCCGCACTTACCAACAGGATTTCAAGGTCATCACCGGCGTCGATCGTGAAGTCGAGGTTTCGACGCACTGAGCGTTGGCGGTCTAACCGCTTGCCGCCCGACGATGCACCGCATTCTCTATTGTCGCTGACGGATTTTGTTTGGTGAATGGTGCGCGCCGGCGGCGCGGCCCGATGCTCGTGAATAGGTGAGCGCTTGACCGTCGAGCGAACGCCGGACCTCCACCGCGCGGGCGGTCAGTGCGACGCCTTCGGGCGGCGTAAAGACGAAGCCATGACGGCCGCTGCCAAGGCCGGCGAACTCGAGATCGGCCCGATACTGGTTGGCTAGAACCTGGCCGATCAGCCGGCCGCCCGCATAAATGTCGAGGCAGACCGGCGCTTCCGGATGCGCGGCATTCTGCGCCCAGCCCTCGATGGCGCTCGCGTCGACCGCATCGATATAGCCGCGCAGCGTGCCGGTGCCGTCGTTGACCGAAAGGCCTGCGCGAAGCGCGAGCTTGCGGCGCACGGTTTCCAGCTCATAGCCGTCGTCGCAGCGCGGCGCGCAATACTGCGCCGGCTTGCTCGGCATATCGGCATAAAGCGTGTCGTAGTCGTGTGCGTTGTGGAACATGGCGCGGCTGTCGTCGTCGATGAAACTCTCGGACAAAGATCCCTCGGCGACGATCACGTCGTGGCTGTCGAGCTCGATGTGGAAATATTCGACCTTCTCCACGCGCTCGGCCTGCACGATCGAGACGCCGTTGACGAGATCCTTGGCCTCGATCAGCACGCCTTCGATATTCTTGTCTTTAAAGTACATAGCGTGGTGCGGCGAGATCCACAGATCGCGGCGCGGCACGCCGTCATCGAGCGCGCCGGCCTTGATGCAAACCGGCAGGATATCGGTGCGTCCCGGGATGAAGCGGCCGCTATAGCTCCGCCGCCCGATCCACTTGATCGGACGCAAGGCGCCCGAGCGCGTCGCCACGCGATCCCCGATGGTCAGCGCCTCGACCGCGACCTCGCCACGCGCGGTGGCGATCAGCGTGCCGCGGCAATAGCAGGGCGTGTCGGAGACGGTGGTCGAGGCGTCGCTGACCGCGAGCGGATAGGCCGAGCTGAGGTCCGAGATGGTGAAGGTGGTGTCGCCATACACGCCCGCGGTGGGATCAAAGGCGAGGAGCTGCAAGGCGCTGGTGACGTCATTGGCCGTGCCGGAGATCGAATAGATGCCGGTAGTCGGATCGTAAGAACTTCCGTCCGTCCCGGCGTTGGGGTCGTTGAGCACGCCATTGGCCGCCGAAGACAGCGTGACGGTGAGCGTCTCGGGCGGGCTGCCGAGGTTGGTGTCGCCGATCACGTCGCCTGTGAACGGATCGACCGGCGCGCCCGCCGAGGTCGCATGCGCCGAAGGCGACGCCACCGTGATCGTCGGTGCGGTCGCGGCCGTGATGGTGACCTGGCCATTGCCGCCATGGGTCTGGGCGACTTTCGCGACGCCGAGCGCGCTGCCGCTGACAAAGGACCCGCCGCCGCCGCCGGCGCCATTGCCGCCCCCGCCGCCGCCGCCGAAACCGCCGCCGCCGCCGCCGCCGCTGGCGCCCCCGCCGCCGCCGCCGAAACCGCCGCCGCCGCCGCCGCGGTAACGGCCGCCCCCGCCGCCGCCGCCGAAGGTCACGCCATTTATGTTTCCGTCTTGACCGGCTGCACCGCCAGTGAACCCGCCGCCGCCGCCGTTGAACGAGGTATTGCCGCGCAGGCCCGCGGCGCCGTCGACTCCGCCGCCGCCGCCGCCGCCGCTGAAGTTGCCGACGCCGGCGCCGCCGGTCCCCTGGGTTCCGCCGCCGCCGCCGCGGCCATAACTGCCGCCACCGCCGCCGCCGGCAATCACTTCGTTGACATTGACGGCGCCCGACCCGTTGTTGGTCTCGATCACGAAGCTGCCGCCGCCGCCGCCGCCGCCGCCGGAGCCGCCGTAGTCACCGCCCACACCGCCGACGACAATCTCGAGCTGCGCGCCGGCTTGCAGATAGACGTCGCCACTCGCGAAGGCGCCAAGCCCCCCGGCGCTGTGGCCGAATCCGCCGACGCCGCCCTGCGCGCCGTCGGCCGTGATGTCGTAATAGCCGGAGGTTTGGATTGTGAGTGTCTGGATCGCGCCGGTTTCGTCGAAGGTCTTGCTGAAAATCGGCCCGAAGATGCCGTCGGTTAGCGTGGCTGTCGTTGGCGGCAGCGGATAGACGCTTGTGGTGGCGGAGAGGGAAAAGATCAACGTCTCGACGCCGTCGACCGCCCCGGTGAGGGTCGAGGGCACGGTCAGCGTCAGGGCGTCGAGTTCGCTCGTGATATCGGCCGCGGAACCGGTCAGCGTGTAGCTGCCACTGCCGCCGGTGAACGTGACGCCTGCCGGATGTGAGGCGCCGACCGCGAGCGTTGCGGTCGCATCGCTCAACGTGATGGTCAGCGTGTCGGCGGGGTTGTTCAGATTGATGTCAGCGATCGTGACGCCAGCAAAAGGATTGCCCGTCGTCGAGCCGGCGAAGACGTCGATGGTTGACCCGCCCGTGATTGTCGGTGGGGCGGCCACGAGGTTGGCTGTCAGCGTGGCCGTTGTCGGCGCGGGCGTATAAGCGCTGGAGGCGTCGGACAGGGAAAAGGTCAACGTCTCGACGCCGTCGACCGCCCCGGTGAGGGTCGAGGGCACGGTCAGCGTCAGGGCGTCGAGCTCGCTGGTGATGTTGGCCGCGGAACCGGTCAGCGTGTAGCTGCCATTGCTGCCGGTAAACGTGACGCCTGCCGGATGTGAGGCGCCGACCGCGAGCGTTGCAGCCGCATCGCTCAACGTGATGGTCAGCGTGTCGACGGGGTTCAGATTGCTGTCGGCGATCGTGACGCCCGCAAAAGGATTGCCCGTCGTCGAGCCGAGCAAGGCGTCGATGGTTGACCCGCCCGTGATGGTCGGTGGGTGGGGGGCCACGAGGTCGGCCGTCAGCGTGGCCGTCGCCGCCGCCGCATTGGCGCTGGAGGCGTCGGACAGGGAAAAGGTCAACGCCTCGATGCCGTTGACCGCCCCGGTGAGGGTCGACGGCACGGTCAGCGTCAAGGCGTCGAGTTCGCTGGTGATGTTGGCCGCGGAACCGGTCAGCGTGTAGCTGCCATTGCTGCCGGTAAACGTGACGCCCGCCGGATGTGAGGCGCCGACCGCGAGTTTTGCGGTCGCATCGCTCAATGTGATGGTCAGCGTGTTCACCGGCGAATTGACGTTGCCATCGCCGATCGTGACGCCGGCAAAAGGCGTGGCCGTTGTCGAGCCGGCCGCGGCGAGCGGGGTCGAGCCGGTGCCCGTGATGATCGGCGGGACGGTCACGGCCGTGATGGTGACGATGCCGTTGCCATTGTTCACCGCGGCGGTCTTCGCCACGAAATATGCGCTTGCATTGACAAAGGACCCGCCGCCGCCGCCGAAGCCGTGGCCGCCGCCGCCGCCGCCGCCGCCGAAACCGCCGCCGCCACCGCCGCCATCCCCGCTGCCACCGCCGCCGCCGAAGCCGCCGTAGGTGCCGAAGCGGCCAGTGTCAGAGCCGCGGCCGCCGGCGAAGGTTGTACCATTCACGCTTCCAGCGAACCCGCCGCCGTAGCCGGTGGTGTACGAGCCGTTGTTGCCGTTGCCGCCGGTGAACCCGCCGCCGCCGCCGCTGCCGCCGCCGCTGCCCGCGCCGCCATTCACTCCGCCGCTGCCGCCGAGGCCAAGGAAACCGTCGCCGCCGCGGCCACCGGTCGCCTGTATTCGGCCGCCGCCGCCGCCGCCGCCATACTCGGAGCCGCCGCCGCCGCCGCCGGCGATCACCTCATTGATGTCAACAGCGGACGACCCGTTGTTGGTCTCGATCGCGAAGCTGCCGCCGCCGCCGCCGCCGCCGCCGGAGAACTCAAGATGGCCCGCACCGCCGACGACGATCTCAAGCTGTGCGCCGGCCTGCAGATAGACGGCGCCGCTTGCCATCGCGCCGAACCCGCCAGGTTCCTGCGGGGCACCAAACTTGCCGCCGCCGGCGCCGCCCCGCGCGCCCTCGGCCGTGATGTCGTAATAGCCGGAGGTTTGGACCGTGAATGTCTGGATCGCGCCGGTATAGGTGTAAGTCGTGCTGAAGGCCGTCACGGAAGCCGTCGTCGCCGCCAGCGGATAAGCGCTGGAGACGTCGGACAGGGAGAAGGTCAGCGCCTCGACCGCCCCAGTGACGGTCGAGGGGGCGGCGGTCAGCGTCAGGGCGTCGAGTTCGCTGGTGATGTTGGCCGCGGAACCGGTCAGCGTGTAGCTGCCATTACCGCCGGCGAAGGTGACGCCCAGCGGATGTGAGGCGCCGACCGCGAGCTTTGCACTCGCATCGCTCAGCGTGATGGTCAGCGTGTCGATGGGGTTGCCCGGATTGCCGTCGCCGATCGTGACGCCCGCAAAAGGCGTGCCCGTCGTCGAGTTGACCAAGGCGTGCGCGATCGAGCCGCCCGTGATCGTGGGCGGGGTCGCCAGGGCGATTTGGACTTGGCCATCGCCGGGGTTGGTCCCCGCGATCTTCGTCACATCGATTGCGTTCGCGTTGACAAAGGACCCGCCGCCGCCGCCTTGGCCGCCGGTAGTGCCGCCGCCGCCGCCGCCGAAACCGCCGCCGCCGCCGCCGCCTCTATAGCCGCCGCCGCCGCCGCCAAATCCGCCGCTGCCGCCGGTGATGAAGGATGATCCCGCGCCGCCGGTGAAGCTCAGGCCATATATGCTTCCGCTCCGTCCGCCGCCGCCGCTGCTACGTCCCGCGGCGCCGCCCGTGAACCCGCCGCCGCCGCCGCCGCCGCGGCCGAAGGCGAAGCCGCTGTCGCTGTTAGACCCGCCCTGGCCTGCGGCGCCATTGAGGCCGCCGGCGCCTGGGTGGTCGCGGAAGCCGCCGCGGCCGGCGCCGCCGGCGCCGCCGGACGTCTGCGTCCTGCCGGGGCCTCCCGCGGCACTGGTGCCGCCGCCACCGCCCCCGCCGGCAATCACTTCGTCGACATTGACGGTGCCCGACCCGTTATTGGTCTCGATTACGAAGCTGCCGCCGCCGCCGCCGCCGCCGAATTCGCCCCCGTTACTGCCACTGCTACCGACGACGATCTCGAGCTTGGCGCCTGCCTGAAGAAAGATTTCGCCGCTCGCCATCGCGCCGAGCCCGCCGAGTCCGCCACTGTTGCTGTTGTAACGGCCGCCCTGCGCGCCGTCGGCCACGATGTCGTAATAGCCCGATGTCCCGATCGTGACGGTCTCGAACGTGCCGAAGTCGAACGTATTGGTCTGGGTGGTCGAGAGCGTGGTCATCGTGGCGACCTTTGTGCGGTAGGAAGGGGCGGGGCGTCGTCGAAATTATCGGTTGCGGCCGATCGGGCGTCATCGCCGTCGCGCCAGCCTTCAAGCGCTCCGGCGCGTTCGAGCTCTTCGATCAGCGGGGCGAGCCCGTCGGCATGCGCGCGCCAGCGGCCGAGGCCGCGGGCATTGCGGTGCGCGCACGAAGCTGAGGATGTGTCATTTCACACGTTATGCATGCGCGAGGCCGCTGCCCTCGTCAGCAGCCGGTTCGAACATTGCCACGCAGGCGCCATCGCGTCCTGAGCGGATGGTTGCAATTTTCTGACGATTTTCTGATATCTCACGCTTCGCAGGCGCACACCGCGGACTCGTTCGCGGTTCGTTCCGGAGCCGGAACTTTTGCCGTCCGTTGCCTCACCGCGCGGCTCCGTTAACGGTCGTGCAAACCTGCGCTCGATGCGTGCGGTGACTTTCCGATTGGTCTGGGTGGTCGAGAGCGTGGTCATCGTGGCGACCTTTGCGCGGTAGGAAGGGGCGAGGTGTCGTCGAAATTATCGGTTGCGGCCGACCGGGCGTCATCACCGTCGCGCCAGCCTTCAAGCGCTCCGGCGCGTTCGAGCTCTTCGATCAGCGGGGCGAGCCCGTCGGCATGCGCGCGCCAGCGGCCGAGGCCGCGCGCATTCACCGGCTGCCTGACCTGCGAGCGGCTCACTGTGCGCACCGGGCTGTCGGCTTCATAAAAGCGCGCGCAGGCCGGATCCGGCGGCAGGTCGACAAAGCTGAGCACGCGGGCGAGCGTCGCGTCGAAATCCTTCACCCAGTCGTCGAGCCGCAGCGTCAGGATCGGCAGCGGCAGCGCTGATTTCCAATGGTTCATCAGCCGGTTCTGCTCGCCGATCATCCAGCCGAGATCGGCGAGATCGTGGGCGTAGCCGTGCTCGCCATGAAAGCGGAAGGTGAAAATCGAAAAGCCGATGTCGCGCGGATCGCGCGTGCAATGAATGATCTTGGCCTTCGGGAACAAGAGCGCGATCAGCCAGACGTAGAGATAATTGCCCGGCATCTTGTCGACGATGCGGCTCTTGCCCGGCGCGAGCGCGTGGAGCTCCTTCAGATAGGCCTCGGCTTCCGCGTCGAGCGCGCTTCGCTCGAGCGCAGCGATCCGGGCGAGCGCTTCCGCGCTCTCGCCGCCGCCCAATCGCCAGGCCAGCCGCCCCAGCGCTGCGCGCTCGCCGGCGCCGGCGGCTTGCGGGTGGGCGGCAAGAATCTGCTCGGCCAGCGTTGTGCCCGAGCGCGGCATGCCGACGATGAAGACCGGCGCGGGATCGGTGTTGCTGGCGCGGGCCTCGCCGGCGAAGCGCTCAGGCGTGAAGGTCGCGATCGCGGCGTCGTTATAGGCCTGCGCCGCCTCGCGAGAAAACGGCTGGATGGATCGCAGCAGCGCATGGCCCTCGCGCCACTGCACGAAAGCCTTGGCGTCGTCGCCCTCGCGCGACCAGAATTTGGCGAGGTCGTAGCGCGCCATGATCCTGTGTTCGAAGACGGCGCCCGGCCCCATATCGCCGATCGCTGCCTCCATCGCTTCGGCACAAGCGCGCGCGTCGGCGCGGCGGCCTTCGGCGAGCGCCAGCAGCGTGTCGCGCCAAAGCCGCAGCGGCGCGATCTCCGGCGGCGCGGGACCGAGCGCATCGAACTCGCCAAGCGCGGTCCGCGCCTTGTCGGGCCGGCCGAGAGCGATCAGCGCCAGCGCGCGCTGCAAATGCCAGTGGCGCGCTGCGGGAATATTGTCGGCAGGAGGATCGACCTCGTTGAGCAGCGCGAGCGCTTCGGCCGGGCGCTCTTCCTGCAGGCGCTCGGCGACGAGGTTCAACCGCGCGGCGGCATCGTGCGGGTCTCGCGCCAGCGCCTCGCGCAGCAGCGTCTCGGCCATCTCGTAGCCGCCGGTGAGCCGCAGCAGCGCCGAAAGATTGCTCGTCGCCGCGCGATGGCCGGGCTGCGCCTGCAGGGCGCGGGTCATCGCGATCTTGGCATCATTGACCGACCCTTGCGCGTAGCGCGCGAGGCCGAAATTGATCCAGGCGTCGGCGAAGCCCGGGCGCAGCTTCACGGCGATGGCAAAGGCCTGTTCGGCGCGCGCCGGCTTGCCGGCGGCCATCCAGGCCTGGCCGTAAGCGTAATGCGCCTCGGCGGTATTTGGGGCGGCAAGGCAGGCGTCCCGCGCCGCCTCCAAAGCCGCCTGCGTGTCGCCGCGCTGCAATGCGCTGCTGAAATCACGCATTCTCGCAAGCGGATCGTGAGCGGGCGCGAGGCCGCTGGTGGCCGAAATCGTTGGCGTTTCGGTCACTTTGGCCCTCGCGCGGCGGGAGTCGCAGCCGGTGCAGACGGTCTTAGCCGCGATCTTAACGTGTGTAAAATCGTTGCCTTATTTACCACTAACTTGAGGACGGCCGTGTCCGCTTTGGCCGCCGCAACAGCAACCGCGGGGGCGTGTCATGTCTGCCGCTCATTCCCGCGGAAGGAGGGCTATGCCGCCTTCTTCACCCGTTTCATGTCCGGCGGAACAGCCTCGTCGGCGAGCGCCGCAAGCGCGGCATCGAGCGGCATCATCTGCTGCTGCTCGCTGCCGAGCCGGCGCATGGAGACGGTGCGCTCGGCGGCTTCCTTCTTGCCGAGGACGAGGAGGGCAGGGACTTTCGCCAGCGAGTGCTCGCGGACCTTGTAGTTGATCTTCTCGTTGCGCAGGTCAGCCTCGACCCGCAGCCCGAGCGCGCGCGCCGCAGCAATCGCCTCGCGCGCATAATCGTCGGCGTCCGACGTGATGGTCGCGATCACGGCCTGCACCGGGGCGAGCCAGAGCGGCATGTGTCCTGCATAATGCTCGATCATGATTCCGGTGAAGCGCTCGAGCGAGCCGAACATCGCGCGATGCAGCATCACCGGCGTCACTTTGTTGGAGTGTTCGTCGATATAAAACGCGCCGAGCCGGCCCGGCATATTGAGATCGACCTGCACGGTGCCGCACTGCCAGTCGCGGCCGATGGCGTCGCGCAGCACATATTCGAGCTTCGGCCCATAGAACGCGCCTTCGCCTTTGTTGAGCGCCCACGGCCGGCCGGAGGCTTCGAGCGCCTTCATCAAGGCGGCTTCGGCCTTGTCCCACACCGCGTCGTCGCCGATGCGCTTGTCGGGGCGGTCGGAGAATTTGATGCGCACGTCGTCGAAGCCGAAATCCTGATAGATCGTCAGGATCAGATCGTTCACTTTGATCACTTCCTCGGCGATCTGCTCCTCGGTGACGAAGATATGCGCGTCGTCTTGCGTAAAGGCGCGCACGCGCATCAGGCCGTGGAGCGCGCCGGACGGCTCGAAGCGATGCACCTTGCCGAATTCGCAAATCTTGTAGGGCAGGTCGCGATAGGATTTCAGCCCGTTCTTGAAAATCTGGATGTGGCCGGGGCAGTTCATCGGCTTGACCACGAATGTGCGCTCGTCCTCCTCGCGCGGCTGCACCAGGAACATGCCTTCGCGGAACGTCGCCATGTGGCCGGACGCGACCCAGAGCGAGGAGTCGATGAGCTGCGGCGCGTTGACCTCGGCATAACCGGCCTCCATCTGTCGGCGCCGGATATAGGCTTCCAGTGTCTGAAACAGCGTCCAGCCCTTGGGGTGCCAGAACACCGAGCCGGGCGCCTCTTCCTGGAAATGAAACAGGTCCATCTCGCGGCCGAGCCGGCGATGATCGCGCTTCTCGGCTTCTTCGATCTGCTTGAGATAGGCGTCGAGCTCGTCCTGCTTGGCAAACGCAGTGCCGTAGATGCGGGAGAGCATTTCGCGGTTCGAAATCGCCGCGCCAATAGGCGCCGGCGACTTTCATCAGCTTGAACGCATTGCCGATCTTGCCGGTCGAGGTCATGTGCGGACCGCGGCACAGATCGAACCAGTCGCCCTGTTTGTAGATTTTTATCTGCTGGTCTTCCGGAATGGCGTCGACCAGCTCGACCTTGAACAGCTCGCCCTTGTCGCGAAACACCTTCTTTGCCTCGTCGCGCGACCATGTTTCCTTGGTGAAAGGTTTGTCGCGGGCGATGATCTCGCGCATCTTCTTTTCGATGGCCGCGAAATCCTCCGGCGTGAACGGCTCGTTGCGGAAGAAGTCGTAATAGAAGCCATTGTCGATCACCGGGCCGATGGTGACTTGCGTGCCCGGCCACAGCGACTGCACCGCTTCGGCGAGCACGTGGGCGGTGTCGTGGCGGATCAGTTCGAGCGCGCGCGGATCCTCGCGTGTCAGAAATTCGATCTTGGCGTCGTGTTCGATCGGGTCGGAGAGATCGGCCACCTTGCCGTCGAGCGCCATCGCCACCGTGCGCTTGGCCAGCGACGGCGAAATGCCCTTGGCGATGTCGAGGCCGGTGGTGTTGTGCGGATAGTCCCGACGCGCGCCGTCGGGAAAGGTCACGGCGACCATGGTTCACTCCTGTTGCTCACTCGCTGCCTACGAATGCAGGTAAGCGGAATCGAAACTGGCCGGGCTTTTAACGTAAGGCGGCCGCGAAAGAAAGCATCGCGCACCCGCAGCGCAACCCGGTCGCGGCTGGTCGGGTGCGGGAGGTTTCGACCTAAGGCGTTTTTGCGTTGGTCCCGCGCCATCGCGCGTAGCGCCACGGCAGATACCAGCGCGCATCGGCCGATGCGGCGTCAGGCACGAAATCGAGCCCTGACGTGCCGAAGGGCTGACAGCGCAACAACCGCGCCAAGGTCATCCAGCCGCCGGCCCACAGCCCGTAACGATCGAGCGCCTGGTCGGCATAATCCGAACACGTCGGCAGATGCCGGCACTCGAAACCGACGAGCGGGGAGAGCGTGTAGCGATAGACTTTCACCAGACCGCGCCCGAGCAGGCGCGGGGCGTGACGGAAACTGTCGGCGGCCGGGGACAAATTTACTCCGCCGCCGGCTTTGGCGGCTTTCCCGTTCGCCGCTTGGCCTCGATCTGGCCGATGGCGTCGACCACGGCGTCGAAGGTCAGAAGCGTCGAGGCATGGCGCGCTTTGTAGTCGCGGACCGGCTCGAGCACGGCGATATCGGCCCATTTGCCGCTTCGCCGGGGGGCTGCCGTTTTCCTTCAGCATTTTGCGAACGCCTTCGCGCAACGCCCGCAACTCGCTTGCTTTCGAGCCGACGATATGGCGCGCCATGATCGAGGAAGAAGCCTGGCCGAGCGCGCAGGCCTTCACCTCATGGGCGAAGTCGGTGACGGTGTCGCCGTCCATCTTGAGGTCGATGGTCACGGTCGAGCCGCAGAGCTTCGACAGCGCGGTCGCCGACGCGTCCGCGTCGGCTAGCCGCCCGATCCGCGGGATCGTGCCCGCAAGCTCGATAATGCGCTTGTTATAGACCTCGTCCAGCATCGTAAAATCGCGGTTTTGGCGGGGTTTATTGTCTCCCCCTGACAAATCACTATATAGGCGGTGAGCCTTAGGATTTGAAGTTCCGGCATGCGGCCGGTGATTGGGAGTAGGGATGGACGCAGTTGTTAAGCCGGGTATCAAGCCCTGGCCAAAGGGGAAACCTCCGCGGGCAGCTTTCGGATCACGTCCATAACGCTCCAGCACCGGTCGAAAAAAGGCCCTCCCGCGAAGAGGCGGAAGCCGCCGTGCGCGCGCTGATCGCCTATATCGGCGAGGATCCGGCGCGCGAGGGCCTGGTGGATACGCCCAAACGTGTCATCGGCGCATTGGACGAGCTCTATCGCGGCTACCGCGAAATTCCCGCCGATGCGCTCGCGCGCACTTTTGGCGAGACCGAGGCCTACGACGATTTCGTGCTCATTCGCGACATCAGGTTCACGTCGCATTGCGAGCATCACATGCTGCCGTTCTACGGCAAGGCGCATGTCGCTTATCGGCCGGTCGAGCGCGTGGTCGGGCTGTCGAAGCTCGCGCGTCTGGTCGACACCTATGCGCGGCGCCTGCAGACCCAGGAACACCTGACCTCGCAGATCGCCACCGCGATCGAACAACGTGCTGAAACCGCACGGCGTCGCGGTGATGATCGAAGCCGAGCACACCTGCATGACGGTGCGCGGCGTGCAGCAAGCCCGGCGCTTCGACGGTGACGACGCGCTTCCTGGGGAGCTTCCGCGACAATCCGGACGACCAGATGCGGTTCATGATGCTGATCGGCGCCGCGGAGCGCGGCGGCGAGAAGACGCGGTGAAATTCGTCGCGAGAGGTCGCGCGGGAGTGCGCGCAACAGGCGGGGGCTTTCGTTGTCGGAAAAATCGCCATTTGCCCCGCCCGGATCGGACGCCGACCTCGAAGAAGGCTTGGCGCTGACGCCGAAATTCGACGCCGACGGCTTGGTCACCTGCGTCGCGACCGATGCCGCATCCGGCGATCTCCTCATGGTCGCGCATATGAATGCCGAGGCCTTGGCGAAAACCATCGTCGACCGGCGAAGCCTGGTATTTCAGCCGCTCCCGCCGCGCGCTGTGGAAGAAGGGCGAGACGTCAGGCCACACCCAGCGTGTCGTCGAAATGCGCGTCGACTGCGATCAGGATGCGGTGTGGATCAAGGTCGAGCAGGCGGTCGCTGCCTGCCACACCGGACGTCGCTCGTGCTTTTATCGCGCCGTGCCGCTCGGCAAGCCGGGTTCGGCGACGCTCGAATTCCGCGACGACCGGGTGTTCGATCCGAAGACGGCCTATCGCAAAGATTGAGACCGTGAGGTCAGGCCCTCTTCGCCGGCGACCGCGATGTCTGGTTTTGGGGTAGCTGGGATTTTAGTTTCATCTTGCGCAAGAAAGGAAGTGCATCATGGCCAAACCAACCATCGTTTTCTGTCACGGCATTTGGGCCGACGGCTCGTGCTTCAGCAAAGTGATTCCCGCGCTGCAGGCCGACGGGCACGAGGTGATCTCCGTCCAGTACGGTCTCGACGCGTACGCGGAGGACGTGGCCACGATCAAGCGCACGCTGGGGCGGGTCAAAAGTCCCGCTATTCTCGTGGGTCACTCGTACGGCGGAGCCACGATCACAGCCGCAGGAATGGACGACCGCGTCGTCGGATTGGTTTATATCGCCGCTGTCGCACCGGATGTCGGCGAGACTGTGCAGAGCCAGCTCAACAAGTACCCTACGGAAATATTCTCCCACGTCGAAGTCGCAGACGGACGCGCCTGGATGTTACCGGAAGGCGTCCAGTACTTCGCGGGAGACCTTCCCGAGCAGGAGAAGAAGCTGGTCTGGGCGACCCATTACGCACCAGTCGCCGACTTGTTTGAGCAGCAAAATCTCGATCACGTCGCTTGGAAGTCGAAGCCAAGCTGGTACATCGTGGCGAAGGAGGATCGCACCGTGCATCCCGATCTTCAACGTTTTCTGGCAAAACGCATGGCCGCAACCACCGTTGAGACGAATAGCAGCCACGTTGCTATGCTCTCTCAGCCCGACTTCGTGATCGACGTGATCCGCAAAGCCGCGGCCGCCGTTCAGAAAAGCTAGCCGCAATATAGGGCCATCGCTTGTCTCCTTTGCTGGGCCGAATCAACCCCAGCACAAGGTTAGTGAGTGGCCGGGATCGGATTACCCCAGCTCACGCGCTGGTCGGCGTGCGTCGCGTTTCCTCACGGCCGCGGCCGCCGGCGAATAAATTTCGCGCCGGTCCGCTCGGTGCGCTTGAGACGGTGGCCGACCGCTTCCAGGGTGAAATGGTTTCGACGATGATCTTGATGCCGGACAACAGGCTTTCGATATCGCGCTGAACGCGCTCGGTCTCGAATTTGATGAAGTCATCGAGCTTCTGCAGTTCGGAGGCGAGGCCCTCGAGTTCCCCGATCGAGTTCGAGGTCAGCCGGGCGATGGACGTCCTGATGCGGTCGGCATCGACCTCGAGCTTGGGCTTTGACTTCTGCTCCAAAGTCTTCTGCTCCATGTCAGCAACGGCCTTCGCAGAAGCGGCCTCCGGAATTTCGCTCGCTTGCACAGAAACGGCTTGGTCGATTACCTCGGGTACTGACGCGTCCATTGAATTGTTCCTCACTTCGTCATCTGCGAAGCCGGATGCGCGGCTCAATCACGTTGCTGGGGAAGGGGCGTGATTGAGCCGCCAGGGATCACCAGGTCCGGCTGCGTAACCCCGCGAACACATCATCAGCCGCGGCTTAATCGCGCGCTAAAAAGCGATGGCCGCTTTGTGATCTTTGTCGGGTTGTTGTTGGATCGCCGGAACTTGGATCAATGGAACTTGTGGAACTTGCGAGCGACGCGACGGCGCATATCGCGCAGTGCGTAGGATGGGTTGAGCTCTTGCGAAACCCATCACTAAACCGTGCCGCAACATGATGGGTATCGCTTCGCTCCACCCATCCTACGGGCTGGCGACATTATCGATGCGGCTCTGCCAGAATACTGACGCGTGCGAATGCGCTGGCGGCGGGAGCGCGACCGCTCAACGATCGCGCTCCGCGATATGTCAGTGGTGATGATGCCCGTGGCGAGCGGGAACCACGGCTTGCAGCTCGACTTCGGTCGCGGTCGCAACCACGTTGAAGCCCGACTGGCCCTCGACGCTGACCGGCTGCAAAGCAAATGAGTTGCTGTTGCCGCCGACGAGGCCGTTAGCGCCGGCGCCGACGACGAATGACGCTCCGGCGGAAACGCCGCCATAGGTGCCGGCGAGCGCGCCGGGTCCGACATGCAGGCTTGGCGCGAAGACGGCCCATCCCAGAGTGACACCGCTGTTGAAGCCGGCTTGGGCTCCCAGGCGGCGCAGATTGGCCTGATAGTATTGGACCGGACCGCCGGCGCTCGGGGTGAAAACGCAATTCAACGGCTGGTTGGACACGACGATATAGCTGGTCGTCTCCGCGCTTCGGCAGTTCAACAGACCGATCTGGGTATCGGCACGAGCAGGAGTGCTCGCAGCGAGTGCCATCGTAGCGACTACCATGCCGAACGCCGCGGTCGCGACTGCGCCGCGAGCGGCAAGTTTCATGTACATCATATGGTTCCTTACTAGATACCGACTGGCATCAATCCGAAGAGACCAAGCCCAATCGATCCACTCGATCACTCGTTTGCCGAGCGCGGCAGTCGATCGCGACGTCACGAGCCCGGCGGCTGCGACCTAGAATGCATGAATGGGACGAAAGTGGTGTTCGAGGCCGCTCTGTGACGGTTTTTTGGCAACCGTTGCGCATAAAGCACACTGGGCGCCGCAACGCTGCCCCACGCGCTCTACCGACGCCGACCAGCCAGGAACGCCACGATCGCCGCAGCTTGAATCACGGCCGCGGCGCTGAATAAATAGGGCGCCGCTCCCGCCGATGCCGTGCCAAGGTTCGGAGCAAGCTCCCGGATCAGCCCAAAACTCGCGGGGGCGAAAGCGTAAGCGGCTTGTCCGATGGCGATGATCAAGGGGACGACGCGCGGCACGTCCTCTTTGACGAACTCGATCTGCGCAATCAGGGGCGGCAGCGATGTGGTGTTGCCGATCCCGGCCCCGAACAACACAACACCGAGGAGCAGCAAGGGCACATTGTCGCCGGCCGCGACACAAAGCGCGAGCGAGCCCAGGATTTGCACGACGGTGCTGGCGCAGGCGACGAGGCGGCGATCGGCTCGCGCCGGCATCAAGAAGCCGACCATGCTACGCCCGGCAATGGCTGCGGCCGTGGCAGCGCCCACTGCGGCTCCCGCGAGCTGCTCGCCCAGCGCCGGTACCAGGAGCGAGAACAGGTGCGCAATCAGGCCGATTTGCGCAAACAATCCGAGCGCCATGCCGAGCGCCAAGGTGATGAATTGAGGATTCCGCCACAACAGGCTCCCCGGAAGCGGGCGTGCGCACGCCGACGTGACGGCAACGGCCGCCGCGCCAAGCGCGTCGCCGTCCGGGCTCAAGCGCATGTCCTGCGGCAGCTTGGCAAAAAATACGTCGGCCAGAATCCAGATGATCGCGATCATCACGAGGCCGATGATCGCTGAGGCCCATGGGAAGCCGAAGAACCCGATCGCCGCGACCCAGAGCGGCGAGAACATAACGCCGCCGATGCTCGAGCCGTTATAGGCCCACGATAGCGCTGCCGGCCGGGTGCGCACGAACCAAGGCGAGACAATCGCGTTGACCGCGGCGGCGCTCATGGTGACCCAACCGGCGCCGCTGAAGAGCGTGGCAACAAAGAGCTGCCACGGCTCGTGCGCGATGGCCCAGCCGGTGATACCCGCCGCAAGCGATAAGGCTCCGGCCTTGGTGACCGCCGGTATGCCGAACCGGCGATAGAGCCCGGGCAAGTTGGCGACGACGATCGCGCCGAACAGGAAATGCACGGTCACGGCCGTCGAGACCAGGATGAGCGACCAGCCGCGCGCCTCGCGCACCGCATGCAGGTAGACCGGCGGGCCATAGAAACCGAGACCCCAGCCGAACACCGCGAGCAAAAATGCAGCGGCGACGACTCGCCAACCGTAAAACGTCGCGTCCTTGCTCGACGCCGACGCGCCAGCGCGCAAATGGTCGGACACTTGTCGTGCGCGCCAAGAGTTCATGGCTGTACATGCGAGGAAATCGGCACCGGATGTTACGGCAACGGCCGAAGTGCGCGGCGCGATTAGCGTGTAGGGCGGGTTAGGCGAAGCCGTAACCCGCCGCAACGACGAAGAATGGCGGATTACGCCTTCGTCTAATCCGCTCTACGCGCTGCTCGCAACCGAGCGTCAGTTTGCGCATGCCGCGCCAAGGCAACAGCGCCAAGACGATTGCTCCGGACACTGGGACGCTGCGATCGCAGCAATGGGCAATGGCATTGAACTGTTTAAACTTTTGTCGCTTCTTTGAACCGCAGCCGAAATGAACAGTTGTTCCCTAAAAAATCAGTGGACGGCCACAAAACAGAATGTCGCCGCCCTTATTTGTCAAAGGGTTATAGGCATTCGATGTTAACGGGTGGATTTGCACGCACTCCGAAAATCTGCCCACATACACTTACTGATTTGAAAGACGGTTGCTTCTGAAGTTTTTAAGGAGCACTCCGTCATGAATCCCGAACGATTGCCGAAATATCTTGTGCTCATTCGCTGGGGCAGCTTCCGGCTAGATTTGGTAGGACGGGTGCAAATTATTGCAGCCGTGACGCTCGTAGCGACATTTATTGGTTTGAAATTCTATATTTTTTGAGGAAGACAACATGCTTCCCCCAAGCGTTGAAACACCACGTGGCAAATATTTACAGGACATCCTGAACAATACGCCAGAAGGCGAATGGGCAGATTGGCCCCAGCTGACCAAGGACGATTATGTTTTGGTTGGTGGCATTGTGGTTCTGTACAGCTACATAGATCTGAATCTAAGGTGCGTTGCGGAAGTAGCAGACCGCACCGGTAGAAGAGCAAATAGAGATGACCCCTAGCGCGAGGAAACGTTATATGGAGCCGAAGGATCGCATCGCAGTTCTGCTAGCAGAATACAACACGTTGAGGACTGAAATGCTCGCGGCCCGTACTTCCATTACGCAGGCGATAGGGATAGGTGCACCAGTATTCGTTGGGCTTCTGCCAGGAGGATATTTTTCCGCTGCATTTGCTGTTTTCTTAGCGGCGGTTTTCATCGCCATTTGGAATGATTTGAACACTCGGGCCTTTACCGCTCAAATTCGTACCTTAGAAAGCAGAATAAACGGACTCGCTGATGAACGTTTGTTGAATTGGGAGAGTGAGCATGGTTGGGGCAGCATATTTCCGCCGCCCTCTAATAAGGATTTCAGGGTTCCTCCGCATTGAAACGAGACTTCAAATTAGCAAGTGTAGCCCGGATGAGCGCAGCGACTCCGGGAGTGGAGTTCAAGCCTCTCGATCGCTCCCCGCATGTCGCTGCGCTTCGTCCGGGCTAGGCTCGCTTTCCCGGATGGACGAACAGGACGCTTAGATTTTGGCGGAACGATCAGGCAGCATCTCGCTTGCGCGCTCGCTGCGCGGGTGCTTTCTTCAATGGCGGCAACAGCGCGTCTGCGGGAATGTGGAATCGTGCGCGCAGCCGCTGCACCATGGCCATGCTCAACCCCTTTTTACCGGCGAGCACCTCGCTGACGCGGCTCGGCGTGCCCAGGACATGCACCATGTCGGCGCGGGTGAGGTCGTGTTGATCCATGAGATGGCGGATCAAATCCGCGGTGCTGGGTGATCGACGCGGCCACTTGTTCTGTTCATAGGCCTCGATCAGGCGTGCTTGCGCCGTAAGCCGCGCCGTATCGGCGGCGTCTTCGGAGTCCCAGAGCCGATCGACAAGGGCGCGTGCGCGCGCAAGCTCGGCCTCGCTATCGATTAAAATCAGCGTTGCGTCCATCACACAGTCTCCGCATCGATTTCATCGTACTCGGCATGCGTTCCGAAGAAGCGGATCGCGATGACGCCTGTCTGATATTGAACACGCACGATCAAGCGAAAGTCGTTTCCCTTGATATTAAAAACCGCTCGGCCGGCCTTGAGGATACTCGCCTTCGGATATGATGCCTTCAACGCCTCTGGATTATTCCATTGCACACGTGCGGCAATGTCCAGCCAAGCCTCATATTGTGACCGTGCGGCTCTGCTTCCCTTATGGCCGGCGTGATTGGCGAAATACCGGTCTATCAAGTCCGTACCGATCACAATCATAAAGACAGGATCGCACGGAATTCCAAAAATTGGAAGAATGTCCGATGGCTCGTAAACATTTCGGTGACGTCACTTGACGATTGTCACTATTTTAGTTACATTGTACGAATTGAATCTCGCTCGCAAGGACGCCTTCGGGAGGCATCCCGGAGGTTGGGGCGAGTGCGGTGCCCGCGGGCGGAGTTGCGATCCGCTCTCGGGCGGTTTCGGGCATCAGCCGCCCAGCACTACGGACTGGGACGCGAGGTGCTCGCTGGACGATAAAGGGACAGGTTGGGGCGGGTAACGCCCGCACAAACTGCGTCGGTTCTGCCCCCGGAAGGGGGATGACTACAGGATCGGCACTCCGCCAAGTCCCCGGAAGCATGGCCTGAGGCCGCACCTAGGGATGGAATACTCTCTAGGGCAGAACCGTGGTGGAACGCCGACAGGCGAGCGCGCCCGCAGCGGAGGGTCGGCGCAAGCCGGCACTCTCGTGGCGCGAGCCGCACCCGCTGGTGCGGAACATGAAACACTGCGTCTGTCGGCGTTCCGCTTCCTTCTTTTTCTTTTCACCTCTCCCCGCCGCGCGGGGAGAGGTCGAGCGAAGCGAGGGTGAGGGGGCCTCTCCGCGAGTTCTGAGCGAAGCGGCAACGCCCCCTCATCCCAACCTTCTCCCCGCGTGCGGGGAGAAGGAGAGTACGCTGTTTGACATTGTGATCGGATGACTCATTCCCACCGCGCAGCGCGCGCCAGCAATTGCTTGGCGCGCACCAGATGCGGCTGGTCGTACATGACGCCGCCGATGCCGACGACGCCGGCGCCGGGAGCAGCCGCGAACGCGTCGATCACGGCGCGCGCGTGCGCGATGGCGCTCGCCGACGGCGTGAACACCTCGTTGATGATCGGCACTTGCGCCGGATGGATCGCCATCTTGCCGGTAAAGCCATCGCGGCAGGCTTCCTCGCATTCGCGCCGGAAGCCGTCGGCGTTGCGGAAATCGACATAGACGGTGTCGATCGCCGGCACTGCGGCCGCCGCGGCCCCGGCGATGCACAGCGCGCGCGCCAGCCGATAGGGATCGAGAAAGCGGCCCGCCGCATCGCGATTGGCCTGCGCGCCAAGGTCGGCGGACAGATCCTCGGCGCCCCAGGTCAGACCGATCAGGCGCGCGCTCGAGCCGGCGAAAGTGCCGGCGAGGAAGAGCGCGGCGGCGGTCTCGGTGGCGATCGGCAGAATCTTGATATGGCCGTCAGGCAAGCCGCTGGTCGCTTCGCGCACGGCAAGCTTGGCGTCGGCGTGGATGACGGACGCGCCGCCTTCCGCCTTCGGCAGCATGATGGCGTCCGGCTTCGCCGGCGCGATGGCGTCGAGATCGGCATCGGTCAAGCCGGTCTGCAAGCCGTTGACGCGCACCATCATGTAGGGCCGCGTCGAGCTCGCCATCGCGTCTTTGAGAAACGCCGCCGCGCTGTCGCCGGGCGCGCGCCTTGCCTTCGAGCGCGATCGAATCTTCAAGGTCGACGATCAGCGCGTCGGCGCCGCTCGTCATCGCCTTGTCGAGTTTCTTCGGGCTGTCGGCGGGGACGAAAAGAAGCGAGCGCATATGGCCAAATCTATCCGTATGCGACGTTCACTTCGGCCGCATGCGGATGAAAGCCTGCCGGTGGCATTCGGCGACCAGCTTGTTGTCCTGGTTGAAGGCGCGGTGATGGAATTCGACGATGCCGGCGCCGGGCCGCGATTTCGATTCGCGCTTGCCGACCACGTCGGTCGAGCAATGCACGGTGTCGCCCTCGAACAGCGGGTGGGGGAATTTGACGTCGGTCATGCCGAGATTGGCGATGGTGGTGCCGACCGTCATGTCGGACACCTGGATGCCGATCATCAGGCCGAGCGTGAACAGCGAATTCATCAGCGGCTGACCCCATTCGGTCTCCTGCTCGCAGAAGTGCCGGTCGATATGCAGCGGCTGCGGATTGAGCGTCATGTTGGAGAACAGCATGTTGTCCATCTGGGTGACGGTCCGCGTATAGCGGTGCTCGGTGGTCTCGCCGACGACGAAATCCTCGAAATAAAGCCCGCCGCGCTTGTGCCGTGATCGCCGTTTGCTGGGTCATTTTCGCCTCCATAACGTCTTTATATCGTGCCGCGTTAAGTTCCCATTTACCATAATCGTTAATGATCGCTAACGCTCAAGACAGCCGGTGGGAGCCGGCAAGGGGAGCACACAGCATGCTGGTCGATTCCAGCAATTCCACCGCCGGTTCGGCGGTGATCGGCGCCATTCGTCAGGCAGCTCAGGCCACCGGCACGAGCTTCCAATATCTATTGGCGACGGCGCAGGTCGAATCCGGCCTCAATCCGCAAGCCGGCGCGTCAACGTCGTCGGCGCGCGGTCTGTTCCAATTCATCGAGCAGACCTGGCTCGCGACCATGAAGCAGTCGGGCGCGTCGCTCGGCTATGGCCAATATGCCGACGCCATCACCAAGACCGCCTCCGGCAGGTACGAGGTGGCGGATCCGTCGATGCGCAGCGCCATTCTCAAGCTGCGCAACGATCCGACCGCGAATGCGGTGATGGCGGGCGCCTTCACCAAAGCGAATGCGACGCTGTTGTCGCAAAAGCTCGGCCGCTCGCCCTCCGAGGGCGAGCTCTATATCGCGCATTTTCTCGGCGTCGGCGGCGCGGCGAAGCTGATCGCGGCGGCCGGCGATAATCCGAACGCGTCCGCCGCCAGTCTTTTTCCGCATGCGGCCCAGGCCAATTCGTCGATCTTCTATGATCGCTCGACCGGCGCCGCGCGCAGCCTCGCGCAAGTCCGCGATGTGCTGACCGCCCGCTACGACGTCGCCGCGCGGGAACGGCCGGTCAGCAATACCAGCGTGGCGCAGGCCGTAACGAGCCCGAGCGCCGTTTCCACCGCCGCTTCTTCGGCTACGCCGGTTCCTCCATTGCCCATCCTGGACCGGCCCAGCAACGTGATCGGAAGGAGTGCGAGCACGACTGCGAATCCGACCGCGGCCAATACCGCAACCAAGACTGCAACCAAGACTGTGGCCGCGGCCGTGCCTGACACGGCCGGCATCACCAGCGCATTCGCTGCCGCAACGCCACAGCGCACCGTGACCAATACCGATGCGTTCTACAGCCTGTTTTCAGACCCGGGCCGCTCCACCCCGATCGCCTCGGTGGTCAGCCAGCTCTGGGGTGTGTCGGGCGCTGCTCCGGGCGTCAGTCCGATTGGCCTGGGCGATCTCTTCAAGGACGACGGCACGAGCGGCTAGACCGCGTCGGCAGGGGTTTTATGAACAAACACAACAAATACGCGAGGATTTATGGTGAACGCTTTGTTAATCCCAAAAATCTAGCATTGGAATCGGTTGTTCCTCCGCGTGACCTGAGCGCAAGATGATCGTCCGCGATTTCCTGCAATGGATCCGCACCGCGCCCGCCAGCGAGCGCGCCGAAGCCACCAGTGCACTGGCGCGAGCCTACCTTTACTCGGATCTGTCACCCGACGATCTTGGCGCCGCCGAAGGCGCCATGCTGATGCTGCTCGACGATCCGTCGCCGCTGGTGCGCCGTTCGCTTGCGGATGCGCTTGCCGCAAGCCCGGACGCGCCGCCGGCGATCGTGCTTGCGCTCGCCGCCGATCAGCCGCAGATCGCGGCGCCGGTCTATGCGCTGTCGCCGCTCTTCGTCGATGCCGATCTGGTCGATGCGGTAGCGACAGCAGGTGCGGCGATCCAGGCGGCGATTGCGAGCCGCGCCGCTTTGCCGCGTTCGGTGGCCGCGGCCGTCGCCGAAGTCGGCACCGCCGAAGCCTGCCTGATCCTCGTGGAAAATTTCGACACCGATATCGCGCCGTTCTCGACCGATCGCATCGTCGAGCGTTTCGGCCATCTCGCGGCGATCCGCGAGTCGCTGTTGGCCCGCGACGATATTCCGGCCGCAACCCGGCAAGCGCTGGTCATCAAACTGTCCGAGACGCTCGCCGGCTTCGTCTCAGGCCGCGCCTGGCTCGACGCCGACCATGCCCGTCGCGTCGCGCGCGAGGCCTGTGAGAAGGCGACCGTCACCATTGCCGCCGATACGCCGCAGACCGAGCTCGGTCCGCTGATCCGGCATTTGTCGGCGAGCGGGCAGCTCACCGCCGGTCTCATTCTCCGCGCGCTCCTCTCCGGCAATATCGTGCTGTTCGAAGAAGCGCTGGCTGAGCTCGCCGACATGCCGGTGGCGCGCGTGTCGGGGCTGGTTCACGACCGCGGCGCGGCCGGATTGCGGGCGCTGTTTTCCAAAGCGCAATTGCCGCCGTCGACTTTCCCGGCCTTCAAGGAGGCCATCGAGGCGATGCGCGAAGGTTTCCTGTTGGAGCCCGGCGGCGCGACGCGGCTCAAGCGGCGCATGATCGAGCGCGTGCTGACACGGTGCGAAGACGAGGATCTCGACGAGCTCGCGCCGTTGCTGACGCTGTTGCGGCGTTTCGCGACGGAAGCGGCGCGCGAAGAAGCGCGGCTATTCTGCGACGAGCTTGTCGCGCTCGACTACGACGAGCAATCGGCCGCGGCGTAGCTACGTAGACCTTAAGTCTGCGCGCTGCCGGGAACGAGCGGCGGCGCGAAAATGCTTTCCAGATAATCCGGACGAAAGTCGTTCTCGCGCTTGAGGAAGTCGTCGGTGACGTCGCGCAACCGCCGCACCAATTCGCCGGCGACTTCGGCCTTGTCGGGATGCGCGTTTTCCCGCGTCATGGCGCGAACGGCGTCGACATGCTGGTCGACCAGGAGCAGCGGAATCTGCGCGATCTCGGGCGTATGTTCGAGGAGCCGGCACAGGCTATCGGCGACACCGACGACTTCAGGATAGCCGAAGGTGGCGGCTTCGCCTCTGACGTCATGGGCGGCGCGGAACAGCGCGTTGTGGGTGTGATCGGTCATGCCTAAGAGCTTTATGGCTTGGCGCGCGGTTTCGATCCGCTCGCATTCCGCCAGCATCCAGGTGGAGAATTCGGACGACAGCTGGACCAGTGCCGCTTCCGCGCGCGCGATCGGATCGTCGTCGCTTGGATTGGCATGGCGCAATGGCTTTGCGCAGCTCGTTCGGCGGCGTGATCACTCTCGTGATCGGCATAAGTGACGACCAGCGGAGCTTGATCCTTGCGTGTCTCTTTTCGCGGCATTTCCGTTGGAGCTCCTTCAGGTCAGGTCAAGACCCTGGCTTTGTCGTTGAGATGGTCCGGACGCAGCAGATCCGTCTTGACGGCTTTGCGCCGCTCCAGACCGCCGTAATGCGGATTGACGTTGCGCCGCCGGTCGGGCCCGAAATAGGTCTTGGTCTTCACGAAGGGTCGCGGCTTGGCGACGACATTGAGCGATGCGCTCGTAGAGCGACTTCGGCGGAGATCGGCTTGCAGAGGAATTCGGTGATGCCGGCATCGCGCGCGACCATGACGCGCTTCTTGTCGGAATGGCCGGTGAGCATGATGATCGGCACGTAAGGATTGGCATTGGCGCCGGGCTGGCGGATCATCTGCGCCAATTCCAAGCCGTCGAAGATCGGCATCACCCAATCGACGATGACGATATCCGGCATGAAATGGGTGAAGGCTTCGAGACCGGAGGCGCCGTCCTCGGCTTCATAGACTTCGCGCGCGCCGAATCCATTCAGCAATGTGCGCAGGATCCGCCGCATATGCGCGCTGTCCTCGATGACGAGGAAGCGCAAGCGGTTGAAGTCGATGCGGAACATAGAATCTCCGGCGCGGCGGACGCCCGGACGCCCATCCTCGCAGGCGCGAACGTAAAGAAACGTCGTTAAGGCTTGGTTAAGCTTTGATCCGGCCGGAACTTAAAACCGGATTCCTTACTCTCGATACCGGGCAATGTCCGAATTGCTCGCCCAAAATCCGCTCGTCGAGGCTGTGGCCCGGATCGAACAGCATGTGCATCGACATGCTGTGATCGAGGCTGATGTCGACGGAGCGGACCGAGCGCACCTCGTCGTGGTCGGCGACCGCGGCGACCGGACGCTTCTCCGCCTCGAGCACCTCGACGGTGACATCGGCGCGATCCGGCAGCAGCGCGCCGCGCCAGCGCCGCGGCCGGAACGGGCTGATCGGCGTCAGCGCCAAGAGCGGCGCGCCGATCGGAATGATCGGGCCTTGCGCCGAGAGATTGTAGGCGGTCGATCCGGCCGGCGTCGCCAGCATGATGCCGTCGGCGACGAGTTCGGGCAGGCGCTCCTTGCCGTCGACCAGCACGCGCAAACGCGCCGCCTGATAGGTCTGGCGGAACAGCGAGACTTCGTTGATGGCGCGGTGCCGGTGGATGCGGCCGACTTCGTCGCGCGCGCGCATCATCAGCGGATGGATCACGGTTTCCTGGGCGGCCGCCAGCCGTTCGAGGCAGGCTCCGCTTCGGCATATTCGTTCATGAGGAAACCGACGGTGCCGCGATGCATGCCGTAGATCGGCTTGCCGGAATTCATGAACCGTTGCAGGGTCGCGAGCATGAGCCCGTCGCCGCCAAGCGCGACGATCACGTCGGCGTCTTCGGGCTTGGTATCGCCGTAGCGGCGGATCAGCCGCTGCCGCGCGCGCTGCGCCTGCCGGCACGTCGCTTGCGACAAAAGCGATGTGCTTATGGCTGGGGTTTGGCGGGGCGCTTCGACATATCGGGCCCGGCTGAGCGGGGAGGTTGGAATGGACGGCAGTTTGGAACGCGCGATGCTCGTCTATACGACGTTTCCGTCCATTGTCGAAGCGGAGCAGGTCGGCCGGGCGCTGGTCGAGCGCAGGCTATGCGCCTGCGTCAACATCCTGCCCGGCATGGTGTCGCTCTACTGGTGGCAGGGTGCGATCGAGCGCGGCGACGAGGTGGTGATGATCATCAAGACCCGCGCCACGCTGACCGAGCCGGTGCGTGCCGCGGTGCGCAAGCTGCACTCCTACACGACGCCGGCGATCCTGGTCATTCCGGTTGAAAGCGTCGATCCGGACTACCACGCCTGGATCGTGGCCGAAACGCAGGGCGTGTCGCAGCAGTAGGAAGGCCAAATAACTCCAAAACCGCACACTCCCGTTGAGCGGGAATGAGCGGGTTAACGCCGGAAATTCAGTAAGTCACCGTGCCGTCGATCGCCGCCTTCAGCGCGGTGTATTCGTGGCACGTGGTCCCGCAGATGCTGGCGACCTTTTCGAGATCGTCCTTGGCCTTGAGGATATTGCCCTGTTCGGCGTGCCACATGCCGTAATAGGACCAGGTCTGCGCGTGGTTGGGATCGGCGGCGAGCGCGCGGTCGTACCAGAGCTTGGCGTCGTCGTAGCGGCCGAGCTTGCGGCTGGCATAGCCGATCAGCGTCGCCACATCCGCATTGTCGTCGTAGCCCATCGAGCGCAGCGCGGCGATGCCGCCTTCATAGTCCTGCTTGTCGTAAACCAGCGCATAGGCCTTGTGCCAGCCCTTCAAGAAATCCTCAGCCGAACTCGATTTGTCGGTTTTCTTTTTGGCTTTCTTGGTGCCGCTCGGGCCGCTCGTCTGCGACCCTGAGGAGGGCGCGGCGGGATTGGCGCCTTCGACGGCGAGGGCGAATTTCGGCGCGGCGGCGATAGCGCTCACGAGAATGGCGGCGGCGGCAAGCAACGACGTTTTGCGCATGACGTCTCTCTCCGATTGCGGTGCAGTGCAACTTAAGAACACCGGCATCCTAGCACTTCATCCCGCTGTCCGCACGATGGAGTTCCGGCAACCCGCGGGAGAGGAAACCCATTGCATTACCAAGATTTCACGTAGGTGAACGAAGTCTGCTGGCCGACTTCAGGACGCGTTCAGTGCGCGCGGCGTAAATCTTGTGCCAACAACGGCACGGTCTTGAGAGACGACCTCTTCAGCCGGTGCCGCGGGACAACAAGGAGAACAAAAATGTTGAGGAAATTCGCCGCCGGCCTGCTCGCAACCGCGCTGATCGCAGGCCCAGCTTTTGCGCAGACGTCCACACCTTCCACCCCGTCCGGCTCGGCGATGGCGCCCGCCGCCGCGCCCGCGACCCCGAATGCTCCGGCGAAGGCCGCGGCCGCTCCCGCTAGCACGATGGCGGCGCCGGCTGTGACCAAGACGAAGCAGACGGCAAATCCGGGCAAGACGGTGAAGCACGCCAAGCTGCACAAGAAGACCGTCAAGCACGTCGCCAGCCGGTCTCACCTCAAGTCCGGCAAGATGCATCAGGCGCGGCATGTGAAGTCCGTCAAGACGCATCAAGTCAATACCGGCACTGCCGCGAAGCGGTCGTAACCGGAAAGGCTTGCCTGTAATCCGGAATATGCACCCAACAACCGGTGCGAACCGAGGCCCGGATTGCACGCACCGACTTGCGGGTCTCTGACGGCAGACCCCCGTCAGGCCCGCAAGTCGGAATTATAGGCACGGTCCATCGCGATCGTGCTGCTTGAAAGTCGTCCCCGCGAGCATGGTTTCGAGGCTGGCCTCGATCCGCGCTTAACGAAAACGAAGAATCCGCGAGGATCAGGGAGGCCGGCGTCACCGCCGGCCTCCGATCTTTTTGCGATCAGAGATTCGGTTGCCACTCGACCGGAACGTGCTCGTAGCCGGTCGCGGTCTTGATCAGATGGCCGCAGGCAGGGAAGGGGAAGTGATAGCCGGTGACCAGCATGCGGTCGGCGGCGGCGCGATCGAAGATTTTTTTGCGTGTGGCGACAGCGGCGGAGCCGTCGATATCGAAGGCGGCCTGCCAATCGGGATGGCGCGCGAACACCGCGGGGTGCTGCGCGGTGTCGCCCAGCACCAAGAGCGATTCACCGCCCGAGTGTATGGCAAACACCGTGTGGCCCGGCGTGTGGCCGGCCGCCGCCAGCGTCTCGATGCCGGGCGCCACTTCCTTGCCCGGATCGAAGCGCGTCACCTGACCGGCGATGTCGGAGAAAATCCGCCGCTGGTTGCGGAAGGTGAGTTTCAGATCCGTCTCCGCGGCATTCATATTGGCGTCGTTCATCCAATATGCCCATTCCGGCTCAGGCACCATGATTTCGGCATTGGGAAAGATCAGCGCATTGTCCTTGTCCTTGATGCCGTTGATGTGGTCGGGATGAAAATGCGAGATGACGATCTGATCGACCGCTTTGGCATCGATGCCGGCCGCGGCGAGATTGTCGCGCAACGCGCCGGCTGACGGCGCGATCTGGCCGCCGGTGCCGGTGTCGATCAGCACCAGTTTCTTTCCGGTATTGACGATCAGTGTCGTGAACGGCGTCGCCAGCTTGTCGTGCGGCATGAAGGCCGCATCGAGTGCGCGCTCGACTTCGGTAAACGGGGCCTTGATGAACGCATCGGTGATCGGGCGATACCAGATGCCGTCGTAGAGCGCGGTCAGTTCATAGGAGCCGATCTTGTAGCGATAAATTCCGGGCGCAGCTTTCTCGGCGGGCGGCGCTTCGGCAGCGGCAGGCTCAGCGCGCGCGGTAAGCGCGGCAGCGGCGGAGCCGGCCATTAATGCACGGCGTGTCAGCTTGGTTTCGCTTTCGTGCGCGTTGTTTTGCGTCATGCTGAGTTCTAACAATCGCTCTTTGTCATTATTCCAATTGCAGCTTGGTATCGTTCTAAAACTGCGCGATCACATTGTGTGGTCTCAAATTGTTTGGGCCGCATTCTTGCATGGCCAGCCCCTGCGATCGTCGCTTGGCGGTGTGACGATATAGTGGCACACAGCCGCACCAACATCATGTGTCGCTTGTCCGCGGCATCCTCTCTCTCCCATGAAAGTGCCGCCTTGAACATCATGCCCGAGACAGCCCGGATGCCCGAAACCGTCCGACCGGCGCCGCGCTCCTTCGCGGCGATGCGCCATTCCGGCTTTCGCGCGCAGTTTTCGACCTATGTGATTGCGATGATGGCCGACAATATCGAGCACGTCATCAGCTACTGGGTGCTGTTTCAGAAATTTCATTCGCCGGCTCTGGCGGGCTTTGCCGTGCTGTCGCATTGGCTGCCGTTTCTGGCGTTTTCGGTCGCGACCGGCGCGCTTGCCGACCGCGTCGATCCGCGCCGCATCATCCAATGCGGCATGCTGTTGTTCATCACCGCGTCGCTCGGCTGGGGCTATTTCTTCATCACCGGGACGTTGCAGATGTGGCACGCCATGGTGCTGCTTGGTGATCCACGGCTGCGCCGGCGTGCTGTGGCAGACGCCGAACCAATTGCTGCTCTACGACATCGTCGGCCGTGACGATCTGATGAGCGCGGTGCGGCTGAACGCGACGGCGCGCTATGTCGGCGTGCTGATCGGCCCGGCTGTCGGCGGCGCCATCTTGCTGGCGCTCGGTCCCGCGCACGGCATTCTGCTCAACACGCTGTTCTATCTGCCGCTGGTGCTGTGGCTGATCAAAGCGCCTTACGGCCCGAAATTCCGCGCCGGCGGGGCGCCGCCGCCGCGCGCGCGTGCGCGGCTTAGCCGACATCGTGCAGACCGCGCGCGATATCGCTTCCCATCCGGTCATCATCTCGATGACGCTTCTGGCCGGCGCATCGTCGTTCTTCGTCGGCAACGCCTACAGCGCGCAAATGCCGGGCTTTGCCCAGGATCTCGGTCACGGCGATCCCGGCGTGTCGTACAGCATGCTGCTCGCCGCCGATGCCGCCGGCGCGCTCGTTGCCGGCATCGTGCTCGAAGGCAGGGCGCTCCTCGTGCCGAAAGCCGCGCACGGCGATCGTTCTGGCGATGCTGTGGTGCGTGTCGCTTGCCGGATTTGCGCTGGCGACCCGCTATCCGCTGGCGCTTGATGCTGTTGTTCACGCGCCGGCTTCTTCGAACTGTCGTTCAACGCCATGGCGCAGACGCTGGTGCAAGTGAATGCGCCGGTCGACATGCGCGGCCGCGTCATCGGCCTGTTCAACATGGCGAGCCTCGGCTTGCGCGCCTTCAGCGGCGTCTCCGTCGGGCTGCTCGGCAGCTTTATCGGCGTGCACTGGTCGCTCGGGCTGTCCGCGCTCGTCATGCTCGCGATCGCGAGTTGTCTGCTCGCGCTGCCGTAGCCGCGCGACTATGGTCTCAGGCCTTCCAGATATTGCGGCACCGCCGGGTCGCCTTCCGGCGGCGCCCAGTCGGCGAACTCGTTCGGCCGATAGGGGCCGGGCTTGACCTCGAGCAGCATCGTTCCCTTCTCGCACACGAAAAGCCCATGCCACGTACCGATCGGGATCTGCACCAGAGGCGACGCCGAGCTCATTGCAGTGCGTCCGGTCAATTCGCCTTGCGCGCTGAACTTCAGGAGATCGCAGTGTCCCCGCAAGAGCGCCAGGATTTCCCATTGCTCGCTGTGGCGGTGCGGACGGAGGTAAGTTCCCGGCTCCAACATGATCGCCATGCGCTGGACCTGGTCGTGGTGACCGCCATGCAGCAAGAGATGCGTGCGCTTGCGCGCGCTGGTTTCGGCCTTGCCAATGAGGTCGGCGATCGTTGTGGCGTCGACCACCTGCACGTCGGGGCTGTCGTTTCTGGCGTCGCTCATCGTAGGCTCCGGTGTGTCCCGCCGCGGCACAAGTCTGTAGCATTGGCCGCAATTCTGTAGCACCGGCGCACTGGGTACCGCAGCAGGAAATTTGGGGCAAACTCGCGCGACCGCTTCCGGATTCGTTGTGCCCGGCCGCAATCTCATGTAGGAGGAGCCCGCCAACAAGCGGAAAAGCACGAATGTCAAAGCAAGAGATGCGCGACGAAGCTGAACGTCTTGTGCGCGAGGCGATGGAGCGGAAAACCGTGACCATCAAGCAGGGCAATACCCGCATCGAAACCAAGTGCGGCAAGTGCGGCGCGCCAAACCGCGTCTCGGCGACGCCGGGGCAGACGCGGGTGGCTTATACGTGCAAGGAATGCGGCGACAAGCAGGTGACGCTGTAGGCGGGCGGCATCGCGAGGATATACGCCCGCGCGCTCACGCAGCGTGCGCACTGCCGGCGGCGACGCGGCGGTATCGCAGCTTTTTCTTCTTCAGCAGCGCGTCCCTTTGCTTGACCAGCCTTTCGAGCTCTTCGGTTTGCTGCGCGATCCGGTCCGCATTGCGATCTTCATCGCCGGCGCCTGAATTGGCGGCGGCTTGTTCGATCAGCTGCCGGATGTTGTCGCGGGTAATGGCGATGCGGTCTTCAAGTTCTGGGAGCGAAAGCGAACTATTGCTGCTCATTGTGCTTTTCTCCAGTCGCTCCAAAAAGTTGTTTCGATTGCGATCGCACTGTTATAGCACGAGATAGCCGGCGATCGCCGCGATGTAGGTGCGTGGTCATGTGGTGGCCTGAAGTGAGATCTGGGGACGGTCTAAAGGCAAAGGTTCGAAATGTTAGCGCGGATTAACGAATTGGCTTGGTTCTGCCGATTGGCACTCTAAGAGAGCGCTATATTATCGCAGCTCGCAATAGTTGTAACAAGCATTTAGGCAAGCCGACACGCTGTCATCCCGGTCTCGCGGAGCCACGGTTACCGGCGCTGGGGTCGGCGAAATTAACTCGCATCGGTCGAGCCGAAGTGCTTGAGCAAGCCGTCCCAGTATCGTGACGCGTGCTGAAACTGAAGCGCGTTCGATCGATCCGAGATATCGAGCGCTGAGGCCTGATGGGGCCGTCACACTGCGGCTCTTCGAGGAGGTCGAAGCCGCGATAATCTAAATTGACGGCGTCGCGCGGACCGTACAATTGCGCGCGAGAAAAAGCCGAATATCACTGGCCTAGCACGACGCCCATCTGCTTCAGGCGCTTGACCTGACGGTCCACTTCTTCGTCGTCCGATTGTCCACTCTGCAGCGCCTTTAGCGAGATTTCACGGCCCATTTGATCTTGCGCGTCCGGCTTGAGCACGGCCTTGAGCTGGTTCGGCAGAAGGGCAATCGGTATCGACACAATCAATGCGGCGAGTACGTGCAGGGCCGTCCGCGTCTGCAGCTGCGACAACAGCAAGATCAACAAGGCCTGCCACGCCAACAACGATCCGGTAGTGTAGCGCTCTTGAACCGCATAGTCGAAGCCGTTTGCTCCACGACCGATCGCAGCCAGGGCGGCTGTCGCAAATATAAAACCAATAAAGGCCAACAATGCGATCTGGCCCGTATCGGTCCGACCGGACCGCAGCCACCGCCATGTCATCGTGGCCGCAGCTGCCATGAGACCAAAACCAGCTACGGCTGCAACAACGATCCCCGCCGTTCGCGACCCCGGATAGTCCAGGTAATTGCTGGTCACGAGGATGTGGCCGTGGCCCGAAACGATGGCGAATGCGTGCTGCAGGCCGGCGAGCCAATAATAGACGACATAATAGAACGGGCTTCCTAGATAGGTCAGAATGAACAGCGCAAACGTCGCGGGATCAGGCCGCGGGTCATTTGGATATTGAAAGCCCCAGAAATACAAAACGAATGAAAGTGCCGAGATGATCGCAAGGCTTGTCGTTCGGCGTGGGCCGAGTCCGACAAATGCGGACATCACCACCATGATCGGCAGGACCAAAAGTCCACTAGCAAGTGTTCCGACCGACGCCAAGCCGGCCAACATCGCCGGAAAAAACCACCGCGGACTCTGCTTCGCACTATGAAGCCAGTAGAAGGCCAGCATCGGGAGCAGTATTACCGGGAATTCGGCAAGACCGACCCATCCATGATAGAAGCTCGGCGCCTGCATCCATGAAAACGCAAGGACGCAAAATAAAGCCGACAGCGCGAACAGCAGGCCGTCCCTGATCTGGTGCCGCGCATAGGCGATCAGGGTCGCTAAAATCCCGATACGAATGATCATACTGGCGACGATCAGAAAGACAAAGCGGGCCCCAAAAAAATGAAAATCAAGCCAAAGCAAGAGCCGCGGTAGAATCAGACGATGCGCGTCGTCAAGCGCCCACCACGCGCTCGTCTTCCCTTCCAAGACATCGAGATTGAACCCCACATAACCTTTCCAGTCGTCGCCGATAGGCACCGGACTGTATCGGAGCACGATCCCGGCAACGCAAAGGATAAAGAATACGACTGCCGCGATACTTGCCGTGAGAGCGAGCTTCATCGCATAGCTTTGCTCCGGCGGCTTGAGCGCGGCAGCATAGTTGTGCGGATTCATTGCGTGTCCTTTTGACGTCGCCGCCTTGTTAACGTTGTCTTGGCGAAAGGGGTTCAGTAGAGGGAGCCGGCTAAAGCCGTTGCCCGCGCAGGCGCCGATGAAACCGGCTGTTGACACGAACTATAACATGCTATCAAGAAGTGCAGGCAACCGCAACGCAGGACCTCCGTCGAGTTTGTGTTTGGCGCATGAGTCTAGCTAAGATTTCGATTCTTTGCCCTGTCTTTAATGAGGAAGCGGCGATTCCTCTTTTTTACCAGCGGCTCAAGCCGGTCCTTTCCAGTCTCAGCAGCAGATATGACGTCGATCTGGTTTTTCTCGATAACGCGTCGACCGACGGTTCGTACGGCGAGATCCTGGAAATCAGAAAGGACTGGCCGTCGACTTACGTAATTGTCCAGTCGCGCAATGTCGGCTATCAAAGATCGCTGGCGGCCGGATTGCAGCGTGTGACCGGCGATCTCTTCGCATTTATCGATGTCGATTGCGAAGACCCGCCGGAGATGATCAGCGAATTTGTTGAGCGTCATGAAAGCGGCGGCTATGACATCATCTATGGCCAAAGAGTGCGCCGCGATAAATCGCAGGTCGTCAGCTTAGCGCGCAAGCTGTTCTATCGGATCTTGCGCGTTCTCGCCGACGAGGAAATCATCCTCGACATGGCGGAGTTCGCGCTGTTCACCAACGAGGTTCGCGAAGCGATCATCACGGAAAATTCTTCCTTTCCGTTCATTCGCGGCTCCATCGGGCGGGTCGGGTTCGAGCGCTTTGCAATTCCCTATAAGCGCCAGGCCCGAATAGCCGGACGATCGAACTACAATTTCATCTCGATGTCGATTTTTGCCATAGCGGCGATACTGTCGGCCTCGACACTGTTTTTGCGGCTTCCGCTTTACATCCTGCCGTTCTGGGTCGTTGCGCTTCTCGCCTGCGGGCTTTTCTATCTGCGCCAGCCGGATCCCCTCTGGCTGGTCGCGGGCGCTTTGCTGTTCGCCGTCTATGTGGGATTTGTTCTCGCCTTTACGGCGCTGTATGTTGCCCGCACCTACAAGAACGGGCTCGATCGTCCGAACGCGTTTCTCAATCATCGTAAGAGCATTCTGCCGCAATAAAACAACCGGCACTACGATGGCGCCGTTCGTGCCAGATCGCTTCAGCGACGCCCTGGCGTCGCAACCGCACAAGCTGAGGGGCCGCGATATGGCCACCATTGAACAATCGTTGAATTGCGAACAATCGCTCAATTGCGGCGCCGAGGACTGCGGACTCGGCCAAGGCGCGCGCGTCGTCGTCGATGCCGGCATGGAATTCTTGCGTTGTCCGGCCTGCGGGGTGCTGCGCATACCGCCGGAGAATTTGATTCATACGACAGTGTTGCCGGATCCCGTCGGCGGGCTGTCTGCGGCGATGAAACTTTTGATGTCGATGCGAATGCGGTGGCTCGGGCGCGAACTGCCTGAACTGAGCAACAAATATGTGAGCGTCGCCGATATTGGCTGCGGCGACGGGCAATTTCTCGAATTTCTCGCGACGCGCGGATACGATGACATCGTCGGCATCGAACCGGACGGCGCCAGGGCGGCCAACGCAAGGCGAAGGGGAGTTCCGGTCTTCGCGTCACGCAGCGAAGCGGAGGCCGCCGGCTTTCTCAGAGGCGGCGTGGATATCTTATTCGTCTGGCACGTGTTGGAGCACATCGAACGCTGTGCCGATTTCATCAAGGAATATACATCCTGGCTTGCGCCGTCCGGGGTCATGATCATCAGCGTGCCCAATCAGGCGAGCTTGCAGACGCGCCTATTCGGCTATTATTCGGCCTACCCCGATTACGGGCGGCATGTCTGGTATCACACCGCGGATTATCGCGAGTGGCTTGGGCAGAATGCCCCGGGATTTGCCGCTACCGTCATGCGCGACCGCAATTACGAATACGAGATATTTTCCTGGGTCGACTCGATTGCGTCGGCCATCGTTCGCCAACAAAACTTCGTTCACAAGGCGCTGAAGAAAGGCGAGGGTGGATCGGCGCGCCGCCTTGCCGCTGCCGCCGCTGCCGCCGCCTTGCTGCCGCTGGCGTCGCTACTTGCACCCATCAATATCCGCTGCGGCCGCCCCAGCACGCTGACCTTCATGCTGCGGCGGGTGAGCTGATCTTCTCGATCCGGCGAAGCTTCGGCGAGTTGCCTGGGATGCTCGCCGATGGCACTGTGCCTATAGTTCTCGCTTAATCGCGTCGAAACGATCGGCAAGGCCAGGCAACCGCAACGCACGATGAACAACCATTCTCCGATGCGACGATCCTTGGCCATTCTCGCCAAGATCTTAATCTCGGCGCTGTTGCTTTACTTGTCGCTGCGTGCGGTCGACCTTCGAAGCGTGGGCCGGCGCCTCGGTGAGGCAAATCTCGAATGGCTGGCGGTTATCGTTCTTCTCGTGATCGCTCAGGTACCAGCGCTTGCCGCCCGCTGGCGCGAAATTGCCACCGTCTGCGGTGCGAGGCTGACTATTGCGGAGGCGCTCCGCTATACATGGATCGGCCTGTTTTTCGGCCAGGTCCTGCCGTCGACTGCGGGCGGTGACGCGGTGCGGGTCTGGCTGATGGCACGCGGCGGGCAGGGCTGGCCCGCGGCGGTCTATTCGGTGTTGATCGATCGCATGGCTGGCGTGTCGGCGATGGCGGTAATCCTGGTTCTGTGCCTGCCATGGACGCTGCAACTCATTCATGATCCCGTCGCCAGGCTGGCTTTGGTGCTGCTTGGCTTTGCCGCGCTTGGTGGGGTTGCGGCCTTTCTCGCGTGTGGCACTTCGCCTCTGCGGGTGCTGGAGCGGTGGCGACTCGGCCGTTATCTCGCCACGACCTCGCGCATAGCTTTGCGCCTCTGTCGAACCGCAGCCGGTATACGGGTCGTCGCCTTATCGCTCGCGTCTCATCTGATGACGGTGACCGCGATGTGGGCAGGGGCCATGGCTGTCGGAGGATCTATTAGTTTCACCGATGTCCTATTACTCGTATTGCCGGTCTTGCTGATTGCAACATTGCCTATCTCGATCGCGGGCTGGGGCATTCGCGAGAGCGCGATGGTGCTGGCCTTTGCTTATGCCGGCTTGCCGCGAGGCGACGGATTGATGGTCTCAATTCTGTTTGGTCTGGCAAATCTGGCCGTTGGCGCCATCGGCGGGATTGTTTGGATTTCCGGCCATTATCATTCGCGCCCTGCCGAGGTCGCGGCGGTTGACCCGGTATCAGGTCCGGCTACAGAGATGTCGCAACCATAAGTGAAGGAGCGAGCTCATGCGGATGGACGCGATCCGGTGGGGACCAATCCACTCCATGAGGTCAACGTCCGAGGTCCGTTACGTGCCAATGAGAGACTTTGGCAATTGAACATCGTTACGCTCGTCTTACAGCGTCAGGCGTCGCGCTGGATCGAAGATGATTCCTCAGGGCGAGCATAATTGGCCGCTCGAAAAACCGGTAGCTGATCCAAGAAATAAGGAGCAGCACGGCGAGGAACATCACAGCTTCATGCACGGTGTTTGGATGAAGTACGCGTAGAAGCGGGAAATGCCATAGGTAAATCCCGTACGACGTTTCACCAAAGAAACGGGCGATCTGCTGTGCTGGATAGGGCATTTGCACCGGCGCCAGGCAGAATACAGCGCCAGCGAAAGCGGCCAAATAGCAGAGCTCAATGCCCGGGCGGCCACCCGCGACAACGGGCGGAAACATCATCGAGGCGAAAGCCCCAATGGACAATATCCATCCAACTGCCGCATGCGGACGTGTACTCACCGAGCGGAGCACCCAACCAATCGCAAAACATGCCAGTGAGATGCACGCTCGATTAAAATAAGAGACGATGAATTCGCCTCTCAGGTCGGCATAAACGAACGCAGTGGCCGCGAGCACCGAAGCGGCAACTTGCGCCAACCGTGAGCGGGACCAAAGCGGCAATAGAATGAGGCCACACCAGAATTCGATGCTAATGCTCCATGACGGCTGATTGAGAGAGGCGTCGCCGCTGAAAAAAGTCTGCGTCAATGTAATGTTTTCTATGATCTGCGTTACCGTCGTTTTTGCAACCTCTCCGCTTGGCAGCATGACGCAGGCCATGATTAGGGCCGTCAGAACATGAAGCGGATAAAGTCTGGCAAAACGAACCATCGCGAAATCGCGCACCGACATAACGCCAGAGGCCACTGCTTTTTCGTAGGCGTATGTCAGGACGAAGCCGGAGAGTATGAAGAAAAACGCAACCGCCAGCGTAAAGTCGATGCTCCGGCCACCTTCGAGCGGCCGAGAAAGCCAGTAGGCGTGGCCGTAGGCAACAATGAGTGCGGCGATACCGCGAAGTAAATCAAGCGCGAGAAAACGCTGCTTGTGGAATGTTTCAGTTTCTACCCTCACCAGGGTGTCTTATCGCGCCTTTCGGACAAACGTCAACACGGCGTCGCGCCCCGGGCGACACGGTTCTAAGCTGCACGATCCTGACGTGCAGTCCGAACGACGTGACGGCCAGGCTTCACGATCGGATGCCGGTCATCTTGGCAGAAAACGATTGGCCAAAGTGGCTTGGCGAAGGGCTGGCGACCGAGGACCCGCGGCTGCGCGGCATTGGTCAGCGGAGTGTCGATAATCGTGTAATCGGAAATGCCGAACTTTCTGGCGTAGTAGGCGACCTTGCGCAGCCCGGCGCCGATTTCCAAAACACGCGTCTGCGCACCGGCGTTGCTGATCTGATGTAGTCGCCATGCTTGATAGAGCGCATGCAGCGTCCGGTGTCCGACGATGCCGCGCGACGTGGCGATGCCAAATTCAAAAGGATATGGATTTGGAAAATCGACGCGAAAGCCGAACTTGTCGTCAAGCGCCGACAGCAAAGTCTCTATCGTGGTGTTGCGGACATTGAGGTCAGGGGTCGCTTCGGGAGCCGCCGCGTCCAAGATCGCACTCATGATGCCCCTCCGCCCCCCAAACGTTACTCATCATCATTTTCTTGGGAAGATTGGCACCCATCAGAATTACCAGAAGTACCTGATTTTATTGGTGCCGGGTGAGAGGATTGAACTCCCGACCAACGGTTTACAAAACCGCTGCTCTACCGCTGAGCTAACCCGGCTGATCTTTGATTTGGGGCGTTTCTGACAGAAACGATACCCATCATATCCGGTGGTTGCTACCGTTCTGCTACCCTTTCGATCAAGTTTTGTTTAAGGCAGCCCCCAGCGCGCCGTCAACTATCGCGGCGCCTCCGCCCGTATATGCGGCAGGAGAGAGTGATTCCGATCTTGGAGCGGCTGAGCGACCCGCTTGCCACCTTCGGACGAACTCCGAAAGCATGCCCGAGATCATGGAAGCGAAGGCGGGGCAGGGCAGTGTTGGCTATCTTCCTATCCCAATCATGCCTCAAGCTATCTGGGCGCGATGGTAGACCCTCTTCCTGGACGCAAACGAAAGTCGCATCCACGCGGCGCGCGCTTCGGCCGGCGCCTTCCGGTGACGCCGATGCGGAGGATCGGCGTATCGACGACCCTCTCAATTATCAAAAAGCCTGCCAGCGTGATAGGAAGAAAAAGGAAGATGAACTCAAATGAATTGAAGAGCATGTCCCTCCCTCACGATCCCAGCAAGCTACATACTCGCGTCTTAGGTGTGGAGCGGCAAGAGGCGAGACGGCAGCACGAATCCAACTATTGGCTGGCGTTTGTCGCATTCCTAGCCATTTTCGCGCTGACCGGGTGGTGGTTGGTCTATTCTACGGGACAAGACCACATCGCATCGATCCCTCTGAATGGCGACGGTACGTGGTATTACAATTACGAAGTTGGTTTTCAGATACAGGACCAGGATATTTTTTACCACGATATTGGAGCTTCGATCGAAAATGCCCGTAAAGCGGACGTTATCTTTCTTGGCGCGTCGAGGCCCCTGTTCGCGCTGGACCGGCGTGTGTTTGACGACTTTGCGCAGAAGCACAATTTGAAGATGTTCAATATGGGATTTGCCGGAATTCCGAGTGGTGAGTTCTCGTTGAGGATTATCCGCAAATTCGGCTTGCATCCGAAGCTTTGGATTATCAATACGGATCGTGATCTAAATGAACTCTCGAGCGGCTTCTTCTTCCCCTCCTTGACGAGCGGCGCTGGCCTGCCGGCGTCAACAGTGATGAAATATGATCGACTGCGGGCACTTAGGAACGTCCTGGGCCGCAACATTCGATGGCGCCTGAAATTGGCTCTTGGTTCGCTCAGGAATTGGTCCTATCGATCGGCGAAAACTGGCAACTGGTATCTCGACAATTGGCCCGCTTACCGCGACAAAAATCCGGCAATCGAGCCACGGGAAATGCATCGAGGCGCCGACGGTGCGTTTTATCAAACGAAACGCGTTGACTTCACCTGCCCGGCGGAGACCGAAGAAGTAGATGAAGCCAAGCGTTACATTACGGAAATTGGCGGGGTCGTCATTCTCATCGAAGTGCCAAACGCGTTCGCTTGTGCGCAACGTGTCCATGAGTTGGGCTCGTTTCTCGGCGTGCCAGCATTTACCGTCGGTCAGACCGAATTTACATCGACCGATGGCGGCGGACACCTTGATGCCGCGAGCGCTCATAAATACAGCGAGATGCTGTTCGCATGGCTGGAACAGCTGCCGGAATTTCAACGTCTTTTTCCGGAATAAATGCGATTAACAATAGGAGGCGTGCAAGCGCCCATGAACGGTCCGGTGATTGCTGCCGCGCCCGATCTAGCTAGCTCCTCGCCTGCCGGTCAAAAGCTCGAGCACTCGCTGCCAAATCCGCCGAGAATGGGGTGGCAGGTCATTCCGCGGTGATTGACCCAGGTGTCGTCGTGCTTTCGTGTTCACGAACTTCCAGCCCTGACTCGCCATGCAACGCTTGTACGCCGCGCTCGTCGGAATGCCGTTTTGCGGCACGCCGAACTGCTCGTTGCAAACGCTATTTGCCGCATACAATTCGCGCGTCGCTGCGCGGGTGGCTCGCGGTCCAGACATCGGTATCGGCGTAGGCGGACACCGCGCCGCTCGCCAGCAGCGCCGCCGCTAAAATTATGCTTTTCATTGTGCATCCTCCAAATCATATCGCGCCCATACCGATTGGACGCACCGGAGCAATGCGCCGGTTCGAGCGCCCGCGATTACAAATTGGACATATGTGAAGAGACGGTAATGGGCGGACCTATTTGCGATGTCCGGCCATGTCCGGCTACAGAGGCAAGCGGGCACGGGCCGAGCGCGTTGCGCGAAAGGAGACAGGCCATGCAGATGGACGCGATCGCGGTGGGGACCAATCCGCCTCACGAGGTCAATGTCATCATCGAAGTGCCGATCGGCGGCGAGCCGATCAAATACGAGCTCGACAAGGCCTCCGGCATCCTCGTGGTGGACCGTTTCCTCTACACGTCGATGCGCTATCCCGGAAACTACGGCTTCATCCCGCACACGCTGTCGGAAGACGGCGATCCGTGCGACGTGCTGGTCGTCAATACGCGGGCGATCACGCCGGGCGCGATGATGAGCGTGCGGCCGGTCGGCGTGCTGTTCATGGAGGACGAGGCGGGACGCGACGAAAAGATCATCGCGGTGCCGGCGTCGCGGCTCACGCGCCGCTATGACGCGGTCAAGTCCTATGCCGATCTTCCCGAGATCACCATCGAGCAGGTTCAGCATTTCTTCGAGCACTACAAAGACCTCGAACCCAAGCAAATGGGTCAAGGTCATACGCTGGGGCGGCGTCGAAGAAGCGCATCGTGTGATACAGGAAGCCTGCGCGCGGGCGAAAGCTTAAGAGGGGGCTCGATGTTCGAAGAGTTGAGTGGGAAGACAGGGTTGAGTGGGAGGACTGGGTTGAGCGGAAAGGGATTGGCGATGCGGGCCGTCACCGGTTTCGTCGCCGGCGCCGTCGGCGCTTATCTGACGCGCGTTCTGGTCCGCATCTATGAAGTCTGGCCGATATTCCACGGCAAGAGCTTTGGCCCGCTGGTGGAGCTTCTGTCGGAAGATGGGCCGCTGATGGTGAAGGCTTGTCTGATCGCCGGATTGATCTTCGGCATTTTCTTTATGATCGCTCCGCGCTCGCTTGTTCTGAGCGTCGTGAGCGCAGTGCTGCTGATGAACGTTCTCGTCCTCGTCGGCAGGGTCTATATGGCCGGCGGGCTTGAGCCGCGACACAGGCCGGCGCGTTGCCGCTCGAGGCGTTCGTGCGCGCGACGATAAGGGCGGCTCTTGATCGTTGCGGTCTATTGGCCGCTGCATGCGCTTTTCGTCAAGCGAACCGCCGAACGCCTATTAACCTCTACGGTCCGGCACATTGAGCCCCGATCACAATATCACCGCGATCGTGATAGAATTCAAAGGCATGACAAAGCGACCTCTGACGACCTCGATGGCTTATTGCTGCGGTATCGGGCTTGTGGCCGGGCTTGCGATAATGGCCGCAGCCTTCGTTCCGTCGCGAGCCGAGGCCCAATCGGCCGATCTCGTGCTGTGCGACCGGCTTGCCGCCGATCCCGCCGATCCGGACAAGCCGGCCGACGTCAAAGGCGTCGACCACGTCGTGCCGTCCGATGTCGCGACCGCGATCAAGTTTTGCAGAACCGCGTCGGGTGCGTCGCGCCGCGCGCTCTACCAGCTCGGCCGGGCCTATGCCGCCGGTCAGCAAATGCCCGCGGCCATCGCTGCCTTTCGCAAGGCGGCCGACAAAGGCAGCACGTCGGCCATGGTCGAGCTCGGCGTGATGTATGCCGCCGGATCCGGCGTGCCGAAGGACGACGCGCAGGCGCGCAAATATTTCGAGCGCGCGGCCGCGGCCGGCAATGCGCGCGGCGCCACCAATCTCATGACGCTGTCCGGCAGCGCCGCAAACGCATCCGACCCCGCCGAGGCGAGAGCGATGCTTGCGAAAGCGGCCGATGCCAATTCGGCCGAAGCGCAGTTTCAGCTCGGCCTGATGATGGCCCAGGGCACCGGCGGCCCGCAGGACGATGTCGGCGCGCGTGCGCTGTTCGAAAAAGCGGCGGCGCAAAATCATCCGGGCGCGCTGGAATGGATGGGCTCGTTTTCGGCCAATGGGCGAGGCGGCCCGAAGGACCAGGAGGCGGCCAAGGGCTATTACGAGAGAGCCGCGGCGCTTGGGCAACGAAGACGCCAAGGCCGCGCTCGAGCGCTTGAAATGTCCCATGGTGCTTGACGACCAAGAAGGGCGACATTCTCACCCACCTTTGTTTCTAGCGGCGCGGCTTCGACGCAAATTCGTCGAAACATTTGTCGCTGTCTATTCGGCGTGCATGCCGGACAGCTTGACCAATTCCGCCCATTTGGGAATTTCGCTCTGGATGAATTTCGCGAATTGCGCCGAATTGAGCATTGAGACTTCGGTACCCGTCATCGCCAATCCCTGCTTGATCTCGGGCTTGGCAAGCGCTGCTGCGGTTGTATCGTAGAGCTTGGCGACGATCTCCGGTGGCGTGCCTGCCGGCGCGACGAGGCCGAACCAGGCAACGACTTCGTAACCGGGCAGGATTTCCGCAATGGCTGGCACGCCCGGCGCCAAATCGGTGCGTTGCGGCAGCGTCTCGCCGAGCGCGCGCAACTGTCCGCCCTTGACGAGCGAACCGGCATTGCCGAGATCGACGAAGGAAAAATTGACATTGCCGCCCAGCGTATCGGTCACCGCTTGCGGCACGCCGCGATAGGGCACGTCGACAATGTCGAGCTTGGCCATGGATTTCAGGAGCGCCTGCGACACCTGGCCGCCGCCGCCGCCGAAGCCGCCGGAAAGTTTTCCGGGTTCCGCGCGCGCCAGCACCAGGAGTTCGTTCAAGGCTCTTCGCCTGGAAGTCGGGTTTCACCATGAGCACGAAAGCGGTGACGCCGATCCGCGCGATCGGCGCGAAATCCTTGACCGGATCGTAGGCCAGCGTCTTGAACAGGCTGACATTGGTCGCAAGCGGCGAATTCGTGGTCAGCAGCAGCGTGTAACCATCCGGCGCGCTCTTGGCTACGGCGTCCGCGGCAATCGAGCCCAACGCCCCCGGTCGGTTGTCGACCACGAAAGGCTGGCCGAGCGTGCCTTGCAGCTCATTGCCAAGAATACGGGCGACCTGGTCGGTCGAGCTTCCGGCCGGAAACGGCACCAGCAATTTCACCGGCCGGGTCGGATAGGTTTGCGCGGAAGCCTGCGCCGTGAGGAGAAGGATGCCGCACATCATGCCGACGACGGCGACCAGAGTTCGACGCATAGCCAAGCCTCTCAAAGCAGTTCAATCACGTCGTCGACGTGGCAAAGTTCTTCGCTTGCGCCGGGCTCGATACGGCGGATCATGAGCCACGCGCCGTCGCCGGGATTGTCCACGACTTCGGCGACGGCATTGTCTTTCTTGAGCCTGAGCTTGGCGCCCGGCTGCAGATTCTGGATCGCTAACATCAGAACAGCACCGTCAGGTTTTTCGACAGCAGCACACTCTGATCCAATATGATCTCACGCTTGGCGAGCTTCCATGAACCGTCGGTGCTGCGCAGGAGGTCGGTGCGCTTGCCGACGAAAAAATTGACCTCGTCCTCGATCCGGTTTTGATAGACGAGGAAACGGCTGCGGACCGAAACTTCCTTGGCGGCCTCGGCGGAGGGGAGTGCTTCCAGGATCTGTATATTGCTCACGATGTGGCAGACGCGGGACAGCGGTTCCTCGGCCCAGTGCACGCCGGTCATGATCTGCTCGACGCGCTTCGACAGCGTCCACTTGTCTTCATCGAACCAGCTGATGTCCTCCCCGAAGCGGGTATTCTCTTCCGCGGCATGTTTGCCGAACTTCACGTTGCGGCGCATCGGCATGAAGTAGACGAGGTCGTCGGCCAATATGTCGAGCCACGCGTTGAACTGCCGCTGATCCAGCAATTCCGCCTCGGCGTAGAGAAAGTCCTCCACGTCCGCCTTGAGCTGGAAGTATGCCAGGCCCTTCATGCCCTTCCTCCTTGATGCGCGAAGCATCCGACGTCCACTATTGTTCCTGAAATCACCGCGGCCTCGTCCGACAGCAGGAAGGCCACCGCGTTGGCGACATCGGCGGGCACCGTGCTGCGCTTGGCGACGGTGCCGGCGACCTTGCGTGCCGCGATCTTTTCAGGGTCGCCGCCGACGCGGCCGAGGCTCATTCCGGTGACGATGCCGCCGCCGCCCGGGATGACGGTGTTGACGCGAATGCCGTCTTGAAAATGGTCGTAGGCCAACGCGGCGCCGAGCGCGAAGAGGCCGCCTTTGCTCGCGGCATAGGCAGCCATGTTCGGTTTCCCCCAGCCGGCGCCGGACCCGATATTGACGATGGCGCCGCCGCCGCGCGCGATCATGAGCGGCAGCACGGCTTTGCAGCACAGATAGATGCCTTTGAGGTTCACCGCGATGACGCGGTCCCAAACATCCTCAGGCGTCTGCAATATGTTGCCCAGCGGACCGATAGCGGCATTGTTGACCAGCGCATCGATGCGCCCATGACGCTCCATCGCGAAGTCGACGACTTTCTGCACGTCAGCCGCCTTGGAGACGTCGGCATCCAGCACGTCGGCTTCGAGCGCTTCCTTGCGCAATTCCGCCTGCAGCATTTTGCTGCCGCCTTGGGCGATGCTCGACAATTGCGGAGCGTCCAAACCAAAGGCGATCACCCGCCAACCGCGGCGGGCGAGGCCGAGGCTGATGCCTGAGCCGATGCCAAACGTCCCGCCGGTGACGATGACGACTCGCGAGTCCATGGTCTTAACCCATCAGCATGTTAGCCCGGCTTGTCAGCCCACTTGCGGCGTCAGGCCGCGCTCATGCATTCGCCCCAGTGCCGATAGAAATTGCGGGCGTTCTGTTCGGTGATCTGGAAGCTCACCGCGCCCGGCACGGGGTCGTCTTGCCGGAACGCATGCATGGACTGCTGATAATTGTACGGGTAGCGCCGCGCGATCGTGCCTTTGCTCGCCGCCGTCGCGTAATTCCAGTTCTCCAGATCGTCCTGTTCGGTCATGCCGGCGGGGCCGGAATAGCGCATGTAGTAGTGGCGCAGGAAGTCCTTGACCTCGGCCGGCGCGTCCTGATCGACCAAAAAGAAACGCCAGATCGTGGTCGAGCGCGCGCCGTTCGGGTGCCAGGAGAACAGCGAGCGCGGCTGCTGGCCGTGATAGGACGTGTTGGGGAAGATCGTGCCGGTCTTCGACACCATGCGCGCCTTGACGCCGAGCCTGCGCTTACGCTCCTCGTGACAGTGCCGGTAATATGCCTCGACCACCGCGTCGTCCTTAAACGACGGCATATATTCGTCGTCTTCGGGGCGAATGGCGCTGTGCAGTCCGTGACCTTGCGGGAAGCTCACCCAAATATCCTGGCCCTTGGGATTCTGATTGTCGCGCCGTCCCTTCGCGCCGGATTGCGCACTCGGTCCGATGCCGACCAGGTCCACGGAGCGGTGGCTGATATTGTGATAGCTGTCGCCGAGAAAATTCTCGGCGCCGAATTTCCAGTTGGTCGGCGCGGTCCATTTCTGGATGCCGCCTAAAACTTCCGAGCCGCCTTCACGCCCGTCACGGCAATCGAGTACGAAATCAAGATGCGCCCTGGCATCGCCGAGATAGGCTTCGAAGCTCGGTGCGGCGGGATCCCACGACGCCCAGATCGAGCCCTTGTAATTGACCAGTTTAGGAACCTCGATCAGCGACCACTGCGAACGGTCCAAGTTACCTTCATAGAGATTGTCGTACATCGGTACGCCGACGAGCCTGCCCGTCGGTCGCATAGCCCCAGGCATGGTAGGGACAGGTGAACAATCCGGTATTGCCGAAATCGTAGCGGCATACTTTCATGCCGCGATGACGGCAGGTGTTGAGGAAAACGTGAATCTTACCCTCACGATCCCGGCACAGGATCACGGATTCCTCGCCCATGCGGGACACGAAGAAATCGCCGGGATTTTTGATCTGCGATGCATGGCCGACGAACAGCCACGCCCGGGCGAATATCTTTTCCAGTTCCTCGGCGTAGATCCGATCGTCGATGAAGATCTCCCGGCTGATGCTGCCGCCGGACACGTCGATCAATTGGTCGTAGTTCGACATCGCGCGACCTCCTAGGCTACGATGGTTCCGGCAGAGCGTTTGGCCGGCGCACCGCGTTGACGGCGCTTCGTCGGCGAGATTGCGGATCGTTGCCTCGGCATCGTCGTTTCCTCCGCATATTCTTATTCTTGGCTATCGGCCTTATCGGCGGCTTTTGCGCCGCGCATTCTTTCGCGAGATAGTATGTTACGATACGGTATTGTCAACCTAACTGGGATCGCCCATGCTTTGGGGTACGGCGAATTGCAGCCTCGGCGAAGCACAATGGAGTGTACTCGTCTTATCCTTTGACGCCGTCACCGACTTCCGATCATAGTCGTCCCTTCGCGCGAGATTCTCCAAATGCCGCCACGACGATCGTCAGTTCGCTCCGCCGCGTCGGCGAGGGAAAATAGCGCCGCGTTGGCGAGTTTTCCGCCGATGAGCGCCGATCAGAGCCTCGGCTACCAGATCAGATATGCCTATCGGATTTTTGTGAAAGCGCTGGCCGACGAACTTGGTCCGCACCGGATAACGACGGGGCAGTGGTCGGCGCTGCGCGTGCTGTGGCAGGAGGAGGGGCTGAGCCAGGTCGAACTGGCGGCGCGCATGATGGTGGAAAAGGCGTCGCTTACGGCGGTGCTCAAAGCCATGGCGTCCGAGGGCCTGATCACGCGGGTGCGCAACGCCGCGGATCGCCGCAAGGTCAACATTTACCTGACCGCCCCGGGGCGGCGCCTCAAGAGCAAGATCCTGCCGCTCATCGGCAAGATCAATAAGCGCGCGACACGGCGATTGTCGTCCGCGGAGGTGCATCAATTGCACACGCTGTTGGCGCGGGTGATGATCAACCTGCAAAATTAGCTCGCCGCTTTGCGTTCCGCCGCGATCGTGCGCGCCATGAAGTCGGCGAAGGTGCGGGCGATCTCGGCTTCATAGGGCGCCCATTCCGGGAACGGAATGAGCGGCAGGTCCTGATCCTCGATCGGCAGGCGGTGCAGCTCGCTGCCCGGGATTGCGTTGTGGGCGGACAGTCCGCTTGCGCTCGCATGGGTCTTGTCGTTGCCGGGAATGACCATGGTCGGCACTTTGATCGATTGCAGCTCCGGTTCGCTGACGCCCATGACCGGGTACTTGCCGCCGGCCACGAAGACGTCGTTCCAGCGCGTCAGCACGTCGATGAATTGCTGCGGCGGCATGGCCATCAGCCGGTCGCGCGTCGAAGCGTTCGCCGCGATGCGTTCTCGCCACTGCTCGGTGGCGCAGACCGCCGCCATGCCGCCCTGTTGCGCGGCGCGGATGAATTGGCCGTAGTAGTTTTCCGGCAAGCGGCCCGCGGCGAACGCGCCGCCGGTGACACGCATCAGAAGGAGCCCGCGCACCGCTTGGGGATAGCGCAGGTAGAACAAGATCGACGTCCGGGCGCCAGAGGACGAGCCGCAAAAGAAAGCGGGTTGGATGCCGTGCTGCGACGTCAGTTCATACATGTCGCGCGTCCAGGGGATTTCTTCGCCTTCGTCGCCCTCGATCAGCACCTCCGAGGCGCCGGTATTGCGCCGGTCATGCAGCAGGACCTGGTAGCCGTAGGCGGCGATCTTGTTGGCGAGCGGGATGAACTCCGCATAGCTCCGCCGCCCGCCGCTGGTCATGACGATCCAGGGTGCCTTGGATGGTCCTTTGGCGCCGATGATCTCCCAATTGATATTGACGCCGCGAATTTTGCTGACCGGCATGGGGCTTGTCCTTGGGCTTGTCCTTGGGCTTTTCCTTGGGGCTTGTCCTCGGTTGCGCCGCTACGGCACGACCTTATTACGACCAGTGCGCGAAGCACAATCCGACGCCGGTCATGGCGCGCGAACGATAGGCCGGAACGTAGGAAATCCAGTCGAGATCGAGATCGGAAGCTGCCGCCGCGACGCAAATCCAATTGCGGATTTCGGAGGATCCGGTGTGCAGGAGACTGGGCGGCAGCGAAGTCAGCGTGCCGTGATCTTTACGCTCAAGAGCGCCGACAACTTTGCGGTCGAGGTCCTCGTTGACCATGAAATGGCTCAGGCCCCCCGAAGCGAGGATGCCCACTCTGATATCGTCCGGAAAATCCGCCACGAGTTCGCGAATGGCCGAACCGAGATCGAAGCAGCGCTGCGGGCTCGGCTGGTTCGGCGGATAATAGGTGTTGAGAAAGACCGGCATGATCGGGATGACGTGCTCCGTCATGAAGCGCCGATGGATGAACGAATAAGCGTGGCCTTCGAACTGATCGCCGACCAGCGTTTTCACCGCGGTGATATCGAAATTGCGCTCCATCAAGCCCTTGATGATATGGGCGCCCAAGCCGGCATGGCACGGGTAAAGCCGGTCGGCGCCGTCTTCCAGCCTTCGCCGTTGGTCGCGCAGATACCAGTCGCTGGTCGGCTCGCGGGGCGCCGCGGCGTTGCGGATGCTGTCGCCGTAATAGACGCCGATGGCGGGACGGCAAGCGTCCTTGAAAATCTCGCGCTGATCGTCGCCGACCACGATCAAAACGTCGAGCCGCGCCGCTTTGATGTCGGCCGCCAAACGATCCATGCCCTGGGCGGTCGCGCCGTGGCGCTCGACGATGGCGTCGTGTGAAATCTTGGCGGCGGCGCTCTTCGGCGTGTTCTTGAGGAGCTCTTCAAAAGATCGCGGTGTGCCGTCGCGATCATTGATCGGCGCTTTGCAATCGACGTGATCGAACAGCTCAAGCCAATTGTCGAGCGACGAAAACAGCATCGTGCTGTGGGATGAACCGAATGCGGCGACGAGGCGACCCATGGTTGCTCCCTAAATGTGCTCCATGAAGAAATTCTTCGCGCGACGATTGTTGATCGTTGGAGCAGCGCGGCAAAAACCGTATGGTTATTTACTATAGGTGTCAACCGCAACGGGCATTGTTGACAGCTGGCAAGGCGGTGGAGGAGGGCGCCTTGGATTGGACCGCAGTGCTGGGTCTCGTCAATTCGCGTTTATGAGAAGGCGATCGAGCAGGGGCTTGGTCAGCCGCTGCCGAACTTGGCAGGTTGAACTTGGCAGGTTGAACTTGGCAGGTTGAACTTGGCCGGTTGATCGCGGCACGACGACGAGCGGATAAATCCATGTCGCGCCATCGCGCCGGCAAGAACGAATTTCGCCTTTATGGGTGCATTTTTGGCAGATCGGTTATGCTCATGCCGCTTTCGCGTTGGCCGCGGCGTACCTAGATTAAACTGGGTTCTCGAATAAATCCGTCCGGACAGGAAATTTCAGCATGTCATCCTCCCGCCAACTCCATCTCGGCGCGTTCATGCGCCCGGCCAGCATCCATACCGGCGCGTGGCGGTATCCGGGCGCCTGGCCGGACATGAATTTCAATTACGCCGCACTTGAAGCAATGTATTCAGGCGCTGGAACGGGCGAAGTTCGATGCTTTCTTCATGGCCGATCACATGGCCGTGCTCAACATGCCGATGGATGCGCTCAAGCGCAGCCACACCGCGACCTCGTTCGAGCCGTTCACGCTGCTGTCGGCGCTGTCGCAGGTGACCGAACGCATCGGCCTTGTCGCCACCGGCTCGACCACGTTCGATGCGCCGTACCACATCGCCCGGCGCTTCGCCTCGCTCGATCATCTGTCCGAAGGGCGCGCCGGCTGGAATATCGTCACCACCTCAAATCCGGACGCAGCGCTGAATTTCGGGCTCGACGAGCACATGGAGCACGGCGAGCGCTATGAACGCGCGCGCGAGTTCTACGATGTGGTCACCGGGCTTTGGGACAGCTGGGCGGACGACGCTTTCATTCGCGACGTCGACAGCGGCGTTTTCTTCGATCCGGCGAAAATGCACGTGCTCGGTCACAAGGGCGAATTCCTGTCGGTGCGCGGGCCGCTCAATATCGCGCGGCCGGTGCAGGGCTGGCCGGTCATCGTCCAAGCCGGCGCCTCGGAGTCGGGCCGCAAGCTTGCCTCCGAAACGGCGGAGGCGGTGTTCACCGCGCAAAGCGATATCGCCGCCGGCAAGAAATTCTATGCCGACGTGAAGGGCCGCATGGAAGAGCTCGGCCGCGCGCGCGAGCACATGAAAATTCTGCCCGCCTGTTTCGTCGTCGTCGGCGATACGGTGGAGGAGGCGAGGGCGAAACGGCAAAAGCTCGACAGCCTCGTCAACTACGCCAATGCCATCGCTTCGCTTTCGATCGCGCTCGGCCATGACGCGTCGAAGTTCGACCCGGACGGTCCGCTGCCGGAAATCCCGGAGAGCAACGCCTCGAAGAGCGGCCGCGAGCGCGCCGTCGCGCTCGCCAAGCGCGACAACCTCACGGTGCGAGAGCTTGCGCAACGGCTCGGCGGCTATTCCGGCCTCGCCATGGTCGGCACGCCGAAGACGATCGCCGACGAGATGCAGGAATGGCTCGAAACCGAGGCCTCCGACGGCTTCACCGTGATGTTTCCCTATCTGCCGGGCGGGCTCGACGACTTCGTGACGCGGGTCGTTCCCGAATTGCAGGGCCGCGGCCTGTTCCGCCGCGACTACGAAGGCACGACATTGCGCGAGCATCTCGGCCTGCCGCGGCCGAAGAATCGCTTTTTCGAGAATTGATCCGATGATCGACTTGCGGGCGATTTGACCGAGGCGCCCGACGTCACATTGTCGGCGTCCGCGGCCTATCTCGCCTGGCCGAATGTTTGGGACATTGGGAAACTGCCGAGCTAAAGTCTGCTGTCGTCATCCCGATAACAGACACTCCGATGGTCCCGGCCTAATTGATCCGTTCGGCGCGCAATCTATTCCAGCGACTGTCCGACGCGATGGTGGATGCGGCGCGCTGCGACCGCGCCATGCTGGTGCTGCTGACCGGTTATGCTGCGGCGTGGACGCTCTACGGCAGCATTGCCAAGAGCAGCCAGGACCTCCATCCCGACATGGCCGAGCTGATCTCGTGGTCGCGGGATCTCAGCCTCGGCTATCCCAAGCACCCGCCGCTTCGGGGCGTGGCTGGTGTGGCTATGGTTTCAGCGTTTTCCCGCTGGCGGACTGGTCCTATTACCTGTTGGCGATGTTGATGCCGACGATCGCGCTGTGGATCGTCTGGCGCCTTTCGGCGGATTATCTTGAAGTCGAGAAGCGCGTCGTCGGCGTCGCTCTGCTCATGCTGATCCCGTTTTATAATTTCCATGCGCTGAAGTTCAACGCGAACTCGGTGCTGCTGCCGACATGGGCGGCAACGACGCTGTCGTTCCTGCGATCGTACAGAAACCGCAGCACGCAATATGGCGCGCTGGCCGGCGCCGGGGCAGGGCTTTGCATGTTGGCAAAGTACTGGTCCGTGTTTCTGCTCGTCGGGCTGCTGATCGCCGCACTGGCCGATCCTCGCCGCTTCGCTTATCTGCGCTCCGCCGTGCCATGGGTCACGATTGCCGCCGGCTTTGCTGTGCTTGGCCCGCATATGATTTGGCTTTATCAGCATGACTTCGTCTCCTTTGACTATGCAATTGCGATGCATGTCACCGGTTCGTTTGCGGACGCGGCAGGCAAAGCGCTGAGTTATTTGGTGGGCGCGGCCGCCTTTACGGCCGTCCCGGTGGTCTTCGTCCTCGCGGCAGCGCGTCCGCGGCGTACTGTCATCGCCGAGATGATTTGGCCGTCGGATCGCGAGCGGCGGCTGGTTGCGGTTGCGTTTTGGGCGCCGCTGGTGTTGCCCATTGCGGAGGCGCTCCTCGGCGGCACGCTTCTGAGCCCGATCTGGTCGATGCCGGCATTGACGCTGCTGCCGGTGCTCCTGCTGTCGCCGCCGGACGTGAAAATTCTCGGCGATCGGCCGACAGGGCATCGTGGCGGTGGCCGCGGCGGAGCCGTTGGTGATGCTGATCGCCGCACCGGCGATCGCATTGGCCATCCACCGCGCGGGCATAACGCCGCCGGCCGCCCATGGCCGCTTATTGGCGGCCGAGACCGAACGCGCCTGGCGGCAGGCGACCTCGGAACCTTTGCGCTATGTCGGCTGTGACGTGGCCGATGAGGTGATCGCCTACGCGCAGGATCGGCCGCGCCCGCTGCCGTGGCGGTCGTTCCAAGGCCGCATCGCCGATGAAGTCTACGCCGACGCTCACAGCTGGCCGCGGACGTCGCAAGGCGCTTTGGAGCCAAGCGACGCCGAGCTTGCCGCGCGCGGCATGGCACTGGTCTGTTCGACCGATAGCCATGACTGGGTGGAAGCGGCGGCCGCGAAAGCTGCCGAAGATCCGGCAAGTAGCCGCGTCGATGTCGACATCACGCGCAACTTTCTAGGTATCCCCGGCCGCGCCCAGCGCTATGTGATTTTCATTATCCCGCCGCGGCGATGAGACTTGTCACGGCGCACTACGCGCGTCGTTCCGACATGGCGGAATCGAGCACGTGATCAAGACCGTCCCGAATGCCGGTCGGCGCCGACCATTTCAGCCGGTCATGAACCTTCGTCATGTCAGCGACCAGAACTGCCGGGTCGCCGGGCGATGATTGAATTGCTCCAAAACGCAACAATTGCGGTTTTCCGAGCCGCGTGGCGAGATATTCGACGGCGAAACGGACGGTAGTCGCCTCGCCGGTGCCGACGTTGAATGCTCCGGGCTCGGAAGAGAGCAGCAGGCGTATAAGAAGATCGGCCACATCGGGCGCGTAGATAAAATCGCGTTTTTGGCTGCCGTGCGTTGTCTGCACCGCCTTGCCGGACAGCAACGACGCGACCACGGATGGCACCAAGCGTTGCGGCGGATCGCCGGGGCCATATGGCAGGAACAGCCGGCCCCAGGCCGCGGAAAAGCCTGAGTGCTGAGCGGCCGCCTGCACGGCAAGCCAGCACGCGGCTTTGCACTTGCCATAGAGGCTTGAAGGCCGAATGGGCGTTTCGTCCTCGACACACGGCAAATCGGAGGGCGCGTATTCGGCCGAACTGCCGATGCCGACAAAGCGGGCCCCGCCGTGAGCCCCACTTTGGGCGCCAAATGCCGAGGCCATGGCGATACTGGCCTGCAGCCAATCGATATTCTCCGGCGAATGTGGGTAGCTGCCCGGGGTTGCGATCCATGCACCGTGCAGGAGGTGCGTAGGCCGTATCTTGGCGACGACCGCAACGGCTTGATCCGCGTCGCGCAGATCGGCGGCATGCCACGTTACGCGGCGCTCGGTGCGGCCGTTGATCTGGCCGCTGCCGCTGCGATTGACAGCGTGAATTTCGCAGTCTTCCGCCAGCAACCGGCGCAGACAATGCGTGCCGATGAAACCCGACGGTCCGGTCACCATCACGCGCGTCATGTGGCGAAATCCGGCCAGCTCCGATCGCGTTCGGATATGGCGATCGGATCGGCCGGCCACGCGATCGAAAATGCCGGATCGTTCCAGCGCACGCCGCGCGCCAATTCAGCCACGTAGGTCTCACCCATCATGTAGAAGACTTCGCAATTGTCCTCGAGCGTCAGAAAGCCGTGCGCGCAACCCGCCGGGATGGCGAGCGCATCGCGATTGGCCTCGGATAGTTCGACGCCGGTCCAGCAGCGAAAACGCGGCGATTCCGAACGCAGATCGACGACGACATCGTATATGCGGCCGCGGGTGCAACGAACGAGCTTGGGCTCGGGGCGCGGCGCCGCTTGGAAGTGCATTCCCCGCAGCGTGCCTTTGCTGGCATTCCAAGACGTGTTGCATTGCGGCCATTCGGTCGGCAGGCCGGCCGCTGCGAATAACGCAGAATCGTATGTCCGGGCGAACAGGCCGCGTTCATCCTTGTGGGGCGATGCGCTAACGAGCATCACTCCCGGAAGCGCTGTCGGACGAATTTGCATGCGGGAACCCGATCTATGCTGGGCTCAAATAACAATATTGACTGGAGGTATGCAATTACGGGATTAAAGACGGCTGGCTTGCGAGTCGCTGCCTTGAAGTTGTCGCCGCGCATGGTCGTTCGCAAACACGTCGTTGGCGAATACGGGGGTTCGAAGGTGGCCGATACCGGGGTCGTCTATCTTTACCGGTTCGTCGAGGGAGCGACCCCAGTCCGGACTTTTCTGAACAGCTATCGGGCGCATCCGGCCGGTCTCGAACATGATCTGCACGTCATATTGAAGGGTTTCCCGGATCGGCAGGCGCTCGCTGCGGCGCGCGCCTTGTTCGGATCGCTTCCGATCAACACAATCGAGGTCGACGATACCGGGTACGACATCGGCTCTTACGTTGCGGCTGCAAAATCGGTCGCAAATCGGAAATTGCTGTTCCTGAATACGTTCAGCGAAATTCTTGCCGACAATTGGCTCGCTCATTTCGACAGGGCGCTGAATATGCCCGGTCGGGCTGGTCGGCGCGACAGGTTCTTGGCAGTCAATCAGTTCGAATGTGGAAGCTGCTGCGAGTGCGCTGCTGCGCAATCCGCAGCACTTTCTCGGTCTTTACCGCAAAGGCAATATTTCAGCACGGCCGAACATTGTTCCCAAAAGGGCTGCGCGCAGCAGGCGCTTCCTGGGCCTCGTCGCGGGAGCCCTGATCAACTTGAGTCGCTATCCAAAGCTGCTCATTAAATTTCGTCGCTACCCCAACCCGCACATTCGTTCCAACGCTTTCATGATCAGGAGAGAGCTGTTCTTGTCTCTGACCAAAGGCAATGCCGGGTTTAGGCGGAAAATGGACGCCTACAAGTTTGAAAGTGGTCGAAGCTCAATGACAAGACAAATCCTTTCCGCGGGACTTCGCGCCAGTAGTGGTGGATCGACGAGGCGTCCGCTATGGCATTTCCGATTGGAAGTCGTCTTCGACTTTCTGGATCGATAAACAGTCCAATTTGATTGTTGCCGATAATCAGACCCGCGAATACCAGGCCGGAAGTGACGCACGTCGCGGATTTTTAAAAAAATGCGCTTGGGAGCCGCCGAACTCCTGGTTCGACCCGAATTACGACGGCAACTAGACTCTGATCCAATTCAACGCGAATTTTGGCGGAGTGAGTCCGTCAAGACTGGACGAAAAACAGCGGATCTGACGACGGAAGAAGACATTGTCATCGCACTTCTTGCATCAGTCTCGTTTCAAGGCGGCGATAATGGAGGTGCTCCTCCGTTACCCCTTTTTGCAAAATCTAGTTAAGCCGCTGGTCGCGCTGCGTCGTAGATTAAGAGTCAGCCTCAGCTATGAACAGTGGATAAACATTCAGCGCTCATTGGAAAATCGAGCGACATCCGCAATCGCCAAGCACGTCGAAACGATGACAGTTCGTCCCGTTTTCGGGGTCATTGTCGATGTCCGCAACGGCGAAGACGCTCACAGCACGATGGAGTCGATCCGAAAGCAATCGTACGAGAATTGGAACATATTTTTTCTCGATAAAGGGAATCCAGAGCCGGTTCCTGTATTTGCAGAAAACGGCAATGTCGGCAAAACGGCATCGCACCTCGCGTGCGATTACCTGGTATTCGTGGCGGGAGGTGACCAGCTGTCTTCGCGGGCGCTTTACGAGTTTGCGAGCCTTATTAATGCGTCGCCGGAAATCGATATGATCTATGCCGATGAGGATCGGCTCGGGCCGGATGGCAGGAGAATTGATCCCTTTTTCAAGCCTGACTGGAGTCCTGACTATCTCGAAACGTTTAATTATGTCGGGGTGCCGGCCTGCTTTCGAACGAAGCTGGCGCAACGTTGCCTGCCAAGCGAAAGTTATTACGATTTTGTTCTACGTTTCACAGAACACGCTGATCGCATCGCGCATGTCGAAAAGGTGCTGTGTCATCGCTCCTCACGCTCCCGGCAGTTTGAGCACGAAAATGGCGCGCGCGCTCTCGCCGAAAGACTGCGACGCACAGGCCGGTCGGGTATCGTCACCGAGCGCCGGAGCGATCCTCCCTGCTACCGCATGGCTGTCCAACTAAAAAGCGAGCCGTTGGTCTCCATCGTAATACCGACCGCAGGCAAGATCGTGCGGCTCAAGGGATTGCTGACCGACCTGATTCTCAACTGCGTATCAAAAATCAGCGCCGTCTCGACGTATAAGAATATTGAGTTTGTCATTGTTGACAATGGAAACATCGAAAAAGAGCGAAAGGAACAGTTCGAAAAATACGGCTGCAGATTTGTCACCTATACGGCAGCCGAGATAAACATAGCGAAAAAGCTCAATTTGGGCGTCGGCGTTGCTCGCGGCGACATGCTGCTGCTGCTCAATGACGACATTGAGCCGATCACGGCCGATTGGATCGAGCAAATGCTCATGCAGTTCGAAAAGCCACACGTCGGCGTTGTTGGCGCAAAATTGCTGTATCCGAACGACAAGATACAGCACGCTGGTGTCGTTCATAACCGGAGCAAGCCCGACCACGTCAGGCGTCTGTATCACCGCGGCGATGACGGGTATTTTTTCAGTACTTCGGGGGTTCGTAATTTCATCGCCGTCACGGGGGCGTGCATGATGACCCGCCGGTCGATTTATCGTTCCGTTGGTGGATTTTCGGAAGAGCTTGCGATCAGCTTTAATGACGTCGATTACTGTATGAAAGTTCGCGCCTGCGGATACCAGGTCGTCTATACCCCGCACGCCGAATTGTATCACTTCGAGTCCAAGTCGCGTTCCCTATCTGTAAATCTCGATGAAATGCGATGCTACCATACCAAGTGGTCGCATGAAACGATCCGCGATCCGTTTTACAACGAGCGCTGCTTGACCGTGGCGCCCCCAACATTTGAGATATCTTTCAATCCGCGGTCGGTGTGACCGTCTTAATCGGCACGTGTCACTTCGCGTGCGAGATCTCACGGCAAAACGGTCAATGCGGGAACTGCGCTGACGAACCTGCCTCCCCATTGCCGGATTCCGGCCATCCGCTCGGTGATCTCATCTTTGATATTCCACGGCAGGATCAGCACGTAGTCGGGCTTGGTTTCGAATATGCGGTCCGGCGCGTAAATCGGAATCTGCACGCCCGGCAGATAGCGGCCTTGCTTGTGGGGACTGATGTCCACCGTGTAGGAGAGAAGCTCCGGGCCGACGCCGCAATAATTCAGCAGCGTGTTGCCCTTTGCCGGCGCGCCGTAGCCGACCACCGATTTGCCGTTCTTGCGCGCCTCGATCAGAAAGCTCAAGCAGATCGCATTTGATGTCGATCACCGAGTCGGCGAAATTTGGCATAGGTCTCGATGCGGTCGAGCGCCGCCGTTCGCTCGATCGCGAGCAGATCGTCGACCCTGCCGGTGCTCGCCGATATGGCGCATCGGCGTGGCAGACGAAGAGCCGCAGCGAGCCGCCATGGGTCGGCAATTGCTCGACGTCATAGATCCGCAAGCCATGACGGGCAAAAATCTTGTCGACGACGAGTAGCGAAAGATACGAAAAATGCTCGTGATAGATGGTGTCGAACTGCCGTTCCCCGATCAGATTCAGCAGATGCGGAAATTCGAACGTCGCCGTTCCTTCCGGCTTGAGCAGCATCTTGAATCCGGCGACGAAGTCATTGATGTCGGGAACGTGGGCGAGGACGTTATTCGCAGCCATCAGGTCCGCCGATCTTGCCTGCTGCGGCGAGACGGCGCGCCGTTTCGCATGCCGAAGAACGCCACCTCGCAGGGAATGCCCTTGTCCTGTGCGACCTTGGCGACGTTGGCGGCCGGCTCGACGCCGAGAACGCCGACGCCGCGCTCCTTGAAGTACTGCAGGAGATAGCCGTCATTGCTGGCGACCTCGACGACCAGCGAACCGGCGTCGAGCGAATATCGCTCGATCATCTGCCCGACATAATCGCGGCAATGACGCAGCCAGAGCTCCGAATAGGACGAAAAATAGAGATAGTCGCTGAAAGATGTTTTCGGCGCGCTCGAATTCCTGAAGCTGAACGAGCAGGCATTGTTCGCAGACATAGACGTGCAACGGATAGAAGATCTCGCCGCGGCTCGATATCCTCTTCGCTCAGAAAGGAGTTGGCCAGCGGCGACCTGCCGAGATCGACAAAGGTCTGTTTGACGGGCGCACCGCAAAATCGGCAGTGATTGACTGTCATGCTGTGGCGCGCTTCAAGTTCGCTGTAGCGATCGATCTGTTGTTCGGTGAGCGTCAAGCGCCGGCTGGCCGCCGAGAAAGCTCTTGTACCACTCGACGGTCCAATCGAGCGCCTGCGGCCAAGCGCAGCGCCTTGAGACCAGTCGAGGCGGCTGCCGCGCCTTGGAAGTATCGACCTTGAGATGCTTCGCCTCATGCAATTCATCGCCGGCGACCTTTTCCCAGCGCGCCGGATCCGCCCCAGGCATTGACGATGCGATCGGCGATCCAGCGCGACCGGTTGGGCATCCTCGTCGGCCGGCCCAAAGTTCCAGGCTTCGACCATAGGCCTCCGGCTCTGTCGGTCAGCCGCTCGGCGAGAACGAGATATCCGCACAACGGGTCGAGCACGTGCTGCCAGGGACGCGATCGAGGCCGGATTGCGAATGCCAATGGCCTGGCCCGATTTGAGCGCGCGGATGCAGTCGGGAATCAGGCGGTCCTCCGCCCAGTCGCCGCCGCCGATGACATTTCCGGCGCGCGCCGACGCAATGCCAAGGCCGCGTCTCCGCCGACTCGCAAAAGGATTTGCGCCACGCCGCCGTGACCAATTCGGCGCAGCCTTTGCTGCTGCTGTAGGGATCGTGGCCGCCCATCGGTTCATCTTCGCGATAGGCCCACAGCCATTCGCGGTTCTCGTAGCACTTGTCGCTGGTAACCACGACGACGGCGCGAACCGACTTCGACGGCGCTGACTGCGGCGAGTACGTGAACCGTGCCCATGACATTCGTGGCATAGGTCTCGACCGGCTCGCGGATAGGAGAGCCGGACCAAAGACTGCGCGGCGAGATGAAAGACGATCTCCGGCTGAATCTGTTCGCATGACGGTCACTGACTGCGTCGGCGATCGCGAATGTCGGCGTAGTGATTGTCGACGACGCGCTCCAAGCCGGCAGCGGCGAACAGGCTCGGTCTCGTCCGGCCGGTAGCGAGCAGCCCGAGACCTTGGCGCCGAGGCGGCGCAGCCAGAGGCTAAGCCAAGCTGCCTTTAAACCCGGTGTGGCCGAGAACGAGGACGCGTTTTCCGGACCAGAACGCCGGGCGACGGCCTCACCACGTCCGCCACGGCGCTCTCCCGCTGGCCCAGAGATCCTCGAGATACCGCTTGTCGCGCATCATCTCGGTGGTCCAACTAGCCGAGGCGTTGATCCAGGGCGACGTGCTGATTGCTCTCCAGGAACGGGGAGAGGCAGCCCCGGCTTGGGGTTACCTGAACCTGCTGGCTCACAGCGACCGCAATTCGCTTGCGACGGGTGCGTGATTTCAACCAGTCCCGCCGGCCTCTTTCGGGCTGGGGCACGGTGGTGTTCGACCTGATCGTCGACATCCTCAACTCGACGTCGACGGAGAACGAGCTGACGGCGCTCCAGCGCAAAGCCCTCGTCCCGCTCGAGCTCAAGATTTGGGACGGCCGCGAGATGCTCGCCTCCCCGCAAGACCTCGACATCCTCGTCCGCAGCGCGCTGTACCGGTACATGGGCCAGCTCTAGGCGCCCTCGGTCTACGTCGCGCTCGTAGGTCGCAGACTCGGCGCGCGTCGTCGGACCGCTCCTGGACGGCCCAAGTGGGCTGCTGTCGCCACGTCAGACCGGACGGTCACTGGCCCAGACTGGTTACCGAGCGGAAGCTCCACGGTCACGTTGGTCGCCTTCACTGAGGCCACGGCGGCCACGCCGGGGGCCAAGCCCAGGTCGTCGGCCGCTTCCCGGCTCATGAGCGAGACCACCCGGAACGGGCCGACCTGCATCTCGACCTGCGCCATAACCAGGTCTTTGGTCACCTTGGTGACGATCCCGGGGAACCGGTTGCGAGCGGAATGCCCGCCCGTCGGGCCTACCTCGGTAGCCGGGACCTCGGCCGAGCTGAGCCGCCAGCTCGGCCAGAGCCGCGCCTTCGATTACCCTCCGCCCGGCGCCGTCCCGGCTCGAAGCCAGCTTGCCCGAGTCGGACCACCGCCTCACGGTGTCGGCGCTCACGCCGAGCAGTTCTGCCGCCTCGGCCACCCGGTAGGCCCGGGGCTCAGTGGTACCAGGCGCCGGCTTGGCCGCGTCCGCCTGCCGGCCGTCGGCGCTCGCCATCAGGGACGCCTCGCCGCCCGGTAGCGGCGGATCAGGGCGTTGGTCGAGCTGTCGTGGTCGAGCGCCGGCTCGGCCTCGGACGTCAGCTCGGGCACTATCCGCAGGGCCAGCGACTTGCCGAGCTCGACGCCCCACTGGTCGAAGCTGTTGATGCCCCAGATCACGCCCTGGGTCAGGACCTTGTGCTCGTAGGTGGCCACCAGCTCGCCCGAGCACGCGTGGGCTCAGCTCGGGGGCCAGGATCGTGTTGGTGGGCCGGTTGCCAGGGAAAGTGCGGTGCGGGACCAGGCGCCTCCGGCGATCCCCTCTGCGCGCGCTTCCTCGGCCGTCTTGCCGAACGCCAGCGCCTCGGTCTGGGCGAAGAAATTGGCCATCAGCAGGTCGTGATGGTCGCCCACCCGGTGCGTAGGGTGGAGAAACCCGATGAAATCCGCCGGGACCAGCCGGGTCCCCTGGTGCAGCAACTGGTAGTAGGCGTGCTGGCCGTTGGTGCCCGGCGTGCCCCAGACCACCGGGCCGGTCGGCAGGTCGACCGCTTGGCCGTCCAGGGTGACCGACTTGCCGTTGCTTTCCATGTCCAGCTGCTGCAGGTAGGCGGGGAACTTGGACAGGTAGTGGTTGTAGGGCAGCACGGCATGGGTCTGGGCGTCGAAGAAGTCGTTGTACCAGACGCCGATGAGCCCGAGCAGCACCGGGAGGTTGCGGTCGAACGGGGCCTGCCGGAAATGCTCGTCGATCGACCTGAAGCCGGCCAGCATTTCCCGGAACGGCCTCGGCCCGATAGAGATCATGAGGGACAACCCGATGGCAGAGTCGTACGAGTACCGTCCGCCCACCCAGTCCCAGAACTCGAACATGTTGGCCGGGTCGATGCCGAACTGGGCCACCTCGTCGGCGTTGGTCGACACCGCCACAAAGTGCTTGCGCACGGCGCCGGCGTCGCCCAGGCTGGCCAGCAGCCACTCCCTGGCGCTTTTGGCGTTGCCGATCGTCTCCAGCGTCGTAAACGTCTTCGAGCTCACGACGAAAAGGGTCTCGGCGGCGTCGATATCGGCCGTCGCTTCCCATATGTCGGCCCCATCGACATTGGACACGAACCGCAGCGTCAGCGCCCGGTCGGAGAACGGCAAAAGGGCCTCGTAGGCCATGGCCGGCCCGAGGTCGGAACCGCCGATGCCGATATTGACGATGTTCTTTATGCGTTTGCCCGTAAACCCGCGCCATGTCCCCGCCCGGACGGCCTCGGCGAAATCGGCCATCTTTCCGAGGACCTTGTGCACCTCGGGCACGACGTTGTGGCCGCCATCGTCGACCTCCGTCCCTTCAGGCGCACGCAGGGCCATGTGCAGCACGGCGCGGTCCTCGGTCACGTTTATGTGCTCGCCCGCAGAACATGGCCTCGATGCGCTCACGCAGGCCGGCCCGTTCGGCCAGCGCCACCAGCAGGCGGACGGTCTCCGGGGTGAGCCGGTTCTTCGAGTAGTCGAGGACGAGGTCCGCCGCCTCGACCGTCATCTCGTCGCCCCGGAGCGGGTCTCTCGGCGAACAAGTCGCGCAGGTGGACGTCGCGCATCTTGGCGAAATGGGCGGACGAGGGCGTCCCACTCCGGTGTGCCACGGACGCGAACGGGAGTGATCGGCATGGGGGCAGTCTTTCACCGCTGCGGCCCCGATGGGCAACCGCGTGTTCACGCTTTCGTTGTCTTGGTCAGATTTTCTTTAGGGTCGGGCTGTGGCCGCCAAACGCTTGGTCCTGTTCGACATCGACGGCACCCTGGTGCGGGCCGGTCCGATCGGGGCCGCCGTTTTCAACCGGGCCATCGAGGCCGTGCTCGGGGAGGTACCGACCGAGCGCGTCAGGATGAGCGGCAAGACCGACCCTCAAATAGTGCGGGAGTACCTGGCCCTGGTCGAATCGGACGACCCCTCCCACCTGCCCGCCGTGCTCGAGCACCTCGAGCGGGAACTGGCGAGCGCCGCGGCCCAGATCGCCACCGACGGCGAGACCTGCCCGGGAGTACCCGAGCCTGCTGTCGGCCCTCGCGGCGACGACCGCCTCCACCTGTCAGTGCTCACGGGGAACATCGCCCCGAATGCCGTCGTGAAGCTGGCTGCGTTCGGGCTCGAGAAGTGGCTCGACCTGGAGTCGGGCGCCTACGGCAGCGACCAGCGAAGACCGGAGGGCGCTCGTGCCCATAGCGCTCGAACGCCTGGCCTCCCTGAGGGGCATCACCTGACGCCGGAAGAGACCTGGGTGATCGGGGACACGCCCCGCGACTTCGAATGCGCAGAGGCCGGCGGGGCGCACATGCCTGCTGGTCGCCACCGGTAGCTACAGCCTCGAAGATCTCGGCCCCCTGGGCGCCGACGCCACCTGCTGCCGGACCTCTCGACACCGGCTGGTCGGTGAGCCAGGCCTGCTCAGCGAGGGCCTCTAGGGGCAGGACGGTCGTCGTCGAGCAACCAGCTCCCGGTGTCCTCTCCGAACCGAGGGGGCAAGTTCGACCGTCCCGACCGGCACCAGCTGCTCCGGCACCGTGGGGAGGACCTCGTCGAAGTAGGAGCGGGCCGCCACGGTCGTGCCCACGTCGCGCCCGGCCAGCTCAGACAGGAACCACCTGTGCTCGAGCACCTCGATGGAACACCTCGGCCGGTGACAGCCGGTCGGCCAGCTCGGGCGGCATCAGCCGCATCACCTTGTCGTACACGTCCCGCAACCATCGGCTGGCGGCCACCGTGCGTCGTGACCTTCTTGCCCTCCTTTTCCTCGAGGTAGCCGCGGTAGGACGGCGATGTCGTTGAGCAAGCGGCGGGCCTGGTTCTCCTGGGCGTCGAGCCCGGTCAGCATGCGCAGGCCGATGACGATGGTGGCCCGGCTCGGCCACCCGGGTCCGGATGCGGAGCCGGAAACCCTCGCCGGCGCTGACCAGCTCGACCTCGTCGGCGTCGAAACCGAGGTCGTTCAGCCGCCGCAGCCGCTCCGTCATGCGGTACCGCTGCTCCTCGGGGCGGATGATCACGTCCTCTGTGAGCGTGTCCCAGAGCTGCTGGTACCGCCGGGGGATCTCTTCGGCCAGCTCGACCGGCTCGACGTCGGGCGGCAGCAGCCCGGCGGCGGCCAGGTCCAGCAGCTCCCCGCCGACCCGCTCGCTGGCCAGCTCGACGTCGTAGCCCCGCTGGCCATCCGTGAGCGACGGGTGCAGCTCGCTCGTTTCGGCGTCCACGAAGATGGCCTGCAGGGCGCCGGCGTCCAGGCGGAACAGCGTGTTCGACAGCGAGCAGTCGCCCCAGAAGAACCCGGCCAGGTGGAGCCGGACGAGGAGCTCGACCAGAGCGTCCAGCAACCGGTCGGTCGGGCGGAGCCGGTGGGGGTCCGAGTACAGCGTGCGGTACGTGGTCGAGTACTCGAGGAAGCAGGTGCACAGCACGGCGTCCAGCTGGACCCCGTCGTAGGTGTCGCGGTCGACCACGATGCCGAGGGGCTCGACAGCCGGGATGCCGAGCTCCGAAAGCCGGCGCAGGAGGCGGTACTCCCGGCGGGCCAGAGGTTCGTTCATCTCCTTCAGCGCGTACAGGCGGCCCTGCTCGGTAACGAAGCGCACCACGTGGCGGGAGGTGCCACGATGGCGGATCTCGACCAGCCTTTCGTCCTGCCATTCCTCGAGCGGGAGCTGCCAGGGCAAGGTGAGCAGGCCGGCAGCGACGTCGGCGGGAGGTCGGAACACGTACCGCATGACTCTCAGTCTCCACGACAGGGGAGCCCTTGCGAACCGGTCCCGCCCTCGCATTTGTATCGTTGTGGGGTTATGGCCATGCCGCCCCGGTCATCGAAGGGCCGTGGGGGGTCGCAGCGCTGGCTTGTCGTCCCCCTCGTCCTTACCCTGGCAGTCCTTCTGGTCGACGCGTCCATGCACGCCCGCTCGACGAAGCCCGACGGCCACGCTCAACAGCCAGGCCTGGGTCGACAAGGTCCTGCCCCAGATAGCCCAATCGAGCGCCCAGGGCAGTGAGTTAGCCCAGGTCAGCTCCGGTGTCGTGGCTCCGGAGGGTCGTCTGCGATCGCCGACGAGCTGTCGAGCATAGCCGGTGCGTCGGCCGTCCACCTACAAGGCGGTCGTCGGCCGACACGGCCCCCTCGGAGGTGGCGCCCGCCGCCGGCCTGCTGCAAGCGTGCCTGGCCGCTCGAGAGCAAGGGGCGGTCGAGATGGCGTCCGCCGTCCAGCACCTGCTGGGCGGGGACGGCCCTTCCTCAGCCGTGACCCAGATGATGTCAGCGGTGTCGGACTTCAAGGTCAGTGACAGCGCCTACCAGCTGTTCACGACAGACCTCCCGAAACTCGGCGTGACGATGCCCACGTCGGCCTGGTCCACCAGCGGGGGCACCTACGAGCCGCAGGGGCTCAGCTGCCTTCGCCACGAGGCTCCTGGCCGGTGCGACGAAGACAGAGCCGCACAAACTGCACATAGACGCCATCACCACCGACCCCCCCGCTCTGCAGCGTGGAGGGCAACCTGCAGATCCTCTCGCCGGCCAGCACGGTGTCCGTAACGGCCGTCGTGGCCGACCTCGGCCAGTCCGCTGAGCAAGGGGTGAAAGTGACGGCGACGATCACCCCGGCCCAGGGCGCGCCCAGCCAGCATGTGACTGTTTCGGTCAACCTTTCTCCAGGTCAGGCGGACGCGGTGCAGCTGCCGGGCTTCGGCTGGTGCCCTCCACGCCGACCAACCTGACGATCGGCGCTCTGGAGCCGAGCGGTGAACCGGGGAGCGCCTACAAGTCGGTGACGGTCGAAGTCCCTGGCCAAAACTTCGGCGGGACCACGACGAGCACCACCAGGCCCCGGCAACGACGACGACCTGAGGGCACCGAAAATCGCCACCCTTTCAGCCCGCTGTCATGATCCCGCTTTTATGACCATGACCACGGCCTGGGTGCTCCGTGGGGGCGCCAGCTTCGGCGCCGCCCAGGTGGGGATGGCGAGAGCCCTGATGGAGGCTGGGCACCACCCTGACCTGCTGTACGGGACGTCAGCCGGCGCCCTCAATGCGGCCTGGTCTGGCGGCCGACCCGACCCTCGAAGGGGTAGCCTCGCTGGCCGGTGCTGTGGACCAGCGTGCAGGCGCCGGGATGTGTTCCCAGTGCGCCCCGGCAGGGTCGTGGCCGGGCTTTGGCCGGCCGAGGGACAGCATGTTCAGTGCCAGTGCGCTGACCAGATGGCTCCGCGCGACGACGGCCCTGCGCCGGCTGGAAGACGGGGTGCTGCCCCTGACCGTGGTGGCCACCGACCTCGAGACCGGCGAGGAAGTGCTGCTGGACAAGCGGGCCGGCCGTCCCTGCTCTCGCTGGCCTCGTCCGCCATGCCGGGCATCTTTCCTCCAGTACGCATCGGCCACCGCTGGTTGGTGGACGGCAGTGTGGCCTCGGACACGCCCGTCGGGGCCAGCCGTCAGGGCCGGGGCCGACCGGGTCTGGGTATTGCCCAGCGTCCCCTCAGTACCCATGGCTCCGCCCCCGGACGGCGCATGGACGTCCTGCTCCGGTCCGATCTCCATCACCCTGGCCCGCCACACAGCGAGCATCGTGGCCACCTGGGCTGGCAGGTGCGAGCTCTACGTGGTCCCGGCCCCGCTCGTGCCCGGCGTCTCACCGTTCAACTTCGACAAGAGCCGCCAGCTCATTGATGCGGCCTACCGCCTCACGGTGGCTGGCTGGAAGAGGCCCGGCCCATCGAGCCGCGCCCGGGCGGCGCACGCCCTGACGGTTAGGCCTGGAGGCATCCCATTTGAGGCATCAAGGCGTAGGAGTGGACGAAGTTGTAACTTTTGGGTGTTAGGTCTCTGTCCGCAACAAAGCTCCTGATGGCAGTCGTGGGGTGAGAAGATAACGATGGCGTCCAATGCCCGGCCGGTAGGCTCGCCCAATGCTCCCGGCGGACAACCTGCCGACCGGATGCATCTGCTCCGGCGTGAACTTGATCGAGGACGACCCTACCCGCCGATCCCGAGTCACCGGCCAGCTGCGGTCGGAGCGGACCCGTCACGACCAGGACAGATACCCGGCACTGACGACTACCATCCACGACAGCGAGACGGTCCAACCGCCGGCCGGGTGGCCGGTCCCCCCGCCCGCCCGTACGGGCGGACGGCTGGGACGCCGACAGCACGGCGGCGTGGGATCCGGCCTCAGCGTGGGCGGTAGAGGACGACGACGAGCGCCGAAGAGCACCGAGCGGGCCGTGGGACGAAGTGCCTGACTGGGAAGGCGAGATCGTCACCTGGGAGGCGCAGCCACCGGGCCGGGTCAACTGCGTACCCGATGGTGCTGAGCGCCGAGCTGACTGGTGCTCCGACGGCCCCGCCCGGTTACGCGGCGGAGTACCTGCCCGCCCACTTGAGCCCCGGGAACGACGCCGTCGCCGTTTACACCGGTCGAGGGGCGCCGCCGCCCTCGATGGTCGGTCTATGACCGAAAAGGGCGCGCATCCGGACAAGCGGGAAAAGGGGCCGTGGCGAGAGCTGGTGATAATCACCGCGGTGGCGGTCATCGTCTCGGCCGTGATCCTGGCCGTGACCACCGCCGAAAAAAGCAACGTCGCCGGCCTCGACAGCATTTTCGGCTCGCCTACCACGACGGCTCGAGTCGTTTCGACCTCATCGCCCACCACGGCCGGCGCCGGCGACGGCCAGCTCGACGACGCTTTCGCTCGACGACTCCAATCGCCACGGCTGTCTGCAGCGCCGCCCCCAAGAACGCTACGCCCCTACCCTCAGCCAGCAGGCCGAAGTCGCTACCGGTCACCGCCGGAGTGGCTCAGTCACTGGTGAAGTCGTGGCTGGCCACTAACCCCGGGGGCTACGGCATCGAGCCCGGCGGACGTGGCCGGCACGGTGCCACACGAGGTTTATTACGCCGTTCAGCCGGCGACCGGTACTTACTGGGCGCGTGGCCGCTTTCAAGCCATCGCCCGCACTCTTGGCGCAGTCCTCGACGCAGACGGGACAGGAGGAGTTGGCCCAGTTCCACGACAGCGTCTACGCTTTCTCGTGGCAGGCTGGTCCGGTATGGACCCTGCTCGGCGAGTTCAGCACCGGGAACTGCCCGGACGTATGGGTACCAAGGTCCGTTTTGGCAGCTTGGGGCCTCTGCGGGCTATAACAATCCGCAAAGACCTGCCCAATTACCGCTATTCTCGGTCGGGATGACTGGGCGCGCCACCATGTCAAAAAAGGACGGAAGGACTGGGACAAATTGGGACACTGTGATTCGCGGGTCGGCGGAACCGCTTGCAGGCACTGAGCGTTGAGTTTGGCGTGGGCCTGCGCTGTTTGAACGTGTTCGGCCGCGAAAGGTCGATTTCTAGCGCTAGGGCGGTACCGCCCTCGCCAGGCCGGCCGTAACTGGGGAGCACATGCCTGAGCCCCTCGGACAAGGGCAGCGCTACATGCCCGGGCTCGACGGGCTGCGGGCAATTGCGGTCGCGGCTGTAATCGCGTTCCACCTCGGGTTGTCATGGGCGCCCGGCGGCTTGCTCGGCGTAGGAGTCTTCTTCACCCTGAGCGGCTATTTGATAACAGACCTCCTCCTCGGGAGTTGGGAGTCGAGCGGGGGCCTGAAACTCCGCGACTTCTGGGCTCGTCGCGCCCGCCGGCTGCTGCCGGCGCTGTTCGTGATGCTGGCGGTCGTAACGGTCTGGGTGGCCATCGCCAGCCCCTCCCAGTTGGGGGCGCTGAGGGGTGACGTCGGAGCGGCATCCGTCTACATCAGCAATTGGTGGCTGGCTTTCCAGCACGTGTCGTATTTCGCTCGCTTCGGCCCGCCCTCGCCGCTCGGCCACCTTTGGTCGCTCGCGGTCGAAGAGCAGTTCTACCTCGATCTGGCCGTGGGTTCTTTGGATCGGTCTGATCTGGTTTGTCCGCCGGCAACGGCGGGCCCGCAGGCGGGCACCGACGTCGGCGGCTCTGGCGGCCAACAATGGCGCCGCGCAACGGGCATACCGACCTCAACGGGCATGCCGGCCTCAACGGGAACGGCCAACGGGCATCCGCCGACGATGGCCAGGCGGCGGCCGAGTTCCGCGGCCGGGCGGCTACGTCCTGCGTCCGCCGGGGGCACCACGCTGGTGGCGCAAAGGTCAGCCACGAAGACGGTCGCCGGCCGCCCGACGTCAAGTTTGTCCGCCGCGAAATGTGGCCGCTGGCCGGCGCCACCGTCATCCTGGCCATCCTCTCGGCCATCGAAATGGGCGTGCTTTACCACCCGAGCTTCGACCCTTCCCGCATCTACGACGGCACGGACACCAGAGCGTTCGGCCTTCTCTTCGGCGCCGCACTGGAGCAATACGTAACTGAACGAGGCACCCGCCAGTACAT
>CAVOHH010000007.1:0-460183 GCA_963695615.1 uncultured Alphaproteobacteria bacterium | reverse complement strand
CGGTAGCGCAGAATTGCTGGACGCATCCAATGCCGCACGGGCCCGAAGGGCCGCTTCGTCGGACAACTGCCGCAGTTCTACGGCCTGTGGTCGTTCTCCAAGAACAAGCAGGCGGCGAAGGACCTGCTGACCTACATCTCGCAGAAGGAATCGATCGCGCAGCTGGTGCAGGCCTCGTTCGGCTACGACCTGCCCTCGTTCAAGAGCATGTACGATCTCGACACCTGGAAGACGGTCGAGCCGCCGGTCGGCACCGTCTACAGCTATCCGCCGCGCGGCGACGAGCAGACCTCGATCGCCGGCGCGCCGGCCCGCTCCGAAGTCGGCGCGCAGATCTACAATCAGGCGATCAATACCGTGATGGTCGCCAAGTTCACGCAAGGCAACGAGAAGCTCGACGACGTCATCAAGTGGGCGTCGAACGAGCTCGAAGGAACCTTGCGCGTCTAAGCGCGATTTCACGCTTAGCCGAGAATGCGCATGCCGGCCGCACAGCCGGCATGCCGGATAGCAGTGCCAGCAAAGCTGTTTGGAAGGCGAATTAACCCCGCTAATTCCGGAGGCCGGTCCAAAAGATCGGCAAGGCAGAAATGGCAGATACCGTTCAGACATGGTCTCCGGGGCTGCAAGTCGGCCTGCGCAAGTCGGCCCGCTGCAAGTCGGCCGGCAATCGTCGCCTTGGCGCAGCTTTCGGCAATTCCTGCGCCGCCGTTCCTCCGTCGCCTTCTTCATGTGCCTGCCTTTGATCGATCATCATCGTGTCGCTGGTGATCTATCCGGCGTTTTATTCGATCTATCTGTCGATGCTGAACAAGGCCCAGACCCGCTTTATCGGTCTCGGCAATTTCAGCTTCCTGTTGTCGCGCGACGTGTTCCGCATGGTGATGGAACAGACGGCGATTTTCGCGCTCAGCGCGGTGTTCTTCAAAGCGCTGATCGGGCTCATCACCGCGCATCTCATCAACAATCTGCCCGCCAAGGGCCAGCGCAAATGGCGCGGCATGCTGCTGGTGCCGTGGGTCATACCTCTGGCACTATCGTCGCTCGGCTGGTGGTGGCTGTTCGATCCCACCCACTCCGCCTTCAATTATGTCCTCTCCAGCCTGGGTTTCAATGAAGTCGGATGGCTGAGCGATCCTTATTGGGCGCGCTTTTCCGTGATCCTCGTCAATGTCTGGTACGGCGCACCGTTCTTCCTGATCATGTATCTCGCCGCGCTTAAATCGGTGCCGGAACAGCTCTATGAGGCGGCCATCCATCGACGGCGCCAATGCCTGGCAAAAATTCCGTCACATCACGCTGCCGATGATGCGCAATATCATCTCCATCACCGTGCTGTTTTCGCTGATTGTGACCTTCGCCAATTTCGACATCGTGCAGATCATGACCGCGGGCGGCCCGCGCAACATGACGCATGTCTTCGCGACCTACGCCTTCATGCTCGGCATCCGCTCCGGCGATTTGCCGCTCGGCGCCGCAACCTCGTTGTTCATGTTCCCGATCCTTGCGATCGCTGCGATCTTCATCCTGCGCGGGGTCCGTAAACGCGGCAGGGAAATCGGATGAGCACGGCCGCCCTCGGCGCACGCGCTTCTCAAGGCTTCAGTCTTCGCTCAAGCCTGAGCCGCAATCGGCGCTGGGCGCTGATCACGTCTTACGTGTTCCTCGTGATTTTCGCGATCTTCTTTCTGATCCCGCCCTATTACATGATCGTCACCGCGTTCAAGAGCGACGCCGAGGTGGCGCGCATGGCGACCAATCCATGGATCATCGCCGACGGCATCACGTTCGATCAGTTCAGGATCCTGCTCACCCAGACCGATTTCCTGGTCTTCTTCAAGAATACCATCGTCGTGACGCTGTGCACGGTCGCGATCACGATGGTGGTCAGCGTGTTCGCCGCCTTCTCGCTCGGCCGGATGAAATTTTGGGGGTCGAGCATTCTGGCGACGGGCATCTTCCTGACCTATCTCGTGCCCGATACGCTGTTGTTCATTCCGCTGTTCCAGATCGTCAAGGCGGTCGGGCTGCTCAATTCCTATTGGGGCATGGTGCTGGTCTACCCGACGCTCACCGTGCCGTTCTGCACCTGGATCATGATCGGCTATTTCCAGTCGATCCCGAAAGAGCTCGACGAAGCGGCGCTGATCGACGGCGCCGGCCACATGCAGATGCTCACCAAAATCTTCATCCCGGTGGCGCTGCCGGGCATCATCGCGGCGATGATCTTCGCCTTCACCGTGTCGTGGGCAGCCTTCGTCTATCCGATGACGTTCCTCTATTCGGCGGACCAGCAGGTGCTCACCGTCGGCACGGTGACGAGCCTCATTCGCGGCGATGTTTACAAGTGGGGCATGCTGATGGCCGGCGCGCTGCTCGCCGCCGCGCCGCCGCTCGTGATCTACGCGTTCCTGATGGACTATTACATCGCAGGCTTAACCGCTGGCGCCACCAAAGGCTGACGAAGGGACTTTCCACAATGGCCGAAGTCGCGTTGCGTAATGTCGTCAAGCGATACGACGACGTCGAGGCGGTGCGCAGCATCAATCTCGATATTCCGGACAACGAATTCGTCGTCCTGGTCGGCCCGTCGGGCTGCGGCAAATCGACGACGCTGCGCATGATCGCGGGCCTCGAAGAGGTCTCGGCCGGCGACATCTATATCGGCGGCGAGATCGTCAACGACCTGCCGCCCAAGGACCGCGACATCGCCATGGTGTTCCAGAACTACGCGCTCTATCCGCACATGAGCGTGTTCGAGAACATGTCGTTCGGGCTGAAGCTGCGCAAATTCCCCAAGGACGAGATCAAGAGGCGCGTCGACAATGCCGCGCGCATTCTCGACATCACCGAGCTGTTGGACCGCAAGCCGAAGGCGCTGTCCGGCGGCCAGCGCCAGCGCGTCGCCATGGGCCGCGCCATCGTGCGCAATCCGAAGGTCTTTCTGTTCGACGAGCCGCTGTCGAACCTCGACGCCAAGCTGCGCGTGCAGATGCGCACCGAGATCAAGCGCGTCCATCAGCTGGTCAAGACCACGACCGTCTATGTCACGCACGATCAGGTCGAGGCGATGACGCTCGCCGACCGCGTCGTGGTCATGAACGGCGGCCTGATCGAGCAGATCGCCACGCCGCAGGACCTCTATCATCATCCCAAGACCCGCTTCGTCGCCGGCTTCATCGGCTCGCCGGCGATGAATTTCATGCGCTGCCGCGTCGAGCAGAACGGCGTCGGCCTGCGCGCGCGCATTTCCGACCGGATCTCGCTGCCCATCCCGAGCGCACAGACCACCCGCTTCCAGGGCCTGACCGGCAAGGAGCTGATCTTCGGGCTGCGGCCGGAGCACATGACCGAGCCGCGGCGCAGCGACTGCGACCAGAACTGCGAATTCGACGCCATGCTCGACGTCGTCGAGCCGATGGGCATGGAAACGATGGTCTATTTCACCGTCGACGGCCAGGAAATCTGCGGACGGGTCGACCCCGGCAGCGCCAAGGGCCCCGGCGAGACGATGCGGCTCTATGCCGACATGGACCGCATGCACCTGATCGATCCGCAAAGCGGCATGGTGCTCTAAACTCCGAAGATTTTTCGCTGACGTCTGGCTTAAGTCGAGGAGGAGTCCGCCGTCAGTTTGGCGGCGCTGTAAATTCCCATGCGGGAGCGATCGCTCCGGGTACCCCGCCGAACCAGCCCGGATGCTCAATGATGGCGGTGCTGCCGATCAGGGCCAACAATAGGCAGATGATGTTGGCCTGCAGCGAAAGGTAGCCGTTCTTGCTCATGGCGCGCCTCCTAGAGCCAACCCGCCAGCGGCGTCACATCGTCCCGGTGGGCCTCGTACTCAGCCGTCTCGCCGAGGTCTGAGTTCGTCCATCGCAGGATGACATAGTCACCTTGAAGCCTGGTCACGACGCCTATTCGATTTTGCCCGCTGCGCCGGACGGAGACCTTCATTCCCAATTCGATACGTGCCTTGTTGTTGCCGTCGTTCATGGTCGCCGTCGTGCGCCTCATCGAAGGGGTAGGAGCGGGTTGCCGCGTTATTCCTATAATGTTCGACGCCACTATAATGGCTGGCCGTCGCGATACGCTCAAGGTGGTGGAATCAGGGGGCCAAGGGGTCTATTTAGCGAAAAGCCTGGGATACGCGGCGCCGATCAATGCGCCGGCCTGTATCGGCGCCGAAATCGATAAGGCATGAGTGAGATGGGAAGCATGGTACTTCTCGACCTGATGGGCGGCGTAGCGCTGCTGCTGTGGGGCCTGCACATGGTCCTCACCGGCGTGCTGCGAGCATTCGGCCCGGACCTGCGCCGGATTCTAGGAAAGGCTCTCCGTAATCGTTTTGCCGCTTTCTTCGCGGGCCTTGGGCTCACCGCTCTGCTGCAAAGCAGCACGGCTACCGGACTGATGACGGCCTCGCTTGCCGCGGACGGGATCGTCAGCCTGGTTCCGGCGCTTGCGATCATGCTAGGCGCCAATGTCGGCACCACGATTATCGTGCAGCTTTTGTCTTTTGACGTCGCGGCGGGGGCGCCGGTGCTTTTTGTGCTCGGTCTCGTGACGTTTCGCCTGGCGGGTGGAAACGCGCTCGCCAAAGCTTTAGGGCGTGTCGCGATTGGCCTCGGGCTGACACTGCTTGCGCTACATATCCTGCTCGACACGCTGGCGCCTGCGGAGCAAGCGCCGGCCGTCCGCACGCTTCTTGGCGCAATCACCAACGATCCGGTTCTGTGCATCGTCATCGCCGCGGCATTGACCTGGGCCGCGCATTCGAGCGTCGCCGTCGTGCTTTTGGTGATGTCGCTCGCCTATTCGCAGTTCGTGACCACGGAGGCGGCTCTTGCGCTCGTGCTTGGCGCCAATCTCGGCAGCGCCATCAACCCCTTGATCGAAGCCGGCAACCGTGGCGATCCGGCGAGCCGTCGCCTGCCTGTCGGCAACATGCTCAATCGTTTGGTCGGCGTTTGTCTCACGCTCCCGTTCCTACATCCTATCGCGCAGGAGTTGAGCGCGTGGCAACCGGATGCCGCGAAGCGCATCGCCGAGTTCCACATGCTCTTCAACGTCGCGCTGGCCTTGATCTTCATCGGCGCGCTCGATGCGGTCGCCCAACTACTCGTTCGCTTCCTGCCGGAACGAAAGCAGCCGGACGATGCCTCCGCGCCCCGCTATCTCGACGATGCGGCCCTCGAGACGCCGCCGCTTGCGCTCGCCAATGCCGCGCGCGAAACGCTGCGCATGGGCGACACGGTCGAGACTATGTTGCGCGATGTGATGGCCGCCATCATGGCGAACGATCGCAAACTGGCCGGCGACGTGGAACGCAAGGATAATGTCGTCGATAAATTGAATGAGGCGATCAAGCTCTATATCACGAAGCTGACACGTGACAGCCTCGACGAGAGCGAAGGCCACCGCGCCATGGAGATCGTATCGTTCACCATCAATCTTGAGCACATCGGCGACATCATCGACAAAAACCTGTGCGAGCTTGCGATCAAGAAAATAAAGGGGCGTTACCAATTTTCTCCGGAAGGGGCGGCTGAGCTGACTGAATTCCACAAGCGAACCGTCGAGAGTTTGCAAGCCGCCTTTGGCATCTTCATGACCAGCGATGTTGAAGCGGCGCGCAAGCTGCTGCGGACCAAGACCGAACTGCGCAAGGCCGAGCTTGAGGCGGCGGACCGGCATTTTGAACGCCTGCGCGAAGGCAGGCCGGAGAGCCTGGAGACAACATCGATCCATCTCGACATCCTGAGCGACCTCAAGCGCATCCACTCGCATATTTGCTCGGTCGCCTATCCGGTATTGGAGGCTGCCGGCGAATTGCAGCCTTATCGGCTGAGAGAAACCGATTCCAGCGCTGCGCGCGAGACGGTCTCCAATGCGTTGCCGCTGCCGCCAAGGTCATCCTGACCTGGCAAGGCCCTGCTGCCATCCATTCTCATGATCTATTTGCTCCGGCATGGCGAAACGGTCTGGAACGCAGCCGGCCGGTTTCAGGGGCACAAGTAGTCACCTCTGACTAAAAGAGGCGGGTTTTATCGGCTCGAGGCCGGGTCGACTTCATCGATGATGTTAGCTGAGCAATTTCGAGAAAAGGTAGCACAACGCCGCCATCAGCGCCGCCGCCGGTAGCGTAATGATCCAGGCAATCAGGATGTTGCCGGCGATGTTCCAGCGGACTGCCGAAACCTTCCGTGCGGCTCCGACCCCGATGATGGCTCCCGTCACGGTGTGCGTTGTCGAAACCGGTATGCCCTAGGTAAGTCGCCGCAAATAACATGATGGCGCCGCCCGCGGAGGCACAGCAGCCCTGTACTGGTGTCATACGGGTAATCTTGGACCCGACCGTCCGCACGATCCGCCAGCCGCCGATAAGCGTGCCAAGCGCCATAGCAGCCTGACACGTGATCACCACCCAGAATGGTACGTAGAAATCGCCGGCGAGATGGCCTTGCGAGAACAACAGCACGGCAATGATGCCCATGGTCTTTTGCGCATCATTGCCCCCGTGGCCAAGCGAAATAAGCGACGCGGCACCGAATTGCAGCCATTGAAATGTAGGCTCCACCGTGCGCGGGTTAGCACGCACGAACACCCAGGAAACCGCCAGCACCAACACCAACGCGAGAAAAAACCCCAGCAGCGGCGACAGGACAATGAAGGCGCCAGTCGTCAGCAATCCCGGCCATACGATGGAGCTGATCCCGGCTTTGGCAACGCCGGCACCCACCAAGCCGCCGATCAGCGCGTGCGAACTGCTCGACGGAATACCGGCCCACCAGGTGATCAGATTCCAGGCGATAGCACCCATCAAAGCGCCGAAGATCACGTGAGCGTCCATGACATCGGCGGAAATGATGCCCACTCCGATTGTCCGTGCCACGTGAACACCGAAGACCAGGAACGCCACGAAATTAAAAAATGCCGCCCAAATCACAGCGTAACGCGGCCGCAGCATACGCGTTGAGACAAGCGTCGCTATCGAGTTTGCGGTATCGTGCAGCCCGTTGAGAAAATCGAACGCGAGCGCCACCGCGATCAAGCCGATCAAGAGAGGCAGGCTTAGCGCGGCCGTCATGGGGTGATGCGCATCACAGCTGATCGACCACGATTGAATTTATCTCGTTTGCGACATCCTCGAAGCGATCAACGACTTTTTCCAGATGATCGTAGAGTTCGGAGCCGACAACAAATTTCATCGCACTACCTTCATTGTTCTCCCGACGGCTCGCAAGAAACAGCGCTTTCAGGCCCCGGTTGTAGATGTCGTCCGCCTGCTCTTCGGTGGTGATAATTTTTGTTGTGAGTGCGTTGAGACGGCCGGCATTGGCGCCAATCGAACTGAGCAACGGCACGGCTTCCAGCACCAACTTCGAGCATTGAAGAATTATTTCGCTCATCTGCTGCATCTGCGGCTCGAAAGTATGGACCTCGAACAGAACAATTGTCTTTGCCGTTTTGTTCATCTGGTCAATGGCATCGTCCATTGAGGAAATGAGGTCTTGGATATCCGTTCTGTCGAAGGGGGTTATAAAGGTGCGGCGGACGGCGAGGAGCACTTCGCGTGTCACATCGTCGGCCTCGGCCTCGCGCTGAAACACTTGTTTGCAGTAATCCTCAATCGTATTGCCGCCCTGCAGCAGTCCGCGCAGCGCCTCGGCCCCCGCGACGACAATCGTCGCGTGTTTCTCGAAGAGCGTGAAGAAACGCTCCTCCTTGGGCATGAGCGATTGAAACCAGCCGAGCATTCTGGGTCTCTATTTGCGATGGGAAAATCCGAGATTTGCCCTTCAGGGTTAGCATCCGCCGCCGTGGCCTGCATCCCAGTTGTCCAGATTTGACACAGCAATCCACCAGGCAATTGGGGTCTGAATTTGGGCCCACCTCGAAAGAACCTTTGATAGCCGGGCGTTGGAGGTTAGTTTTAGCTTTACCGACTGACGCGCAAATAGAAATCGCCGGGGCGTTGCCGCCCCGGCGATGCCGTTTGCATAAAACCAGTCCGCCTATTCGGCGGCCACTGCGGGCGCGTCGTATTCGGCGGAGATATCCTGACCGGTATAGTCAGGCATCAAAGCTGCCGAGATCAGGCTGATCAGCGCGCAGCCTGCGATATAGATCGCGATCGCATAGCCGGTGTGATAGGTCGCGAACAGCGCGAGAGCGATGATCGGCGCCGGACCGCCGGCGATGATCGAGGCGAGCTGATAGCCGAGGGAGGCTCCGCTATAGCGCAGCCGCGGCGTGAACAATTCCGCGATCAGCGCTGCCTGCGGCCCGTACTGCATATCGTGCGGGATCAGCGACAACACGATGGCGATGAAGACCACCCACGGAACCGCCGTATCCACCATGCCGAAATACAGGAACCCGAACAGCCCCATGGTCACGACGCCGATCAGGTACATGTTTTTGCGGCCGATCTTATCCGAGATATGGCCGGACAACGGGATGGTGACGAAGGACACGCAGGCCGCCGCCATGACGGCCCCGAGAACGAGGTCCCGTGTCATGTGCAGTGTGCCGACCGCATAGGCGAAGACGAAGGCGGTGAAAATATAAAACGGTGCCTGTTCCGACATCCGCAGCAGGGCCGAAAGAATGATTTCCTTCGGCTGCCGCTTAATGACTTCGAGGACCGGAGTTTTTTCGGTCTTCTCTTTGTCGAGAATTTCCTGGAACACCGGCGTTTCCATAATGCCAAGCCGGATCCAAAGGCCGACGCCGACCAGCACGATCGACAGCGCGAACGGAACGCGCCAGCCCCAAGTCAGGAACTCATCGCCGGCATAGGTGCTGAAGACACGGACCGCCAGAGTGGACAGCAACAACCCGCACGGCACGCCGAATTGCGGCCAAGCCGCGACCAGACCGCGCTGGTTGTGTGTACGCGACCACTCCATCGCCAAGAGCACCGACCCGCCCCATTCGCCGCCGACGCCGATGCCCTGAATCAAGCGCAGCACGGTCAACAGAACGGCGCCCCAGACGCCGATCGAAGCGTAGGTCGGCACGAAGGCGATGGCGAAGGTCGCAAGCCCCATGCACAACAGCGTCGCGATCAGGGTCGCCTTGCGGCCGATGCGGTCGCCGTAATGGCCGAAAATCGCAGCCCCGATAGGACGGCCGACGAAGCCGACGAAATAGGTGCCGAAAGCGAGCAGCTTCCCCGCGAGCGGATCGGAATTCGGAAAATACAGCTGTCCGAAAACAAGCCCGGCCGCGGTGCCGTAGAGGAAAAAATCGTACCACTCGATTGCCGTGCCGATCGTCGATGCAATGACGGCCTTGCGCAATTGCGCACTATGTTCCGCTTCGGGCAATGCCCCAAGCGACGTCGCTGCCATAGCCATGGCGCTTCTCCCCATTTTCTCATTGTCCAACGGGACGAGCTCTTCCGGCTCGCCTCCTGGACTGAACATATACGCAGAGGCTGCGCGATGGCTATAGTTCTAACGTCGCGCCGTTAATAAGCGCGCGCCGGTTTTTGATGCAGTGCAGCGTAAATCGAGCGCGTGTCGACGCGCTCGATTCGCAGGCAAATTGCGGGGAGAACCGGCTTTATTGGCTGGGTTTGTTGGACGCCATCACCGTGACCGGCGTCTCGCGATAGACGTCGGCGAACAGGCGCTTGAGGTTGTCCACCTTCGGAGCATCGTTGAACACGATGTAGGGATAGTTCGGGTGCGTCACGGCGAAGTCCTGGTGATAATCCTCCGCCGGATAGAATCCCGTCAGCGGCTCGAGCTTGGTCACGATCGGCTCGCCGAACGCCTTCGTCTTGTTGAGCTGATCGATATAGGCGCTTGCGATCCGTTTCTGCTCGTCATTGGCAAAGAAAATCGCCGAACGATATTGCGTGCCGGAATCCGGCCCCTGATAGTTCAGCTCGGTCGGGTTGTGCGCGACCGAGAAATAGATCTGCAGGATTTTGCCGAGCGAGATTTGCTGCGGATCGAAAGTCACCTGCTGCGATTCCGCGTGCCCGGTGCGGCCGGAACCGACATCTTCGTAATGCGCCGTCTCCTTCTTGCCGCCGGCATAGCCGGAGACCGCCGCCGTCACGCCTTTGGTGTGCTCGAACACCGCCTGCACGCCCCAGAAGCAGCCGCCGGCCAGAACCACGGTCTGCAATCCGCTGCCGGGCTGCAGAGTTTGGTCGAGCGCGGGCGCCGGAATTTCGACGGCCGGCTCCGCCGCGTTGACGCGGCCCGCGGTGAAGCCGAAAAACGGGATCAATATCAGCGCGCCGAGGACGGACGCCGCGAGGACGCTAAAGCGGCTATTGGTCTTTGTTTGGATCGGGTTCCGGGTTGCGTTCCGCTTGGCCATCTTCGTCCCCTCTCATCTCTGTTGCGAACTTGCTTGCGCAATATTCGCCGACACCGCGACCTGCCACGGTACCTACGGTCGCGCGAGGGTTTTACGGCAATCCGGCCCCGCCGCGCCAATCACAATGACCGCCTGGGCGCCGCACTTCGCGCTCACGACATCGTGTTGGACGTTGAGGATCAGTTACCGCGGGCGTTGTTCAACAACGGGATGTCGCTCACCGCCTTCGGCTCCGGCCGCGATTGCAGATAGGCGTAGATATCGTCGAGCTCGTCGTCGCTGAGGACCGCCGGCCGGAATGGCGGCATCTGGCCGTTGGTCGTGCGCACGAAAGCTTTGAACGCATCGAGCGGCAATTGCGTGCGCGCGATCACCCGGCCGTCGCTGGTCGCGACCGAGCCCTGGCCGTCGAAGTCGTGGCATTGCCAGCAGCCGTGCTGGGTGAAGGCGATCTTGCCTTTTGCGGCGTCGGCCGCGGCGGCCGCGTTTGCAGCGGCGAAGCTTGCCGCCGCCGCAACTGCGAGCACTAGACAGCTTCGGTCTCATCGAACGTAAACGAACGAAACGCATATTCATTCCCCTACCTGCCCCTCAGCGCGGCTGCGTCACAACATTGACCAACGCCGGCTGGCCGGTCTTGACCACGTCGACCGCTTCCTTGATCGCCGGCCCGAGATCGGCCGGATCGGTGATCGGTCCCTTCGCCCACCAGCCCATCGATTTGGCGAGATCGTGATAGTCGATGTCGGGATTCATGATGCTGGTGCCGATCGGCGCCAGGTCGTTGCCGATATTGGCGACGCGGTTGCGGAAATTGGACATCCGCTGCACGTGCATGACCTCCTGATGATAGCCGCGATTGTTGTGCATGACCGCGAGCAGCGGGATCTTGTGACGCGCCGCGGTCCACAGCACGCCCGGCGCATACATCAAGTCGCCGTCGGACTGGATCGAGACCGAGAAGCGGCCGAGATCGCGGTTGCCGAGCGCTGCGCCGACCGAGGCCGGCGCGCCATAGCCGACGCCGTAGCCGCCCGACGCGCCGAGCCACTGATAGTGCTTCTCCATCGGCCACAGCCGGTTGGCCCAGTTGCTGGTATTGCCGGACGTCGAAACCAGCGACCAGTCGTGGTCCTTGATCTGGGCGTAAGTCTCCATCAACAGCCGCGCCGTCGAGATCGGGCTGCGCATCCCAGGCGATGGCGGCGGCCTGCTTTGATGGCCTCGAGGCCCTTGGCGTGGGCTTGGCGGATGCCGTCGCCGCGCTTTGCGATCGCATCCTTGCGATCGTTGCCGATGCGCGGACTTCACCGCCTCGATCAGCGACGGCAAAGTCGCCTCGGCGTCGCCCGGCATCGAAATGTCGATGCTCTGGAAGCGCTGGAAGTCCTGGTAGTTCGACTTGGTGAGCAGATCGACCGAGCTGATGCTGATCAGCTTGGTGCCCGGCTTGATCTTGGTGACGACCTGGCCGAAGCCGTCGTTGCCGTTGTCGATGAAGCCGTTCACCGTTCCCCAATAGTCCGACAGCTCCATGCCGATGATGACGTCGGCCTGCGGGATCACGTTCGGCGGCCGGTTGAGATAATGCGTGTTGGGGAAGTTCATGCGGCTGCCCTGGTCGACGACCGGGGCCTGCAGCAATTCGGCGAGCTCGACCAGAAGATCGACGCCGTTTTGCGTGCGCGCCGCGCGATCGACCACGATGACCGGACGTTCGGCATTGGCGAGAAGCCGCGCCGCTTCCTTCACCGCGGCGAGATCGCCCTGCGGCGGGGCCGCGGCGAAGAATTTCGGGATGTAAAGCGGCTGGCCGAAATCGCGGACCGTTTCGGTCTGCAAGCCGCCGTCGAGCGACATCATCACCGGACCATAGGGCGGCGTGGTCGCGATCTTGTACATGCGCACGAAACTCTCGGCGAAATGCTGCGCCGAGACCGGCGTATCGTCCCATTTGGTGTAGTCGCGCACGATGGCGTTGATGTCTTGCGCCGAGTGGAAGGTCGGCACGCCAGGCAGCGCGATGCGCGGCGTCGATATCGTTGCCGCCGATGAATGAGCACGGGAACGCGATCGCACCAGGCATTGTAGACCGCCATGGTGGCGTGCTGCAGGCCGACGACGCCGTGGACCAGCGTCATCAGCGGCTTGCCGGTCGCCTTGAAGTAGCCGTGGCACATACCGACGCTGGATTCCTCGTGCATGCAGGTGAGGAATTCCGGCATCGTGTTCTTGCCGTAGTTGATCAGCGATTCATGGATGCCGCGATAGCTCGACGCCGGATTGGCCGGCAGATATTTGATGTCGAGCGTCTTGATGACGTCGACCATGAAGTCCGAACCGGGCGGGCCGTTCTCCGTCGACGCGGCCGGGGCTTGCGGCGTTCCGGACTCCGCGGCCGCGACATGAGCATTGGGCGGCAGTGCCGAGGGCAGGCGCTGTTCGGGCTGTGGCGTAGCCGAGGCCGCGGCAATCGCCGCCGTGGCGGGAGGAACGCTGCCGGCGGCGCCGGCAATCGCTGCGGTTGCGAGAAATTTGCGGCGATCGAGTTTCGGAGTAGGCATCGTTGTCTCCCTGAATTCTTCTTGCACGCCCGGCACAGCGGTCCCACTCGATACCACCACAGACGCAACGCTCAAAGCCGGTTTTACGCCGCAAAATCATAGCTGACGCGCCAGACCTCGGGTCCGTGCATGGGTTAAGCGAATGGGTGCGTGAGGGGGTCCGTAACATCCACATAAACTCGCGGCCGCCGACCGAAAAGTCCGCCGCACGGAAAACGGCCCGAAACTGCGGATTAAGCCTTTTGCCTCATGATGCGCCGGCCGTTCTCGGGGGCGGCGGGGACATCGGGACTTGGGGCGTTAAGCTTGGGGCATGGGGCGTTGAGCTATGGCGGCTAATCCTAGACCGACGGGCGCTCACGCGGGCGTTGCGCCTGCGCGCGCGGCCACCGCCGAGCTCGGCGCCGCGGGCAATCTCGGGCGCGCGCCGGCGCGCAATCCGGCCCGCGGGCCGGCACTCGGACCCGCGCCGGCCATCGCCGGTGAGCGGCGCAGCGGCGCCCCTACCCCGCTTTGCTTCATCGTCGACAGCGACGCCAGCATCCGGCATTTCCTGTCGCTCGTTCTGCAAGGCAGCGGCATCGATACCGTGGAATTCAGCGACGGCCACACGCTGCGTGACGCGCTGGTGGCGCGGGTGCCCGATATCATCTTTCTCGAGGTCGGGCTTGAAGCCGCCGATTGCATCATGACGCTTGGCGGCGCGCGCTATAGCGGGCAAGTGCAACTGACCAGCAATCGCTCAGCGGCCGTGCTCGCGCAATTCAAAACCATGGGCGAACAACAACACCTGCACATGTTACCGGTGTTGAGCAAGCCGTTCGAGACGAGCGCCATCGTGAGAATATTGCAGGATCTCAAGCTCGGTCAACGCACGGCTCTCACCGGTCGTGTCGATCTCGGCGAAGCTTTGGCCAAGAACTGGATCGAATTCTGGTATCAGCCGAAGATCGATCTGCGCAAAAAGCAGCTCGTCGGCGTCGAGGCTTTTGCGCGCGCGCGCCATCCGGTGCATGGCGTGTTGAAGCCGGACGCGTTCATCCCCGCCGCGACCGAACCCAATCTGATCGCGCTGTCCGAGCTCGTTTTGAGCGAAGCACTCAAGGCCAGCGTCAACTTCGCCAAGCTCGGCGTCAACCTGCGCATGGCGGTCAACATGCCCGTCAACGCGCTGAAAAAAGTCGCCCTCGTCGATATCGTGAAAAGCTATCAGCCGCGGTTCGACAAATGGCCGGGCCTTCTCGTCGACGTCACCGAAGAACAGGTCGTCAACGACTTTCACTTGGCGCGCGACATCGCCGAGCGCCTCGCGCCGCTCAACGTCAAGCTCGCGATCGACGATTTCGGCCGCGACTATGCCGCGGTGATGCGGCTTAACGAATTGCCTTTTGCCGAGCTCAAGCTCGACCGCAGCTTCGTCACCGGCTGCGGCACCGACACCGTCAGCGCGCCGCTATGCAAGGCCGCGATCGATCTCGCGCACAGCTTCGGCAGCGTCGCGGTCGGGGTCGGCATCGAGCGGGCGTCCGACGCGCTGGCGCTGGTCAGCATGGGCTGCGACTACGGCCAGGGCTTTTTGCTCGGCCAGCCAATGCCGGAAGAGCGTTTCATCGCGCTGTTGCGCCAGCGCGCCGCAAGCGCGCAAACAAGACGGCACGCTTAACGTCCTAATGCGTCCAGGCGCCGCGGCGCGTGTAAGCGAAATTGTCCGAATAGGAAATGCGCGCGCGCTTTTGCGGCACGCTTTCGAACACCTCGTAAGCGAGGCCGTTGCGCTCGCAATAGGCGATGGCCTCTTCCTTGGTGTCGAAGTGCAGGCGCACTTGCTGCTTCATGTCGCCGGAACTGGTCCAGCCCATCAGCGGATCGATGACCGTTCGCTGCTCGGGCTCGAAATCGAGCACCCATTCTTTGGTCTTGGCGGTGCCCGACTGCATCGCGGTCCGGGCGGGTTTGTAGATCCGGGCGGTCATGAAGGTCTCGATTTGGCTGTTCGCGGTTTCGGGCGGTCAGATCGGCACTATGGTGCAAGATGGCGTCAAAATCATTTCTGATTTTGGCTGATTTTGCCGGCATTGAATAAAGAAGAAATGGTCGGGGCAGCAGGATTTGAACCTGCGACCTGCTGCTCCCAAAGCAGCCGCGCTACCAGGCTGCGCTATACCCCGCCGGTCGCGGCTTTCGATACATCTTTCGGCTCAGACCAGCAACCCAAGCTCCGCCAGCAAAACCCAGCCCGGCCAATAGCCGCTGAAAGACGGGGCGGGCGCCCTTTAAGTCCGCTTTTAGGTGCCCTTGCCGAAGATCGAGCCGGTGACGCGGTCCCCGGCCTTGATGCCGAGCTTGTGCGCGGTGCCGGCGATGACTTCGAGCACGCCGCGAACCATACCGCCGGACGGTATCAAGGTGTCCGTCATCGGCTTGGCGTTCTCGGCGACCCGGATGATGTGGCCGTCGGTGCCGATGAAGAGCATGTCGAGCGAGATATAGGTGTTGTGCATCCAGAACGCGACCGGCTGCGGAAAGCCGAAGTCGAACAGCATGCCGTGGCCTTCCGGCAGCGACTTCCGATACATCAGGCCGCGCTCGCGTTCGGCCTCATCGCTGGCAAGCTCGACGGAAAACGGATGCACGCCGTTGCCGAGACGATCTCGATCGTGTCCGTTCCGGCCGCCCGCGCCGGCGCGAACGCGCAGCAGGCGAGCACAACAATCGAAGCGAAGCAAAACGCCGCGCAGCAACGAGAGCCCGCGCGACTGCATAAGAGAGGTAAGCGAAGAGCGCCGTTAGTGCGACGCCGGTCCGAGCGAACCGCCTTCGGGGTGCACCTCGGCCGCCATCATGCCCTTCGGGCCGGGTCCGAAGCGCACCAGGACGAATTGCCCCGGGCGCAGCTCGGTCAAGCCGAAGCGGCGCAGCGTTTCCATATGAACGAAAATATCCGGCGTCCCCTCCCCGCGCGTGAGGAAGCCGAAGCCGCGAAGCCTGTTGAACCATTTGACCTGTGCCCGTTCGAGACCGCTCGTGGGCGCGACTGTAACATGGGTTCGCGGCGGCGGCATCTGCGCCGGATGGATCGCCGTCGATTCGTCCATGGAGACGACGCGGAACGCCTGCAGACCCTTCGGCCCCGGCAGAACCTCGCAGACGACGCGGGCGCCTTCATAAGCGGTCTGATAGCCGTCGCGGCGCAAGCAGGTCACGTGCAGCAGCACGTCCGCCATGCCGCTGTCGGGAACGATGAAGCCGTAACCCTTGGCGACGTCGAACCATTTGATGACGCCCGACACCTCGACGACACGCGATGTCGCTTCGTCGCCAACATGTGCGCCAGGATGTGCGGAGCGCCATGTTCGACGTCGGGACCAGAGCCCGACTTGTTGGATTTTGCTTCGATCCCGTCCGACGCCATGATGACGAGGCTGCCGAGGCTGCCGCTCTGGTGCTCGCACCCACTTCGGGCGCATCACGAATTTACGAATCTGTTGAATTGAAGATAACACCGACCATTCCAAGGCGAAAGGGCAAAAATGCAACAGTGCGATAAAAGCGTCATTGCCCTGTGCACAAAGTCGACTCAACGACTGCAGCTCAATGGACTCGCTCAATGAACGATCAGCGGTTCGAGCACCGTGCCAATGTCCTGGCGCACAACAAGATCGGCGATGGCATCGAAGTCGGTCGCTTCGCGATTGATGATGACAAGACGCGCGCCATGGCGCTTGGCCATCAAAGGAAAGCCCGCCGCCGGCCAAACAAGCAAGCGACGAGCCGATCGCCAGAAACAGATCGCAGGCCTGCGACAGGTCCGCGCGCGCTGCATCGCGGCATCGGGCATCGCCTGGCCGAACGAGACGGTCGCGGTCTTGATAAAGCCGCCGCAGTCCGGGCAATCGGGCGCGCAGCCATTGCCGGCGTCCATTCGTCCGCTGCACCCAGCCGAGCTCGTAGCGCTCCCTGCAGTCGAGACAATGGGCGAAGGTCGTATTGCCGTGCAGCTCGATGACGTCTTGCGGCTTGATCCCCGAGGCCTGGTGCAGATTGTCGATGTTCTGGGTGACCACGCCCGGCACCTTGCCGGCGCGATAGAGGCTCGCCAGCGCCAGGTGACCGCGTCCCGGCCGCGCGGCGCTGAAATGTCCGTCCATGGCGAAGCGCCGCCGCCAGGATTCGTTGCGCGCCTCCTGGCTGGCCAGGAATTCGTCGAACGGTATCGGTTTGTTCTTGGTCCACAGCCCGCCCGGCGAGCGGAAATCCGGAATGCCGCACTCGGTCGAGATGCCGGCGCCGGTGAACGGCACGATGGTGTCGGCCTCGTGGACCAGTTCGGTGAGGCGCGCGATGGCGGTATCGAGATCGGGCGCGATCATCGGTCAACGAGACTGTCCAAATCATCTGTCCGCACCGGCCGTCCAAAGTGACTGGCCCAAATGACTGCCAAAGTGACGATCCAATGCGACTGTCATAGTCGGGCTTCATACTTGGCGGGGCTTGTCATACATATTCACGGCCGGCTCGCGGAAGAAGACGAGCCCCGAAAAATCGTCCGGCCAGCGGAGGTTCTCCCATGCGGTATCTGCACACAATGCTGCGCGTACGCGATCTCGATGCAGCGCTCGACTTTTATTGCAACAAGCTCGGCCTCAAGGAAGTCCGCCGCCGCGTCGACGACAAGAATAAATACACGCTGGTCTTCCTCGACGCCCCCGAGCGACGACGGCCTCGTCGCCAACGGGCCGGACGGCCGCGCAGGCGCCGCTGGTCGAGCTGACCTATAACTGGAACACCGAGGACTACGGCGAGGCGCGCTATTTCGGCCACCTCGCCTATGAGGTCGACGACATCTATGCGCTCTGCGACCGGCTGATGAAGGCGGGCGTCACCATCAACCGCCCGCCGCGCGACGGCAACATGGCCTTCGTCCGCTCGCCCGATAAGCACTCCATCGAGCTGCTGCAGAAAGGTTCCCCGTTACCGCCGAAGGAACCGTGGGTTTCGATGCCCAATGTCGGGAAATGGTAAGGCAAAACGCTCGTTTCCCGGATGCGGTGCAGCGTGAAACGGTGCACCGCTGATCCGGGATCGCCGCAGGCTCGGTGTCCGTCACGATCTCGGGTCTGCAGCGCACCACCATAGCGCGTTGAAGACGCGCGTGAACGCGCTATGGCTGCGCTGCGCCCGGGAAACGCGGCCTGGGGTCTCGCTTGCCGCTCCCGGCAAAGCTCTTTATATGTCGCGCGCCTTCGGGTACCGCATACCTGCGCGCCTCGCGCGCCATTAGCGCCCTTCGTCTAGCGGTCCAGGACATCGCCCTTTCACGGCGGTAACACGGGTTCGAGTCCCGTAGGGCGCGCCAATGATTTCAAACACTTAGATTGATCTCTTCACCTGCTTGGCCTGATTTCTTCAAGTTTTCTCTAACAGGCGTGGTGGGGATCGCAGGACCAAAATCCGGCCGCGCGACAAAAAAATATCCTCTGCTCCGCAATCGGCGATGTGTCTCACAGCACGCTAAATTCGCGTTCCTCACCGGCAAGGAAAGGAGCGTCGAATGACCGAAGGGCAGCGCAAGAAGCCGCAGACAATCAGCCGCGAAGAACTTTATCGCCAGATGTGGCAGACGCCGGCGTCGCGACTTTGTGCGCAGTACGGAATTTCCGGACGAGGTCTCAAGAAGATTTGCGACCGCCTCAACGTCCCCTCTCCGCCGCGCGGCTACTGGGCCCGGCTCGCCACCGGTAAGCGGATCAAACAGACGTCATTGCCCGATGCGGCTCCTGGCGCCGCGCTAAAGGTCACTATCACTCCTTCTGTCAGTGAAACTCCTGCTGCCCCGGCACTGGATACGGAGACCAGTGAAAAGCTCCAGGCTGCTCGCGCTGCGGCAGCCGACATTACCGTCCCCGCCAACCTAAGCCGACCCCATCCGGTGATCGCAGCCTGGATTGCCCGTCACCAACGTGACATTACGCACGATCGAACGGTCTGGGGACGCACCCTAACCGAGCCGTTCACAAAGCTCGAACGCCGCCAGCAGCGCATCCTCAGCACCCTGTTCAAAGCAGCAGAAAAACTCGGCTACAAGGTCAAAGGCGAACCACCTTACAAGATGTCACTGGAGACCGGACGAAACACGGTCGCATTCAGGCTGCGGGAACGCATCAAGCAAGTTCGTCGACGTCTGACGCCCGAGGAGAAGACCCAACGATATTATTCTGATCAAGAGTGGACGCAGGAACGGTTCACGACAGGCGAGCTTATCCTATCAATCGACACCTGGATCGGTCGTGGTTTGCGGCGGGAGTGGCGCGACGGCGAGCAATCTCTCGAACAACAAATTCCGGATGTCGTGGCGGTCCTCGCGGTCGTCGGGCCAATCCTTGAAGAATGGCGTCTGCAAGCGGAGGCTGCCGAACGCCGCCATAGAGAAGAGGAAATGCGTCGATACGAGGAGAAGCAAAAGCGCGACCAGGACCGCAATCGATGGCGCCGTTTCATCGAATTTGCGCAAGCGTGGCGAGAAGCTCAGCTTGCGGGAGATTTTATTAAAGTGCTTGAGGACAAGTCAGGAGATCCTGATGCAGTCTACGGCGGCAGATCAGCTGCGGATTGGTTGGCGTGGGCACGGGATCGGCGGAGCGCTTTCGACCCTTCTCGCTTTGAGATTGGTGATCTTTGGAGCGATATCGGTCGCGTGACCGCGTGGGGTGACGTCAATCGCTCCTGAATGCGAGGGCGTTTGAACCGAATGGCGGTTGATAAGTTTGAAGGAAGAAACAGAGCATCGAGATCATTAAAGGATTTTATTCCTCAAAGCGAACTGATCATTGAGAAATAATTGCAGTCGAAAATTTCTTAAGAAATGAAAAATGCTTTCTGTGGAAAGTAAGAGATGCTAATCGTTCTATAGTCGAATCGCGTTAGGCCATGCGAACACGTCCCCATTCAGCGCCCCGCCAGTCCCAAATCGTCACCAAGGCAGCTTTGCGCGCCGCTGAACGTCTAGAGATTAAGAGCACCGTTCTGGCGAAAATCCTGGGCTTATCCGAACCGACCGTCTCGCGAATGCGAAAAGGCGCATATGAACTAGAACCTGAACAGAAGTCCTTCGAGCTCGCTGTTCTCTTTGTGCGCCTCTACCGATCTTTAGATGGCATAGTCGCCGGTGACGATACGGTTGCATCCGACTGGTTGAGAAACAAAAACACGGTATTGAACAGTGTCCCGCTTGAGCTAATTCAGACGATTTCTGGAACTCACGAATGTCATCGAGTATCTCGACTCCCGCCGAGCTGTCGTCTAGCAGCACACGAGGCGCTGGGCGCACGTGGAGAGTAGTAGAAGCGCAAAACCGAATTTCGACCGCCAAACTTACTGACACCGCGGCGGAGCAAAAACTCCTAGAAGAGCTCATTGAGCAGACTAAGCCGCCCGTTCCGGCCGAATGCCAAAATCTTCATTTTCTACTATCGACGCCCTTTCGTTACGCCGCCCCCTATCCGATTGGATCTCGCTTCCGAAGAGCGGGCTTCACTCCCGGCGTGTACTACGCTTCTGAACATCCTCACACAGCGATTGCTGAGCTGTGCTTTCGACGACTGCTCTTCTTCTCGGAATCGCCCCGTACAAAATGGCCATCTGACGCAGGAGAGTACACCGCATTCGCGGCCGATTACGTGGCCAAATTAATCGATCTCACCCTGCCACCCCTCAATTCGAGCGCCGAGTATTGGACCCATCCGACGCGATATGACGAATGCCAAACCCTGGCCGATTTAGCGCGCGAAGCGGACATCGACCTCGTCAAGTATGCTTCGGTCAGGGACCCTCATCACAGATTGAACCACGCGATCCTTAGGTGCCGAGTATTTGCAAACTCGCAACTCCTTATGCCTCAGACTTGGCGAGTTCTTCTCGGCGAAAATGGCGCACGCGCGCTATGCGAAATGCCTAGAGAAACAATTGACTTTGATCGGAAAGCATTTGCGCAGGATCCGCGTATTGCCAGAATGCGATGGGCGCGATGACCTGCCAATGTTCTACGAAATTGAAACCAGCGTATCGTAATCGTGCTGATTACTTCCGATAAATGCCGTTATCGGAGTCAATCCGACGCGGGCCATAATGGGCCTAAGTCCGGACCATGTCCGGAGACTTCCGGCCGCCGGAACGACGCGAGTACGACCGCGGCACGACCTGTCCCCTGCCGAGCCGATCGGATGTGCGAGAATTCGCCGCCAATGGATCCGTCGGTCCTATCATAATTCGGTCGGTGCTATGGCCTAGGCTACCGCTGAGAGTGGTCTTTCAATAAGAGTTTTTATGGTGGCCAGTAGTTCGGCGCCTAGCACGCCGTCGAGCACGCGATGGTCACAGGACAGCGTGATGCTGATCAGGCTGACAAAGGCGACACCGCCGTCGTCCGTCTCAATCGCCTGCCGGCGCGCGCCGCCGACGGCGAGGATGGTCGCGTGCGGCGGATTGATGATGGCGGTGAATTCGCGGACATTGTGCATGCCGAGATTGGAGATCGCCGACGCGCCGCCCTGATATTCGGACGGCTGCAGTTTCTTACTCCTCGCCCGCGCCGACAGATCCTTCACTTCGGTCGAAATCGCGCTCAACGACTTGACTTCGGCATTGCGGATCACCGGCGTGATCAGGCCGCCTTCGAGCGCGACCGCGACGCCGATATCGGAATGCTTGAAGCGCAATATTCTGTCGCCGGCCCAGATCGCATTCGCCGCCGGTACCCGCTGCAGTGCCAGCGCCAACGCGCGGACGATGAAATCGTTGAGCGAAATCTTGAAGGCCGGCTTGCCATCCTTTTCCCTCGGCGCCGAGGCATTGACTTCCTCGCGTAGCGCCAAGAGCCGGTCGATAACAACGTCGGTCATCAGATAGAAGTGCGGAATAGTCGCAGCCTGCGTCAGCCGCGCTGCAATCGTCTTGCGCATACCGTCGAGCGGCACTTCTTCGTAAGCGTCCGGCGCATAGAGCGCTTTGAGGTCCGCGGCGTTTGGGCCGTCGTACCCAGCGGGCGCCCTCGACGGCCGCGGCGCGTCTTGAATGTCGCGGGCCACAATGCGGCCGTGTGGGCCAGAACCGCGAATCCGAGAGAGGTCAATGTCGGCCTGACCGGCAAGCCGCCGTGCCAGCGGCGTGATGGCAGTGCCGCCCAACAGCCTTGCCGGACCAAAATTGCGGTCGGGAGTCCGGACTTCAAAGAGCGGGTCAAGCTTGATCGATTGCGCCGATTGTTGCGGTTGCGCGGCTGCCGCCGGCGCGGCTGCAAGGGGCGCAGCTGGGACGGCTGGTTTCGCGGGCTGAGCCTTTGCTACGCCAGCGGGCGCACTCGCCGCAGCGCCTGAACTGGCGACGATGACGCCGACGACAGTGCCTACGAGGGCGACTGCGCCCTCCGCAACGCGAATCTCGCTCAAGGTGCCGGTCGTAGTCGATGGCACTTCCATCGATACTTTATCGGTTTCAATCTCGAACAGATTGTCGCCGGGCTTGACTGCATCGCCGGCCGACTTGAACCATTTCGTGATCTTGCCTTCAGCGACGGTCTCGCCGAGTTGTGGCATTAGAATATCCATCGCGCACGCCCTACCACGTCACCGAGATGTATTGGGTCTCGGTAAATTCCATTAGGCCTTCATGCGCGCCTTCGCGGCCGAGGCCGGATTGCTTGACGCCGCCGAAGGGTGCTGCGGGGTCGGAGACCAGGCCGCGATTGAGCCCGATCATGCCGAATTCGAGCTTCTCCGAAACGCGCATGCCGCGGCTCAGATCCTTGGTGTAGAGATAGGCGACAAGGCCGTATTCGGTGTCGTTGGCGCGCGCGATCACTTCGTCGTCCGACTTGAAGGTCTGCAGCGAAGCAACGGGTCCGAAAATTTCCTCGCTGAGCATTTTCGAATCGTTAGCGACATTGGCGAGCACGGTGGCCGGATAGAAGAAGCCGGGTCCGCCCGGCGTCTTGCCGCCGGTGAGTACCTTGGCGCCCTTGGCTACGGCGTCATCGACGAGCTCGATCACCTTGTCGCGGCCTTCCTTGTTGACCAGCGGGCCGAGCGCCACGCCGTCGTCGAGACCATTGCCCATTTTCAGCCCGGCCATTTTCGCCGTCAGCTTCTTGGCGAATTCCTCGTGCACCTTCTCGTGCACATAGAAGCGATTAGCGGCGGTGCAGGCTTCGCCCATATTGCGCATCTTGGCGATCATCGCGCCGTCGATGGCGGCGTCGATATCGGCGTCGTCGAACACGATGAAGGGCGCATTGCCGCCGAGTTCCATCGCCGGCTTGACGATATTGTCCGCCGCTTCGTGCAAGAGCTTGCGGCCGACTTCGGTCGAGCCGGTGAATGACACCACGCGCACGCGCGGATCGTGCAGCATCGCGCTGACGACTTTGCCCGACGAGCGCGACGGAATGACATTGACGACGCCGGCCGGCACGCCGGCCTCTTCGAGGATCGGCATCAGCGCCAGCATGGTCAGCGGCGTGTCGGACGCGGGCTTGAGCACGACCGGGCAGCCGGCGGCGAGCGCCGGGCCGATCTTGCGCGTCGCCATGGCGGCCGGAAAATTCCACGGCGTGACCAGGACCGCGATGCCGGCCGGCTTGTGATGCACGAGAATGCGCGCGCCGGTCGACGGCGCCACCGAGTTCTGCCCGACATTGCGCACGGCTTCTTCGGCATACCAGCGGAAGAATTCCGCCGCATAGGCGACTTCGCCGCGCGAGTCCGACAGGGCCTTGCCGTTCTCGATGGTGATGAGTTTGGCGAGCCGCTCGGCATCGCGCATGATCAATTCGTAGGACTTGCGCAGGATCTCACCGCGCTCACGTGGCTTCTTGGCCGCCCAGCCCGGGAACGCGGCGTGCGCCGCATCGATCGCCGCCTTGGCGTCGTCGACCGTGGCGCTAGCGACGGAGGCGACTTTGTTCTCTGTCGCCGGATCGATCACGTCGAAACGCGCGCCGTCGGACGCTTTGCGCCACTGGCCGCCGATCCACAGATCGGTCGGCACATTGGCGAGGAGATTGTCGTACATGGCCATGGTGTTTCCTCGGTCTCTTCGCTGTCATGGCCGGGCTTGTCCCGGCCATCTCGATCAATTAGGCGCAGCGATGCCTAATCGATCGGGATCGCCGGGATAAACCCGGCGATGACGGCAGTGATTAGCTCTCCAGCGACTTCCGCACCCGCTCGGCGATGCGGTCGACGCTGGGCAATGCCAGGTCTTCCAGGATGTCGGCGGCCGGCAGCGGAATATGCGGCGTGGTGATGCGCACCGGCGGGCCGTCGAGATCATAGAAGGCCTCGTCGGCGGCGATGGAGACGATCTCGGCGCCCCAGCCGCACAGCCGCGGATTTTCCTCCACGGTGAACAGCCGGTGCGTGCGGGCCACCGAGCCAAGGATCGTCTGCGTGTCGAGCGGCACCAGCGAGCGCACGTCGATCACCTCGCAATCGATGCCGTGCTCGTTCTTGAGCTTTTCGGCGGCCGCGAGTGCGCGCGGCACCATCAGCGCCAGCGCCACGATTGTCGCGTCCTTGCCGGGCCGCACGATGCTGGCAGTGCCGAGCACGTCGACGATCTCGCCGTCGGGCACTTCGCCCTTCGTTGCATAGAGCGACTTGTGCTCGAGGAAGATCACCGGATCGGGATCGCGCACCGACGCGGCGAGCAGCCCGATGACATCGCGCGGCGAGGACGGCGCGACGACCTTCAGGCCCGGGATCATCATGCACCAGTTCTCGACGCTCTGCGAATGCTGAGCGCCGAAGCGCGAGCCAGCGCCGTTGCCGGTGCGGATGACCAGCGGACATTTGAGCTGGCCGTTCGACATGTAGCGGCTCTTCGGGAACTCGTTGGCGATATAGTCGAAGCAGACCGCGAAGAAGTCCGAGAACATGATTTCGGCGATCGGCTTGAGCCCGGTCATCGCCGCGCCCATCGCGGCGCCCATGATGGCCTGTTCCGAAATCGGCGTGTCGCGGACGCGCAGCGGGCCGAACTGCTCGTAAAGCCCGACCGTCGCCTTGAACACGCCGCCGGCCTTGGCGACGTCTTCGCCCAAGAAGACGACGTCGCGGATCGCGCGCCATTTCCTGCGCGATGCCGCGGATGACGGCATCGCGATATGTCAGTTCCGCCATGCGAAGCCTCCGTCGGCGTAAACGTCAGTGGTGAGAATGTCGGCCGGCGGCATCGGCGCCGCCTTGCACTTCTCCGTCGCCTCATCGACCTGCTGCTTCACCTCGGCATCGATGCGGGCGATGACCTCGTCCTTGACGCCGAAAGCCTTAAGCCGCTCGCGATAGATCTTGATCGGGTCGCGCTCCTTCCATTTCTCGAGCTCGCCCTCCGGCCGGTATTTGGCGGGGTCGGCGCGCGAATGGCCGCTGTGCCGATAGGTGAGGCATTCGATCAAAGAGGGCCCTTCGCCGGCGCGCGCCTTCTCATAGGCGGCGCTCATGGTGCGATAGACGACGTCCGCATCATTGCCGTCGATGACGATGCGCGGCAGGCCGTAGGCCGAGGCGCGATCGCCGGCCGGGCTCTTCACCGCGGTCACGTCAGCGATCGGCGTATATTCCATGTAGAGATTGTTCTCGCAGACAAAGATCACCGGCAGCTTCCACACCACGGCGAAGTTCAGCGCTTCGTGGAAGGCGCCGATATTGGTCGTGCCGTCGCCGAAGAAGCAGACCGAGACATCTTTTTGTCCTTTGTACTGCGCGCGCCAGGCGGCGCCGCAGGCGATCGGCAAATGCGCGCCGATGATCGCATACGAGCCCATCACGCCATGATCCACCGAAGTCAGATGCATCGAGCCGCCCTTGCCGCGCATCAGGCCATTGTCGCGCTGCATCAGTTCGCCCAGCACCTTCTCAAACGGCACGCCGCGGGCGAGCGTATGGGCGTGACCGCGATAGGTGCAGAACGACAGGTCGCCGGGCTTCATAGCGACAGCGCAGCCGGCGGCGATCGCTTCCTGGCCGAGCGACAGATGGCTCGTGCCCTTCACCAGATTCTGCAGGAACAGATCGAACGCGCGCTGCTCGGCTTCGCGAATTTCGACCTGTGTGCGATACAGGCGCAACCGCGTTTCCTCGCCGATATCGTCGTTAGCGACAGTGTCCCGTTTCTGGGATTTGAGCGCCGACATCTTGCCTCCAACATTTGGATGACGGCCCCTGTCGAGGCCGACCATCCATCACACTTCCAGGCCCGAAAGTACTTTTTTATTTTCGCTGGACACTTCGATTCCAGCGGTCAACGCCATGGTCTCTAACAAAGCTCCAAAATCCATCGAGAGATACTTCTCTGGATCCTTCTGGAGCATCGCGGCACCGATGTGCATTTGCACGGTCTCGCGAGTGGAAGCCGTCACTGGCATAGGCACTCCGTAGTCGCGGCCGGCAGACAGCCCGAGGTCCAGATCTTTCAGTAGCAACTTCGGTGTGAAAGTCGTTGCCCAGTCGAGATTGACCAACGCCGGCGTCTTGTATTGCGTGAAGATTGAACCCATCACGCTGTTATTCATGAACTCAAGGAAGGCGGCGCGCGAAACTCCAGCTTTTTGCGCAAGCAATGTGATTTCGATGAGATTCTCGATGACGACACCGAGCATGACGTTGTGTGCGATCTTGCAGACACGAGCCAAATCGCCGTCGCCGACGTAGTACACCCCGCGTGGGGCAAAAGCCTCAATGAGGGGTTTTACTGACTGAAAGGCCTTTTCTGGTCCCGAAGTCACGCTCGACAGCTTCCCCGCCCGAACGCAATTGCCGTTTCCGCTGACCGAAGCCACGACATACTGCACACCAAGGTTCGACAGCTCATGGCGAAGCTCGTTCAATTCATCGATGCCGATGCTCGAACAATCGACGTGTATCGTGGACCTTGGCGGTCGCCCCCTCCCGAACACGCCGCTAGCCCCAAGGCAAACCTCTTTGACGTCATCACCAGTGGCGACCATCGTGAATAGAACGTCGACATCCGCCAAATCCTTCGGCTCGCTCACGATAGTGGCGCCCCGCATAGCGAGCGGTTCTGCCTTAGACTTCGTCCGATTCCATATCGAAAGCGAATAGCCGGCATCCAAAAGTCGAGTTGCCATGGGGAAGCCCATTCTTCCCAACCCAATCCAACCAATACGCATCAAAGATCTCCCGTTGTATTACGGCCTTCCGTGGCCGTGCTTAGAGCGTCGCAATCGACGGGTCGGCGAAGTGCTTCTGATATTCCGCCACAGCTGCACTCTCATCGAAGGCGCCTTCGGACTTCGAGACGACAACGGTGGCCACTGCGTTGCCAATCATGTTCACCATTCCACGACCCATCGACATGAAGCGCTCGACGCCGAGCAGAAGCGCAAGTCCTTCCACTGGAAGCGTTCCGATCGCAGCCAATGTCGACGCCAAAATCACAAATCCAGCACCGGATACGCCACCGACACCTTTGGACGTGATCATCATGATCGCGACCAGTTCGACCTGCTGTGTGATCGAGAGGTGTATTCCGTACGCCTGCGCGATGAAGAGCGTCGACAGCGACAGATAAATGGAGGTGCCATCTTGGTTCAGGGTGTACCCAGTCGGCAGCACTAGGGCGACCACGGAACGAGCGCATCCCAACCGCTGCATCTTCTCCATCAACCGCGGTAGAACACTCTCTGAATTCGATGTACTAAGCATGATCACGACTTCTTCGCGGATGTACGATAGAAATCGCAGGATGCTGAAGCCGAATATCCGCGCGACTATCCCCAGCACCACGAAGATAAAGAACACCATCGCGGCGTAAGTGGTCAGGACCAATTCCGCGAGCGAACCGAGAGACGAGAGCCCAAAGGCGCCGACCGTAAATGCCATCGCACTGAACGCCGCGATCGGCGCATAACGAATTACAATCGCGATGACGCCAAAGAGGACCGACGTTAAGCGCTCGATTGACTCCTCGACCTTCTTGCCACGATCGCCCAGCGCGACAAGAGCCGCTCCGAAGAGCACAGCAAAGAACATAATTTGAAGCACATCGCCGTGTTCGAAAGCACCGAAAATGTTGTCTGGCACAATGTTGAGCACGAAGTTCAACAGCGACTGCTCTTTTGCGACACCCGCAAATTTCTCCACCACAGCGCGTTGTGCATCATTCGCGGCCGGCGGGGACATGCCCGCTCCAGGGTGGATGAGGTTCCCTGCGATTAGGCCAATAACTAGCGCAACGGTGGTCACAACTTCGAAGTAGACGACAGCCTTTAGACCGACCTTACCGACGCGCTTGAGATCCCCCATGCCGCTGACGCCGGTAACAACCATAAGAAAGACGAGCGGGCCGATCACCATCTTGACCATTTTGATGAATAGGTCGGCGAAAGGACGCAACGCCGGGCCCACCGCGGGAAAGAACCACCCGACCAGCGCACCCAGCAGCATTGCGATCAGCACCTGGATCGTAAGGTTTCTGTACCACGCCTTCCGACGCGAGATTCCGATCGCCGACGGCATCACTGAGATTGCTGCGTCCATGACTGAGAACTCTCCCCTCATCGCGCCGGCGCGAGGCCGACACGAGGTATTCCTTTTGTTTTTCTTGAAACTGCCCCCCGGCCGTGGGGAATATCGAAGTCCGGTACGGGCCCGACGGGTACTAGCCCCGACGGATTTATGCGCACGTGACTGCCGTAATAATGATGTTTGATGTGATCAAAGTTCACAGTCGCCGCGACACCCGGCGCCTGATAGAGCTCTCGCGTGTAGTCAAACAAGCTTGGATAATCGACCAGTCGTTTGATGCTGCATTTGAAATGAATGTAGTAGACGGCATCAAATCGAATCAGCGTTGGAAACAATCGCCAATCCGCCTCGGTAGCTCGCTCACCGCACAGATAGTGTCGGTCAGATAGGCGCTCCTCCAGAACGTCCAAAGTGTTGAATAGGTCAGCAACTGCCTTCTCGTACTTATCCTGCCTTCCAGCGAATCCGGCTCGATACACTCCGTGATTAACGGCGCCGTAGATTCGCGTATTGAGTTCGTCGATTTCCCCGCGCAACTCCATCGGATAGTAGTCATTGTCTGGATGACGCGCGAACGCGTTGAACTCGCTGTTGAGCATTCGCACAATTTCGGCGGATTCGTTGCTGACGATCGTATTGGTCTTGGTGTCCCAGAGTACGGGAACAGTCACCCGACCGGTGTAGTTGCGGTGGGCTCTAAGGTAGAGCTCATAGAGGTACTTGGAGCCATTGGCCTGATCACCTGTCGCTCCGGGATAGCTCGCGAAGGACCATCCGCTTTCTAACGTCCAGGGCGCGACGATGGAGACCGGAATGGCGTCCTCAAGGCCCTTTAGGGCGCGTAACAACAACGTACGGTGAGCCCAGGGACAGGACAGAGCGACATAGAGATGATAACGGTTGGGCTCAGCGGCAAAGCCCGACGACCCGTCGGCCGTGACGCAGCTTCGAAACGCAGTGTTCGGCCTGACAAAATTGCCGTCATCTGAATTGCGCAACCGTTGATCGTCGGCGATCCAATTGCCGTCAACGAGCATGCCCATGGTCGTGTCTCCGCGATACGCGCTTGTGCCAGCTAAGCTGCGCTATCAGCGAGCGCGAGCGCCCTGCGGCCTTGGTGCTCTTCGCGAATTCCAGGGTATTGCTGGGACAGCAGCGAACCATCGTAATACGCGACGCTGTATGATCGCCGGCTCTTCATGCGCGTCAGCCACGCGGCAACGCCGGGACATTCCTTCCAGAGGAACGCGTAGCCAAGATCCTCCATTCGGATCAAAGACGGCAGAACCGCGAAATCAGCCAACGTTAGATTTTTGCCGAGTAAATATTCCGATTGGGAGAGCGGCTTCTCCATCCGCTTAACTGTCTTGCTAATGCTGTCTTCGGCCTGCTTGAGCTTCTCAACGCTGAAGCCCTTCTGCTTGTCCATCTCCCCGAGAAACTTGTCGCGAAGTGGCTTGGATTTGGCCAACTCCTTGAACTCCTCGTCCGACATTTTCTCGAAATGGCGCGCAAAGGCGGCGTTGTAGGATGGGAATCGCACCGCGACGGTCGGCACTTCTTCGAAGAACCGAAGCCACGCCCTCATCTGGGCGCGCCGCTTCGGTTCGGCCGCGCCAAGCGCGACTTCGGGGTACACTTCGTCCAGGTATTCCATGATCACTGATGAATCGACGATCGGCGTTCCATCGTCGACGAGCGTCGGCACGACGCCATTTGGATTCAATTTCAAGTAGTCGGGCTTTAGCTGATCGTTCTGAAACAGCTTCATCTTGTGCTCGACAAAGTCGAGATTCTTTTCCGCGAGCGTAAGCCGCACCTTCTGGCTGCAAGTGGACTGGGGCGCGCTGTAGAGCTCAAGCATGTCTCACTCCGACATCTTTATTGGTCAGTAGGCGTTGGCGATAGGAAGGGTCTCGGCCGGAAACAGGGAAATGACACGGCATCCTTGGTCTGTGACGACCACTTCCTCTTCAATCCGCGCCGCGGAATATCCGTCAGTCGCCGGGCAATAGGTTTCGATTGCGAAGACCATGCCTTCTTTGATTTCCGTTGGGTGATCCATCGAAACGACGCGAGAGATGATAGGCCGCTCGTGCAGCGCGAGGCCAAGGCCATGCGCGAACTGCAGGCCGAACGCCGACATCTCGTCGGGAAAGCCGAATTGTTCTGCGGTCGGAAGTGCGCCGCAGATATCGGCGGTGGAGGCGCCCGGCTTGATCCGAGCCATGGCGTTATCCAACCAATCGCGCGCCATCTTATAGGCATCGCGCTGGGCGTCAGTCGCCCGGCCAACATTGAACGTGCGATAATAACAAGTGCGATACCCCATGAACGACTGTAGAATGTCGAAGAAGGCCTGGTCGCCAGGCCTGATCATGCGGTCGGTAAAGTTGTGGGGATGGGGGCTGCACCGCTCACCCGAAATCGCGTTGATTGCCTCAACGTCGTCTGACCCGTGGGTGTAGAGGAACTTGTTGACTTCGGCGACAATGTCGTTCTCACGGATGCCAGGGCGAAGTTTTTCGCGAATCAAGTCATATGCGCCGTCAACCATCGCGGCCGCCCGGTTTAGAAGCGCGATCTCATCTGCCGACTTAATCTCGCGGGCTTCCAACATGACTTGCTGGCCATCCTTCACTTGGAGGCCTGCCTTCTCCAGTTCGAACATCATTGGAGGCTCGATGATGTCCACGCCGATCGGCATATTGCCGAGGCCCGCCGCTCGCAGGATGGACGCCATCTCTTCGGCGTGACGTCGCATAAGCCCAAATTGCGGATCAACGGTCCCGCGCAAGCCGACTAAACCAGCCTTGCAGTTCTCCGGCTTGAGCCACGGGGAGTAGAGCTTGTGATGAACGGCTGCTGACCCGAAATCCCAAATGATGGGATCGCCGCCGCGCGGCAAAAGCGCCCAGCGCGATAGCTTGTCGCGTTCCCACTCGCCTATCTTGGTCGAGGTGAGATAGCGAATATTATTGACGTCGAAGACAAGCAGCGCTCCCAGATCCGAATTGTCGAGTGCCTGCTGCGCGCGGCCGAGGCGATATTTGTGGAGCCGTCGATAGTCGACACGCTCTTCGAAATCGACGCCCATCGTTCCAAGGGCCGGAAGATGCCGGCCCCAATTGAACCGCGGATTAATATCTTCCGCGTGAACCTCGCGTAAGCCGCGGGTGAAATCGTCCATTGGCGCTTCCCCTTCGAGCCTCGCCCGATCTATCCGTTGCGGCGCAACACCCTTTCCGCCGGGATCGAGGCGAGCGCACCTGAAGGCAATTTCGCAGGCACGACAAATCGAAAGTTATGATTGGGTACATCATCCCGATGGATGTTACCCTTGGGAGCGCTTCGCGGCTCTGATAACGAGTGCTATAAAGTAGAGGCGTGCCCTGCTGGAGACCAAAGCGTTCTCGTTTGCGATCATGAGCGACAAATTAGAAGACATACGAACGTTTGTAGCGGTTGTTCAGGCTCGAGGATTCGCTCAAGCCGGAAAACGCTTGGGAATTGCAAAGTCAGCAATCAGCCGGCGTGTCAACGACCTCGAGGATCGTTTGGGCACACGGCTTTTACATCGAACAACGCGTCAGCTCAGCCCTACTCCGGCCGGCACCGAGCTTTACCAGCGCGGTCTCCGGCTGCTTGCTGACTTTCAGGAGGCCGAAGACGTTGTTTCAAGCGGGTCGAATGAGCCTACCGGCAGATTGAAGATTTCGGCGCCAGTCTCGTTCGGTTCGCATTGCCTTGGTCAGATTATCCCGGAGTTCATGAGCCGCTTCCCCCGGCTGCAGGTCGAACTAGAGCTGGAAGATCGTCTGATTGATCTGGTGGCGAGCGGTTTCGACGTGGCGGTCAGGATAAGCCGCCTCAAAGATTCAAGCTTGATTGCGCGGAAGATCGTGACGATACGTCACGTCATCTGCGGAAGCCCGGAATATCTGCGACGCCGAGGGCGACCGAAGCTGCCGGAAGATCTCCACGAACACACGACGCTGCGATATTCCTACGTGGACGACTATTGGGAGTTTTCAAAGAGCGAGACGCTTTCTCCTCCCTCGAAATTTCGATGCAATAACGGGGATACGTTGCTGGAGGCGGCGATTGCGGGCGGTGGGCTGGCATACCTGCCCACCTTCATCGTTCACGAGGCCGTGGCAGATGGACGACTGGAGGTCTGCCTATCGGGTTTCGAAAAGGACCCGATCGCATTGTATGCCGTTTATCCAACCACTCGCCATCTCTCGGCGAAAATACGCGTATTTATTGATTTTCTGGTTGAGAAATTCGGCGCGGACCCATTCTGGGATAAAGAACTCGGTCTGAAGAAGCCGAGATCATGATCTCTTACGCGGATCCCTCTTTGGGAGTTGCGTGGTGCTTTCCTTCGAACAACGATCAAGTCCGGTGGGCGACGCTGCCAGACCCGACCGTCAGTGACGCCGATCCCATGCGCGCAAGTGCCGTGAAAGAGAGAGCCGCTATCCAAAGCATCGGACCCAGCAACCCCGGCCACCATGGTGCGTATCCGGGAATCAACACCCAGAGGATGAAGGGGATGTCAGCGACGCCGACCATCACGGCGTTGGCCCAAAAGCCAAACCTGTCGTTGCGCCAATTCAACGTGACCGCGAATATGATCGACGCTGCGGCGAACGCCGCCAAATAAAACGCCGTCTGCGTGAGGCGGCCCTGCACCATGGTCGCTGGCGAATTCTGTGCCAGCTTGAAAACCCCATAGGCTGCAGTGAAGTGCAGCAGGCCCCAACATACATAAAGTGCTGCGCCAAGCTTTGCAGCAATCTTCTCCATGGGATATTCCCCGCAAAATCGTCGGCCCAATCCGGGCCAAACTCCTAAATTGAGCTTGTCGATTATGACGACCGGCGCCGCCATTTTCGATTCCCTCTTTGGAGAACGCAGAGTTCTTCAGTTGGCAACAATTCCTTGTAAGGCGGACTGCGATGTAATTCTTTGTCAACGCGCATCCGGCGGGTGGATGTACATGATCAGAAGTTTGGATTTGTCACTAGAACTTTCGTCCTCCACCTTAAACTGATGATCCATTTTGATTTTGACCTGTTTGTTATTGGTGGGGGCTCCGGCGGCGTGCGCGCCGCCAGGATAGCTGCCTCCCACGGAGCAAGGGTCGGTATCGCCGAAGAATTCCGTATGGGCGGCACCTGTGTCATAAGGGGTTGCGTGCCCAAAAAGCTTCTCGTCTACGCGTCGCGCTTCGCCTCAGACTATGAAGATTCCATAGGTTACGGCTGGAGCTATAACGACAGAAAATTCGATTGGTCCACGCTGATTCAAAACAAGAACAAGGAAACTACGCGGCTCGAAGCCGCTTACACAGGCACAATTGAGCGCGCCGGCGTCACTTGCTTCGCGGCGCGCGCCGTTTTTGAGGGGCCAAACAAGATCGAGCTTGTCGGCCTGAATAAAACGATTGCCGCCGAAAAAATACTGATCGCGACCGGCGGGACACCTCATTTCGGCCCGGCGATCCCGGGTATCGAATACGCCATCTCTTCAAATGAAGCCTTGGACTTGCCACGGCTGCCACGGAGCATTCTGGTTTATGGCGGCGGCTATATAGCACTTGAGTTCGCCTGCGTATTTGCCGCCCTCGGAACGCAAGTCACGCTCGTCTGCCGCAGCGACAACGTTTTGCGCGGATTTGATGATGATGTTCGGGAGATCGTCGGATCGCAGCTCGAAAGCCAAAAAATCACAATCCTGAGCGGCCGCAGAGTAACGTCCATATCGAAAGATTTGGACTGCCTGTCCGTCGGACTCTCCGACGATACGCGTATCGATGCTGAAACGGCTTTGTTTGCGATTGGCCGCCGTCCCAACGTTGCGGGGCTCGGGCTTGAGAAAGTTGGTGTGGCAGTTGCTCCCCACGGGGGCGTTGCGGTGGATCATTTTTCGCGCACCAACGTCCCTAACATCTTTGCGATTGGCGATGTCACTAATCGCATCAACTTGACGCCGGTCGCGATCAAAGATGGACATGCCTTTGCGGACACTGAATTCGGAGGCAATCCAAGGCCCGTGGATCACGAAGCGATTGCAACCGCGGTGTTCTCCGATCCTGAGGTTGGCTGTGTCGGGCTTACCGAAAGTGAAGCCCGCGTCAGATACAAAGATATAGATATCTACAAGACTTCGTTCCGCCCGATGAAAGCCACCCTGGCCAGGCGCAACAGCCGTTCGCTCATGAAGTTGATAGTCGATACCGACACGGACCTTGTGTTGGGCTGCCACATCGTTGGCGAAGGTGCCGCTGAACTCATTCAGATGGTCGCTGTTGCCATCAAGATGAACGTCACCAAAGCAGACCTTGATCGTGTCGTTCCTGTCCACCCCACCGCGGCAGAAGAGCTTGTGACCCTTCGTGAAAAAAGTCCAACTCGATTGAAAGTCTTGGAAAGGAGCACGGCGTGAAAGCGAAACTAACTCGCGAAGCTCCCATCTTTTGCGGAGGCAAGCATCGTGCGCCTCAGCCAAGTGTGGGCAGGATCCTTATTGCTGCGGCCATGCCAAACCATCGTACTCTTTACCAGGTGCTGAAACGGAAGCGCCGTGGTTATCAACTCTTTTCCCTTGTATATATGGCGGGAAAGCTTCTCTGGGACGCTAGCCATCAGATCTGACTGCTCAAGGGCAAGCGGCAGCGCTAGGTAAGTCGCAACCGTAAGCGCGATACGCCTGCTTTTATTCTCCCGTGAGAGATATTCATCGACGACCCCCTGCGCGTCTCCGGATGGCGACACAAGAGCATGGGGCCATTTCACCAACGAGTCATAAGTGACGCCTTCACTTAAGATCGCATGCTTGCGCCTCACCATGAGGACGAGTGGGTCTTCGAGGAGCCGCGTGGAATTAAACCGCGGAGGCAACTGATCTGCGTGGCCAACAAATAAATCAATAGCTCCCTCGTCCAAGGCCTGGATGTACTCCACCTTCGTCATCGCCCTAATGTGAATCCCAATCGCCTTAACGTGCTCTCGGAAAAGCGCTGACAGCTGCCGCACAAGCCCCATCTCAGCGTATTCCGTCATGCCGATGACGAAGGTCCGCCGCGTCGTCGTTGGATCGAAACTTGAGGTTGTTTTCAGAGCCTCCTGGATCAGCCTAAGCGCATTCTGAACAGGCAATGCGAGTTCGGTCGCGCGTAAGGTCGGCTCCATGCCTGTCTGGGTGCGGATGAACAGAGGATCGCGAAATAGTTCGCGAAGGCGCAAAAGAGCCGCGCTCATCGCAGGTTGCGACAATCCAATGCGCTGGCCCGCCCGCGTAACTGCCCGTTCGGTCATGAGCGCGTCGAACGCCTTCAGAAGATTGAGATCAACGGCTTTGAGATCCATCGGAGTCGCAAAGATGGCCGTTCTTTTCCGAATGACTGTTTAATCTGCGCGGCCGACGCCGATCTCCAGTCGTGACAGGTGTCCTCTATACTTGTTTCGAGATGTCCGAATTTGGGTCTCAAAAATGAGAACAGTGTGTTCTCAAAAGAAGGACAATACCAATCATCCAGCTGGGGTAGGCACAATTCTCTGAGCCTGAACGCGCAAACGAGGGTGTAGCCAATGCTCGAGCTCGAGACGAAACTGTTGATGACCCTTCAACTATTTGCCGACCCACCTCCAGCAGCGCTTATCAAAACGCCAAGTGGCGATCGGCTTATCATGCGGATAAAGGGTGGCCACTTTCATGGCAACCGGCTTGAAGGAACAGTTCGCCCAAACGGCGCCGACTGGATCCTAAATCGTCCCGATGGATCGACCGTACTTGACGTGCGGATAACTCTTGAGACTTCGGACAATCAACTGATCTACTGTCAATACCGAGGACTTCGTCACGGAAAAAAAGAAGCTCTAGCAGCCATTGAACGCGGCGAGCCGGTGGATACGGCGGATTATTATATGCGGACATCCCTGCAGTTCGAGACGGGGTCTGAGAAATACTATTGGATGAATAATATTATTGCTGTCGCCACAGGAGATAGAAAACCTCAGGGTCCTATATATTACGTATACGAAGTCCTCTGAGATCTCGGCGACCCTGGCTCGCAAGAGCGCACCCAAGATCATCGGGCGTGCTCTGACCTTAAGCAAATTTGATAAGGGGGCGCCGACGCCCGCTCTGGAAATGTGTCAACGCAAGAACGCCCTGCCCTGCGGCATGTGTCGAGGTTATCCGCAGGAGTACGACGAGCAGTATGACAGCAAGGGCGGCCCCGCCCTCGTCTGGCTTCACGAGCGGAGAGACGCCCTGCCCCGCGTCAACACCACTCTTTGGCTTACTTCCGATAAGTCCCTTTATCGGATGCAATCCGATGTCCGTTACAGCCCCGATCTCGGACCTAACTCGGGCGTCCCGCGATGTCTCAGAAGTGCCAAACTCCGACGTTTTGGCAGGTCTTAAGCAGCAAATGCACTGGCGAGGAGCCGCCCCACGTCGGCAAGCGTTGCGTTGCGCGCCTCGCTCGCGTGCGGTGGTCTCGGTGAGATAAACTGTCACGAGAACCGGTGAGCCCTGTGGCGGCCAGACCACGCCGATGTCGTTGGTCGCACCACGTTCCCCGGATCCGGTCTTGTCGCCGCAACGCCATCCCGGGGGCAGTCCGGCGCGGAGCCGCGTGTCACCCGTACGATTGCCGAGGAGCCACTTGTTGAGCTGATCCTTCGAGGCCGCGGACAGGGCGCTGCCGAAAGCCAACGTGCGCAAATTCTGCAGCATGGCGGCGGGCGTGGTGGTGTCCCGCGGGTCGCCGGGCAGGCCTCATTCAAGTCAGGCTCGATGCGATCGAGGCGCGTCACCTGATCGCCGATGCTGCGCGCATACGCGGTCAAGGCTTGTGGCCCTCCCAGGCTCGAAAGCAACAAGTTGCCGGCGGTATTGTCGCTGTAGTTCAGAGCCGCCGCGCAAAGCTCGGCAAGCGTCATGCCAGCTCCGCCGACGTGATCCTTGGTCACGGGCGAATACACCACCACGTCCGAAGATTGAAATGTTATCCGCCGGTCCAGACTGATCCTCACCGTTCTCGACGCGCTTCAAGACGGCGGCCGACGCCAACAGCTTGAATGTGCTGCACATTGGAAACAGTTCCGTCGCACGATGTTCGGCGTGACGCAGCGTAGCGGTGTCGAGGATTGCGACACCGAGCCGTCCGCCGCTGCCGCGCTCGATCCGGCCCAATTCGTCAGCCAAGAACGGAGCGCGCCGCGTGGCACCGAATTCGCGCTCAAAAATCCGAAGGTCGCCGACGGCGGCCACGACGCCGGCGGTCATTTCACGCCTGTTCATCCTTTTGACTTCCCTCCTAATATCCAGGCGATCATGCGGAACGGGTATCGCAGCGCAAACGATCAAAATTTGGGCGAAACAATAGAAAAACTATCGTTGATCGAGAACGTGGAATCCATTGTCTTAGTCTCCATGGCCAAGTCGCACCTCCCATTGAACGCGTTGCGCGCTTTCGAAGCTGCCGCGCGCCACCTGAGCTTCACCAAGGCGGGCCTGGAATTGCGCGTGACCCAGGCTGCGGTCAGCCATTTGGTAAAGTCGCTCGAAGCGACGCTCGGCTCACCCTTGTTTCGCCGCGTGCCACGCGGCCTGGCCCTGACCGACGAGGGACTGGCGCTCCTGCCGGCGGTATCCGAGGCCTTCGGGCAATTGCGCAGTGCCGTGGATGCATTTCGCAAAGGGGCGGATCCGCGAGATCGTGACCGTCGGTGTCGTCGGCACTTTCGCCGCCGGGCTGGCTGCTTCCGCGGCTGCAGGAATTTCACAAAAACCATCCACACATCGATCTGCGAATTCTCACCAACAACAATCGCGTCGATATTGCGGGAGAGGGCTTGGATTTTGCCATTCGCTTTGGCGACGGTTTATGGCACGGAACCGAAGCCACGCATCTGCTCAGCGCTCCGCTGTCACCATTGTGCTCCCCCAAGATCGGCAAACGGTTGCGCAAGGTCGACGCATTGGCCGCAGAAATATTGTTACGCTCCTATCGCGACGAAGAATGGCGACGCTGGTTTACGGCTGCGCATACGCCGTGTCCGCCTATTCGTGGTCCGATCTTCAACTCTTCGATTGTGATGGCGCATGCCGCTGCCCGCGGCGAAGGCATCGCACTGCTGCCCGTCCGCATGTTCGCGCAGGAAATCCAGGAGAAGCGCCTGATGCAGCCGTTTCGGACGGAAATCGCGGCGGGCGATTACTGGCTGACGGCGCTGAAGTCCAAACGCCAGACAAGCGGCATGCAGTCGTTCAAGACTGGCTCCTCAAAGCCTGCACCGCCAAATAGCAGCTTGGATACGCATCGATAAGCTAGTTTAACCGATACCAAGAACTCGATCAGGCGCCCGTCTAAAGACGCAAAAAGGGAGCTAAGCCATGTCCGATCACGCTGCCAACACCGTGGTAGCCCGGTCAAAGGAATCGTCTAGATAAGGTCTCGCGAGTTGTACGAGCCATTTTCATAGCGCTCGGCCGCCCCTGCAATTCCAACTTTTTCTAGCACCTGTGTCGGACTCGCCCCTCTTCGCTCGTCCTCTGAACCACAAAGGAGCCAAGCCATGTCAGAACCCACCAACACGAAGAGATCCGGATTAAGGCTCTTCTCGAAGCCTGGGCGGACGCGGTCCGCAGGCACGATGTTCCCGCCATCCTTGCTCATCACGAGCCGGACATGGTGATGTTCGACTTGCCGCCGCCCCTGCAATGCAAGGGCATTAAGGCGTACGAGCAGACCTGGGACCTGTTCTTCCGCTATCACAAGCCCGGAACGGCCTTCGACTTCCAAGAGCTCGCCGTGACTGCGGGCCAGGACGTCGCCTTCGCCGTCGCGATCATGCGCTGCGGGCCCGACTCGTCGAGCAACCCAGCGGACAAGGACGGTTTCCTGTTCCGGCTGACCGTGGGTCTTCGCAAAGTCGACAGCGACTGGCGCATCGCGCACGAGCATCACTCCGTACCGGCGACCGACTAGGGCCACTATCGCGGCGGGCCTCGGCAATCCTGCAAGCGACCGTTGGAGCTTGAGCACCGACATCGCTGGCCGCTGCGCTCGCGCTAGGATGCCATTCGGGCTAGATGATAGACCGACATGGCCTTGCTGACGCCCTTGAGTTCCGCCTCGCTCTTTGCCACCGGGTATGGCGCAATAATTTCCGCCACAGCCGGCGCGCCGTAAACTTCTTCGGTGATACAAATCTCGTCGCCATCGGCAAGGTTTTGCACCCGCGCTGCGATATTCACCGTCTGGCCAAAATAATCGAGCCGCTCGTTGAGCGTGACCGCGATCGAGGCTCCCCGATGCACGCCGATTTTCAGGATGAAATCACGCTGCGGGCGGTCCCGATTTAGCTGATCCACGGCCTCGCGCATATCAAGCGCCGCCTGCACCGCATCGGCCGAAGTCAAAAACGCCGCCATCACGGCGTCACCGATCGTCTTGGTGACGGCGCCATTGTGCCGAACAGTGGCGTCGAGAAGATGCTGGAAGTGCCGCTGCACCTGAATGTAGGCGTTAAGGTCGCCGATCCGCTCGTAGAGCGCCGTCGAGCCCTTGAGATCGGTGAATACGAGGGTAACGTCGAGAACCGCAATGCCCTCCGTCGCGCTGATCACCTCTGAGCGGAAGAAGTCGCGAAAGGTTTGTGTCATCAGCAGTCGCTTGCCGGACAAGGATGGCGTGAAGTGAAGCTTCGGGCGCTGAAACGTCGCCATCGGAAGCTGCAGGATGCCGAATACCGCCGGCAGCTTGCCAGCGTTGCGAACTTCGAACACGACCTTGCCGGGTGCGATGTTTGCTGTGGCGGCCACGCATTTGCCGCCGTCGAGTATGACCGGCACATGGGGTGGCGTTACACCCGCCCCGCTTGCGACCGGGAAAAAAAATTGGGCGTCGCTTTCGAAATCCTGGCCCAGAAGCGCGCCTTCGGCGGCATCAACCTCAAGATTGGCCGCAGAACCCGGCTCTATGCGGGTGAGCGCCCTCACCAGCCCTTTGGCAGCCTCGCTCCATGGCACGCCGTCGGGCATTACGCCGCCCGGCGTCATTTTATAATGGAAGACGTAATCCCAGGCCGAAAGCGCATCCGGTTTATGGAAGCGGATGCTGCGCACGGCGGGCGAAACCGTAAACGTCACCGTGATGTAATCGTCGAGCGCGGCGTCGTAATCGCTTTGACAGAGGTGGCAGTGGAAATGCGTGTGCAGTTTGCGCAGGCTTCGGAAGCTCTCGACAACGTCGGAGCACATCGGACAAACGAGCAGCCAGTCCATGTCGAATAGCCCAGCCACGCAGGCATGGAGGAAAAGATCGATCCCTTCAGCTTCGGCAATCGATTTCTCTGTGGCGAACTGGATCGGATTGATGCGGTAGAGTGCCTCGTCCGTGCCCGAGCGCAGCAGCGTCTCCAGCCGCGAGACGACGCGCGGACTCCAGGATTTGGCCGCTTCGAGCGCGACCAAGCGCTCTTCGAGCTTTTTTTCGTCGATCATCGCATTACACCGCGATAAAACCTCGATCATCCTCGGCGTTCCGTTAAACCTGAATACACAATTCATGAGCTCGGGGCGAGCCCATCGGGGCGGTATTTTAGCTGGCTACAACCTTACGGCTGAAGGTGATGGTTTGTCCGTCCGTTCGCTTCAATCGACCCGGATGAACCAGACTATCGAGGTCGCCAATGTCAGAATTGGGTCATTAAGCGACATTTAAATTCTGTTCGCCTGAGGTCCCCTTCACACTCGAAAGCGGACATGTGGCCGCCGCAACGCGATGCCGCCATCTGCCATTTACCGCCTTCATGAGAAAGTCGGAATACTAGATGCAGCCGCGCCGCTTCGTTATTTCGATGTTATTGTGGCTCGACGTTCAGCTCTTTTCCGAAAGCTCGCCACTGCTCCTGTTCCTGACGGATAATGTCCGCAGAATAGTCGGGCGAGTTATTTCCGGCAGAGACAAGACCCAGCGACAACAGCCGTTTCTGTATATCTGGGTTCTCAACATACTTTCCGATTTCGGCATTCAGCGGCGCAATCGCCGCTTTGGGCGTGCCCGCCGGCGCAACAATGGCGAAAAATCCGTTCATAACCACGCCCGGCACAACTTCCTGCAGAGCCGGCAGATCAGGCAGACCGGGAAACCGCTTGTCGGACGTGACGGCAAGTCGGCGCACTTTTCCTGCTTGTACGACAGCCGTTGCGGCCGCTATTGAACTCATCATGACTTGATTGAGCCCGCTTGCGACATCCTGGATCATTTGCGCACTGGACCGATAAGGCACCTCGACGAGACCGAGGTCGCCGCGCTTGTTGAACAGCTTTGCAGCGAATGCGGCCGCGCCGGCGGTGTTGTCGAAGGCGATCGACAGCTTGGTCGGATTTGATTTTGCGTATGCGACCAGCTCACCGACCGTCGAGACAGGCAGGTCCGCAGTTCACGGAAAGCATCTGTGGAGCGGGATCACAAACCAAGGCGATAGCGGCGAAATCGCGCGTTGGATCGTACGGCAGCTGCTTGAATGAAATCAGATTGATGGCCATGCCCGAAGTGTTGGTGAACAGAAGTGTATAGCCATCCGGAGCTGCACGTGCCGCGGTCTCGTGTGCCAAAATGCCCGACGCGCCCGGCATATTCTCGACGAACATCGGCTGACCGAGCGCGCGCGACACATCGTCGGCAATAAGCCTCGCCATCACATCGGTTGCGGCGCCGGGTCCGGTGGGAACGATCAACTTGATCGGGCGAGCTCGGCCACGTCTCGGCGTTCGCCCAACCCGCAATCGAAACAGTCGCGCAGCACAGTCCAACGCGGAGAATCGCTCGCAACTTACCCGCCATGGTTTCCTCCGTCGCCGCCAGTGTATAGTGACGCGCAACGCCAGCAAGTAATCGAGGCATCATAAATGAATGGCGAACTCCTGTTGGTGGGCAGTATCCCGTACGACACCCCACAAGAAGTCTTTCAATCCTTCGGAGCATCTCTGGGCAAATATCTGTTCGCGATGCCGGATGGCGAAGTCGGCCCGCGGCGGCATTGGATCAGTCGTGTCCATTATCAAGTCTTGGCGGCACATCCCGAGCTTGAAATTGTTCAACGTCCGGCGCCGGACGAAAATGGCGTCGAGCAGCAGCATCCGCGTAATGCGGCCGATGCCTGGTGGTTCAAGGTCAAGGATGGCGTCAAACAAGTTCGTTTCGGCGACCCGGGCTGGCGTTTCGGCTACGCGCGCGATGCCATCAATTCGTATTTCGTGTTCAATACGCTCAAGGAGAAAGGCGTATTGCCGTCCCATTTGCGGTTTCAGGTGTCGATACCGATGGTCAACAGCGTGCTGCCGCCACGGATTTTTCCGAATCTTGAGGACCTCGACAGGATCAGACCGGGATACGAGGCCGCGACACGCGCTGAGATCGCAATGATCGTCGATAAAATTCCGGCGAAAGATCTGGCGATCCAATGGGACTGTTCGACTGAAGTTCAGGATTCTTACGGCGCCATTCCGGGCTTTCCCCTCGAAGGCGCAATCGAGCGCAATCTTTCAGAAGTACGCAACCTGTCGCCCCACATTCCGCGCGACGTCGCACTCGGCTATCATTTTTGCTTCGGCACGCTCGGCGGGTGGCCACGCTTTCAACCCGGATGATCTCGGCCAAGCCGTGAAACTTGCCAACGCCTTTGTTGAAGCTTCCGGGCGGCCGGTCGACTGGATTCACGTTCCCGTTCTAGACCGCAGCGATGACAAGTTCTTTGCGCCTCTGGGCGACCTTCGGCCGCAAGGCGCTCGTGTGTATCTCGGAGCAATCCATAACATGTCGCGGTTTAAGGAAAGGATTGCGGTAGCACGCAGATATTTGCCCGAGTTCGGTCTAGGCGCGTACTGTGGCTTCGGCAGGCAGCCGCCTTCTGAACTGCGGAATATCCTGAACGAGCATTTGCAAGCCGTTGCAATAGCAACCCCCTAGGTCCGCTTTGGGTCAATTTCTGCCCTCGTGGAAAAGGGCAGAGCTGGTCCGCTCTGCCCCTAATTTCAGACGTCGACCTGCTCTGCGATAGCCAAGGCATCATCCACTTCTATGCCGAGATACCGAACCGTGCTCTCGATTTTTCGGTGACCAAGAAGCAGCTGTACTGCTCTCAAATTGCCGGTGCGACGGTAGATCAGCGTAGCCTTGGTTCGCCGAAGCGAGTGCGTGCCGAATACGTGGCGGTCCAAGCCGATGCTATCGACCCAACGCGAGACGAGCCGAGCATACTGCCTCGTCGATATTGGATTTTCAGCGCACCGACCGCCGAACACGAACGTGCCGAGCCTTTTGCCGCTGGCTCTTAAATACTCATCGACTGCTTGGCGGGTCTGTTCGGTTAGCTCAAATCGAACGGGTTGACCGGTCTTCCTCTGACGAACCGTGGATCGATCTGCCGCGTACCCGTTTGGAGCAATATCTTCGACCTTTAACGTGACGAGATCGCAACCGCGAAGCTTGCTATCGATTGCAAGGTTAAACATCGCGAGATCGCGGACGCGTCGTTCGGCTTCAAGCCTACTCCTGATAGACCATACGTGCTTTGGGCGTAGCGGTGGCTTGGCACCGGTTAGCTTCCCTTTGTTCCAGGGCTCGTGCTTGTGGCGTGTCGTTGCACCTGCGTTTTGATTGTCCATGGCCACACTCCTTTATTAGGTGGACCTGGCAATCATGCGCTCCTAGGTCTGCCTTTGAGGGAGGACCGGACAAACGCCAAATTACAGCTTATGACGCAGTTTGACCCAGAACGGACATCCGGCGGCAAAGGACGCTGAATTTTTTACGCGACAGCGAGCTGCTGCAATGCACGTCGGGAGATGGCTGAGAATTTAACCGCCGCGCCGTCGAGCGAGCGGCGCACTTCGACCGTATCGGGAGCGAAGTCGAGCCCTGCCGGCGGCGTGAACGCGAAGCTGTGGCGGCCGCTGCCGAGGCCGGCTCGCTGCAGGTCTTCGCGATAGCGTATTGGCCAGCACCTGGCCGATCAACCGGCCGCCGGCATAGATGTCGAGACAGACCGGCGCCTCGGGATGATCGACATTCTGCGCCCAGCCGGCGATGCAGGTCGCGCTGACGAGATCGACATAGCCGCGCAGCGCGCCGAGTGCGCGGTCGCGTCGGCGGCGCGAAGCAGTCCGGCGCGTAGCGCAATGCGCCGCCGCACCGCTTCGACCTCGTAGCCGTCGTCGAGCCGCGGCGCGCAATAGTGCGCCGGCTGCGCTGACCTCGTCCGCATAGAGCGTGTCGTATTCGTGCGCGTTGTGGAACATGCCGCGGCTGTCGTCGTCGATGAAGCTTTCCGACAGCGCGCCCTCGGCGATGATCACGTCGTGGGTGTCGAGCTCGATGTGGAAATACTCGACCGTGTCGACGTGCTCGGCCTGCACGATCGAGACGCCGTTGACGAGATCCTTGGCCTCGATCAGCACGCCGTTCGAGGAATACATCGCATGATGCGGCGAAATCCACAGATCGCGCGCGGGCACATTGTCGCCGAGCGCGCCGGCCTTGATGCAGATCGGCAGGATGTCCGTGCGCCCCATGACGAAGCGCCCGCCATAGCTGCGCCGTCCGATCCATTTGATCGGCCGCAGCGCGCCCGAAGCGGTCATCACCTTGTCGCCGATCTCGAGCGTCTCGACCGCCACTTCGCCGCTTGTCGGTCTCGATCAGCGTGCCGCGGCAATAGCAGGCGACGTAGTCGATCACCGTGTCGGTTGAGCCGACATGGGGCTGGAAATTCGCAGGTGTCTGCCCCGGAATGTCGAGGGTGACGGTCTCGGACGTGTTGCCGGTGTCATCGGTGCCTTGCAGCGTGAGGAAACCGCCCGAATAGCTCAGCGACGTCTCCAGGAAACCGTCGATCCGGATGTTGTCGCCGATGCCGAAACCGTCAATCTCATTGGTCGGTGCGTTCGCCGCCGTGAATTCAAGCGACGGATCGACCATCGCCTGCTGGAACGTGATCGCGCCGGATCCGGCGGCGCCCACGGCCGCGAGATCCACGGTGCCGTCCTCGATGGTGATGCCGCCGGTAAAGCCGGCGTGCTCGGGGTCACTGGACGCGCCGGGCGTGTTGTCGGCCGCCAGCACGAGCTTGCCAGGACCGTTCATGATCAGCGATCCGGCGCCGGTCAGGCCGGACGGATCGCTGGAGCCGGTGATGTCGGCAATGACGCCGGAGATCGTGACGGTCTGATCCGCGACCGGAGCAAAAGTGACCGATTGAGTGCCGTCAATGAAGAGGCCGCTGCCATAGCCGTGGCCGTCGGTGGCACCCGTTCCCGCCGTGCCTCCGGTCACCGTGCCCAGCCCCAGCGAGCCGCTGTCGATCGTCAGCGAGCCGCCTTGCTGGACGAAGATATCGCCGCCGGCGCCGAGACCACCACCGCCGGCGCCGCCGCTGCCGCCAGTACCGACGCCGGCGTCGCCGCCGCCGAAACCGGCAAGTCCGCTGACACCTGCGCTGAAACCGCCGCCGCCACCGCCGCCAAAGCCGCCGTTGCCGCCGCCGGCGACACCCGTGTCGCCGCCGCCTCCGCCGCCGAAGCCGCCTGCACCGCTGCCGCCGCCGCCACCGCCGCCAAACCCGCCGGCGCCGCCCGCTCCCGTAATGCCGGCGGTGCCGGCAACGCCGCCGCCACCGGCGGCTTGCCCATCCTTACCGCCGCCACCACCGCCGCCTGCCGAGCCGCCCGCCCCGGCGCCGCCTGCGCCTGCAGGTCCGCCGTCCGTGAACGCGCCGTTGGCACCTGCGCCAGCACCGCCGGCGCCGCCTGTCGCAGTGTTTCCGAAGCCGCCTCCGCCGCCGCCGCCATGGAGGCCGCCATCGCCACCGTCTCCGCCCATACCGCCGCCGCCGCCGACACCGTGGGCGTTGAGACCGCCGCCATCACCGCCGGTCGCGGCATTCGATGACAAGGCGACGCCGGAGAGTGTCAACGATCCGGTGGAGCTGACGAAGACGGCGCCGCCCAGGCCCGCTCCGCCGCCGCCGCCGCCGCCGTCACTGGGGTTGTTGCTGGGGCCCGGGCCGCCATCCCCACCAGCGCCACCCTGCGCGTTGGCATCGATGATGGTGAGGTTGTCGATGGTGGCGGTGGTGGAGGGATAGGTCCCGGCTTCCTGTCCGGCGGCCCCGATAAAGAACACCCGGTAGGTGTTGTTGCCACTGATCGTAATATTGTTGGTACCGCCGTCGATGGTGGTGTTGTCGCCGAGGATGAGCGGCAGCGGGCTCGTCAGCGTGATCGTCTGGTTGCTGATCCCGAACGTGATGGTGGTTCCGGGGTTGGCATTGGCATAGGTGATCGCCTCGCTTAGCGACCCCGGACCGGTGTCGGAATTCGTAGTGACGGTATAGTTCGGCATCTGCGCCCTCCGTAGACTGCCACGAACTAGCGAGGCATGGTTGCATCACTACTTGCGCCGCCCCGCGTGATCGCGGCGCAAAACATCGCTGCCGCAAATTCGGCGCAGCGCCGACCCGCATCCCTCATGCATCGCGATAATCGGGAAATAGCGGCCCGAATTACTCGCGCCGAAATTCCATGTCCTTAGCGCCGGCTTACACGCCGGAGCCGTCGCATTTCACATTTCCGGAGCGGGTATTCCGCCGCCAGGATGCGGCCTAACATTGCACACTAATTCGGACACTGCGCGCTAATTCGACCCGCCAGCAACGGAACATTTTGCATCGATCGCGGGCAATCGGAGCAAACAGCCAAGATGTTATTGCCTCTGTTCGGAAATTTCGGTTGTAAACCGTCACGCCGCCTGTTGCGGCGCCAAATTATAGATGAGATCGTGCCCCGACATGCCGGCGGCGACGAAACATCCACCGCGCCGGCTTTGCGATGGGCGGAGTCCGTTCCTGGCACAAAGCGGACGTGACAAGCGCACAATGCGATGTCTGCTCATTGAGCAGAAGCGGACTTCTCCTGTCGATGTTCTGATGTCCGAGTAGTGCCATGAGTGAACTCATGCACTGCAATACAATTGAGGAGAAGAAACCGTCTTGATATGGCGGCCAAGAGGATATCCTCGTAAGAAGAAGAATGGGCTTGGCTCGATTCGATGAAGCAATCCGATGAAAAAATTTCTCATCGCGGGCGTCGCAGCCGCTTCTTTCTGTGGCGCGCCTGCGCTCGCCGCCGACATGCCGGTCAAGGCACCGCCGCCACCGCCCGTCGCGGTCTATAGCTGGACCGGCTTCTATGGTGGTCTCTCACTCGGTGCGCGCTCGGCGGAGAACCATTGGACGACCACCGGCTTTGGTTCTATCGCAATAGCCGCTGGAGTCTTCCCCGGTTCGGATGCCAACCAATCGTTCGACAGGGTCGCAGCAAGGATCGGAGGATACACGGGCTACAACTGGCAAGTCGCGTCAACCTGGGTTGTGGGCGTGGAAGCCGATATCGGTTGGGCGAATAACCAAAAAACTAAGGTTGGCATCCCGGGTACTGCTACCGCAACGCTTGGACCCCATGTAACAAGTGGTGATACTGCGTTCGTCAATGAAAGCTGGGATGGAAGCGATTCGCGCGCGGCTGGGCGTTCTTATTACGCCAACCACCCTGCTTTACGCCAGCGGCGGTGCCGCTTGGCAAACGATCAAAATCGGAGCGACCTGCGCGGTAAACGCGATTTTCTCAAGCTATTGTAGCTTTCCGCTAGTGCCAACAACTCATTCTGAGTCAATCACGGCGATCCAGGCTGGCTGGACAGCGGGAGTTGGCATTGAGCAGAGGGCGTGGGGAAACTGGTTCGTTCGGGGCGAATATCAGTACGCCGACTTCGGAAATGTAAACCACCTGTTTTTTGGCTCCGATGTTGGCTTGGGCCAAGATGATCGAATTTTCGTCAACGTAAAGGCAATAACGCAAACCGTGACCGCCGGCCTCGCCTACAGGTTTTGAGGCCCGGTCTGCGCTACCGGTGATGTCCGACTTGGGTCATTCGGCGACATTTGGACGGCAGCGGTGGCAGCCATCGCAGGCCAATGTCGCCTATGGGTCATTCACGGAAGTCGGCCGAAGCCAGACAGCTGTCCGCATTTCCCCCAATAACGGACATTAGACATTTGGCAGGCACCTGTGCCCTGCCCTAAGACAACGCACCTCTGGATTACTTCCGATAACTCCCCTTATCGGAGGTAACCTGCATTGAACGTCTTCTATTTCGATAACCCGCGTTCGATCAGCGCTCGAATAGCGTCGGACCTTGATAGGTCCCGTTCTTTGGCCCAGCGATCCACGCGAGCAATTTCTTCCTCAGACAGGCGAAGGCCCCCCATGGACGCACACCAGTCGCCGGTCGACCTCTCTTTTTCTGTTTAACAGATATTGACCGCTTCATATTTAGTGTTTAACATAAAATAGTTGCATCGAATCTGATCCTATCACGGAATGCTCCTCGATGGCCTCGTCCACCTCCAACCCGATGGCTTTGCCAACCGTTTCGAGCTCCGGGATCGAGTTCAATAGCATTGGGCTGGAGCTCGAGGATGCTGTCGACTTCGCCCGTGCCGAAAAGTCAACGGCAACGCGCCGTGCCTACCGCTCCGATTTTCAAATCTTCCGCTCATGGTGTGAGGCGAAGCGCTTGCGGCCCCTGCCCGCCTCCGCTGAAGCCGTAGCGGCGTTTTTGGCGTTCGATGCGAAAAATGGCACCAAGCCCTCGACCCTGGAGCGGCGGCTGGCCGCGCTTCGCTTTGCCCATAAGCTAGCCGGCCATCAATCACCCACGACGTCCGAAGCCGTGAAGAGCACATTACGCGGCATCAAACGCACGCTAAGGCACCTCCCCGCCCGCAAAGCGCCGGCTACGTCAGATAAGATTGCTGCCATGGCTGCCCTGACAGATGATACCGCAAGGGGCCTTCGGGATCGCGCGCTTCTCTTGCTCGGCTTCGCGGGTGCCTTCCGCCGCTCCGAGCTCGTCGCGCTAAACACTACGGATCTAGAATTCTGCGCAGGCGGACTGCGTGTAGCGATCCGAAGGAGCAAGACCGACCAAGAGGGCGACGGCACAACCATTGCCATCGCGCGCGGGTCATGTGCTTGCCCGGTCGAGGCTATCCGCCAGTGGCTAGAAGCAGCGGGCATTAGATCGGAATCGATTTTCCGACCGGTAAGCAAGAATGGTCGAGTTCTCAATCGCCGCCTGTCGGATCGCGCCGTGGCCGAAATCGTGAAGAAGTATGCTCGGCGGGTTGGGTTGAAGGCGAAGGATTTCAGTGGGCACTCGCTTCGAGCTGGATTTCTGACCTCTGCCGCCCAGCGGGGCGCGTCCATTTTTAAGATGATGGATGTCAGCAGGCACAAAAGCGTCGAGACACTACGCGGCTACATCCGCGATGCTGACCTTTTCCGCGATCACGCCGGATCAGGCCTCCTCTAAAGGTGCGTGAGCCGTACCTCACGACGGCAGCGACACCACCAAGACAAGCGCTCCCTTCACACAGGAGAGGTATCCGGCAATACATTAGTATCAATCGCGATTTGGCTCATCTTGCTGCACCCATTTTTTGGAGTAACCCTCGGGGCTAGCCTCATCCTGAGCTACCGCCGGGCCTGCTTAGGGGGGCTTAGGCGGATTGTCCGAACCTTATTGAGCAATTACAGATGGGGGCCATGCCTAAGCTCGATCGACAAGCGCTAGCGACCAGAATTTTTGCGCTGTTGGAGCAAGCTGCATCGGAGGGGCGTCGCTGTCCAACTAATCCTCAGATTTCATCGTACCTCGTCGCATCCGGCTACCGGATTGCGCCTGGAAGTGTGCCTGGCATCCTGGCAGTGCTTGTCCGTGAGAGACGCATATTCGCGTCTTTTGCCTTCACGCGTCGGCCTATCAAGACTTAGGTGCCATGCTTTAGCGTCAGCTACGGCCGCCGCATGAGACCAAAAAATTGGACTCTGACGTCCCGCGTGTAAGGCAGCGTTTAGTGCCTCGTCGCTTAAAAAGAGCGCATAGTCAGGTTCGCGACCGTCTAGATAAGTTTGATATATTATGCGCCATCCTAATTCGTCAAATATGGGCTGAATAAATTTCTCTTCGAGACCCTGCTTCATTTCCATAGAGGTCAACCCGCTCTTTCTCTGCCTTCCAAAGACTTAGGAGTTCGCTCCATTACCTTTTTGGCACGCTGTATATGCTCGTTCCATTCGGGCTCGAGAGGTAGCCTATGTTCTAGCCAGTGATTGGAAAGGAATTCGCTGTTCCGCAGCGGATAAAGCGGTAAAACCAGCTGTTGATCGTTGGGGACAGTAGTTCGTTTTTGATTCGGCATTTAAAGCCTTAAGCGGATGTTCGGGACCGATCCATCATCGTCTTCCGGCGCGCGCGTGTCCGACGCAAGATACGCCACTACACGAGGCGGAAGAAAGTGCTAGCGAGGATCGTCCGCGCTGACGCCCTATCCCATCCGCATTACGCGGAGCTTCGCGTTTCCCCCACAGCAAAGGGCTAACGTAGGCAGCCCTTCCACCACAGACACAACGCGGAAGAGTGGGGTGCGCTTTCGGGAATGGCTGACTGCCAGTTAAGACTTCTTGGCCGTAGGTCCATTGGATCGCCTCCCGAAAGACGTGATTGAAATCAGGCGCGGAATCTGTGGTCAATGGAGCATTAGGGGACTTCGATGACCGAAGAAGAAAAGGGCGCCGGAAAGCTGCGGTTAAGCGCGTACGAGAGAGGTTGCGACCATTCGAGGAAACGCATCCGCATTTGAAGGATTTTGCGGAATTCCTTGATGAATTCAATAAGGAAACCGAACGCGGTGCGGCGCTATCCGCCGCCGCTTTTATAGATGCACTACTCGAACGCATCCTCGCGGCGTTTCTCATTTCAAATGACAGCGGCTTCGGTTTGACATCGACCAATCGGCGTTGAGAGATTTCGCTGCAAAGGCGCAGGCCTGTCACGCCATGGGCCTGATTTCGGAGCAGGAATTTAAGGAATGTGAATTGATTAGGAAGGTCAGGAATGAATTTGCCCACAAGGTCAAAATGTCTTTCGACGATGAGAAGGTGAAGGGCTTGTGTTCGTCCTTAAAATACGGTGCAAAGCCAAAAAAGCACGTGACCGTAAGCACCCGCGGTAAGTTCACCACTGCTGCCGTAGCCCTGATTTTAAATCTCACAAACCGTCCACATTACGTGTCTAAGAAGGCTCTCGTCTACCAGGATTGGCCTCGCTAGACATGCCGACGATAAGAGACGAGCTTCATCTTGCGATGGGGGAGTTCCTGACGGAATGCTCCAATCTGGAGAATGAACTCATCAACCTGGTCATGTTCTGCCAACCCGACCGCGATTCCGACGACGTTTTTCGAGAAATGTTGAATGAGACGTTCGGGAATAAGCTGAAGGAATTTAAACGGGTGTGTAAGGTCTACAAATTCTCGGTGGCACACCGTGCGACGATTGATGCGGCTATCGTAGACCTCGATAATCTGTTGCCCAGGCGAAATCTGATTGTCCACGGCACTACGTTCGATGTCAGCTTCGGCAATGAGGAGCCGAAGGCTTACCGGGTCGGCGCCACAAAGGGGAATATTGAATACATGCACGAGTTCTTGGGGAAAGCAGCCAACGTTGAAACTTCATTTTCGCCAGAACAAGTCAGACACGTCCGATTGCCGAATGCTTTCATCCAAGCTTGGTCCGATATCCGCCGATATATTGAGGGAACTCGTGGACGCTCAAAATGGTCCAAGGCCGCTGGAGAAGGATTAGAGGCCATAGCTATACCGTCATATCGACACGCGCGGGATTTGTCGCCACCGGCCCACCACCTACGAAGGCATTAAGCACTGATCGATCGCAATGAAGATTACTTCCGATAATCGCTATTATCGGATGTAATCCAATGTCCGTTACAGCCCCGATCTCGGACCTAACTCGGGCATCCAGCGATGTCTCAGAAGGGCCAATAGGCGACATTTCCCCGCTCTGTATATCGTCAGACCGTCCCAAGCGCCCCCGATCGACCGCGAAGACTGACGAACATCCCAAACAGACAGGACAGTAGCTAACCGATCCAATATAAGTCAGCCGTCACTTTCATCTTTCCCTCAGCGCTTCTTGCTTAAATTTGAGAAGCGGAGACAGAAGGTAACTGATAATCCGGCGAGAGCCAGTTTTCATCTCGACAGTAACTGCCATTCCGGGTGAGAGATCGACTGTCCCACCCTCAACCTCCATCTGCGTTCGGCCGAGCGCTACGCGGGCCGCATAAACCAGCTCCTGGCTTGCCGGCTCACTCAATTCATCTTCTGATTGATCACTCTGCTTGGAGCTATCCTTGCCCGCCGGTTTATCGTGAGAAATCGCGTCCGGGGAAATGCTGATTACCTTTCCATCGATCAGTCCATACCGGTTGAAATTAAAGGCATCGACCTTGATCTCAGCGTTCTGACCCGCGTGGACGAAGCCGATATCACGATTCGGGATCATGGCTTCAATCTCAAGGCGGCTTTCCATCGGCACGACTACAAGCAAGGTCTGCGCCGGTGTTACGACGCCCCCAATCGTATGGACAGCCAATTGCTGCACGGTTCCATCGACGGGCGCGGCAAGCACTTGCAATGCGGCTCGACGTTGCGCCTTGATAAGATCTTCGCTGAGCCCATGAGCCTTGCGTTCCGCTTCAACGAGATCGCTGTAACGCTCGCGTCGGTACTCCTCGTCGGTCTGGGTCCGCTGCTCGTTGATGGCGGCAATTGCAGCCGTTAATTCGTCGCGATGGCGCTTTTGCACCTCGAGTTCATGCTGTTCTTCAACGAACGGCTGCAATAATTCGAGATAATTGGCTTTGGAACCAGTTGTGTGATCGTAGAGAGTTTTGCGAATTCTCAAGCCGCTCTTGCATAATAGGCAGAGAGGCTTCCAATTTTTCGATGGTCGCTGCCGCAGTATCACGTTCCGCGGCCTTTTGATCGCGTTGCCTATCGAGGACAGCGAGTTTTGCCTGCTGCTCTGCGGTTTGATCAAGTAGGAACTTACGTTGAACCGCGACTAAAGAAGGTGGCGCGTCGGCGGGGGGCGAAAAATTTGCAATGGGATCGCCGTCGGCCAGTTCCGCCCGGAGCCGCGCGACGTCGAGCTCAGCAGCCATGAAATCGCTCTCGTAATGCTTTGACTCTGCATCGTTCATCGTCGGATCAAGCTCGATCAACGTCTCTCCTGCTTTGACCGTCTGTCCGTCATGAACGTAGATGGCCCGAACGACCCCGGTCTCGAACGGCTGGATAACTTTCGTTCGTCCGCTCGGAACGATCTTGCCTTTCGCCGATGCGACAATGTCAACGTGGCCGAGGCAGGCCCACAACGTTGCAATAGCGAACAACGCCATAAGTGTATAAGCGATCGCCCGCCCGATCGGTGACGGTGGCGTCTCCACAATTTCGAGTGCCGCCGGCAAGAAAGCGAGTTCATCCTTTTCCCAACGCACGCCCTGCACCGGGAGCGGCACAATATTATCACTGGACTTCATGAATACCCGCCTGAAGTCGATACAAATTCGCGTACCGGCCTCCGGTTCTGATCAGCTCATCATGAGTACCATCCTCGACCAACCGACCACGATCGATCGTGATGATGCGGTCGGTACGGCGCACAGTTGAAAGCCGATGGGCAACAATCACGACCGTCCTGTCCTTGGCTATTTGGCTCATGTTCTCCTGTATGATGCGCTCGCTTTCGTAGTCGAGTGCGCTCGTCGCCTCATCGAAAATCAACACACGAGGATTGGTGATTAGCGCCCGGGCGATGGCAATGCGCTGCCGCTGACCGCCTGAAAGACTATCGCCCCGTTCTCCAACCGTCGTGTCATAGCCTTCCGGCAGTTCCAGAATAAATTCGTGCGCGCCGGCAAGCTTGGCCGCAGCCATAATGCGCTCAATAGGGAAAGCAGGATCCGCGAGGGCGATGTTGTCCCGTATTGAGCGATTAAAGAGAAAATTCTCCTGCAATACGACACCGATCTGCCGGCGCAACCAGCCTGTATCCACGGCGGCTAAATCAACTCCGTCGATAAGAACGCGACCGCCCTCCGGGACGTATAGCCGTTGGATTAACTTCGTGAGCGTGCTCTTACCAGAGCCCGACGGTCCAACCACGCCGACAACCTGACCCGCGGCGATCCGAAAACTCACGTCCCGCAGAACCTCGGGTCCGTCGATGCGATAACGGAAGGTGACATGCTCGAATTCGATGTCACCCCGAATGGTGGGCAGAGCCGCACGCGCGGTATTGAAGGCCGGCTCGGCCGGGGTGTTGAGGATGTCACCAAGCCGCGCCACCGAAAGCCTTGCTTGATGAAAGTCCTGCCAAACTTGGGCAAGTCGAAGTACCGGGGCGCTCACGCGTCCGGCAAGCATATTGAATGCGACCAGCTCGCCTACCGTCAGGTCATCGCTGATGACAAGTTTCGCCCCGAAATACAAAACAGCAGCGGTGACCAATTTGCTGACGAGTTGGACGGTCTGGCTGGCCGTATTTCCGAGACGCAAGACACGAAAGCTCGCAGCGACATAGGCGGCAAGTTGTTCCTCCCAGCGCCGCTGCATCTGGGGTTCCACAGCCATTGCCTTGAGTGTTTCGACCCCGGTGATGCTTTCAACAAGGAAGGCTTGATTTTCGGCGCCCCGCCGAAATTTCTCGTCCAGCCGAGTTCGGAACAGCGGCGTCGCAGACGCAGAGATGCCGATGTAAAACGGAAACGCTCCCAGCACGACAAAGCTGAGCAGCGGCGAGTAAAGAAACATGACGGCTAAGAATACGAAGGTAAAGAAAAGATCGATGACGAGGGTAAGCGCCGAACTGGTCAGAAAATTCCGAATGTTTTCCAGCTCCCGAACGCGCGCCACCGAATCGCCGACACGGCGCGCCTGAAAATAAGCCACGGGTAGCGCCATAAGGTGCCGAAACAACCGCGCACCGAGTTCGACGTCGATGCGGTTGGTCGTGTGTGAAAATAGGTAGGTACGTAGAATTCCGAGAATTGTCTCGAACACCGAGATTGTGACGAGACCAATCAAAAGAACATCAAGGGTGCTCAAACTGCGATGCACGAGCACCTTGTCGATAACGACTTGGAAAAATAACGGCGAAATAAGCGCGAACAGTTGCAGAAAGAAAGAAGCGACGACGACCTCGCTTAATTGATAGCGATATTTATGAATGGCGCCGAGAAACCAAGTGACATCGAACCGGCGCGAAAGATCAGCCAACGCGGAGCGCCGCGTCATTAGTACGACTCGGCCATCGCAAGAGGCTTCGAACTCGGCTCTGGTTAACAATTCGGGCCGAGACGCCAGGGCCGCTTGAACCAGGACCTTTTCTCCGCCCGCTTTTGCGAGCAAGAGAAAGCCGCCATCCCGACGCGCCGCTATCGCCGGCAACGGCGTCGTCGCGAGGCGCTCCCAACTAATGACTCTCTCGCGGGCCCTCAAACCCATTGCCTTTGCGCAGCGGAGCATTTCCGGAATGCCGATGGCCGCAACGCCGCTTTGATGCCTGATTTGCTCGGGATCAGCGCCTATTCCATTCATACGGAGCAGCGAAACGAGGGCAAAAAGCCCCGGATCGAGCGCGCCAGGCTTGATTTCGACGTTCATTAGATCACGCACCCCACCCTAACATCGGACCCGCGAAAAGCACCGATGCTTACTCATTCTGAACGGCCAGCACGCGAGGCCGTGTCGGCCGGATCAGCCTCAAGACACAGCGCTTAGTGATGCCACGCCGCAGCGATCGCACTTTGCAGGCTGGAGTCGGTCGGCATCTGCGAAGTCTGCGTCGGGTCGAAACCCGGATTGTTCGCCGTGTAAGTGGCCATCGCACTGACAAGCTGTTGCAACTGCGAATCGATCGTCAAACCATCACCAGCGGTGACACTCTTTACCTGGTTGCCAGTGTTTCCCGAGTACCAGTTGTCGACCGTGATCGAGTCGTGGGTGCCCAAAAGATCGATTTGCAGTTTATTGCCGGTCTGCTCGAGCCAGAGTTGGGAAGAGTTGATGCCGGCGCCAAAATCAATTTCGCCGTTCGGCGATCCCGTCGATGTGTTGTTATTGATGTTGGTCTGACCGAAGCTCGAGCCAAACTTATAGGTGTCGTAGCCGCCGACGCCACTAAGCACGTCATTGCCGCCACCGTCGTCGAACACGTTATTGCCGAAACTGCTGCCGGTTAGCGTCTCGCTGCTACCGCTGCCGATCCAGGTGAAGGTCGGTGTTTCAACCGGCACGCTATAGCTCGGTTGCCCTATAGCGAGAGTCGAGCCGTCGGCGAAAGTGACGTCGGTAATTTGGCTCGACGTCCCCCACGAGCGTTGGACCAGATCACCGTTCACGATGATGCTGTCGCTGCTGTCGTCGCGCAGCAGAATGTAAAGATTGCCCGAGCTATCCGCCTGCAGATAAACATCGCTTGCTGCGATATCTGAAGCCATAGTGATCGTGCCCACGCCACTGTTTGGGTTGACGTAGACTTGACCATCGCCCTTGTCGAAGGAAACGGAGTTGTAACCACTCCCACCGCTGTTGGTATTTCCGAAGAAAACCGTATCGCCGAGAAAACTACCGCCACCACCGCCGCCGCCACCGCCCACGGCGGCGAGAAGGAAGTTGTTGCCGCCGTAATTGCTGCCGTAAAGCAGAGCATTCGTTGCGGTTCCAACTGACGTGAAGGTCAGAGGCGCGCCCTCACCCGGAGCGGGCTCCCCGACCGCCATCGACGTGCCGTTAGCAAACTCTATTTCTTGCAGCGCGCTGTAGACGCCGTAATATTTCTGCTGGAGATCGTTCAGGATCGTAACGCTGTCGCTTGGATCGTCGGCAAGACCGATGATCAAATCTCCGGCACTGTCGGACTGGAATATAATGTCGCTTTCAGTAATATCTGGACCTACTTGCAATACACCAATTCCGCTATTGAGATTGACCGTGGCGCGGCCATCGCCCTTGTCGAAGGCCAGGGTGTTGTTGCCGCTGCCACCGTCGTTGGTGTTGCCGAAGGTGACCGTGTCGCCACCCGTGCCGAGATCGAAGACATTGCTACCATAATCACTGCCCGTCAGCGTGGTGTCCGATGCGCTGCCGATCCAGGTAAAGGTGAGCGGTTGCCCCTCGCCCGAAGCAGGCTGGCCTACCGCCATGGTTGTGCCGTCGGCAAAGGCGATCTGCTGCAACACGCTGTTGACACCGTAATATTTTTGATTGAGATCGCCGTGGAATGTCACGCTGTCGGCGGTGTCGTCGCGGAGCACCACCGTTAGGTCGCCTAAGTCGTCCGCCTGCAGGACGACATCGTCGTCGACGATGTCGGACGCCATCTGCAAGGTGGCGACGACGCCGTTGGAGGTACCGCCATTGACGTTGACGATGACTTGCCCGTCACCCTTGTCGAAGGCGATGGTGTTTTCACCGCTGCCACCGTCCTGCGTGGTTCCAAGCGTGATGGTGTCGCCACCCGCGCCGAGATCAAAGACGTTGCTACCGTAATCGCTGCCAATCAGCGTCGCATCGGATGCGGTGCCGATCCAAGTGAAGGTGAATGGTTGCCCTTGACCCTGCGCCGGCTGTCCCAACGTGATGCTGGAGCCGCCGATCTCGAGTATTGTCACAACACTTGAAACGCCCCCCCACCAAGTCTCCTTGAGGCCGCCAGTGAACGTAACACTGTCGGCCGGGTCGTCGCGGAGCGCCACCGTCAAATCGCCGCTGTTGTCAGCCTGCAGGATGACATCGTCGGCGGCAATGTCGGCCGCCATCTGCAAGGTGGCGACTACGCCGTTGGAGATGCCGCCATTGACGTTGACGGTGACTTGCCCGTCGCCTTTATCGAAGACCAGAGTGTTGTTACCGCTGCCGCCGTCCTGCGTGGTTCCAAGCGTGATGGTGTCGCCACCTGCGCCGAGATCAAAGACGTTGCTACCGTAGTCGCTGCCGATCAGCGTCGTATCGGATACGGTGCCGATCCAAGTGAAGGTGAATGGTTGCCCTTGACCCTGCGCCGGCTGCCCCAACGCGATACTGGAGCCACCGATTTCGAGTGTCGTCACAACACTCGAAACGCCCCCCCACCAAGTCTCCTTGAGGCCGCCAGTGAACGTAACACTGTCGGCCGGGTCGTCGCGGAGCGCCACCGTCAAATCGCCGCTGTTGTCAGCCTGCAGGATGACATCGTCGGCGGCAATGTCGGCCGCCATCTGCAAGGTGGCGACGACGCCGTTAGAGACACCGCCATTGACGTTGACGGCGACTCGCCCGTCGCCTTTATCGAAGACCAGGGTGTTGTTACCGCTACCACCGTCCTGCGTGGTTCCAAGCGTGACGGCGTCGCCGCCAGCGCCGAGATCAAAAACGTTGCTACCGTAATCGCTGCCGATCAGCGTCGTGTCGGATGCGGTGCCGATCCAAGTGAAGGTGAATGGCTGTCCTTCGCCCTGCGCGGGCTGTCCTAACGTGATACTGGCCCCGCCAATCTCGGTGAGTGTTGTCACGACACTCGAAACGCCCCCCCACCACGTTTCTCTGAGGTCGCCAGTCAATGTCACGCTATCGCCTAGGTCAGGAAGTTCGATCGTCAAATCGCCGCTGTTGTCGGCCTCGAGAATAACGCTACTGAGCGCCACACTGGCTGGAACGCTGACGACAGTGACGTCCGAAGCACTCACGGTCGCCCGACCGCTTCCGATGCCCAGAATATAGTTGCCGTTATGCAAGCCTGAGCCTGATGCCGAGGCCAGTTGATCAATTTGCGCGGTGGTTAGCGTCGTGCCATCGGCAAAGTTCACGCCCTGCAGTTGCGCGCTGGCATCGGTTCCGTACCAGCCTTGAATGGTGATGCTGTCCTGCGTTCCAAGGAGACCAATCTGAAGATCGGCCCCACTTTGTTGGAACGCGAGATCCGTCTCCGAGAGGCCTGAGCCAAAATCGATCCGCCCGGTCGGAGTCGTCGACATCGCAGAGGCGTTGTCTATGATATCCTGTCCAAATGTCGATCCGAAGGAATAGGTGTTGTCACCACCACCGCCGTTAAACGTGTCATTTCCTGTTCCAGCGATAAACAGGTTATTCTCTCCATTTCCATTAAGGACATCATCGCCACCGCGTGCAACGAATACGTTATCGCCGCTCATCGTTCCGGTGAACGTGTCATTGGAAGCGAGTCCCTGTATAGCGGCGATGGGCGCTCCACTTGCAAGATTGGTCGCGGTGATATCACCTGAAAGGTCCACCGTTCCTCCGACCTCGTCAAAGTTCATGAGGCCCCATGGTGCCGCGGCATCCAGGGTTACGTTATCGGTCGTGAATGATTGAAAATCGGCGATGCGATAGAATGCCATGAGGTCCTGGGAGTAATTCCCGGACACGCTGACATTCGTCAGCGAGACATTGCCAGCATCACTGTACGGTCCGACATTGGTCACATCGCTGGCGCTTTGCACGCCACGTATTTGAAAGGCCTTTTCTGCTCCGGCTGCTGGATCTTGGATTGTCACATTGTCCATTGTGACATTGCCGTTGAACCCATAGAGCAGAATATCGCCGCGGCCACCGGGCCCCGTCGTTTGCGTCGCGTTGCCCGAGAACTCGGAATTCGAAATTGACACCGAGCCAATCGTATCGCTCAGCGTCGGCGTCGAACCATTTCCAGCCCTAATATATGCGAAACCATTTAGCTCCGCATTGGTGATGGAATCTTTGGTCGAGAAGTACGGAACCTGCAAAATCCGTCGAGTTTGCCGAAACGAGTATACCGTATTGTTGACCGGCTGCATCGACCGAGAGTCCGTTGATCAGCAGGGCACCGTCAAGCGTCCCGTCAACGTGGATCTGACCGTTTAACGTCGCATCAGTTGCGTCGATCGTTATCGCTTTTCCGTCGATTTCCACATTCTCGCTGTACGTTCCCGATGCAACATTGATGGTGTCGCCACTTTGTGCGGCATCCACAGCGGCTTGGATCGTTGTGTATTCTCCACCCGCCCCGACGGTCAGAACTTGGGTGACCGTCAGCGTGTCGACCACCGCCATGCTGCTGCCGGTGTTGCCGTAACTGTCGGTCACACTCGCAACAATGGAATTCGCGCCCTGGTTCGGCAGCGTGACCGACGCCGCGAAGGTGCCATCCGATTGAACAATGGCCGTTCCGAGCGCCGCGCCATTGTCGGTCAAGATCACGGTCCGGCCGATTACCGCGGCTGTGCCGCCGGAGGCCGCCGTGCCCGCTATCGTCTGTGCTGCGACGTTGCTTGCCTCAGCCGGGCTGGTGATGGCTACCGTGGGCGCAATCGCATCGAGTGTATCTATAACCGGGACGCTGCTACCGACATTGCCTTCGCTGTCGGTCACCGTGGCGACGATGGAATTTGTACCCTGGCTCGGCAGCGTTACCGATGCCGAGAAGGTGCCATCCGAATGAACAGTCGCCGTTCCGAGCGTCGCGCCGTTGTCAGTGAGCGTGACCAGCTCACCGGTTACCGATGCAGTACCAGTGGGCACGACCGTACCCATAATTGTCTGGTTGGCGTTGTTGCTCGCCTCCGGCGAACTGGTGATGGTCACTGTCGGGGCGCTGCTGCCCAGTATGTCGACGACGGGGGCGCTGCTGCCTATGTTGCCGTAGCTATCGGCTGCGGAGGCCACAATGGCGTTGGAGCCCTGGTCCAACAGCGTCACCGTCGTGGAGAATGTCCCGTCAGCCTGTACCGTCGCGGTGCCGAGGAACGCACCGTTGTCAAACAACACGACGTTTGGACCGGCGACGGTGGCTGCGCCGCCGGAGGTCACGATGCCCGTGATGGTCTGGGTCGCGACATCACTGGTTTCCGCCGCGCTGGTGATGGTTACGGTCGGGGAAATGTTGTCGAGCGTATCGGTCACCGCCGCGCTGGTGCCGGTGTTACCAAAACTGTCGGTCACGCTAGCGACAAGCGAATTCGCGCCCTCATACGGCAGCTCGACATAGAGCGAGAAGCTGCCGTCCGCCTGTACCGTCGCGGTGCCAAGCGCCGTGCCGTTGTCCGTCAGGGTGACGGCCTGACCCGCGACGGCGGCCGTGCCGTACGGAGTCACGCTCCCGGTGATGGTCGGTCCGCCACTAAATCCAAAATTGCCCGCTTCCGCAGGGCTAGTGATCGTCACCAGCGGAGGGCTATTGTCAGAGGTGCTTCCAACGGCGCTGACGTCCTCGACCGTTATCGCTTTGCCGGAGGTTCCGACGTCTGCGGCATCGCTGCCGGGCGTCAACAGGATGGTATCACCGTCGGATGCAGCGGCCACGGCCGCCTGCGCCGTGGTGTATTCGCTTCCGCCGCCCACGAGGAGAAAGCGATGCCCGCTGGCGTCGACGACACCCGCGACGTTTGCAAGCGTCTCTGCCAGTCCGTAACCGCTGAGCTGCCAATCCGCGTTGGTCGCGTCATACGCGAAGTTCGCGACCTGGAGCGTCTGACCGACATTGACGATCTCGCTGCCGGTGCCGACGACACTGAGCAGATAGGGCGCGTTGGTGATTTTGGCCAACGCGGTCGCATCGTCTTGAACCTGCACGGCCGTGAGAGCGAGCGTCGGAACCCCGCTGTCCGACAATGTGATCGACGCAACATGCCCATCGCTGTTGAGGGCATCGAGCTGTGCCGCCACATCGGCCGAGCTGTCGTTGATGGCGACGGCATAGGGTGCGGAAATTTCGCCAAGTGCAGTCGTGTCGTCGAGAGCTTGCGCGGCGGTCAACGTCAGCGTCGGGGTTCCCTGGTCAATTAGGAAAATTGACGTCACGCGCGTGTCGGCGTTCAGAGCGTCGATGTCCGTCGAAACGTCGGCTGCCGTGTCCACGAGCGTGATCGAATAGTTCGAATTGGTGACCTCACCCAACATGGCCTGATCGTCGATCGCCTCGCTGGTGGTCAGCGCCAGTGTGGTGGATCCCAAAAGGGTGATCGAACTGACGTTCGCATCCGCATTGAGCGCGCCGAAATTATCCACGACATTGGCCGCCGTATCGACAACCGCGATGCTGTAGTTGCTATTCGTTAGTTCTCTGAGCGCGTTCCTATCGAAGAGCGCCTGAGTGGCCGTCAATGTCAGCGTTGGCATTTCCGCATCGGTCAGGGTGATTGATGCGACGTGAGCGTCCGCGTTCATAGCATCGAAGCTGCTTGAGACATCGGCAGCCGTGTCGGTAACGGCGATCGTGTATCCCGTGGCGGTAATCGCCCCGAGCGCGTACGCATCTCCAAGCGCTCGGGCCACCGTCAGCGCCAACGGGGCATTGTCGGTCGACGTGAGCGACTTGATATGCCAATCAGCGTTCAACGCGTCAAAGTTCTCGGCGATGTTCTCAGAGCTGTCCGAAACTACGATGTCCCCAGTCGCATCCAGGGCCGCCTGAGTAGCCAGGAAGTCGGCCACCGAGACGGCGGCTCCCCCTTGTATAATGTTGATGGTGTACGGTCCGACGATCTCGTCAAGAGCTGTGGTATCGTTGGCGGCTTGTGCGGCGGTCAGGTTGAGAACGGGCGTTCCTGGGTCTGTCAGTGTGATCGACACGATGCCGGCGTCCCGGTTCAGCGTGTCGAGGGCCGCAGCGACGTTTGCCGCCGTATCGATGATCGCGACGGGAACCGGCAGCAAGGTGGGGATATTGGTCGCCGATGAATACGATCCCTTGCTCAACAACGACCGATTTTCCATCGCTTGGGCGACCGTCAGCGTGACATTGCCGTCATAGGGCGCGATTTGCGCGATTTGACTGACGGCGCTCAGGGCGTCGATGTTCGCCGCGATATTTGCGGCGGTATCGATGACCGCGATGGAATAGGTTGCGTTCGCGATCTTGCCAAGCGCGGTTGAATCGTCGAGGGCCTGCGCGACCGTCAAATCCATGTATCCGCCATCATTGATGACGATCGATCCCACCTGTGCGTCGGCGTTCAGGCTGTCAAAATTATTAGCAATATTGACCGCGGTATCGTTGACCGAAACGTTATAGGCTGCATTGGTGACTTCGCCGAAGAGTTCCGCGCCATCGGCCAGCTGGGCGGCCGTCAGCGTCAGCGTGGGCACGCCTGGATCAGTAAGCGTGATCGCGCTGATCTGCGGCACGTCGCTCAGTCCTGCGAAATCATTGGAAATTGCCGTAGCTGTATCCGTGATAGCGATCTCATATGAGGGATTGGTGATTGCGTCCAATGCGATCGCATTTTTCACGGCCTGATCGGCGGTCAAGGTCAGCGTAGGACTGCCGCTGTCCGACAGCGTTATCGTGGAAAGATTCGGATCATCGTCGAGGGCACCTAGACTATTGCTAACATTGGCAGCCGCATCGAGAACCGAGAATTGCGCGCCGATCGAATCGATCGCCGATCGCTCGGAGAGGAATTTCGCCACGGAAATATTTTCGGTGGTCACGACGTCGACGGTGGCGTTGGCAAGTTTGCTTAGCGCAACTGCATCTTCGGCCGCCGTCGCGGCGGTCACGGTAATGACGGAGCCTCCGCCACCTTGAACGGTGATCGAGCTGACATTTGCGTCAGCATTCAAGCTGTCGAGATTGCTCTCGATATTGACCGCTGTGTCAAGAACGGTCACGTCGCAGGACGCGTTGGTAAGCGTACTCAGAACGTCGAAATCATTCAGCGCGTCTGCTGCATCGAGGGTCAGCGCGAGGTGCGTCGTGCCCGTCAAGGTTATCGAAGTGATCTGGCTGACTTGGCTCAGCGCATCAAGGTTTTGCGAGACGTCCGCCGCGGTGTCGGTAATGGCGATGGCGAATGCACCGCTAATCACATCCAGTGCGTTCGTATCATCTATGGCCTGGGCCGCGGTCAATGTTAGGGTTGGAGTCCCCGCGTCCGTCAAAAACATCGAGGACAAAGACGCATCGCTGTTCAGCTGATCGATCTCCGCCGACACCCCGGCTGCAGTATCTTCCACCTTCACGCTGACCGGTTTCGTCAAGGCGGAGAGCCCAGACTTGCTGCTCAGGACGTTCGCGGCGGTATCCCCTACGGTAATCGAGGTAATCACGGAATCCGCGTTTATCGACATGGCGTTGGCCAGCACATTAACGGCCGTATCTTCCACGACGACGGAGTTTATGAGGCTATCCGCCCCCAGCGCGCTGGAATTGGCAAGAATATTGGCAGCAGAGTTGGTCACCGAAATCGATGTGCCCGGATCGCTGATTTCTCCCAGCGCACGCGTGTCGTTCATGGCTTGAGCAGCAGACAATACAAAGGCATCCCCAACTCCCCCGTATCCTCCGTACAATGTGATTGCCGTGACATTTGGGTCGGCATTCAGAGCGTCGATCGATGCGGCGACGTTGCTCGGCAAGTCGGAAACTGCAAAACCTCCTGGCACCGCGTCCAAAATCGCTTGGTCCGCTAGAAACGTACCAACAGGAACGTTTACCGGCCCGATCAGACTGATGGTGTAGTTTGAATTCGTGATCTTGCTCAGCGCACCCGAATCCGCCTCAAGTGAATATGAAGAAAGATCAAGCACAGGCGTACCCGCGTCGGTCAACGTGATTGAGGCCACATTCGAATTGTATGCAAGTTGATCCGAATACGCCGACACATTTGCCGCAGTATCTACGACCGCAATCGAGTATGACGGATTGCTAATCTCGAATAGCGCCGAATAATCGGTGGCGGCCTGCTCCGCCGTGAGCGTCAATACCGGATTGGTGTCGGTCAGGGTGATGCGCGCGATCGACCGATCCGCATTGAGCGCATCGAAATTTGCAGCGACGTCCACGGCGGAATTGACGACGTCAACTGTTGTCGCGATGGGCATACCGACGAGCGCACCGGCGGCAGCAAGCACGTTTGCCGCCGTGTCCACCACCGTCACCGACGTCACCTGTGGATCAGCCGCCAAGGAAGTCGCGGCAGCCAGCACCTTCGCAGCATTGTCGACGATCGTTATCGAGGACACGCGCGCATCAGCGGCAAGAGCGGTCGCATCGGCCAGAACGTTGGCGACGGTATCGGCCACCGTGATGGTGTAATTGGCGTTGGTTATCAGCCCCAGTACGTTTGTGTCTGTAAGCGCCTGCTCGGCGCTCAGAGTGAGCACCGGCGTTCCCGAATCGGTCAGCGTGATGGCGCCGATTTCGGCGTTATTGTTGAGCGTATCCAGGCTGGCTGCGATCACGGCAGCCGTGTCCGCGATATTGACCGTATAACCGGCGTTGGTGATCTTGGAGAGGAGAGCCGTGTCGCCCGCAAGCTCTGCGACATTGAGGGACAATGTCGGAGTACCTGCGTCCGTCAGTGTCACGGCGGCAATGAGGCCGTTGGCGTTAAGGGTATTGATCGCGGCGGAGACATTCGCGGCGCTATCGCCGATGTCGACGGCAAAGGTGGAATTTGCAATCTTTGCCAGCACGCGCGCATCGCCGATCGTTTGCGCGACAGTTAAGTTCAGCGTCGGCGTCCCGCTGTCCGTGAGGCTGATCGCCTCGATTGACGCATCCGCGTTGATCGCATCGATGTTCGCGGCAATGTTGGCGGCACTGTCGGTCGCGATTTGCGAAGTGCAGCCGGACGCGGCCAAGGCCGCGGAATTGGCAAGAATGTTTGCAACTGTGTCGATCGCCGCAATCGACGCGATCCGGGCACTGGCGCCCAGAGGGCCGGCATGGCCAAGAATGTTCGCGACCGAGTTCGAAAACCGCGACCGTGTAACTTGAATTGGCGATTTTAGCGAGCAGGTCGGTATCGTCGATCGCCTGCGCGACTGTCAGCACCAATGTGGGCGTGCCGCTGTCGCTGAGCATGATCGACGACAGCGCCGGATCCGCGTCGAGCGCGTCAAAATTCGCTGACACTTCGGCCGCCGTGTCGGAGATCGTGATTTGGGCGTTGGCGTTCTCGACCTTGCCGAGGGCGGTAGAATCATTGAGCGCTTGCGCAACGGTGAGTGTCAGGATCGGCGGCGTGTCGACATCCGTGAGCGCGATCGCGGAGACGGCCGCATCGGCGTTCAGCGCATCAAACTGGGCGACCACATTCGCTGTCGTGTCGGAGACGACAACCCGGGCATTAGAGTTGGTGATCCGCGCAATCACGGCGGCATCGTTGACGGCCTGAGCGGCGGTCAGCGTCAGGGTCGGCGATCCTGCGTCGGTCAACGTGATCTGCGCCAGCCCGCCGAGTTGGCTCAAGGCGTCGATGTTGGCGGCGACCGCGGCGGCCGTATCGACGACATCGATCGCATAGCTCGCATTGGCGATCTCACGGAGCGCGCTTGTGTCGTTGAGGGCTTGGGCAGCCGTCAATGTGAGCGCCGGGGTGCCGCTGTCAGTGAGCATTATCGCGCTCAGCGACGTGTCCGCATTCAAGGCATCGAAATTGGCCGACACATTGGCGGCAGTATCGGCGACGCCGATGGCAGTGATTTCCGAAACGCCCGCAAGCGCGGTGGTATTTGCCAAAATATTGCTGGCGGTGTCGATCGCGACGAGGGAGGTCACCTTGGCGTCGCCTTGGAGTCCGGCAAGGTCACCGAAAATGTTCGCCACGCTATCGACCACGGTGATGGACGTAACTTGCGTGTCGGCGGTCAACGCGTCCGCATTGTCCAGCACGTTGGCCGCCGTATCGACGACCACAGCACCTGTGACATTGGCGTCGGCACTCAGCGCCGACGCATTGCTTAAAATATTCGCCTCCGTATCCTCGACATTGATGCCGTAGGCGGCATTGGTGATCTCGCCCAGCGCTCTAGTGTCCCCGAGCGTCTGGGCGACGTTGAGACTGAGCGTCGGCGTGCCATTATCTGACAGGGTAATGGAGGTGACGGCGGCGTCGCTGTTCATCACGTCGATGGCGGATGAGACATCCCGTGCCGTATCTGATACCGCTATTGTGTAGGCGGAGTTGGAGATCTTGCCCAACGCAGTGCTGTCTTCAAGTGCCTGCATCACGGTCAGCGTCAGGCTCGCCGTTGCCGCATCGGTCAGATCGATCGCGCTGACGGTTTGATCGGCATTCAAGGCGTCGATGTTTTGCGACACGCTTGAGTCGGTATCGGCAATAGCGATGTCGTAGCTCTGATTGGCGATCTCGCCGAGAGCCGTCGTGTCGCCGAACGCTTGCGCGACACTCAACGTCAGCGTGGGGGTGCCGCTGTCGGTCAGCGTAATCCCCGTCAGTCTCGAATCGTTGTTCAATGCGTCGAGAGCGCTCGATACATTTGCCGCGGTGTCGAGAACCGTGAAGCCCGTGAACTGGCCGTCCAAGAGGGCCCGGTTGGCACCAAAGAACGCCACGGTGACATTGGTGGGATCGCTGGAACTTGAGCCGGAAAGATAGTCCGCGAGATTGAGGGTCGCCCGCTGATCAGGCGAGCCGGCAAAGCTCGGATCATAGAGCTGGGTTGATTGAGGCTTTGGATTGTTGTTGTAGATCACGGACCCGAGCTGTTGAGGCGACGTTCCGAAAATATTCGTTCCATACTGCGGCCCTAAGGGCCCGGGAACGGCATAGCCCTGGGCCCATCCCTGCAGGACTTCATATTCGGTATCTTTTGTCGTGCTTGTTCCCGCAGAAGTATCCGCCGGAAGACCGATTCCAAAATCGCCGGAGTTGAAGTTGATTAGATTAAGCCCGCTGCTGGACGTTTCCTCCAAATAAGTCGCCTCGCCCGCCGCAGTGTGCGCGTCCAGGGACGATCCTGAATAGCTCGGCCCCCCGGCGCTTGTGATTTTATTACTGACGGGTACGAGAGCCAGCTCGGGTGCTCCGGTCGCGACCGAAAGATCATATTCAAAGTTTTGGTTCGCTAGAACATAGCTATCGTCTGTTTCGCTGACTTCGTTCCAAGTATTGTTGACCATCTTATTGGCGAGGTAGTACTCCTGTATATTGATACCTTCATTTACCTCGAGCCAAGCACCGAGCGGATTTCCACCTCGTGCCATGGCGTCCTGAAGCTCAGGCCCCCAAACAGATTCGGGTACCCCGACGTCTGCTCCAAGCATTACGTTTACAAAATCGCCCCAGCTCACGCTGCCGTAGGCCGCCGCCGTGTAGCTGTTGTAGTTTGCCTCCGTCAGATAATGCAGCGGATTATGCATATCCGCTTCGACCGATCCCCATCCCCCATCCTCGTCGGCGATAACATTGGAATCGGTGCTGGTGCCGGCATAAGCGCTGTCCATCCAAGACTTACCGGACAGCGTAGCTTGCGGCGTCCCCACAGCGTCGTCCTGGTAAGTGATCGTACTGGTCGTGCTGGGATTCAACATGACGATGATCGGATCATCTTTGGTCAAGTTGTAGGTTTGATCGACATAGTCCTCCAGCTTCTGCATATCCAAATAAGTCAAGTTATCGCCGCTGATGCCGCTCATGTTCAGTTCGACGATGGTGACGGGCGAGGATGAACTGGACGACGATGAACCGGAAGACGATGAGCTCGAACCTGTCTCGATATTGAAGGTATTATGGCCTCCGCTGTCGTCCACCACGGTGAATGCCGCCTGATCAGCGTTGGTGAAGGTGTACGTGGCGCCGTCAGCGGGGCCGATGATGAGGTCGGTACCTGGGCTCGCATTTCCAGACGCTCCGCCGCCCGTTGCGCCGGAAGCACCAGGTCCTGTGCCGTCCGAGCCGGTTGCGCCCGCATAAGTCAAGGTGATATTCGTCGTCGCATCATTGTCGCCGAGGATCTGATTGTTTCCCTTGCCGAGGGTGATCGTCTCGGTGCCGCCCGCGAGGATAAGATCATCCCCGGTGCCGGTCTTGACCGTGCCGCCGCCGATTATGATGTCCTTGCCCTTGTCGCTACCGGTCAGGGAGCCCTGGCCGTCACCGCCGACGAGCATCGCGCCACCGGGTGAGCCGTCATGCGCGTCAGGCAGGCTTCCGGCAGCCGACAGATCGCCCCCGCCCAGCGCCACGTCGACTTCGGTGATTTCATTGAGTTGTTTCAGCAGCGGAGCGCTGAACCCGGCGAGGTTGTTGGCGATCCAGGAATAAGTCGTATCGGTAACGCTCAAACGCGCGGAGATATTCGAAAGCACCCCGTCGAAAAAATCACCGATGCCCGCAATGGTCGTCGTCTTAGCGCCGGATTGGTCTTGCTTGAATGTGGTGATCCACTCACTCGGATCGAGATCGACTGTCAGGCTCGACCCGCTGGAGTCAAACGCACCGCTTGCTAAACTCGTGTCCGTGTTGACGTTAGCGGCCTGGTCGGCGGCAAACTGTACAGCAATTTCCGTTAGCCCAGTGACTGGAGATAGTGCGGTCCCGGTGAGATCGGAAGACAGCAGTCCGGTGAATTGTCCAGCCGACTGGATCGCGCCTAAAGTGTCTACGTCGTTGAAAAGCGATTCGATACCTGTATCGCCAAACGGCATGGTGCCGCTGTCGATCGCCGAATAAGCGATGGCAGCCATCATTTTGGCGGACGCACCATACCATCCGTCGCTTGTTTGATTAAATCCGACCGCGTTTGCAACGCGGTCGCTGTACAAAGCGTCGTACAGTGGTCTTCCAATGCTTGCCCAATCTGTATCACTTTTGAGGCTGGCATAAACGAGCATAACCATTAAAGACTGACTGTGGAGAGCTATCGGATTGACCACGCCGCCGGTGTTGGGGTCCAATGACTGAGAAACGACCGTACTGTCCAACGTGAGCCCGCGAGCGACCAATGCGAGGGCTGTGGCCGGGTCCACTCCTCCTGCCGTCAAAACCCGGTAAGATACCGACGCGCTTACGGCGCGTGCCGCCGTCGCCACCTCACCGGTCGTAATAAATTGTCGGACATTTGCGGATGAGGTCGGCAGCTTTTCATAGCTGCCTCCCGTGAAAGGGTCATACCCGAGGAACGCGAAGATCGGCGCGCTCATGCCCTGAGAAAGATCGTGGGACACGACCTGGGCAACGACGCCCGCACCAAACGGCATATTGTTGAAAACGTCGGCTTGGGCACCCGTAAGATCGGCGACGAACCCCGCTAGACCACCGCCCAGCGAGTGGCCGGTCAGCTCGATCTGCTGTCCGTTGACACCACCGGCAAAGTTCAGCTGCACGTTCGTGTAAAAATCCAGGGCCAGTTGCGCCTGGGCGGCATTGGAAAATCCCGCGCTGAGTGTCCAACCCTGGACGACGTCCCCGTAATCTGGAAGGATTCCGGGAACCCTCGTGCCTCGGTAGGCGATGACGAACTCGCCCTGCCATTCATAGGCGATGGCGTAGAAGCTGGCGTTTACGCTCGTTTGATCTTCAGACGAAGTCGCTGTCTCAACAGTCGCGTCGCCGATCTGTGTTCCGGGGGCACTCAAATCCCCCGGAAAGGTCATGCCAGGACTATAGCCCCGGTTGTAGGCGTCGAGCGCCAGAATTGAGAGAAAGAGGTCAGCTTCGGTCACCGTGGTCATGTTATTTGATCCCTTCCTAATTTCCGGATTGGTCAAAAGCTGCCGTTCCCAAGCTGTTCGCGAGCGTGTTTTTGTTCCGGTAACGATCGCCGTCTAACGTCAGGCCGTAATATGCAGGCAGCCAAGGCAGCTCCGCCTTGATACCCATCGTGGTAGGCTCATCGGTGGTCTCTAGTGTGATCTCGTTCCAACTGACGTCCGGGCCCAATGTGGCCTGAAGATTGTTTGGATCGACTTCGATCACGGTCTTCGGATCATTGATGTCCGCGAAGGTCACGAGGTCCGGCAGATCATCCGGGGTGATCTTGTGTGGGCCGCGCATGTCGGCGATGCGCGATACGTTCGCCATGAAATCCGGCAAAGGTGGCCCGTACAATTGCGCGAGCAGATTGTCGCTTGGTCCCGCGTCAGGGGTCCAGCGCATTGCTTTGCCATATCTCGGGTGAAGGCGGCTCGTTAGCAACGCGATCAGAGGTCTCCCTCCCGGGCCAAGATCGAGATACAGGGCCTGGCCCTGCAGCTTGTGCTGAATGCCTCTTTCAGGAAGAGAGACATTCCAAAACATCACTTCGACGACGCTCGACCCGCGCTTGACTCCGTCGGGAGTATTGAGCGCCAACGTCAGCTTGTAGCGGTAGCTCTCGGTCCTGCCGCACGACGGCAGCGCAAACGTCATGACAACCACGACCGCAAGCCTCACAAGAAAACTTGGCTTCATCGCCCTGACTGACCCCTTCATTTTACCGTCCGCTTTGTCGCCCAAACTCTCGTGGGGCACTCGACCTCATGCCGCGCCCGCGGTGCGCTGCGCGCTGGATTTCTTCTTTTCCGCTGCTGGACCCGAATAGCTTCTCTGCCGCCAACTTCCTGTTCCGCGACACGCGCCCGTCGTGCTCAGCTGGAACCTTGCCTTCGCCCAGCAGGCGATCGCAGGCCTCCAGGCATTCGGCATATCGGGAGGTCCAGTACGCGCAGACCGCCAGCTCGTCGCGCAGGCCGTAGTCGTAGATCCAGTCTTCGGGGAACAGCGCGTTGTCCGGCGGGGCAATCGTGAGCCCTTGCATCGCGAAGGCATAGCCTCTTTCGTAGAGGCCCTTTGTCCGGCAGAAGCGAGCCGCACCGTACAGCGCCTCGGCCCGGGTCGGGCAGCGCGCCGATGCGGCAGTGTAGGCGGATATCACCTCTTCATTGGCGCGGCCGATCGCCTCCTTCAGCCTGGCGGCGTTGAGCAGGCTGATGAACACTTCCTGCCGCCAATGGCCGAGGCCGGTTCGCCAAAGATACATGCAGAGCGCGGCCTCGCGTTGGCCGCTGTCGCGCAATGTATTGGCGAGATAGAACGCATAGCGCGCGACCATCTCGGGATCGCGTTCCGTCGCCAACGCCTCGGTCAGCAAACGAAAATCGCGCTCGTACTTGTTTCTGCGGCTCGCTCCGCTCGCGTGGTCGAGGAAGCTGACGTCGTCCAGATGGCGCGTTTCGCCGTCCGGGACACTGAGAAACTCGTGCGTCACCCCTCGATAGCTCGCGCAGGCGTCACGCTGCAGCAACCGGATGTTTCGATAGGTGATGCCGCTGCGCTGACGGACCTCATAGGCCGCCGATGTCAGATCCCGCGCGAATGCTGGGGCGTGCACCACCAGCTCCATATCGGCATCAGCCAGCAACAGATAATCGAAAGGCATGGCCGAGGCGCGTGCGCGGTCCAGCGCCGCGTTGCGGGCCTGGCCGAAATCTACGAACGGCAGACTGAATAGCTCACCCGGAATATTGCGGGCGGTGAAGAAGGAGCGAATGAAATCCTGGGTTCCGTCTGTCGATCCCGTATCGCCAATGACCCAGCAGGAAATATGCGGCGCGGCGGCCTCCAGACAGCGCTCCAAATTCGCCGTCTCATTCTTGACGATCATATTTAGACAGAGCGTCCTGCCGAATTTCATTTCGCGATCACCCTCCCACGCGGAGCGCAAAGCGATCGAACTAGCCTTCGACTGGCTGTTCAATCGCTTGCCATTTCGGCGACAGGAATTTCCCTAAAGACACCTGCAGCAGCACGTTCTTGTAATCGAATTCGTGTTTGCAGCCTGGCTCGGACACGCTGCCTTCGAACTCTGCAGGTTATGCAACCGAAGCGTGATTGCTTTGCTGGTCCGCGCTGTGCGGTTTACAGCTGCCGCAATCAGAAAGACAACCGGGACTAGATAGCCAATCCGCGCACGCCGCCTCATGCAAGCCATTCCAACTTCGGAGACCGATCAATCGAGTTGGCATGGCCAATTCGAACCGACGCCCCATATTGCCACCTATGGTCGTGCACGCCAGAGATGTTCGCAAGTGAATTTTCAATAATGAGACGGTTCTTCCACTATCTTGAACTGCATCTATTTTTTGGCATGGCAGCCGCGCAATTGAGCGTAGGCGCGGAACTAAATTCTGAGAAGCTCCGAGACGAATAGAATTGCATTACCGTTTTAAAGGCTGAGTCAGAAGAATAGTTCTGCCCGTGCAAGTTTGGAATTTCTGTTCCGTACATTGGAACTCAAATGAAAGTTCCGAAAATGGTTGCGAAAGAGACGATCACTGTCGCACGTGAGCGAGACGCAACCGTCACGCGTCTAAGGTTGTTAGCCCCAAGCCCGGTACATCCGGCATATCTCTAAACGTCAGTGAGCTGATTGATCGGTGGTACAAGCGGCGAGCTGCGAAGAGCTGGCTTATGAAATATCGAACTCATGAAATATCGGACTCAATGGAATCAATCCCAAACAGCATGGCCGCTTCGGGGTCATTTTCGGATATCGTCGTGAACCTGGCGATGGTCTGCTCTTCTTCCAACAGCAGACATCGGCCTTAGCATGCAAACCTGCCCCCACCTCGCGTCGGCGCCGCTCCTTCATTCCTTCCGATAAGGCCGCTTATCGGAAGTGATGCCGCTTATCGGAAGTGATCGGTGTGCCGACCGATCTTTTCAGTCGGGCGATATCGCCGGGAAGGATTTCGAATGAGGTCACAGGGGTCGATTTTAAGAGCTCGGGCAAGCCGTCCGAGGAGCATTGACGCTTGCCGCCACCCTGCCCCGCTCGATCGACCCGAGATAACGCGCGCTTAATCCCGCCCGGTCCGCCAAATCCTCCTGCGTTAATTCTCTAGCCTGGCGTTCGCGCCGCACATTGATCGCCATGGCCCTCTGTAAGTCCATGGCGCCAAGCACAACCGTGAAGGAACGATCTTTCCAGGAACGATCGTTCCGATTCGTCTTGATGTGCTAACGCGTGCGACTTACATTCTTATTTGTGAGGGTCGATTTGACCCCGTTTTGGGGGACTCCTTGGCTATTTTGAATTGCCCGGGATGTGGTCGCGGCGGCTTACGGGTTCCGGACGGCCGCCGAGGCAAAGTGACGTGCCCAAGCTGCGGAGCCGAATGGTTTTATCCGGAAATTCTCGAGCTGAGCGAGGTCGAGTTTCGATGCGCGCACAGCGGCGCGCGTTTTGTGGTTCAATCGTCGAGGCGATCGCCATTACACAAGTTTACAGTCTACGGCATCAAGGGTGCCCCTCCTCGACCAAGCGCGACGGTGAGAGGATCGGCCCCGCCCGCGCAGAGAGGAAGGCTCGAGGCTTCCAATGCGTCACCACCTCCTCTACCAAAATCTAAATCGACTGGTTGGTTAGCGCAGCTATTTGGGAAAGTTGTGGAGGCGGGCCCGATTAGCTCAAGCCTTGTGACAATGTCCGCGGCGGAGACGACCGAGCCGACGCCTGCTCCAGTCCGCCATGATGCCAATGAATACAATTGGGCCAGCTTTTTTTGCCCCTACTGCAATGCCTCGGGCTTCGTTGAATGCGCCGGCGGACATTTCGCGTGTGATGGCACCGTTGAGATTAGGAGCGGACGGCGCTTCCACCGATGCTATTGCGGCAACGCATGTTTTATCGAGGGGAAAATCAAAACCATTGCAGCCAATCAAAGCACTATGAAGCTCGAGCCTGTTCACCCCAACCCCCCTCCACCGCAGCCCTCCGGCCCAACTGAGAAGCAGCCCTCCGACCCGACTGAGAAATTGACCGCAAAGGCGCTCTCGTCACCCGTGCAGGCTAGCAAGAAGCAAATAGTCCCGTGAGCGAGATCGACCGAGATGATCTCACCACACGAATTGCTCGTGCTACTGCCGTGCCGCCCGAGAAGGTCGGCGAAGTCGTTCAGATGGCACTGGAAGAGCTTCCCATCGAATTGCGATTGTTGATGATAAAGGTCCTACCGCAGCCGCCATGGCAGCCTGTTTTGCCTTCGGCGCTGAAACAGCATTTCACCTGATGGGCCTTTTTGCATCCGAACACGACTATCATGGTCGGCAAGACGAGGCCGGCATGTGGTCCGAAATCGCCGCGCGTCTCATTCCGCAGGTCTACCGTGAGGGATGTGATCTGATAGCGCCATGGCTCACGGAAAAAACCGAGGCTCGATTGCGCCTCAACAAAGAGATTTCGAACTCCGGCCAAAGCGTCAGGCATTGGACTTATCCATCAGTCCGCCCAAGAGCACCCCGTAGAATAAGGAGCATCTCCTTCTCGGAAATGTTCCGATAACCGCTCTTATCGGATGTAATCTTTGGCGATGAAGCCGACGTCCAGCTCGCGGTGGTAAGGCCAGACGGCCCGCCTAGCCTCTGCAAGGGCACGCACCGCCGCAACGCCCTGCTCACTGAAGAAGCAGACGCCGCGCCACCTCTCAAAGTCGTCATTTCGAACCCTTCAGGCTCTGAGAGCCCTCGTTTGGACGGCTGAAGAAGAACACGCACCGCCTACCGGGCGCGGCCCAAACGGAGAGTGAATATAGTCCACCTACGGAGCACTAGGAGCTCCAGCAATCCAGGTTTCCAAAACATTCACATCCTGACCATCGAGTGCAACCATGTCAGCGCGAAATCCTGCAGCGTTTACCCAATGTGTGGCCGAGCCCAAGAAATTGCGCTGGGTGCGTTGAAGCAAAACGAAGCGCATCCGTGAATGGCACCTCGAGCAATCGCACACAATTACGAACAGCGGTCGCCATATCCAGATAGGCGCCCGCTAGCGTGCCGTCGCCCCGCGCACAACGGCCCTCGCGCACGGCAACCTTCTCACCATTCAGGCTAAACGAGCGTAGCGCGCCTCCGACAGGTGGCATAGCGTCAGTGACCAGAATGGGGTGGCCGGCACCACGGATAGCGAGCCGCAGCATTGCGGGCGCGACGTGAATGCCATCGACGATCAGCCCGTACCACGCATCCCGTGATTCCAGTGCGGCTGCAACCGGCCCCGGCTCGCGTGAGTCTCCAGGGGGCGCATCGCATTGAATAGATGCGTGAAGCCTCTCAGTCCTTGTGCCATAGCTGCCATGGTCTGCGCATACGTTGCCATCGAATGGCCGAGCGCAACATGGATCCCTGCAGCTGTAAATTCGGCAATCACGTCAGGCCCGACCTCTTCGGGGGCAAGCGTCACCAACGTGACGCCTTTTCGCTTCATCGTTATTAAAGCGATGTCCTGGGTCGTGGGCCGCCGAATAGCGCGCGGATCATGCACACCGACTTTCTGAGGCGATAGAAATGGACCTTCAAGATGAATACCGAGTACCGCTGGATTCGTTTCAGCTAGGTCTTCTGATGCTGCTATGGCCTGTTCCAGCTTGGCCGATGTGTCGCTGATAAGCGTGGGCAGTAAGCTCGTTGTACCAAAGCGGCGGTGCGCGGCCACGATCGTTCGTATGGTATCTGGCGTCGGCGCGTCGTTAAAAAGAACATCACCCCCGCCGTTGACCTGAATATCAATGAAGCCCGGAGCAAGCCAGGCCTCGTCAGGCAATTCGCGCACAGCCAAGGACTGAGAAACCTCATCGCGCGGAACCAACGCAACGATCTTTTCGCCGCGAACAATTACCGCGGCATTCTCATGCAAATCCACGCCATCAAAAATGGTGCGAGCGGCAATGGCGTGCTCGAGCTCACTCATCTGGTCCGAGTCACCTTTTTGAGATGACGCGGCTGATCGGCGTCGGTGCCGCGGCGCTCCGCAAGCCCTACCAGGAGACCGTAAAAAGACTGAATGAGGCATATGGCATCGGCATCGGGATGGTCCGGATCGAGTGTCGGCAGCCGCCCGCTCTGATTTCCACCCGGTTCGGCAACCAAGACGCTGGCGCCCTTGCGTCGCAGGTCGACAACAAGATCAGAAAACCCCGCGGCTGCTTCATCGGTCGGACTGAACACCAGAACCGGATAAGCCGGCGATACTAGTGCAATTGGACCATGCCGAAATTCGGCTGCACTAAACGCTTCAGCGTGGAGCTCACACGTTTCCTTCAGCTTGAGAGCCGCTTCATGGGCAATCGCAAAGGTCGGACCACGCCCGATCGTCACCACGCTGTTCGCTTGCGTCAGCAAATCCAGCGCTTCGCTCCAATCGAGCGCAGCCGAAGCGGCGAGACGATCCGGCAGCCGACTGCAGGCCTCGCCCAGCAACGGGTCAAGAATCCAGGCAGCCAGAATTCGTAGCAGCCCCGCAAGCGAAGCCACAAAGCTCTTCGTCGCCGCAACGCTCAACTCCGTTCCGGCGCATAGCGGCACAACCAATTCAGACGCGCGTGCGAGCGGGCTGTCAGGATCATTGACGAGAGCTGTCGTTAGGGCGCCGGCGTCACGCGCCATGGCGGTCATTTCTATCAGATCATCACTGCGACCAGATTGCGAAATGCTGAGAAACAGCTGACTTTTCAAATTGAGAGAGCGCCGATACTGGGTGGCGATATTAGGAGCCGCAGCGGCTACTGGGATGCCGAGGTGCCGTTCGACCAAATGCTTGGCGAACTTCGCGGCATGGGCAGAGCTACCCCTGGCGCAGGTCATCACAAGACTTGGGCGACACTCGACAAGGCGTCTGACGAGAGCAGCAATTGGATCGACGAGAATTCGTCGCCTGCCGACGCACGGCGTCCGCTGACGCGTGCAGTTCCTCTTGCATGCCGGGTGCTGTTGACGCCATCGCTGTGTCCTGTCAGGCGGCGCGAGCCGCCCCTTGCGCGGCGTCTTGCGCCAGGGCCAGTGCGCCTCCCAAAGCATCAGCCGCGGGTTCGACAAGATGCGAGAGTGTCGGCGTCGATAACCAAGGCCGGAGTGAAGCAGCAAGTCCACCGACAAGCGATAATCGATCCGCCCCCAGAGTGACCAGTCGCGCCGCAAGAGCGTCGATATGCGTGGCCGCCAGTGACATCAATTCGATCGCTGCGGGATCACTCTTGTTAGCATGGTCAACAATGCGCGGAGCAAATGAACCCAAGTCGCCCGGCTGCGCGCGCCCGGTCCATTCCAAAACAGCGTGAGGATTCTCGCCGAAATCGGCAAACACGTCGCGCAACAGGGATGTCCACGGCAGGCGACCGTCACGAGCCCACAGCACCCGGCGCAGCAGCTCGACACCGAGCCAGGCACCACTTCCCTCGTCGGAGATTGGCAACCCCCAACCGCCGATCCGATAGTTCTCGCCTTGCACCCTCGCCCAACCAACCGTGCCGGTGCCCGCGACAATGATGCCGCCATCTCGGTCGCCATGAGCCCCGATACAAGCTGCGTGCGCGTCGGTGGTAACGATCGCTCGATGGAACGGATGCCGATGTCCTTGCGCAGCCGCCGCACAACTTGGTTCGCTCGCGCCAGCCAGGGCCAAGCAGGCCACGACGCGCGACAAATCGTGCTCGCTCAGTGCCGCTTGCCTCAGGCATTGCGATGCCGCTTCGACTACGGAGGAAAAGCTGCGCTCAATTCCAAGGCGCAGGTTTGCTGGTCCGGCGGTCGCTTCGGCAAGGACAGTTCCGCAAAGCGCAGAAAGTCGTGCGCGGCATCGCGTGCCGCCGCCGTCTACTCCTAAAATCAGGAGGTCTTGATCCGCCACGCACTTCTCCAAAAGGATTCGAGCCATTTCGTTGTAAGAACAAAGTGGTAGCAATATGGTTGTATATGAGGGGCGTCAGTCCTTGCTATAGAACTGATGTCATGGAAACCGAACGCGCTAGTCCGCGCTATTCAGATATCGACCTTTGGGAACCGGGCGATATCCTTGACGCGCTCATAGAAGGCCAGATGGCTGCCGTCGCGGCGGTTCGGCCAGCGCTTGGGGCCATCCAGCGAGCAGCCGCGGCAATGGAAATACGCCTGCGGCAAGATGGCAGACTGGTTTACGCTGGTGCGGGAACCTCTGGCCGATTGGCCGTTCAAGACGGTGCGGAGCTCATTCCCACGTTCAACTGGCCTCAAGACAGGCTGCTTCTCCTCATGGCTGGTGGCAAGGACGCTCTGTTGCGGTCGGCAGAGGGGGCTGAAGATGAAATTGAACAAGCGGCGCGGCTGGTCCAGCACCACCTGATCGGTCCAGCGGATGTCCTCATAGCGGTGGCCGCCAGCGGCACAACGCCATTCACTCTAGGGTGTCTGCGAAATGCCAAGCAACGCGGCGCCATCACTATCGGCATCGCCAACAATCGGTCTGCTCCATTGCTGGAGGAGGCCGATCATCCGATCTGTCTCGATACCGGCGCCGAACCAATTGCCGGTTCAACGCGAATGAAGGCAGGTACTGCCCAACGGGTTACGCTTAATCTCCTTTCAACGCTGACGATGATCCGGCTCGGCCATGTCCACCAGGGCCTAATGGTGGATGTGCAAGCGATGAATGCCAAGCTAATCACCCGCAGCAAGTCGATCTTGCGCAAGATAAGCGGGCGCAGCGACGAGGATGTGCAAGACGCGCTGCAGCGCGCGGACCAAAACGTCAAAGTCGCCATGCTTCTGCTTCGCGGCAGCAGCAAGGAGCAGGCCGCTGCTCTGCTCGAGCAAGCTGGCGGCAGTCTGCGCATTGCGCTGGATCTGGCGGACAGTCACGCAAAAGCCGTCACGCAGCCCAGTGAGTAGTGCTTAATTCGCTTCTACGCGATTGCAGGGATCGCGCAAGGAATATCAGAACGATTTGTCATTGCCCGCGTCTCCGGACCTTCGCATATATTTGCCACGAGCTGGTCCGACGATACTACCCTCGTCACAAACAAGGGCGCCTCGCAAGAAAGTACTCTTCACCCTACCGCTGAGCTCGACACCCTCGAACGGCGAGTAGCCTTGCTCGGACTCAGATTCGGAGGCGCGCACGACAAAGCTCTCGTGCGGATCGACGATCGCGATATCCGCGTCATAGCCTGGAGCGATGTCCCCCTTGGTTGGTAACCCGAAACGCTGCGCTGGCTTCCAGCTTAAAAGCTCAGCCATGTGATTGTATGACATGCCGCGCTTGCTGCCCTCACTCAAAACGCCGGAGAGGAGATATTCGGTGCCGCCAAATCCCGATTTGGCTAGCCAAATATTAGTCGGGTCGTCCTTCGACCACTTCTGCTCGGCCGAGCAGCAAGCGTGATCGCTGACGATCCAGTCGATCTTGCGGTCAAGCACAGCCTGCCATAGCGCCTCGACGTCCTCGCGCGGACGGATGGGTGGATTGACCTTGGCGTGTACCGCGCACGCGCAATCGGTATCGAGAAGAAGATGGCCAACCGTCACTTCGCGACGGAAAGCGATGTGCGGAAAGACCTGCTGCATCGTCCATGCGGCATCCACCGCCTTGCGCGAGCTCAAATGCAACAGATTGATGTTCAGGCAATTGGTCTCGTTGGCGAGATAAGAGGCAATCCAGATGGCGAGACCCTCGGAATGCGGCGGGCGCGCGGCGCTGTAGGCGTGCAACCCGGTCAGCTTACCCTCTCGCTCCACCAGCTTTGTATAGGCATTGAGGATATCCGCGAGCTCGCAATGCAGACTAACGCTGATATGGGCCGCCTGATCGGGGAATTTGTCCATCAAGCGCTGCGCAGACCGCATGATGAACTCGAAATGTGCGATGTCGTAACTCTCGTCGGGGCCGATCATCAAAAAATCGTTCTGCTGCGACGAGCGTCCGTGCAGTCCATAGCCGCCATAAAACATGAAGATCTTAAACGACGTCACGCCGTGTTCGGTGACGAGATGTTCCATTTCGTCGATGTGTCTCGCCTCGATCGGCGCGATGTGAAAGCCGTAATCGACCCAAAATCGGCCCTCCGACTGCTTGAACACTTCCGGCATGAACTCGCGGTAAGGGCCGCCACGATTGAGATAGTAGTGTCCGGTTCGCAGGTAATTCAGGCTCGAAGTGACGCCTCCCATCGCTGCGGCTTTACTCTCCGAAACCGCATCCTGGGCGAGCGGCGCGTATATACCGATATGCATATGCGCATCGACACAGCCCGGAAACGCGAGACGATTCTTGGCATCGAAGACTGGTTCGGCGAGGTCGGCCTGAATGTCCGGCCTGAGCTGAGCGATCTTTCCATCTTGCATCGCAATATCAAGACAATCGACCGAGGTCTTATTCGGGCGAACCACGCGGGCATTCTTGATGACGGTATCGAAAAGCTTGTCCATGCGAGGCATTCCTTGGCTTACTGCGGCTCGGGAGTCTGCTGGGCCGCTTCATGTGTAAATCTTTTCTAGTTCCCAGCTCATGTGCCGCGACCCTTCTCGGTATTCGAAGCGGCGGACGGCTCGTATTGTTTGCCGAGCGCGATCAACGCCGGCGTACCGATGACGTCATTAAGTGCAGCGAAGTCATACATCCGATTGAGGAACGGTTCGGAGGAACCATGGGCGGCGAGTGAGGCGTAGAATTCGCTCGCAGTGCGCGCCAATGCGCGGACGATGCCGCCGGGGAAAATGACCAGCGAGAAGCCGATCTTTTCCAGATCCGCCGCCGCGAGCGGAGGAGTCTTGCCGCCCTCGACCATGTTCGCCATCACCGGCACGCCATGGAGCGCGGGCGGAATGCGTTGCAACTCGGTGCGCGTTTTCGGCGCCTCGACAAATAATATATCGGCACCGGCTTCGCGGTAGCTTACAGCGCGCGCGATGGCGCGCTCGAAGCCCTCCACGGCAATTGCGTCGGTTCGGGCGATCACCAGGGTTTCGCGTGAATTTCGCGCATCGAGCGCTGCCTTGATTTTGCCGACCATCTCCGGGGCCGGGATCAACGCCTTATCGTCGAGGTGGCCGCAGCGCTTGGGAAACACCTGATCTTCGATTTGGATGGCATTGGCACCGGCGCGTTCGAGCAGGCGGACCGTCCGTTCGACATTGAGCGCATTGCCGTAGCCGGTGTCGGCATCGACGACGAGACGGGCGCGCACACGGTCAGCTATGAGCGCCACGGTCGCTACCACTTCGTTCATGCTCACCAAGCCGATGTCAGGCCGGCCAAGCCGCGTATAGGCGATGGCCGCGCCTGAGACGTAGAGCGTGTCGAAGCCCGCCTGTTCGGCAATCAGGGCCGTGAGCGGATCATAGACGCCCGGCGCGATCAGGATCGGCGGGCGTGCCAGGCGGGCACGTAGGCTGTTCTCGGTCATGCTTTAGAGTCCCAGGTAAGCGCGTTTGAGTTCGGGATCGTTGGCGATGGTCGCGGCGGGGCCCGACATCACGAAGGTGCCTTCGGCGAGAATGTACGCGCGGTCGGCGACCTCGAGGCTTTGCGCCACGTTCTGTTCGACCAACAGGATGGCGACACCGTCGGCGCGGATTCGCGCAATGAGCGCGAACAATTCCTCGACGAGCAAGGGCGACAGTCCGAGCGACGGCTCGTCGAGGATAAGCAATTTCGGCTCTGCCATCAGCCCGCGGCCGATAGCCAGCATTTGCTGCTCGCCGCCCGACAGCGTGCCGGCATATTGCGTGATGCGCTCGCGCAAGCGCGGGAACATGCCGAACACCCGCTCGCGGTTCTGCAGCCGTCGCGACCGACCCCGCCGATAGCTGCCGAGATCGAGATTTTCGCTCACTGTCATGTTCGGAAAGATACGGCGGCCTTCCGGCACATGGATGAGTCCGCGCGCGACGATCATCGGCGGGCCTTCGCGCTCGATCGCGGACGCCGTCGAATTGGATCGCGCCGGCGCGCGCCCTCACGATGCCGGAGAGCGTGCGATTGAGTGTCGATTTGCCGACACCATTCGAGCCGAGCACGGCGACGATCTCGCCGGAGCTGACGGCGAGGTCGATGCCGCGCAGCACTTCGGTTTTGCCGTAGCCGGCACGAAGACCGTGCACGGCGAGCATCGGATTAGCGGCCATGTTAGTTGTCATGCGCAACTCCGAGCTTCTTCGCCGCGCCATGCCCAAGATAAGCCTCGACGACGGCGCGGTCGGCGGCCACTTCAGCCGGCGTGCCTTCGGCGATGATGCAGCCCTCAGCCAGCACGAAGATGCGCTGAGACAGGCTCATCACCGCCTGCATGACGTGTTCGATCATGAGGATGCTGATGCCGCGTTCGCACAGGCAGCGGATGGTTGGCGCGATCTCACGGATCTCGGTCGGGTTAAGCCCGGCCAGCACCTCGTCGAGCAGCAGAAGCCGAGGCTCGGTGGCGAGCGCGCGTGCGAGCTCGAGCCGCTTGCGACCGGCGACGGTGAGCGTGTCGGCAGGACGGTCGAGCAGATCGCCGAGCCCGACCTCGCGCCCGACGACATCGGCGGCGGCAAGCGCAGCGCTGCGCTTGCGATGCCGCAGATGCGCGCCAACCAGGATATTCTCGCGCACCGACAGGCCGGCGAAAGGCTGCACGATCTGGAAGGTACGTGCGATGCCGCGTCGCGCCAGCTCATAAGGCGCAAGCCCGGTGATGGTCTCGCCGAGGTAGCGCACGATGCCGTCGCTCGGCCGCTGGAAGCCGGAGATAATGGCAAACAGCGTGGTCTTGCCGGCGCCGTTTGGGCCGATCAGTCCGGTGATCCGGCCGGCGGCGACGGTCAGCGACGCGGCGTTCACCGCCAGCAACCCGCCGAAGCGGCAGGATACGCGCTCGATCGACAACAGAGCGTCAGCCATGAGCGGCCTCGCGCCCGGCGTGGCGGGCGACGCGTCAACGGACGGTCTCGACCAACCCGATCAGCCCGCGCGGTGCAAAAGCAATGACGAGAACGAGAACGCAACCATAGACGATGAGGCTGAGGCCGGGGGCGTCGCCGGCGACCAGCTTGGCTCCTTCGCCGAGCGCTTGCACCGCCAATGCGCCGAGCAGCGGGCCGAAGGACGGTGCCGGCGCCTCCGATGATCGGAGTGAGCAGCGCTTCGATCGACATACGCGTGCCGAAGGCGATGCCGGAATCGACGAACAGAAAATACTGCGTATAGAAGCAGCCCGCCGCCGCGGTCATCGCCGCGGAGATCGTCATAGCGCCGAGCTTGACCTGCGTGGCATTGACGCCGAGTGCCTCGGCGGCATCCTCATTTTCGCGCACCGCGATCAGCCAGGTGCCGAAGCGCGAGCGCTCGAGCTTCTGCGTGGCCAAGAGCGAGATCGCGACCAGCGCCAGGATGACCCAATAGAAAGCGGCGCGGCTTTGGAATTGCAGCGCCTCGATGTGCAGATCGAGCTTGACCAGCGTTCCGACACCGGCGCCGGTGATCGGTGCGACGCTGGCGACGATGCGCAGCACCTCCGCGAAGGCCAATGTGACCAGCGCGAAGTAGGAGCCCCGCAGTCCCGCGCGAAAGGTCAAAACCCCGATGACGGCGCCGACCGCCGCGCCAAGAACGATACCTGCGCCGAAGGCTGGCCAGGCGTTGACGCCGTAGCGGACCTGCAAAATGGCGGTGGTATAGGCGCCGGTGCCGAAAAAGGCAGCGTGGCCAAAGGAGTATTGTCCGCCATAGCCGCCGAGGATATTCCAGCCCTGCCCGGCCAAGGCGATGAGCAGTGTCACCACCAAGAAATTGAGTATGGCGTTGGACTGCGCGAGCAGCGGCACCGCTGCCAGCGCGGCCACCATGATGGCGATCGGCATCAGGCTCCTCATGCCCGGGCTCCAAACAGACCGGTCGGCCGTACCAAGAGGACAACGATGAAGATCAGGAAGATGCCGATTTGGCCGAGCGACTCGCCGAGGAAAAGGCCGGAGAGGCTCTCCACCACGCCGATCAGCAGGCCGCCGACCAGCGCGCCCGGCACCGAGCCCATGCCGCCGAGCACCACGATGGTGAACGCAATCAGCACGAAGGCCTCACCTACGGTCGGATTGACGTAGTAAGTCGGAATCAGCAGGCAGGCCGCAATGGCGACGCAGGCCGTCCCGAGGCCGAAGGTGATCGCATAAACATGCGCCACGTCGATGCCGACGAGTTGGGCGCCGAGTTTCTCCCTGGCGACCGCGCGGATGGCCTTGCCAATGTCGGTCACGCGCAAGATCGCCCACAAAACGAGCGCAACGGCGAACACCACGCAGAAGCCGATCAGCCGCGGGATCGGCAAGAAGGTGAAGCCGAGGTCAATGGTCTTAAACGCATAGGGCAGATCGATCGTGCGCGTGTCGGCGCGGAAGGCAAACAGCAGCCCATTCTCGATCACCACCGCCAAGCCGAGCGTAACGAGAAGCATGTTGCGGGCATCGCCGTGCGCGGCCGGACCGATGATCAATCGCTGTAGCGCATAGCCTAATCCAAAGAATATCGGCGCGAGCAAAAAAACGGCGAGATAGGGATCGAGCCCGAGAAGTTGGAAGGCAAAGAAGGCTGCGAACAGCGCCGCACTCAACAGCGCGCCATGCGCGAAATTGATGATGTGCAGCACGCCGTAGATCAGCGTCAGCCCTAGCGCGACCAACGCATAGACCGCCCCGGTCAGTAGACCGTTGAGAAGCGCGGTGATCAGGATGACGGGCGAAAACAAGGGCTACACGCCTGTTTGGCAAAAGCAGTCGCGAGCGACGCCTTAAGCGCCGCCCGCGACGGTGAGAAGCGACCCTTCAGGCCGGTATCGGAAACACCGGCTTCGCCTGCGCGAAGCTTGCCGGCAGCACGACCTTGATGTCGTTATCGAGTACCTGTGTATTGACAGGCGCGGCCCCCTGATTTTGGCCGTTGACGAACTGGGTTGGCCCGTAAGGCATAACGTGCCCGGAGAAGGTCGAGCTTTCCAACGCCGCGGTCAGTTTGGCGCGATCGGCCGAGCCGGCGCGCGCCAGCGCATCGGCCACGAGCATGACGCAGCTATAGTTCATGTAGACTTCGTAGGTATAGAACTGTCCCATGGCCTCGACCTTCTTCTTCAGCGCCAGCGCCTTCGGGTTGCGCGGGTCGAACCAGTGATTGCAGTCCATGATGTATTTGGCGGCGTCGGGGAACTCCTTGACGAATTTATAGGACGAAGCGGCGCCGCCGAGCACCGAATAGATCCCCTTCGGCTTCACGCGCTGTTCCTGCATGGTGCGCGCAAGCAATACATATTCGTTGTAATAGTTGGCCGGGATCACAAGATCCGGATTTTGCGCCTTGATCTTGAGCACGACGTTGTTGAAGTCGCGCGTGGGTGTCGGGTGCGGGATCGTCTCCAGGATTTCAAAACCCTGCTGCGGCAATTGCGCATTTAAGAGCTTGGCGAGCCCAGAGCCGAACAGCGAGTCCTCATGAACGATCATCACGGTCTTGGCCGGCTTGCCGGCCGCATTATTGATCGCGGCGAGATTATCGAGCGCGGTCTTGGCAATGACCCCGAAGCCCGGACCGAAGCGGAAGGTGTTCTTGAGGCCGCGGGTGACGATGGAGTCCGCCACGCCGACGTCGACCACATAGGGCAGATCGTAACGCGCCGCCGCCTGGCTGACCGCGAGACAAATCGCGCTGGCGTAACCGCCGATTATTGCGGCGACGCCGGCTGAATTCATCTTCTCGACTTCGGCGGTGCCGCCTTCAGGCGTCGACAACGCATCACCCAGCATCGGATCAATCTTACCCAATCCCTTGATGCCGCCGGCCGCGTTGAGTTCGTCGATCGCAAGCGTAGCGCCGAGCCGTCCTTGGGTCCCCGAATAGGACAGCGCGCCGCTGACGGGATGCAAGATGCCGAGCTTCACGCCGGCCTCTTGTGCGTGCATGATCGACGGCATGGCGAGGCTCGCCGCGGCACCAAGTGCCGAGCTCGCGAGGAACCGGCGGCGCGTGAATGCTGATCTAAGATCTGACATGGCTTTTCGTCTCCCTCTGGCGTGATCGCGTCAAACGCAATCGATTTCCCGTCCCGTTCAACTCACCGGCACTCGGCAGCTTCATCTTCGCTTTGCCCTTGCCGCGCACGACCGGCGACCAAGCCTTGGTGTCGGCAGCGCCCGAACGCACCAGGTCGATTTCAAAAGCGTAGCGGTCCGGCCGGTAGAGCGCGTGCAAATGCTCGACGCCACGGCCGAGCTGATCGAAGGACACCCGGACCATTTCAAGCACCGGCGAACCGGTGCGCATGTCGAGTGCCCCGGCAACACCGGGTGAAGCAAGGCCCGCGCTGATCCGCTGGCGGGCGGATTCCACTATCACTCCCGCGCGCTCGAGCAATTCGAGAAGCGGCCGCGAACCCAGCTCCTGTTTGGTGAAAGTCACCGATATGCTCTCTGGCACGTGCGTGGTGAGATACGAGAACGGCGCCCCGTCGACCGAGCGCACGCGCACCGAGCGCTGCAAGAGCTGGTCAGGCGCGACGCCGAGCGCCTGCGCCATCGGCCCCTTGGCCGGCACATAATCGCAGGATAACAGCCTCACTGCGGTCCGCCGCCCCATATCGGCGAGATTGGCGAGTACGCCGGAAATGTCGGCGGTGACCGGCGCCAGCGACGGCCGGTAGATCACCCGTGTGCCGCTGCTCCGCCGCCGCTCGATAAGCCGCTCGCGGGCGAGTTCGCCCAGAGCGCGCCGCACCGTCACCCGCGACACACTATGCAATTCCGCCAGTTCGTTTTCGGTAGGGAGCTTTGTGTCCAAAGCCAACGCGCCGCTGAAAATGCGGTCGCGCAAGAGAAGATAGACTTGCTTGGACTTCGCCTCGCCGAGCCAGTCGCGCACGTGGCGCCCCCTCGAAGTGCCGCCCGGCGGCGGCGCTTTACTTGGTATCTTTTAGCATACATTATTGCGCGACCGCGACAAGCTTGTCCCGCGAAGGCAGATCAATCGCCCAAGAGAGCGTCTATGAGCGAGCCGCAAACCTTGATCGACAAGCTGTGGTCCGCGCACGAGATCACACGCCGTGAGGACGGACGCCGCGCTGCTCTGGGTCGACCGGCATTACGTGCATGAGGGTTCGTTCCACGCCTTCAGCCAGTTGCAGGTGCGTGGGCGCACGGTCGCCGAACCGGGGCTCACCTTCGGCGTCGCCGATCACTACGTGCCGACGCGCGGACGCGACCGCGAGATCCCCAATCCCGAGATCGCGGCCATGGTGCGCAACTTCGAGAAAAACGCCACGGACAATGACATCAGCCTGTTCGGTTTGCACGATCCGCGGCAGGGCATCGTGCACGTGGTCGGCCCGGAGCAAGGCCTTACTCTTCCTGGCCTGCTGATCGTCTGCGGCGACAGCCACACCTCCACGCACGGGGCTTTCGGCGCCTATGCCTTCGGCATCGGCGCATCGGAAGTTGCGCATGTGCTGATGACGCAGACCATCTGGCAGAAGCCCCCGAAGACGATGCGCATCACAGTCGACGGCACGGCGGCTCCCGGCATCGCCGCCAAGGACATTGCGCTCGCCATCATCGCGCGCGTCCGCGCCGACGGCGCGCAGGGCCATGCTGTGGAATTTGCCGGCAGCGCGATCCGAGCGCTGTCGATGGAAGGCCGCCTGACCTTGTGCAATCTGTCGATCGAAGCAGGCGCCCGCTGCGGCATGGTCGCGCCTGACGAAACCACCTTCGTCTATCTGAAGGGGCGGCCCTACGCGCCGAAAGGGCTGGCGTTCGAGCACGCGGTGGAAGCCTGGACGAACCTCAATTCCGATTCCGATGCGGTCTTCGACCGTGATGTCACGCTCGATGCGGGCAGTATCGCGCCGATCGTGACCTGGGGCACCACGCCGGACGACGCGCTGCCAATCGATGCTGCCGTCCCCGACCCGGCACGCGAGCGGGATCCGGTACGCGCGCAATATTTGCGCGATGCGCTCGACTATATGGGCATATCGCCGGGCAAGAAGCTGACCGAGATCGCCGTCGACCGCGTCTTCATCGGCTCCTGCACCAATTCCCGCATCGAGGACCTGCGGGCGGCCGCCGCCGTGCTGGCCGGCCGCGTCTCCAAAGTGCCAGGACTGGTATCGCCTGGCTCGACGCTCGTGAAACGTCAGGCGGAAGCGGAAGGCCTCGACAAGGTGTTCCGCGACGCCGGCCTGGAATGGGCCGAATCCGGCTGCTCGATGTGCGTCGGCATCAATGGCGACCTGGTGCCGTCGGGCGAGCGCTGCGCCTCCACCACCAATCGCAATTTCCGCGGCCGGCAAGGCCCGGGTGCGCGAACGCATTTAATGTCGCCGGCGATGGTCGCTGCAGCAGCTGTGGTCGGCCATCTTGCCGACGTTCGGCCCCTCCTGGCCGGCCGCAAGGCATAGGGAGGTAGCAGACGTCATGGAGAAATTCGTTCAGCTCACGGCCAAAGCCTGCCCGCTGCTGCTGCCGAATTTGAACACCGACCAGATTTTGCCCGCGCGCTATCTCAAATGGCCGCGCTCGAAGGGCCTCGGTACCGTGCTGTTCCAGGACCTGCGCTTGGGCGCCGACGGCAAGGAGCGGGCCGATTTTCCACTCAACCGCCCGGTTTGCGCCAACGCCAAAATTCTGCTGGCGGGTCGGAATTTCGGCGGCGGCTCATCACGCGAGGCGGCGGTCTACGCGCTCTACGATCACGGCTTTCGTTGCGTCGTCGCACCCTCGTTCGGCGATATCTTTGCGCAGAACGCAGTCAAAAACGGACTGCTGACCGCGACCATGCTCGAGGAAGAGATTGTCAAGATTTCCTCGTACCTGACCGCCGATCCTGAGAACACTATCAGTGTCGACCTCAATATGCGGACAATCAGCTACGGCGACCAGCGCTCCACGTTCACAATCGATCCGATCAGTCGCAATCAGCTGCTGAATGGCTGGGACGATGTCGATTTGACCGAGAGCTATCGTGCCAACATTGCTGCATTCAATGCTCGCGACAAGAAGAACCGACCCTGGGCGACGCCGACGATGACGTAGGTTCAAAGACGGTCCGGGTAAAATCTGCTGGCGAGCCGAGAGACGGTCGGCGACCATCCGAATACCGATAACGCTCATTATCGGAAGTAATTCGATTTCCGAAATGGACCCACTCTCGGACCCAAATCGGACACGGCGCGGTTTCCATTAAGTGCCCAAACCGGCTGTGAGCAGGCGCGACAAGCTGTCCTGTTCGATCACCTCCTGGCGCCGGGTCGCCGTGCCGTGAAGGCTCACCAGACTTTGAAGTGCACCGGGCGCCGGTTCGCGCCGTGCTTGCGGCGGACGGGGCGCCTGACCTTGAAATAATATGCGGCAGTGATGTGACGCGCTTCACACTCTTTGGGATTTCGGAACCCTATCATTAGGCTCTCGATCAGCCAGCGGAGGGCGCCATGCCTGCTCACGAACCGCAATCCGGCAATTTTTCACTGCACCCGCAGACATCCACCCCCTGGATCAGGCGCGATCTCGACGGCGCCTGGTCGGTCAAGCTCGTCGCCAGCACACCCGATCGGGATGTGAGCGGGCAGGCCGTTCGCTTCTATCGCCACTCGCTAAGCGGAGGGATTTTGTTGGCGACGGTGCACACGGATGCCGAGGGGGTGGCGCGTCTGGCGCCGAGCAACTTATCCCTGGACGATGGATTGATCGATGAGAATTTCGTTTGGGCGGCACTTGAGGGCGAGGATGACGTCCAGACCGAGCCCGTGCAGATCAGATTCGAGACCGCACAGGCTCCTTCCGAATACGTCCCGGAAATCCCCTATGCCGGAGGCCAACCGCTAGCCACGACGGATCGCGGCCAACCGCCGGACACGCCCGTCGGATCGCACGAAGATCCAGTCCTGGTGCCGATGACGCCGCCGGACAAGCCGACGATCTACGGACACGACGATTTCCCATTTGGTTATCTCGCGGCCCAGGGGACATGTCCTCACCCCAGTGTGGTCGACGATCTTGATACCACCACCGACGAATGCTCTTTCAGCTACGGTGATCCCGCTTTCATGCACAACGGCGAATTCGTCCGTTCGGAATGCGACCTCTATATCGAAGGTGTCGGTTTTGCTCTGCAATTCGTCCGCACCTATCGCTCGCGCATGCGGGGCCACAGCCGGCTCGGGCACCAATGGGATTTCTCATGGAACAAGTGGCTCGAGCAGTCCGCGAGTGGAATTGTCTTTCATAACGGATTTGGTCGCGCCGACCTCTTTACGAGGGATCCGCAGCAGCCGAACGGCTACCAAGCGCCGCTCGGTTATTTCGCCAGGCTAAGTGAACAGCCGACCGGATTCGAGATCCTGTGGGCGAATGACGCGACGTACCGCTTCGACCGGCAAGGCTGGCTTGTCGAAATGGCCGATCGATTTGGCAATCGCCAACAATTCGAGCGTGATACGGGCGGCGCCCTAATCCGGGTGATCGACACGCGCGGAAACGCCATCGACCTGCGCTATGACACCGCCACCGGATTGCTTGCTGCTATCGCTGATTGGACCGGCCGCTCGATCGCGTTTTCCTATTGCGGTGCCGGCGACGCCGACGGCCTGCCCGGGACGCTCAAGGCGGTCACCGCGTCCGCGGGAGCGGCGTCGGCGGCTACCGATCTGGCAACGTCCTATGTCTACGATCGCAACAATGCCCGCGCGGCGAGGCGCTACGATCTCGTCAGCATCACCGAGGCCGGGGCGGATCGGGCAAGCCTGCGCAATCGCTACGACACCGCCGGCAGGCTGGTCGAGCAGACGGTCAACGACGGCACCTACTCGTTTTCCTATATCTCAAAATCCGAGACGATCGTCCGCGACCGCGCCGGCGCGGAATTGAAGTTCACCTATTTCGGTGTTTGCCGCCGCTCCGTCGAGCGGACGCTGAGCAACGGGACCACGCTGCGGCAGAGTTTCGTGCAGGATGACCTGCCGTCCGGCTATGCCGAGACGACGCGTCTGACCTATCCAGGCGGGAACGCGCTCCGGCTGGTTTACGACCGCAGCAGCGTCGATGCGCGTCTGCGCGGTCGTGTCCTGGAAATGCGCGAAGAAGCCCCGCCGCAGAGCGGCCAGCCGGACCGCATCACCAAGATCAGCCACGATCCGTCGCGCGCCCTGGTGACATCGGTCACCGCGCCGATCGGATTCGCCACCGGCGCCAACCCGGATTTCGCGAAGACGACCTATGAATACGACGCCAAGGGGCGGCTCACGCGCGTCGTCGCTCCCCCGGCCCTGCTCCGCGACCGGATGGGCAATGTCGTCGGCCAGCTGCAGATGACGAGCGGCTATTCCTACAACGACCGCGGTCAAGTGGTCGCGTCGACCGACGCTTATGGCGTGAGTACCCGGTTCATCTATGCTGATACGGGGCCGAACCGGTTCTTGGTCACATCATGCATCTACGACATCGGTGGCGAGGAGGCGACGTCTCATTTTGACTACGACGTGCTCGGTAGGCCGACCCGGGCGGTCTCGCCGGCGGGCGCGGAAACGACTGTGGAATACGACAGCTTCAACCGCAAGACCGAGCTGAAAGGCGATCCCGGCACCCATATTCGATATGTGTACAACGCGCGCGGACTGCAGGCCGCGACCTATACGCGACATATGCGACCGGATAATCGAGGCGACCGGCTAGCGGCGCCCGGGGCGCCGTTGATCGACGCCTCACAGCCATGGAGCATCACGCTTTACGAATACGACGATTGGGGCCGGCTGATCGCGGCGCGCGACGAACTCTCGGTCGGCGAGTTCGCCACCGTCCGCTATATATATGACGCCAATGATCAGCTGGTGGAGCAATTCGGCGCCGAGGGCGAGCATATCGTTCGCAAGTACGACGAGCGCGGGCTGCTGACCGAGCTCATCGTGGCGCCGGGAACTGCGGCGGAGATCCGACACCGATATACATATGACGACAATGGCAATGAGACCGCCTATTCCGATCCGGAAGGGCGCGTCATCGCCTGCACATACGACGGCTACGATGAGAAGACGACAGTTCGCACGCCGCTCGGCTCGACGATCACGTGGGAACGCGACGTGCAAGGGCACATCACGTTTGTGGCCCACCGCGACGCGACCGGACGGCTCACCGCAGCGCGTGAGATCGCGTACAACGAGCTGGGCTTCCCGCACCACGATGACCGACTAGAATTGAATCCAGCCGGCGTTCCGACCGGGCGCCGGCTGCGGACATCACGCCTGCTCGATCCGCGCACGGGCGAAGTGACGGAAGTGGCGCGCGGACTGCTGGCGCCGGGAGAGCCCACGGAAACCGTGCGCTTCACCTACGACGGTCTGGGCCGGATGCACAGCCGCACCGATGACCTCGGAAATCACACGACCTACGCTTACGACAAATACGGGAGACTCGCGCGCGTCGAGGAGCATGATGCCCCATCCGCGGCGAATGACAGGCGCGTTATCGAGTACGATTACAACACGCGCGGCTGGATGACGCGCGAGCGTGCGCTGTCCGGAGACGGCAGCCTGGTCTCGGAAGTCGCCTACGACTACGACTCCTGCGGACGCATCGTATTCACGCAGGATGCGACCGGACAGACTGCAGCGGCTCACTACGACGCGGTCGGGCGGCTCGTCCTGGCAGAACAGCACTTGCGGCCGAATGGTAATCCGTTGACTGCCGTCACGAGGCGAGTTCGCACGCGTTACGCCTATGACGGTAGCTCGCGGATCAAAGCAATGACCGACGGGAACGGACACACGACCCGTCTGCGCTACGATACGCTCGGGCGGGTCGTCTCAACCCAAGATGCTCTCGGGCACATTACTCGCTACGACTACGATCGCGCTTGTCGGCTCGCCCGCACGGCGGATCCCAGCGGCACCGAAACACTGTTCTCCTATGACGAGAACGGCCGCTTGGCGCAGAAGCGGGTGACTCTCCGGGACGGGCGTCTCCGGCGTGCGGCAAATCGATCTGGAATGGGACGACCTCGATCGTGTGACCCGGCTGCGGAACGACAATTCAGACCTTCGGTTCGAGCATGATTTGTTGTCCTATCTGGTGCGGACGACACAGAACGGAACGCCGGTCGAGCGCGACGTTAACGGTCTCGGCTGGCGTCTGCGTCTTACCAGCCCCTCCGGGATGGTACGCTATGAGAAGGACGCGCTCGGTCGCAATGCCGCGATTTACGAGGGCACCGCGCTCAGCGGGACGATTGCGACCTATGAGTACCGCGGACGGGACCGGGTGAAGCGGCGCGGTTACGGGAACGGCGCCCACGAATCCTTCGACTATGACGGCCTCGGCCGCCTCACCGCGATCACCAATGCGGTCGGCACCAATGTGCCGTTCGCGGCTACCCGCTTTGCGCTCGATGCCAACGGCATGCGCCGCGACATCGACTATCAGGGATTTGGCGGCCGGCAGGGGACCTATGCCGAGAAGATATCCTACGACTCGATCGCGCGGATCGTCGGCATCAGTCGCTCCGGTCCGGCGCTGCCGCCGGGCCTTGCGGCCGCGATGAGCTTCGAGCTTGACGATGCGGACAATCGCATTTCGACCAAGGCTGGATCGCGCGTGACGAACTATCAGTCCAACGCCAACAACCAATACACCAAAGTTGGAACGATTCCTCAGAGCTACGACGTCCGCGGCGACCTGACGAGCTCGGACGGCAGAAGGTACATTTACGACTATCGCCATCGTCTCGTGGAAGCGCAGACCAGTCAGGGTCATGTCAATTTCCTTTACGATGAGCTCGACCGGCGCATCGAGCGTCAATACACACCGGCCGGCGGTGGGCCGACGGAGGTCACACGCTATCTCTACGAGGGATTCCGCTGCATCGAGGAACAGGACGCACAGGGCGCAACGCTAGCACGCTACATTCACGGCAATGGGATCGATGAAGTGGTAATGATGGAGCGCGGCGGACGTCGCTATTTCTATCATCATCAGCATCTCGGCTCGGTCAGCCACGTCACCGACGACGCCGGACAGGTGGTCGAGCAATACACTTATGATCTGTACGGACTGCCGACGATTTATGACGGCGCCGGCAATCAGCGCGCGACGTCGGCGATCGGAAATTCGATCCTATTCACGGGCCGCTGGTACGATCCGGTGCTCCGGCTCTACGACTATCGCTCGCGGTTCTACGATCCGGTCACCGGCCAATTCACCACCCCCGATCAAGCCGGCTATGCCGACGGACCGAACATCTATGCCTACTGCAAAGCCAATCCAGCCAATTTCCTCGACCCGTTTGGGGAGGAGGCCGAAAGCGACAGTTTCCTGGAAGGCCTCAAAGACGGATTCCTCGCCACCTTTGCCGGCGGTTGGGGCAAGACGATCAAGGCGCTCTGGGATTTCATCAAGAATGCCGGCGAGTACTGGGAGAAAATCAAGGACCTCGCGTCGAAGCTCAGCGACCCGGAGACGCGCGCGCGCATCTGGGATCAGTTGAAGGCCGCACTTCGCTCGGCCCTCGAGGACGAATGGGCGGTCGTCGAGGGAATACTCGAAGCGATCAAGAACGGCGCCAAAAAACTGATCGGCGCGGCGCTCGGCAAACTGTTGGGCTATCTGCTCAACAAGGCGGTGAGCGGTGGGATTGCGGGCAAGATCGCCGGCATCTTCGGCACCATATCGGCGAAGATCACCGGCTTCCTCAAAGGTCTGGCCATCGCGCCGTTCGCGGGAACACTCGGCAAGCCGAAGACATACATTACCTACGCGCTGGTCAACAAGGAAACCGATGCGGTGACCTATATCGGCAAGGCCGCGGGCTATGGCACGGCGGAGGACGTCATGAAGCAGCGATTGGGCAGCAAGATCGGGTTCGGGAAATGGAAGGGGTGGTTCACCAAACATGACCACGCCCACGTCGGGCTGAAAACTATTCCCATCGCCGTCCAAGGAAGCTCGGATGCCTCCAAAGGCGCGGAGGAGGTGTTCTACCGCTTCTTCAAGGATTTCAAAGGAGGAGCGTTGACCAACAAGATCCCGCCTCGCACGAACAACGTTTTCGACTGGTTCCGTATCAAGCGGGCGAAGGGCGTTGTCCAGACTTACTTCGACGACCTGGACAATGGACCGGGCAAGACGTTGCCGGACGGGCTCAAGCTGTTGCGAGGGTTCTAAGCCGCGAGAAGGCGGCGCGCAGGCGGCGTAAGCTTACGGGCGTTGGTGTCCAAATGGATCGCTGCGATCGGCCTAGATCGTGGAATCTGCAGATGCAGACCAGATATGGCGTCACATTGGGATGTGAAGGGTGCAAACCGTAGGTGCCTCTTCGACCACATTAAGGTCGCTCAGACGGGCCGTTTGGGTCAGAAGACTTTGGACTCGTCCTACCCAGCTGCTATCTGGCAGCTGTCAGACGTTGCCGCCCTCCCCGTCGATCGTCCTTTTCGCCGCCAATAACTTCGAAAGCTCCACTCGCATAATTACGGCGTAACGAGCCTCCGAAAGTCCGTTACGAAGTAACGATGCACCGTTTGCGACTTCACGGATTAGCGAGACCGCAGCCGCACGGCTCAATTTCGTCTGTTACGGCGTAACGGGAACGCTCATTGGGCGCTTACTGGAAGAAGAAGGCCTCGCCGTCCATCGGCGTTTTTGGTGCGAAGCGAAAAGTGACATCTGACGCACGCCGGTTTTTCCATCCGACCCCATTTGACCGACGATCGGAGCAAACCCATCGGCGACCAAGTGATGATGGGGGTGTGGCGCGACACGGAATAACCCTTCTCAATCGCGACCGGGAGCACTGCTGTCGCACTGCTCCCAAATAAACAGGTTCAAGGCCTGTTCGATGGCATGTTTATCATCGACTTCATTTTCGGCGAGATAACCCCGCCGCAGCAGGCTATCGATCCACTTGTGTGGCACCTTAACCGAAACCGATCGGGTCGCGCGACGTAATCTCTGTCGGTAGAGACGCGAGCGCTCTACTGGCGATAGGGGCCGCTGGGTCCGCGGTGCGACTGATTGAGAATTCCGAGACATTTGGCCTCCTGACTAGTGAGTAGCGCGTGCCCTGCCCCGGAAACTGACCCTCACCGCACGTAGGATCCGGCAGAACAGCAATCTGAGCGTACCTCGGGGTAGTTGATTTGAGCCTTTGTCTAGTTGCATAATTACGGCGTAACGCACTTGCTTAAGCGCGTTACGGCGTAACAGCGCACTCATTGATGACCCGGTAAATTGGTCCGAGTGAAGGAACATAATCGATTTCACATGTGACGGCGTAACGCGCATATCCAAGCGTGGTCTAGGACTGCAGGTGATCCGAAAGGAAGTCCATCGCAGCCGAACTGATCTCGCCCGGATCCTTTTGATCCTCAGCCTTGAGGTACCGCTTGCGCACTAGACCTTCGATTTCCACCACGTGAAGTTCGATCCTAATAGGTATCGTGCGATGCTTTTTTCGTTTCCTCATGCGCCGCATACGGACGGCGACGGCCGATTGTGAAAGAGTCTCGTCCATCTGTCCTACCTTCTTAGCTGAATCACTCAAGTAACTAATGGGACGTTTGTTTTTTCCAAAGCCCGCCACCTCGAGAGCGGTCGGCCGATAATGGCAATTATCGGAAGTCAAAACCGCTCCATAGCAATCCCGCTTACGGCTCACGGCGCACCACGGCGCACCTGACTGTGGACTTGTCCAACCTTGTGGTCCCTCAATTGGGAATGCGCCGTGGTGCGCCGTGAGCCGCGATTTTATAACCGCCCCCACCAACGTTTCCCCTGGTGATCCTTAGGCAAGCGCTTCCAATGAAGTAGGTCCATGATCGCCGCGATGCGGCGTTGTTCAGCTGTTCCAATTCGGGGGGTCTCGATCTGAAGGGCTTCCCTCGCCACCTGTCCGATTGTGACTTTGCTTTGGCCCTCCAAGTAGACGCCGATATTTTCTTCCCATGCGTCCGCTTCGTACCGTGCGGCCTGCTCGGGGGCGATATGTTGGCGCTCAAAATCTTTGTCTGGCCACCAAGCCATTTCCTGGCGATAGCTTTCTACGGCTTCAGCAAAAAGCTGGTCGCGATCGCGCTCGAGCGCGTCGATATCAATTCGGATTGCTTTCACCGGCCAGAACCGTCGGGCCCCTGTTTCATCACGAAGGTATTGCTCCCTGTTTGTCGTGCCAACGAAAACACATTGGCGCGGCTCAATAACCTCCTTGCGTCCGTAACTCGGGCGATATCGCTCGGCGGTCCTAGTGATGAAAGCCTTCAGGTGCGCCGTTTCGGCCTTACCCATTGCATGCATTTCGGAGACTTCAATAAGCCATTTGCCGCGCAAGTGTTGTGAGGCGTCCTTGCCAGACGTGATTTCCGGCAAACTATCTGAGTACCATTTGCCTCCGATGACTTGGCAAGCCGAAGATTTTAAAATCCCTTGCGGCCCTTCAATTACGGGTAAGTGGTCAGCCTTGCAGCCGGGCTCATAAATCCGAGCAACCATGCTGACCAAAAACATTGCTCCGATTGAACGGGTATATTTGCTGTCTTCCGCTCCGAAATATTTCGGAAAAAGGTATTCTATGCGTGAGATGTCATCCCACCAAAGACCGTCCAGATAGTCTCGAACCGGGTGAAAACGGTTCTCGTGCGCAAAAAGATCGATAGCCTGATGCATCACATCTTTACTAAGGCGCTTTAAGCCTCTTCTCTGAAAGTATTCTTGCACAACACCGACATCGACATCGGTACAAACCCTAGGCACGAAGTCGGCCCAACCATCCTGCTCCAATGATTTCATCAGCATCGGCGCACACAGCATTTCATCGAAAGCGAAATGATGCGGAAGTTCTGCTCGTAGTCCAGTCAAGGCATTCGTCAAAACTGGCAGTGGGTTTCCAAACGCGCCGGTTATGCAATTCCGAAGCCAGGATGACTCCTGGCTATTTGCTGCTGCTTGGCGGCGGTCTAGCATGCCTGCCGCTTGATCTGCCGTTGTAGGTGGCCCTCGCCGCCCACGCGACTTCGTGACATAACTTGAAGTGCCAATTTGGAAACAAACACGCAGCGACGCGCGACTGGAAAAGGAATTGGTTCCGCACAACGCCGAGGTAATTGCCCTTCTTTACAAAGCGACGGACTATTCTTAGAGCCACTTTCGGTGGCAAAACGACCGCGCAGCGTAAGTGGTCTTACACCGCGATCCTGCAAACAGTTTTCTTCCGGATCGTGAAGTTTCATCGCGTCACCTATGGCGACGCGGTGCGGTTTCACCTTCAATTTTGCTAGAGGATGCCCCGTCCGACCCTTTTTCGAATTCGACTGTGCTCGGATTGATAGCGGGTCGGCCGTGAAACCTTTCTCTGTCTTTGGCAACCGGATGATCGCTGTCGTGAGGTTTGACCTTGGCACTTTCGTGCGCCGCATCGTCCCTGGGGAGCACTGGCGTCAATGAGGCAAGATACGCCTTGAAGTCGTCGACCAGAATCCGCGTACTCCGGCCACGTTTGACCGCCCGTAAGCGACCTTGACGAATATCCTCATACAACGCCGAGCGGCACGGTCCACCAAGTTTCACGGCTTCTGCTATCGTTAGTGCAAGTGGGTCCATATTTTGCCTTCTCCGGTTACTGCGCTCCACGGAGACCGGCGTAACTCAGCTTATGAGGACAGCAAAAGGCCAGAAATTATTGTGAGTCACCGGAGACACCACGAATTTACCGTCCAGTGCGCTCCCCATCGCCCATTTCGGACCGCAACAGAGACGCAGGCAATAAATTCTAGTGAGCCATCCAAACGTCCACGATTTTACTGTCCAGTGCCTTCGCGGTGGCCAGCGTCGACCGGGGCAGAACGTTCGGAATGAAGCGGGCGGGGAGATGTGATCGGAGCAAGTTAAGTGCTTGGGCCAGAGATCCTTTTCCGCTATTTTTGTCGAAGGTCAAGCGGCCTCCGGCTGCTTTAGTTTCCCAAAGCAGGAAGAGAATGAACCTTACGAATTGACTCATCCGTCTGGGCGCCCTCGCCGACGAGGCGGTGTTTTGATCTTAGCGACGTCTAACGCGTCAGCGCAGACTTCGACCAACAGATCGAGCGATTTTAGCAACGGCACGAAGTCCCGCTCTCGATCCGCCCTTCGAGGGAGGTCATCTATTTTCTGATGAAGCATCTCTACGCCGACTGCCGACCTCATTACGTCCCTGACGCCAGGACCATCCAGACGCTGAAGAGCTTCCTTTGCCTTAAGACAATGCGCGGTAACCTGCCGCAGTCGAAGTGTCAGTCCCTTGCTTTTCTGCTCGGGTTGATAAAGGTGTTTCTCGTTGTGAGAACGCCAAAGATCAGCAATCTGCAGTCCCACGCCAACCTGAAATTGCTCAAGCTGACCCCCCGGGATATTCGCAAACTCTGCAAGCTTGCCGAGTAATTCTCGGTCATTTGCGGCCGCGCAACCACTTCTTTGGACGTTTCGTTTGTCCCACTTGAATTCTGCCTCGTGGCTCATCTGCCAACAAAAGTTCGCCCCACGAAGTTCAAAGGCAGCGGCCTTATCTGCCGCGCTCTTTTTTCTCTTCATCTTCTGCGCCTGTGGATGACCTAGTCTCATGCCCTATTTATCGAGCCACTCGCAAAGCGATCACAGTTTCCTCGTTTGCGATTCCCAGGTTTGGAAACTTCGCCCGTATCGTCTCGGCGACATAGTTCGGCGCGAGGTGCGCATAGTGTTTTTCGGTCATGCGCGTGTCGGAATGGCCGAGCTGGCGCGCGATGACGCCGAACGGCACCCCTTGCATCGCGAGATGACTGCCGTGGGTATGCCGCAGCACATGGAAACTCACCGGCGGCGAGATCTTTGCAATCCCGCTCGCGATCTCGAGCGGTCGCACCTGCTGCGATTTCTCCCAGGCATCGCCGTCCGTCGCGCAAGAAGACCCGCTCTTGCGCGCCCTTCCCCGCTGTCCACGCCGCAAAACAGCGGTCGCCGTCGTCGGTCAGCACGACATGGCGGATCCGGCCCTTGGCGAGCTTGATCGCAAGCGTGCGGCTGTCGGGATTGTAGTCGCCACAGGTCAGCCGCGTGAGCTCGGAATACCGGCACCCCGTCAGGATCGCTCGCCTGCACAAGCCGCCGGAATTCTCCCTGGCACGCATTGACCAGCCGCCGCGCTTCGTCGGCCGACAGATACCGCACCACGGCCTCGTCGACCTTCGGGAACGGCTTGACCCGCCGCCAGGCATGATCGGCGGGCATCCTCTCGGCCTGGTAGGCGCGATTCAGCGCCGCCTTCAACATGGAGAGGATGCGGTTCGCGGTTACCTTGCGCTTGCGGCGGGCGTCGTCGTCATCGGGCGTCGGCTTGGTCGCCGGCGCGGGCTCCTTTCTTCGAGCGCACGCGCTTGGGTCGCGCGGCCTGGGCATTCCGCCATTTGAGAAGACGATCGCGGGTCAGGTCCTCGCAACAAGCTTGCCGAGCTCGGGCACGACGAAGGCATCGAACATCTGCGTATAGGTCTTGATGGCCTCGGGTCGCTTTTCCGCGCGGATCTCCTCGAGGTAGTCCGTGATCGCGTCAGCGACAGTGTAAGGCCCACGCTGCACCACGCCGGCCTCGACCAGGCGCTGATGCTCGGCCCAGGTTTTTGCGGCATCCTGCGCCTGCCAGAAATCGAGAACGGTGATGCCATCCGCGTCGAGCGTGTCGTCGGCGTTGCCGAGCGCGTCGGTCTCGTAGGTGCCGTCGCGATAGCGCCGCGCGATCCAGGAACCCGACGTCGCGCCGCGGTAGTAGCCGAGGTGCAGACCCTTTGCGATTTTCGCAAAATAGGGCGAGCGCCTGATCCTGTTGGACAGCCGCGCGGTGCGTGTCTCGAGCGAGATTTTCCGCGCGGAACGAGGCATGAACGCTTCTCTAACTTTTCTCTAAAAGCCGTGGGAATTCCGAGATGGATCATAGCGGACGCCTATGACCTAAGCAATTGATTTTGCTAATTCTATCCACGTCCACCGGCGTCCGCCAAAATGCACTTAGGCCGACTTTCACGGCGGTAACACGGGTTCGAGTCCCGTAGGGCGCGCCAATGGTTTCAAAGAGCTATCGGCTAGTCCCCCGATATCTTGCGCGGATGCTTCTCGCGCATTTCGCGGGCAATCCTTGGGGCCACACCAGATATTAGGGGTTTGACCATTAATTCTCGAAGTCCCTGATTTCTGCGCCAGAGTGTCGGCGTTATGCGTGTGCTCTTATTCATTTCGATCTTGATGCTCGGCGCTTGTGCCAGACAGCCGGAGGCGACACTGCCGACGGCGTGGACACGGGCAGATGGCCGACCAATGAACTCCGCATTATTGGATATCGATAGCATTAGGTGTCGCGACGACATGCAGAGCCCCGTTGGGGCGGCCCATGACAGGGCGGATGGCAGAGCGGATAAGAACGGCTATAGCCGAGCCATGGTCGACGATTTCATCAGCTGCATGAGAGCGCGCGGCTATGTCCAGATCAAAAGTTAAACTGACGTCGCTCCGCGCGCATCTCTTGCGTGATGCTCTTCCACTAGGACAATCGAATGGATGAAAAGCTGCCGGCCCCGTGCGATCATTGTCATGCCTCAGGGCTTCGCCACGGGAGCGTATGCGACGAGTGCCAAGGAAAAGGCTACCGCTTGTTCATCAGCGGCAGCCAGACACCGGAGCGGCTAAAGCGGCCTCCGCGCCAATGGCGCGGGCCGCGGCCACCTCAGCGTCAACGGTGATGTGTTCTCTGAGTTCTACGCTACGCGACGCGGCGCTCGCTCGCCTTGCCGAAGCCAATGTCCGAAGAGCACGCGATTGAGTTAGGATAACCGATGACCATCAAAGAAGACGCGCCGCTTCCGGTCGTCGGTGTCTATTGGATCGACGAAGCGGACTATCCGGCGTTGCGAAACATTTTCGACGACGGCGACAAGATGCCGCCCACCTGGAAGGCGTGGCACAAAATGGCCGAGGAAATGAAGCGCGGGCTGGAATCCTACGGCCACGTCGTCATGCGCGTTCGCATCGAGCCGGGGACCTTTTCCGAATGGTGCGCCGGCCATAGCACGGGCCATGGCACGGGATCGAGCCGCGAAGCGCGAAAGAGTTTTGTTGCCGCAGCGGTCAAAGAGAGATACGGCGACCAAAACTGACGGTCGGCTAGGAGATGATAATGCCGCATAAATTCCCGCTTGTAATCGCGCTTGCCTCTTCTCTAACGCTGCCGGCCGCCTCATTCGCCGCCGCCGTGCACGGCAAGCCGCATGTGATCCACCGCTGGCACGGCTATGGTTTCCTGCCCGGCTATCATCAGCCGCCCGCGCTCGGCGTTCCTGACTACACGCGAAAGGCCGCCGTTCCCGACTACACGCCACGCTACTGGTACGGCGGTTCGATCTATTATTTCGGCGAACCGGGCTTTACCCACGGCCGCTGGAATGGCGGCAGTTTCGGTCCGTGCTGGACGCACACGCCGATCGGACTGATGTGGAACTGCGGCTGAGTGGCGATCGCCCGGCCAAAATCGCCCGGCTCACTGCCGGCGCGATGGCGGCGCAGGCGATACCGGCGATGTCGCCTGGAGCACGTAATTGAGCGTCTGCGCCTGCAACGACGGCGCGGTGTCGATGCTCAGATGATCGATGCCGGGATCACCGCTGAGATCGACATTCGAAACCGCGCCGCGCGAACCGTAGCCCGGCGTGACCATGAAATGCTTGGTGTAGTTGATCGCGCTGACGACGTTCCCCGGAATCTGGTGCGGCGCGGTGCCGTCGAACATCACCAGAAGCGCGACCGGGATGTTGTAGCGCGCCAGCGCGTCGGCGACCTCGACGACGGCATCGGCGCCGAGCGAATGACCGATCAGCACGACCGGACCATGGTCGCCGCCGTTGTAAGCCGAGAGGATCCGGCTGGCGACGAAGTCGGCGTCGGCATGGTTCGTCACCGTCGCCGGAATCCCGTCGGCCTGGAGCTTCCCGGCAAGGTCGTCCATGCCGAGCGAGAAGACGTTGAGAAAGCCGCGCAGCAGATACACTTGCGGCGGCCCCTGTGATTGGCCCTGGGCCAGGCCCTGCGCCTGCGGATTCTTGCGCGCCGCCGGCGGCTGCGGCCGAGCCGGATTATTTTGCGCGTAACGCCGCGCGCTTTGATCCGCCAAGACACTGGTCACGACACTGACTTTGGCATTGACCGTGGCATTGACCGTGGCACTGTTCGTAACCCTGCCGTCGGACGGAACCGATTGCAGCGCCGCTGCCGCGACCGCGGCCAGTGGCGCCATCAGCAACCACGCCGCCGCAAGGCAAGAGGTCATCTTCAGCATTCCAGGCTCCAATCGCGATGCCGCAGCACGATAGCCCGCCCTCTATCAAAACGCCCGATCCGGGGCAAAATTAATTTGCCGTGCCCGGGCAGCGCCATTCATCGGTCCGTCCATGGGCCCATTCATGAGCATCGCAGCCTGTGCCATTATACAGGTGTTCGGCGTGATTCGATCAGAGGGCCATCTTGGGCCCGCCTCGCATCTTGCGGCAATCGGATGATGTCCATGGGCACGCGCCTAAAATTGCAGAGCTACGAATACAAAGCCGTTGCTGCTGGAATCGCGCTGACGATCTTTCTCCTCGCGCCGCCGCTCTATTTGAAGAGTTGGCTGCTGGCCGGATATGCGCTCGGCACGGTCGGGTTCTCAATCGCACTGATATGGGCGGCTGCGGTCGCCTTCTTGGCTGCACTGGATCGCTTCGGCCTGCCAGATGACTAGCATCGGCGGCAAAGTTAGATCGGCAGGCCGCGCCAATGGCCCACATATTTCATCCCATCTGATCACTTCGGCTCCTTGCCCGCATAGCGCAGAATGAAGAGCCCCACTTGTCATCGTTCATATGGATGTAGCCGCGCGCCACCGCGTGTTGAAACTCAATGCGAATTTAGCTCGTCGAACTCCTTGTCGATCTGCGCGTTTTGCGTGGCGACGTCGCTGTCTTGCTGGTCCTGCAGCGCCTTGGCGGCAGCGTCGAATTTGGCTTGGCGCTCTGCCGCGAGTTGTTTCAGGAGAGACGGATCCTGCGATTTGATAGTCGCCTGAAACTCGCTGCGCCATTGGGCCAAGGGCTTGCTGACCCCGTTGTATTCGATGACGGTTTCGTCGGGCGCAGCCTTGAGCGTCTCAGCGAGTTGCGCCCGCGTGAGTTTTTCAGCCTGGATGGCTTCGGCGGCATGAAGTGGGACGGTTGCAGCCAGACAAATCGCGCACAGTAATGTCGCGGTCTTGAACATGGTGATGATCCTTGCAGCGCTAGTTGTACGGAACGCCCTTTGGGCCCTTCAGGGTAACCCACGCATAGTATTGAGCCACACCGCCGGTCGCTCCAATGTGCCAAGTCGCATCGAAGAAGAAGCCGACGAGGGGGAATGGGAATTCCTGATAATAGATGCTGGCGTTGTTCTCCCAATTAGGGTCACTGGGCGTCGTAGGCACGGTATCGAAGCGGTCGATGACCCATCCGTTCTTGATGTCCACTTCATACGCATCGGTCCCGTTGTCGGAATCGAGACCGAAACATCCGATATGTGTACCAGCGAAGGTGCCGTCGGGGAGATTTCCTTGAATAGGAGGCCAGTCAGGGCCGAAGCCGCTGACGCAAGAGTTTCCCAGATCTGCCGAGGTATTCGCTCCCAAACACAGATTGCTCACACCGTCATTACTGCAGCCGAGCACCTTGGTATGATGAAAGTTAAACACCTGGAGCTCCATCGTTGGGACGAAGATTCCCGGCCACGAATTCGTTTTTCGGCCGTCCTTGGTCGTCAGCGTGATCATCACAACTTGTTCCATGACACCGGTGATCTGCTGAAACTGCGCTTTGACGACGGCAGGCGACCACGATGGAATCGTCACGTCCAAATTCGTGTTGCTGCCGTTGCTGTCGGGAAACGCCGCGAATGCCGGGAGTGTGAAAAGCGCCGTCACTTTCCCCGCGTCGCCGAAGTTCCATCCTTTTAGGTTGAATTTGCCGGAAGGGACCATTTTCCCCGATAGGCTGGTGATGACGGCCTTGTTGTGGAATGTTTTCTGCACCGCCTTCGATTCTTGCCCGTCGGCAGCGATCACGGTGATATCGACGGTCTGCGTATTCACGGCGCCGATGGCACTGGCCTGGAGAATTTGTTCGGTTGTAATGGTGCCGTCGTCGTTCCAGGTGCCGGGCACATCGAGATCAAGATTGTCTTTTGAGGTACCGTGCTCGAAAGCCACGAGCGACGCATCGCGGAAATGGATGCGAACTTTGCCCTTGCCTGTTCCGGCGTGCTTGACGGTCAGCGTAACCGGACTGGTGGGGTCGAGGTCGCCGTCGGGCCCCTTGGTGATCTGCGGCAGAGGTCCCGTTATCGCAACTTCATCGATGAAAACAACGGCTTGTTCAGGGATACCCGCCGGACCAACACCGGCGAAACGAAGCGTGTGCGCTCCGCTCGTTGTCGAGAAACGAGCTGTGACTTCGCTAAAGCTCGCGTTGCTCGGGGGCGTAACTGTTCGCAGTTCAACGCCGTCCAAAGTGACCTTTATCGCTTCGTTCGAGAAAGAGCCGTACGCGACTTTGAAAGATAGCGCGTAGTCGCCGCCTTCAGCAAAATCGATTGATTGCGAGATCGTCGAGACGTTCAGGATCCATCCCGTTTGAAGCCCGTCGGTCGTGACAGGGCCGCCAAACGCGACGCCGCTTTTTTGCACACCGCTGTTGCTGCCAAGAGGTTGAGCGGAAAACGTCCAGCCAACGCCCGCCGTTGCTGGCGGATCCGAGATATAATTTTGCGGCGGTCCCGCCACGGGTATCTCAAAACTGGGATTGACTACGTTTTGCGCACGCGCTCCGTCGACCGCGGCCAATGCAAAACCCAACAATGCAATCGAAAAAAATACCGATGAACGACCCGTCGCGCATAACTTATGCATGTGGTCACCTGCCATCACCCGCGATTCGGGTGATTTCTGAGGCCCCTGGATTGCCGCCCCACCAACCGCGCCGGCGATGAGCGAACGATGGCCTTGCGTCATCGCCGAGCATCGTAGCGCCAAGAATTCTCCTTGGCTTGGATGCGGGAGAACGACTCTAGGATGAGAGGGAAATCGGCCTGGCTTTCATGGCAGCATTGCCAAGATAAGTGGGCATAGGCTCTATGACATCCGTCACAGCGGCGCCCCTTCTAGGCTGCTATCGGCATAAGCGGACATCAGCGGCTGGAGTTCCGTTATGAAAACGATGCTCTTCGCACTCTCGGTTGTCGTTATGACAGCCGGAAATCGGCACCCGCGCCGAGGCACAAAATTACCCCTGGTGCTCGATTTATACCGGCTCCATGGCCGGCAGTCAGAATTGCGGGTTCTCGACCTATCAACAGTGCATGGACAATGTCAGCGGCATCGGCGGATTCTGTCAGTTAAACGACACCTATAAGCCGGCCGGCGCCGCGCCGTCGCGATATAAGACGCATCGGCATTCCTGATCGTTTTGGATCTTACCTGATCGCTGGGTGGATTTTGTCGCGCCGCTAGCCGGGCAGTCCCGCAAGCGTGGACCGGTGGTTACTTCGGCTCTTTGCCCGTGTAGCGCAGGATGAAGAGCCCCCACTTGTCATCGTTCATATAAATGTAGCCGCGCGCGTCGACGGCGATCTCCTCGCTCCAGTCGACCTTCGAGGCATGCGCGCCGCTCTGCGCCGGCAGGTTCGGCCGCTCGGGCGGCATGAAATAGCCGACCTCCTTGGGCAAACGTGCGTCGCTGATGTCGAAGATGCGCACGCCGGCATTGAACCAGGCGACCGTCATCAGATTGCCGGGTTTCTGGATCGCCGGATTATGAATCTCCTGGCTGACATTGTGCGGCCCGAAGCGGCCACCCTTGTCGCAGAAATCCTTGTACGGCGCATCCTTCGGCGGCACCGGCGTCGGGAAGATCGAGATCAGCTTCGGATGCGCGGGATCGGCATTGTCGATCATGCCTGCGAAGTTCATGCCGTTGTCGGCGCAGTTCTCGTCATGCGCTTCCGAACTGACGTAAAGCAGGTTGCGGTCCCACAGCGGCAGCACGGTGTGCACCGATTGAATGCCGACGCTGGCGAACGGCTCGGTGATATGCAGCCGTCCAATCGGCTTGGGATTGGTCGGGTTGGTCAGATCGAGATTGACCACGTCGGGCGTGTAGGGCAGCGACGCCATCTTGCCGTCCGGGCTGACATTGACCGGGCCGTGAAAGCCTTCCGGATAATGCACGGGCGGCTCGCCGTCCTTCTGTCCGGGCTGCCACCATTTGCCGATGTCTTTGGGATGCGCCGGGTCGCTGACATCGAGGATCACCATGATGTTGCTCTTAAAGCCCGGATAGCTCGTCGAGAGATAGGCGTATTTGCCGCCGGGATAGGAATTGCGGTGCGCGCCGGTGTCGCCGCCCATCCACGATCCGACTTGCTTGGGATTTTCCGGATCGGAAATGTCCCACAGCAGCACCGCCGGCAGCGGGTTCTTCTGCGGCGTAAAGCTGTTGAGCGACGTGAGCATCAGGTTGTCGTGCAAGGTGACTTGCGAGGTGATGATGCTCTTGTCGTCGGTGACGTAGGGAATGAATTTCACATAGCGCGGGTGCGCCGGGTCGGTGACGTCGACGATGCTCCAGCCCTGATTGAACGAATGTCCCGTGTAGAGATACCACTTGTCGTTTGCGGTATGCTTGATGGCGATCTTAAAGCCGCCGAACTTGCCGCCGAGCGAGGAAAAGCCGACCGGCTTGATGTTCTCCGCCTGCCCGCCCGGCGGGAACGGATCGGCGAGCGCTGCGCCGGACGCCAGGAGCGGCAATGAAAACGCCAGCAGTGAAGCTACCAGCAATGACGATCCGGCGAACGCGCGAAGGCGCGATTTGGCTGTAAAGCTCATGAATTTCCTCCCGACACTTTTTGGCGGCGAACGGCGCACGCGATTATTGGCAGATCGTATACGTCGATACTAGACCATGATCCAATTCGATTGAATCTGATCATGGTCTAGATTTTTCGTTTGAGCATGATCTTTTCGGAAAACCGGGTTCCACTTTTCCGGATCATGCTCTAGACGCGCGAAAGGGCGGACGCACGGAGAATTCCGCGCAAAGCGCCTTGCCCTGTTACGATACGCCGACTATTTCACACTCTCCTCCAGCGGAAAGCTAATGCATGCCCGACGCGCTAAAGCTTCTGACCACCCGCCGCTCGTTCAAGCCGGTCGAACTGACCGGCCCTGCCCCCTCGCCCGCCGGAGATCGACCAGATCCTGACCATCGCCTCGCGGGTGCCCGATCACGGCAAGCTCGCGCCGTGGCGCTTCATCGTGTTCGAAGGCGAGGCGCGGCAAAAGGCCGGCGACGCCATCGCAGCCGCATTCAAGGTCAAATATCCGGACGCAAAGCCCGACCAGATCGACGTTCGAGCGCGGCCGGCTGACGCGCGCGCCGCTGGTCGTCGCCGTGGTAAGCCGCGCCGGGCCGCATGTGAAAATTCCGGAATGGGAGCAAGTGCTCTCTGCCGGCGCCGCCGCCATGAACCTCGTGCTCGCCGCGCATGCGCTCGGCTATGGCGCGAGCTGGATCACCGAGTGGTACGCCTACGACCGCGCCGTGCTCGATGCGCTTGGACTCGCGCCGCACGAGCGCATTGCCGGCTTCGTTCATATCGGCCGGCCGCCCGGTGCGCCCGAGGATCGGCCGCGGCCGCCGCTTGCCGAGATCGCGACGCGCTTTGGCACTTAGACTCGAATAAGCGAAATTTCAGAAAGCAAGGGCGTCGATCCGAGATCGGCGCCCTCGCCGCACACATCGCCACACCCAGACAACACGAACCAGCCATCAGTTGCCGTTATTGGCATTGATTTCGGTCTGAATCGCCGCGGCTTGGGCCGCTTCGTTTTGCTGCTCGGCCGCCTGCATGGATGCATTCAGCGCGTTCTGATCGTTCATTTGCTGGATGGCCTGCACCTCGGCGTCGGACGCCGCTTGCGCGTCGGTATTGGCTGCGGCCGAGTTGTCGGGGCTGGGCACGTCGACCCAGTCCGATGTGGTCGCCGACTCGGCCCCGGACCCGCGTGAAACCTTGACCGGTGCGCCGCCGCCGAACAGGCCTTGGAAGAACTGCGCGACAAAGTCGGGCTGTTGGGCCGGCGCCACGTGCCGCCGCACGACATGAGTGACGGCATGTGCCGGCGTGACGTGTTTCGCCGTCTTGGCGTGGGCTTCGGTGGCCATCGCGCCGCCGGACAATGCGAGCGAGGCGATGACGAGACCGTAAGGCACGATCGATTTTACGAAGGACTTGGTGTTGGGCTTTCCCACCGTCGCCAACACGATCTTCGGCGGCTTGGATCTTGAGCGAACTGGTCTTCAGAGATCTGATCTTGCGCAATCTGACGTCGAGATGTTTGGCGGTGAGCGGACTGTTTTTCAGCGCATTCGTTTTCAGCGTATTCATGGCAACACTCCCTTCTGTGATCGGCACGGAGCCGAGGAGAATCCCCGAACGCTGATTGCAAGGCTAAGGCGGGCCGCATTGAGGGCTCGTGGCCGCCAAATTAATTTCCATTCATTTGCGCGACGTCATTTGTCGATTAGGCTGCGATTAACCGCACGGTTCGGCCGGCATGACCTACCCTGGTAGGTATCGGACGCGACGGCGGCATCGTATTGCCGCAGCTCAACGCCGGCAAAAAGTGAAATGGGGATGGGTGCGCTCATGGTGGACATGAAATCCGAAATTCGCGACGGCATGCAGATCGATTGGGACGCGCCGATCGAAATGGACGACGGCGTCACATTGCGCGCCGATGTGTTTCGCCCGGTCGGCGACGGCAAATATCCGGTCATTCTCAGCTACGGCCCCTATGCCAAGGGGCTGTCCTTCCAGGAAGGCTATCAAGAGCAATTGGGCGCGGCTCATCGAAGCCGCGCCGGAAGTGCTTCAGGGCTCGAGCAACAAGTATCAGAACTGGGAACTGGTCGATCCGGAGAAATGGGTGCCGGACGGCTACATCTGCCTGCGCATCGATTCGCGCGGCGCCGGGCGCTCGCCGGGCGTTCTCGACGTCTGGTCGCCGCGCGAGACCATGGACCTCTATCAATGCGTCGAATGGGCAGGCTTGCAGCCGTGGAGCAACGGCAAGGTCGGCATCAACGGCATTTCCTATTACGCGATGAATCAGTGGACGGTCGGCGCGCTGCGGCCGCCGCATCTCGCCGCTTTGTGCATCTGGGAAGGCTCGTCCGATTATTATCGCGAGCTCTGCCGCCACGGCGGCATTCTCAGCGACTTTCTCAATAGCTGGCATCCGCGCCAGGTCGGCAGCGTGCAGCACGGCGTCGGCACGCGCGGCGCCAAGAGCGTGGTCACCGGTGAACTGGTCGCCGGCCCCGACACGGTGCCGGAAGCCGAACTCGCCAAACGCTGTGCCGATCCACCGGGCGAAGCCAAGCGGCGCAAGCTCATCGACGACTATTACACAAGCCGCACCGCCGACTTCGCGCAGATCGAGGCGCCGCTTCTCTCCGCCGGCAATTGGGGCGGCATGGGGCTGCACACGCGCGGCAATTTCGAAGGCTATCTGCGCGCCGGCTCCAAGCAGAAATGGCTCGAAGTGCACGGCGACACCCACTTCACGCATTTCTACAGCAATTACGGCGAGGCGCTGCAGAAGCGCTTCTTCGGCCATTTCCTCAAAGGCGAGGACACCGGCTGGAACAAGATGCCGAAGGTTTCGCTCAATATCCGCCATCCGGGCGAAAAATTCGTGCTGCGCGCCGAGAACGAATGGCCGCTCAAGCGCACGCAATGGACCAAATATTTTCTGCAGCCCGAAGGGCTCGGGCTTTCGCCGCAGGCTCCGGGCGCGACGACGAACACTGGATTACGACACGACCGGCGACGGCCTCACCTTCTCGACGCCGCCGATGGAAAAGCCCGTCGAGATCACCGGCCCGGTCGCGGCCAAGCTCTGGCTGTCGTCGCCGACCACCGATGCCGATCTGATCCTGGCGCTGCGCGTCTACGACCCGAACGGCAAGGAAGTCACCTTCATCGGCTCGAACGATCCGCGCGTGCCGGTCGGCCTCGGCTGGCTGCGCGCCTCGCATCGCAAGCTCGATCCGCAAAAGTCGCTGCCCTATCGGCCGTGGCACAGCCACGACGAGGAATGGCCGCTCACAGCCCGGCGAGCCGGTCGAGCTCGACATCGAGATCCTGCCGACATCGATCGTGGTGCCGCAAGGCTATCGGCTCGCGCTCACCGTGCGCGGCAAGGATTACGAAGTCGACGGCCGCGACATCCGCCCGCCGAACGCGCCCTATCCGATGAAAGGCGTCGGCCCGTTCCGCCATATCGATCCCGACGACCGGCCGGCGGCAATCTTCGCCACCCGCAACACGCTGCATTTCGCCGCAGGCCGCGCGCCCTATCTCTTGTTGCCGATCATTCCGGACGTGTAAGCTTCCGGGAAAGCGCGATCGGACGACCATAAAAATAATGCAGAGGGAGAAGCGTATGCCGCGGCATTTGCGCAGGCGTCTTTGTAGCATTGCGGCCGCCGTGAGCGGCCTTGTGGTCGTCACAGCAGTCTTTTTCGTGATCTTCGCCGCAGCGCCAGCCTCCGCGCAGGACTATCCGAGCCGCACCGTCACCATCATCGTGCCCTACCCGGCCGGCGGCCCGGCCGATGAGAGCGCGCGTATCCTGGCGCAATTTCTCTCCGACAAGCTCAAGCAGAGCTTCATCGTCGAGAATGTCGCCGGCGGCAATACCATCGTCGGCATGGAGAAAGTCGCGCGCGCGACGGCGGACGGCTCCACGCTGTTGTTCGCCAATCTGCAGATTTCCGCCAACGTCACGCTCTATAAAAATCTCCCCTTCGACACCGTCAAAGACTTCGCAGCCGTGATGCTGGTCAATCGCAATCCGCTGATCCTCGCCGGCCGCACCACGCTTGAGCCGAAGACGCTGCCGGAGCTCACAGCCTTGATGAAGAAGCAGCAATTGAAGGCGGCCATTCCCGGCTATGGCGCCACCGGGCATCTGACGACGGAACTGTTCGCGCAGGAAGCAGGCGCCAAGCTCGATCTGATTCCCTATCGCGGCGCGGCCCCCGCGATCACCGATCTCTTGGGCGGCCACGTCGATTTGTTTTTCGGCACGCCGCAATCCTTCGTGCAGCAGGTGGCGACCGGAGCGCTGCGCGCCTATGGCGTCACCGCGAAAGACAAGCTGCCGGAATTTCCCAACGCCGAGAGCCTGTCCAAGATGCTCGGGCCGAAACTCGACGTCGTCTATTGGCAGGCGATCTTCGCGCCGGCCGGAACGCCCGACACCGCGATCAAGACGCTCAATGCCGCGCTGCAACAGGCGGTGTCGGATCCCGCCATCGTCAAGAATTGGGCGGCGCAGGATGTTTCGGCGTTTCCGCCGGATCAGCGCTCGCCGGCGGCGGCCTCGGCGTTCCTCAAAAGCGAGATCGCGCGCTGGGCCGAGGTGATCCGCGACAACGACATTCACGTCGAACAGTAATGCACGTCGAACAGTAACGCCTGCAGCCAAATCGCTTCAAATTGAATCGATTGACGTTTCCGCTTTTGCCCTAGATGTCGTGATGTGCCGAAGACACCGCCACATCCTGCGGAAGCCGCGTGTTCGGCGCCGGCGCGGCAATCCCGGCGAAGAGGAACGTCAGGCAAGCCGCGGCGAGAAAAGCCGTCAGCACGGTTTGCTCGACCCGCCTTGCTCGTACAAGTTTTGCTCGCACGGCAATCTCCGCTCCTCAATACCGTCCGCCGCGTATCAACGTACCGGCACCCTTGTGACGCAGCCGGAGCGACAGTGGTTTCGTCACGTTCAGAAAAGCGCGTGCAGTGCGGTGGAAATCGCCGCAGCGCAGCACAAGATTTCTGCACATTTGCCGAGCAAAATTGGCGATCCGTCACGCCGTTGCCACAGAGTCAGCCTAACGTTCGCCTCGGTGGAGGGGGTAGTACAGGGAGAAGCTCATGTCTCTGCACACCCAGACGGCAACACGGGCGAGCTTGGTCACCTACAAAAAGAACAATTGCCCTCAATGCGGCGAATGGCTCCTGGCCCCGGATTGGTCCGAATATTTGGACACGCGATGTGTGCGGCACACTTGGTCCTGTGAAGCTTGCGACTATCAATTCGAAACCGCGGTATTCTTTGCCGAAGCGGCCTGATCGCTGGCGGAGTTGGCTGCTCAAGAAATTGGTCGTTAAAAGTATACGACGCGTAACCGCACGGGACGGGGTCAGCAGTATCTAAATTTTCTATTGGCGTGGCGGATAGACATGCCGCCGCCCGCTGAAATCTTCGACCGTCGAGCAATCGGCACTCAGATAATTCGGCCCGATCGGCGATTTGCCGTGGCCGCCGGGAATATCGAGCACATAGGACGGCTGGCACAGGCCCGAAGTAGCGGCCGTGTAACGCCCGCATCAAAGCCTGGCCCTCTTCGATCGTGGTGCGGAAATGCGCCGTGCCGGGCGCGAGATCGGCGTGGTGCAGGTAATAGGGCTTGATCCGGCACTCGACCAAAGCCCGCATCAGTGCGCCCAGCGTTTCCACATCGTCGTTGACGCCGCGCAGCAGCACCGACTGCGACAGCATCGGAATGCCGGCATCGATGAAGCGCGCGCAAGCGGCGCGCGCCGCCCCGGTCAATTCGCGCGGGTGATTGGCGTGCAGGACGACGAAGGTCGCCTTGTCGGTGCGGAGCGCGCGCACCAGAGCCGGCGTCACGCGCTGCGGCGCCACGACTCGGTACCCGCGTATGCACGCGGATCGACCTTGACGTGGTCGATCGCCGCGAGCCGCGTCATCACGTCCTTGAGGCGCCGCGGCGACAGCACCAAGGGATCGCCGCCGGTTAGAATCACCTCCCAGATTTGCGGCGTGCGCGCGATGTAATCGAGTGCAGCCGCAAGCGCTGCGCGCGACAGCCCGCCCCGTCCCGGCCCGACCATCTCGCGCCGGAAACAGAAGCGGCAATAGACCGCGCAGGCATTGACCAGCTTCAGCAGCACGCGATCGGGGTAACGGTGCACCACGCCTTGCGACCGGACTATGCGCATCGTCGCCGATCGGATCGGCGCTTTCTTCCGGTAATTGCTCGAGCTCGCGCGGGATCGGGAAGGAATTGCCGCGCGATCGGATCGTGCGGATCGCTCGGATCCATCATGTCGGCGACGGCCGGCGTGATCGCGACGGCATAGCGCGCCGCCACCTGTTGCAGCGCGACAAGGCGATCCCGACCGGCGACCGGCGACGGCTGAGAGATCGCTTTCGGCGCGCAGAGCTTTGCTGCGCATTGCTTTGGCGGCTGGTCATTCCAGCGTCTCCTTCATCGGCGTCCATAGCACCTGATCGATGCGCGACGCTCCGATAGCCAGCATGACCAGCCGGTCGAGCCCAAGCGCCACGCCGCTTGACTGCGGCATATAGGCCAAGGCGGCAATGAAATCCTCGTCGATCGGATAGCGCTCGCCATAGATGCGCGCCTTCTCCGCCATCTCCTGTTCGAGCCGGATGCGCTGCTCGGCGGCATCGGTGAGCTCGCCAAATCCATTGGCGAGTTCTACGCCGCAGACATAAAGCTCGAAGCGCTCGGCAACACGCGCGATCGCGCGCCGGGCGCGCCAGCGCCGACAGCACGGCGGGATATTCGTCGAGAATGGTGGCGCGGCCGATGCCGAGACTGACCCTCGATCCGCTCCACCAGCACCTTGCTGAAAATATCGCCCCAATGATCGTCGTCAGCGATGCGTATGCCGGCCGCCTGCGCGGCGCCGGCAAGACCGTCTCGATCAGGCTCGCCCTCCGGCAGCGTCGCCAAGCAGATCGATGCCGGCAAAGCGCGTGAAAGCCTCCGCCACGGTTACCCGCTCCGGCGCGGCGAATGGATCCGCGAGCGCGCCCGCGAAAACGCAATTGCCGCACGCCCGCGATCTCCGCGGCCTTCTGCAGAAGCGCCATGCAATCCGTCATCAAGGCCGCATACGGCTCGCCGGCGCGATACCATTCGATCATCGTGAATTCGGGATGGTGCAGCGCGCCGCGCTCGCGATTGCGAAACACTTTGGCGAATTCGACGATGCGCCGTTCGCCCGCGGCCAGCAATTTCTTGCAGGCGAATTCCGGCGAAGTACGCAGATAAAGCGGCGACGAACTACCGTCCGGCGCCCTGAGTGCGGTCGCGAAGGCATGCAGATGCGTCTCGTTGCCCGGAGAGATTTGCAGCGCCCCGGTCTCGACCTCGACAAAGTCATTGCCGGCAAACCAGGCCCGCAGCGCCACCACGATCCGGCCCCGCGTCAGCAGGATCGGCCGGCGGTCGGCGTGAACATGAGGGGCCCAAAAGGGCGAGGAATCGGGCGATTTCTCGGGCATAGTCCTTGTCTATAGGCGTTTTAGGAAATAACTACCGGGTGCGGTGGATTTGCGCCTCGAAATCAGTATGTTGCGTCGCAAATCCGGGGCGTTAGGCCCCTCATAACCCAGTTTCAAGCACCCACTCAGCATCTAAGGATTTGACCCCGTGAAAGTCATCGCCAGCTCGTTGCGAAAAGGCAATATCGTCGAAATCGACGGCAAGCTCGGGGTCATCATGGCCGTCGAGAACATCCACCCCGGCAAAGGCACGCCGGTCACCCAGATGGACGTGCGCCGCATCGCCGACGATGTGAAAGTGTCGTTGCGCTACAAGACCACCGATCAGGTCGAACGCGCCTTCGTCGAGGACCGCAAGTTCCAATACATGTATCAGGACAGCGACGGCTTCCATTTCATGAATATGGAAACCTACGATCAGGTGGCGGTGCCGGAAGATATCATCGGCGATCTGAAGGCTTATTTGCAGCCCGAGATGGAAGTGACGCTCAGCATGCACGAAGCCACCCCGGTCGCGATCGAACTGCCGCCCAAGGCGATCCTCGAAGTGGTCGAAACCGAGCCGACGGTGAAGGGCCAGACCGCCTCCTCGTCCTATAAGCCGGCGCTGCTCTCCAACGGTGTGCGCACGATGGTGCCGCCCTTTGTCACCACCGGCACCAAGATCGTGGTGATGACCGAGGACGGCAGCTACGTCGAGCGCGCCAAGGAATGATGACGCGCCGCTGACCTCGTTCTAGCTTGAATTCTGAACATCCGTTCATTGCCGCGGCGATTCTGACCGTCCTGACGGGCGTGGCACCGCTTGGCAGGATGTGCGTTGATAGCGATAGTACGCAGTCCTGATTTTGGGATTTGTGGCGTGCGCACATCGCTCGACGTTTGCACAAGGCTGATTGCGGCTGGGCTCGCGACCGGGCTTTTCGGCGCGACATTTATTGGCTCGATCGGCGAAGCCTTGGCGGAATGCAAGCCGGGCCATTTCAAGCCGCCGTATTTCATCAAGACCATGGGCCCGTGCGGATTCGACTCCGAGACGCTGAGCTTCCGCGGCACGCCGGCGCAACAAGCCATGTGCCTGATGCGCGGCATGGACACGACGCGAAATCTCGGTCCGACCTTGGAGGGCTTGCCGCCCGGGCTCGCCAAGCGCGTCGGAGAAACGACCGGACTGCCTTCGCGTGAAGTCGTTGAGCGCCTATTTGTCGAAGCTCGATCTGGAATGGGATTTCGCCGCTTATCTGTGGCAACCGATTGTCGCACGCCCACGACAACGATCCCGATGCGCCGATGGCGCAATATTTCGTGATCCACGATACCAGCGGGCCGTATTACGGCCATCGCGCTTTCCCGGACGACATCAACGTCAATCCGAAGGTCAACAATCTGCGGAGCTTCGCCTGCTCCGACGAATGGGGCAAAGCGCATGTGGTCGTCAACCGCATGGGCGAGATGCTGGTCAATCACGATTTTTCAATTCCGTGGCGCGAAACAAAATTCGAGCAAGCCGCCGAATTCGGCGGCGCGCTGAAGGGACTCTTCGTCCATATCGAGATGATCCAGCCGCGCCGCGCCGGCGCGGGCGGCGGCGACGGCCATTCGCCCGATCCGGCTTTTACGCAGGCGCAATATGATCGCCTGGCGCTGCTCTACACGATCGCCAGCGTGCGCGCCGAGCGATGGCTCATTCCGGCGTTTCATGCCGCGCTCGACGCCGATATCCCGAACGGCCATGACGATCCGCTGAATTTCAAGGTCGACAGTTTCGCCGACAGCCTTGATCGGCTGATCGAAAAACTGCGCGGGCCGGAGCAATTCCAGGCCTCCAATTCGGCGACGGCGACCGACGCGCAGTCGGATAATCCGCAGCCCGAGAGCGACGGATTTTGGCTCGACGCGCAATGGGAAAATCCGCGAAAGGCGCCGGCGGCTTCGACCGAAGCATCGGCGAATAGCCCAGCGAAGCCGAACGCGGCGGACGGCCATGCGGCACCGCTCCAGGACAGCAATGGCGCGCAAGCGAATTCCAATTCCGTGCCAAATCCCGCCGCGGCGCCGGGCGTTACGTCAGGCGGAGCAGAGAAGTCGCCGCCGCCGAGCACTCAGGCAAATACTCAGGCAAAAGTTCAGGCAAGTGCGCCGCCAGACGCCAAGCTGGCCGCACGCGAGAGCGAAACGCCCCAAGAGCAAAAATCAGCCCAAAAATCGGCCGAAGCCGAAGTTTGTACGACGCACCGCATCAAAGGCCGTCGCCACCAGACGTGCGAGCCCGGCAGTGCCGGGGATAGCGCGCGGCATCCCGACGGGGACGCCCACCCGCGTCATGCGCGGGGGTCGTCCCGGCGCCACCGGGCGTAGAGAAAATCAGCGCAAATCGGCTGTCCCGGCCGGCGGCGATGCAAGGGCGGGGCTCTGCGCGCGGTTGCACCGAGGTTCCTAAACTGGCTTGTGAATTGGTTCGCGATCCTATTGGATGCGGCCCATCCCAACCGTCTCTAAGCCTGTAAAGTGAGGAACGTTTATGACGCCGCCCAAATCCGCGACCGCACACGCCCGCAACGCTGCCGACCCGGCGGTCGCCGCCGTCGAGCGCCCGACGCCGACCGGCGCCAATGCCCCCGGTTTCGGCTCCGATGTGATCGCCGACGCGCTGCAGCTCGCTCGACATCCCCTATATCGCGCTCACGCCCGGCGCGAGCTATCGCGGCCTGCACGACAGCATCGTCAACTATCTCGGCAATGCGAAGCCGCAAATGCTGCTCTGCCTGCACGAGGAAGCCGCCGTCGCCATCGCCCACGGCTATGCCAAGGTCACCGGCAAGGCGATGGTCAGCGCGGTGCATTCCAATGTCGGGCTGATGCACGCGACCATGGCGATGTTCAACGCCTGGTGCGACCGCATGCCGGTGGTGGTGCTCGGCGCCACCGGTCCGGTCGATGCCGTCAAGCGCCGGCCGTGGATCGACTGGATCCATACCGCGCGCGATCAGGGCGCGCTGGTCCGCGAATATACCAAATGGGACGACCAGCCGGCCTCGCCGGGCGCCGCGCGCGAAGCCATTCTGCGCGGCACCTGGATCGCCAATACCGTTCCGCAGGGCCCCGTCTATATCAATTTCGACGCCGAGGTGCAGGAAGCCAAGGTCACCGAGCAACTGCCGCCGATCGACGTTGCCCGCTACATGCCGCAGGTCTCGACCGCGGCGCCGGCGGAGCTTGTGAAGCAGGCGGCCGCCATGCTCAAAGGCGCCAAGCAGGTGCTGATCCTCGCCGGCCGCACCTCGCGCGATCCGGAAGTCTGGAAGGCGCGCGTCGCGCTCGCCGAGGCGCTCAATGCGCGCGTGCTGAGCGACCTGAAAATCGGCGCGAGCTTTCCGACCGACCACCCGCTCTATTTCGGCTCGCCGCGCGCGGTGACGCCGGAAAGCGTCGAGGGGCTCAAAGACGTCGATGTCGTTCTGAGCCTCGACTGGGTCGATCTCGCCGGCGCGCTGCGCTGGTTCGGACCGTCGCCGAGTGCCAAAGTGATCCAGATCTCGCTCGACCATCGCATCCACAACGGCTGGAGCATGGATCACCAGGGACTTGCCGCCGGTCGATCTTCTGCTCTCCGCCGATCCCGATCTGGTCGTGCCGGAACTGGTCAAGGAGATCGGCACCAGCACCAAACCGCATGCCGTGCCGAGCCCGCGCAAAATCTCCGACAAGGAGCCGGCGGGTTTCACCAACGAGAATATCGCGCGCTCCTTGCGCAAGGTGCTCGGCGACCGGTCGGTGACCTTTACGCATCTGCCGCTGTCCTGGGACGACAGCTGGATGCCGTTCCGCCATCCGCTCGACTTTGTCGGCTCGGACGGCGGCGGCGGCGTCGGCGGCGGTCCCGGCATTTCCGTTGGCGCTGCGCTGGCGCTCAAAGGCTCGGGGCGGCTGCCGATCGCGATCTGCGGCGACGGCGATTTTCTCATGGGCGTCACCGCGGTGTGGACCGCCGTGCATTACAAGATCCCGCTGCTCTTCGTCATCGCCAACAACCGCTCGTTCTATAACGACGAATTGCACCAGGAGCGGATGGCGCGGGCGCGCAATCGGCCGGTCGAGAACAAATGGATCGGCCAGCGCATGTCGGATCCCGATGTCGATATTGCCGCCATGGGCCGCGCCCAGGGCGCCGCGGGCTTCGGTCCGGTCACCAAGCCCGGCGATCTTGCCGGCGTGCTGCAAAAGGCCATTGCCGAAGTCGATGCCGGCGGTGTCGCCGTGGTCGATGTGCGCGTCGAGCCGGGCTATACTGCCGTCATGACCGCCGCGATGACCCGCGCCGGCAACTAAAAGAAACGTCGATGTCTGTGGCTGCGACGAGCGATCGCATCGTTCCGGTTTCGGAAGCCGAACCCGCGATCCTCGTCGTCGACGACCTCGTCATGCGTTTCACCACCGGCGAGGGCGACATCACCGCGCTCGACCACGTGTCGTTCGGCGTCAAGCCGGGCGAGTTCTTGGCCGTGATCGGGCCGTCGGGCTGCGGCAAGTCGACCTTGTTCAACGTCGTCGGCGGTTTGCTCGGCGGCTATCTCGGCAAGGTCACGGTCGACGGCAAGACAATCTTTGGGCCCCACGCCTCCATCGGCATGGTGTTCCAGGAGGAATCGACCTTCCCCTGGCGCAACGTCGTCGACAATGTCGCCTTCCCGCTCGAAATTGCCGGCGTGCCGAAGTCAGAACGCATCGACCGGGCGCGGCATTTCATCTCCATGGTCGGTCTCGACGGCTTCGAGAGGCGTTATCCGTCGGAGCTCTCCGGCGGCATGCGGCAGCGCGTATCGATGGCGCGCACGCTCGCCTCCGAGCCGAAGATTTTGCTGATGGACGAGCCGTTCGCGGCGCTCGACGAGCAGACCCGGCTCCTGCTCGGCGACAAGGTTTTGCAAATTCAGCAACAGCTCAAGCAGACGACGCTGCTGATCACCCACAATATCACCGAAGCGGTGCAGCTTGCCGACCGCATTCTGGTGATGACCTACCGCCCCGGCCGGGTGAAACGCATCGTCGATATCAAGCTGCCGCGCCCGCGCACGTCCGAGATCGTGTCGAGCGAAGCCTTCGGCCGTTATGTGGCGCAGATCTGGAGCGATCTGCGCGAAGAAGCCAGCCGCGGCATGGTCGACGACGAAACGCGCAAGCTCGCGCGCGGATCCGCAAGAGAAGCGCCCGTGAGCACCGCCCGGCTGATCGCGCCGCGCTGGTTGCCGCCGCTGGTCGGAATAGGCTCCGGGGTACTCGTCCTTGCCGCCGTCGAGCTTCTCGTCCGCTTCGGCGCCATCAACCGCTTCATCGTGCCGCTGCCCTCCGACGTCATCGCAAGCTTTGCCCGCGTCATCGCCGACGAAGACATTCCGCGCCGCGTCGCGCAGACGGCATGGGAATGCCTGGCCGCGAGCCTTCTGCTCACCGGGTTCGGCGTCGCGCTCGGCGCGCTGATGCATCGCGTTCAGCTCTTCCGCCTCGCCTGCGAAACCTGGGTCGCGGCCTTTGCCTCGGCGCCTTTGGTGCTGGCCTATCCGCTGTTTCTCGTCCTGTTCGGGACGCAGCACCACGACCATCATCATGCTGGCGTTCCTCGCCGGGCTGCCGCCGGTCATCCTCAAGACCGTCGAGGGCCTTGCCGCGACGCGCCGCGTGCTGATCAATGTCGGCAGAAGCTTTAAGCTCACGCCGGCGCAGCAGTTCTGGAAAATCCTGTTTCCGTCGGCGCTGCCGACCATTTTCGTCGGCATCCGGCTCGGCATGATCTTCGCGCTGATCAATGTCGTCGCCGTCGAGTTCCTGATCAATTTCGGCGGGCTCGGCCAGCTCATCAATGAGCTCGCCGAGCGCTACGATCTGCCGGGCACCTATGCGGCCATCTCGTTTGTCATGCTGGTCAGCGTCGTATTCTTCATCGTCACCGAAAGAGCCGAGCGATGGCTGACGTCGTAACGCGGGCGCCCGTGGCGAAACCCTGGTTCAGCGGGGTCACGCTGTTGCGCATCGCGATCGTGCTTTTCGTGCTGGTCGCCTGGGAACTCATGGCGGATTCTGGCCTGTTCTATCGCGGCGTCGTGCCGTCGCTGCCTGGCGATCGGCGCGGCGCTGATCAAGCTGCTGTCGACCGGCGATTTCTATTGGAATCTCGCGGTCACCGCGAAGGAGATCGCGATCGGGCTTGCCATCGGCGGCGTAGCCGGCGTGGTCGCCGGCCTGGTCGTCGGCGGCAACCGCTTCATCGCCCGCGCCTTCGAGCCCTATCTCTATTATCTCGGCCCGACGCCGAAGATCGTGTTCTTTCCGGTGATGATCATGTGGTTCGGCGTCGGCGGCGGTTCCAAAATCGCGATGGGCGCGGTGTCGTGCTTCTTTCCCATTGCGCTCAGCGTTGCCGCCGGCATGCGCCAGATCGATCCGGTCTTGATCCGGGTCGGCGAAAGCTTTCGCGCCAATCCGTGGCAGATGGCAACCAAGATCTATCTTCCGGCGATGCGCCAACCGATCATCAACGGCTTGCGGCTTGGGCTCGGCGTCGCGCTGATCGGCACGCTCCTGGCGGAAACCAAGCTCTCCAATCAGGGCCTCGGCTTCCTGGTCATCCAGGCCTACAACAATTTCAATATGCCGCTGCTCTACGCTATCCTCGTCGTGCTGTTCGTGCTGGCCATCGGCGTCAATGCATTGGTGGCGCGGTTCGCTCATGTCGATGAGATCAGACAGCGGTAACGCAAGCTGCGAGGTTTCGCACCTCAAGGCTTCGTCGAATCGACTGGGAATTTAGAAACAGCGCCGACAAAAACAGGCGCTCACACATGGGAGGGACGTCATGCGCAAAACAGAGCGCCGCTTTGGCGCATCCGCGCTCGAACAAGTGGCCGATAACGGTTTGCTGCACCGCCGCGCGCTTCTGCGCGGCAGCGTCGCTTTCGCCGGCGCGCTCGACTGCGGGCCCGGGCCTGACCGGCGCCGCGGCCGATCCGCTCGACGAGCCGGACTGGAGCCTGGCGCCCGGCGACGTCACGCCGGCGCTGCAGAAGCCGTCGCGCTTCGAGGCCAAGCTCGTGCGCACGCTGAGCAACCCGAAAGGCGAGGCGCGCACGCAGCATGCCCGCGCGCCGCTGCAGATGCTCGAAGGCACGATCACGCCCAATCCTGTGCACTTCACCATCCTGCATTCCGGCATTCCCGATATCGATCCGGACAAGCATCTGCTCGTCATCCACGGCCTGGTGAAGCAGCCGCTGGAATTCACCGTCGAGGCGCTGCTGCGCTACCCGATGGTGACGCGCAAGCATTTCGTCGAATGCGGCGGCAACAGCGCGCCGATGTTTTCGCCGGAGCCGATCCAGGCCACCCTACAGGCGCTGCACGGGCTGACCTCCTGCGCCGAATGGACCGGCGTGCCGCTCTCGATCCTGCTCGACGAAGCCGGCGCCGATCCGGCGGCGAAGTGGCTGATCGCCGAAGGCGCGGACTCGCTTGCGGTGTCGCGCAGCGTGCCGATGAAGAAGGCCTATGACGACGCCATGGTCGCGCTCTATCAGAACGGCGAGCGTCTGATGCCCGGCAATGGCTATCCGATGCGGCTGTTGTTGCCCGGCTACGAAGGCAACATGAACATCAAATTCCTGCGCCGGCTCAAAGTGGTCGATCAGCCGGCCATGACCTATTACGAGTCGCGCAACTACTCGCCGCTATTGCCGGACGGCAAAGCCTACAAGTTCTATTTCGTCAACGAGGTGAAGTCCTTCGTCACCCGTCCGTCGTTCGGCTACAGCCTCAAAGGTCCGGGCTTCTACGAGATTTCCGGCATCGCCTATTCCGGCATGGGGCGCATCGAGAAGGTCTTGGTCTCGGCCGACGGCGGCAAAAGCTGGGGCGAAGCCGCCATCGACGGTCCGGTCAGCCCGAAAGCCTTCACGCGCTTTCGCATGCCGTGGCGCTGGGACGGCCAACCGGTGACCCTGACCAGCCGGGCTTGGGACGATTCCGGCGCCGTCGCAGCCGCTGCGCGCCGACTTCGTCGCCGTGCGCGGCGAAGCGAAGAAAGTGCCCAACGTGCTCGGCTTTCCCAACCAGCACTACAACAGCCTGACCTCATGGGCGGTCGACGGCAGCGGGGAGATCAAACATGTCTACGTTTAAGATCCTCGCCTCGTGCCGCGCTCCTAACGCTCGCGTTCGCAGCGTCCGCGCTTGCCGGCGACACGCCCGGCCCCCGGCAAAACCCGGTCTGGGCAAGCCGATCTCGGAAGCCGACATCAAGCCGTGGGACATCTCTGTCATGCCGGACGGCACCAATCTGCCGCCGGGCAGCGGCACGGCGGCGCTTGGCGCCAAGCTCTACGTCGACAAGGGCTGCAACCTCTGTCACGGCGACAACGGCAAAGGCGGGCCGAGCAATGTGCTGGTCGGCAATCCGCCGCTGACCGCCGACGGCATCGCGTCGCTCAAAACCATCGCCAATTTCTGGGCCTGGCCGACGACTTTGTTCGACTATATCCGCCGCGCCATGCCGTGGCCGACGCCGCATACGCTCAGCGACGACGAGGTCTACGCGCTCTGCGCTTATCTGTTCGCGGCCAACAATCTCATCCCGCAGGACGAGGTGATGAACGCGCAGACCTTGCCGAAGGTGAAAATGCCGAACCACGACAACTTCATCATTCGCTTCCCGGATCGGATTTGAAGGCCGATGACGCACCTATCCCGTCATGGCCTGGCGCAGGTCCGGGCGACCCGACCTCGATGGATCCCGAGGCAGCCCGGGACGTCGCGCCCACGACGGCGCGGGCCGATCGGTCGTTGATCCGGCTACTGACCTTCGCTTACAGCTTGAACGTCTCGTAAGTCGCCGGATGAAACAATTCGTCGACCGCGACGCGGCGTGACGACAGTCCCTCGGCGTGATGCTGGCCGAGGAAATAATCCAACACCTTGCGGTTCGGCCCGACGCCGTAGGACCAGAAATCGTGGCCCATCAGATCGCGCGCTTCCTTCAGTCGCTCCTCGACGAAGGGCAGCGTCACCTTGGTCGCGGACGTGTCCGATAGTTTCTTCAAGCCCGCTTCCTTGGCGGCTTCGAACGCCTTGTACACCGCGCCCGGCAGCCACGGATGCTTCTCGGCCAATTCGCGGCGGATGCCGAGCACATGCATGATCGGGAAAAAGCCGGTGCGCTTGAAGTAATCCTTCGCCACCGCGACCGGATCGGGAAACAGCCAGCCGATATGCGGATGGCCTTTTTCGACGAAGCGTCGGCGGCCGCGGCGCGATGAAGCCGTCGATCTCGCCGTCTTCGAGCAGCTTTGAGATCGTCTTGCCCTCCGGCGCATTGTCGAGCTTCACGCCGGCCGGCAGATTGACCGTGATCTTCTCCGGCCGCCCCGCCTCCTCGATGCCGCCGCGGATCCAATGAATGTCCGAGCGCTTGACGCCGTAATCGTCTTCGAGAAACGAGCGCGCCCACACATTGGCCGTGAGCTGATATTCCGGCACGCCGACCTTGCGGCCTTTGAGATCGTCCGGCTTCTTGATGCGGTCGGTGCGAACATAGACCGAGGTGTGGCGGAAGGCGCGCGAGACGAAAGCCGGCACCGCGATATAGGGGCAATTGCCCTGCGCGGTCTTGACCGTATAGCTCGACAGCGACAATTCGCAGATGTCGAATTCGGCGGCGCGAAAGGCGCGGAAGAAAATCTCCTCCGGCACGAGCGTCATATAGACCGGATCGACGCCGTCGATCTGGACGCTGCCGTCGATCAGTGCGCGGGTGCGGTCGTAATCGCCGACGGCGACGGAGAGATTGAGCTTGGCCATTTCGCTTCCCTGAATTGCAGTCCTGATTGTAGTCCTGGCGGCATTTGCGCCCCCAGATAGCCGCTCAGAAGGGCCCATGCCAAGATGCCGGGCACGGCGGCGATGAAATGCAGCTCTGCGTTAGCGCCCCGTGAAAGGCTCCGCCGGCGCGATATCGGTGATCTTGAACTGCACGCGTTCCTCGCCCTGCCAGCGGTCGAGCGCGAAGGAGCCGGCGGCATGGACCTGCCGGCCGCGGCTGTTGCGCAGCGCCGCGCCGAGCTTGCCGCCCGAGGCGCGGAAGGCGATGGCATTGACGCTCGTGCCGTCGGCGGATTTCAGCCGCGCGCGGACATGGGCCTGGCCGACCTCCTCGGCATAGGTCACGGTATGCGCCGGCAGCGCGATCACCGGCTCCGGATTGCCCGAGCCGAACGGCCCGGCGCGGCCGATCATGGTGACGAGATCGGCATCGGCCGCCGCCGCGGTCACGGCGCCGTCGATCAAAAGCCCGCTCGCGCGCCGCGCGATCTCGACATCGGCGCCGAGCGTCGCTTCGAGATAAGCGCGCCACTCCGCGAGCGCGCCCTTGCGCAAGGTCACGCCGGCCGCCATGGCGTGGCCGCCGCCCTTGACCAAAATCCCCTCGGTCACCGCGCGCCGCACCGCGCGGCCGATATCGACGCCGGGGATGGAGCGGCCGGAGCCGGTGCCGATGCCGCCGGGCTCGAGCGCAATGGCAAAGGCCGGCCGGTTGAATTTCTCCTTCAGCCGCGCCGCGACCAGGCCGACGACGCCGGGATGCCAGCCTTCCGCCGCGGTCACCACCACCGCGCCCTTCTCCTCGATGCCGAGCGCCGCGATCGCCTCGGCTTCGGCCTGCGCCAGCGTGTCCTGCTCGATGGCCTGACGCTCGCGGTTGAGCCGATCGAGCTCGGCGGCGATCTTCGCCGCCTCGATCGGATCGTCCTCGAGCAAAAGCTTCACGCCGAGATCGGCGCGGCCGATGCGGCCGCCGGCATTGATGCGCGGGCCGAGCAGAAAGCCGAGATGCCACGCCTCGGGCGGCGCCGAAAGCCGCGCCACGTCCATCAGGCTCGACATGGCCCGGCCGCTCGCGCCGGCGCAGCGCGATCAGGCCCTTGGCGACGAAGGCGCGGTTGAGCCCGATGAGCGGCACCACGTCGGCGACGGTGCCGAGCGCGACATCGTCGAGCGAGCGTCAGCAGATCGGGCTCCGGCCGGTCCGCGCGCCAAAAGCCGCGCTCGCGCAGCACGCGGTTGACGGCGACGACGGTCATGAAGGTCAGCCCGACGGCGGCGAGATGGCCGAGACCGGAGAGATCGTCGCGCCGGTTCGGATTGACGATGGCGACGGCCGGCGGCAGCACCTCGTCGGCCTGGTGATGATCGACGACGACGACATCGACGCCGAGCTTTTTCGCCTCTGCCAGCGGCTCGATGCTGGTGGTGCCGCAATCGACGCAGACCAGAAGCGTCGCGCCGCGCGCCGCGAGCGCGCGCACCGCCTCGACATTCGGGCCATAGCCTTCGAACAGCCGGTCGGGAATGTGGATGATCGGATCGATGCCGCAGTGGCGCAGAAAGCGCGCCAAGCAGCGCCGCCGACGTCGCGCCGTCGACGTCGTAATCGCCGAATATGGCGATGCTCTCGCCGCGCGTCACCGCGTCGGCGATGCGCGCCGCGGCCTCTTTCATCGCGGTGAGCACATGCGGGATCGGGCATCGCCTGCTTGATCGTCGGATCGAGAAACGCCTCGACCGCATCGGCCTCGATATTGCGGCCGGCGATGATGCGCGCCAGCAGTTCCGGAAGATCGTGGCGCTGCGCGATGGCGAGCGCGCGCGCGGCGCCGCGCTCGTCGAGCCGGTCGCGCCACGCGCGTCCGGTCGCCGAATTCTCGACGCCAAGGAAGAGGCGATTCTCAGCCATTTACGCGATTGTAGTGCGAATTGCGACGCAACGCCGTCGCTTGGCGGCGGCCATCCGCACAAATAAGACGCTAGGAGAACTTATCAAGCTTGCGGTGCTCGGCCCGGATCCAGCGCACGGTGCCGGTCGCCGAGCGCATCACCACGGTTTCGGTCTCGATCACGTCCTTGCCGAACCGCACGCCGCGGAGCATGCGGCCGTCGGTGACGCCGGTCGCGGCGAACAGGCAATCGCCGCTCACCATGTCCTCGATCTCGTATTTCTTGCGCGGATCCTTGATGCCCATTTTGGCGACGCGCTCGCGCTTCTCGTCGGTATCGACGATGAGCCGGGTCTGCATCTGGCCGCCGATGCATTTGAGCGCCGCCGCCGCCAGCACGCCCTCCGGCGCGCCGCCGATGCCGAGATAGATGTCGATGCCGGTCTTGTCCGGATCGGCGGTGTGGATGACGCCGGCGACGTCGCCGTCGCTGATCAGGCTCACCGCCGCGCCGACCTTGCGCACCGCGGCGATGATATCGGCGTGGCGCGGCCGATCGAGGATCATGGCGGTGATCGCCTCCGGCTTGACGCCCTTGGCCTTGGCGAGCTTGAGGATGTTCTCGTCGGCCGGCGCGTCGAGATCGACGACGTCTTTGGGATAGCCGGGGCCGATCGCGATCTTGTCCATGTAGATATCCGGCGCGTGCAGCAGCGTGCCGTCGTCGGCCATCGCCAGCGTCGCGATGGCGCCGGGCATGTTCTTGGCGCACAGCGTCGTGCCTTCCAGCGGATCGACGGCGATATCGACCTTGGGGCCGGATTTGTTGCCGACCTTCTCGCCGATGAACAGCATCGGCGCCTCGTCCATCTCGCCCTCGCCGATGACGACGGTGCCGTCGATCGACAGCCCGCCCAGTTCGCGGCGCATGGCGTCGACGGCGGCGCCGTCGGATTTCTTCTCGAGCCCGCGCCCGCGCAGCCGCGCCGCGGCGACCGCCGCCCGTTCGGTCACGCGCGCGATCTCGAGCGACAGGATGCGTTCAATGCCGGGATGCGAACGGGCGGGCTTCGATGACATGAGAGCAATCTCCATAGACGGCTGAGCGCGGCGAGTGGATAACCAACCGGCTTAGTTCTTCTCGATGCGGATGACCTGCGGCCTTCCGTAAACGACCCGGTCGCGGCGCACCGCGGCGAGCGCCTTGTGCACGGCATCCTCGCTGGTGGCATAGGTCATCATGATGACCGGCACCGCCTCGCCGGAGCGGCCGGGCTGCGCCGCGCCGCGCGAGCCGGCCGGATGGCGCTGCACGATCGATTCCAGCGAGATCTTTTGCTGCGCCAGGCGCCGCGCGATGGTCGCCGCGGTGCCGGGCCGGTCGCGCGCCAGAAGCCGAATGTAATAGCCGCCTTCGTGGTGCTGCATCGGCGCCTTGCGGATCGCCGTCATGCGCGCCACCGGACGGCCGAACGGCGCGCTGCACACGCCGCGCGCGATATCGGCGAGATCGGCGACGATGGCCGAGGCCGTCGCCGCGCCGCCGGCGCCGGGGCCGACCAGCGTGATCGGCGCGAGGCCCTCGGCGTCCACCGTGACGGCGTTGGTGACGCCCATGACCTGGGCGATGGCGGAGTCCTTCGGCACCATGGTCGGATGCACGCGCTGCTCGATGCCGGCTTCGGTCTTCACCGCGACGCCCAGAAGCTTGACCCGGTAGCCGAGCTCGCCCGCGGCATCGAGATCGGCGAGCGTGATCGAGGAAATGCCTTCGACATAGATCGCCTTGGGATCGATCTTGGTGCCGAACGCGAGGCTCGCCAGGATCGCGAGCTTTTGCGCGGTGTCGTGGCCCTCGACGTCGAAGGTCGGATCGGCCTCGGCGTAACCGAGCCGCTGCGCATCGCGCAGGATCTCGTCGAACGGCAGCCGGTCCTGCTCCATGCGGGTGAGGATGTAATTGCAGGTGCCGTTGAGGATGCCGTAGATGCGCGTGAACGACGCGCCGTTGAGGCCCTCGCGCAGCGTCTTGACGATCGGAATGCCGCCGGCGACCGAGGCTTCGAAATTGAGCGCCACGCCGTGGCGTTCGGCGAGCGCCGCGAGCTTTTGACCGTGCGCGGCGAGCAACGCCTTGTTGGCCGTCACCACCGGCTTGCCGGCAGCGAGCGCGGTCTCGACCGCGCTTTTCGCCGGATCGCCCGCGCCGCCGATGACTTCGACCAACACGTCGATCGCGGATCGCGCGCCAGCGCCACCGGATCGGCGACCCAGCGAAACTTTTTCAGATCGAAATCGCGCTTCTTGCCGCGCGAGCGCGCGCTGAGCGCGACGATCTCGATGCGGCCGGCCGCAGCGCGCGATGAGCTTGTCGCGTCCCTCGTCGAGGAGACGCACGACGGCGCTGCCGACGGTTCCAAGCCCGGCAAGACCGACTTTCAGCGGCTCCGCCATAACGCGTCGCCCGAATTGGGAGAAACGACGCCCGACTAACGCCGCGTCGCCAGCGGAACGACGTTGTGCAGCATTTCCGGCCCTGTTTCAAGAAAGCGCCGGATATTGCGCGCCGCCTGGCGGATGCGCTGCTCGTTCTCGACAAGCGCGATGCGCACATGGCCTTCGCCGTGCTCGCCAAAGCCCTCGCCGGGCGACACCGCGACGCCGGCCTTCTCGACCAGAAGCGTGGAGAATTCGACGCTCCAGAGCGTGCCGGAACGGCTCGGGTATCGGCGCCCAGGCGAACATCGAGGCCTTCGGCGGCGGCACGTGCCAGCCGGCCCGGCCGAACGAATCGACCAGCACGTCGCGGCGGCGCCGATAGATCGCGCGCATCTCGTGGATGCAATCGTCGGGGCCGTTGAGCGCCGCCGTCGCCGCCACCTGGACCGGCGTGAACGCGCCGTAATCGAGATAGGATTTGACCCGGCCCAGCGCCGCGATGATGCGCTCGTTGCCGACGGCAAAGCCGATGCGCCAGCCCGGCATCGAATAGGTCTTCGACATCGAGGTGAATTCGACCGCGACATCCATCGCGCCCGGCACCTGCAACAGCGAGGGCGGCGGATTGTTGTCGAAATAGACCTCGGCATAAGCGAGATCGGACAACACCAGGAGCGAGTGCTTTTTCGCGAAGGCGACGAGCTCGCGATAGAAGTCGAGGCTCGGCGACGCAGGCCGTCGGATTGGACGGATAGCAGACCACCACCGCGATCGGCTTTGGGATCGAATGCAACACCGCGCGCTCGAGCGCGCCGAAAAACGCGTCGTTGGCTTCGACCGGCACCGAGCGGATCGCGCCGCCGGCCATCAGGAAGCCGAAGACGTGGATCGGATAGGTCGGATTGGGAACGATGATGATGTCGCCCGGCGCGGTGATCGCCTGGGCGACATTGGCAAAGCCTTCCTTCGAGCCGAGCGTGGTGACGACCTGCGTCTCGGGATTGAGCTTCACGCCGAAGCGGCGCGCGTAATAGGCGGCCTGTGCGCGGCGCAGTCCCGGAATTCCCTTGGAGGCCGAATAGCGGTCGGTGCGCGACTTGCCGACGACCTCTTTGAGCTTGTCGACGACATGCGCGGGCGTCGGCAAATCGGGATTGCCCATGCCGAGATCGATGATGTCGGCGCCGCCGTTGCGGGCGACCGCCTTGGCGCGGTTGACCGTCTCGAACACATAGGGCGGCAGCCGGCGAATACGATAAAATTCCTCCATGGGAGTCCCCGCGGATCGTCTTTTCGATTGAGGGCCAATTCCAGGCCCGATTCAGTGGTTTAAGAGCAGAATTTTATCACGGCTTGGGTTCGGCACCAGCGGTTTGAGCGCTGGCGGTGGTAGCCGGGGGTGCGGCGGCGGCCTGCTGTGCCGTCGCCTTGCGGGCGGCGGCCTTTTTCTTTGCCGCCGGCGCAGCTGTTCGATCGGCCGATGCACTCGATGCCGGATTGGTCGCCGCTTTGCCTGCCCGGTGCTTGCGGCGCTTCGGCGTTCAAATGATTGCGCTGGGTGATGAGATCTTCGGTCGCCTTTTGCACCTGGAGCTGATCCATCGGCGCTTCGGCGCGCGGCGGCGGCATGTCGTGCACCGCCGGGAAGATCGACGGATAATCGGCCCCGGGCGAGCAAGCGGCGACAAGCAAGCACGCGGCAGCGCGAGCCAGGCACCAAGCGCGTCGCGCCGAGCACAAAAACGCCAATGGCGCAGGCACAAAGCCCGCGCGCATGCGCGTCCGTTATACTTCGCCGCCGCTGCACACTCAGTCTCCGATATCCCCTCAGAAGGCGTCCCGCTTCGGCCTATTTGCTCCGAACTTCGGTCGTCGGGATCCGCCTCGCCGCCCCTACAAAGTTTCAAAAATGCGCCAAGACTCCAATAATTTAGGTCAATCAACTCAGAGATCACACAAGCCGTCAAGGTAAAATGGTAATATGTCGAAACAAGGACCGCGCCCGCAATCGTTCGCGCAGTTGCCGAAAAGCGGCTGCGCGAACAAGCGCGCTGGCGGATGCGACCGAACGCTGCAATAAGCGTTGTCTATATGTGCGGGAGTTGATAAGCCCAATTCCGCCTGGAGAGCAAACGAACCCTCGCCGCCAGTGAGGAACGCTCGTGCGAGCTCCATCGCAAGAACCGGAAACACCCTGGTCACCGTGACGCAAGACATCGCGTGACGTGCACCGGTGCGAGCACATCGCGCGGCGCAAGCACGGTGCAACAACAAGACGTGTGACGGCGCCGGCAACAACTGCGGGCAAGCAGCCCCGCGCAACGAAGCGAGCCTGTGCAACAAGAGCCGGCCAAGCACGGCTCAGCCGACGCCACGCCGAGCCCAGATTCCGGCCCCAAATTCGGCGCCGTCGATGTCGAGCGGTTCTCGCGCAATCTGGCGCGGCTCGTCGAAGAAGGCGGCCGCGCGCTCGCGGCCTATCTCAAGCCGCGCGAACAAGGCCGCGTCACCGACGAGGTCGCCGAGGAACTCGGCGAAATCGTCAAGACGCTCGGCCAGGTCGCGGAATACTGGCTGGCCGATCCGCAACGCACCGTCGAACTGCAGAACCGGCTGGGCAAGGCCTATCTCGAACTTTGGGCGGTCGCTCGCGAAGCGGCTTGCCGGCGAGGCGGTCGCCGCCATTCGTCGCGCCCGCGGCCGGCGACAAGCGTTTCAGCGATCCGGAATGGACGTCGAACCAGTTCTTCGATTTCCTCAAACAGGTCTATCTCCTCACCTCGCAATGGGCCGACAAGCTCGTCGCCGATGCGGCCAATCTCGATCCGCACACGCGGCAAAAGGCCGAGTTCTATGTCCGGCAGATCACCAATGCGCTGGCGCCGACGAATTTCGTCCTGACCAATCCCGAACTGCTGCGCGAGACGTTTGCCTCGGGCGCCGAGAACCTGGTGCGCGGCATGCGCATGCTGGCCGAGGATATCGAGGCCGGCGGCGGCGAACTTGAAAATCCGGCAGTCCGATGCCTCGATGTTCGAGGTCGGACGCAACCTCGCGGTCACGCCCGGCAAGGTCATCTTCCAGAACGAGATGATGCAGCTCATTCAATACGCGCCGACGACCGAGACCGTGCTCAAGCGGCCGCTCCTGATCGTTCCGCCGTGGATCAACAAATTCTACGTGCTCGATCTGACGCCGGAAAAATCCTTCATCAAATGGTGCGTCGATCAGGGCATCACCGTGTTCTGCATCTCCTGGGTCAATCCCGACGCCCATCTCGCGCAAAAGACCTTCGAGGACTATGTCCGCCAAGGCCCGCTCGCGGCGCTCGACGCCATCAAGGAGGCGACCGGCGAGGAGAAAGTCCATGCCATCGGCTATTGCGTCGGCGGCACGCTGCTCGCGGTCACGCTTGCCGCCATGGCGGCGTGGCGCGACGAGCGCATCGTATCGGCGACGTTGTTCGCCGCCCAGGTCGACTTCACCTATGCCGGCGATCTCAAAGTATTCGTCGACGAGGAACAGGTCGCCGCGATCGAGCAGAAGATGGCCGAGCGCGGCTATCTCGACTCAGGCGCGATGGCGAGCGTCTTCAACATGCTGCGCTCGAACGACCTGATCTGGCCCTATGTCATCAACAATTACCTGAAGGGCAAGGCGCCCTTCCCGTTCGATCTGTTGTACTGGAATTCCGACGCCACGCGGATGCCGGCCGCCAATCACTCGTTCTATCTGCGCAATTGCTATCTCGACAACAAGCTGTCGAAGGGCAAGATGGTGCTCGGCAACACGCTGATCGATCTCAAGGCGGTGACGATGCCGATCTACAATCTGGCGACGCGCGAAGATCACATCGCGCCGGCAAGATCGGTGATGGTCGGCTCGAAATTGTTCGGCGGCGACGTGCGCTTCGTCGTCTCCGGCTCCGGCCATATCGCCGGCGTGATCAATCCGCCGGCCAAGCGGAAATACCAGTATTGGACCGGGCCGAAGCCGCGCAACGCCGACATCGATGGCTGGCTCGCCAAGGCCAAGGAGCATCCGGGCTCGTGGTGGCCCGATTGGCTGTTGTGGATCACGCGGCAAAGCCCGACCGAAGTGCCGGCGCGCGTTCCGGGCGCCGGCGCGCTGAAGCCGATCGAGGACGCGCCGGGAAGTTACGTGAAGGTCCGCGGCTAACGTCAGTTACCACGGCACGATCTCCTCTACGGAAACAGCGCGACCTGTTCGAGGCCCGTGGCTTCGGGATAGCCGAGCATCACGTTCATGTTCTGCACCGCCTGGCCCGACGCGCCCTTGGTCAGATTGTCGAGCGCCGAGCCGACGATGGCGCGGCCGGGAATGCGGTCGGCGGCGACCCCGATGAAGGTCATGTTGGAGCCGCGCACGTGCCGGGTCTGCGGCATCGGTGCCGAACGGCAGCACATGGACGAACGGCTCGTTCGCGTAAGACTTTAAAAGTATCGCATGAAGATCCTGCGGCGACGCTTTCACGTCGCGCACATAGATCGTTGAAAGAATGCCCCGGTTCATCGGCACCAGATGCGGCGTGAAGGTCACGACCACGTCGCGGCCGGCGGCCTTGGAAAATTCCTGGTCGAGTTCGGCCATGTGGCGATGGTGGCCGACGCCATAGGCGTGAAAGCCTTCGGACACTTCCGAGAACAGCATCTCCTCCTTCGCCGCCCTGCCCGCGCCGGTCATGCCCGACTTGGCGTCGATCACGATCTCGTCGGGATCGATCGCCTTGGCCTTGAGCAGCGGGATCAGCGCCAGTTCCGCGCAGGTCGTGTAGCAGCCCGGATTGGCGACAAGCCGCGCCGACTTGATCGCGGACCGATAGATTTCGGTGAGGCCATAGACGGCCTCCTTCTGCAGCTCAGGCGCAAAATGCTCGTGGCCGTACCAGCGCGCGTAAGCGGCCGGATCGGCCAGCCGGAAATCGGCCGACAGATCGACGACTTTTGTCGCCGGCGCGCGCGTCAAGAGATCCTTGATCACCTTTTGCGTCGTGCCGTGCGGCAGCGCGCAGAAGGCGAGATCGAGCCCGAGCGCTGTCCAATCCGCCTCTTCGATCGAGGTCAGCGTCGGCAGCGCAAAGGGCGCAAATTGCGGGAACACGTCCGACATCGGCTTGCCGGCGCGGCGGTCCGCCGTGAGGAGCGCGATCTCGGCATGCGGATGCCGCAGCAGAAGCCGCACCAGTTCGGCGCCGGTATAGCCGGAGGCGCCGAGGACGCCGATTTTCGCTTTCGCAGACATGATTGAGACCTTTGCTCTTTGAGATAAGGCGTCAGGCCGGAAACCGCGGAAGACTATCAGGATGAAGGAAACTTAGAATGACGGCCGCGGAACCGGCGGCACGAATATATTTACGCGCGAGCGCGCATCCGTGCCGTGTGACGACGGCGGCGGCGCTTGGCGGAGAAAATGCTGGCAAACGAGGCGCTCATGGGCGGGGATATAAGGCCGGTATTCTGAGCCGTCAATGTGCTCATGGTTTTGCCGCCTCGGTGGCATAGTCCAATGTCCAGCCGGAAATGATTCGGCCTGCCATTGCACGCCCGAAACGGCGGGTCACATGGATGAGACTCCAGGATAAGAACTTTGGGACAAGCCGTGGGAAAAACTGCGAAATCGGCCAAAGCGTCCAAGTCTGCCAAATCCGCCTCGAAGCCGGCGGCAAAGACCGGCGACCTGTTTGCCGGCATGGCCGACACCAAGCGCAGCGGCAGCGCGCGGCGGAGCGCGGCCGCCCCGTCGCGCGGCTCCTCGGCCGAGGCCGGCTACACGGCACGCCACATCGAGGTGCTGGAAGGGCTCGAGCCGGTCCGCCGCCGCCCCGGCATGTATATCGGCGGCACCGACGAGAAGGCGCTGCATCACCTGTTCGCCGAAGTCATCGACAACGCCATGGACGAGGCGCTCGCCGGCCATGCCGACTGGATCGAAGTCGAGCTCGAGGCGGACGGCTTTCTCACCGTCACCGACAATGGCCGCGGCATTCCGGTCGATCCGCATCCGAAATTCCCGAAAAAATCCGCGCTCGAAGTGATCATGTGCACGCTGCACGCCGGCGGCAAATTCGACTCCGAGGTCTACGAGACGTCGGGCGGCCTGCACGGCGTCGGCGTCTCGGTCGCCAATGCGCTGTCCGACCGCATGGAAGTCGAAGTCGCGCGCGGCCAAAAGCTCTACCGGATGGCGTTCGAGCGCGGCAAGCCGAAGGGCAAATTGCAGGATGCCGGCAAGGCGCCGAACCGCCGCGGCACCAAAGTGCGCTTCCGCCCCGATCCGCAGATTTTCGGCGCCAAGGCGCATTTCAAGCCGGAGCGCGTGTTCAAGATGACGCGCTCGAAGGCCTATCTGTTCGGCGGCGTCGAAATCCGCTGGTCCTGCGCCAAGGAGCTTCTGCACGGCGTCGAAGACGTGCCGGAGAAGGCGACGTTTCATTTCGCCGACGGGCTCAAGGACTATCTGTCGGAGACGCTCGCCGGCGCGACGCTGGTGCATCCCGAGATTTTCACGCGGCACCGCGAAAAAGGCCGGCGCACACGGCGCGGCGCAATGGGCGGTGGCCTGGACCGCCGACGCCGACGGCTTTCTCAACTCCTATTGCAACACCATTCCGACGCCGGACGGCGGCACCCATGAATCCGGCTTGCGCGTCGGCGCTGACGCGCGGGCTCAAGGACCACGCCGAGCGCGTCGGCCAAGGCAAGCGCGCCGCCGCGATCACCTCCGACGACGTCATGGTCGGCGCCGGCGCCATGCTGTCGGTGTTCATCCGCGAGCCGGAATTCCAGGGCCAGACCAAGGACCGGCTCGCCACCGCCGAAGCGCAAAAGATCGTCGAGCAGGCGATCAAGGACCCGTTCGACCATTGGCTCGCCGGCAATCCGCTCCAGGCCAACAAGCTCTTCGACTTCGTGGTCGAGCGCGCCGAGGAGCGCATCCGCCGCCGCCAGGAAAAGGATATCGCGCGCAAGAGCGCGGTGAAAAAACTGCGGCTGCCCGGCAAGCTTGCCGATTGCACCAACAGCGCCGCCGACGGTTCGGAAATCTTCGTCGTCGAAGGCGACAGCGCCGGCGGCTCGGCCAAGCAGGCGCGCGACCGCGCCATCGCAGGCGATCCTGCCGCTGCGCGGAAAAATCCTCAACGTGGCGTCGGCCGGCAAGGACAAGCTCGCGCAGAACCAGCAGCTCGCCGACCTGGCGCAGGCGCTCGGCTGCGGCACCGGCGTGCATTACCGCGACGAGGATTTGCGCTACGGCCGCGTCATCATCATGACCGACGCCGACGTCGACGGCGCCCATATCGCTTCGCTCCTCATCACCTTCTTCTACCGGCAGATGCCGCAGCTCATCGACCACGGCCACCTTTATCTCGCGGTGCCGCCGCTCTACCGGCTCTCCCACGGCGGCAAGAATTTTTACGCCCGCAACGACAAGCACCGCGACGAGATTCTGAAAAAGGAATTTCACGCCAATGCCAAGGTCGAAGTCAGCCGCTTCAAGGGGCTCGGCGAGATGATGGCGGCGCAGCTCAAGGAAACCACCATGGACCCGAAGAAGCGCACGCTGCTTCGCGTCACGCTGATCGCCGACGACCGCAAGGACACCGAAAAATCCGTCGAGCGGCTGATGGGCACCAAGGCCGAAGCGCGCTTCGACTTCATCCAGGAACGCGCGGAGTTCGCCGACGAGGCGGCGCTCGACGTTTAATTTCATCCTCCCCCGTACAAACGGGGGAGGTAGCCGTGCGAAGCACGGAGGTAGGGGCGACGGCCTCGTCGCCCAATCTGCCGGGGAAAGCTCGTTCTGCGTCAAGGCAACTGACCTTACGGCACCACGAGTTTTCAACGGCAAACTTCGCCGTGCCTCAGTCGCCCCTACCCGCCATGCTACGCATGGCGTACCTCCCCCGTTTTCACGGGGGAGGACGAAACGCGCGATCCTACGCGCGATCAATCAGCCCCTCCCTGCACAGATCGAACGGCATGCATTGGCGCGCCATGCGTTCCGGCGCGCCAATATTCGGCGGCGTCGCATCGAGAATGTCGCGCCGCACGCGCACCTGCACGTCGCGCGGCACGCTCGTGACACCGCGCCGCAAACAGGCAATCGGGTCGCCCTGGCAGGCGCCCTTCCGGCGGCAGTTCTTGCTGCGGCAGGTCCGCCACAGCGCAAAGGCATTGCAATAACGACGCTGCTGCAGCGCCTTTTCGATGGCAAAGCGCGCGGCAAATTCGACCGGGCCGAGCCTCGGCTTGGGCTTTTTCGCCGCTTGCGACGCTTGCAACATGGCGAGCCCGACGGCGAGATCGCTGCGCCGCAGAGCGTGACCGGCATCGCGAGCGAGCACGCGTTTGACGTATCGCTTCATGGCATGGCTCTCCTTCTCGCGGAGCGGCTCGCTCCCGAGTTTTGCCGTGACGCTACTGACGTGAAGCGCGAAGCGAGCGGCGCAGGGACAAGAAGGGGTGGTGCCTTTCGTCCTCTTGCGCTGAACTCTTCGCAACTTCGTCATTGCGAGGAGCGAAGCGACGAAGCAATCCAGAACTTCAACGCTGCACCTGGATTGCTTCGCGGAGCTTGTCATCGGGCCGGCCACTTCGGGCCGGACCCGTTGGCTCGCAATGACGAAAACGGAAAGGAAGCGGAACGCCGACAGACGCTCTATCCAACCTGCCGTGTTGCTGACACGGCCGCTGCCCCCACCCTGACCCTCCCCCGCAAGCGGGGGGGGTCAGGGTGGGGGCGCACGCCTATCGGCGTCCCACCGCGGCTCTTGCCAGAGGGAGATCTCCTCCCAAAGGCGCTGCTCCAGGCCATGTTTCCTGGGACGCGGCGGAGCGCGATCCTGTAGTCGTCCCCCGTCAGGGGGCAGAACCGACGCTGTTTAAGCGGGTGTTACCCGCCCCAACCTGTCCCAGCCCAGCGAGCACCTCGCACTCCGGTCGTTAGTGCCGGAAGATTGATGCCCGGAGCCGCCCGAGAGCGGATTGCAACGCCGCCCGCGGGCACCGCCCTCTCGCTCCCCGCGCCGGTGTGCCTCCGGTGCAGGTCCTTCACGAGCGAGATTCACGCTCGGTTATGTATCTGAAACAGTGACAAATGTCAATGGAGTAGTGACATCACGTTTCCGTTAGACGCAGCGCGAATGAACGGACCGCTTGATTACAGCGATATCGACGCACGTTCGCGGCGATCCGAAGCGTCGAGCGCAAGCGACTGATGGACCGGCAACTAATTGAGCAGGGATTTACGATTTAGGGCTATCAGGGTCATCCGCCGCCTGTCGATCTCGAATTTGCATTCTACGGTACCGACAGGGTCTAACGCGGATTTTTCGTTAATTCGCACGGAAACATCGAGAATTGCCGTTCCGCGCAAAATTTCCTCAAACTCGGTACGGCGCGGTTGCCGCGAAAGATTACTTGATGACTTTTCAATATGGCCGATTATCAAGATTGATCGCTTCAATTCAGAAGCGATCAGGAGAAGAAAATGGAAAACGAAACCTGTCTGCGCTTAGAACGGGTCGCGGATAGCGTAAAATCATCAGCTGTAAAGCTACTGCTGGATGGCTCGATGCCACAAGATAGAGCGGCACTTGCCGATCAAATAAGCCAAGCGATTGAGCATCTCGCTGCCATTCATAACGAACTGCGCCGCGAGATACGTGCGAAATCTCGCCGGATATAGTCGTCAGTCAATCTCTCTTGGATGCCGGCGCGGTCCTAGTCAGTTGTCGCTTCTTGGATTGCGCCGACGCCCCTTTAGGCACGATATTCTTGAGCGATCTGGGCTTCGTATTCAACCCAGCCGCGGCTCGAACGCCTGTCCCCGGATGTCGCTTCGCTCATCCGGGCTACGCTTGCTTCAGCCCGGCAACAATTCAGGCTGATAAAAATATGGTCGGATTGTTGTCGGCGGACGCACCGGTCGTTCGTCCTTGGGGTACGAAACGAGGAAAAGCGGAGCACGCCGAGGGGCGTCCTCCGCTACACCTGCCGGCCTGCCTCGTCACTATTGTCTTCCAAATGGGGAGCAAAATCCGATGTCTTCTACCCGTGTGACCCTTCTCGTCGGCACCACCAAGGGGGCGTTTGTGCTTTATGGCAGCGACGATCGCAGCGACTGGGCCATTCGAGGTCCATACTGCGACGGCTGGCCGATCAACCACGCGATCGGAGATCCGAAGACCGGCACCCTTTGGGCGGGAGGCGGCGGCGAGTGGCACGGCGCAGGTATTTGGCGCAGCGAGGACGGCGGGGCGAATTGGCAGGTCACCCGTCTGACCAAGGGAAAAATGGACGATTGGGCGGCCAACGATCCGAATTTCGCAAAGATGATCGGATGGACCAGTGAACCGCTCCCCTTCGCCGACGCATTCGGGCAAATCTGGTCGCTCGGCTACGCCCACGGCACGCTCTACGCCGGCACCAAACCAGCGAGCCTTCTGGCCAGTGCGGATGGCGGCAAGAATTGGGCTCTGATCAATGGCCTGACGGATCACCCCTCCGCCGCCACATGGAATCCGGGTGGCGCCGGGCTGGTGTTGCACACCATCATTTCCGACCCGGGCGATGCAAAAAAGCTGTGGGTTGGAATCTCGGCGGCCGGCGTGTTCGCAACCGAGGACGGCGGAGCGACATGGGAACGCCGCAACCGCCTCTCGAACGCGCAAGCATGTAGTCATGCCGATCACCCTGCCGCGCCGCGCGACGGTGAGACCGGACACTGCATCCACAACATGATGCGCGCACCTGGCCAAAGCGACGTGCTCTACCAGCAAAATCACTATGGCGTATGGCGCTCGGCCGACGGCGGCCGCAGCTGGGAGGACCGGACCGAGGGCTTGCCGTCGACCTTCGGCTTTCCGATCCGCGTGCATCCGCGCGATCCGAACACTCTCTGGACGCTGCCGCTCAACGGCGACATGGCCGGACGCTTTCCACCCGATGCGGCCGCGGCGGTCTGGCGGTCACGCGACGGCGGCCAAAGCTGGCAGGCGATGCGCCAAGGCCTGCCGCAGCAGGGCTGTTTCTTCACGGTGCTTCGTCAAGCGATGGCCGGCGACGCGTGCGATCCAGCGGGCATCTATTTCGGCACCAACAGTGGTTCGGTCTTCGCGAGCTTTGATGAGGGTGAGAATTGGCGAGAAATCGCGCGTCACTTGCCGACGATACTTGCTGTCGAAGCACTTGATCTGCATGTCTGAAAAATGACGGCCTGTGGCACTTGGCCTGCCGGCTGAGACGGCAAATGTCCGATTTTGGCGGCAAAGCGGATGCAGGATTTCGTCAGTCCGATGTCCGCATACGACCCATGCGCGACGGGCACTACTTTACGGCCTGAATGACCGCTAGGGGGCGATTGTAGGTTGTTGCTATGGAATGTCCGCGCCAACCCGGAGCCGCCCCATGAAAGCATTGCGCATTGTCGCCGTGCAGGCTTCGTCGTGTTCGCGGAACCGGCTTTGTGCGATTGGCAAAAAATTACGGACGAAAATGGCGGGTCGGCAACAATCGATACAGAGACAATTGCCCCAGGCTCCAACGGTGTTTCCGCGAATATCTGCATTGACCGAAATAATGAGGGTAAGGGTCAAACCACGCGCGTCATATTCAACTGTCGTGGGCGCGTCTACCTCGGCATATTATTATTCGGCAAAAATGCGCCGCCCGAGTTTTTAGAGGGAAAGCTGGCCGCAATTGCTTGCGCCAAACGGTAGGCCGCCTCAGTTGGCGGCCTCTTTCATATCGAACTTCGATTGGAATGTCGCCTTATGGCAAGTTCCCGACCTTAAGAAACGCGCGCGTCGAGTCCGCGATGCGCTTCAAAGCGGGCATCGCCGCGCTTACGGAGAAGGCGCGCCGCGAATGGCGCTGCGCAGATAGCTATTCCTTCTGAAACAACTTGTCCGTTGCGGTGATCAGCCCGATATCGGGATGCGCGGCGCAATATTCGCCGAGCTTCTTGGCGTTGTCGACGAATTTGGTGGTGTCGATCACCGGCGGGTCGTCTTCGTCTTTGTAATAGCCGTCAAGCCAGGCCAGGATCACGCCGATATCGTCTTTGTTCGCCGAGACGAATTGCTGACAGGTCCAGGTCGATAGATCGATATCGGCGGCGCGCGCGGTGCCCGCCGCGACGAGCATTGCGGTCGCGACCATGACCGCAAAAACCATGACCGCAAAAACCCTGGCCGCAAAAACCCTGGCCGCAGAAACCCTGGCGATAAAAACCCTGGCCGCAAAAACCACGGCGGCAAAAACCCTCATGCATCCCTCCGCAACCGGCGCCGCGAATTTGCGCCGCCGAAAATGCCGAGTAAAGGGTGCTGAGTAAAGGCGCGCCGCGCTATTCCTCGAAGTGCAGGTTCGCGGCCTTGACCACTTCGGAATATTTGGTGATCTCGTCGGCGATCTGCCGCTTGAACGCGTCGGGCGCAGGACCGCCCGGATTGGCCGCCATGCCCCTGATCTTGTCGGCGACACCGGGGTCGGCGATCGACTGCGTGAACGCTTTTTCGAGCTTGGCGGTAATCGGCGCGGGCGCGCCGGCCGGCGCAAAGACGCCGCTCCACAGGTGGACATCGACGGCAGGGAAGCCTGCCTCGCTCATGCTCGGCGTGTCCGGCAGCTGCGGCGAGCGCTCGGCGCCGGTCACGGCCAGCGCCTTCAGCTTGCCGGCCTTGACCTGCGGGATGGTCGGCGGGCCGTCGGGGAAGGCAAACAGCGAATTGCCTTCGATGACGCTCAAGATCATCTCGTTCGAGCTCTTATAGGGGATCATGACGCCCGGAATGCCGGATTTCAACTTGAACAGTTCGGTGGTGATGATGAAAGCCGGCGACGTGGTCGGATAATTCGCCTTGTCGGGATGCTGCTTGCCCCATTCGACCAGTTCTTTCACGCTTTTGATCGGGCTGTCGCCGGCGACAACGAGGATCAGCGGGAAATTGGCGATCATGGCGAGCGGCTGGAACGACTTCATCGGATTGTATTTGAGATCCGGATAGATCGCGCCCGCGATCGACATCATGCCGCTCGCAGCGACCAGCAGCGTGTAGCCGTCGGGTGTTTGCTTCGACACATATTCGGCCGCAAGACGCCCGCCGGCGGCAGGACGGTTCTCGACCACAACCGTTTGGCCGAGAATGTCGGAGGCCGTGGCCGCGACAAGACGCGCGAAAATGTCGTTACCGCCGCCGGCCGCGAAACCGACGATCAGCCGGATCGGCCGGTTTGGAAATTCGCTATCGGCGCGCGCCGGCAAAACCTTCAGCACAGCCGGCGCCGCCAGCGCCGACATGACCGCGCGACGCGTAAAACGAGCAGAACTCATTTTCACTCCTCCCTCACTCCAGTGCCGCCCTGCCCCGCAAGGCGCGGACAGGTTTTATTGCGGCCATCGTTAGCACAGCCGTACCGCCCGCGCTTCCCCCTTAACGTCGCGCCGCGGCGGCGGCCCCCTACCAGCGCATCCATTCGACGAGCGCCTGTGTTGACCGCCTCCGGCTTTTCGAGCGTCGACAAATGCCCGCTGTCGGGAACAATAACGAGCCGCGAGCCGGATATTCCGGCCGCGATCTCGCGCGCCAGTTCCGGCGGCGTCGCCTCGTCGCCCTCGCCGACCAGCATCAGCGTCTTGCACGCGATCGCCGGCAAACCGGGCCGCGAATCCGGCCGGCTCGAGGATGGCTTGCTGCTGACGCAGATAGGCTTCGTGCCCGGTCTGCTTCGACCATCGTGCGCACGATGCTTTTCAGCGCCGCATCGTTGTGGCGGTTGCGATGCACGTAGAGCGGATAAGCGAGATCGGGAATTTCGGCGTAACCGCCGGCTTTGGCTTTCGCCATCAGGACATGGCGCCGCTCGGTCTGCTCGGGCGTGTCGGCGCGCGCTCCGGTGTCGAGCAGAGCGAGCTTTGCGACGCGCTGCCGGCGCCTGGCGCATGATCTCGAAAGCGATGTAGCCGCCCATCGACAGGCCCGCGAGCGCGAAGCGCGGCGGCGCCGCGGCCAAAATCCGCCGCGCGATCGCCGCCATGCTGTCGTCGCGCCTGATGGTCGGCAATCGTCACCGGCCCGAACGGCCACAGCGCCGGAATTTGCTCGGCATAGAGCCGCGCCGTGCAGGTCAGACCGGGAATGAGAACGATCGGCAGGCCATCGGTGTCCGGCATTTGTCATTCCTGTGACGAGTTGGGAACGGCGTTTCGAGAAAAAGTGAAGGAATCCGTTTAACTTAGTGCACGGCAAAAGGCCATTTCAGGTTGACTTTCGGCCAATCGATCCTATGTTTCGCGCAACGCAAGTTAGGGCAGATTCGACCGCCTGGCGCGTTTCCCCTGCTTTAAGCCGCGTTTGAACCAAACCGAGCTGACAGCTGTCCTATCGAGGGTGCGGTCCTTATCGAGGGTTTATGTCGTTTTCTCATCTCGGCTTGTCCGAAAAAGTTATCGCCGCCGTTGCGGCGGCTGGTTACAAAACTCCCACCCCCATCCAAGATCAGGCCATCCCGCACGTGCTCGCCCGGCGCGACGTGCTTGGCATCGCGCAGACCGGCACCGGCAAGACGGCGGCCTTCACGCTGCCGATGCTCACCATGCTGGAAAAGGGCCGCGCCCGCGCCCGCATGCCGCGCACGCTCATCCTCGAGCCGACGCGCGAACTCGCGGCGCAGGTCGAGGAAAGCTTTGTCAAATACGGCGCCAAGCACAAGCTCAACGTCGCGCTGATCATCGGCGGCGTCTCGTTCGACGATCAGGACGCCAAGCTCATGCGCGGCGTCGATGTGCTGATCGCCACGCCCGGCCGTCTGCTCGATCATTTCGAGCGCGGCCGTTTGCTGCTCAACGGCGTCGAGCTTCTGGTCATCGACGAAGCCGACCGGATGCTCGACATGGGCTTCATCCCCGACATCGAGCGCATCTGCAAACTCGTTCCGTTCACGCGCCAGACGCTGTTCTTCACCGCGACGATGCCGGCGGAAATCCGCCGCATCACCGAACAATTCCTGCACAATCCGGTTCGCGTCGAAGTCGCAAAGCCGGCGACCACGCTCGCCACCACGACGCAGTTTCTCGCCAAGTCCGGGCGCGAGCCGCACGAGAAGCGCGACACGCTGCGCCGTCTGATCCGCGCGGCGGACGACATGAAGAACGCCATCGTCTTCTGCAACCGCAAGCGCGACGTCGCGACCTTGTACCGCTCGCTGCTGCGTCATGGCTTCTCGGTGCAGGCTTTGCACGGCGACATGGATCAGTCGGCGCGCACGGCGGCGCTCGAGCAATTCCGCAAGAGCGAAGTCACGCTCCTCGTCGCCTCCGACGTTGCGGCGCGCGGCCTCGATATTCCGGATGTCAGCCACGTCTACAATTTCGACGTGCCGATTCATGCCGACGACTACGTCCACCGTATCGGCCGCACCGGCCGCGCCGGGCGGAGCGGCACCGCCATCACCATCGTCGCCGGCAGCAACGATGCCAAGGCCGTCGCGGCGATCGAAAAACTGATCGGACAACCGATCCCGTGGATGGACAAGGTGCCCGGCGAGCCGGCGCCGCTCCCATGACGAGCCGCGGCGCGCGCCCCGGCCGTCGCATAATCTCCCGCGCACAACTCTTCGCACAACTCTCACGGGCGGCCCCACAGCCACAGCAACGATCACAGCCCCCGCCACCAGTCGCATCGTCCGGCGGCAGCGCGAACCGACGATGCAAGACAAGATCCAAGACACCAAGATCCGACGAACACGATCCAAGACACGATGCAAGACCGCGCCGCGCGCCGCAGCCTGCGCATCCGCACGCAGACGAATCCGACTCTTCTCACCTTCCCGCCTTTCTGCTACGTCCGGTGCCGGTCAAAGCTTAGCGATCGTTCGCTGGTCGGCAGCGTTGCCGCCAAGCTCCGTTTACCGGTCCTTCACGGCTATCTCCTAGTTTCTCACGTGAATCGGCGTCGGCGGCCGCATGGCCGCGTGCCGTTTCGGAATTCCCAGTGCGATTGGAGACAATCGATGGACGTGCCCCAAGACGAGCACGAAAGAACGCTCGCTTTCGCGGAAATTGCGCTTGGGCAAATTAAGGCGTTGGGCCAGTCGGCATCGCCGCGGAATTTTGAAATCTGGTACCACTACGCGACCGGCTACAATCAGCCGCTCAATCAGCCGATCAACGAGACGCTGGCGAAAAACGGCACGCTCAGCGAGACCGATCTCGAGCAGATCTACGACACTTATCTTTCCGACAGCCGCTTCGGCGAGCGCATCGATACGGTCGGCACGCGCGTGCTCGACGAAATCAAGCAGGTCATGTCCACGATCGACGCCGCCGCCGGTTCGGCGACGAGCTATTCCAAGAGCCTCAACCTCGCGAGCGAGAAGCTCGCGCAAGCCAATGACGGCGAGGCGCTGCGCGCCGTCATCGAGCATCTCGTCCAGGGCGCCAAGGACATGGAGACGAGCAACAAGAAGCTCGAAGCGCGGCTCGCAGCATCGCGGCAGGAGATCGAACAGCTGCAGCACAATCTCGAGGCGGTGCGCACCGAAAGCCTCACCGATCCGCTCACCACGCTCGCCAACCGCAAATATCTTCGATGCCGCGCTCGCCAAGGGCATCGCCGAAGCCACGGCGAAAAACGAGCCGCTGTCGCTGCTGATGGCCGACATCGACCACTTCAAGAGCTTCAACGACAAGTTCGGCCACCTCACCGGCGACCAGGTGCTGCGCCTGGTGGCGCTGTCGGTGAAGCAGAACGTCAAGGGCCAGGATATCGCCGCGCGCTATGGCGGCGAGGAATTCGTCATCGCGCTGCCGAACACGCCGCTGCAATCGGCGATCACGTCGCCGATCATATCCGCCGCGCGGTCATGACCAAGGAACTGATGAAGCGCTCGAGCGGCGAGCGGCTCGGGCGGGTGACGATCTCGATCGGCGTCGCGATGCTGCGGCCGACCGACACGGCGCAGCTCTTGATCGAGCGCGCCGACAAGTGCCTCTATGCCGCCAAGCGCAACGGCCGCAATCGCGTGATCTGCGAAACCGATCCGGAAGCCGACGGCGCCGAGACGGCGACGCGCGTGCGGCGTGGCGTAGCAACGCTGCTCGTACTGCTCGTCCCCGCGAAAGCGGGGACCCAGCGCGAAAATCTAGGATCTTTGCAAGCTATCTGGATTCCCGCTTTCGCGGGAATGAGCGGAATGACTGGATAAGGCCGCTTAGGGTCACGCTTCCGCGCCGGCTTCGCGCGCCGGCTCGATCTGCACCGATTCGCCGCAGCCGCAGGCCGAGGTCTGGTTCGGATTGTTGAAGACGAACTGCGCCGACAGCTTGTCGACCTTGTAGTCCATCTCGGTGCCGAGCAGGAACAGCACCGCCTTCGGATCGATCAGGATGCGCACGCCCCTGTCCTCGATCACCTCGTCGAGCGGATTGATCGTTTCGGCATATTCCATGGTGTAGGCCATGCCGGCGCAGCCGCCGTTCTTGACGCCGACGCGCACGGCCGCGATCGGCCGCTCGGCTTTGGCCATGACCGCCTTGATGCGCTCGGCGGCGGCTTCGGTGAGCCGCATCACTTGAGGTCTCGGCCGGGCAGTCGCCATCTTCACATTCCTCCGCGCATCGCCTCACCACGAGGCCAACGCGGCTGTTACGAATCTGTAATAGCTCAAAAACGCTAACGATCTCTCACGATCATTCATGTAATGCGCGGCTCGCCTCGCAACTCACGACTCGCAGACTCACCACATATTGAGGACCGCGCGGGCCTCGTCCGACATCCGGCTCGGATCCCACGGCGGATCCCACACGATCGTCGACCTTGGCCTCGCGCACGCCGGGCACGCCGGCGACCGCATTCTCGACCTGGGCCGGCAGTTCCGCCGCCGACGGACAGTTCGGCGTCGTCAGCGTCATGTCGATGCTGACCATCCGGTCGTCGTCGATATCGACCTTGTAGATCAGGCCGAGCTCGTAGATATCGGCCGGAATCTCGGGGTCGTAGACGGTCTTGAGCGCGCCGACGATCTCGTCGGTCAGGCGCGCCATTTCGTCGGCCGGAATTGCCGACGGCTTTTCGGCGATCGGCTGCTCCGCCGTAGCGGTGGCGGTCTTGGTCGTTTCGTCGAGTTTCACGTCTTCGGTCATGTGCGAAACCCTTAAGCAAAGAAATCCTGCGCCTTCACCAGCGCCTGCGCAAGGCAGTCGATTTCGTCGCGCGTATTGTACATGGCGAACGAGGCGCGGCAGGTCGCCGTCACGCCGAACCGGGTGAGCAGCGGCATGACGCAATGGGTGCCGGCGCGCACGGCGACGCCGGAGCGGTCGATGATCGTCGCGACGTCGTGCGGATGCGCGCCCTTGATCTCGAACGAGACGATCGGCCCCTTGTCCTTGGCATTGCCGATGATGCGCAGCGAATTGATCTCGCGCAGCCGGTCGTGGGCGTAATGCACGAGCCCGGCTTCATGGCTGCGGATGCGCGCCTTGCCGACCGAGGCGACATAGTCGATCGCGGCGCCGAGCCCGATCGCCTGCACGATCGACGGCGTGCCGGCCTCGAATTTGTGCGGCGGCTCGCCATAGGTGACGTGGTCCTCGAACACTTCGCGGATCATCTCGCCGCCGCCGTTGAACGGCGGCATGGCGGCAAGATGCGCGTATTTGCCGTAGAGCACGCCGATGCCGGTCGGGCCGTAAAGCTTGTGCCCGGTGAAGGCGTAAAAATCGCAATCGAGGTCGCGCACGTCGACGTCGAGATGCACCGCGCCCTGCGCGCCGTCGATCAGCACCGGAATGCCGCGGGCATGCGCGATCCGCACCACCTCTTTCACCGGCACCATGGTGCCGAGCATGTTCGACATCTGCGTGATGGCGACGAGCTTGGTGCGCGGCGTCAGCAGCTTTTCGAATTCGTCGATGAGGAAATTGCCCTCATCGTCGACCGGCGCCCATTTGATCACGGCGCCTTGGCGCTCGCGCAGAAAATGCCACGGCACGATGTTGGAATGGTGCTCCATGATCGAGAGCACGATCTCGTCGCCCGGCTTGATGCGCTCGCGCCCGAACGTATAGGCGACCAGATTGATCGCTTCGGTCGCGTTGCGGGTGAAGATGATCTCTTCCTTGCGCCCGGCATTGAGAAAGGCCGCGACCTTCTCGCGCGCGCCCTCATAGGCCTCGGTCGCCTCATTGGCGAGATAATGCAGGCCGCGATGCACATTGGCGTATTGCGTCGTATAGGCCTGATGCAGGCGGTCGAGCACCGCGTTCGGCTTCTGCGCCGAGGCGGCGTTGTCGAGATAGACGAGCGGCTTGCCGTAAACCTGCATCGCGAGGATCGGAAAATCCGCGCGGATGCGGTTGACGTCATAGGCGGCATCGGTCGCCGAGTGGTCGTCAAGCGGGTTGCCAAGTCGGTTGCCATGTGGGTCGCCACATCGTTCATAATTTTTGTCCACGCGCCTTGAGCCAGGCGGCGACGGATTCCATCAAGGCTTCGCGCAGGCCGGCATGCTTCGATGCCTTCGATCGCCTCGCCGAGAAAGGCCTGGATCAGCAGCGCCTCGGCCTCGGCTGCCGGAATGCCGCGCGCCATCAGATAGAATTTCAAATCGTCGTCGAGCGCGCCCGCGGTCGCGCCATGGCCGCATTGCACGTCGTCGGCGAAGATTTCCAGTTCCGGCTTGCTGTCGGCCTCGGCGCGCTCGGACAACAGCAGCGCCTGGGTCATCATCTTGGCGTCGGTCTTCTGCGCGCCCTGGGCGCACGATGATGCGGCCCTGGAACACGCCGTGCGCCTCGTCGTCGAGCACCGCCTTGAACATTTCGCGGCTCTGGCAGTCGTGCGCGATGTGGTTGACGACAAGCGTCGTATCGGCGTGCTGCTGGCCCTTGATCAGGGTCGCGCCGCGGATCCCGGCCACCGTGCCCTCGCCGTCGAATTTCAGGAACAGCTGATTGCGCACCACCGCGCCGCCGGCGGTGAAGGTGAACGTATTAAAGCGCGCCTTGGCGCCGATCGCCGCCGCCAAGCGTCGAGACATGCAGCGCGTCGGCGCCCTCGGCGATGATCTTGACGTGATCGACATGGGCGCCGTCGCCGACGAACATTTCGAGCGCCGCATTGACCTGATAGTCGCTGCCGGACGGGCCTTCATGGCTCTCGATCAGCATCGCGCGCGCGCCGGGCTCGACGACGACCAGCGAGCGCACGAAACTCGCCGCCGGCTTTTCCGACGCCACGAAGACGCAGATGCAGCGGCCGCGCGATGGTCGCGCCGGCGGCGATGCGGATCACCGCGCCGTCGCCCATCAGCGCGGTATTGAGCGCAACCGCGACGTCGCTTGCCGGCGCGAGCTTGCCGAGATGGGTGGCGAGCGCCGGATCGCTCTCCGTGAGCGCATCGGCGAGCGAGCCGACGCTCAAGCCCGTTTCCAGATTGGCCGTATCGGACAATTCGGCGACAAAGGCGCCGTCGACGAAAACGAGGCGCCGGGCCTCGAGATCGCCGACGAGCCTCCCGCCGCCTTGGCGCGCGCCTTGGCCGCGGCATCGGGCGGAGCGGCAAGCGGCTTCGCGTCGCGCATCAGCGCGCGCAGGTCGGTATATTTCCATTCCTCGACGCGGCGATGCGGCAGACCTTCTTTGGCGAACACGTCGAACGCGGCGTCGCGCTGCGCGGCGATCGCGTCGTCGCCGGGCAGCCGGCCGCGCGCCTGCGCGAAGGCCTGCGCCAGCGCGGTCTCGGCCGCGGTCTTGATCGTGGGATTGCGGTAATTTCGGCGTTCACGCCGCAACCTCTTCCTGATATTCGGCATAGCCGCGCGCTTCGAGCTCGAGCGCCAGCTCCTTGCCGCCGGTCTTGACGATGCGGCCGGCGCGAGAGCACGTGCACGACGTCGGGCACGATGTAGTTGAGCAGCCGCTGGTAATGCGTGATGACGACGAACGAGCGCGCCGGCCCGCGCAGCCGGTTGACGCCGTCGGCGACGATTTTGAGCGCATCGATATCGAGGCCGGAATCGGTCTCGTCGAGCACCGCGAGCCGCGGCTCAAGGAGCGCCATCTGCAAAATCTCGTTGCGCTTCTTCTCGCCGCCGGAAAAGCCGACATTGACGCGCGCGGCGCAGCATGTCCTGGTCGATGCCGAGCTTGCCGGCGGTGTCGCGCACCGTCTTGATGAAATTGCGGCGTCGACAGTTCCGACCTCGCCGCGCTTCTTGCGCTGCGCGTTGAGCGCGGTGCGCAGGAACGTCATGGTGGCGACGCCGGGAATTTCCAGCGGATACTGGAAGGCGAGAAACAGACCGGCGGCGGCGCGCTCGTCCGGCGCCATGTCGAACAGATTCTTGCCGTTGAACAGCACCTCGCCCGCCGTCGGCGCATAGTCGGCCTTGCCGGCGAGCACATAAGCGAGCGTCGACTTGCCCGAACCGTTCGGGCCCATGATGGCATGCACCTCGCCCGCGTTCACGGTGAGGTCGAGACCTTTCAAAATTTCCTTGCCGTCGATCTCGACGTGCAAATTCTTGATTTCAAGCAGCGCCATTCCAACAAGCTCCAAATTCTCTATCTCTGCACTCGGCGGCTGAAGGCTTTAGCGGTTGACCCCAGCGCCAGCGCCATTCGCCGTCGGTCTTGCGGCGGCTGACGATGATCAGCACCGCGATCGCCAGCACGTCGATGACGATGGCGGACAAAGCCCACGCCGCCCCATTGGCGAGCGCCGGCAGAACCAGCGACGACAGCACGACGACGACCATGGTCGCGAGCGTGATCGCCCAACCTTGCCAGGTCACCGGCGTTGCGCCGTAGCCGTATTCCCTGGGCTTGAACCAAAAACTGGACATGACACTGACCTGAATGCTTGCCCCTGCCCGTTAGCCGACGCTGCCTTCGAGCGAGACCGAGATCAGCTTCTGCGCCTCGACCGCGAATTCCATCGGCAGCTGCTGCAGCACGTCCTTGACGAAGCCGTTGACGACGAGCGCGGTCGCCTCCTCGGCCGAGAGCCCGCGCTGCCGGCAATAGAACAGCATGTCCTCGGAAATCTTCGAGGTGGTCGCCTCGTGCTCGAACACGGTCGAGGAATTCTTGGCCTCGATATAGGGCACGGTATGGGCGCCGCACTTGTCGCCGATCAAGAGCGAATTGCAATTGGTGAAATTGCGCGCGCCGGTGGCGCGGCGATGCGCGGTGACGAGACCGCGATAGGTGTTGTTGGAATGCCCGGCGGCGATGCCCTTGGAGATGATGCGGCTCGTCGTGTTCTTGCCGAGATGCAGCATCTTGGTGCCGGAATCGACCTGCTGATAGCCGTTCGAAATCGCGATCGAGTAGAACTCGCCGCGCGAATTGTCGCCGCGCAGGATGCAGCTCGGATATTTCCAGGTGATGGCCGAGCCGGTCTCCACCTGCGTCCAGGAAATCTTGGCGTTCCTGCCGCGGCAATCGCCGCGCTTGGTGACGAAATTGTAGATGCCGCCGTTGCCGTTGGCGTCGCCCGGATACCAGTTCTGGATGGTCGAATATTTGATCTCGGCGTCGTCGAGCGCGACCAGTTCGACGACCGCGGCATGCAGCTGGTTCTCGTCGCGCATCGGCGCGGTGCAGCCTTCGAGATAGCTGACATAGGAGCCCTTGTCGGCGATGATCAGCGTGCGCTCGAACTGGCCGGTATTGCGTCTCGTTGATGCGGAAATAGGTCGACAATTCCATCGGGCAGCGCACGCCCGGCGGCACGTAGACGAACGAGCCGTCGGAGAACACCGCCGAATTGAGCGTGGCGAAGAAATTGTCGCTGACCGGCACCACCGTGCCGAGATATTTCTTCACCAGTTCCGGATGCTCGTGCACGCCTCCGAGATCGGCATGAACAGCACGCCGGCCTTGGCGAGCTCGGCCTTGAACGTGGTGGCGACCGAAACGGAGTCGAACACCGCGTCGACCGCGACGCGGCCTAGCTGCTGCCGTTGCTGCCCTCGCCGTCCGCCATGTCTTCAAGCTCGCGCTTCGCCTTTTGGCTCGGTCTTCTGGCCGCTGAATGCCGAGCAGCGCTTCGCGCTCGCGCAGCGGAATGCCGAGCTTTTCGTAGGTGCGCAGAATTTCCGGATCGATCTCGTCGAGCGATTTCGGGCCGTCCTTCTTCTTCGGCGCCGAATAGTAATAGAGGTCCTGATAGTCGATCGGGCCGTATTCGACCTTGGCCCATTTCGGCTCGCGCATGGTCAGCCAGCGCTTATAGGCGTCGAGCCGCCACGCCAGCATCCATTCCGGCTCGTTCTTCTTGGCCGAGATGAAGCGGACCGTGTCCTCGGACAGGCCCTTGGGGGCCTTGTCCGATTCGATCAGCGTCTCGAAGCCATACTTGTACTGGTCGACGTCGATGCGCCGGACCTGATCGACGGTCTCTTGTACTGCCGGCATTCGTCCCTCCGCTCACGGTTTCAAGGACCGCGGGTTGGATTAAGTCGGTTATGGTCAGGTGTGCCTGCTTCGCGGTCACCCTACTTGTGGTTGCAGCGCTTGAATCGTTCAAATCACCGCAAAATCATTCAGTCATGCAGCCAGTTAGGCTGCGATGCCTCGTGCCCCTTAGATAATGCAGTTGCGAGCTTTCTCCAAGCGCTCAGGAACCTTTCGACGTCGGTTTCGGTCGTGTTCCAAGCCGAGGCTGACGCGCACCGCGCCGCGCAGGAGCGCCGGCAGAAACCCCCATGGCCGCAAGGACATGGGAGGGCTGCACCTTGCCCGACGAGCAGGCCGCGCCCGACGAGACGGCAATCCCTTCGAGATCGAAGGCGATAACCGCGGTCTCGGCCTTCATGCCCGGAACGGCAAAAAGGGTCGTATTGGGCAGCCGCTCGGCGCTCATGGCCGAAAATGACGGTCTGCGGCGCGATCGCTTGCAGCCCGGCTTCGAGCCGATTCCGCAGCGCCAGCATATGCGCGGCCTCGGCTTCGCGCTCGCGGCGCGCCGCGGCCGCGGCGGCGCCGAAAGCGGCGATGCCGGCGACATTTTCGGTACCGGCGCGCAGCCCCCGCTCCTGGCCGCCGCCGCGAATGAGCGGATCGGCGAAGGTGAATGTCGTCGCTGCGAGCGGACCAGCGCGCCGACGCCCTTCGAGCCCGCCGATCTTGTGGGCCGAGAGCGTCAGCAGATCGGCGCCGAGCGCGCCGATATCGCAAGGCGATGCGTCCGGCGGCCTGCACCGCATCGACATGAAGCAGGCCGCCCGCCGCATGCACGATCGCGGCAGCCTCCGCGACCGGCTGGATGACGCCGGTCTCGTTATTGGCGAGCATCAGCGACACCAGCGGCCGCGGCATTTTGCGACGGCCTCGGCCAAGCGCGGCGAGATTCGACCCGGCCGTCGGCATCGACCGGCAATTCCTCGATCGCGTCGCGGGGAAACCGGCCGCCGGCGCGCACCGAGACGTGCTCGATCGCCGAGAGCAGAAGCCGGTCGCGCGGCTGCTTCTCGGCTGCGGTCTCGATGGCCGGCGTCAGCGCCAGCATATTGGCTTCGGTGCCGCTCGAGGTGAAGAACACGTCGCCCGGCCGCGCCCCGACCAGCGCCGCGACCTCTTCGCGGGCGTGCTCGATCGACGCGGCGCGCGGCGCGGCCTTCGGCATGGACCGAGGACGGATTGCCGGGAAGCGCAAGCGCCGCGTCGAAGGCCGCGCGCGCCTCTGCGCGCAGCGGCGCCGTGGCGTTCCAGTCGAAATAGCTGCGCTCCGGCATGACACTATCATGCAGTATCCGGTGCTGTGTTGGTAATGCTTGCTTTTTGGCCCCCGGCCTGTGCTAGAAGTCGCGACCCGAATGCTTTCGCCGGCCAAAGCGCACGTCGCCAGTTCCAAAAAACTAAAGTGGTTATTAGATAGTTACGTGCAGCCGCCGGCAGCGTCAAGCGAGCCCGAATCTGCCGCGCGCTGTAAGCCGCCGGCACTGATCGAGGTTTCCAACAATGCCCGAGGTCATTTTCACGGGGCCCGCCGGCCGCATCGAAGGCCGCTACCATCCGGCGCGGCAAAAGAACGCGCCGATCGGCATCGTGCTGCATCCGCATCCGCAGTTCGGCGGCACGATGAACCATCAGATCGTCTATCAGATCTACTACGCCTTCGTGCACCGCGGCTTTTCCGCGCTGCGCTTCAATTTCCGCGGCGTCGGGCGCAGCCAGGGCGGCTTCGATCACGGCATCGGCGAATTGTCGGATGCCGCCTCCGCGCTCGACTGGGCGCAATCGGTCAATACCGAGGCGCGCAGCTGCTGGATCGCGGGCTTCTCGTTCGGCGCCTGGATCGGCATGCAGCTTCTGATGCGGCGGCCGGAAATCGAAGGCTTCATCTCGATCGCGCCGCCGGCGAACCTCTACGACTTCTCGTTCCTGGCGCCCTGCCCGTCGTCCGGCCTGATCATCCACGGCGACAAGGACGCCGTGGTGCCGCACCGCGACGTCACCACTCTGGTCGAGAAGCTGAAGACGCAAAAGGGCATCGTCATCGAGCAGAAGGTCGTGCCCGGCGCCAACCACTTCTTCGACGGCAAGGTCGAGCCGCTGATGACCGTCGATCGGCGGCTATCTCGACAAGCGGCTCGGCAAGACCGGCCGGGCGACGACCGCGGCGTAAGCCGGCGGCCGATACGCCGCGCGCTTGCAATCGCCGCGCCCCAGCCGTTCAATGGGCTCAACAACCAGCCTTAATGGACGAGTCGAGGGAGAACGCCATGCGCGTCACGCGTCATTATCGCCGATTTATCTGCCGATCGCCGCCGCAGGACTGAGCTTTGCCGCTCGGCAGCGCCGCCGCCGCAGCGCCGCCGCGCAAGACACCATCAAGATCGGCATCGTGATGCCGATGACCGGAACCTCGGCCGCGGTCGGCCGCGAGATTTCCGACGCCGCCAAGCTCTACGTGGCGCAGCACGGCGACACCGTCGCCGGCAAGAAGATCGAGCTGATCGTCCGCGACGACCAGAGCGTGCCGGACAACGCCAAGCGGCTCGCGCAGGAATTGATCGTCAACGACAAGGTGAATTTCCTCGGCGCCGGCCTCACGCCGAGCGCGATGTCGATGGCGCCGATCGCGACCGAAGGCAAGGTGCCGACCGTGGTGATGGTCTCGGGCACGTCGGTCGTGACCGAGCGCTCGCCCTATTACGTGCGCACGAGTTTCACGCTCGGCCAGCAGTCCGGCATCATCGCCGATTGGGCGATCAAGAACGGCAGCAAGAAAGCGGTCTCGATCCTGTCCGACTGGGCGCCGGGCGCCGAAGCCGGCAAGGTCTTCGAGGCGAATTTCACCAAAGGCGGCGGCCAGGTTCTCGATACGCTGAAAGTGCCGCTCGCCAATCCGGATTTCTCGCCGTTCCTGCAGCGCGCCCACGATCTGCAGCCGGACACGCTGTTCGTGTTCGTTCCGGCCGGACAGGCCGGCACCTTCGCGCGGCAATTCGCCGAGCGCGGCCTCGACAAATCCGGCATCAAGCTGATCGGCCCGGGCGACATCGTCGACGACGACGATCTGCCGACGACCGGCGACGCGCTGCTCGGCGTCGTCACCGCCGGCATGTATTCGGCGGCGCATCCGTCGCAGCTGAACAAGGACTATGTCGCGGCCTATCAGAAGGCGACCGGTCACCGCGCCAATTTCATTTCGGTCGGCGGCTATGACGGCATGAACCTGATCTACGAGGCGCTGAAAAAGACCAACGGCAATACCGATGCCGACACCGTGGTCGGCGCCATGAAGGGCATGAAATGGGAAAGCCCGCGCGGCCCGATCTCGATCGATCCGCGCACCCGCGACATCGTGCAGAACGTCTATATCCGCAAAGTCCAGAAGGTGGACGGCGAGCCGTGGGCGATCGAGTTCGAAACCTTCCCCGCGGTGAAGGATCCGCTCAAGGAAGCGGCGGCGAATTGAGCCTTTGACTGATCTGAACTGTCAAACGCGAACTGAAGGGAAATTTGTGATGGGCTTTGCGCGCATCTTTCGCACTATTTTACTGGTCGGCACCATCATTGGAATGCCTGGACTAGCCAGCCTCGCGCAGGCGCAGGACTGGCCGACCAAGCCCGTCACCCTCATCGTTCCGTTCGCGCCGGCGGCACGACCGACATCGTCGGCCGTATTATCGCGCAGCAATTGTCGCAAAAGCTCGGCCAGACCTTCGTCGTCGAAAATATCGGCGGCGCCGGCGGCACGCTCGGCGCCACCAATGCCGCGCGCGCGGTGCCCGACGGCTATACCGTCTTCATGGCGACGGTCGCCCACACCATGGCGCCCGGAATTTACAAAGCGCTGGCTTACAATTTCGAACAGGATTTCGATCCGATCACGATCGTGGCGACAGTGCCGAATATTCTGATCGTCAATCCGTCAGTGCCGGCGAAAAACGTCGCCGAGCTGATCGCTTATTTGAAGGCCAATCCCGGCAAGGTCAGCTACGGCTCCGCCGGCGTCGGCAGCACCGAGCACATGTCGGCCGAATTGTTCCGTTCGCTCTCGGGCACCGACATCGTCCACATCCCCTATCGCGGCGGCGCGCCGATGCTGGCCGATCTCGTCGCCGGCAATATTCAGATGTCGATCGAAACGAGCGGCGCGGCGACACCTTTGGTCAAGGCCGGCAGCGTGCGTGCGCTCGCGGTCAGCCCGGCAAAACGCTCGCCGCTGTTTCCGGATTTGCCGACGCTCGCGGAGTCGGGCCTCAAAGGCTATGACGTGTCCACCTGGTATGGATTCCTGGTGCCCAAAGGCACGCCTGAGCCGATCCGGACCAAGCTCTATAACGCCACCGTCGAGATCCTGAAGGACCCGGCGATCGTCAAGAAGCTCGCCGACTTCGGCGCCGAGCCGGGCGGCGAGCCGCCGGCGCAGTTTGCCACCTTCATCCACGACGAGACCGACAAGTGGGTCGGCCTCGCCAAGAAGGCCGGCATTTCGGCGGAGTAGTTTCAGTCAGTTGGCCGCCCCATCGTGCAGCGAGAAAGCGACGCGGCACGGCTGGTTGGAGCGATTGCTCCAGGCGTGATTGGTGCCGCGCTGCACCACCGTGTCGCCGGCCTTGAGCTGAACTTCCGTGGTGTCGAGGACCAGCGTGATCTCGCCTTCGAGCACGAGGCAAAAGTCGAGCGTTTGCGTCTTCTGCATATAGGAGTGCGGCGCCTTCGCCGAATAAGTGGAGGCCGCAGGCGATCCCATGGCGCGGAAATAGGCCTCGACCTCGGCTGAGCCGATCTTGCCGCGGAAAACATCGTCAGGCGGAAACGTCACGATGCGGCATACCGAGCCACCGCGCGGCGGCTCGATCGTGTGCGGACGATGCAGCACCGCGTCGCGATAGGCGCCGATCCGCGGCGGCGAGGCATCGGTGACCCAGATGCGCTCCGACAGGAATCCCGGCCGCGCCGGGTCGCTCAAGCTGTCCGGTGTTGGTCCATCGGCGATGGCGAGCGATTTTCCTTCGGCATCGTCGATGGTCACGATGCGGCGCACCGGCTTCATCTCATTTATCTTCGTCTCACTTGTCATGTTGGCGTCCTAGACTTTTTGCTCATGCTCGAAAGTGGCGCCCATCATGACGAAGGCCATCAGGCTTCGTTCGTTGAGATTGGTCCAGCCGTGCCAATTGCCGAGCTGCACCACCACATCGCCGGCCTTCATGGTGACATTGCCGCGATCGAGCAACAGCGTGCGTTCGCCTTTGAGCAGGATGCCGTAGTCGACGGTCGCGGATTTGTGCACCGGCGAGGAGAAGAAATTCTGCCCGCCGCGGTCCCAGACGCCGTCGGGACGCAGCCGCGCCGGCCCGAGCGGCTTATAGGCCGGGTCCTTCGCCGCATCGTAGTCGGCCGGCTTGACGTTCGACTGCACGATGCGCAGATGCCCGCCGGCCGCCGGCGGCTCGAAGTGAAACGGCAGATTGCCGTCGTCGCGCGCTCCGGAAATGATCGCCGGCAGCATCTGATACACCCAGACATCGGTCATGCAGGTGCCGCGGCTGATCGCACCCGGATTGACGTTCGGCGCCGCGCTGTCGAACAGCACGCAGGAACGGCCGTATTCGTCATTGCCGGTCACCACGCGCCGGATCGGTTGCGGCTCAGGCGTCATTCATGTCCTCCCTGCATTTGTCCTTAGCGGCGCCAGATTGGGGCCGGTGTTTTGTAATCCATCTCTCGGCGCTTATCATCCGCCAAGACTCACCAAGAGACTCACCGAGAATTATAAGACCGGCAGAGAGCACGAACGTCCCGGTACACAATGGAGGGGCTTTTGCGGAGATTGCGGATAGCGGCACGGCTGGCCGCCGCGCTTGCCTGTGCGCTGGCATATCCGCCTCCGGGATTTGCCGCCGATCCAGCGCAAAATTTCCCCGAGCGCCCGATCAAGATCATTGTCGGCCCGAGTCCCGACGTGTTTTCCCGCATCGTCGGCGAGCGCCTGCAGCAAGACTGGGGTCAGCCGGTCGTCGTCGAGCCGCGGCCCGGCGCCGGCGGCAAGATCGCGGCAAGCGCGGTGCAGAATGCGGCGCCGGACGGCTATACGCTCCTCTTCGCGACGCCGACTTACACCATCAATACCGCGATGAAGCTTGCTTCCTACGATCTGCTCAAGGATTTCTCCCCGGTCGCACTGTCGGGGCTGATTTCATATGCGCTCGTCGTTCATCCGAGCGTGCCGGCGAAAACGGTGGCGGAGCTCGTCGCTTATGCCAAGGCCAATCCTGGGCAAACTCAATTGCGCCTCCGCCGGCATCGGCACCGTGCCGCAGATCGCCTGCGAATATCTCAACAAGCTCGCCGGGACCAACATCGTTCACGTGCCGTTCCGCGACGTGAATTCCGGCATGGTGGCGACCGTCGGCAATACCACGCAGATGTTCTTCGGCGTCGCCACCAATGCCAAGCCGCAGATCGAGAGCGGCGCTTTGCGCGGGCTTGCTGTGAGTACGCCGCAGCGTTCGCTGCTGTTGCCCGATCTGCCGACCATGATCGAATTCGGCTATCCGAGTTTCGACATGCCGGGCTGGGGCGGATTTCTCGCGCCCGCCGGCACGCCGCCCGCCATCGTCGCCAAATTGAACCAGGAGATTGAGCTCGCTCTGTCGCGGCCCGACGTCGAGCAGCGCATGCTCTCCGCCGGCATGGAACCGTCACCGGCCGTCGATCCGGCGCATGTCGGGGCTTTCATCAAGCGCGATCTCGATCGCTGGGCGCAATTCGTCGGCGCGGTCGGCTTGGAGAAACTGAGCGAAAGCTCAGCACACTGAACGTGGTACTCTAAGGCTTCGCCAGCACGCCGCCGGTGAGCGGGCGCGGCGCGCCGGTCGTGCCGGGAAACGTGATCGGCAAGCCGCGCAGGCTGCGCACCGCGAGATAGGCGAAGGCCTGCGCCTCGAGTGAATCGACCGACCAGCCGACCGCATGCGCCGATCTCGACGCGCGCCGGCGCAAGCCGCTCGGCGAGCATGCGCATCAGCGTCGGATTGCGCGCGCCGCCGCCGGCGACGATCCAGGTTTTCGGCGCGCGCGGCAGATGCGGCACGATGCGCGCCACCGCGGCCGCGGTGAGCGCGGTCAGCGTCGCCGCGCCGTTCTCGACGCCGATGCCGTCGAGCGTGTCGCCGACCCAGCCGCGGAAATCGTTGCGGTCGAGCGATTTCGGCGGCGGCAGCGCGAAGAACGGATGCGCCAGCAGACGCTCGATCATGTGCCTCGTCGACCGTGCCGGCCGCGGCCTTGCGGCCGTCGGTGTCGAGCGGCCGTCCGGTGCGCAGCCGCAAAAAATCGTCGAGCAAGGCGTTGCCGGGCCCGGTGTCGCAGGCGATCAATTCGTCGCCGTCGATATAGGTCACGTTGGCGACGCCGCCGACATTGAGCACCGCGACCGGCGGCTCGCGGCCCAATTGCCGCACCAAGGCGCGATGAAAGATCGGCGCCAGCGGCGCGCCCTGCCCGCCGGCCGCGACATCGGCGGCGCGAAAATCATAGACGACGGGAATGCCGAGCCGCGCCGCCAGAGCGCGTCCGTCGCCGATCTGCACCGTCAGCCCGCGCTCCGGCCGGTGCAGCAGCGTCTGGCCGTGAAACCCGACCGCCGCCAGATTGCCCGGCTGCAGGTCGTTGGCGGCGAGAAACGATTGCACCGCTTCGGCATGCGCATCGTTCACCAGTTGCTTCGGCCTCGGCGACGATGTCCGGGCCGCGCCGTGCGCTCGGTCAGGTTCGCCGCGGCCGCGGTGGCGCGGCGCAACAGAGTGCGCTCGGCCTTGGTATAGGGCCGGCAGGCGGTGGCGCCGAACTGCGCGATCCGCTCGCCGTCGGTATCGATCAAGGCGACGTCGACGCCGTCCTGCGAGGTGCCGCTCATCAGCCCGATCGCCAGCACCGAAGCCGCGGCCGCGCGACGGCAGATCGAGTGTCATTTGCTCGGACATGTCACGTCCTTTGCGCATGCGTTCTTATAAGCCTTTGAATCAGCCGTTTGAATACGGCTTTTGCTAGCCGGCCTGTTCGCATCAGCCGCGGGACCTGTTACACCAGCCGCGCCGCAATATACCTAAGTTAAGCCGGACAGTCGATGAGCACCTACAAGTCCGATTTCCTCAACGTCCTCGCCGCGCGGGGCTTCATCCATCAGGTCTCGGAGCCCGAGGCGCTCGACGCGCTGGCGCGTTCGTCAACGATCACCGCCTATATTGGTTTCGACTGCACCGCGCCGTCGCTGCATGTCGGCTCGCTGTTGCCGATCATGCTGCTGTACTGGCTGCAGCAGACCGGCCATCGGCCGATCGCGCTGATGGGCGGCGGCACCACGCGCGTCGGCGATCCGTCGGGCAAGGACGAAAGCCGCCGGCTCCTCACCGACGACGATCATCAACGACAATCTCAAAAGCATCCGCGCGATCTTCTCGCGCTTCCTGCAATTCGGCGACGGGCCGGCAACGACGCCGTCATGGCCAACAATGCCGACTGGCTCAACACGCTCAACTACATCGACTTCCTGCGCGACATCGGCCGGCACTTTTCGATCAACCGCATGCTCGCCTTCGATTCGGTGAAGCTGCGGCTCGAGCGCCAGCAGGAACTGTCGTTTCTCGAATTCAACTACATGATCCTGCAGGCCTACGATTTCGTCGAGCTGTACCGGCGCTACGGCTGCGTGCTGCAAATGGGCGGCTCCGATCAGTGGGGCAATATCGTCAACGGCATCGATCTCGGCCGCCGCCTGCACAACGCGCAATTCTTCGCGCTGACCTCGCCGCTGATCACGACCTCGTCGGGCGCCAAGATGGGCAAGACCGCGGCCGGCGCGGTGTGGCTCAATGCCGATCAGGTGAGCCCGTACGAATATTGGCAATACTGGCGCAACACCGAGGACGCCGACGTCGTCCGCTTCCTCAAACTGTTCACGGTGCTGCCGCTCGACGAGATCGAGCGGCTCGCCGCGCTCAAGGGCGCCGAGATCAACGAGGCGAAGAAGATCCTCGCGACCGAGGCGACCGCGCTTGGTCCACGGCCGCGCGGCCGCCGACGAGGCCGCGGCGACCGCGCGCACGACCTTCGAGGAAGGCGGCCTCGGCGCAAGCCTGCCGACCGTCGAAGTTCCGCGCGCCGAGCTCAAGGCCGGGCATCGGCGTGCTCGCCGCCTTCGTCAAAGCCGGGCTCGCCGCGTCGAACGGCGAAGTGCGCCGCGCCATCGCCAACAACGCCATCATGGTCAACGATGCGCGCGTCACCAGCGACAAGGCGACGCATCGGCGAAGCCGACGTCACGGCGGACGGCGTGGTCAAGCTTTCGCTCGGCCGCAAACGCCACGTCCTGCTCAAGCCGGTCTGACGAAGCGGCATCAGTGATTGCGTTGCTGTCGAGTCCGAATGCGTTAGCCGAACTGCCGTGATGCGTTGTTGGCGTCGCCGATTGCTGTTGTCGAACGAGCTGGGTGCCGTCGTCGGCATTCGGCGGCGGGACATAGGGCGGTTGGCCGGAAATTCGAACACCTTGCGCAACAGCCCCGGCGCCAGCGCCGAAAGCGGATTGACGTGCAGCATCGGCGCTGCCCGGCTTGCCGACGACCTCGTAGGTGACGCCGACCAGTCCTTCCTTTTCGCCGCCGAGGAACAGGCCGACCACCGGAAGCTGGCCGAGCAGATTGTTGGCGCCGTAAAGCGGAACCAGCGTGCCGCGCAGATGCACCTCGTCGCCGGCCATAATCGATCATGCCGTCGATGGTGCCGCCGAGCACCGGCCCGCGCACCACGCCGTCGCGCAGCGCGATCCGTCCTGGCGCGCGGGTGAAGTCGACCTTCATGCTGGAGAAATCCATGTTGCGTTGCGCGGCGCGCTGCGGCTCGCCGTTGGCGACCGCGCGCTCGAGCTGCGATCTCGTCGTGGACGGCGAAATTGCGAACGGTGACGGTGCCGAGCTGCAGCCGGATTGCTGGCCGACGGCGCGTCCATCACGCGTCGTCATCTGGCCGCCGTTCATGCGCGAATAGACGTCGGTGAAGCGAAACAGCGCGCCGGCGTCGCTCGTCTCGAGATCGACCACCTGCGCGTCCGCCGGCGCCGCGGCCGCGCAGATCGCCGGTCAACGTGCCGTCGCGGCCGATCTTGGCGCTGAGCCCGAGACTGCGGACCTCGCCGTCGCGGCGCGACATTTTCAGTCTCGAGGCCGCGCAACGCTTCGCCGTTGAAGCCGAGAACGGCGCCGAGCTTCATGTCGAGATCGACATCGGGCGGTTGGCGCTTTGCCCGGCTGCGCGGTCGGACTGCGGCCCGCCGGTCATGGTCTTGACGAAGCCGCGTCCGTCATAAGCGTCGCCGCGCATGACGACGCGCAGCGCGCCGTCCGGCGCGCGATCGACCTTGAGGCTGGTGCGGTCGCCGTCGGAGAAACCGTAGGACGGGAAATTGGCCGATTGCAGCTCGCCCGAGCCGTCGAGCTCGACGGTGCCCTTCACGCCGCCGCCGGCGCCCTCGATCAACAGATCGTCGATGCGGATCGATTGCGGCTTGGTCGTCAGCGTGAACGTCGCGCGCGCCGGCTTGCCGGACTGCTTGACCCAGCCCGGCAGGAAGCCGTCGATCTGCGCCGGCGTCAGATCGGCCGTGACCGCGAAGCGGCCGTCGCGATCGGAGGTGGTGCCGACCCGGCCGGTGAGATCGATCGGAATGGAGCCGCTGATCGAGTTCGCCGGATCGAGCCCGAGATTGTTGCGCATCGTCTCGTCGAGCATGCCTTGAATATGGACGTCGGCGGCAGTCGTCGCCGCGCATTTTGCGGTATTCGAGACTGGCCGGCGCGCCGCCGATCTTGACGTCGCCCTTGAGCGCGAAGCCCTGATTGTTGGCGCTGACTTTCAGCGCGGCGGCTTCGACCTTCTGCCCCATGATCATGTGGTCGGCGGAAAAATTCGTGGCGTCGACCGTGATCGCGTAATTGGTCGATCCCGGCGGCAGATCGGGCTTGAGCGGCATCGCCAAGGCGACCAGCGCGCTCATCGTGCCGCGCGTCGTCGCCGGATCGAACGGCACGCCCGAGGCATCGCGCAGCCGGTCCATGGCCAGAAGTTCGGCGGCGGCCGGCACCGGGCCGTCGAGCTTGAAATGCACGCGCGCCGGCGGTTCGATGCGGCGCGGTATCGGGCACTTCGAACAGGCCGGACGACAGCACGAGCTTGCGCCCGGACGGCAGATCGGCCGTCGCCTTGCCGACCGCGATCTGCGCGTCGCGCCCGACGATGTGCACGGTGAGATCGGCGTCGTGGAGCGCCGGCAGGCCGGCGACCGGCGTGATGACGCAATTGGTCGCCAGCGCATCGATCGTCAATCCGTCGTCGGGCAGCGGCGGACCGCTGGCCTTGAGCGTATTGAGCGGCGCATTCACCGCAATCACCAGCCGCTCGACATTGCCGCTCACCAGATGCTCGTTGAACCAATCGCGCACCTTGGGCGCGACGAAGACCGGCCACAGCCGCTTCAGGGCGTCGGCCGACATGCGCGTCGCGGCGACGCCGGCGGCGAGACGAAGATCGCCGCTGGAATAATCCGCCGTGCCGGACATGGCGACGCCGAGATCGTTGTTGCCGAGGTCGCCGCTGTCGACGGCGAAGCGCTTCTTGACCGGATCGAACTGGCCGCTCAGCGCGATGCGATTGAGGATCAGCGGATCGCTCTGGTCGCCCGGACGAATTCAGCACGACCGTGCCGCCGCCGATCTTGAACGTCCACGGGCCGGGCGATTGCGCCGGCGCCTCGACCTGGCCGAGCAGCGTGATGCGGTTGCCGCCGGAAAGAATTTGGAACGGCACCGACAGCACCCGGCTTGCGGCATCCCAATTGATCTTGAACTCGGCGTGGTCGATGTCGATGCGGCCGTCGGCATCGTCGGCGTCGCTGATGAAGCCGGCATCGGCGACGATCCGGCCGGTCAGCGATTGCGGCACGCCGTTCGGGCCGATCTCGCCGCGCAGACTCGCCGACAGCGGCAAGTTTGTCTGCAGCGTTCCGTCGCCGAGCCGCGACGCCAGCAGAAGGTCGTTGGCGGAGACTTGGCGGGCTTCGAAGCGCAATGCTGCGATAGCCATCGCGGGTCGGCTTGATCGAGGCGGTCAGGCCCCAGGGATGATCGGCATTGTCCGAACCGACGGTGACAACCATGCCGCCGCCGTGCGGCCGCTCGAGGCTCAGGCTGATGTTCTGGAAGGTCCAGCGTCTTGCCGGTGCGCTGGTCGTCGACGGTCAGGCTGCCGTCCTTCAATCCAAGCTCGCGCAGGTCGTGGCCGTCGAGACCGGATTCGCCGATGCCGTCGATCCACGTCAGCAGCGCGGCGATGCTGTCGCTGGCGGGCCGCGGCGGCGCGGCTTGCGCTTGCGGGCCGGATGGGCTCGCGCACAGCGCCGTCGAGCTTGTCCTGGCGCGCGTCTTGCGCGACGCTAAGCGGCGGCGCGCGCGGCAACGGGACCGTCGCGGTCGCAATCGGATGCTTGTCGGCGCCGGAGGCGAAGACGGTGACGTTGCCGTCCTGCTCGATGCGCACCGCAAGTTCGGCGCCGACCAGATTGAGGCTTTCGGCGCGCATATGACCGCTGAGCAGGCTCAAGCCGGAGACGCGGATTTCCGCTTTCGGCGCGCTCGCGACCACGGTGCCGTCGGGATCGCGCACGACGATGTCGCGGACGCGCACCGCGGCGCCGCCGTTCTCGGTGCGCTCGATCTGGGTGCCGCCGACTTCGACGCGTTCGCGGCTGCCGAAATTCTCCTCGATGGCGGCAACGAGCCAAGGGGTGAAGGCGTCGAGCTGGATCGGGCCGCTGGTGAGCCGCCACCACAGTCCGCCGAGCCCGAAAATCAGCACGCCGACGAGGATGCCGGAGCCGATCCCGACGCGCCGGATCAGCCGCCGATGCCGGGCCAGAAGGCGCCGATAAGCGGCCAGATAGCGGCCGTCGCCCCAACGCTCGCCGCGATGAGCCGCCGTGAGGCTGCCCCGGCGTCGCGGATGAACGGCCGGTTCCCATCGCGGGACGGCCGCGCTTTGCCTATCTTGGTTCGCCATGCCCGCTCGGGCGTCCCCTCGTCCGTGGCGTCGTCACAGGTGTATAGCAGAGAGCAGTGAACGACATTTCGGCCCGCAAGCGGTCGACACCCCTGCTCGCGCGCGTATTCTGGCCGACAGAATGCCCCTTGGAAAGCGTCGAAAGGAAGGCACATGGCGAAACCACGGCGCGAAACCCCACAGCCGGGCGACAAAGCGCCGGCCTTCGCCCTGCCCCGGGACGGCGGCGGAACCGTTTCGCTTGCGGACTTCGCCGGGCGCAAGCTCGTGCTCTATTTCTATCCGCGCGCCGACACGCCCGGTTGCACCAAGGAGGCGATCGACTTCTCGCGGCTGAAAGCGGCATTCAGCCGCGCCGGCGCCGACATCCTCGGCGTCTCCGCCGATCCGGTTCCCGGCGCAGGACAAGTTCAAGGCAAAGCACAAGCTCTCGATCGCGCTGGCCTCGGACGAGAAGCACAAGATGCTCGACGCCTACGGCGTGTGGCAGGAAAAATCGATGTATGGCCGGAAATTCCTGGGCGTCGTGCGCGCGACGTTCCTGATCGGCCCCGACCAGCGCATCGCGCAAGTCTGGCCGAAGGTTTCGGTCGCCGGCCATGCCGAGGAGGTCCTGGCCGCCGCCAAAGCGCTCTGAGCCAAGCCGCGCGCCGTCACCGGAAGTTCATGCCGTAAGCCGCTACCATTTAGCCCGCCGGCCTCAGTTCGTTGCCAAAGTGTTTACTGAAGTCAGCAAAATCACCTGCGAAATTTGCTGAATATTAACCATAAACGGCTGAAATCCGCTCCCGGCTTGGGTGGGAGCGTCAATGTCGCAGTGGACAGCGTCTCGGTCGCAACAGGCCGCAAGACCAAAGAACCTTCCGCAACATCATAGTCCGCAGCACACCGCGCAGCATCATCCGGTGCCGCACGCCGCGCACCATCACCATCCGGCGCAACATCCCGCGCCGCCCCAAGCCGCAGCCGCGCGACGGCGGGCGCGCGGCGAGCCGAAAGAGCGCGGCGCAGCCTAGCTGGCGGCGCGCCGGCTACACCATCGCGCATGCCGGGCGGCAGGTCCGGTTCGGCCCGGTGGCGTTCTGGATCGCCGTCGGCACGGTCGTGATCATGGCCGGCTGGTCGGTCACGGCGGCGACCTATCTCGCCTTCCGCGACGACGTGCTGCGCACCCTGATCGCGCATCAGGCCGAACAGCAATTCGCCTATGAGGACCGCATCGCCGAATTGCGCGCCCAGATCGACCGCACCACGAGCCGCCAATTGCTCGACCAGGAGCAATTCGAGCAGAAGCTCGACGACTTGACGCGCCGCCAGGCGACGCTGGAACAGCGCGCCACCGCCTTGGGCGGCGTCGCCGACCCGGCGACGACCGGCTCGATCAAGAGTCCGGCGGCGCTGCCGCGCGGCAGCCGGCAGTCCAGCATCGGCGACGATGCTCGGACGGCTCGAGGCGTCGCTCGATCGCGTCGAGCAGCGGCAAGTCGCTGGCGCTGGGCCAGATGGAAGACCGCTACGAAGGCAAGGCCCGCCTCATGCGCGGCGTCCTCAGCCAGCTCGGACTCAAGCTCGATACGCCGGCGGCGATCGGCGGTCCGTTCGTGCCGGTAAAGCTTCCGCAGCAACGAAAGCTTCGACCGCGCGCTGCTGCGGGTCAATCTCGCGCGCGCCGACGCCGACCGCTTGAGCGCGACGCTGGTCGCGGTGCCGGTGCGCAAGCCGGTGACCGGCGAGATCGACCTTTCCTCGCCGTTCGGCGTCCGCATGGATCCGTTTGTCCATGAAGCGGCGATGCATACCGGCCTCGATTTCCGCGGCGACCTCGGCGAATCGATCCACGCCACCGCCGCCGGCACCGTCACCATCGCCGGCTGGACCGGCGGCTACGGCAAGATGGTCGAGATCGATCACGGCAACGGGCTTGCGACCCGCTACGGCCATCTGTCGGAGATCGACGTCAGCGTCGGCGACAAGATCCGCATCGGCCAGGTCGTCGGCAAGCTCGGCTCGACCGGCCGCTCGACCGGCCCGCATCTGCATTACGAGACGCGCGTCGACGGCGAACCGGTCAATCCGCAGAAATTCCTCGACGCCGGCGACAAGCTGTTCGGCGGCTAGCCCGCAATGTCCAGGCTGAGCGTGCGTCATCCAGGACCGGCTTGGCCACCGAACTCGGACCGAACAGCCATTCGCGTTGCCTTATTTTTGCCCCTTGCTTTTATTTTTGGGGGTACATAAATAGCGTGAAATACAATTGGGCCGAAGCAAAACGGCAAAAGACCTTGCTGGAGCGAGGCTTGGATTTTGCTCGCGCCGCCGAGGTCTTTGCCGATTTACACGTGACGCGGGACACTCACGGTGGACGCAGCGGCGAGACCCGCTTCGTCACCGCCGGATTCCTCGACGGCCGACTTGTGGTCTTAGTTTGGACGGCGCGCGGCGACGCGCGACACATCATTTCAATGAGGCACGCGCATGCGAAAGAGCAAAAACTCTGGAAAGAGGAAATGGAGGGATCCCGATGACGCGCCGCAACTGACCAAGGAATTCTTTCGCTCGGGGGACGTCTACAAGGGGGAGAAGTTGTTACGACGTGGCCGCCCGCCTGCTGGCGCGCGCCCGAAGGAGGCCATCAAGCTCCGTATTTCTCCCGAGGTCCTGGAATATTTTCGGGCGAGCGGTCCTGGCTGGCAAACCCGCATCAATGCCACACTTGAACGCGCGTATCGCGTGAGCGAAAGAAGGCGAGTGGCTAGAAAGCTACTCCACATCCTCGACTTGCGCCGGCGCGGTGCCGAAGGCCTTTTGCGCCAGCGCCGCTTCGGTGAACTGATCGATGTCGCCGTCGAGCACCGCCGCCGGTGTCCGAGGTCGAGACGCCGGTGCGCAGATCCTTCACCATCTGATAGGGCTGCAGCACGTAAGAGCGGATCTGGTGGCCCCAGCCGATATCGGTCTTGGCGGCCTGATCGGCGGCGGCCTTCTCCTCGCGCTTCTTCAATTCGGCTTCGTAGAGCTTGGCGCGCAGCATCTGCCAGGCCTGCGCGCGATTGCGGTGCTGCGAGCGGTCGTTCTGGCAAACCACCGCGATATTGGTCGGGATGTGGGTGAGCCGGATCGCCGACTCGGTCTTGTTGACGTGCTGGCCGCCGGCGCCGCCGGAGCGCATCGTGTCGACGCGCACGTCGGCTTCATTGATGTCGATCTTGATGGGGTCGTCGACCACCGGATAGACGTTGACGCTGGCGAACGAGGTGTGCCGGCGCGCATTGGAATCGAACGGCGAAATGCGCACCAGGCGATGCACGCCGTTCTCGGTCTTGAGCCAGCCATAGGCGTTGCGGCCCTTGATCTCGATCGTGGCCGATTTGATGCCGGCCTCTTCGCCCTGGGTCTCCTCGATGAAGTCGACCTTGAAGCCGTGCTGCTCGGCCCAGCGCGTGTACATGCGCAACAGCATCGAGGCCCAGTCCTGGCTCTCGGTGCCGCCGGCGCCGGCATGCACTTCGAGATAGGTATCGTTGTTGTCGGCCTCGCCCGACAGCAGCGCTTCGAGCTCGCGGCGCGCGACTTCGGCCTTGAGCTTGCGCAGCGCGGCTTCCGCTTCGGCGATGACCGTCTGATCGCTTCTCGGCCTCGCCGAGCTCGATCAGCGTGACCTGATCGTCGAGCTCCTGCTCGATGCGCGCCGAGCGCGGTGAGCTGGTCGTCGAGCGCGGTGCGCTCCTGCATCAGCCGGCTGGCGCGCTGCGGATCGTTCCAGAGATTGGGGTCTTCGGCCTGCCTGTTCAGCTCGGCAAGCCGCGCGCGCGCTTTGTCGACGTCAAAGATGCCTCCTCAGCAGCCCGAGCGACTGCTTGATCTCGTCGACGATGGCCGTGATTTCCGCGCGCATGATGATTGTTTCCGGCTAGGCGATGTAATGGCTTATGCGGCGCGCCGCAAGTGGCGCCGGCGCGATCCGCCCGATCGATCGGCCTCGAACGACGTTATCAGTAAAGACCGCCGGTGCCGGTGCGCACGACATTGCCGGCGTCGGGCGGCGGCCTGCTGCGACATCGGCACGCCGTTGGCGGTATCGGCGCCGATCACCGAATAGCTGTCCGGCGGCGCGGTGCCGGGCTTGAAGGCTTCGAGAATGACCTTCGGGTCGCCCGGGCCGGCGCGCATGCCGGTCTTGGCATCGACGCGGATGAGCTTGATGCCGGGCGGCACGGTGAACGGAATCGGCGGCTTGTCGGCGAGCGCCACTTTCAGGAAGTCCCGCACGACCGGCGCGGCGAGATGGCCGCCGGTCGCCAGCCGCCCGATATGGCGCGGCTTGTCGAAGCCCATATAGACGCCGCAGACGATGTCCGGCGAATAGCCGATGAACCAGACGTCTTTCTCGTCGTTGGTGGTGCCGGTCTTGCCGGCGATCGGCTTGCCGACGTCGCGCACCACGGTCGCCGGTGCCGCGCTGCACGACGCCTTCCATCAGCGAGGTGATCTGATAGGCGGTCATCGGATCGATCACCTGCTCGCGGCGGTCGACCAGCGTCGGCTCGGCTGATTGTCCCAATTCGTGGCGTCGCAGCCGAGGCATTCGCGCTGATCGTGCTTGTAGATGGTGTGGCCGTAGCGGTCCTGGATGCGGTCGATCAAGGTCGGGATCACGCGCCGGCCGCCATTGTCGAACATCGAATAGGCGGTGACCATGCGCATCACCGTCGTTTCGCCGGCGCCGAGCGCGTAGGACAGATAAGGCGGCAATTCGTCATAGACGCCGAAGCGCTTGGCGTATTCGGCGATCAGCGGCATGCCGATGTCCTGGGCGAGCCGCACCGTCATCACGTTGCGCGACTGTTCGAGACCGAAGCGCAAGCGTCGACGGGCCGAAGAACTTGCCGCCGTAATTTTCCGGCTTCCAGATGCCGCCGCCCTGCGCCCATGTCGATTTCGATCGGCGCGTCCATGACGATGGTCGAGGGCGTGTAGCCGTTGTCGAGCGCCGCGGCATAGACGATGGGCTTGAACGACGAGCCCGGCTGGCGCAGCGCCTGGGTGGCGCGGTTGAACTGGCTCTGGTCGAACGAGAAGCCGCCGACCATCGCCAGCACGCGGCCGGTATGCGGATCCATCACCACCATGGCGCCGGAGATTTCCGGCACCTGGCGCAGCCGGTATTGGCCCTGCTGCTCCAGCGGATCGACATAGATCACGTCGCCGGGCGAGAGCACCTGGCTCGACTTTCTGGATCGGCTTTGCCCGCGCCCGGACCGGTCGCCGGCTTCGCCCATTTGACGCCGTCGAGCGGCACGATGCCGATCTCGCGATCCTTGACGACGGCGCCGGACGGGATCGCGCGCCGGCTGCAAGCCGATGCGCGCCGATTGATCGTCGACCTGGAGCACCACCGCCATCCGCCACGGCGTCGATGTCGTCCAGCGACTTCACGTCGGCGAGCTTGACGCCCCAATCGCCGCTGACGTCGATCGTGGTGACGGCGCCGCGATAGCCCTGTGCTCTCGTCGAAATTGACGAGCCCGTTGACCATGGTCTGGCGCGCCACCACCTGCAGCTTCGGATCGAGCGTGGTGCGCACCGACAGCCCGCCCTCGTAGAGCTTCTTCTCACCGTAATTGTCGTAGAGATAGCGCCGCACTTCTTCGGCGAAATATTCGGCGGCGAAGATATGCGCGCCGGTCGGCCGCACGGTGACGTCGAGCGGCTCCTTCTTCGCCTGGTCGGCGGCGTCGGCGGTGATGTAGCCGTCCTCGGCCATGCGGTCGATCACGTAATTGCGCCGCGCGATCGCCTCGTCATGGCGGCGGAACGGATTGTAATTGTTCGGCCCCTTCGGCAGCGCGGCGAGATAGGCCGCCTGCGCGATCGTCAGTTCGTGCACCGACTTGTCGAAATACAGAAGCGAGGCCGCGGCGACGCCATAGGCGCCGAAGCCGAGATAGATTTCGTTGAGATAGAGTTCGAGGATTTTCTGCTTCGAATAGGTGCGCTCGATGCGCAGCGCCAGCAGCGCTTCCTTGATCTTGCGCTCGAACGACACCTCGTTGGTCAAGCAGGAAGTTCTTGGCGACCTGCTGGGTGATGGTCGAGGCGCCCTGCGGACGGCCGCCGCGGCCGTAGTTTTCGACATAGAGCATGCCGGCGCGCATGATGCCGTGAATGTCGATGCCGGGATGCTGATAGAAATTCTTGTCCTCCGCCGCGACGAAAGCGTTGGTGACGAGCTTCGGTATCGCCTGGATCGGCAGATAGAGCCGGCGCTCCTTGGCATATTCGGCAAGCAGCGAGCCGTCGGCCGCATGCACCCGCGTCATCACCGGCGGCTCGTAATCCTGAAGCTGCGAATAGTCCGGCAAGTCCTTGGAGTAATGCCACAACAGGCCAGCCGTCGCCGGCGATCCCGACGATGAACAGGATCGTCCCGGCCGCGAACAGAAAGCCCAAAAAGCGCAGCAGCAATTTCACCGCGACACCAATTCCCGTTTCATCAAGATCAAGCCGTGCCTGAGTCAGAATGCCCCGCCGGTTTCCGGCCGACGTACCGCCGGAAACCAACTGGACCGGAACAACTCAGGCTGCCCCACGCGCCAGCCCAGTGTGGCAGTATTGGCCGCAACCCGCCAGAGTCCCCTGCCTATCATTGCGTTCGTCGCTTGGTTTTTTGTTCAAACTGAGGCCGTTTGGGCACATCGGGCGCCGATCGGCGTACCGTGCGAACCGCTCAGTTGCCCCGGCGCGGGCGCCGGCGACGTGGGTGGAGAAATAGCCATCGATCGCCTGCGCCATCGAGTCCGCGGTGTGGTCGCGCCAGGTATTGGAGAGCAGCGACTGCAAATCCTGCTTGTTCGACACATAGCCCAGCTCGACCAGCACCGAGGGCACGTCGGGCGCGCGCAAGACGCGAAAGCCCGCCGACTTGACCGGATCCTTGTGCAGCCGCGCCGTGTCCTTCATCTCGCGACCAGCTTATGGGCGAACTGCACCGAGAAGGTCTTGGTCTCGCGCTGCGCCAGGTCGATCAGGATGCCGGCGACGTCGTCGGGCTCGGACTTGAGATCGACGCCGGCGATGACGTCGGCGCGGTTCTCCTCTTCGGCGAGCCGCGCCGCGGCCGGATCGGTCGCGGTTTCCGACAGCGTATAGACCGTCGCGCCCTGGGCATCGCCCTCCTTGCGCGGCAGTAAATCGGCGTGGATCGAGACGAACAAGGCGGCGCCGGCGCTGCGCGCAATGCGCACGCGGTCGGCGAGCGGCACGAAGGTGTCGTCGCTGCGCGTCATCAGCACGCGATATTTGCCGGATTTCTCGATGCGATCGCGCAGGCGCTGGGCGAAAGTCGAGCACGATGTCCTTCTCCGCCTCGCCGCTCGGCGCCTTGGTGCCGGTGTCGATGCCGCCATGGCCGGGATCGAGCACGACGAGGGGACGCGGATCGGCGGAATTCGCTTGCGGCGCGCGCGCAGGCGCATTCGCCGGCGGGTTGTCGGCGCGGACGAGCTTTTCGTCGAGCGCGATCTTGCGCAGGAAGCTGTCGCGATCGGTGGCGGCGAGATCGAGCACCAGCCGCGCCGGCGCGCCGTCGGCGGCGTCGACGACGAAGGCCTTGTCGACGCGCACCGGCTTGGTGACATCGAACACCATCCGCGAGCCGCCGGGCATCACCAGGCCGATAGCGAAAGGCCTTGATCAGCCCTCGTCCGCTTTCTCCGGTCTTCGGCGGCAGTTGAAATCGGACTTGCGGAATATCGACGACGACGCGATAGGGATCGGCGAGCGTAAAGACGTGCAGGTCGATCTTGCGGTCGAGATCCATGACGAAGCGCGTCTGCGACTCGTCGCCGCCAAGCCGCGCGTCGGTCGCCACCGGAAATGAGTCGGCGGCCGGCAAAGTCACTGGCGAATCGCCGGCAAATTTGCCGGCCCCTCTGCCGCGGCAACGGCAGCGCCGGAGCAATAGACCGAGAAGGCCCAGCGCGCGGCTCGGACAGCCATCGGTTTCCACCCCATTCTGCCCCCTTACTCCATTAGGCACGCGTGGTTAACTGGAACTTAAGCCTTTGCCGGGAAACCGGCACTGGATACCGCCGCAATTCACCACCGTCCCGCCAAATCCCACAGATGACTTGCCAATTCCCCTGCGGCGGCCTTAGAAAGAAGGCGCTGACGGTGAAAGGTTCCGGTTGTGTCGCGTTAGGGCATCCGGTTACGTCCGCCAAGATTGGCTCCCGGAGAAAGATGACCGGAGCGAGGCGGACGGCGGGTTTGGAACCGCTCCGGCGCTGTTGCTGCAATGACCACTGCTCGATTGGCTCATGGCTAAGCCGACCAATGGTTGCATCGAGCACCGGCGCCACGAAGGCGGAACGAACAGGCGACGCCGATACCCTCGAAGATTGAGGACAGCCGGAATCTTGAGCGTGGCGCATGTGCCAGGGCCAGAACCACCTCGTGGTGCAAAACCGCTTCGTGATGCCCAGGACGGCGTTACGCCGTTAGCGTCTAGCGAAATTGCGGCCGCGCCCGACGCTGTCGCCTCATCGCGGTTTGGAGTTCATGTTCCAGGCTTTCGTCTACGAAGCGCAAGTCCAGGTCCGATCAACGTGGCGCGGTAGCGTTCAAACGCTTGCCGGCATGCGGACCTTTCCCGCTTCGCGGTCTCGCGATTTCCAATCCGTCCCATTCACCGACAATCGGGCTCGTGCCCTGCTCCCCGCCAACTCCAATCCCATGGCGACGCGGAGCGAGCGGGCATGCCGGCCCTCGTGAGATTTACCAATGGCCAACAAAATGCTCATCGACGCGACCCATCCCGAGGAGACCCGGGTGGTCGTTCTGCGCGGCAATCGCGTCGAAGAATTCGACTTTGAATCCGCGCAACGCAAGCAACTAAGAGGCAATATCTATCTGGCGAAAGTGACGCGCGTTGAGCCGTCGCTGCAGGCCGCCTTCGTCGACTACGGCGGCAACCGCCACGGCTTCCTCGCGTTCAGCGAAATCCATCCCGACTATTATCAAATCCCGGTCGCCGACCGGGAAGCCTTGATCGACGAGGAAGAGCGCGCGCAGCGCGCCGCCGACGACGAGGTCGATCGGCGCTCGCGGCGGCATCGGCGCCAGCCGGCGCGCGGAGCGGCGCGCCGCGACGAAACGGTGCAGGGCGACGTCGCCGCAGCGCACGCCGACGGATCCGCCGCCGAGAACCATTTCGAAGACGCGCATGTCGACCACGAACATGGCGACCACGACATGGCGACCACGAACATGGCGACCACGACATAGCGAGCACGAACACGGCGAGCGGACCATGCCGAGCATGAGCTCGGCGAAGCGGCGATGCGGCCGAGGTCGAAACGCTCGGCGGCGCGCCGCACGATCATGACACGCACGACTCGAGCCCGTCGCGGCGCGGACCATCTCGTCGGAAGCGCTCAACGCCGCGGACGAACATGCCGAGGCGGACGACGAAGCGGACGAACCGCTCGAAGTTCTGGCCGAATCCGCGACCGAGGCGGCGGCCGAGCGCGCCGAGAACGACGCGGCCGAGGACGACGCCGAGCAGTCCGGCGAGCACCGCGAGGACGTTGCCGGCAGCGCCGCCCGCCGAGAACGGCGAGGCCGACCAGCGTCCCGAAGTCCACGAGCACGACGAAGACGGCGAAGCCGCCGAAGAGATCGTCGAATTGGTCGGCGGCGCCGACGCGCTCGAAGAAGTTCCCGATCGCGCGCCGCGCTACCGCCGCCAGTACAAGATCCAAGAAGTGATCAAGCGCCGGCAGGTCATGCTGGTGCAGGTGGTCAAGGAAGAACGCGGCACCAAGGGCGCGGCGCTGACGACCTATCTGTCGCTCGCCGGCCGCTATTCGGTGCTGATGCCCAACACCGCGCGCGGCGGCGGCATCAGCCGCAAGATCACCAGTTCCGAAGATCGCGCGCGGCTCAAAGAGGCCGCCGCCGAGCTCGAAGTGCCGGAGGGCATGGGCGTGATCCTGCGCACCGCCGGCGCCAGCCGCACCAAGATCGAGATCAAGCGCGACTTCGAATATCTGCTGCGGATGTGGGAGACGGTCCGCGACCTGACGCTGAAATCCACCGCGCCGAAGCTCGTCTACGAGGAAGGCTCGCTGGTCAAGCGCTCGATCCGCGACCTCTACACCAAGGACATCGACGACGTCATCGTCGCCGGACCCGAGGCCTATCACGAGGCCAAGGACTTCATGCGCATGCTCATGCCGAGCCATGCCAAGAACGTGAAGCTCTACACCGATACGCAGCCGCTGTTGTCGCGCTACGGCGTCGAAAATCAGCTCGACGCCATGTTCTCGCCGGTCGTGCAATTGCGCTCCGGCGGCTACATCGTGCTCAACCAGGCCGAGGCGCTGGTCGCCATCGACGTCAATTCCGGCCGCGCCACGCGCGAGCATCACATCGAGGACACCGCGCTCAAGACCAATCTCGAAGCGGCCGACGAAATCTCGCGCCAGCTTCGGCTGCGCGACCTCGCCGGCCTGATCGTCATCGACTTCATCGACATGGACGAGAAGCGCAACAACCGCTCGGTCGAACGGCGCCTGAAGGAATGCCTCAAGCACGATCGCGCGCGCATCCAGGTCGGCCGCATCTCGCATTTCGGCCTGCTCGAAATGTCGCGCCAGCGCATCCGCACCAGCGTGCTGGAAAGCTCGACCGAGAAATGCCCGTATTGCGGCGGCAGCGGCCATGTCCGCTCGGTGTCGTCGCTGGCGCTGCAAGTGCTGCGCGCGCTCGAAGAGCAATTGATCAAGGGCGCCACGCACAATCTCATCGCGCGCACCCGGCCCGATGTCGCGCTCTACGTGCTCAATCAGAAGCGCGCGCATCTGCGCAGCCTGGAAGAGCGCTTCGCCATCACCATCACGATCTCGCGCCGACGAAACGGTGATGGCGCCGCAGGCCTTCATCATCGATCGCGGCGAACAGGTGCACACGACCGAGGCGGCCAAGGCGCTCGCCGAGCGCGCGCAAGCCGATGCCGCGCCGCTCGAGGAAGAGGACGATCTCGAAGACCTCGTCGCGGCCGAAGCGAAGAAGCGGCCGACGAAGCGGCCGCGCCGGCCACCGTGCCCGAGCAAGGCGAAGGCGGCGCGCGCCGGCGCCGGCGGCGGCGCGGCCGCGGCGGCCGCGGCGGCCGCAATGGCGGCGATCAGGCCGACGGGCAGCCGCGGTCACGAGCCGGATCATGATCAAGGCGATGACCAGGCTCACGAGCCCGGTCACGTCGCGATCACCGGACCGGCCGATGATGCTGCCGACGGACGACGATCACGAAGGCGCCGCGCCGGACGAACTCGGGCGAACAGCAAGGCGAGTTTGCGGCGCAAGATCGCGGCGAGAACGGCGAGCCGGCGCGCGACGGCGGCGAACGGCGGCGGCGGCGCGGACGCCGCGGCGGCCGGCGCAACCGCCATCGCAACGGCGACGGCGGTATGATCGTAACCGGCAAGATGCCGCGCAAATGGCCCGCAAGATAGCCCGCAGACGACGAGCCCGAGCACGGACCGGAGCAGAGCTTCGCTCCGGCCGAGGAATTGATCGCGCCGCCGTCGACCGAGCCGGAGCTCAGCAGCGCCGTCGCCGATCTCGATGCCGCGCCGCGCCGCGCGCCGCGCGCCGGTCGCGCCGCCGACGCCGCGTCCGCCGCCTGCCGAGCCCGAGCCGCCGCGCCGGCGCTCGACGGTGCGCGAGCGCGCGCCGGTCGACGAGCAGCGAAGATGCGGCGCCGATCGCAGCGCCGCCGCCGATCGCCGCCACCCGCGCCGGAGCCGACCGTCACCGAAAGCAATGGGCCGCGGAAGGCGATCAGCCGCGCCGCACCGGCTGGTGGTCGCGCCGCTTCGCCGGCGGCTGAGACGGGCGCCGATCTGCATGCGACGCGCATGAAGAGCGGCTGGGTCGACGGTGACGCCGAAGCCGTCGTCGCGCACGGTGCGAAGTCCGGTATCGACCGCGATCTGGCGCTGCGCATCTACACGACGCGGCTGCTCGGCCGCGATCCAAAGCTCGTGCTGCACGGCGGCGGCAATACCTCGGTGAAGCTGCGGATGCGCGATCTCTTCGGCGAAGAGGTCGAGGTGCTGCGCGTCAAATCCTCCGGCGCCGACATGGCGACGATCGAGCCCGACGGTTTGGTCGCGGTGCGGCTTCTGCCGATGCGCAAGCTGCGCGCGCTCGATGCCATCGACGACGAAGACCTGGTCGGCATCGAGCGCGCCAATCTGATCGATCCGGCGGCGCCCAATCCGTCGGTCGAGATGATGCTGCACGCGTTTCTGCCGCACAAATTCATCGACCACACCCACGCCACCGCGGTGCTCAGCGTGATCGACCAGCCGGACGGCGAGAAAAAATGCGCCGAGATTTTCGGCAGCCGGCTCGCCTTCGTGCCTTATCTCATGCCGGGCTTCGGTCTCGCCAAGAAGGCGATCGAAGTCTTCGAGCAAGCCAAGCCGAGCGACGGCCTGATCCTGAGCAAGCACGGCATCGTCACGTTCGGCGAAACCGCGCGCGAAGCCTACGAGCGCATGATCGAGATGGTGTCGCTCGCCGAAGATTTTATCGCGCGCAATCGCAAATCCGTCGGCGCCGCCGCCGTGCCGACACTGCCGCCGCGCGCGATCGCGCCGCAAATCGCGCCGATCGTGCGCGGCGCGTGCAGCGAAAAGGACGACAGGCCGAAGGCGCGTGGCGGCGGCTCGTTCTCGAATTTCGCGGCAGCGACGCCATTCTGAATTTCGTCAATGCCAAGGATTTGGATCGCGTCAGTGCGCAGTCGGCGTGATTACGCCCGACCACACCATCCGCACCAAGAATTGGCCGCTGGTTCTGCCGGTCGCCGGACGCCGGCAAGCTCGACGATTTCGCGCGCGAGACGCGCGAGCGCGCCGCCAAATTCGCCGCGCACTATCATCGACTATTTCGAGCGCCACAACAAACGCGCCGGCGGCATCAAGCACGAGCTCGATCCCCTGCCCCGCGTCGTGCTGGTGCCGGGTCTCGGCCTGTTCGGCCTCGGCCGCTCCAAGAAAGACGCCGTCATCGCCGCCGACATCGCCGAAGCCTGGGTCGAGGGCGTCAGCGACGCCGAGGCGATCGGCAGATTCGAGTCGATCTCCGAAGCCGACATGTTCGATTGCGAATATTGGCCGCTCGAACAGGCCAAGCTCGGCAAGCGGCAAGCGAAAGCAACTGCCGCTCGCCGGCCAGATCGCCGCCGTCACCGGCGGCGGCCGGCGCGATCGGCGCCGCAACCGCCAAGGCCTTCGCCGCGGCGGGCGCGGAAGTCGCGCTGCTCGACGTCAATCTGTCCGCGGCGCGTGAGCAGGCGAAAGCCATCGGCGCCACGGCGCTGCCGGTCGAATGCGACGTGACCAACGCGGACTCGGTGCGGGCCGCGTTCGACAACGATCGCCAGGAATTTCGGCGGCGTCGATATCGTCGTCTCCAATGCCGGCGCGGCCTGGCAGGGCCGCATCGGCGAGGTCGACGAAGACGTTTTGCGCAAAAGTTTTGAGCTGAATTTCTACGGCCACCAGCGCGTGGCGCAGGCCGCGGTGAAAATCATGCTGGCGCAAGGCACCGGCGGCTGCCTCCTGTTCAACGTGTCGAAACAGGCGGTCAATCCGGGCGCGAATTTCGGCCCCTACGGGCTGCCGAAGGCGGCGCTGCTCGCGCTTGATGCGCCAATACGCGCTCGACTACGGCTCGGACGGCATCCGCGCGAACGGCGTCAACGCCGACCGCATCCGTTCGGGGCTTCTCACCACCGACATGATCGCCGCGCGCTCCAAGGCGCGCGGCCTGTCCGAGAAAGATTACATGAGCGGCAATCTGCTCGGCCGCGAAGTCACCGCCGACGACGTCGCGCAGGCCTTTCTGCATCAGGCGCTGGCGCTGAAAACGACGGCCGACGTCACCACGGTCGACGGCGGCAATATCGCCGCAGCGATGCGGTGACCGGCATCTAGGAATTAACCTGCAAAACGCCGGGCTGTCCGCCGGTGCACGGTAATGCTTCGCGCCGCGCCGCGTAAGGGCGCCGCATCGAGCGAGCGGCGGACTTCGACGGCGTCCGGCGCGAAGGCGATATTCGCCGGCGGCGTGAATGTGAAACCGTGGCATCCGCTGCCCAGCCCGGCTTGCTCCAGATCCTCACGGTATTCATTGGCGAGAACTTGGCCGATCAATTGGCCGTCGACAAGAATGTCGAGACACACCGGCGCCTCTGGCTGCTCACTGTTCTGCGCCCAGCCGGCGATGCGCGTGGCGCTCGCCAGGTCGATCTGGCCGTCCAGTGCACCGATCCGCTGCGGATCGGCGGCGCGTAACAAACCGGCGCGAAGCGCAATGGAGCGCACGATCTCCGCCACGTCGTAACCGCTGTCGAGCCGCGGCGCGCAGTAGCACGCCGGCTGCCGGACGTCGTCGGCATAAAGCGTGTCGTATTCATGCGCGTTGTGGAATATGCCGCGGCTGTCGTCGTCGATGAAGCTTTCCGACGGTGCACCCTCGGCCATGATCACGTCGTGCGTCTCGAGTTCGATGTGGAAATATTCCACCTTGCCGACACGCTCGGCCTGCACGATCGAAATGCCGTTGATGAGATCCCTGGCTTCGATCAGCACCCCGCTCAAATTCTGGCTTTTGAAATACATCGCGTGATGCGGCGAGATCCACAGATCGCGCTTGGGCACCTGATGATCGAGCGCGCCGGCCCTGATGCAGACCGGCAGCATGTCGCTGCGACCCATGATGAAACGGCCGCCATAGCTCCGCCGTCCGATCCATTTGATCGGCCGCAACGCGCCGGACGCGGTGACGACCTCGTCGCCGATCTTGAGCTTCTCGACTTTCTTCTCGCCGCGCTTGGTCGCGATCAGCGTGCCGCGGCAATAGCAGGCGACGTCGTCGAGCCCCTGCCCGTAGCTCAGCGTCATAGCGCCGTTGGCATTCTCGATGCCGAAATTCGACGCCAATAGGCCCGGGATATCGAGACTGAACGTGACGTCGTTGGTGCCTTCCAAGCCGGTGAACGTGAGCTCGCTGCCGGAATAAAACGCCGACTGTTCCGTGAAGTCGTCGATGACAATCTGGTCGCCGGCGCCAAATCCGTCGATCTCCTGGGTCGGCGCAGTGTCGGGCGTGAATTCCAGCGTGCCCGGATCGAACGTTATAGGCCCGGTGCCAGCGGCGCCTTGTGCGGCGAGTTCGACGGTACCGGAGTCGATGGTGATACCGCCGGTGAAGGTGTTGTTGGCATCGAGCACCAGGGTGCCGGTGCCGTCCATGATCAGCGATCCGGCGCCGGTGTCGCCGCTCGGATCGGCCGCGCCGGTCATGTCGGCGATCACGCCGGTAATGGTTTGCGTGCCGGTCGGCGCGAAAGTGAGCGCCTCGTTGCCCTGAAGGAAGATGTCGCCGCCGTCAGCCTGGCCGTGCGTCGCGCTGCTGCTGCCACCGGCGCCGAAGTTGACGCTGCCGTCGCCAAGCGTTCCGTCCTCGATGGTCAGCGTGCCGCCTTGCTGCACGAAGATGTCGCCGCCGGCGCCAAGGCCGCCGCCGCCGCCATTGCTGCCGGCGGCGCCGCCGCCGAAGCCGCCGCCGCCGCGAGCATCACCGGCGCCGAAGCTGTCGCCGCCGCCACCGCCGAAGCCGCCACCGCCGCCGGCATACGCGCCGCCGCCGCCGCCACCGCCAAAACCGCCGCCGCCGCCGGTTCCGCCGTAGCGAGCGCCGGTGCCGCCGCCGCCGCCGCCAAAGCCGCCGCCACCGCCGGCGTAGGTCCCGCTGCCGCCGCCGATGCCGCCACCACCGCCGGCAGTCTCGCCGACGCCACCGCCGCCACCGCCGGATTTGCCGCCATCACCGCCGCCGGATGCACCGTCCACGATACCGGCTTGACCGGCATTGCCGCTGCCACTGCCGCCGGCGCCACCGCTGCCGATCCCGCCGCCGCCGCGGCCGACTGTGCCGCCCGCGCCGCCATTGCCACCAAGACCACCGCCGCCGCCGAAACGACCGGTCCCACCGGCGCCGCCGGTGGCGCTGTCGTTGCTGAAGTTCACATTGTCCAGCGTGACGATCGGAACGACAGCCTGTCCCGGATCATGCGCCGCGCCGACGCCGCCCGCCGGACGCGCCCCGGCAACAAACAAGCCGCCGCCGAGGCCCGCACCGCCGCCGCCGCCGGACGCGCCGGACCCGCCCAAAGCGCGCATGTCGCTGAGCGTGAGGTCGGTGACATTGACCACGCCCGAATAGATGAACAGGCCGCGCTGATCGCCGCCGCCGTCAAGCGTCTGCATCTGCGCATTGCCGTTGCCGTCGGAGCCCTCGAGATCGAGCGTCACACCGGCATGCAGATTGATGGCCTCAAGCGCCGTGGTCAGCGTGATCGGTCCGGCGACCTGGATCGTATAAGTGCCGGCCACGGTGGTTGCGTCCACACCCTTGATCAGCGCATTGAGCTCAGCTTCGGTCGTCACCGGCGCATTGACCGCGATCGCAATGCTGTGCGTGTTGGAGCCGCCGCGGCCGTCGCTCGCGGCGATCGCGATCGTGTCAGTCGCCACACCATGCGCCGGTGTGGCATAGGTGAGCGTCGACAGTTCGGCATTGACCGCCGACAAACTGCCCGACAGTTGCAGATCCGTGCTGTCATTGCCCGTCACGGTCGCGCCGGACGCAGGCGTCACCGACAACAGCCCGCTGCCGTCGGTGAGATCGACCGTGATGGTCTCGTGATAGGTGACCGCATCGCCGTCGCTGACCGCGACGCCGAGCGAAACGACCTGCCCGGGCTCCACGAACAGGCCGCCCGGCACGCTCGTGACCGGCGCCTGGTCGGCCGTCACCGCAAGCGAGAAGCTGCCGGCGCCGGTCGGCGTCATCGTGACATCGACGTCCGGCTGCCCGGTTATGGTCAGGGTCGGCGTCGTGCCGTCGCTCGTCACCGTGAAGCTGCCGCCGGTGACGGGGATATCAACCTCGTCGCCGCTGCCAAAGCCCGCAACCTGGAACGCCTGCCCCGCGCCAGCGTCGGCGGTGTCGATCACGAGCGTGCCTGCGCCCGCAAACGTGATCGGGCCAGAGCCCGAGGCGTCCAAAGCCGCCAGCTCGACCGTGCCGGAATCGATCGTGATGCCGCCGTTGAAAGTGTTGTGGGCATCGAGCACCAGGGTGCCGGTGCCGTCCATGATCACCGACCCGCCGCCACCGGCGATCGTGCCGGTGATCGTCTGCGTGCCGGTCGGCGCGAAGGTGATCGACTGATTGCCTTCCAGGAAAATGTCCTGACCGAGCGCTCCGCCTGTCGCCCCCCGAAAGGGATTAGTGCCGCCGGCCGCACCGCCATGCACCGTGCCGTCGCCCAGCGTGCCATCCTCGATCGTCAGCGTCCCGCCTTTCTGCACGAAGATGTCGCCGCCAGCCCCAAGGCCGCCGCCGCCAGCGGCACCTATATTTGACGGAGCGCCGCGGCCGCCACCATAACCGCCGGGGCTGTAGCCCTCGCCGCCGCCACCGCTGCCGCCGCCAAAGCCGCCAACGCCCTGATAGGAATACCTAGAAGCGCCGCCACCGCCGCCGCCGCCAAAACCGCCATCGCCCGGGCGGCGGTAGCCGAAGCTAAAGCCACCCTGCGCGCCGCCGCCGCCGCCGCCAAAACCGCCGGCGCCGCCAATGCCATATTGAGTGCCGGAAGACGTGACCGTGCTGCCCGCAGTGCCGCCGATTCCGCCGCCACCGCCGCCCCGCGTGCCGCCGCCGCCACCGCCGCCACTGCCGCCGCCTGAGCCGCCGGTGTTCCCAGCGCCGCCCCCCGCCGCACCCGGAACCGAGCCGGATTGACCGGCACGGCCGGGGATCCCACCTGTCGCGCCAGCGCCAATACCGCCACCACCGCCGGCATAGGTTCCCTCGCCAGTGCCGCCGGTGACAGCGCCGCCGCCAGCACCGCCGAGGCCACCGCCGCCGCCGCCAAATGAGTTGGCGACACCACTTCCGCCAGCGCCGCCGGTCGCGCTGTCATTGCTGAAGTTGACATTATCCAGCGTGACGACCGGAAGCACCACCTGGCCCGGCTCATTCGTCAGCGCGCCAGCGCCCCCCGCCGTCGTCGCACCGGCAACAAACAACGCCCCGCCAAGCCCCGCACCGCCGCCACCCCCGCTCGCGCCAGAGCCGCCTGCCCCGCCCACCGCCCGCATGTCCGCAAGCGTCAGGTCCGAGACGTTCACATCACCAGAATAAATAAACAGACCGCGCTGATCGCCGCCGCCGTCGATGGTCTGGTTCTGTGCGCCGCCGCTGCCGTTGGTGCCCTGAATGTCCAGCGTGACGCCGGCATGCAGATTGATGGCGTCGAGCGCCGTGGTCAGCGTGATCGGACCGGCGATATCGATCGTGTAGGTGCCGGCTACGGTCGCCCCGTCCACAGCCTCGATCAGCTTGTTGAGATCGGCTTCGGTCGTGACCGGCTGAGCGATCGACACGCCGATGTCCTGCGTGCTCGAGCCGCCGCGGTTGTCGCTGGCGACGACATCGATCGTATCCCTGAAGCCGCTGCCGCTCGCAGCATAGGTCAATCCCGCGAGCTCCTGATTGACGGCGGCAAGCGTTCCGGAAAGCTTCAGGTTCGTTGTATCGTCACCTGTCACGGTGGCGCCGATGACCGGCGTGACTGAAAGCAGACCGCTGGTGTCGGTGAGCGTGACCGTTGTTGTTTCGTTGTAGGTGACCGCGTCGCTGTCGCTGACGGAAATGGCGATCGGCGTTGTCTCTCCGCCGGCGGTTTGCACTGTTGCCGGAGCGTTGATGACCGGCGCCTGATCGGCGGTCACTGCCACACTGAAACTGCCGGCGCCGGTCGGCGTGACGACAAAATCGACCGGCGGCGATCCGGTGATGGCGAGCGAGGGCGAAGACCCATTCTCGGTGATCGTCGCACTCCAGTTGGTGCCGTCGATATCGATGGCGTCGCCACCCGAAAAGCCGGCAACATCAAAAGTGACACCCGGCTGCGCGGCAGCCGGATCAATGTCGAGTGTCGCCTCACCGCCAAAGTCGATGACGTCGCCACTGGATAAGCTGGCAATGTGGAAAGTTTGACCCGGCGACGGCGCAGCGGCCGGATCAATGTCGAGTGTCGCCGCACCGCCAAAGCTGATGGCGCCGGAGCCCTCCGCGCCGAGCGCGGCAAGCTCCACGGTGCCGGAATCCAGCGTGATGCCGCCGGTAAAGGTGTTGTCGGCGTCCAGGACAAGCGTACCGGCGCCGTCCATCAGCACGGCGCCCGAGCCGGCATTGGCGCCGGTGCCACCCGAACCGCTTTGATCGGCGATGATGTCGGAGATCGTCAGAGTCTGGCCGAGCGCGGGCGCGAAACTGATTGTCTCGTTGCCTTGGATGAAAATGCCGCTGCCGTATGCCGAGCCGACCTGGCCGTTTCGCCCGTCGTAACCCGCGCCCGCCGCGCCACGCTGCACGCTGCCGCCGTAAATGTTGCCTGCGCCGATCGTGAGCGTGCCGCCCTGCTGCACGAACACCCCGCCGCCGGCACCGAGGCCGCCGCCGCCGGCGCCGTGCGACGCGCGACCGACGTAGCCCACGCCGCCGCCAAAGCCGCCTTGTCCGCCCCCGGTCGCGCCGTTGCCGCCGCCGCCGCCGAAACCGCCATCGCCGGCGATGCCGCCGCCGCCGCCACCACCGCCGAAGCCGCCGGCGCCGCCGACGTCACCACCGCCGCCACCGCCGCCGAACCCGCCAGCGCCGCCGGTGGCATAATTGTTGTACTTGCCGCCGATGCCGCCGCCGGCACCGGTGTCGTTGCTGAAGCCGCTGCTTCCAACGCCGCCGCCACCGCCGTCGAGACCGCCGGAATTGCCGCCGCCCGCAGCGGCGCCAACCGCGATACCCTGACCGCCGGCAGTCTCGGTGCCGCCGGAAGCGCCAAGGCCGATGCCGCCGCCGCTCAATCCGCCATTGCCACCGAGGCCACCGCCGCCGCCGAGCGGAAAACCATAGGCAGGCGAATAGGCCGACTTGAAGTTGCCGCCGCTGCCGCCGATCGCCTGGTCGTCGACAAAATTCACGCCGTTCAGAGTGACATTGGCGCCCGACGCGACGAACAAGCCGCCGCCCAATCCGGCACCGCCACCGCCCGCGCCGAACGCGGCTGCGCCGCCGCTGCCGCCTTGCGCCACCGCGTCCTTGACCGACAAATTGTCGATCGTCACCGCGCCGCTTTCGACGAAGAAGCCGTTGTAGGCGTTGCCGCCGTTGAGCGTGAAGCCGCCTCCGACGACGGTCAGCGTCGCGCCGTTGGCAAGATCGATGGCGTCGATCTGGCTCGAGAGCGTGAACGAGCTGCCGAAACGGATCGTGAAGTTTGCGCCGGCTGGGGCATCGGCGCTGGCTGCGTCTATAGCCGCTATCGCCGCGTTCAGGTCAGCCGCGGAATTGACGACGAAACCTGAGCTGATGTCGGTGCCGCCATGGTTGTCCGAAGTGATAACGACGCTGCCTGCCGGAATCTGCGTGCCGGCGGCCAACTGCAGATCATAGGTGCTCCCATGCTCCGTGACGGCGAGCACATTGCCGCTTTCAGGTAGCGCTGTGCCGTTCGGATCGAAAGCGATGTCACGCAGATCGATGACGTCGCCCGCGCCAAATCCTGCGATCGTGTTGGTGAGGACGAAGCCCGGAGCAACGGCACCGTCGATCTGGAGGGTCGCTACGGAATTCGTGCCGAATGTGATATGGCCGCCGCCTGCAGCTCCGGTATTGCCAAGTTCGAGCGTGCCGGCGTCAATCGTTGTTCCGCCGGTATAGGTATTCATGCCGCTGAGCACCACGGTGCCGGCACCGTTCACCAATACTGCGCCAGCGCCCGCCTCCGACCCGGTGCCGCCGGATCCGCTCTGGTCGGCGATGTTGTCGCTCACCGTGAGCGTTTGCCCGGCGCCGGGAGCAAACGTGACGGTCTCGTTGCCTTGGAGGAAAATGCCGCTGCCGAAGGCCGAGCCGTTGTTGCCGCCGGCTCCTCCCTGCACGGTGCCGCCGGACAGGCTGCCGTCCTCAATGGTCAGCGATCCGCCCTGTTGCACCAGGATGTTGCCGCCCGCGCCGAGGCCGCCGCCGCCTTCGCCATTCTTCGAACTGCCGGCACCAAAGCCGCCGTGTCCGCCAAGACGGTCGACGCCGCCGCCGCCGCCAAAGCCGCCATCGCCGCCGAAGTTGTAGGCGCCGCCGCCGCCGCCGCCGAAGCCGCCGTCTCCAGCGACGGAGCCACCGCCGCCACCGCCAGCAAAGCCACCGGCGCCGCCGATGCCTCCACTCGGATCTTTACCGCCGACCCCGCCGCCGGCGCCGAGCGCGCCAGAACCATTGTTGGTCGCGCCGCCGCCCCCGCCGCCATAAGCGCCGCCGGAATCCGAGCCGACTTGGCCGCCGCCGCTGGCCCCAAGAATGAGTCCGGCGCCGCCGTCGCTGCCGCTACTCCCGGTCCCGCCGCCGCCGGCAGTCGCGCCCAAACCGCCGCCGCCAAGCCCGGCATTCCCGCCGAGCCCGCCGCCGCCGCCGTAGCGAGCGCTTGCGGAATATGTGCCGCCGGCGCCCCCTTCCGCAGCGTTGTCGCTGAACGTGACGCCGGACACCGTGACGTCGGCGCCGGAAGCAACAAACAGCCCGCCGCCAAGGCCCGCGCCGCCGCCGCCGGCACGCTGCGCCGAGGCGCCGCTGCCGCCTGCCGCGACAGTGTTTTCGATCGCCAGATTCTGGATCGTGACCGACCCGGCATAAGCAAACAGTCCGCCATACTGGCTGGCGCCCGATAGCGTGTTGCCGCCGCCATCGATGGTCAACAATACGCCGCTCTGGAGATTGAGCGCGTAGAGAGCCGCGGGCGCAGCGAGCATCTCGCCGTTGAAGGTGATCGTGCCGCCGGTATCGGTGCCTTCGGTGATATTGCCGGTGAGCTGGATGATGTAGTCGCCGGACGTCGCGCTATCGACCAGCGCAATCGCCTGATTGAGATCAAGCTCGCTCGCGACGGTGATGATCTGCGGACTGCTCATTCCAAATTCACAGCTTCATGCGCCGGCGCGCATGTGGACCACATCGCCGCCTGGGTCGGGCGACACGTTCAACGAGACGCTTTTATTCGACGAAATTCGCGCCGCACCCGCCTTGAGAAAGCGACGACCTCCGGCCGGGCTTTTCCCAAAGATTTTTCGTGAAATTTTCTTGTTTGTTTAGAAATATCTATCAGACGTAAATACCGGCGACAACCCTGGGTCACCCGTGCGGCCAAGAGAAATTTCTACGCCATTTCAAAACCTTGCTGAGAGGTGGCACTGTTAACGCCATGTCAAATGACACAGCGCTTACCCTTTGCAGAGGAAGACGGACGCAATCGGTTCAATTAAATAGGTGGTGCCGGGGCCGGCGCGGCGTCTGTGTTTCTCATCCCGTTCCGGCATGGCGAGGACCTTTTGCAAGCGTCCATCCATTTCATTTCCGGCTTGCCGCGCTCCGGCGGCAATATCGCCGCCGCGATGCGTTAAGCGCGGCTCAGGAAGCGCGCGCGACCCGTCGATGCACGACGATGCTCGGCGGCAGGCGGCGGCCGAGTTTCTCGGCGTCCAGCGCGCGGCGAACCTCGACGCTATCCGGATCGACGGCGAGCCCCTCCGGCGGCGTGAACGCAAAGCCGTGGAGGCCGCTGCCGAAGCCGGCGCTCTTGAGATCGGCGCGATAGCGGTTCGCCAGCACCTGCCCGATGGGGCGCCCATCTGCATAAATGTCGAGACAGACCGACGCCTCGGGATGATCGACATCCTGCGCCCAGCCGATGATGCAATTTTCGGAGACGCGCTCCACGCAGCCGCGCAATTTGCCGGCGGACGCTGCGTTGCCATCGATCAATCCTGCGCGCTGCGCGATGCGGCGACGTACCGCGTCGACCTCATAGCCTTCCTCAGAGCGCGGCGCGTAATAGGCCGCCGGCGCCGCTACGGCGTCCGGATAAAGTTCGGCGTATTCGCTGGCGTTATGGAATAACAAGCGGTTGTCTTCGTCGAGATAGGTCTCCGACAACGCGCCTTCGGCGACGATCACGTCGTGGCTGTCGAGCTCGATGTGAAAATATTCGACCTTCTTGACCCGCTCCGCCTGCACGATGGACGCGCCGTTGACGAGATCCTTGGCCTCGATCAGCACGCCGTCGGAATTCTCGTCCTTGAAGAACATGGCGTGATGCGGCGAAATCCAAAGATCGCGCTGCGGCACATTGTCGGCGAGCGCATTGGCTTTGATGCAGATCGGCAAAATATCTTTGCGGCCTGTGATGAAACGGCCGGCATAGCTGCGCCGCCCGATCCATTTGACCGGCCGCAGCGCGCCGGACGCGGTCATTATCTTGTCGCCGACCTTGAGCTTCTCGACCCGCTTCTCGCCGCGCTTGGTGCGGATGCGCGTGCCCGGGCAATAGCAGGGATTGCCCGCATTGAAGTCAGCGGCGTAGACCGAGCTATCCAGATTGCCGTAGTACGAGCCGCCGTTTGTCGCTTTCTGCAAAGCCGCGAAGACGCCGCCATTGTTGTCCGAGATCGGATCGACAATCGTCGTGCCGGCCGGCAACGGCGAACCGCTGTTGAACGCGAGCGTCATGCTCGCGACCGAAGTGGTGGACGCCAGGCCCGTGTTCGCTGTCGGCAATTCCGAGGCATTTAGAATTTCATAGGTGCCGCCGATGTTGAGCAGGATATTGCCGTTGGAGAGCACCACCGGATCGAGATTGAAATCGCCTTGCGCTGCGGGCGTGGTGATTTTCTCAATCAGAACCGGGGTGTCGAAGGTCACTGTCGAGCCGGAAACGGTAATCCGCTGCAGGTATTCGTCGAAACCCGGAAATAAGCCGGTAGTCCTGTCTAAGGCGCCGGTCGGCACCGAGACCACGGCAAGGAATCCGCCGCCCGGCAGCGCCTGAATAGACGCAAGGTCCGAGTCGCTATTGACGGGTGCAGCCGTGCCTCCGCCGATCACCGGGGTAGTTGGCTCTGCGACAAGTCCGCTCTCGGCCGTGGCCCAGGTCTCCCTGATCAGCTGCGTATCGGTGGAACTGTAGATCGCGATCGAAGTGGGCTGGTAGTCAAATCCGGAAGGATTCGGAATAGTAACCGCGACATCGCCGGCCGTGTCGACCGCAAAGCCTCCGCTGAACACGGTGTCGGAGCTGGCATTGTCAAAATTGACCGGGCTATCGGTCGACGCTCCGCTGGCGTTGAAACGCTGGAAATAGCCGTTCGCCGCGTCGTTAGTTGCAAATTGGACGACGAAGCCGCCACCGGCAGTCGCCCGCAGCTGATAATCGTCGTTTTCACTGGCGTCGCTGCCGGTCTGATTGACCTGCGTCCACGGCGTGACGACCGAGCCGGAACTGTTCAACACCTCGAAATAGAGATTCTTGTTAACCGGACCGATATTGTCGTCGACCGTCGTCTCAGCGATGAGATAATTGCCGTTGGTCAGGCCGACCACCTGAAGGTCTTCACTCGTAAAATGACGATTTAAAAAATCGGCGCCGGCCGCGAACGACAGGGTGTTGGTGGTGGCGGTGCCGTTATCGATAGTGGTAACTTGTACGCTCGTATAACCGGAAACATTTGGGTAGGAATAGCCGAGGCTGGGGGGAACCCTGACAAGTCCGACAGTCGCGGTGACCACGACCTCAACGCCATTGCTGAGAACCGCAGTGCCAAGAACTTCGTCCGCCGCCTGGTCGGACGACAGCGTCACGCCATAGATGTAAGGGCTTGTGCCACTATAGGTCGACGCGCCGCCGGTGTGATGGTGCACCGTTACCGGCGTAGATTCATTCAGTGCCATTCACAATTCCTCCCCGGGCTTTGCCGCGATACAAGATCCGCTGTTACCAGGATCGAAGCTGTATCGCCGCCTTATCAGGCGGAAGCTTGATACCGGAATTCGGCCCGCTTGTATATCATCGGACATAGCGACCAAGTCGCTATGACAGGACTAAACCCGCAGCACATGTCATAATTCCCTCGGCGCGCTTATGCCGCTGCAATACACCGAAAAAAAAGCGAAATGATCGCTGATGGGGAGCGATGGCAGGACGTTTTGACCACCGGAAGGAATAAATCCTTGGATTCCGCAACGCAGCCGGCGACGGCGTCTGCACCATCTCAAGCGGCCTCGGCGCAACCTATCGCCTGGTCGCTGCAAGGAAATTTCGCGGCAATTCTCGAGCGTTTGCGGCTCTCGCTGGTGTTGAGCACGCGGCCCAATCACATCATCTTTCTTGGCGCGGTCGACGGCACATTGACGGCAACCGCTACGCTGATGACCCAGCCCTTGGGGTTAGCCGCCAACAGCGCGCGTATCGCCGTGGCATCGCCGCGGTCGGTAACCATTTTCGCCAATGCCGCGCGGCTTGCCGCGCATTATCCCGGCAAGCCCGACTATTATGACGCCTTCTTCATAGCGCGTACGACTCACTTCACCGGCGAATGCCATATGCACGATATGGTCTTCGAGGGTCCTGCGGTGATCGGCGCCAACACGAACTTCTCCTGCATCTGCCGCGTCGACGGCGAATTCAGCTTCACGCCGCTGTGGCAGCCGTCATTCATCAGCCAGTTGCGCGCTGAAGATCGATGCCACCTCAACGGCTTTGCCGGACATGCCGGAGAGCTCTATTATCTGACGGCGTTGGCGGCGACCGATACCGAGAGCGGCTGGCGGGAGATGCCCCACTCCGCCGGCATATTGATCGATGCCCGGCGCAACATCATCATGCGGTCGGACCTCTGCATGCCGCATTCGCCGCGGCTCATCAACAATGAGCTTTACGTCCTCAATGGCGGCGAAGGCGAGCTGTTGCGCGTCGATCGCGACAGCGGCGCGAGCACGGTCCTGACCCGGTTACCGGCCTTTACTCACGGCCTGTGCGACTACAACGGCATCCTCTTCGTCGGCATGTCGCAGAATAGAGCGTCGCGCGCCAAGGAGCCGCCGCCGGTCGCGCAACGGCACGGCGCGCTGACGGCCGGCATCGCTGCGGTTTCCGAACAGACCGGCGAAGTGTTGGGCCATTTGGAATTCACCTCGGGCGTGACCGAGGTTTACGACGTGCAGGTGCTGCCGGGAATTCGTCGCGCCGGCATGCAGAATCTCCTGGCGACCGACGGATGCGTCGGAGTCGAAACGCCGCATTCGGTGTTCTGGACCAAGCGGCCCGAGAACGACGTGGCGCATATGATGGACGTCTTCGGCACCGGCAATTACGGCATGAAGGTCACGCCGGTTGAATGAGGTCTTCGCAATTGGCGCGGCGAACGCGCCTCCCGCTATGCGGCGGTGCGTTCGTGCCAAGCAATGTTTGTTTTGCCAGAGCGCATGAGAATAGCGCCGTCGAGCGAGCGGCGGACTTCCACCGCCGCGCCGGCGAAGGCAAGGCCAGGCGGCGGCACGAACGAGAAACCGTGGCAGCCGCTGCCGAGGCCGGCCCGCTGCAAATCGTCCCGATACATATTCGCCAAGGTCTGCCCGATCATCCGGCCGTCGGCATAGATGTCGAGGCATACCGGCGCCTCGGGATGATCGACATGCTGCGCCCAGCCCTCGATGCGGCGCGGACCGACGGCGTCCACATAGCCGCGCAACGGACCGATCCGCGGCCCATCGGCCGCGCGCAGAAGGCCCGCGCGCAGCGCGATGCGGCGGCACGCTGCTTCGACCTCATAGCCGTGGTCGAAGCGCGGCGCGCAATATTGCGCCGCTCCCGCTGCCGCATCCGAATACAGCGACCGGTATTCGTGCGCATTGTGGAACATGCCGCGGCTGTTGTCGTCGATGAAACTTTCCGACAATGCGCCTTCGGCGATCAGCACATCATGGCTGTCGAGCTCGATATGGAAATATTCCACGCTCTCGACACGCTCGGCCTGCACGATCGACACGCCGTTGATCAGGTCCTTGGCCTCGATCAGCACGCCGCCGAGATACTCATCTTTGAAGAACATGGCATGATGCGGCGAGATCCAAAGGTCGCGCCGCGGCACGTTGTCGTCCAAGGCTCCCGCCCTGATGCAGATCGGCAGGATTTCTTTTTGCCCCATGATGAAGCGGCCGCCATAGCTGCGCCGGCCGATCCATTTGATCGGCCGCGTCACGCCGGCCTTCGTCATCACCCTGTCGCCGATCTTGAGATTTTCCACCCGCTTCTGGCCGCGTCGGGTCTGGATCCGCGTGCCGCGGCAATAGCAGGGCGTAGTGTTCTCGGTGATGTCGGTGCCGGTTCCAGCACTGTCGGGCGTGAGATGGAAATAGTCGCCATTGAAATTCTGCCTCTGATCGAGTTGCAGCGTGTAGGTGGTGCTGTCCTCGTTCACGTCGAGAACATTACCGCTCACCAGATTGACGCTGCCATCCGGATCGTAGGTCAACGCGGTCAGGTCGATGGTGTCGCCGTTGGCAAAGCCGTCGATCGTGAACGTCGGCAAAAACAGGTCGTCGATCTGCAGCGTGCCGCCGACCGGGGGTTCGCCGACGGGAGGGCTGAAGTTGATGATGCCGGACCCGGAGGCGCCGGAATTGAGGTCGACGAGGCCGCCGCTCTGGATGAAGGTGTCGCTGATCGTGGACCCGACATCGCCCAACAGCTCGCCGCCGCTCTGCACGACCGCGCGATTGACCGTGGCGCTGCTTTCCCCCTCCACCTCGCCGCCGCTGCCGATGACAATGCCGTCCGAGGTCTCGCCCGCCAAAACCTGAAAGGATTCATTGGTCACCGTCGACTCGACGACGGTGAGAGCGGTGCCGTTGCCGGTGCTGTCCGGGTTCAGTTCGAAGGTCGGCGTGGTCAGGAATATCTGCGACGGATCGATATCCAGGTCATAGGTATTGCCGTTCTCGGTGACTATGATGGCTTGGTTGCTGTCCGTGGGGTCGGTGCCCAGCACCGCACCACTGACACCCTCGCTGATGCCGGTTGCATCGTAGGGCACATCCGTCAGATCGATGGTGTCGGGCGGCGAGAAGCCGAAGATCGTGCCGGCTGCATCCGTGCCCGCAACATCGTCGTTGAGCGAAAGCGTCCCGCCCGTCCCCGCGAATGTAATCGTCTCATTCGAGGGCACCGCGCCGCTGATCGCAAGCGTGATGCCGCCGTCGATGGTCAGCGGCCCGGCCCCCGTCAGGTTGGAGACGTCGATTTCCTTCACGCCAATTGCCGCAAGCCCCGCGACTTCGGTCGGCGTCAGGCTTTCGATCTCGGCCTCGGTATCGGCGACGATGACGGTGTCGCCCGGTGGCACCGAAATCGGCACCGGGTCGTAGAGCGCCAAAGCCTGCGCCACCGTGAGCGTGATCGACTGATCCGTCACGTCGACCGCGGTGACGCCGATCGATGTCAGCGCGCCGAGCTGCGCCGGCGTCATGGCCTCGATATCGGCCGCGGTATCGGCGAGAGTCACGGCATCGCCGGCCGGCGCCGAGACGGCAACATGCGTGCCCAAGTTTGCGTCGGCAGTTTCGAGCGCCTCGGCCTCGCCGACACTCAGCGCCACTGAACCGTCGGTCGCGGCAATGCCGCTGATGCCGAGATCGCCTATGACTTGCGCCACCTCGCTCGCGCCCAAGTCCAGTAAGCCCGTAATATTGGCTGCGGTGTCGCCGATACTCACTGTAAAGCCCGTCGGCTGGCCGGTATTCACATCGATGGGCGCCACGGTAAAGACAACGTTGTCCGCGGCAGCGGCTGCGGCTTGCGCGACATTAAGCACCAGCGAGGAAGCGAGCCCGATCTCGTCCAGGACCGCGTTCGGGCCCAAGGCCAAGTCGAAGTGACCGAGCGCATCGATCTGTGCGGTGGTCAGCGCCTCGAAATTCGCTGCCGTGTCGCCGATGATGATTGAAAGGCCATGTCCCGCCGAGCCGCTCAGCTTGAGCGCGCTGGTGCCGGACTGGCTGTAATTCGTACCGACGATCGCCAGCGCCTCGCCAAGTGTAAAACGGACCACCCACGGACTATCGACTGTGACCGAGACCGGATCGGGGCTGGCATTGCCCAGCGCTGCGATCTCGCTCGGCGTCAGCGTTTCGATCCCGCCCGGCGCGTCCTCGATCGCCAGCACCGGCGTGATAACATCGATGGAATTTTGCTCGTAGGCTATGAACTGCCCGGCGTTGAGCGTGATCGTACTGTTCGGAACCTGATAATCGGTCGAAAAAACCTCGTTGTTGAAGTTCGGCGAAAGGCTCGGCAGTCCGCTGATGTCATCGGACGTCAACGTTTCGATTTGCGCCGGCGTATCCAAGACGGTCACCGACAGATGCGTGCCCGTTCCCTGGATAAGCGAGATTCCGTCTTTCTCGAGTTCATCCACCTGGGCGACGCTCAGCGTCACGCCGGAGGATGTCGCAATTTCGGTCACGCCGAGCGACGCATAGGTGTCGATCTGCGCCGTAGTCATGGCGATGACGTCGGTGGCCGTATCGGCGACGATAATGTTATCGAACGAGGGCACGCTGACGTGCAGGCCGGCGGCGACCATTGCATTGGCCTGGCCCGGTTGCAGCACAAGCGGACCGTCGGTCGCCGCGATCGCGGTCACGCCGATGCCCGGCAGCGCCGCGATCTCGCCCGCCGTCAGGGCTGCGATATTCGTGGCGGTATCGGAGATCGTCACCGTATCGCCCGAGGGTACGGTGACGGGGATCGGGTCTTCAAGCGCCACGGCCTGCGCAACGGTGAGTTCGACCGAGGCGTCGGTTGCCGTCAGCGCGGAGATGCCGACCGATTTGAGCGCGATGATCTGGGCCGAGCTGAGCGCCTCGATTTGTGCGGCCGTACCGGTCGCGCTGACGGTGTCGCCGAGCGGCGCGGTAATGGCGACGTCGGCCGTGGCCGTGACGATGACCGGTGTCGTGAGCGCCAAAGCCTGAGCGAGGCCGAGCACCACGGATGCGTCGGTCGACACGATCGCCGAGACGCCGACCTCGGTCAGCTCGCTCAATTGCGCGTCCGACATTCCCTCGATGGAGGCGGCATAGTCGGCGATGGTCACGGTGTCGCCCGTGGGCGCCATGACATAGGTCGAGGGTTCGAGCGCCTCGACCATGTCGACGGTGAACACGACCGAAGTATCGGTCGACGCAATCGCGTCGAGGCCGATGGCGATGCCGGCCGTGATCTCGGCCGCGGTCAGCGATTCGATGTCGAGCGCGGTGTCGGTGAGGACAAAGCCCTCGCCGGCCGGCGCGGTGGCGCTTCCGGGATTGATCCGGTCGAGCGTCTCGTCGACAAGCAGTTGGCCCTCGGTGATCGGCACCAGCGTGACCGTTCGGGGGATCGTGAGCCCGGTTATGTTGGAAGGATCCAGACCCGCCGCCGACGCGCCGGCAATGCCGTTCAGTTCTTCTCCGGTCGCGTTGAGGTACTCTCCTGCAAGACCAAAAGTATTGACGAACGTGCCGATAGACCAGAACGGAGACCCGCCTCCATACTCCCCGGTCGGATTGAGCAGCCACAACTGGTCCTGGCCCTCCGCGTTGACCGCGGAGAAATAGGCTTCGCCGTCGAAGACGGTGATGTCGTGCGGGTCGAAGCCAGAACCGGTCACGATGGATTGAGCGTCGGGGTAAATGGCCGATGAGCTCAAGGCCGGTTCAGGATTTTCTTCCGGGAAAATAGCCGGATTGTAGATCCCGTTGACGAGATCGGTGGTATCGGCCTCGTTATTGAAATGATCTGTGGAGTTAGCGAGCTGTTCGGTGAGTTGGACGGAGCTTTGCGGCGCATTGCTGGTTCCGAGCAGAAGGTCGAAGCCCGGGCTTTCGATCTGCAGCTGGCCGTTCGAGCTCACATTGACGCCGTCGAGATTCCCTTCGAACAGCAATCCGCCGTCGAACGGCGTCGGGTCGGCGACGACGGAGCCATCGGAGTTATAGGGTGATATAGCCGTGCCCGCCGCCGTGCCGTCGGTTTGCACGATGACGTCCTTCCAGGTGCTGCTGTGCGACAGCGGACTCCCGGCCGTGCCCAAGCCATTGATGAGCGTGTAATTGTTGTTCGGCACGCCATAGAGAAGCAGATCATTGGACGTCGAGGAGCTGGTAGTGAGAGAGCCGACGCCCGGTCCACCCGGCGAAGAATTGAAATAGGCGACCGGCTGGCCTTGCGAATTGACCCCATTGGCGATGCCGTCCTCGAAGGGGCCGATCCCAAGGGATTGCACCGTCGAGCCGTTCCAGGAAAATAACAGGCGCTGCCATACCGGTGTCTGGGTCTGATTTTCCTCGATGACCGTGCCGCCGAACAACAATTGGCCGTTGAACACGTCAAGACTGCCGGCGCCGAAGCCGCCCGGAAAAGGTGCGCCCGGCGTATAGATGTTGTACGTCGCCCCTCCAGGGGGCGCATTCGGTTCATTGCTGAATTGTCCCAGCGCGGTCGCCGGCTGACCGACGATCTCGGTGGTCCCCGCCGCCGTCCCGTCGGTCTTCCACAAGCCGCCGTCCGTTCCGACGAAATAGACGGCGCCGTCGTAAAGCGTCATGTCGGAGCCAACGAATCCGGGAATCAGCTCCTTGGTCCCCGCCGCCGTGCCGTCGGTGTCCCACAGCCCGACATTGCCGCTGGCATCCTTGCCTTCGAACCAGACGTCGTTGCCGACCACCGTCAAATCGGTCGGATCGAGCCCGCCTTGCGCGGCGCTCGCGGCGTCGGCGATGCCTGTGATCTGCTGCGTCCCCCACGCCGCGCCGTTGGAGATCCACAGCCCGTCATTGCCGTGGAGATCGGCGCCGTTGAACAGAATATTATTGCCGAAGGTCGTGATGCCGCTTGCGCTGACGGTGTCGCCCGCAATGCCGTTGACGCCGACGAGTTCCTGCGTGGTCGCCGCGGAGCCGCCGGAAACCCACAGCGCGCTATTGCCGTTGGCGTCGTTGCCATCGAAGAACATCACGTTCAACAGCGGCGGCAGCGTCGGCGTTTCTGTGGGAGTAGCGAGGTTATAACCGAGCACGTTCATCAACGTGACGTCGGTGGCCGTGACCGGCTCCACGGTGTCGCCGGACGGATACTCGGTGTATGAATTGTTTCCGGCGCTGGCCGCCCAATCGTCCAGATCGCCTTGGGTACCGGTTAAGTGATTGTTCCAATCGGCGAGATCAGTCACGCCGTCGTCGATCGAAAAATAAGACGGGTTGGAAAAGGGCGAGAGCGCGAGATTGCCCGGGTCGGAATTGTTGGGGTCGGGCCCGGAAAACCGGAACAGATCGACCGGTCCATAGGAATTGCCGGCATTATCGAGGTTCGATACCCGGCCCATACCTTCGGAAATCTCGTGCTCCATGACGGAGATGAGACTTGCCCCGTTGTTGTTGGGAACTTGATCGGGATTTGTGCTGTAAAGGTAATAAACGCCGTTATCGGCGTCTAAATTGAGGTCGGCCGCATTGGCGAAGGACGAGCCTGCGCCGTTGAGATTGGTGAATCCCAGAGCCTGGGCTTCGGCGACAGGGATAGTGACATCAGCGCCGGCGATGGGAGAGCTGGCCGGCAAGCTCGCGACAGCTTCTTGCTGTGCTTTCGATTGGGCGTTCGCCTGCATTTGCGCGACAAGCGCCGAATACGATTCAGTCGTGTTCTGGGGCTGATTTGCCCCGCCGGCATTAATGCGGTTGAACCCGATGGTGTAGTAGAGCGTGACCGGGTTGCTGAACGTGTCCGCGTAATACTGAAATGCCTGTTCGAGAATGGCTTCGTAGCCTGCGGGCGCCGAGGCGACCGACGGGCCCCACAAAATGTCGAAGGTGAGACCTTTGCCGGGACCTTCCGGACCGGAGATCACGGTCGTGCCGACATTTTGCAATGGGTCGTTCGGCGGCGCGACGGTGTTAACGCTGCCGGCGTTGAGCCCCGCGAGTTGCTCCGGCGAAAACACCGGGGCCTGGTCGCTTGCCGCGACCGAAGTGACGCCGATGAAGCCGAGCGCGGTCAGTTCCGCGGGCGACAAAGCTTCCAGCGCGGCCGCGGTATCGACGACACTTACCGAATTGCCCGAAGGCACAGCGATCTGCAGCGCGGCGTTCTCGAGCGCCAGAGCCTGCGCCACATTCAGAACGACCGAGCCGCCACTCGACTCGAGCAAGGTGACCGAAGCTGGCAGCGCCGCAATCGTGCCGGCGCTTACGTTGTCGATGAGGATCCCGGCGTCGAGAATGGTGTAAGTGGAACCCTGGATGAAGTCGTAACCCGGCAATTGCGCGAGAGTTAGCTGAGTGACTCCGACGGGGTCGTTCACCGTGAGCGATCCCTTGGCGATGGCATCTTCCTGCGCCAGGTCGAAAATGGGGCGAACGTCATCGTTGACGATAAGTAAGGTCGCGCTGAGGTTCGGCAGGTCGGCGATGACGCGCGGATCGAGCCCTTGGAGGTTGCTCGCCGTGTCGGCCACAGCCACCGTATCGTTCGTCGGTGTCGTAACTTTTATGTTCGCGTTCGCGAGAGCGGTAGCTTGAGCCGCACTGAACTCAACCAAGGTGTTGGTCGAAGTGACATTGATCCCGGTCACGCCGAGACTCGGCAGCGCGGCGATCGCGTCTGGATCGAGCGTGAAGAATCTGAGCCGCCGTGTCGGAGACGGTCACTGTATCGCCCGTCGGCGCGAAGAGGTTGATGGCCGCTTTCTGCAGCGCAACAATCAGAGCTACATCGAGCGCAACGGAGGTGTTGGTTGACGTGATCGCGATCGTATTCACGCCGCGTGCCGCAGCGGCCTGGATATCCAAGGCGTCCAGGTTTTCGATGTCGCCCGCGGTGTCGGCAATGCCGATCGAATTGAAACCGATCGACTGCAGGTTTTGGGTATCGGAGATGGACAGAGCCAACACAGCGGCCGCTTTATCGACGAGTATCACCTGGCCGCCATTCGACGCGGCAACCAGAAAATCGTCGGGCGCGGGGATAGCGCCGCTCTGGGCGGCGCTGATCGCAGCCTTCAGGACAGCGCTAGCCTGGGCGCTGTCGAAAACAAGGGTGGAGCCGGTCCACGTGATTCCTCCGAGCGGGCCGCTGATCTCGTTCGCGGGCAGGCCCCCGATGGCTTGTGCCGCGTCGTGGATGTAATAGGTCACGCCCGGAGCAAAATTGTTCGGAAACAGCGATTGCCACTGCGCGACGTCAACGATCTGACCGCTCATCGAATCGCCTCCTGTTGGTCGAGCCCGCCAGCTTCGTGTTCGGCGGTCTGGGTCGGCTTCAGGGTCTCGTTTGCGGCTTTGCCGCTCTTTTGTGCGGTCGCCGCGCCGTGCCGCCCGGTTCGGCTATCGCGCAGTTGATCGATCCTCGTGACCAATGCTTGGGCGCCACGGCATCTTGCAGGGCTGGCATCCTACGACGGCAGGAGCGGCGGTATCGTCATCAATTTTGATGACGCCAGGAATTTCGTTTTCTGCTGATTTTGATTCTGGTTGCTGCGAATGAGTGGGCTCGCCATCGAGCGGTGGTATCCAAGGACGGCGGATTTCGCAGCGTGCATTCCCTTAAGCCGGTGGGCAACGAAGGCGCGGCGTGATATTTTGAAATTGCCGGTTTTATGGATTGCAATTCATGGCCCAAGTGGCCGAAGGCGATCGGATCATCGCGGCCATTTCTCGCATCCATGCCGCAGGTCTCGACTCCGCAATTTGGCCGGAGGCGCTGTCGCTCATCACCGAATTGATCGGCGGCAATGGCGCGTCGCTGGAGTTTCTCAACCGGCCCTCATTGCAGCCTTACGGCATGTACACGCACGGGTTGCCCGACGTCAGCGCCTATATCGAACATTACGCCCCGATGTCTCCGCGGCTGCCCCTTGCGGCACGGCATCCGGCGGGCACGATGTGCTACGACGCGCTCTGCGCCAGCGAAGCCGAGATGGACATCAATCCGTTTTACGCGGAATTTCTGGCGCCGCTCGACATGCGTTATTTCGTCGGCGCCGTGATCTCGACATCGCCGCAAGAGCTCGTCCTCAGCGGCGTTCAAATATCACCCAAGCAAGGCCATGTAAGCCCGGCGAAGATCAAGACGATGGCGCTTCTGGTGCCGCACATTCAACAGGCGACCGGCGTCATGCGACGGCTCGGTAACCTCGCGAACCTGCAGCACTCGTTCGAAGACGTGTTGAACTGGCTCGCCGACGGCGTGCTCAAGCTGTCGGCCGACGGCGGCGTGCGCTACGCCAATCTCGCCGCGCAGAAGATTTTCCGCCGCAATGACGGCATCGCCATGCGCCGCGGCGCCGTCGAATTTTTATCGGCGCCGGCAGGCGCGAAATTCGCCGGCGCCATGCAGGCCGTCGCCAAGCTGCGCGACGCCGACGTCACCGCCATGAAAGATGCCGACTTCATCGCCGAGACTCGCTCCGGCGCGCCGCCGTTTTCGATTTCGATCCGGCCGGCCTCGGCGGCGAAGGACTTGGGCGACGACATCCTGGCGCTGATGTTCATTCACGATCCGCTGACCCGCGATGCCGCCATGGTGGAATTGCTCCGCCAGGCCTTCGGCTTGACGCCGGCGGAAGCGGACGTGGCGAACGGGCTGCGCTGCGGCCTCTCGGCGGATAGCTACGCACGCAGCCGCAATATCAGTCCGAACACCGTCTATACCCATATCCGGCGCATCAAGGGGAAGGTCGGCTGCGCGCGGATGACGGAGCTCATCCACAAGCTCAACGACATGCAAGTCACCGTCGTGCACAAGCGCTAGGTTGCGACAACATTCGGCTGGCGTGAATTGGTCTCACTCTTCACGCATGATATGGTTCGGACACACTCTTTCGAGGGATATCGATGGGGTACCGCGACCGGATTATCGCGACCATTACACATATCCATGATGCCGGCCTTGATTCCGAAAAATGGCCGGAGGCGCTGTCGCACGTCACAGCCTTAATCGGCGGCCAGGGCGCTTCGCTGGAGTTCATGCAAAGACCTTCACTTCGCCATTGCGGGATGTATTCGCATGGGCTCCCGGACGTGGGCGCATACATGGAGTACTACGCGCCGCAGTCGCCGCGCTATCCTCATCTCTCGCGTCAGCCGACCGGCTCCGTGCAATACGACACGCTTTACTACGACGAAGACGCGATGGATGCGCATCCGTTTTACATGGAATTCCTTGCCGATTTCGACATGCGCTATTTCCTGGGCGGCGTAGTTGCGAAGTCGTCCCACGACCTCGCGGCCTTCGCCGTTCAGATCTCCCCCAAACAAGGGCATCCCAGCGCCGCGAAGATCAAGACGATGGCGCTGCTTTTGCCTCACATACAACAGGCGACCGACGTCATGCGACGGCTCGGTAACCTCGCGAACCTGCAGCACTCGTTCGAAGACGTGTTGAACTGGCTCGCCGACGGCGTGCTCAAGCTCGCAGCCGACGGCAGCATTCGCTACGCCAATCTCGCCGCGCAAAAGATATTCCGCCGCAATGACGGCATCGCCATGCGCCGCGGCGCCGTCGAGTTCGTGTCGGCGCAGGCGGGCGCGAAACTTGCCGGCGCATTGCAGGCGGTTGCCAAGCTGCGCGATGCCGACGTGACCGCCGTGAAAGACGCCGACTTCATCGCCGAGACCCGTTCCGGCGCGCCGCCGTTTTCGATTTCGATCCGGCCGGCTTCGGCGGCGAAGGACTTGGGCGACGACATTCTGGCGCTGATGTTCATCCACGATCCGCTGATCCGCCACGCCGCCACGGTGGAATTGCTCCGCCAGGCCTTCGGCTTGACGCCGGCGGAAGCGGACGTGGCGAACGGGCTGCGCTGCGGCCTCTCGGCGGATAGCTACGCACGCAGCCGCAATGTCAGCCCCAACACCGTCTATACCCACATCCGGCGCATCAAGGGGAAGGTCGGCTGCGCGCGGATGACGGAGCTCATCCACAAGCTCAACGACATGCAAGTCACGGTCGTGCACAAGCGCTAGCTGCGAAATTCGGCTGGCGACTTCAGTCCGCCGACAAAATCACGTTCTTCAAAATCGGATAGATCTGCGTCTCCCAGCGCTTGCCGGAGAACACGCCGTAATGGCCGACGCCGGCCTGCATGTGGTGGCGCTTGAGGTAAGGCCGCAGCTTGTTGCACAGATCGTGCGCGGCCACCGTCTGGCCGACGGCGCAGATATCGTCGCGCTCGCCTTCGACCGTGAGCAGCATGGTCTTTCGGATCGCGCTCGGGTCGACCTTCTGGCCGTGCCATTCGAGCTTGCCGAGCGGCAGCGCGTAGTCCTGGAAGATCAGCTGCACGGTCTCCAGATAAAATTCCGCCGCGAGGTCGAGCACGGCGAAATATTCGTCGTAGAACGCCTTGGTGACGGCGGCTTTTTCCAGTTCGCCATTGGCGAGATTCTCGTAAAGCTCCTTATGCGCCTTCACGTGGCGTTCGACATTCATGCTCATGAAAGCGACGAGCTGCACGAAGCCCGGATAGACGCGGCGGAAGGCGCCGGGATAGCGCAACGGCACCGACGCCGTCAGCGTGCGCTCGAACCAGTCGATGGTTTTCTTCCTGGCGAGCTCGTTGACCGTGGTCGGATTGACGCGGGTATCGATCGGTCCCGCCATCAGCGTCATCGAGCGCGGCTGCGCCGGATTATTGGCCTGCGCCATCACCGCCGCCGCGGCGAGCACGGCGACGCAGGGCTGGCACACCGCGGCGACGTGCGAGCCCGGCCCCATCGTTTCCAGGAATTTGATGATGTGATCGGTATATTCGTCGACGCCGAACCGGCCGGCGGTGAGCGGCACGTCGCGGGCATTGTGCCAGTCGGTGATATAGACATCGTGATCGGGCAGCATGGTGCGCACGGTCGCCCGCAACAAAGTCGCGAAATGTCCCGACAGCGGCGCCACCAAAAGCACACGCGGCTGCACCGTCGCGACGTCTTTCTTGAAATGAAGCAGCGTGGCGAACGGCGTGGTCAGCGCCGCTTCCTCGTGCACCTCGACTTCGCGGTTGCCGACGGTCACGGAGTCGATGCCGAAGGGCGGCCGGGTATGGGTCAGGCCGGCGCGGGAGATCAGCTCATAGACCGCGGTGAGGTTGCGCATCGCCGCGTGCCCGTTGAGCAGCGGCGGGCCGCCGGCATTGGCGGCCATGCCGGCCCAAGCACGGACCGGCGTCATAATGTCGGATTGCAACTGATAAGCGAGATACAGCATCCCGAGGTACGGTTTAGGTGTCCACGGGCGCCGCGTGCCGCCTAGCAAGCACAACTCGACCCCCAACCTGCGAAGGCTAGTGCATTTTTTGTTGCGCTGCGACAAGAATATGAACATCCTGCACAACGGGATGGATGTAAGGTTGCCGGCAACCGAGATTGCTCGGGTGACGGCAGATGCTTAGACGTTAAGTGTTTGATTGGGCTATGAATTCAAAAGAGAGCGAAGGGATGTCCAAGGCCACTCTGACGATTGCCAGCAAAAATTATGGCTCCTGGTCGCTGCGGGGCTGGTTGCTCTGCAAAATGGCCGGCCTCGATTTCGAAGAAAAAAGCGCCTCCACCGACGACCCTTCGACGCGCGCCGAATTGCTGCTGTTGTCGCCGTCCTTCCTGGTGCCTGGCCTGGTCCACGACGGCATGAAGGTCTGGGATACGCTCGCGATCGCCGAATATCTGCACGAGATCGCCCCACAAGCCGGCCTATTGCCCGCCGATCAAGGACAGCGCGCGCATTGCCGCTCGATCTGCGGCGAGATGCATTCCGGGTTCAGCAATTTGCGTTCGGCTTTGCCGATGAACATCAAGGCGCATTTCCCGGGCTTTAAGTCCTGGGCCGGCGCGCGCGGCGACATCGAGCGCATCACCGCGATCTGGCGCGAATGCTTGAGCGAATATAAAGGCCCCTATCTGTTCGGGGCGGCGCCTTGCGCGGCCGACGCCATGTATGCGCCGGTCTGCTCGCGGTTCACCACCTACGACGTGGGGCTCGATCCGTCGTCGCAGAATTACTGCAACACCATCATGACGCTGCCGTACATGCAGGAATGGATCGCGGCGGCGAAGGTCGAGCCCGACGAGCTCGAGGAGCTCGACGTGGAGTTCTAGTTAGTTTCCGTCACCCTGAGGTGCTCGGCGCGAAGCGTCGAGCCAATCAAGTCGGCTCTCGCCGACTTGACCATCAACAATGCAAAATCGGGCACGCCCGATTTTGTTAGGGCGACGGCCCCAAGGCCTCGGCCGTATCCTTCGAGGGCCGCTTCGCGGCCACCTCAGGATGACGGAATAAGTGGTTCAATCCCAATCGATCGTGCCGGAATAGGCAAAATTGACGACGCGGCCGTCGGGACGGGCGAGCGCGGCAATGGCGCCCATTTCCATTTCGCCAAGCTTAAAGTCGAAGATCGAGGCGTTTTCCGTCAGGCGATCGAGCTTGCTGGTGCGCGGAATGACGACGATGTTCTGCTGCACCAGATAACGCAGGCAGACCTGGGCCGCGGTCTTTTTGTGCGCTGCGCCGATGCTGGCCAGCACTTTGTCGTTGCGCGCAGCACTGCCGCGCGCGATCGGGCTATAGGCGACCATGGCCATGCCATGGGAACGAGCCGCCGCGAGCACCTTCGATTGGTCGAGAAAGGGATGGCATTCGACCTGGTCGCAGACCAGCGGTTCGGTTGAAATCCGCGTCGCCTCTTCGATCATCGCCACGGTGAAATTGGAAACGCCGATATGGCGCGCCAGACCGTCGCGCTTGACCTTGCACAGCGCGCCGAGCGTTTCCGCGAGCGGAATTTGCGGATTGGGCCAGTGCAGCAACAAAAGATCGACCTCGCTCTGGCGCAGCCGCACCAGGCTGTCGCGGGCGGCGCGTTCGAGCGCGCGCGGCGCGAAATGCGACGGCCAGACTTTTGTGGTCAAAAAGACTTCGCTGCGTTTGACGTCCGAGGCATGGACACCCTCGCCCACTTCGCGCTCGTTGTCGTAGATTTCCGCGGTGTCGATATGGCGATAGCCGAGCCGCAAGGCCTGTTCGACCACCCGCGCGCAAGACCGTCCGCGCAGTTCCCAGGTGCCGAGCCCAACCAAGGGGATTTTCGCGCCCTTGGCAGTGATAGTGGGTATCGGTGCGATCGAATTCACGTTCCTTAGCCTTTAGTCCCAGTTCAATCCCATTTCGGCGCCTGCGGCGGGCTCACGATACGTCCGTCCGGCCGCTTGAGCTTGCCGATCTCCGCCATCTCGGCGTCGCTCGAGCTTAAAATCGAGGCTGCCGAGGTTTTCCGCAAGACGCTCGCGTTTCGACGTGCGCGGGATCGGGATGATGCGCTCTTGCTCGAGAAAGCGCAGCGCGACCTGCGAGGCGGTCTTGCCGTGGGCGCGGCCGATCTTTTGCAGCGTCGCGTCGCCCGGCACCTTGCCGCGCGCCAGCGGGCAATAGCCGACGATCGCCATGCCGTGACGCCGCGCCGCGGCAATCACCTTGGTCTGATCGAGATAGGGATGCGTCTCGATCTGCAGGACCGCGATCGGCTCGCTGGCGAGCTTCGTCGCTTCCTCGATCATGGCGATGTTGAAATTGGCGACGCCGATATTCTTGGCGAGCCCGGCCTTCTTGACCTTGCACAGCGCCGCGATCGATCCGGCGAGCGGGATCTGCGCATTGGGCCAGTGGATCATCAACAGATCGACCCACGGCAAACCAAGCTTCTCCAGGCTTTCGTCGACCGAACGCTCGAAATCGCCCGGCGCCAGCCGGTTGAACCAGACCTTGGTGGTGAGAAAGACGTCCTCGCGCTTGACGCCCGGAGCCGCGCAGCCCGGAGCCGACCTCGCGCTCGTTGCCATACATCTGCGCCGTATCGAGATGCCGGTAGCCGAGCTGCAAGGCCGCCTCGACGAGTTCGACGCACACATCCTCCTTGAGCGTCATGGTGCCGAAGCCCGAGCGCCGGAATCCGCGCACCATGACTTTCGATGACCTGACTTTCGATCACCTGACTCTTCGACGACTTCCATCCCTGGCTCCTGGCTTGCCTCGGTGCATTCGCGCAATACGAGCATCCGCCATTGCGCGCGGCAATTCCAGCCCAATGCGAAGGGTGCAGTATGCGTTTGCGTGGCGGTCAGCGCGCCTTGCCGAGCACCGCGAACGCCGCTTCGGGGGCTTGCTCGATGACTTTGAGCAGCGCGCGCGCCGGGCCGCGCGGCGAGCGCTTGCCCTGCTCCCAATTGCGCACGGTCTCGACCGGAACGCCGATGCGCGCCGCGAAGGCGGCCTGGGTGAGGCCGGTCTGGCCGCGCACATTGCGCGCATAGCTCGCGTCCTCGTGCCGGGTATCGGGAGCGCGCGCGCCGTTGCGGGCGGCGGTGCGGATCGCTTGCGGATCGGTCGGGATCGCGCGCTCGCTGCCGTCCGGCAGAATCTCGACCAATCGTCCGTCCGCTTTTAGACGTACGCGCAGCATGGCGTTCGCTCCGGCGGTTGCCCCGGCATTGGGCCGCAAACACCATAACTGATTCGTCGTGGATTCAATGAGTTAGTGAGCCAAAAGCGTGTTAAAGAACTAGGCCAATGAACTGAAATTCGTGCATTGGCCGAGTAAGCCAATGAACGACCTGTCCCTGGATAACCGTCGACCGGAGCCGTGCCCGTGCAGAACCTGCAGATCGACGCGCAGCGGCTGTGGGACTCGCTGATGGAGACGGCGCAGATCGGCGCGACGCCGAAAGGCGGCATCTGCCGCCTGACGCTGACCGATCTCGACCGGCAAGTGCGCGACTGGTTCAAGGCGCAATGCGAGGCGCTCGGCTGCACGTGTCGGCGTCGACGAGGTCGGCAACATGTTCGCGCGCCGGCCGGGCAAGAATCCGTCGCTGCCCCCGATCGCCATGGGCTCGCATCTCGACACCCAGCCGACCGGCGGCAAGTTCGACGGCGCGCTCGGCGTCCTTGCCGCGCTCGAAGCGCTGCGCACGCTGCACGATCTCGGCTACGAGACCAATGCGCCGATCGAGATCGTCAACTGGACCAACGAGGAAGGCTCGCGCTTCGCGCCGGCCATGCTCGCCTCCGGCGTCTTCGCCGGCGTGTTCTCGGCCGACTATGCCCATGCGCGCACCGATCGCGACGGCAAGACGTTCGGCGAGGAATTGCAGCGCATCGGCTACAAGGGCAGCGAGAAAGCCGGCAGCCGCAAATTCTCCGGCGATGTTCGAACTGCACATCGAGCAAGGCCCGATCCTCGAAGACGAAGGCCGCATGATCGGCGTCGTGCAAGGCGTCCAAGGCATGCGCTGGTACGAAGTCACGATCACCGGCCAGGCCGCCCATACCGGAACGACGCCGATGCCGCTGCGCAAGAATGCGCTCCTCGGCGCCGCGCGCCTGATCGACCGCATCGACGCCATCGCCCGCGAGCATCCCCCGACGCGGTCGGCACCGTCGGCCTGATCGAGAACAGGCCGAACAGCCGCAACGTCATTCCCGGCGAGGTGTTCTTCACCGTCGATTTCCGCCATCCGGAAGAGACGGTGCTCGACGCCATGGAAGCGAAATTCCGCGCCGCGCTCGCCGAAATCCTCGCGCCGCTGGATCTCACCTATGCAGAGAGCCGGATCTGGGCGTCGCCGCCGGTCAAATTCGCGCCGGAACTGATCGATTGCGTGCGCATCGGCGCCGAGAAAGCCGGCTTCACGTCGCGCGACATGATTTCCGGCGCCGGCCACGACGCCGCCTATATCGCCCGCGTCGCGCCGACCACCATGATCTTCGTGCCCTGCCGCGGCGGCATCTCGCACAACGAAGCGGAATCGACGAGCTTCGACGAATGCGCCGCCGGCGCGCAGGTCCTGCTCAACGCGGTGCTGGAATTCGACCGGCGGCTCGGCTGAGCGCGCGGCGCGCTCGCGTAGATGGTGCTGAAGAACTGCAGCAGCACGGCGCGTCGCGCCGTCTCGCGGGCTACGCAGGCGCTGACCATGGACTGCGCCATCGTGCCCTGGATCTTGTCCCAGTAGAAATTGCAGGTGGTGTCGCGATAGGCGATCCAGGCGCGCTGCATGGCGCGCAGTTTTGCGGTCTGATCGTCGTCCAGCGTGGCCGAGAGCTTTTTGTAATTCTCGTTGAGCAGATCGTCCCAGATCGCCGTCTCGGTGCGATAGCAATCGGCCGTGGCGACATCGGACTTGGTTTCGGGTCTATTGGTGCAGGGCGTAGCGACCAGATTGAACAGGCATTGCTGCTCGATCTTATCCAGATCGTCCTGGTATTTCGCCGCGCAGGCCCGGATCGCCGCGACTTCTTTCGCCGTCGGCTTGGGCGTCTGGGCGAAGCTTGATATCGGCACGCAGCGACACGATGATGACAACAGCACCGCCAGGACGGCGACGATACCAAGCTTCATTCCCTCACCGCGTCTTCTCGAAAATCTCGCGGCCGATCAGCATGCGGCGGATTTCGCTGGTGCCGGCGCCGATCTCGTAGAGCTTGGCGTCGCGCAGCAGCCGGCCGGCCGGATAGTCGTTGATGTAGCCGTTGCCGCCGAGGCACTGGATGGTTTCGAGCGCCATCCAGGTCGCGCGTTCGGCGGCGTAGAGGATGGCGCCGGCGGCATCTTCGCGCGTCGTCTCGCCGCGGTCGCAGGCCTTGCGCCACGGCATAGACGTAGGCCTTCGCCGCGTTGAGCGTCACATACATGTCGGCGAGCTTGGCCTGCATGAGCTGGAAGCGGCCGATCGGCTGGCCGAACTGCGTGCGCTGATGCACATAGGGAATGACGAGGTCGAGGCAGGCCTGCATCACGCCGAGCGGGCCCGCCGCCAGCACCGCGCGCTCGTAGTCGAGGCCCGACATCAGCACATTGACGCCGTTGCCGACGACGCCGAGCACGTTCTCGGCCGGCACCTCGCAATCCTCGAAAACGATCTCGCTGGTGTCGGAGCCGCGCATGCCGAGCTTGTCGAGCTTCTTGCCGGCGGAAAAACCCTTGAAAGTCTTCTCGACGATGAAGGCGGTGATGCCGCGCGCGCCGGCGGTGCGATCGGTCTTGGCATAGACCACGAGCGTGTCGGCGAGCGGCCCGTTGGTGATCCACATTTTCGAGCCGTTGAGGATGTAGCGGTCGCCCTTGCGGTCGGCGCGCGTGCGCATCGAGACCACGTCCGAGCCGGCGCCCGGCTCCGACATCGCCAGCGCGCCGACATGCTCGCCGGAAATCAGCTTCGGCAGATAGCGGCGCTTCTGCTCGTCGTTGCCGTTGCGCCGGATCTGGTTCACGCACAGGTTCGAATGCGCGCCATAGGACAGGCCGATCGCGGCGGAGGCGCGCGAAATCTCCTCCATCGCCACGCAATGGGCGAGATAGCCGAGCCCCGAGCCGCCCCACTCCTCCTCGACCGTGATGCCGAGAAGCCCGAGCGCGCCGAGCTGCGGCCACAGTTCGCGCGGAAAGCTGTTCGAGCGGTCGATCTCGTCGGCGAGCGGCGCGATCTTGTCCTGGGTGAAATCGCGCACCGTATCGCGCAGCATTTCGACGTCGCTGCCGAGGCCGAAATCGAGGCCGGGTAGGCTGTTGGCCAGCATTGCGCGCTTCCTCCCGCGGCCGACGCGGACGGCGAAAGACTCATGGCTGCTATAGATAGCGGCTCGCGGCGGCCCTGTCAGGATGCCGCGGACTAGCCGTCGGCCGCCGCGCGCCGGCGCGCCGCCGACGGCCGCGCCAGGATCTTGTCGATCGCTTCCGCCGGGCAGGCTTTGGCGAACAGGATAGCCCTGCATCTCGTCGCAGCCGGCGAGCCGCAACAGCACCCGCTGCTCGTTGGTCTCGACGCCTTCCGCCAACACCTTCATGCCGAGCGCATGGCCGAGCGTGACGATCGACTGGATGATGGCGCCGGCATTGCCGGTGGTGCCGAGCGAAGCGACGAAGCTGCGATCGATCTTGAGCCGGTCGAACGGAAATTTCTGCAAATAGTTCAAGCTCGAATAGCCGGTGCCGAAATCGTCGAGCGCGGTCGCAGACGCCGAGCGCGCGCAAGGCTTCGAGCTTGATCTGCGTCTCTTCCGGATTGTCGATGAGGACGCCTTCGGTCACTTCGAGCACGACGCGCGAGGCCGGCATGCCGGTTTCGGCGAGAACCGTGCCGAGCAGATCGACCAGGCCGCGGCTGCGGATCTGCACCGGCGACAGATTGACGGAGACGAACAGATCCGGCCAGCGCGCGCCGTCCGCCGAGCGCGCGCCGCAGCACGATTTCGCCGAGCTCGATCATCAAGCCGCTCTCCTCGGCGAGCGGAATGAACATCGACGGCGCGATTGCGCCGCGCGTCGGATGGGTCCAGCGCAGCAAGCGCTTCGACGCCGACAATGCCGCCGCCTTCGGCGGCGACGACCGGCTGATAATGAACGTCGAACGCCTCGTTGCGGATCGCGGCCTCGAGCTCGCGCAGGAAGAACCGCCGCTCGGAATGCTCTTCCTGGATTTGCGGCACGAAGCGCCGCACCGAGCCGCGGCCGCTGCGCTTGGCGGCGCGCAGCGCCAACGCCGCGCGGCGATTCAATTCGTCGCCGGTGGTGCCGTCTTCCGGCGCCTGCGCGATGCCGATGCTGACGCTGATCTGCCACATCTGATCCATGAAGATCGGCGCGGCGAGCGCGGCCGCGATCCGGTCGGCAAGCTCGGTCGCGGCTTGCGCGTTTTCGCCGCCGACGATGACGGCGAATTCGTCGTCCTCGAAACGCCCGAACAGCGCGCCGTCCGGCAGCCCGGCCTTGAGACGCTCGGCGATGCTGACCAGCATCGTGTCGCCGCCGGCCCGGCCCAGCGTGTCGTTGATGTCGTGGAAGCCGTCGATGTCGATCAGCGCGAAGACGACGATCGCGCTCGCGGCGCGCCGCCATCACATCGTCGAGCCGTTCGAGCATGACGCGCCGATTGGGCAAGCCGGTCAGCGGATCCTGCGTGGTGAGCTTGCGGACCGGCTCGACGCTGCGGCGAAGCGCTTTGGCGAGCCGCTGCGTCGCGCCGCAGCGCAAGAGCTGCGGCAAAGCGCGAGCACGACGCCGAACGCGCCGACGACGCTCCACAGCCAATTCATCGTGTGGATGAGCGCGCGGTCGGGCGCCCAGCTGAACCAGCCGACGATGCGGCCTTGCGCATCGTGCAGCGACTGCACTTCACGTTCGCTGTCGGAGGTCAGGTCGGCGTCGAATCGCAGATCGTTGAGGCCGGCGCGGCGTTCGATGAGGCCGAGCTGGCCGTTGTCGAAATGATCGACATCGCCGAATACCGCGTGAAGCTCGCCGAGCGTCGCTTCCAGCGCTTTGTGCCGCTCGGCCGCCTGGCGCGCGTCATTGCGTTGCGTCGCGGTCAGGCCGGTCGCGGCGCAGGCGATCACCGCCAGAGCGAAAATCAGCAGCAAGAACTGTGGTGATGCGCGCGATATTCCGGCCGGGCATCGATAAACCAGCCCGCCTGCCCGATCGCCGCCGTGCCCACCGATTTCGGGCTCCTGGAGCGGCCGTCATTCCCACGCCCCCACACGCCTACTCATTACGGCCGGGAGCTTAGGCGGTTGTGATTAACGGCAAGGAAAAGCCGGCAACAAGGCTCGATTTCGGCCGGGGCGTGGCGTTTTGGCACTAGTTATCAACGCGATATGGCCGCAAAGATGGGGCCGTTCATGGTTCGTTAACCAAGGTAACTGGTAATATTCAGGCTGGGTCTTTGGAATCTGGGTCGGCGGTCCCGGCGAATTCGCCGAGTTCCGAGGGTTGGGAATGCGAAGCTTTGGAGCAGGCTTTTTAGCCGCGGCTCTCGTTGCCGTGGTCGGCGCTCCGCTCGCTGCCGTTTCGGCGCGGGCGGAAAACGGCGCTGCGCGTCTGCGACGTTGCTTGCCGTTCCTCCTCAAGCCAACGCACGCATCGCCGTCCGAGCAGCACGCCGGCCGGCGATCAGCACGCCGGTGCCGCTTCAAGTCGGCACGCTCGACGCATTCTCAAGACGGCTCAAGACGGCGCCCAAGGCTCCGAGACAGACGCAGACGACGCATTCGCAAGACAGCGCTGCTGCGCATTCGCAAGATGACGCGCCGCCGGTCCGCGGCGCCGAAGCAGGACGGCCCGACCGCGCACAGCCAAGACGCCGCGCCGCGCACATCCCAAGATAGCAAGCAAAGACGCCAGCAAGACACCACACGCCGGCTCCGGCGCAAGCCGCCGCGCCGCGCAAACCGGCGCGCAAAACTGTCCCGGAAATCCGAACGCGCTCGGCACCAGCCGCGTGCTTGCCATCGATCCCGCCGACTACAAGCGGCTCGGCCGCATGCAATATCCCGAAGTCGCTGCCGCTTGCACGACAAAGAGGTCGTGATCACCTTCGACGACGGACCGCTGCCGCCCTATTCCAACCAGATCCTCGACATCCTCGCCTCCGAATGCGTGAAGGTGACCTATTTCCTGGTCGGCGAAATGGCGCGCGCCTATCCCGCCATCGTGCGCCGCGAATACGAAGAAGGCCACACGATCGGCACGCATAGCGAAGACCATCCGCTGCATTTCGGCGAGATGCCGGTCGAGCGCATGCGGCAGGAGATCGACGGCGGCATTGCCGACGTCAGCGCCGCGCTCGGCGACACCAAATATCTGGCGCCGTTCTTCCGCATCCCCGGCCTCGATCGCTCCGACACCCTCGAAGACGAACTCGCCGCGCGCCATCTCATCGTCTTCTCCTCCGACACGGTGGCCGACGATTGGCGCCACGTATCGCCGGAGCAGATCAAGTCGCTGGCGCTAAGCCGCTTGTCGAAGCTCGGCAAGGGCATTTTGCTGCTGCACGACATCCATGCGAAAACCGTGGCGGCGCTGCCCGGCCTTTTGAAGGGACTGAAGGACAACGGCTTCCGCATCGTGCAGGTGGTGCCGTCGGCGTCCTACGAGATCGCGATGGCGAACAAGCCGAAAGCGCGGATGCTGGCCTCGGCGCTGCCCGATGAGCTCAAGATCGCAGGCGGCATCGACAATGCCGGCGTCCAGCCCGCTTGGCCGCAGCCCGCCGCCGTGTCGTCGGAAAATCTCAAGCCCGACGACATCGCGCTGCCGGCGCCGGACGCATCGACGTTCCAGCCCGACACCGGCGTCGCCGACGACACCGCCAACGTGCAATGGCCTGAGCAGCCGAAACCCGTGGCTTCGTCCGACGAGATGGCATACGCACATGGCGCCGAGACATCGAGCGCCGAAAAGACTCGGAGCACGCGCGCCACAAAAAGCACGATGCCGACTCAGCCGAGCACGAAGGGCGTCACCGCCGTCACGAGCGCGCCCGCGCCGGCGGCGACCGCCACCGCGCCGATCTGGTCAGCAAGATCAAATCGCTGGCCTCGCTCCTCACGCCGGCGCACTGACGCGGCACTCACGCTGAGTGACGGAAGCGCACGTGCCCTGACGCCTATTTGCGCCGGACGCCGGCCATGTCGACGATTTGCGCGTAAATCGGCATATCCTTGCCGATGCTCGCGACGGCCTGTTCCGGTGTGCTGCCCACCGATTGGATGCCGAGATTGGCGAAGGTTTTGATCACGTCCGGATCGGCGGCGACGGTCTGCAGCGCTTGCGCGAGTTCTCGTCCTGATTTCCGCCGGCACACCGCCGGTCGCCGCATAGCCGTTCCAGGCAATGTATTCGAAGCCCGGAATCGTCTCGCCGACCGTCGGCACGTCCGGAAGCTGCGGCATGCGCTCGCGCGTCGATACGGCGAGCGCTTTGACGCTGCCGCTTTTCACCGGCTCGATAAGATCCGACGAATTGCCGAAATGCATGTCGACCGATTTCGACAGCACCGCCGTCAGCGCCGCCTGGCCGCCGGTGAACGGCACGTGCACCATGTCGAGGCCTTCCTTCCCGGCGAGATAGGCCGTCGACAGATGATTGTTGGTGGCGGTGCCGCCGCTCGAATAGGTCAGCTTGCCGGGATGCGCGCGCGCATCAGCAATGAAATCGGACAACGAGGCATAAGGCGCGTCCTTGGCAACGACGAGCACCATGCCGTTTGTCCCGGTAATGCTCACCGGGACAAGGTCCTGCAGCGGTACATAGTCGACATTCTGCGCCAGCGGCAGGACCGTGAAGAGTGTGCTGCCGACAAACAGCAGCGTGTAGCCATCCTGCGGCGAGTGAATGACGTAATCCACGCCGATGGCGCCGCCCGCGCCCGGCTTGTTCTCGACGATGAATGTCTGGTTGAGAATCTTGCCCAGGCGGTCCGCCGTGACGCGCGCCATCGTATCGGTCACGCCGCCGGCGCCGTAAGGCACCACAATCCGCACCGTGTGGTCCGGCCATTGCTCTGCCTGGCAGGCCTTGGCGAACGAAAAAAGCAAGAAGCTCGCCGCGGCTGCCGCAAGCCATTGTCGAAACGCCATTCGTGTCTCCTTCACTCGCCGCGATGTGCGGACCCAGATGGCACGCAAGATGCAGGCCAAGGCGGCAGCAGCAACACACCCAGCGACGCGCGCCAGGCGGAACTGAAGCTCACAGAGCGCAGGTTGGTGCGGCCGAGAGGACTTCGGCCTGCACGCCTAGAAGTACCTGAAAAATCGAAGCTTCTGAGCAGCGGTGTGCGCGGCTTTGTACTCGGTTTTTTGTGCTCGTTGGAAGACCAAGGCTTCCACAATCCGCCAAGGTCCTTGGAGATCTACGGGCGCGACGGCAGCTATCAAATTCGGGTCGGCATGCAACGGCGTGATCGCAACAACGACCGCAGGTTCATTGGTTCCGAGCCGGTTACCCGAGAAGAGGAATTTCGGCACTCCCAATCTACCGGACCTTCACAGTTTTCGTCCAATCTACGGAGCAGGATCGATGACGAGGCCGCTATGCCGCACCGTATGACGCGCGCTTTTGTGACCGCAGCCGCCGTGACTCTGAGCGCTATCTGCTTTCATTTGCCTTCGGCGCTCGCGCAAAGCACCGGAGACTTCGCCCTGGGAAGAGGATTGTCCGGGCTAACAGCCGAGCAGCTGGCTCAAGCTGCTAAGAAGTCACTTGTCCCTCCGAGGGAATATCTCTTCAAGCGGCTTAACCCCAACATGACGCTCGATACTTACCGAGCGCATATGGATAACGAGTTTCGCTACGCCGATACGCAGGGAAAGGGCGCGATTACAGCGGATAACGGAGTAGTCCTCACCCAAATGGCAGCCGCCAATTTCCGCGCGATGTACATCGCGCAGCTCTTGCCAGCCGATCTCGATGGCGACGGTGTGATAACCAAGGATGAATTCCGTCGCTGGTACTCAAGTCGATTGTATTCCAGCGGGGCCAAGCCGATCGAGGGAAAGACAGCCGCCGAAACGATCGAAGAAAAAACTAAAGAAGCAATGGCGCTCGATACCGATCACGACGGGCGCATCACTTTTGCTGAGTTGATGCAGAAGGCTGTAACTCTTCCCTATCCGCTGGGCGGACTGGTCGTCTATCAACTTCTCACCCTCGCTCCGGATGGCGAGACAACTCTCACGCGGGCTGATTTCGAAGCAGCCGTCGAAAGACAATTTCACGACGTCGATACCAACGGAGACGGCGTCGTTTCCGCCGATGAATTACAACATTATCGAGTGTCCCGGGCCGGCAACTCTCCGCACTGATTTCTTTTCGTCGCCGCGCAAGGGAGCGTTACCGATGGCCGAGACGCGCAGCGGCTCGGTGGCTACAAGCTCGGATGTGCGATCCGCGATGAGCCCGCGGCCGGCCCGTTCATAGTCGGCGCGGCAAATTCCGACATGAATCTTACCTGCCGCGCCGTATCACAATTGGTCGAACGTGGCCTTAGCCACCGGCTAGGCGTCTAGGGGGTCTCGCCCTCCCTCAACATGCAGGCGACGTAGCGATCAGACGCAAACTTGATGCCGTCGGTGCAAGTTTTAAGGGCAGCGGCTCGGTGTTCCGTGATCTGGTTTGGCGGGCCTGGCGGGGCTTTCTGTGTGTCGACTTGGGCCGAGACTTGCGACGCGAAAGCGGCGGCCGAAATCCCGATCACCAGTGCGGCAAGAAATGTGTTTGTAACGCGCATTATCGATCTCCTCACATATGACTGGCCCCTCACCGATAAGCGATGGAGTCAACTCCCGGTGGGCCATGCGGTTCCAACAAGACCTTGCGCCGCTGACCGCCCTCGGCTGGCCGTCGAAGCCATGCATAAGCTGGGAGCCGCGCGGGAGCGCCTCTCCGATGCCGAGGCCGCACTTCGCGAATGAAAGAGGCCGCCAACTGAGGCGGCCTTTTGTGCTAAAGTTGGCCTTATGGCTTGGCATGAATTTGTGCCGGTGGGCATCGTGGCAATAATGGCGATTGTAGTGATCTCGGTTATTTACCGAGGGCGCACCAACTGAGGCGGCCTGCACAGGATAATCCACATAATGTTAGGCATTCCACGTCGGCACAGCCACTTTGTTTTCGGCGTAATTCAATCCGGACTGACCAGCTTCATCGCAGCGGGTATTGCAAGCGGGCCACTATGGGGAAGCGGGCATTTTCTCCTGAATTGGATTGCGTCTTGGCTGATTTCATGGGCCGTGATGCTGCCAGCTGTTCTGTTTGCCGCTCCTACCATTAGGCGGCTTGCGCTGGCGCTCACCCATGAGGACTAGCTCGGAAATCGACCAGCACTGCCGACTGAGGCAACCTGCATCACTTTGGGTACGGCTTTGACTGTTCGATAATAGCGTCCGCCAGCTTGAGCCATTCAGCGGCCATCTCGCGTTGAACGGCGCGGGCTTCCTGGTTTGGCGCGACGACTACCATTTCCAAACAGGTGGCGGCATAGCGCGCGTAGTCTTTGTGCTTGTTGTCTTTCGGAACGGCCATGATCCCACCTCGCTCGCTGACAGCCAAATGTGGAATGCGTTGCGATGGCAAGTCTGTCCAAAATTGAACAGTTTCAAAAGCGTGCCCCTTACGTTCAGGGGTGTGCAAAAAGAAACAGTGCAAAGAACGCCGGGAGAACAAAACTTGGCGGCCTATTCGCGTCCGGTAAGCTCTTTAACGGCGAGTGCGCAAAGCTGGTCGGCACCGACGACGCCGCGCTCGACAAGTTCGATGATCTTCTCGGCTACGAGTTCGGTTGCCATATCTTCGACGTCGCGTAGGTGCATCGCCTCGCACGCTCGTTCAAGGGCGATGCCCATTTCAGTGATCGTTTCCGGCTCGAATGCTCGGCCAACAAGAAACGGTTGGATCGGCATGATGTTACCCCCGCCGGAACAGTATGCCCGGCGGAGGTCTGTGGAAAGGAACTAAGCGTTCCTACGGAGAACCCCTTACAACTGCCCGCGCATGTGGATTTTTTGAAAAGGGGCCAGCGTGGATTTTCAAAAGGGGCAGTGGCTTCGGAAAGGGGCCAGTACCCAGTTTTGGGTGAGAACATTCCGACAATGGCGAACGATGAGCGAACTTCTATTCCCTCACCTTCGGCAAGGTGAGGGAATGATCCGCGAAATCATTATGAAATCAATTAGTTAGTTTTTGACTGGTGCGGCCGAGAGGACTCGAACCTCCACGGGTTGCCCCGCTAGCACCTCAAGCTAGTGCGTCTACCAATTCCGCCACGGCCGCATGTGGGGTGGACGCGCGTCAGACCGACGCGCGACGGCGCCGATGTAACAGTTAGGCAAGGGCTGAACAAGTGCCGGACGGGGCCCGGACCGCGGGCCTGTGGGCGGCGCGCGATACCCTGTGATCCGCGAAAAGCCCCGTTCTATCAGAGAGCTAGGCGCCTTCGGGGATTCGCGGCAGGAGGTGGAGGACCTCGACGGCGATCTTGTTGCCGGAGACGACGACCGTGCCCTTCGCCACCGGCAAGTTATTGGCGAGGATGCGCACCGCGTCATCCTCCGTCGCGTCGAGCTCGATGATGGCGCCGCGGCCAAGGCGCAGCACCTGGTGGATCGGCATGGAGCGTCGTCCCCAAGACCACCGCAATATCGATCGATACATTATCGAGTGTCGGCACTTTGCCCCCTGTTTAACACCTGTCATTGCCCCTTCGGCCCCTTATATCGCCCCCGGGGGAATCGGCTTGGCGCTGCAGGCCGATGTACCGTGAAGTTTTGCCCCGCTATGGTTACAAGGTGGTTAATACGCGCGACGACCTGACCATCGGCCTTCTGCCCGCCGCCGGCTCGGCGCCGGTCGAATGGCGCGTGAGCGACGGCCTTGTCGATTACGACGAACGCGCTTGCGGCGATGACGGCGCGCGCCGAGGCCATCGCGCGCGGCGAGGCGCGCGGAGCTGGTCTGGCTTCTCGAGCACCCTGCCCTCTACACCGCCGGCACCTCGGCGAAGCCGGCCGAACTGATCGACGCGCGCTTTCCCGTGCACATGACCGGCCGCGGCGGCCAGTTCACCTATCACGGGCCGGGCCAGCGGGTCGGCTATGTGATGCTCGATCTCAAGCGCCGCGCGCCGGATGTGCGCCGCTTCGTCGCCACCATCGAAGAATGGATCATCCGCACGCTTGCTTCCTTCAATGTGCGCGGCGAGCGCCGCGACGATCGCGATCGGCGTCTGGGTGCCGCGGCCGGACAAAGGCCCGGGCAATGGCGGCGAGAAGTTCGAAGACAAGATCGCGGCCATCGGCATCCGCGTGCGGCACTGGGTGACGCTGCACGGCTTTGCGCTCAACGTCGAGCCGGACCTGTCGCATTTTTCCGGCATCGTGCCGTGCGGCGTCGCCGATCGGCGCTACGGCGTCACGTCGCTGGCCGATCTCGGCGTGCCGGTGTCAATGCCGGACGTGGACATGGCGCTGCGCGCGGCGTTCGAGCCATTGTTCGGCGCTGCGTCGAACGCACAAGCAGGGACGCCTTATGCCGTTCCCAAGACCGAGAACAATTCATCGCCGCGCCGCAGCTTGACTTCGTCCGGCCTCGCCTCGCGGTGATCGAGCAGGTCGACACGGGCGCCGGCCGGTCCTTGCCGGCAGTCTTCGATCATCGCCGTCACGGCCTCTTCCGGCCCGATGAAGACCGCCTCGACGCAACCGTCGCGGCGATTACGGACCCAGCCGTGCAAGCCGCGCGTGAGCGCCGTATACTCGGTCCAGGCGCGAAAGCCGACGCCTTGCACCCGGCCGCGGACAAGGACATGGCGGTGCGTACTCAACAAAAATCTCCAAGTTTTGACGGCCGGACACTGGGGGGTCCGCGGGGCAGCCATTCTTCCAAGGAAGCAATGTAGTCGGCGGGCAGTTCCAAGGCGCGCGCCGCGTCGACGACGACCTCCATGTAACCGGCCCGCGGCTGCCCCGTCGGGCGATCGCGCGCAATATAAACCAGCGCCGGGATGTGCTGGCCGGCCTGATGCACCGGCAAGGTTGCGGCGCGATAAAGTCCGCCGGCGACATTTTCCCAAGCATCGAGCGTCACCCGGTCGCGCGGCGTGAGCCGCCACACCATGCCGTACACCGATTGTCCCTGAGCCGGCGCGACCGAGGCATAGCCGTCCGCGGTGATGACAAAGCGATAATTCGCAAGTGTCGCGACGCCGACCGGCTCGGCCGCCGGCGCATGCTTGCGCATGATGGCGCGGTGCATGTTGGAGCCGTAGGCGAAGTGCAGCATCACTTCTGTTCCGCGTCCTCTGCGAGCATGATCCCGAAAAGTGGCTTCCGGTTTTCGGATAAGATCATGTTCAGACAAAAATCCAGACCGAGAAACAATTCAAATGAATTGGTTCTCGGTCGGTTTTCTTGCCACCCACAGCGAGAACCCGAGCGCCGCGACGATCGGCACAAAGGCCATGAAAGTCAGGATCGCCACGATGACCCAGGCGAGATCGTATTGCGCCGATCCGGCAAGCGCACTGGCAACGGTGAGGACCAGCAACAGCCAGAGCGCGCCGGCCGCATTGGCGTCGCCCAGCGGCGCATTCGAGGTGGTGAGGAAACCATCGGCGACGATCAGAAGCAGCACGACCGACAAAAGATAAAGCAGACCGATGCCCAGCGCCAAGCCGCTGGAGCGGCCGGCATCGTGCAGGCGCTTGGCGTGCAGGCAAAACCAGATCCAGACCAGGACAAGCTGCACGGCGATGAACGGCCACAACCCGCCGCGCCGCAGCACGTCGGGCGTGGTGAGAAAGTGCGACGCCGCACCGAACAGATAAACGCCGATCGCGCCATAGATGAAAGGCTGCGGCTTGAGCCGCCCGCTCGGCGAAAGAAGAAAGCCTAACGCCTGCATTTCCTCGTTCCCCGTCACCCTGAGGTGCGAGCGAAGCGAGCCTCGAAGGGCAACGGCCCCGGCGCCGCAGCTGCCAACCCAACTCGGCCCACGCCCGCTTCAGAATTACGGTTTTGCCTTTCCAGCGCGCCGCTTTGCATGCAACTTGATCTCGCTCCAATCACCTTTGATTAGGGCTTCCTTCTTCTTACGACTCCACCCTTTAATCTTTCGCTCAGTTGCAATTGCATCGGTGATCCGATCGAAATGTTCAGACCAGACCAATTGGATCGGACGCCGTGCATACGTATAACCCGGATAGGCACCTGTTTCGTGTTCAGTGATACGCTTCCACAAGTCATCGCCGGTCGCGCTTCCGACGTAAAATGAGTCATCTGCGCACCGCAGCATGTACACGAACGCGCCCATGTCTTCACTTTAGATTCGCCCAAAGGCCAAGAGGACTTGGAGACTAGCTCGGGCACCCGGGCCGTGCATCCTTCGAGGCTCGCTTCGCTCGCACCTCAGGATGACGGTGAGGAGACTTACGCAAATTCCATTATCACCGCGTCAACGGCGACGCTGTCGCCTTTTTTGACCCGGATGGTCTTGATGGTGCCGTCGCGTTCGGCGCGCAGGATGTTTTCCATCTTCATGGCCTCGACCACGGCCAGCGTCTCGCCGGCTTTGACCTCCTGGCCTTCGGCGACGGCGAGCGAGACGACGAGGCCCGGCATCGGGCAGCGCACCGCCTTCTCGCTGCCGGAGAGCTTCTTCAGCGGCATCAGACGGGCGTATTTCGCCTCGCGCTCGGTATAGACGAAAGTCTTCACCTCGATGCCGCGATAGGCGAGTTCGACGCCGTTCGGGATGGTGCGCACATGCATCGCGACCGGCGCGCCGTCGATCGTGCCGGCCCAGACCGGCATGCCGGGAACCCAGTTCGACGACCAGCACGTGCCGCGCGCCGTCCTCGAAGGTGACGATGACCGCTTTGCCGTCGTGCTCGACGTCGGCTTGAACTTCGTCGGCGCCGAGCCAGATCGCGCGCCGCCGCTCGCGGGTCAGCGTCGTGTTCAATTGTCCGGAGATTTTGCGCTTGCGCTCGCCGAGCACGTGATCGATGGCGGCGGCAACACCCGCGATGCTGCGCGCCACGGCGCCGGTCGGCGGCACGCGCTCGAAACCGCCGGGAAATTCCTCGGCGATGAAGGCCGTCGAGAGCTTGCCGGAGCGCCAGCGCGGATTCTGCATGATGGCGGCGAGAAACGGAATGTTGTGGCGGATGCCCTCGATGGTGAAGGCATCGAGCGCCACGGCCTGCGCGTCGATCGCCTCGAGCCGCGTCTTGGCGTGGGTGACGAGCTTGGCGATCATCGGATCGTAATAGAGCGAAATCTCGCCGCCCTCGGTGACGCCGGTATCGTTGCGCACCGTGACGCCGTCATGCGTGCCCTCGGCCGGCGGGCGATAGCGCACCAGCCGCCCGATCGAGGGCGCGAAATTGCGATACGGATCCTCGGCATAGACGCGGCTTTCGACCGCCCAGCCGTTGAGCTTGATGTCGCTCTGCTTGAGCGACAGCGGCTCGCCGGCGGCGACGCGGATCATCTGCTCGACGAGATCGATGCCGGTGACGAGTTCGGTCACCGGATGCTCGACCTGCAGCCGCGTATTCATCTCCAGGAAGAAGAAGCTCTTGTCCTGCCCGGCGACGAATTCGACGGTGCCGGCACTGTCGTAACCGACCGCCTTGGCGAGCGCGACCGACTGCTCGCCCATTTTCCTGCGCGTGGCTTCATCGAGCAGCGGGCTCGGCGATTCTTCGAGCACCTTCTGGTTGCGGCGCTGGATCGAGCATTCGCGCTCGCCGAGATAGATGACGTTGCCGTGCTTGTCGCCGAGCACCTGGATTTCGATGTGGCGCGGATCGGTGATGAATTTCTCGATGAAGACGCGATCGTCGCCGAAACTCGATTTCGCCTCGGAGCGGGCGCGGGCGAAACCGTCCGACACTTCCGCGCGCGAATGCGCGATGCGCATGCCCTTGCCGCCGCCGCCGGCGGAGGCCTTGATCATCACCGGATAGCCGATCTCGTCGGCGATCCTGGCGGCCTCTTTCTCGTCCTCGATGACGCCGAGATGGCCGGGCACGGTCGAGACCTTGGCCGCGGCGGCGGCCTTCTTGCTCTCGATCTTGTCGCCCATCGCGGCGATGGCTTTGGGGTTCGGCCCGATGAAGACGATGCCGGCCGCGGCGAGCGCGGTCGGCAAATGCTTCGCGCTCGGAGAGAAAGCCGTAGCCCGGATGCACCGCTTCGGCGCCGCTCGACTTGCAGGCGGCGACGATCTTGTCGATGACCAGATAGCTTTGCGCCGCCGGCGGCGGCCCGATCAGGACGGCCTCGTCCGCCATCTCGACATGGAGCGCGTCACGGTCGGCCTCGGAATAGACCGCGACGGTTGCGATCCCCATGCGCCGGGCGGTCTTGATGATGCGGCAGGCGATCTCGCCGCGATTGGCAATCAGGATTCGCTTGAACATCGGCGACTATAAATCCCGCGAACCGGCCCTTTGGCCTTTGCGGCGTCGCCGCGAAAATGTCAATGACGGCATCGGTACTTATGAGACCGCCACCGAGACAGATTTAGCCATTGATTGCACGCCCACCATTTTGCCTGAGAGGAATTTGAACTCAAGGACGACCGCAAAGCGGTCGCCGCCCGTTAGCGCGTTCACGCGCGTAAAACGCGCGATTGGGCGGTGCGCTTCGCGCATCCTTGACTTCAAATTCCTCTCAGGCACCCTTTGGGCGTGCAATCAATGGATAGTTGTCGCTGCGGCCAGCGCCATCTCAGTCGACGTGAACGTTAGCCTTCTCGATGATCACGCGATAGACGGCCAGTTCGCGCTTGATCCTGTCGGCAAGCTCAGCCGGGCTCGACGGAATGGTCGACACGCCGCCGGCGGCGAACTTCGCCTTCACGTCGGGCATGTTGAGGATTTCGACCACTTTGGCATTGAGCTTGTCGATGATCGGCTGCGGCACGCCCTTCGGCGCGAGAAGCGCGGTCCAGTTCGACGCATTGATGTCGCCTGCGCCCTGCTCCTTCAGCGTCGGCCATTCCGGATTGAGCGGCGACCGCGCGGTTGAACCGACCCCCAGCACGCGGATCTGACCGGTCGGCACGTAAGGCGCCACCGACGAGCTTGCCAGCACTCCGAGCGGGATGTCGCCGGCGACCAGCGCCTGCGCCGCCGGCGCCCCGCCTTTATACGGCACGTGCACGAATTTGGTGCCGGTATTGAGCGCGATCGATTCCAAAATCAGCTGGTTGATGGTGCCGTAGCCGGGAGTGCGACACACTGAGCGTGTCCGGCTTCGCCTTGGCGGCGGCGATCACATCGGCGACCGTCTTGTACGGCGTGTCGCCGTTCGTCGCGAGCACCACCGGCGCATCGCTGACCGCGGTGATCGGCGCGAGATCGCGGTCGACGTCATAAGGCATGTCCTTGAACAGCGCCGGATTGATCGCGACGTCGCCGACGGTCACCATCACCAGCGTGTAACCGTCGGGCGCCGATTTCGCGGCGTCCGCCACCGCGATGAAACCGTTGCCGCCCGGCCGGTTCTCGACGATGACCTGCTGGCCGAAGGCATCGGTGAGCTTGGCGCCGACGATCCGCGCGGCAATGTCCGAAATGCCGCCCGGTGCATAAGGCACCAGAATGCGGATCGGCCGCGTCGGATAATCTTGCGCTCGGCGCGTTCGGCGGCGCGCGCCGAGCCACGGCGAGAACCAAGAGCGCAACTGACAAGACCGGCGATCCGCATCTGAGCTCACCTTTCATGATGCGCAGTGCTGAACGCCACACCAGGAACGCCACGGCAAGCGCAAGGATTGCGGCAACGCCCTGCCAGAATTGCACCGGAGCGCGCTCGTAGAGCGTCTGCGGCCGGCGCAACCCCACCGGCGCGCGCGCCGGACCCGCCTCCATCTCGACGGCAAATTCCATCACGTCGCGAAAACGCTGAGCCGGATCGAGCGCGATCGCCCGGCCGAGCACGGCTTGCAGCCATGCCGGCAGATCCGGACGCAGTTCGGCGAGCGGCGTCGGCCGATTGCGCCGCGGCGGGCTGACCGCATCGAGATTGCCGTAGGGGTATTCGCCGGTGAAGGCGCGAAACATGGTGACGCCGAGTGCGTAGATATCGGTCTGCTCATTGCCGGGTTCGCCGGCGAACATTTCGGGCGCCATATAAGCGAGCGTGCCGGGAATATCCTCGGCCGGAAAATCTTCCAGACCCGGCACGCGCACCACGCCGAGATCGATCAGTTTGAGCGAGCCTCTCGCGCTCGAGAATGACATTGTCCGGCTTGATGTCGCGATGGATGATGCCGGCGCGATGCAGCGCCGCCATGCCGCGCGCCAGCTTGATCGCGATGTTGCGCCCCTCCTCGAGACCGACCAGCCGGCCGGCGCGCGAGCCGGGTCGACAGCAGCTCGCCCTGGTAAAGCGGCATCACGGTGTAGAGGCAGGTTTGCCGGCCCGGCGGCAATTCGATGACGCGGCCGACCCAGGGACTGTTGACCCGCGCGCCCGACCCAGGCCTCGCGGACGAAGGCCGCGTGATAGGTGGCGACCGCGGCGACCTGGGGCTTGGGAAATTTCAGCGCCACTTCGCCGCCCTCGACCTCGTCGAAGGCGCCGAACAGGCGGGTATAGCGGCCGTCCGACATCAGCACTTTGAGCACGAAGCCGTCGACCGTCTGGCCGTCGATCGGGGTCGGGATCAGCGGCAGCTGCATGATGTCGGCGCCGACATCGGCCGAATTCCGCGGTCGGCAGGTCGACAACGTCGACGACAAGCGCCGTGCAATTGTCGGTGCTGCCGGATTGGAGCGCGGCCGCGACCAGCGCGCGCGCGGTATCGTCGGACGCCGAGCGCGCGCGCAGAATGTCGGTGATGTGATCGGGCGTCAGATAGCCGTGCACGCCGTCGCTGCACAACAGAAAGCGATCGTGCAGCGCCACCGGCTGCGCGGCGTAGTCGAGCCGCACCTCGGCCTCGACGCCGAGCGCGCGGTTGAGAATGTTCGACCGGCCGCCGCTACTCTCGCGCACATGATCGATGGTCAGGAGCGTCAGGCGGTCGCCGCGCAGCCGGTAGGCGCGCGTATCGCCGACATGAAGCACATGCGCGACGCGCCCGCGCAGGATCAGCGTGGTGAAGGTGCATCCCATGCCGGCGAGATTGTTGTCGCGCTTGGCGAGCGCATAGATCCAGCCGTTGAGCGAATTGAGGACGGTCGCCGCTGCGCGGCGCACTTCCATGGTCTCGGGCAGATCGCAAAAGCCGTCGAGAAAGCCGCGCACCGCGGTCTCGGCGGCGACGCGGCCGCCTTTAGCGCCGCCGATGCCGTCGGCGATCGCCGCAACAATGTCGCGGCGCGGCTTGGGCAGTTCCTAGCCGAAGACGGCGCCGCCGAAATCCTCGTTGCGCTCGCGCGGCCCGGTCTCCGACGCGAAGCCGACGGTGGCCTTGACGGGAGACAATAGCCGCTCAGCCATTGCGGCCGCCGTGATCTGCGCCGTCACCGAGCGATCGGCGGCGCGATCGGCGACGCGGCGAGGTGGCGGCGTCTAGTCCCGCGCTCGCTCTTTCAATCGGCCAACTTGCAACGATCATAGAGGAAATGGCCGCCGGTGCTTGACGCCAGGACCACCGTAAGATCTCCCGACTTGCGATCAAGCGTGAAGTTCTGCCCGTCCGCAGTGTGCCACGAAATCTCGGCGTCGCTGATACTGGCGGGAATTGGAATCCACCGTACTGTGATCGTAGTCGATCTTGATCTGCCAGCTCGCGCCGCTGGATGGTTGGTGCAGGTGACGGCCTTGGCGCCATGCTGGGCACGGCCGATCGCCGGGAACGGCAAGGACAACGGCCAATGCCCCAGCAGCGACCGTCAGTGGCCTAGTTCGCGTTAACGCTCTCGACATTTTCCTGCCTATTTTGTAATCACTTTGCGGAGTTTATAATCACAGGCTGCCCCATCCGGCCGAAAGCCTCGTGGAAAATGTAGCCAGGTAATGTTTGATTAACTGGCATAAGAATTGCGAACGTTCAATCGTTCGCCCGTGTGCCCCCGGCGCAGATGGGCATTTTGGGGGAAGGCACATGGCACTCGTTCCATCACCACAATGGCTGGATACCGGTGATAATGCTTGGCAGTTAGCGGCGGCGACGTTCGTCGCCCTGCAAAGCATTCCCGGTCTGACAGTCCTCTACGGCGGCATCGTCAAGAAAAAGTGGGCGATCAATTCCGCCTTTATGTCGATCTACGCTTTTGCGTCAGTAATGGTTGTCTGGGTTCTCTTCGACTACAACATGGCGTTCGGGCCACAATGGTTTCCGTTCATCGGCACGCCGGGGCTGGCGACGGCCGCTGATTTTGCCACCGGTCAGGCGACCATCCCGGCCGCCGCTGCGGGCATGCCGCCCATCGCCTTTCCGATGGCGACGCTGATGTACTTCCAGTTCGTGTTCGCGGCGATCACCGTCATCATCCTCGCGGGTTCGCTTCTTGGCCGCATGAACTTCACGGCCTGGATGATCTTCTGCCCGGTGTGGATGACGCTGGTCTATACGGTTGGCGCGTTCAGCCTCTGGGGCGGCGGCTGGCTCGCCGTTTTGGGCGTGGTGGACTTCTCCGGCGGCTACGTCATCCATCTCGCCGCTGCAACGTCCGGCTTCGTCGCGGCGGCCATCGTTGGTCCGCGCCTTGCAGGCGGACCGCGACAACTTCCCGCCGAACAGCCTGCTGATGACCCTCGTGGGCGCCGGCATCCTGTGGCTGGGCTGGAACGGCTTCAACGGCGGCGACCCGTACTTCGCCAATGCTGATGCCGGCGCGGCCGTGCTCAACACCAACACCGCGACCGCTGTGGCGCTTCTGGTCTGGACGCTGATGGACAAGATGGCCTACGGCAAGCCGTCGGTGCTCGGCGCAGTCAACGGCATGATCGCCGGCCTCGTCGCGATCACTCCCGCCGCCGGTTATGTGGACGGCATCGGAGCGATCATCATCGGCGTGGTCGCGGGCATCATCCCGTGGCTGTCCATGAACAAGTTCCAGAAGCTCGGCTTCATGATGAAAGTCGACGACGTGCTCAGCGTGTTCTCCACGCACGGCGTGGCCGCCATCAGCGGCGGCCTGCTGACGGGCGTACTCGCCAATCCCGGCGATGCTCGAATACATCGGCACCGACAAGGATGCGCCCGGCGTCAGCGTCACCGGCTGGCTCTACGGCAATCCCATCTCAGCTTCTGCTTCAGGCTGAGGGCGCGGCGTTCATCATCGTGTTCAACGCGATCGCGACCTTCATCATCCTCAAGGTGATCGGCTTCATCGTCCCGCTGCGCATGGACGAAGCGACCCTGAAGGTCGGCGACGACGCGGTGCACGGCGAAACCGCCTACGCGATCGGCACGGAAGGCGAGTAATCGCCCCCGTCCTCTGCAACTTCGCTTGCGGGCATTGATGGCCGCCCGCAAGTCCGGGTCCGCGCTTCTACTCCTGTCGCGCGGACCCTTGGCGGCCCCAACCGGGCCGCCCTTTTTTTATCCTCTTGTCGAGCCCTTTTGCAACCTGGGCGGCCCCTCACCGGGCCGCCTTTTTAATGATTTGCCACTGCGCTCCGGGCCCATTTTGCAGCCAAGTACTTGCAGTCGAGTTCTTGCTGCCAAGTTCTTCGCGACCAAAGTCGCAACCAAGCGCGCCGGCGCCTATCACGCCACTGAATTGCGCTAGTCACACGAGTGTCACGCGCCTCGGTCAAAACACCGGCATCCCCTTTTCGCCCTTTGGCCCGGAGCTTCCCCATGCGACCGACGCTTTTCCTCGGTACTGCAATTCTGCAACTCGTATTGGGCGGCATGGTGCTCCCGCAAAGCGCCTTCGCCCAGACGCCGGCCGCGCAGCCCCACAATGTGGTGCTGTTCGTCGCCGACGGCCTGCGCTCCCGCATGGTCGATGACTCGACCGCGCCCACCATGGCGGCGATCGCGCGCGAGGGCGTGAGCCTGCGCAACAGCCACTCGCTGTTTCCGACCTTCACCACCGCCAATGCCTCCGGCATGGCGACCGGCCACATGCTGGGCGATACCGGCGATTTCTCGAACACGATCTATGCCGGCTTCCCGGTTCCCGGCGCCAATAGCAGCTCGACGCCGTTCCTGGAAAGCGACGTCGTGCTCGGCGACGTCGACGAGCATTTCGCCGGCAATTATCTCGACGAGGCGACGATCCTCAAGCTCGCCCGCGACAAGGGCTACAGCACCGCCTCGATCGGCAAGATCGGCCCGGTGCTGATCTTCGATCCGACCGAACGCTCCGGCGAGCAGACCATCATCGTCGACGACGCCACCGGCACGCCGAAAGGCATTCCGCTCTCCGCCGATCTGACGCAACGGCTGCAGGCGGCAAACCTGCCGCTCGCGGCGCCGAGCCGCGGCGCCAACGGCGTCCCCGGCAATATGACCACGCCCGGCACGACCGTCGCCAATGTCGTGCAGCAGGATTACTTCGCCGCCGTGGCGGCCCGGGCCGTCCTGCCGATGTTCAAGGACCGCAACAAGCCGTTCGTCCTGGTGTTCTGGTCGCGCGATCCCGACGGCAGCCAGCACAATCAAGGCGACAGCCTGAATGCGCTTGTCCCCGGCATCAACGGCCCGACCTCGCTCGCCGCGATCCGCAATGCCGACGACGATCTGGCGCGCATCCGCCAGGCGCTCGGCGACCTCGGCCTGCTCGACACGACCGACATCATCGCAACGGCCGACCACGGCTTCTCGACGATCGCCAAAGAAAGCCAGACCAGCTCGACGGTGAAAGACAAATTCGCCGACGCGCCGGAAGGCCACCTGCCGCTCGGCTTTGTCGCGCTCGATCTCGCGCACGCGCTGAACATGCCGCTGATCGATCCCGACGACGGCTACAAGACCATCGGCGACGGCCAGCACACCAAGAACGGCAACGGGCTGATCGGCGGCGACCGAGGACAAGCCGAAAGTCGTGGTCGCGGCCAATGGCGGATCCGATCTGGTCTATATTCCCGACGGCGACAAGGCGCTCGCCAAGCGGATCGTCGATGCGCTGCTGACGCAGGACTATGTCAGCGGCCTGTTCGTCGATTCAAAGCTCGGCAAATTCCCCGGCACCTTGTCGCTCGACGACATCGCGCTCGAAGGCAGCGCGATCACGCCGCACCCGGCGATCGCCGTCAATTTCCGCTCCTTCGACACGGTCTGCGGCGAGCCGGTGCGCTGCACGGTCGAAATCGCCGACACGGTCCTGCAGCAGGGCCAAGGCATGCACGGCTCGTTCAGCCGCGCCGATACCTGGAATTTCATGGCCATGCAGGGACCGGACTTCAAATCGCAATTCGTCGATCCGGCGCCGGCCAGCAACGCCGATCTCGGCCGCACCATCGCCCAGGTGATGCAGCTTGACGTGCACGACAAGGGCAAGCTTGTCGGCCGGGTGCTTTCGGAAGCGCTGCCGAACGGCACCGTGCCCGAGGTGACAAGCCGGGTCGTGACGTCCGAACCGGCGGCCAACGGGCTCGTGACGGTGCTGGATATGCAGACGGTCGGAACGACGCGCTACTTCGATGCGGCGGGTTTTCCGGGCCGCACCGTGGGCCTGTCGGCAACGGCATTGCCGAACGCCACGCAGTAACCGCGCCAACCTTTGAAGCGCGGTTAGATCCTGATCAGGGAGCGGCCGACGCGCCGGCCCTCGGCTGCGATCCAGTCGAGGATGGCGACGTCGACGTCCTCGAAGCCGTCGGGCAGACGCCGGCGGCCGACGCTTGCGCGACAACGATCGGCGAGCGCGCAATCGCTGCGGCGAGCATCGCAATCTCGGGGCCGAGATCGGGACGAAGATCGGGCCAAGTGGGGACGCTGTTCGATTGTCGCCATTTTCCTTACGCCTTCAGTCCAACACTGAAAACCCGGACGGCCGGCACTCGTTCCTTTAAGTCGCGAGTCAAGCACCGAAGGGTTCAAAGCAGTTTGAAGCTCCAATGCGAGGGTGGCTCGCAAAGGGCGGCAGTAGGGCAATCTAGCGGCGTGCCGGTTAATGCCCGGCTATTCTTTCGGCAGTAAGGCCTGCCCCGGCGCTCGAAAATCGGCGAAAATGGTTTTGAAAATGTTCCAGCCCGGATTGGCGGAACCGCAGACGATTTTTCCGCCAAGGTTTTCCGTTAAGCCTACCGAGCAAGCGAATTTGTTCTTTCAAATCAAGGCAATATTACCGGCACCGGCTCTGGCATTGCCGGCGGCGTAACCCGTACATAAAGCGGACAAAAGCCTTAAGCCGAGCATCACTCGCGAACATCAGCCCACCGTAATGGAGGTTTCCATGACTCTTCAGATTGGCGACACCGCCCCGGATTTCGAAGCCGAGACGACCGAAGGCAAAATCCGCTTTCACGACTGGATCGGCGACCATTGGGTCGTGCTGTTCTCGCACCCCAAGGATTTCACCCCGGTCTGCACCACCGAGCTCGGCACCATGGCGCGGCTCAAGCCCGAATTCGACAAGCGCGGCGTCAAGATCATCGGCCTGTCGGTCGATCCGGTCGACAATCACAAGAAATGGGCGAGCGACATCAAGGATGTCGTCGGCTTCGCGCCCGAATTACCCGATGATCGGCGACACCGACCTCAAAATCTCGAAGCTCTACGGCATGCTGCCGGCCTCGACCAGCGGAACGTCCGAGGGCCGCACGCCGGCCGACAACCAGACCGTGCGCAATGTCTTCATCATCGGGCCGGACAAGAAGATCAAGCTCGTGCTGGTCTATCCGATGACCACCGGCCGCAACTTCGACGAAGTGCTGCGTGTCGTCGATTCGCTGCAGCTCAATGCCAAGCACCGCGTGGCGACGCCGGCGAACTGGAAACAGGGCGAGGACGTCATCCTGACCGGCGCGGTGAGCGACGACGAGGCCAAGAAGCTCTATCCGCAGGGCTGGAAGACGCCGAAGCCTTATATCCGCGTCGTGCCGCAACCGCGGTAGCAAACGTATAGCGGCTCGACCGTCCGCAATTTGCGAAACAGTCGGGGCGCGGCTTTTGCCGCGCCTTTGCCTTGAGGGCATTTGAATGAATCCCGACGCCGAATTGCAGCCGCCATTCGCCGATTTCCTCGGCATGAAGATCACCCATGTGTCGCCGGACAAGGTCATGGCCGAGCTTGTCGTCCGCGAAGACCTCGACAACCGCAACGGCACGCTCCACGGCGGCGCCGTCATGGCGCTGGCCGACAATCTCGGCGGCACCGCGACGATGGCAAACCTGCCCAAGGGCGGCCGCACCGCGACGATCGAGAGCAAGACCAATTTCTTCGCCGTCATCCCCGCCGGCGACACTGCGCGCGCCGAATGCACGGCGCTGCACAAGGGCCGCACCACCATGGTCTGGCAGACGCGCATTACGCGCAGCGACGGCAAGCTCTGCGCGCTGGTGACGCAGACGCAGATCGTGATTTTGCCGGAGAAGGCGTAAGGGGCCCGGACTTCTCAACCGTGCGGCTTGATCGGCCGCGCGACCAAGCCAGCCATCTCCACGTCGTCGCTCCGGCCACGCTCTCCGAGACCTTTCACGACACCCTCCCGATCCGGCATCTCGCGGTTCTGACTCATTTTCCATTTGCCTTCGAGCCGCGTGATCGCGAAGCGAAAGCCGACGATGCCGCGCAGCATGGCGTCGATATAGGCTCCGGGCGCATCCGACGTCGCCCATGGCTTGTCCTCGCCCCTCTCCTGCTGCGCGGTAAGTTCGGTGACATGGCGGCGCAGCCAGTCCACGTCCGCCATCACTTCGGGACGTCCGTAAGCATGGACGACGGCATAGTTCCAGGTCGGGACGACTTTCCCGTGTTGCGCCTTGGACGGATACCAATTCGGCGTGATGTAGCCTTCGGGTCCGCCGAAAATCATCAGCGCTTCACCGACATCCGCAAGATCCTTGCAATGCGGATTGGCGCGGGCGAGATGGCATTCGATAACGCCGCGCGCCCCCTCGTCCTTGAGCACTGTCGGCAGATGGCTGGCATAGAGGCCGGCCGAGCCCGCCGAGACCAGAGTGGCAAAAGGCCGGACCCGCATCAGCGCCTGCATCTGCGGCACGTCCTCGACGCGAAAATGATCAGACTGGTACATGACAATCACCGTGGATGGGGGCCGCGCTGGACTAGGCCGAACTGAATTGGGCTGGGCGATGCCTTAACCCTTCGCCTTGTCCGCGCCCAGCATCGACTGCATGATCTGATCGGAAATGTCGCGCACGGCGCCCGGCGAGTGCGACAGGAACAGCGTGTTGGTCTTGTCCAATTCGCCGATCGATTTGATCGTATCGAAATATTGCGTGATCAGGACCAGCTGCATGACTTCGGAGGTCGAGGCGCCGCCGATCGATTTCTGAAATTGCTCGATCGAGCCGCGCAATCCCTCGATGATCGCCTTCCTTTGATTGGCGATGCCCTGCCCTTGCAGCGCCTTGCTCTCGGCCTCGGCCTCGGCCTTCTTCACCACCAGGATTTTCTCGGCCTCGCCGCGGGCGGCGGCGGCGACCTGTTCGCGCTGCGCGGCGTTGATGTCGTTCATCGCCGATTTCACCTTGGCGTCGGGGACGATGTCGGTGACCAGCACATTGACGATTTCATAGCCGAATGCCGCCATGTCGACATCGAGCTCCTGCTTTACGGCAGCGGCAATGCCGGACTGGCTGGCGAAGACTTCGTCGAGCGTCATGCCGGGAACGTGGCCGAGAATGACCTGCTCGACATAGGACTGAATCTGCTCGACGGGATTGGAGAGCTTGTAGAAGGCATCGAACACTTTGTCGGGACGGACCTTGTTCTGCACCGAAATCGGAATTGTTACGAAGACGTTGTCCTTGGTCTTTGTCTCCATCGTCAACGTGATCTGATTGACCCGCAGGCTGACTTTGCCGGCGACGGTGTCGATGATCGGCCATTTCCAGTTCAGGCCGGGCTCGGCCGCACGAACGAATTTGCCAAAGCGCGTAATCACCGCGACTTGCGCGGTCGAGACGGTAAAAAAGCTTCCGAGCACGAGCGAAAGCAGGATGAAGAGGAAAATCGTATAAAAGGTCCAGATCAGCACATCCATGGCAATGTCCTTCCTCGTTTTCTTTTGCTTGTTCTATTTGACTGCGAACCTGCTGACCGCAAACTTGCCGATCCAAATGAACGCGGCGAAATGTAGAGAGTTTTTCGGCGACTTAATAGCCTCGAGCGGAAATGACATAACCCGGAAATGACAGAGCCATAATGACATGCTATGACGCGGCGCTGGTTAGTCGGGAAATTCGCAGCAAAGGTTCAATCCACCCGGTAGAACTCGACAATCACCAGCGACGGTTCGCGGTGGCCGGTGCAGACGATAATATGGCGCGTCAGCCACGCATAGCGCTCATCGCCCGTCTCAAAGAATGTGGCGCCGCGAAAATAAAAGCTGCCGCGCGCGACCGGACGGCCGGCGGCCAGCTCGGCCATGACCTCGGGCGGCCCGTGGCGGCAGCGCCACATTGCGCACATCGATCAGCGCGCCGTCATCGGTGCGGAGCGTATAACGCGCCTCGAGCTCGGCTGTGCCGTCGCCGCGAATGATCTGCCAATCCGCGCCGCCGTGCAAGAACCGTGCCGCGCATGTCGGGCCCGGAAAATTCTCCGCCGGTGATCGGCACGATGCGGCGGCGGCCCTTGCCCACGTCGCCGAGATCGAGCGGCGCATCGACCGTCACGCCGGCGGTAAAGATGAATTCGAGCCGCGGCACCGGCAGTCCAGCATTGGCCATTCGAACCTCCCCATTTGTCGTTGTTCATGTGTCGTTGTTTTATGTATCGTCCGCGCCGGTATTTCCGCCGCAACGAGGACCGAGGACCATCATGGATGTTCGCGCCGCCGTGGCAACCGCCCCCGGCAAACCGCTCGAAGTGACCACCGTGCAGCTCGAAGGCCCGCGCGCCGGCGAAGTCCTGGTCGAGATCAAGGCGACCGGGATTTGCCACACCGACGAATTCACCCTCTCGGGCGCCGATCCGGAGGGCCTGTTTCCGGCGATCCTCGGTCACGAGGGCGCGGGCGTCGTCGTCGATATCGGGCCGGGCGTCACCTCGGTCAAGAAAGGCGACCACGTCATCCCGCTCTACACGCCGGAATGCCGGACCTGCCCGTCGTGCCTGTCGCGCAAGACCAATCTCTGCACCGCGATCCGCGCGACACAAGGCCAAGGCGTCATGCCCGACGGCACGTCGCGCTTCTCGCTCGGCGGGGCGAAGCTCCACCACTATATGGGCTGCTCGACCTTCGCCAATTTCACCGTGCTGCCGGAAATCGCGGTGGCGAAAATCCGCCACGACGCGCCGTTCGACAAGGTCTGCTACATCGGCTGCGGCGTCACCACCGGCATCGGCGCGGTCATCAACACGGCCAAAGTCGAGCCCGGCGCGAAATGCATCGTGTTCGGGCTCGGCGGCATCGGGCTCAACGTCATCCAGGGGCTGCGGCTGGTCGGCGCCGACATGATCATCGGCGTCGACCTCAATCCCGAAAAGAAGGCCTGGGGCGAGCGCTTCGGCATGACGCATTTCGTCAATCCGGCCGAGGTCGGCGGCGATCTCGTCGCCCATCTCGTCAATATGACCAAGCGCGGCGACGATCAGATCGGCGGCGCCGACTACACTTTCGAATGCATCGGCAACGTCAAGCTCATGCGCATAGCGCTGGAAAGCTGCCATCGCGGCTGGGGCGAAAGCATCATCATCGGCGTCGCCGGCTCAGGCCAGGAAATCGCGACGCGGCCGTTCCAACTCGTCACCGGGCGGGTGTGGCGCGGCAGCGCCTTCGGCGGCGCCCGCGGCCGCACCGACGTGCCCAAAATCGTCGACTGGTACATGGACGGCAAGATCGAGATCGATCCGATGATCACCCACACGCTGCCGCTTTCCGACATCAACAAGGCGTTCGATCTCATGCATGCCGGCAAGAGCATTCGCAGCGTCGTGGTGTATTGAAGGTGCAGGCGCGACGGCGCTGCGCCTTGCGCTTCATTCGCCTTGAATGTTCTCGGCCTTGATGAGCGATGCCCAGCGCGCGGCGGCGTCGGCATTCATTTCGGCAAGTGCTTGCGGCGTCGAGCCGGCCGCGGAATACCAAGCGTCACGTATTTGTTCTTGATCGCCGGTTCGGCGAGCAAGGCGATGCAATTCGCGTTCATCTTCTTGACGATGTCGCGCGACGTATCCGCCGGCGCACCTGCTCGCCCCGTACAAACCAGTGACGTCTAATGATCATGATCACGATATAAGGTGCCTCGGCCTCCCATCCGGAGGCTTTGGACATGAGAGAGGTTCGCCCCAGATGCTCGGAAATCGAGTTGGAGGCGCCGTCGCCTCCACAGCCACAACCATTTCGATCGGTGCGGCCATTACCGGCTGGCGCCAGATATCTGACGATGGTGTTGACGGTACGACATACCTTCTCGCCCTCGTTGATCCGGGAGCCGGCTTCGAGGTCGGCACGTACACCTACAACAGGTCTGCCGGGACGCTGACTCGCGTCTCTTGCCTTCTGTCGTCAAGCGGTACCAGCTGGATCTCGGCTTCTGCCAGCGCCAGCATCGTCGGCGCCATGAACGCCGACATCCCGGCATCGCTCGATCAGGTCCGAGCGGTCTACTTCATGGCTGCCGGCGATGGAACGACCGACGATTCGGTCTCGCTCAACGCGGCCTCCGCGTACATCTCGTTCTCGGGAGGCAATGGCGTCATCAACCTCGACGCCGGTAAGACGTATTACGTCAAGTCCACCGTGCTCCTGATGCCGGGCGTCAGCATCGAGGGCCACGGGGCGACTTTGAAGACCGACCAGACGATCATCATGGTCTCTTCACCCTCCCTCGTCGTCAGCTCCGCCGGCGGACTCGTCAACAACCCTCAGTCGACCCTGGTCGACGTCCAACTGACTGCCAACCCGTCCGTGGGCTCCAACCAGCTCACCGTGAACTCAACGACCAGCCTCTCGGTCGGTGACAAGGTCCACGTCAGGATGGGCGACAACGCCTGGGACACGGCCGAGGCCCGCTGGACCATGCTGGCCCGCATCCTTGGCATCTCCGGGTCGGTACTCTCGCTCGATCGTTACATCCCATACGGTCCGAGCTCGCAATTCCCGCTCAATGCCATGGCGGCCGTCACGACCGGCCACAAGGACGTTTTCAAGCTGAAGTACTATTGCGAAAACCAGTCGATCCGTCAGCTCAATCTCGAGTGCTCGGCCAACGCCAACATCCAGGCCGGCATCTTCCTCGATTGCGCCCACGACATGGTCATCGAACAGGTCACCGGCAACGCGCTTGGAGGAGCGAATATGGGCGCCGGCCTCGTGATGCTCGCCAATTGCGAAGCCGTCACGATCCGCCGGACCTGCCTCTTCGCCAACTTGAACAACAATTCGGGTAGCCAGGCGTCTCTGGGTCGGATGTTCAACTTCTGGAACTGCCGCGACATCAGTGTCGAGGATGCGGAGGGTCGGAACCTCTGGAGCGACTTCTATTTCATCGAGGGCTATTGCGAGCGCATCATCTTCCGGAACGTCGCGGTCCGCCACCCGAACTGGGGATCGTCGATCCGCTCCGACTACGCCAACATGCCGATCCTGGCCTCCGTTCAGGCCTCTGAGGTCTTCGTCAACGACCTGCATGTCGAGTACAGAGCAGCGGTCGTTCTCGACGACATCGGCGCATCCAGCGGCCGTCATCACATCAGAGACCTGACGTGGCACGGCATCATGCCGACAGCGGCCCTCAACCCTGCCTTCACCTCCATGTCGGGCCGGCTCGACTTCAACGACGGCACGAACTTCATTCTCGTCGATTTCGACGACGTCCGAGAATATTATCTCAAGTGGAATCTGGTCGACAGCTACGTCCTGCCGATCGAGCTCGAATGGGGCTTCATCTGCGACTGGGAGGTCCACGTTCCGACCACGATCCACTCGCTTTCGGCCGTCTACCTCATGGGCTACTCCATGGCTTCCTGGATCAGTGCCGGAAAAGGGTCCGAGGCTACGGTCCGGGCCTGTTCGGCGCGAACGGTTTTTACTCGGCCTGGAATTCCGGCGGTCTGCCGCAGCTCCTCTCGAGACCGCAGCTTAATCCCTACACCGGTACGGGCAGCAGCGGCTACTTCGAGTTCCGCTACGCAATCGCCCGCATCCTGGCCCAATCGGGTAGCAACAACCCGTCGAACTATCCCGACGCGGACTGATACTCTTATGGAGCAGCATCTCGAACAAGGAGGGAGCCGCCTTCTGGCGGCTCGCAGCGTCGTGGTTTATTGAACGAGGCGCGGCAGCTTGTTGCCGCACCTTGCGCTTCACTCGCCGCGAATGTTCTCGGCCTTGATGATCGGCTCCCACCGCGCGACGTCGGAGGCATTCATGGCGGCGAGCGCCTCGGGCGTCGAACCCGCAGCCGAGATGCCGAGCGGTCGCGTATTTTGTCCTTGATCGCCGGTTCGCCGAGCATCGCGACGCTGTTGGCATTCATCTTTTTGACGATGTCCGGCGGCGTGTTGGCGGGCACGTAGAGCGCATACCACGACACAGCCTCGTAGCCCGGCACGCCGGACTTCGGCGACGGTCGGAAATTCCGGCGCGATCGGAAAGCGCTTGGCCGACGTCACGGCGAGGCAGCGCACCTGCTTGCCCTGCACCGGCCGCAGCAGCGAGCCGGTGGTATTGAACATGGCGTCGAGCCGGCCGGCGATCAGATCGGTCATGGCGCCGGCGGCGACGCCGCGATACGGCACGTGCGTGATGTCGATGCCGGCCATGCGCTTGAACAATTCGCCGGCGAGATGCGGCACCGAGCCGACGCCGGGCGACGCCCAGCTGATCTTGCCGGGATTGGCCTTGGCAAAAGCGATGAAGTCCTCGAGCTTCGCAAACGGCGAGGAATTCGGCACCACGATGAGATTGGGATAGGTGCCGACCAGCGACACCGGCGTGAAGTCATGCACCGGGTCGAAGCTGAGCGAAGCGAACAATAGCCCGCTCACCGCCGGGCGCGCCGGCCGCAGATCAGCATGGTGTAGCCGTCGGGCGGCGCATGGGCGAGCGCATCGAGCGCAATCCGGCCGCCGGCGCCGGCGCGGTTCTCGACGACGACCTGCTGGCCGATCAGCTCGGACAGCCGATTGGCGACGATGCGGCCGGCCGAATCCATGCCGCCGCCGGGCGGAAATCCGACCTCAAGCTTGACGATGCGCGACGGCCAATCGATGTGCCGGCGCCCCATGTGCGGCGCGCGACCACGAAGAAAGACCGAACGGCGCAGCAGCCGCTGCTGCGGCAAACTGCAAAAAACGCCGACGTTCGACACTTCACGATGTTACTCCCCCTCCCCGGGCAATCGAACTTTTCATCCGCCCTTGATGTTCGCGGCCTTGATGATCGGCCACCATTTGTCGGCCTCGGACTTTTGCAAGGCGCCGAGCGCTTCCGGCGTTTGCTGATCGCGCGACGACGACCTGCTGGCCGAGCTTGCTGAGCTTGGCCTTCACGTCCGGATCGGCCAGCGCCGCGACGGTCGCGGCATTGAGCTTGGCGATGATGTCTTTCGGCGTGTCCTTCGGCGCCCACAGACCGAACCAGATCGACGCGTAGAAGCCCGGCAGTCCGGCCTCGTCCATCGTCGGCACGTCGGGCATTCCGGGATGACGGGTCTTCGCCGGGACGGCGAGCGCCTTGACGGTGTCGGCCTGCACCTGCGCGACGAAATTCGACGACGGCTCGATCATCATGTCGATCTGCCCGGCCATCGAGATCCTGCACCGCCGGACCGTCGCCGCGATAGGGCACGAACTGGAAACGTCGTGCCGGTCGTCTTCTGGAACGAAAGACCGGCGAGATTGCCGGTCGAGCCGGCGCCGGGAATTCCCGCGCGTCGCCTTGCCGGGATTGGCCTTGAGCCAGGCGATCAGGTCCTTGCAGGTTCTTCACCGGCAGCGCGTTCTTGACGCAGATCAGAAGCGGCTCATAGCCAAGCTCGGCGATCGGCGCCAAATCGGTCAGCAGATCGAATTGCAGTCGGTAGAGCGCCGCCGATCAGAACATGCGTCGTCAAGGTGCCGATGCTCAGCGTATAGCCGTCGGCCGGCGCGTGCACGACGCGGGCGACGCCGATGCTGCCGCCGGCGCCGGTGACATTCTCGACGATGACGGTCTGGCCGAGCGACCTGCCCATCCGATCGGCGAGGATCCGCGCGAGCATGTCGGTGCCGCCGCCGGCGGCGAACGGCACGACCATGGTGATCGGCCGCGACGGATAAGTCGTCCGCGCGCGCGCATCCGCGATAGCGGCGCGGCAACGCGACGCGCCGGCGGCCAGATGCAGAAATCTGCGCGCGAGCGACATGTCTTCGTCCGATCGCGTCCTCATTCCGGCTTGAGGTTGGCAAACTTCACCACCTTGACCCACTTCTCGGTATCGGCGGCGATGAACTTGGCGAATTCGGCCGGCGTGTTCGGCGGCATGACGAGACCGCCGAGATCCAGCAGCCGCGCCTTGATCGCCGGATCGGCGACCGCTGCGTTGATGGCCTTGTTGAGCGTGTCGATGATCGGCGGCCGGCGTACCCTTCGGCGCGCCGAAGCCGATCCAGCCGAACGCCTCGTAGCCGGGCAGAAATTCGGCCACCGCCGGCACGCCGGGCAGGAAGTCGAGCGCGCTCCGGCGTCGTGACGGCGAGCGGCCCGCAGCTTGCCGGCCCTGATATGCGGCAGCGACGACGGCGTGACGTCGAACATCACCTGCACCTGACCGGCCAGGAGATCGACGATCGCCGGCGTCGAGCCGTGATACGGCACGTGCACCAGATCGACGCCGGCCATGTATTTGAACAATTCGCCGGCGACATGCTGCGGGCCGCCGACGCCGCCGGACGCCATGTTGATCTTGCCCGGATTGGCCTTGGCGTAGGCGATGAATTCCGGAACGGTCTTGGCCGGAAACGATCGGCAGCACTTCCATGACCAGAGCGACACGATGCGTGATCGCGATCGGCGCGATATCGTGCACGAAATCGAACGGCAGATCGGGAAACATCGCCTGCATTGATGGTGTTTTGCGAATTCACCAGAAGCAGCGTGTAGCCGTCGGGCGCCGAATGGACGACCGCCTCGGTCGCGACGTTGCCGGTGGCGCCGGGACGAATTTCGACGACGAATTGCTGGCCGAGATGATCGCACAGATATTGCGCGATCAGGCGCGCGCTGATGTCGGACGAACTGCCCGCCGCCTGCCCGACCAGCATGTGAACCGGCCGCGTCGGATAATCGAGCGCCGCAGCGCGCACGCGGCGACAAACGGCAGCGCGGCGCCTGCCAGCGCGAGTTTTAGAAAATCTCGGCGTTCCACGTGTTTCCCCCCGATTGCTGTTGCGCGCATTCATTCGGTGCCGCCTGTTGCCGGCGGATTGCTGCAACCTTAGCGCGCCTGTGCCGGCTTTCCGAGAGGCTAGTGCCGGCGTTGCTGCCCCTGTGGCGTCTTGACGCCATCGCTGCATCGCGCGCATCCGCCGTACCCGCCGCCTTGCGGCGGGCGGCTGCGAGCGACTGCTGCAGCCGGGCTTCGCGCAGAAACAGAAACAGACCGGTGGCAACGACAATGGCCGACCCGACGAGCAGGCTGGCCGAAGGCACGTCGCCCCAGACGACAAAGCCGAAGACCAGCGCCCAGACCAGCATCAGATAATAGAACGGCGTCACCGCCGGCGCCGGCGCCGAGATGCAGCGACTTGGTCCAGAACCATTGTCCGATCGCGTTGACGAAGCCGGTGCCGAACAGCATCGCGGCGTCGAGCGGCGTCGGCGAGCGCCAGCCGAAGAACAACAGAAAGCTGTGAAAGAACGCGAGCACGGTCAGCATGCCAGATGACCAGCGTATTGGCCGATTCCGTTCCGCGTCATGCCGCGCACGGCGACCGTGACGGTGCCGTACATGACGGCATTGATGAGCGCGAACAGCGCGCCGAGCGTCAGCGAATTGGCGCCGGGATTGGTCACGATCAGCACGCCGAGAAAGCCGATGAGGAGCGCGCTGCCGCGGACATAGCCGGCGCGCTCCTTGAGCCAGACGATCGACACCAGGGCGGCAAACAGCGGCGCGGAGAAATTGATGGCGACCGCGCCGGCGAGCGGCATCAGGCTGAAGGCGAGCAGGAGCGCAAGCTGCGAGATCGATTGCGACAGGCCGCGCGCGAGATGATCGCGCGGCCGGCGCGTCGCGATAGACCGACAGACCGGTGACCGGCAGCATCACCGCGGCGCCGGCGATCAACGACGACAGCGAGCGCAGAAACAGCACCTCGCCGACCGGATAATTCCGCGACCAGCCATTTGCTGGCGGCCGAGGCGCCGGCGAACAGCACGGTGGCGACGATCATCAGGACGAATGCCGGACGGCACGTTATCGGTGCGGCCGGCCGTCTGCTTGGCCTGCCCGGCGATCGAACCGCCGGCGAACGCGAGCCTGCTTGGTGACGTCGTCCATCCCCGCCCGCGCTGTGCATGACGCAATGTTTGTGGCGGTCTAGGCCGCTCGCGCCGCAATTGCAATCGAGCGTCAGCATGGCGGCACAGCCCGATGCATGGCGCGGGCGCTGGCCCGCGCCGCGCGGAACATTTCGCCAATGCCCGGGTTCAGGCACATCAGAGAGCCGTATTCTCGCTCTCAAAGGAGTGCCTCTCCATGTGCGATTATAGTCTGCATCTCATCGCTTCGCGGCCCGCGAAGGTCGCCGACAGGCTCGTGTCGACCGACTTCGCGACCTCGATCACGCGCGGCTTCACCGAGATCGGGCAACCCGGCGTCGCCGTCTGCCTGCTGCCCGGCACCGAGATCGCCTTCGACGATGCCGTCCAGTCTACGACCGCGCCTTCAGCATGTTCGGCAAGGCGCGCGTCGAGCACCGCGTCGCGCGCTTTCGTCAGATCAATATGGACGATCCGCACGTCCATCACGACGCGCTGGAATTTCCGGGCGGCCAGATCGTGATGGTGACGCGGCTCGTGCCCGGCCAAACCGCGACGGTGCTGCAATTGCCGGCATCGCCGCACGATCGCGGCAGCGCGGGCGCGCGACGACGGAAAGCGCCGCGCCCGAATTGCAAGTGCGCGATCCCGAACCGATCGCATAGCCGCGGAACGTCAGCGGGCGGCACGTAAGACGACCGGGCGAGACGGAATGAGGCGGCGGGCCGATCCCGCCGCCGATAGCAGGTTTTGCCGCGCCGCTATTTGTGGTGATGCCGCAAATAGTCGTGCAGCGACGCGCTGCCTGTTTCCTTGAGCAAATTTTTCAGCATCATATCCTTGCGGCGGCCCTTGGCGAAGCTCGTCGCCGTACTCCTTGCGCAGCGCCGCCACTTTCGTGTTGCCGTGCTTGCGATCGATTTTGCCGCTCTTGTCGCGGTGCCGATTATCGAGGCCGCGTTTCGACTTCGCCATCTTTCCCTCCTGCAAGAACTTTTTCAAAATCGCCCGCTGCACGTTCGGCGCCGAGCATGCTTGCAGTTTTTACGAAGTCGTATGGTGGCGCAAGCGCGGCGGCCACGTTTTTGGGCATAAATCCGGTCGACAACCGAACAGCAAGCCCGGCGCAACCGGCTCCAAGCGGGTGACTTTTGCGGCGAAGCCATTATTGTGCCGGCGCGCTTCGCGCTCGTAGCTCAGCTGGATAGAGCATCAGACTTCGAATTTGAGGGTCGGGAGTTCGAATCTCTCCGAGCGCGCCACTGCGGAATGCGCTATCGCCGCCAAAATCCGCTGTTCTTGCGCTGGATCGGACGCCAATGCGCAGGCGGACATCGACGGGGGCCTGCAATTGATCTGCAGGTTATTTGAAACCTCGGCTCGATACCTGGATCGAGTTCCCAGCGGGATCCTTCGCATTCGAAAATTCATGGCCGATGGATGTGTGGACGGCACCGAACTTCAAGCCGGCTGCCGCTCGCTCAGCCCTGAACGCGCGCACGTCTTTGACTCCGAAAACAATCTTGATTTCAGACCCGCGCTTTTGGGAAGCAGCGGCTTGGTGGAGAGCAATGGTACAGCCGCCATTCGGCGAGCCAATCTCGAGCCAGCCATCCTCCGCTCCAGGCAGCGGCTTTAGGCCGAAGTGCTTCTGATAGAACGCAGCTACCTTCGTAAGGTCTCGAACATACAGAATGATCCGGACAATCGGCAAAGGGTTCATAAAGAACTCGCGCATTAAGGCGTCTGCATGCGGTTGGAGTTGGAACGTAGCACGAAATCGCAGAGCACCGCAGTTGCAGCTGTTGTGGCGTGTGATAGCTAAGCGGCTTCCTCTATGGCCACGCTGCAATAGGGCTCATTGCCGCGTGACATGCCGGCGCGCCCGCCTGTGGTGTGGGCCTTCGCGGTGTACAGCACTTTCTCAAGTCGGTTCATAACGTCCTCCTTCAGGGATCGTTGCGCCAGCCCCGAAGACGCGGTAGCGGCCGGCCTCCGTACGCGGCTCCCGCCCGCCCCTCTGACGGAGGCTTCAGTGGCCCGCGCTCTGGCCACCATCGACGTGAATGGTCTCGCCGGTCACGAAGCCCGCCGATTCCAGATAGAGGATCGCGCCCACGATGTCCGAGATCTCGCCCATCCGGCCAAGCGGGTGCAGCTTGGCGAGCTGCGCATGTGTTTCGACGGGATGCATCGGCGTCTTGATGACGCCGGGCGCAACCGCATTCACTCTGATGCCGCGCTTTGCATACTCGATCGCCAGCGATTTGGTCGCGGCACTCAAGCCTCCCTTCGTCAGCGAGGCGAGCACGGACGGCACATGGGAGTTCGCGTGTTCGATCAGGCTCGTCGTGATCTGCACGACGTGGCCGCTATGCCGCTTCTCCATCTCTGCGATGGCGAGCTGCGTGATGTGAAAGAAGCCCGTGAGGTTGACGCCCAGCACAGCCGCGTAATCAGCCTCGGTATACCGAGTGAACGGCTTGGCGACGAAGACGCCGGCGTTGTTGATGAGCGTATCGATACGCCCGAACCGGGCCAGGCCTTCGGAAATCGCACGCTCGGCCGTCTTCCGGTCGGTAATGTCGCCGGGCACCGCCAGGATTTGGTCATCGTTAGTTGGCCTGATCGACCGCGCCGTCGCGACCACCCCGTAATCGCGACCGCGATATGCTTCGACAAGGGCTGCGCCGATGCCCTGCGAGGCGCCAGTGATGACGGCAACCTTCCTTTCGCTGCTCATGTCCGTCTCCTTCATCCTCGGCTGAAGGTGGACATTCCATTCGAACACCAGCAGGCGGCGAAAATGGCTTTCAGTTATCCATTGGTGCTATGAGCGATCGGCATTCAACCGTGATACGCAAACAGCTCCACTGGGTTGTTGAAGCCGCGTACCGGATATTCGCCGACGCGTTCGAGAGCGAAATCGCTTTCGACGAAGTCGGCGAAGGCGCGGGACAACAGCACCGTTCTCCCCAATTGTTTGGTGAGGGTTTCGAGACGCGAAGCCATGTTGACCGCAGGGCCGATAACGGTGAAGTCGAGCCGGGTGCGCGACCCGATATTGCCGTACATAACGTCTCCGACATGGACGCCGATGCCGTAATTCAGCGGCGCAAAGCCGGCTTCGCGGTTCCTTTCGTTCAGGCCAATCATGGCCTGCCGGGCTTCGGCCACAGCATGCAGCAGATTTGCGCAGGCGGACGGCTGGCTGAGCGGAAAAATGGCGAGCAGACCATCGCCGATGAATTTCAGTATTTCCCCGCCATGTCGCGCAATTGGCTCCGACATCGCGTCGAAATAGCCGTTAAGAAGATCAATGACGTCATCGCGCGGCCAGTTGTCGGAGATCCTGGTGAAATCACGCAGATCGCAGATCATGATGGCGGCGCGGACCGTCGTCCCGCTTCCGCGCCGGGTGGCGCCGGCCAGAATGAGCTCGCCGGCATGCGACCCGACATAGGTTTCGAGTAGCGTTCGCGCCAGCCGGTTCTTGATACGGATTTCGCTGACCAGCGCCAGAACCGGCAACAGTTTCAACAGGGCGGCGATATGCGCGTCGTCGAAACCTCCGGGCTGGTCGGTTGCAAAGGTCACGATGTGCCGCTTGCCGAGCGTATGGTACAGCGGCCACGCCACATAGTCGGTCAGGCCCTTCGCCCGCATCTCGTCATAGAGGGCGTGTTTGCGGCCCAGTGCGGGATCGCATTCGAGATTCTCACGCACCTCGGTGGCACCGTCATGGATTTCGTTGGCGGGACTGTCGATAAATTCGGATCGTCCCCTGACATCGAAGTCAACTCTGGCAATCTCGGCCTCGCGCATCCCGTCGGCCCACATGATCCGAGCGCCAAGCCATTGCGGATGGGAGATCAGGACGTGAAGTGACGCCCGCTTGACGGGAATGCCCGCTCGCTGGAGCCGGACACACAGCTCAACGAAGATATTGTCAATGAAGCGCTCATCGCGCGTGTCGTTTGTCAGCCAGTGCACAACGTCGCTGCCAGAATGCGCGGCGACCGGATCGATGTTTGGCGGCGCGTGCATATCTTGTTCCAGAGCTGTGACCGGGATCGACGGCATAGGGATATGTCGTGTCGCCGCTCGACGGCGTCAATGGAGCCGGCCCGGCCTTCATCGGCCCGAGAAGCGATCGACGGTCGCCGTCACCGAACAGACGTAAGCATGCGTCATGTCCGTCGCTGAGGAAAGACGCTCACGAGCGCCGATGATGGCCGGCAAGATGGGTATAGGCAAAACGAGCAAGTCCTATGCCGACGAGGCTCGCACACGCAGCGGAAACAGTGGCACGCCACCCGCTGACGCTAGGTCTCCCAAGCTGGCGCACGACAATTGCATTCGAGCGCTGCATGACGCTTACATCTCGGCGTAAAGCGTGAAGCCACCGCTTCACCGTGGGCTCGGGAGATCATCCTTGATGCTCGTGACCCCGGCCTGGGCGCAGGCCTCATCCTTATCGCCGCCCGGCGAACCCCCAACGCCGAGCGCAGCAACGATCTCGTCTCCGGCCTTGATCGCGACCGCGCCAGGCAGCAGTGCAATGTCGGGCAACGTCGCGAGCGCTGCACCGCTCGGATTTTTAGCCACCAGCGCCGCGAACACGCTCGAAGTGTCGAACTTAAAGATCGGCCCGAAAGTCACGACCGTGTACGCTTTGCGGAAGGCTGAAGTGGTGGTGAGGATGGTCGAGTGGTCGCCCTTGGCCTCGAGCTTGATGACTCCGGAGGGGTCAACGACAACGGCGGAAACCGGATAACCGTTGCTGGCGCAGGTTGCGATCGCTGTGGTCGCTGCCTTCACCGCGAGTGCCAGCGGCAGGGAGTAGCCACTTGCGCCAACCTGAGCGATCGCGCCCCCGAGAGGGAACACCGCAAAGGCCGCTACCAAGGCCAGAGAGAACTTGTGCCGCATATCTGATCTCCATGCTGCCGAGAGTCCACCTCCGGGCTTCACGGATGAACATCGACTTTTCCATTTGACTGCTGTAGTCAGCCAAAATGGCTTTCAGTTATCCACCCTCGCTATGAGCGACCGCCTCTTCGCGCTGCGGCTGTTCGCTCGGGTCGCCCGCAAGGGAAGCTTTTCCGCCGCCGGTCGTGAACTGAACATTCCGCAATCGACCGCATCTCGGACGATCGCGACGCTGGAGCGCGAAATTGGCATCGCGCTGTTCGTCCGGACCACGCGCGCGGTAACGCTGACCGACGCCGGCTTGGACTTCCTGGCTCGCATCGAGTCTGTCCTAGCCGAGCTCGACGAGGCGGAACACGCTGCGCGCGGAACGGGAGAGCTGCGCGGAATATTGCGGATCGGTTTGGCAACGACCTTTGCCGTGCGGGAGGTCATCGCCCGGCTTTCCGACTTCATGAGCCGGCATCCAGCGCTACGGATCGACCTGCTGATGGGAGATGAGCGCGAAGACCTCGTGGCCGAAGGCGTGGACGTCGCGCTTCGGTTTGGTCCTCTTTCCGACTCGACGGCGACGGTGCGGAGAATTCTCGCATGGCCGCGGGTCCTCGCCGCGTCGCGCGCTTACCTCGACAAGGCCGGAGGCCCCCTCACACCTGCGGATTTGCCGCAGCATGCGATCATTCTTGGGCCCGCAAGCCTCGGCGGCCACTGGTCCTTTCGCAAGGGCGATACTGCGACCTCGTTCCAAGTCGAAGGCAAGTTGACGATAACGGCAAGCTTGGGCGCAATCGCCGCGGCCGTCGAAGGATTGGGCATCGTCATGACTCCGCTCGGCGCGTGCCGTCGCGAATTAGAGAGAGGAGAGCTCGTTCGGCTGTTACCGGAATGGGACGCGGGAACGGTCGAGCTCAGCGCCGTCTATGCGAGCGGCAGAGCCGCCAAGCCATCAGCGCGAGCCTTTGTCGATTACTTGATCGCAGCGCTTCACGAAACTGAGCCGCCGCCCTCCAGTTCACCCTCGACTGGCGAGAAGCCACGATCGTCTGCTTGAAAGGCCATGCCGAGCGACGCTAAATGCACGCGCTGACGCCGGGCTTGCTAAGCGGCTTCCTCTATGGCCACGCCGCAATAAGGCTCGTTGAAATCGATCTCCCGCGCGGGAACCGGGCGTTTGAACAAATATCCTTGCAATGAGGTCACGCCCGCCAATCGCAACAGCCGATACTGATCGACGGTTTCGACGCCCTCCGCCGTTGTCGCGATACCCAGGCTTTGCGCCAAGGTCAGCGTCGCCGAAATGATCGCGGCACACTCGCTGCGCTTGGTCATGTTCTGCGTAAACGACTTGTCGATCTTGATCTTGTCGAATGGAAACATCGCCAATTGGCTCAGCGACGAGTATCCGGTCCCGAAGTCGTCGAGCACGATCGTGATGCCGAGGCTCTTGAACTGCCGCAGCGCCGGCAAGCATTCGGCTGCGGATTCGATCAACGCCGTCTCGGTGATCTCGAGCTCGAGCCGTTCCGGACCCAGTCCGCTCTCGACCAGCGCCAGCATCACGACGTCGGCAAGATTGGGCTTTTGGAACTGTATCACCGACAGGTTCACCGCCACCTTCACCTCGGCCGGCCACTCGGTCGCTTGAGTGCAGGCCGCCCGCAACACCCAGTCGCCGATCTGGGTGATCAATCCCGTTTCCTCGGCCAGCGGGATGAAGGAATCCGGATAAATCAGGCCCTTGGTCGGATGCCGCCACCGGATCAAAGCCTCGGCGCTGCAGATTTTGCCGGTCTTAGCATCGATAACCGGCTGATAATGAAGCTCGAACTCCTCCTGCTGGACCGCGCGGCGCAGGTCGATTTCGATTTCCTGGCGCGCGGTTGCGATTGCGCTCATTTGCGGATCAAAGAAGAAGTAGCCGTTGCGGCCCGCCGATTTGGCGCGATAAAGGGCAAGGTCCGCCATCTTGAGAAGCTCATCATTGCCGCCTTCATGATCGGAGGCGAGCGCAATGCCGATGCTGGTGCCGACGGTGATTTCTGCGCCGTTAATAGCGAATGGCTGTCCGATGCTCGCAATGATACGGCTCGCCAGCGCTGCCGCCGCTTCGCACGGGTCGGCATCGCCTGCTTGAATGATGGCGAATTCATCGCCGCCAAGCCGGGCGAGCACGTCGGTCTCGCGCAGCAGCGCCTTGAGACGGCCGGCGACTTCGATCAGCAACCTGTCGCCCGCCGGATGGCCCATACTGTCGTTGACCTGCTTGAACCTGTCGAGGTCCAGAAGCAGCACGCCAAATGCCTCACCGAGCCCGCGCCATCGCGCCCCGGCCTCCTCGATCTTCTGCAGCAAGGCGGTCCGGTTGGCCAATCCCGTCAGTCCATCGTGATGGGCGAGATAAGCGATGCGGTGGTCCGCTTTCTTACGCTCGGTGATGTCATCGATCACGGCGATAAGATATTTGGGTTCTCCTTTGTCATCGCGAACGACGATGCGACGCGTGCCCTGGGTGCGCTGGCCGCCTTTGGGCGTTTCGACTTCGTATTCCCGGTAATAGGCGTCATTGCCGGCCTGCGTCGAACTCGGTATCGGTGCGATCCATGAAGGCGGCGTCTTCAGCTGCAAAAATGTCGAAGACGGTGCGGCCCAAAAGATCGCGCCGCGACAGCTCAATCATGCTTTCGAACGCCCGATTGACCAAAATATATTTGCGCGTCGCCGCGTCCTTCACGACGACGGACACCGGAATATTTTCGATGATGGAATCGAGGAATTGCCTGGCCTCGTCCAACGCTCTTTCGGCGCGGCGTTGCTCGGTGACATCGACATGCGTGCCGACCCAGCCGCCTTGCAGCATCGGCTGATGGCTTATGGCGTATATTTTGCCATTGCGGAGCTCGTTGTCGGCGCTGCGCGGAACACCCGCAAACAGATCAGCGAGCCGGGTGCGAATGTAGGTTTCCGCATCCTCCGGCGAGGTGCCTGAGGCGACGCGCGCTTCGAGTACGGATTTGATGGTAGCGCCCGGCTTGGTCTGTTCGGGCGCAAGATCATACATCGCGCCATAGCGCTCGTTGCAAGTGACAAGCCGGCCATCTTTGTCGAACATGCACAGCCCGTGAGTCATGTGCGCCAGCGCGGTATTCAAAAGATGATTCGAGTGCTCAAGCTCGGCGGATGTCGACAGCATCTGCCTCTGCCGGCGTGCCGCCATGATGACGACGAGCAAAACGGCGGCTGTCAAAATCGCGCCAATCAAGACATATTTCTCGAACGAGGCATCGGCCTGCAGAAAGATGGTTGTGTCGGCTCGACCGACCACCGCGGTGAGAGGAAGGCCGGAGACGGCACGATAAGAAATGAGGCGCTGGATACCCTCGAACCGCTCGTTGAGCGCGCTCCAATAGCTGCCCGACGAACTCTTCTGCAACTTGCCGAAAAAAGGCGCGTTGCTGATCTTGGTCCCGGTGAATTCTTTGCTTTCCGGAGTCGAGCCGCCGCGGACGAGGACGACGCCATCCGAATGCACCAGGGATACAATCCCGGCGCTCCCCAAATCGAGTGAGCTGAAGAAGTTTTCCAGCTCGGCAATGTTAAGCGAGATGGCGACGGTGCCGACGAAGGTCCCGGCAGGATCGTTGATCGGACGGGTGAACTGGATTGAACGCTCTTTGCTGACGCTGCCGACCAGAGGATCGCTGATAAAAAGCTGATCGGCCTTCGCGGAATCGCGTTGGAAAATAAAAGGCGGCCGATCGCCGATATAGACCGGCGACGACAAATGTTTGAGGCTTGTCAGGATGACATAGCCTTTGGCATCGGTGATGCCGATATTGGCCGTCAGATTGTTATGGAATTGCGTATTCTTCGCCCAGCTGACGAGATCGAAATGTTCCGGGTCCCGCTGATAGTCGCGCCGCAGCGCGAGAAGCACGTTATCGCACTGCAGAACGATCCGCTGAACATATTCTTCGAGCACCAATGTCAGGTTGCTGCCCTGACGCACGGCTTCGTCATAGGCGCGGCGATGTTCCTGCTCGCCCAGGAGAAAGACGCCGGACCAGATAACCGCAATGACGGCGAAACCCAAATAGGTCGTCGTCTGGAGAATTGACTGGACCCATTTGGTCATTCCACTTCCCCTGGAAGTGTCGATCGAACGACGATTGGCTCTTTGTGACAGATATTTGTTACCGCCCAGTTTTTGTGCTGGATGATCGGCGTTAAGGTAACTTTTCCGACACCCGCCAAGCCTGGGCTTCGCCCCCCTAAGGCCCGGAGCGACAGCCGTTCGCATATTTCGCGCTTTGTTCCTCAAGGAGGAAGCGCATCACGGCGGAATCAAGCTCAACGCTGGCCCGGCGGTTGCCATGCGCGGCCCTATGGAGCTACATCTTTTCCGACGTCTAATCTTGCCGGTCGGGAGTTCGAATCCGTCGGAGCACGCCAGCGCTCCAGAGCTTCCCCGGCAGTTTTTCTTTCGGAAGCGGAATCGGGACGCATCGATGGTTTCAGTTGAATGGCACGCGCGCTTGCGGCGGTCGCCGCTGTCGAGCTGGGTGATCGGGCTCAAGGATCGGGTCGATTATGTCCGCTGGGCGCGCGCCAATGTGGCGGGCTCGAATGCGGGCTCCACTTGCCCGCTGCAAAAGCGCTATGCGCTCCTCAATTTGCTGCGCAGCCGCAAATTGGATCTCGTCGTCGAGACCGGCACTTTTCTCGGCGACATGGCGAACTTTCTGTCGGGCCACGGTTACGAGGTCGTCACCATCGAGCTCGATGCAAAACTCGCAGCTCTTGCCCGGCTGCGTTTCAACGGCAATAGCCGCATTCGGCTGATCGAGGGCGACAGCGGCACGCGCCTGCCGGCGGTCGTCGAAAAGCTGACCCGGCCCGCGCTGTTTTATCTCGACGCGCATTATTCCGGCCCGGGCACCGGCAAGGGCGAGATTGAAACGCCGATCTCGGCGGAGATCGATTTCATCCTGGCGCGAGCGCCGGCCGGAAGCGTAGTTGCGATCGACGACGCGCGCTGCTTCGGCACCTCACCCGATTATCCGCCGCTGCAAGACTTTCTCGGCGCGTTGCAGACCCGCGGCGTCACCGATGGCCATGTGGCGAACGACGCCATTGTTTTCTCGGTGCCGGCCGCGGCGTAGTCCTGGCCCGAGAGTTCCACCAAAAAGTTCCGCGACATGACTTGCCGGCTGACCCGGTATTCCCGCCACGCGGGAACGAGCGCCGTCGCCTCCCGGTTATCGGGCAGCTGAACGATGGACGGAGGTCCTTCATGTCTGACTATCAGAACTCGGATTTTGACCCCTTCAATCCGAAAGATCCCTACCGGCGCAATGCCAAGATGGATCCGGATGTGCGGGCTGCGAATGCGGTCTGGGGATGGATGGCGGCCGCCATATTTGTCGTCGTGGTGCTTGCAGTCGCCTTCGGCATGACGCATCAGGCGGGGCAAATTGGCACCAACACAGCTTCAAATGACATCACCGCACCGCCCGCCGCGACGCGCATGTTGCCGCCCGCGACCTCGCCGCAGACAACCAAGCCTGGAACAACACTAGCACCGCCGATTAGCCCGGCACCACCGGCTCCGGCACAGCCCAACGGCGGCCAATAGACGGCACTACGTTCTTGGCAGCAAACAGCCCCGGCTGCGGCCGGGGCTGTTTCACATTCTTAAATTCACATTCCTAGAAGCTGAGCGGGCTCGAGCCGCCGGGGCGTACGAGGCTGACAAATCTGGCGCCAACCTCGTGGCCGAAGCGCCAGACGACCTGGTAATTGCATTCCTTGGCGACGCCGTCGGCGGTCAGGATCAACACGAAATCGTCGGGAACTTCGAAACCCTCGACCTCAAGCTTCACGCCCCCGGTCGAGATATCGGCGACCACGCAGTCGCGCGGCGGTGCGCCGGCCGCAAGCAGAATTTTTGCCATGGGATTGATCGGACGCCGCGGCGCATGGCGCCTGTCGTCGACATTCGGTGCATGCATAAGATTGACCTGCGTTGCGGCCGCTCGCCGTCGCGGCCGTATGACGAAGGTCGTAGGTAGTATGTCGGATGTTGCCAGGTGACTAAGTAACAGCCGAGACCTTTCCTCACATTCGACTAAAACGCGAGCGCGGCGCTCAAGCCTCGAGCGCCGCGGCCGCCGTCGCGAATGACTAGGCCGCGTTGCGCGCCCTTGCCGGAGCCCCATGGCCTGTGCCGTGGTCGTCGAGCTTGAACGAGGCGATCCGCTCTTGCATGTCGTGCGATTGCTGCTCGAGGGTCTTGGCGGTCGCCGAGTTCTCCTCGACCAGCGCCGAGTTGCGCTGCGTCACCTCGTCCATTTCGGTCAGCGCCCGGTTGATCTGCTCAAGCCCGGTCGATTGCTCGGCGCTCGCCGTGGCGATGCCGGACACGATATCGGCCACCTGCTTGATCGAGTCGACGATCTCGCTCAGCGCCGTGCCGGCGCGGTTGACCAGCCCAACCCCCTCCTGCACGCGGTCCGAGCTCTTGGCGATCAGGTCGGTGATGTTCTTCGCCGCCTCCGAGGAGCGCTGCGCCAGGCTGCTCACTTCCGAGGCGACCACCGCAAAGCCGCGGCCGGCGTCGCCGGCGCGCGCCGCCTCGACCGCCGCATTGAGCGCCAACAGGTTCGTCTGCCGCGCGATCTCGTCGATCACCGTGATGATGTCGGAGATCTGCCGCGAGGATTCCTCGATCCGCGACATGGCCGTGACCGCCTCGGCCACCACCTTGCCGCCGCGATCGGCGACGCCGCGGGTCGAATTGGTCAGCGTATTGGCCTGCTGGGCGTTCTGCGCATTGGTCTTCACCGTCGCCGAAATCTCTTCCATCGAGGACGAGGTCTCGGCAAGGCTTGCGGCCTGCTCCTCGACACGCTGCGACAGGTCGGTGGTCGCCGTCGAGATCTCGTTCGCCGCATTGCCGACTTCGCGGGTTGAATCGGCAACCGCCTGGATGGTCTCGTGCAGACGGCCGATGGCGAGATTGAAGTCGTCCTTGATCTGCTTGTAGGCATCCGAAATGTCGTCGTCGAGGCGGATGGTGAAATCGCCGTCGGCGAGCCGGCCGAGCGCGTCGCCGAGCGTACGGAAGGCATGCGCCTGCTCTTCCGACGCCTTGGCGCGTTCCGCCGCCACTTTCGCCTGTGCCTCGGCCTCGACGCGGGCGACTTGCGCGTGACGCTCGGCTTCGGCCTGCTGCCGCTTCATCGCCTCGTCGGCTTCGTTGCGCGCCTTGTCGACCGCGAGCACCTTGAAGCGCTCGACCGCGTTCGCCACCGCGCCGATCTCATCCTTGCGCTGCAATCCCGGAAGGACGGCGTTGAAGTCGCCGCCAGCAAGTTTGAGCATCGCGGCCTGGATCGCGCCGAGCGGACCCGTCACGTGCCGCGAGACCAAAAGCATCATGCTGCCGGCGAACAAGATCGCGGCGAGAAGCAGGCCCGACTGCAGGATCAGGCTGTCCCAAGCTTGCGCGGACTGCTCCGAGGATTGCGCTTTGGCGGCGTCGAGGGCTGCGGTGGCAACACCGAGCAGCGCCGTCAGATTGGCGACCGACATCGGCGACCACTGATCGACGGTGACGCCGGGCGGTTCGCCCGCGATCAGCGCTTTGACGATTTTCGTGCGCTGCTCGGGATAACCGCCGCCGAAATACTCCTTCTTGACCTTATCGACGGCTGCGGCGAGCGAGGGTGAAGACGGCAAGCGGGAGACGATGTCGATAATCGCGCTCCAATCAGCGTCTATCTTTGCAACATTGCCGGTATAGGTGAGCAACGTATCCGGCGGCAACGGCATCCCGCCGAGCGTGTTGGACACGACAAGCGACGCGTCACCGGCGGCATTGCGCATGGCCCAAGCCAGCTGCTTGATCTCCATCAGCTGATCCACATAGGGATCCTTCAAGGAGATCAACTTCACGAGCTGGGTGCCGCGTTTATCGAGCGCGGCCATCAGCTCCAAGACTTCTTTATTATACTCGTCCGATAAACCCGCCGGGCGCGCCGATTTCGGCTGCAGAAATAGCGCCGCGGTCTGTTCGTGCATCTCCGTCAAGCGCTTGATCTTACTGCCAAACTCGCTTGCGAGCTGGTCGCGGTCTGGAATCTCCGCACTCGCCAGGGCCGCCAGGAGGCTGTTGAGCGCCGGCATTTCTATGTCGCGGGACTCCTTGAGCAGCTTGTTCATGGCCGTCAGCTGCTTATCAGCCACCAAGTCGCGAACCGTCGACGAACGATCGACCCGCAAACTGTTCATCGCGACGAACATGTAGCTCGAAATGTTGGCGACGTCGGATATCTGGCTGGCGGCCTTCAGCCGGGTCCAGGATTCGCGGGCGTTGAGCGCCAGCATGACGACGACGATCGCGCCCAAGGCGGCGATCACGGATTTCAGCAAAATGCTGACGGACACTCGGCTAAGCATTTGCTTCCATCCCTGAAAAACGGAGAAATCGTTGTGATTCTTACAGTATTTGTTGAGGGTAAATTTGCCGTAAAAATAGGCAGCCGCTCCCTCACCCGCCTTGCGGTCGTGAGGAAGGAAGCCCGCTGATCGGCCAAACTAGGCTAGCGAGGGCTTGGACGTCGAAGTCCCGCCCGCGCTTTTCAACTTCAGAGTCTTATTAGGCCGCGTTGCGCGCCCTGGCGCCCACCGGAGCCGCATGGCCTGTGCCGTGGCTGTCGAGCTTGAACGAGGCGATCCGCTCTTGCATGTCGTGCGATTGCTGCTCGAGGGTCTTGGCGGTCGCCGAGTTCTCCTCGACCAGCGCCGAGTTGCGCTGCGTCACCTCGTCCATTTCGGTCAGCGCCCGGTTGATCTGCTCAAGCCCGGTCGATTGCTCGGCGCTCGCCGTGGCGATGCCGGACACGATATCCGCCACCTGCTTGATCGAGTCGACGATCTCGCTCAGCGCCGTGCCGGCGCGGTTGACCAGCCCAACGCCCTCCTGCACGCGGTCCGAGCTCTTGGCGATCAGGTCGGTGATGTTCTTCGCCGCCTCCGAGGAGCGCTGCGCCAGGCTTCTCACTTCCGAGGCGACGACCGCAAAGCCCCGCCCGGCGTCGCCGGCGCGCGCCGCCTCGACCGCCGCGTTGAGCGCCAGCAGGTTCGTCTGCCGCGCGATCTCGTCGATCACCGTGATGATGTCGGAGATCTGCCGCGAGGATTCTTCGATCCGCGACATGGCCGTGACCGCCTCGGCCACCACCTTGCCGCCGCGATCGGCGACGCCGCGGGTCGAATTGGTCAGCGTATTGGCCTGCTGGGCGTTCTGCGCATTGGTCTTCACCGTCGCCGAAATCTCTTCCATCGAGGACGAGGTCTCGGCAAGGCTTGCGGCCTGCTCCTCGACACGCTGCGACAGGTCGGTGGTCGCCGTCGAGATCTCGTTCGCCGCATTGCCGACTTCGCGGGTTGAATCGGCAACCGCCTGGATGGTCTCGTGCAGACGGCCGATGGCGAGATTGAAGTCGTCCTTGATCTGCTTGTAGGCATCCGAAATGTCGTCGTCGAGGCGGATGGTGAAATCGCCGTCGGCGAGCCGGCCGAGCGCGTCGCCGAGCGTACGGAAGGCATGCGCCTGCTCTTCCGACGCCTTGGCGCGTTCCGCCGCCACTTTGGCCTGTGCCTCGGCCTCGACGCGGGCGACTTGCGCGTGACGCTCGGCTTCGGCCTGCTGCCGCTTCATCGCCTCGTCGGCTTCGTTGCGCGCCTTGTCGACCGCGAGCACCTTGAAGCGCTCGACCGCGTTCGCCACCGCGCCGATCTCGTCCTTGCGCTCGAGACCTGGCAGCACGACCTCGAAGTCGCCGCCGGCGAGCTTGAGCATGGCGCCGCGGATCGCGTTCAGCGGCCCGGTGACGCGCCGCGTCACCAGAAGCATCATGCCGCCGGCAACGACGAGCGCGAGCACAAGCAGGCCGGACTGCACCAGCAAGTCGTTCCAGGCCAGCGCGGATTGAGCCGCGGCCTGCGCCTTGGCGGCATCCAGCGCTGCGATGGCGACGCCGAGTGTGAGCGAAAGTTTGCTGACCGAGTTCGGCGACCATTGCTCGACGGTGAAGCCGGTGGGCTCGCCGGCAATCAATTGCTTGAGCACTTTCAGCCGCAGCTCGGGATAGCCGCTGCCGAAAAACTCCGTTTTGACCTTGTCGATGGCGGCGGTGAGCGCGGCACTCGGCGGCAAGCGCGAGGCAATATCTTGGACGGCCGCCCAAGCGGTGTCGAACGTGGCGTCATTGCGGTTATAGCCAGTGAGCACGTCGGGCGGCGGCGCGATGCCGCTGATGCCATTGGAGATGACAAGCGACTGGTTGCCGGCCGCATTGCGCATGGTCCAGGCAAGCTGCTTGATCTCCAGGAGCTGATCCACATACGGATCCTGCAGCGATATGGACTTGACGAGCCGCGTGCCCCAGCTGTCGAGCGCGGCAATCATGCCGTCGCCCTCTTTGCCGTACGCGTCGGCGAGCTCCGGCGGGCGCGCCGATTTCGGCTGCGCCATCGCAGCGGTGGTTTTTTCCTGCAGCTCGGACAGCCTTTTGACTCTGGCACTAAGGTCGGCGATCGCCTGATCCCGATCCGGATAATCCATCGCCGCCAGCGCCCCGAGGACGCTGTTGAGCGCCGGCATTTCCTTGTCGCGCGCGCCTTTGATCAGAGGGTCCAGCGTCGCAAATTGCCGGTCGTTGATGAGATCGCGCGCCGTGCTGAAGCGGTCGACCCGCAAACCGTTGAGCGCCGTGAACATATAGGCCGAGACATTGGCGACGCCGGAGATCCGGTTGGCGGTGTTCAGCCGGGTCCAGGAATCGCGGGCGCCGAGCGCCAGCATGATCACGACGGTGGCGCCCATCAGCGCGATAACGGATTTCAGCAAAATGCTGACCGACAATCGATTGAACATTCTGTTTCCCAGCCCCAACGAAATATAGAAATAGTTGCAAATGCTACATTATTTGTTGACGGTAAATTTGCCGTAAAAGCCCGCATCGGCTCAGGCGCCGTGCAGCAGCGACGAAATAATCCTGGCGACCGCGCCGATGAGCAAAACCGCGCAAACCAGTGCCTGGACGAAGAAACCCGGCCCGCGCTTGGCGGCGGCTTCGGTATAGCTGACCATGTGATAGATGCGGCCGCCGACCCAAATCAGGCCCAGCGCCGCTGCAGGGCGATCGCCGACGTAAAAGGCAAATAGCCACAGCAAAGGCAGAAAGATCGGCATCCATTCGAGCGTGTTCATTTGCACCCGCACGACGCGTTCGAAATCGGCATTGCCGGACATTGCCGGCACCGGCACACCGTATTTCCGTCTCGCCCGCGGAATGCGAAATCCGGTGTAAAAATAAAACAGGATTGCGAGCACGGTGACGAGCGCAGTCCAGTGCAGCATGATGTTCTCCCCTATATGCGGTTGCGACTGTGGCGTTCACGACTTTAGCGTTCACGATCTGCAGCGTTTACGATCTGCCGGTGCGATGAATTTGAATTGATTTTGCCTCAGCTTGTTCGCCGCCCGGCAATAAGATTGGCGTCGAATGGGGTTCTCGGCTGGGTCTTTGCCGGCAAACCATGCCTTGAACGGACGGAACCACCATGCCCCGTACGATCAATATGCTTATCGCCGACGACTCGAGCGTCGCCCAGGATATTCTCACCGAGGCGGCGCGCAGTTCGAAGCTGCCGCTGCGGTTGAGCCGCACCGACAACGGCCGCGACTGCCTTACCCTTCTCAATGCCGCCAATGTCGATCTCGCCTTCATCGACGTGCAGATGCCCGAGCTCTCCGGCACCGAAGCATTTTGGTCGGCGCGAAAGCAGGGCATCCAGACTTTCGTGACCCTGATGTCGAGCCCGCCGGCCGCCGAAGCGGTCGAGGTCGCGATCAAGCTGCGCGCTTATGAATTCCTGTTCAAGCCGTTCACCCCGGCCGACGCGCTCGCCATTATCAAGACCTACGAGCGCATCACTTCGCCCACCAAAGTCCTGATCGTCGACGATTCCTCGACCGTGCGCCAGATCGTACTCAAGATCGTCAATGGCAGCGTGTTCAATTGCGAGATTACCGAAGCGGCCGACGGCCAGGCCGCGCTCGAACTGTGCCACAAGATGCCGTTCGATGTGGTCTTTCTCGACTGCAACATGCCCGGCGCCAGCGGCCCGACCACGCTGGAATGGCTCTTTGCCGCGCAGCCTACGCTCAAAGTGGTGATGATTTCGTCGGAGTGCGATCAGGCGACCGAGGATCAAACGCTGCAGTCGGGCGCTTGCGCCTTCCTGCACAAGCCCTTCACGTCGCAAGATGTCGATCGCGTGCTCCATTCGGCCTTCGGCTTGCGCTCACCGAGCTTGAAAGTGCAAGGCAGCGAGCCAAGCTTCGATATCGCGATCGAAGGCTCGACCATCCGCCTCGCGCACAAATCGAGCGGACACATTTTCGAATATCTGTGGTGCCAGAAACCGCCTTATCTGCGCAATGCGGTGATCCGCGCCGCAGCCACCTGCGGGGTGCCGGCGATGCGGGTGGCGTCCATCGCCGCCGAAACCGCGCTCGTGCAATTGCGCTCGGCGCGGCTCCTCGCCGCCTGAATCCAAAAGCAAGTTAAGCGGACAAGCTACGCGACGGCGGATTGTTTCGCCCGATCGGCGGCGATGAGCGCGCCGATTTCGCAGGCCGGCCGCGGCGGGCTGAACTGGCGCGCAGCACTTTGAATTCCTCGGGCGTCGCGCCCTGAAACAAGAGGAGATGGTCGCCGAGCCGGCCGAGGCTGCCGAGCACCACGTCTTCATATTGCGGCAGCGTCTTGCCGGGCTTGACCGAGCCCCGCCACATGCGTTCGATGATGGATTTGTCGGAGAAGAGTGGCGGGCATTCGACGTCGAGCTTGCGGAGCGGCGCGATCATGACACTGGACACTTTATACTGAACGTTTTGTCTGACGACTTGCTTTTTGACCCGACACATGCGTTGGCGATTGTTTGGAAGGCAACCGGCCAACTCAATTGCATGCGACCCTCTTGAGTATGAATTCGATAAGCGCAAACTGATAAAACGCGTTAAGTGGTAAGCGGTTGCGCAGTGTGAATGCGATGTGACAGATTTGTTGAAGCGTCCGTTTTCTGCGATGACAGTGTTAGCGCTTTCAAAACAACAATTGGGGGAAACACATGACAAAGACGCCGGACTATTTCGCCGGAAAGACCATCCTCATCACCGGCGCCGGAAGCGGCATCGGGCGCGCCACGGCGCTGATCTTCGCGCGCGAACATGCCAATGTCGTCTGCGCCGACATCAACGAGAGCGCGGTGCGCGACATCGCAGCCGCTGTGAACGCCGCGGGCAGCCAGGCGCTGGCGCTGCGAGCCGACGTCACCTCGCGCGCAGAGGTCAACGACATGGTGGGGCGCGCGATCGACGCCTTCGGCAGCGTGCACTTTTTGTTCAATTCGGCGGGCGCCGCGATCCGCCGCTCCAAATTTCTCGACATCGACGATGCACTCTTGGCGAAGACTTTCCGCCTCAATGTCAACGGCACGCTCTACGCCATGCAGGCGGTGCTGCCGCATATGCTCAAGAACAAGCTCGGCGTCATCGTCAATATGGCCAGCATGGCGCACCGGCGCGGCGGCCCCGGCTCGTCGATCCATTACGCCGCGGCGAAGGGCGCCGTGGTGTCGATGACCATGGGCGTGGCGCGCGAATTCGCCATGCAAGGCATTCGCGCTTTGTCGATTTCGCCGGGCCCGATCCAGACGCCGTTCCAGGACGCGGCAGGGTCCTCGCCCGAACTCGTGGCGCGTTTTCTCGACGACGTGCCGATGAAGCGCTTCGGCGAGCCGGAGGAGATCGGCGAGCTGGTGCTGTTCATGTGCTCGGACGCATGTCCGTTCATGACGGCGGACACCGTCTATGTGAACGGCGGCGGCGGCTGGCGCTAGCCGTTCGGCTTCCAGTTCACCAGGAATACGCCGGCGACGCAGACCGCCATGCCGAGAAGCGCAAGCGGCGCCAGACGCTCGTCGAACAAAAGCCACGCCATCAGCGCCGTCACCGGCGGCGTGAGATAGAACAGGCTGACCACCCGGGTCGCCGCGGCGCGGCGAATGAGGAAATAGAGCAGCCACACCGCGCCGAACGACAAAACCAGAACCAGCCAGCCGACGGCGAAGATAAATTGCGGCGTGAAGTGCACGACGCGCGTCTCGAAGGCAAAAGCGCCGAGCGTGAACAACAGCAGGGCCGCGGCATATTGAATGCACAGGCCCGGCCGCCAATCGATGCCGCCGCCGAAGCGTTTTTGATAGAGCGTGCCGACGGTGATGCCGACGAGCGCGACGACGCCGGCCGCCCAGGCGAACGGCGTTGCGTTCCCGGTCGTCGCCTTGTCGCGCACGATCAGATAGACGCCGAGCAACGCCGAGCGCGAGCCCGAGCCATTGCAAAGCGCGCACGCGCTCGCCGAGCCAGCGATTGGCGAGCGTCGAGGTGAGCACCGGCTGCAGGCTGACGACGAGCGCGATCAGGCCGGCGGAAAGGCCGTTTTCGATGGAGACGAAGACGCCGCCGAGATAGCAGCCGTGCATCAAGAAGCCGGTGATGGCGCTGTGCACGATCCCCGGCGGGCTCGGCCATTTCGGCCGCGTCAAAAGCGTGACCACGCCGAGCAAAGCCACGGCCGCCGCCATGCGCAGCGCCAGAAAGGTCAAAGGCTCGGCATAGGCCAGGCCCAATTTGGCGCCGACGAATCCGGAGGCCCACAGCACAACGAACACGCCGGGCGCCGCGAATATGGCTATGTCTTCAAATTTGCGCGGCATAGATCTGGCCCGGCCGAAGCCGACAAAAGGGCAGCACCACTAGCCGCTGCGGCGACAGCCGTCACCAGCATCGTCCGCGCATCTGCCCTGCAATATCTCTGGTCGCCGAAACGAGCGCTCGAAGGAACCACATTTGCTCTATGCGCTTCTTTCCTCCGCCAAGCTCAGCATGTCGCGCGTGCGCGTGACGCCCTCCGGCCAGGCTTTGTCGAAATCGGCGACGAGTCGCTTAAAGCCGTCCGACTTGAGCGCCGCGTCGAGCCGCGCCAAGTCGGCGAACTGATAGACGGCATAATGCACGCCGGCATCCGCGACGCTCCAGAACCGCCAGCATTTCTCCGCTCTGAATTCGGCAAGCGCCATCGGCAGGTGGTGCTCCGAATACCAGCGGTCGAATTTCGCCCGCAGCGGCTCGACGACCACGGCGCGGACCAGGAAATAGGCCTTGGGCTTCGTCTTGGGCCCAGCGTCGGGCATCTCCCTCCTCCGTCAGCATTTGCCGGCCACCGTCTCGCGGCCGTCGGTCTCGACCTCGATGCGCAACGCCTTGGTGAGAAGGCCGTTGGCGTAATAACTGCCGACCGTATAAGTGATCTCGACGATCTCCTGCGTCGTGAAGAATTTTTGCAAGCCGGCGAATGTCGGATCGTCGACATCGCCGCCATGCGCCATCTCCTCGACATAGCCGAGCGTGGCGCGCTCCTGGTCGTCGAACAGGCTTGAGGCCTGCCACGTCGGCAGCGCCGCGATCTGCGCATCGCTATAGCCGCACATTTTCAAGAGCGGGATGTGCTGATTGATCTCGTAGGTCGAGCCCACGATCTGCGCCGTGCGCATGATGATGAGCTCGAGCACGCGGCGCGGTGTCTTGGCGTTGAAGCGGATGGTGAAGGCCATGGCGCTCGCGGCGCGGGTGAATTGCGGCGCGTGGCCGGTGGCGAGCTGCAGATTGATGATGGCGCCGCCCTGGGCGCGCCGTTTGTCGAACATCTCCTGCAGGATCGGATCGAGCGGCTGCGGCAGCGGCGGCAGGCGCGAGATCTGCTGCTGCTCGACCGGAATTTTCTGCTCTTGAGCGCGCGGCGAGCCTGTGACACGCGAGGGCCAATATGGCTGCGCCGATCAAGACTAATTTTCGCACGGGCATTTCCTTTGCTCACTCACCCCGATGCCGGCGGCCTTGATGATCGGCCACCATTTGTCGATCTCGGCCTTGGTGAATTGAGCCAAAGCCTCCGGCGTCTGCTGCGCCCGCGGCGCGACGTCGAGCCCAAGCTCGGCAAAGCGCGCGCGCACGGCAGGGTCGGCCAGCGCCGCCGCCATGGCGGCATTGAGCTTGCCGATAATGTCGGCCGGCGTACCCTTGCGGCGCATAGAGGCCGAACCAGCCCGAGACATAGAGGCCGGGCACGCCCGACTCGTCCGACGTCGGGATTTCCGGAATTGACGGAGAGCGTTGCGCCGACAAGTTCACAATCGCCTTGAGCGTGCCGGCGCGCACTTGCGGCAGCGTCACCGCGCCCTGCGCGATCATCATATCGACCTGGCCGCCGATCATGTCGGTGATGCCGGGCGCGGCGCCGCGATAGGCCACCAGCAGCAATTTCGTATCGGTCTTCTGTTCCAGCAACAGCCCGCCGATCTGGCCGCCGGCGTTCTGATTGACGAGCTTGGCATCGCCCGGATGCGCCTTCATCCAGGCGACGAGCGATTTGAGATCGTCGGCCGGAAACGCTTTCCGCGCCACCAGCAGCTGCGGGTTGAACGAGACCATGCCGATCGGCGCAAAATCGTTCTGCAGGTCGTAGCTCAGATTATAGATGATGCCGCCGACATGGGTGTCCCACTGGCCGATATCGATGGTGTAGCCGTCGGGCACGCTTCGCGCCGAACGTCCGACCCCGATGGAGCCGCCGGCGCCGCCGACATTCTCGACGATCACCGGCTGGCCGAGCGCTGTCCCCATCTTGTCGGCCAAGATGCGGCCGGCCACATCGGTCGAGCCGCCCGGCGGATAAGGCACGATGAGCGTGATGGTGCGCGAGGGGAAATTGTCCGCATGCGCGGGCACGATCGCTGCGCAGAGAGCAAGCGCAAGTGCGGCGAAGAGCCTTCGCATGTTTCCATCCCCTCATGATTGTCATCGTTGCTTGCGATGATAGTCGACGACAGCGCGGCCGGTAAGAGCGCGGCGCGCCTATCGCCACGGGCTTGAGCGAGGCCCATCGAAAAGACTACTATAACGTGCGCACATGAACCAGCGAAGTGTGAACCAGAAAATTGGGGGGATGGACCATGTATCGTCTGATAGCCGCCGTACTGCTCGTCATCGCCGCAAGCTCAAGCGCCTCGGCACAGAAATTGCCGGACGTCGGCCCGCCGATTCCCTTGCCGGTGCCCTCCTATTGGGTGGGCGACCGCGGTTCGCAGTTGAAGTTCTACGCGATCGACGAGCATGGCGGTTTCAGCGGCGTGTTCGTCAGCCCCAATGCGCCGCCCGGCTGCCAGTACCAGACCTTCGAGGCGGTTGGCGGATTTTTCTTTCCGCAGATCGCAATCGCCGTCGAGTGGAAGAACTGGACGCAGGATTGCCACGGCAGGACGCTGTTGGACGGCATCTTGGTCCACGGGCATACGCTCAGCACCGAGTGGAGTTTCATGACCGAAACCCCCGACGGCACGCTGCACAACACCAAACACGACGGCTTGGAGACTTTTCGCTTGCAGCCCTGAGATCGATCGGCTGCAGCGACACAAACGGCTCGTCATGCCCGCACTTGCCACCGAGCTAAATCCCCCTCCTATCAGTGGAGTACCGGATCATGCGAAGACTCGCGTTGGGATCACTCTCCGATGGACAGTTGCAGCTGTGGAGCACCAGTACAGATCAGACCACCCTGTACACGTGCTGGAAAGAGTTCGACCCATCAGACCCGGTAGAAGCCGGCTGGACGCCTTGGGTGCAATTCAATCCGCTGCTGCCCAGCGCCTTTGACCTGCAAAGCATTTCAGACATTGCCGCATTACAGTTGCCGGATGGTCGCTTGCAGCTTTACCTGGCTTCGATGGGCATGATCTTCACAAGCCGAAAGGCCACCATCGACAAACTCGCGCAATGGACGGATTGGAGCGTATTTCCGCCGGCGCCACCGCTAGCGCTGGCCGGCAGAAATTTCGCTCTGACAGCGGCGCAAATCGCCTATCAGTGTACCCAGCTCTTTGCCTCCGTGGGAAACGGAGGACTGTGGACGAGTTGGCAATTATTCAGTCTGGACAACCCTAATGTCGACGACTGGTCGGGCTGGGAACAATTCGCAGCACTTCCAAATCTTCAATATCCGATTGAAAGTTCTGCTCTAACGGGCTGGGGTTCGTTATCGAGTAGCTATCCGCTACGCACGGCACTCTTTCAATATTCGGGGCCAAGCGGCGGCGATGAAGTTTATCGCTTCACCTTGTCCGCTGTCGCAGGCTCAAATTGGCAACAAGACGGGTATCCCTCGCTATTAGACGGTCAAGTGACCGCCATCGCCGCCGTGCAATCCAGCCCGAATGTTTTGCAGGCCTTTTTCGCAGAGACCGATAAGACCGGACTTGGACGCATACGAACGATCCAAAATCCTTCCCCACAGGCCAATGCGGCGGGGTGGTCGGGCATCAGCGATTTCCAATGGAACGGCAACCCGATAGATTGCTTGGCCGCCGGTCAACTGCAGGACGGAACCGGTCAGATATTCGCCTCGTCTGGCGCAGACATCCAAACCTGCTGGAGCGACCTCAATTCGAACTGGACAGCGTGGCAAGGTTTTCCACTTCCGCCCAGCTAAGTTGGTGCATCAGATCAGCGGCAATCAGGACGGCGGCAGTCCCTGGATCGCATAAACGCGGGTCTTTGCCGATTTCTCGCGCAGCGGGATGATCGCCTGATAGGCCGGTGAATTCCACCACGCCTTGAGATCGTCCATGCTGTTGAACGCGAGGATCGCGACCGCTCCGGAGGGCGGCGTCGACGCATCGAGCGCAACCGCTGGCGAGCGCGCCAGCGTTTTTTCGTGAAACGGCGCTAAGGTACCCGGCAACGCCGACAGGTACTGCTTCCATCCGTCGGGGTCGGTGACTTGCACCTCGGCGATGAGATAGGCGGGCGGCGACGATTGAGCGTGAAGGAATGTTCCGCCGGCTGCACCAAGGATCGCCGAGCCGAGCGCCACGACAACAAGATTTGATCTCGCATTCATCTTGTTCCTCCTTTGAAGCGTTTTGTGTCACGGCAAAGATACCACACCGACCACTCGGCAACCAGCGCGCTTCCGAAGTGCGATCCCGCCCCTCGCGCCGCAGAACTCATCTTCCTTAGTTCTTGGTCTGCGGACACGCCCGATCAGGCAGGCGTGAATCACATACCGCGACCGCGCGCAGATATTTCATCCACTGCACCACCTGGTCGTTCGTCGGCGTGAATTTGAACGCCTTCTGCACGACATAGAGACTGTCCCTGCCCTGCATCGTCTTGACCCAGGTGATCTCGGGTTTCCCGGTCGCCGGATTCTTCGGGCATTTCAAAAGCCACACCGCGGCCGGGTAACCGTTCTCGTCGCCGCCCGCGACCGAACTCGACGTGGCGCCCGGGCAGGCCGCGATCCAGCCGCTCGCCATCGTGCCCACAAACGCGTCCGGCGTCGTTTTGAGATTGTAGAAAATCTGCACCGTCACCATTTCCGTCCAATTGCTGACGGTTTCGCTGGTCGGCACCATCTCGTTCATCAGGCTGTTGGGCTTGTGCTCCTGGAAATCGATTTTGTATCCGGGTGGGACTTCGACGAGGAGATTTTCGTTGACGAGCTCGGCGGATGCCGTGCGCATGAGCGCCAATGCGAGAAACATTGGAAGTCCGAATGCACGCCACATTGCAAATTGCGTGAATCTGCCACTCACAACGCCAGCCCCGTGACTATCCCGAGCCGCAGGCACTGTTCGTTGGAGAGCCTCGTGGCCTGGTGGGTTTTGGCGTTGCGGTCGATGATGCCGCCAATCTCCGGACTGATGCCCATCTGCGCCAGATAAAGTTCGAGCTGCTCGTTGTAATAGATGCTCAAGTCCTGCTTGATATCCTGCGCGACATTGGGGGCGAGGCGGCTCTTGATCTGGCTCGAACCGATCACGACCCTGGCGTCGGCCGGCAGCGAGCGGTGCACGCCGCCCGCGAGCACGATCACGCAGGCGAAATCGCAGTCGACGGCCGACGTGTCGAGCCTGGCATCGAGCTGCTGGCCGGAGCGCTTGAGCGCAAAGCAATCGGCCTCGGGCGCATTGGCGCATTTCGTCACCAGCGTCGTGCCGACGCGCACATCGAGGCCGCGATCGCGGATGATCTTGCCGAGCGACATCGCCGTCTTGAGGTCAGCCTGGCCCCGGATATCGAGCACGATGGGCCGCTTGTTTTGCCCGAACCGCTCGATGAACGCGAACAGCCGCTTGAACGTGTCCCACTGGATGGCGCCTTCGGCCGCGATCCAGTCGGTGCAATTGGCGCCGCAGGCTTCGTCGCCGCCGTGCGCGGCGTAGAAAATCATCGCATCTTGCGGCGAGGCAACGCCGCCAACCGGAGGCCGCATCGCCTGTTGTGCGTTCTCTTGCGCACGCGCGGAAGTGGCACATAAGGCCGCAATGATGAGTGTGCGAACGAGACCCGGCCGCAACATTTCCATCCCAGGAGATTTGCCTATACCGGCAAATTATCGTGCTTGCGCCCCGGCAATTCGACCGTCTTGCCGCGCAGCATCGCGAGCGCGCGGGCGATGCGCGAGCGGGTAGCATGCGGCATGATCACGTCGTCGATATAACCGCGCTCGGCGGCGATGAAGGGCGACAGAAACCGCTCCTCGTATTCCTTGGTGCGGGCGGCGATCTTGTCGGCGTCGCCGATATCGGCGCGGAAGATGATCTCGACCGCGCCCTTGGCGCCCATCACCGCGATCTGCGCCGTCGGCCAGGCGTAATTGACGTCGCCGCCGATATGCTTTGACGCCATCACGTCATAGGCGCCGCCGAACGCCTTGCGCGTGATCACGGTGACGAGCGGCACCGTCGCCTGCGAATAGGCGAACAGCAGTTTGGCGCCGTGCTTGATCAGGCCGCCATATTCCTGCGCGGTGCCGGGCAGAAATCCCGGCACGTCGACGAAGGTCACGATCGGAATGTTGAAGGCGTCGCAGAAGCGCACGAAGCGCGCCGCCTTGCGGCTGGCGTCACTGTCGAGCACGCCGGCGAGCACCATCGGCTGATTGGCGACAAAGCCCACGGTGCGGCCGGCGATGCGGCCGAAGCCGATCACCATGTTGCGGGCGAAGGCTTCCGACAGTTCGAAGAAGTCGCCCTCGTCGACGACTTTGAGGATCAGCTCCTTGATGTCGTAAGGCTTGTTCGGGTTTTCGGGCACCAGACTGTCGAGCGACGGCTCGATGCGCTCGGCCTCGTCGAACGACGGCCATTCCGGCACGCCGGCCGAACAATTCGCCGGCAGGAAGTCGATCAGCCGGCGCATCTGCAACAGCGTCTCGACGTCGTTGTCATAGGCGCCGTCGGCGATCGAGGATTTGGTGGCGTGCACCGAAGCGCCGCCGAGCTCTTCCGCGGTGACGATCTCGTTGGTCACCGTCTTGACCACGTCGGGCCCGGTGACGAACATGTAGCTCGTGTCGCGCACCATGAAGATGAAATCGGTCATCGCCGGCGAATAGACGTCGCCGCCGGCGCACGGGCCCATGATCACCGAAATCTGCGGAATGACGCCCGAGGCGATGACATTTCGCTTGAACACTTCGCCGTAACCGCCAAGCGCCGCCACGCCTTCCTGGATGCGGGCGCCGCCGGCATCGAACAGGCCGATGATCGGCGCGCGCGACCGCATCGCCATGTCCTGGATCTTGATGATCTTCTGCGCATGGGTCTCCGACAGCGAGCCGCCGAACACCGTGAAATCCTTGGCGAAGGCGAACACGGTGCGGCCGTTCACGGTGCCGAAGCCGGTGACCACGCCGTCGCCGGCGATATGCGATTTCTCCATGCCGAAATCGGTCGAGCGGTGCTCGACGAACATGTCGAGCTCCTCGAACGAGCCGCGGTCCATCAGGAGCTCGATGCGCTCGCGCGCGGTGAGCTTGCCGCGCTTGTGCTGCGCCTCGATGCGATTGTCGCCGCCGCCGCGCGCGCGCGCTGTCGCGGCGGTCCTCAAGCTTGTCGAGAATGTCTTTCATGATCCGCTACTGGCCCGCGTCTGGCGGCTCCCCCTGGCTGAAATTTGCCGGCCGGATGGGTATAAGGGATTCATAGCAAGAGCCGCGCCAAGCGTCATCCTTTCGTCCTGCCTCGCTCCCACGCGGGCGGGCCGCAAACTTCGTCCGGCAAAATACCAATATGACGCTCTTTCTCTTGCCCGCGAGGCGCGCGCGGTCATCCGACCGGCGTCGTGTGAGCCGTCATATCGATAAAATTTTAAGGAGAGCCGTAAGTCAAAGTTCCAAGAGCTCATGTATGTAAGCCCCCGTGAATGAATGGGAATTGGAATGGGAATGGGAATTTTGAAGTGGAGACTGCGTTTCAAAAGGGGTGATTGCCATGCGGAAGGGCGTGCTGATTGAAGGGGCCGAAATCCCCGGGACTGCAACGGAGCCAAACAGCGGCTTACAAAGCCTGACAGCGTCTAGCGACGATATCCGCGCTTTTCTGGCGCTGTGTCTGGCGGCGTGCATGCTGTCGGTTTATGCGGTCGCCTGTGCGACCGGAGCTGTCTCTCTCTGAAAATCTGAGACCAGCCGAGACTTCACGGCGCGCTCGCGTTGGCGCGCGCCGCTTTTATTGATCAAGGCCGGCATCGGATGCCGCGGCCGTCGCCCTTCGAGGCGCGCCTTAGGCGCGCACCTCAGGGTGACGGTGAACAAGGTTGCCTGGCTCTTCCTTTCCCCGCATCTGCGCGCCTTTTCGGTTGCCACTCAATCGAGGCTTGTGCGAAGATTTCTGTCAAAGACGGTCGCGATAACCGTTTCAAGGGAGGGATCCATGGCGGCAAGCGTTAGTGCACCCGCATCGGCTCTTTTCGGACTATTGCTCGCCGCTCTTATTTCCTCATCCGCCTTCGCCGCCGATCAGGTCCCCGACATCAAAGGCAAGTGGACGGGCAAGACCTATACGATCGTCGCCGGCAGCGGCGGCCATTGGCCAAGCAACAAGGGCACGTTCGACAAGCCCGGCCTGTTCGAGAAGGACCTTACGATCGAGGTGACGAACCAGGAAGGCCGCGTTTCTGGGGCAATCAGACCTTCATCGGCAACGGCGAGACCACGCAGGAACCGATGATCGGCGAACTGACGGGCAAGGGCAACAAGACCGTCGTCATCGTCGACACCGACGGCTATTTGAACGGCCAGCTCGTCGACAAGAACACGCTGACGTTCTGCTACACCCAAGCCGGCGGCCGTGGCCCGTCCAGTGTCGTGAGCTGCACCGAGATCAAACGGGGGCACTAGGGTCAAACTCTCACGCGAAGCGCCAGCTCAGCACCCAGAGCGCATAGAGCGCCACGCCGATCAGCAGCACGGCGAACGGCGCATGGTCGCGCCGCATCACGATCATAATGGCGCAGGACATCAGCGCGAGGCCCGCGCTGATCAGCACGATATTTCACGCGACTTGTGTTCGAGCCGCCAGCGCACTATTAGCCGCTGTCATGAAAGCAGACATTCATTTCATCTCTGGTTTGCCGCGTGCCGGTTCAACCCTGCTCTCGGCAATATTACGGCAGAACCCGCGTTTTCACGCCGGGATGACCGGTCCAGTCGGCTCCATGACCGAAGCGCTGCTGCGCAACATGAGCATGGCCAACGAGACGTCGATCTTCATCACCGACGAGCAGCGCGAAGCGATCTTGCGTGGCGTTTTTAATACCTTCTATGCCGATGTCCCGGCCAAGCACGTGGTGTTCGACACCAACCGCTTGTGGTGCTCGAAGCTGCCGGTGATTTCGGCGTTGTTTCCGAAGGCGCGTGTCATCTGCTGCGTCCGCAATTTGCCGGAAATTCTCGACAGCTTCGAACGCCTCATTCGCAAGAACAAGTTTCAGCCCTCCGGCATCTTCAACTTCGAGCCCGGCGGAAATGTCTATTCGCGAGTTGAGGGCCTGCTCGGCGGCGGCGGCATGGTCGCCTTTGCATATAATGCAACCCGAGAAGCATTTTGCGGGGAGCATAGCGATAAGCTGTTGGCGGTGACTTATCACGCGTTGACGACGGACCCGCAGCGGACACTGGACGCGATCTACGAGTTCATCGGCGCGCCGCCCTTCAAACATGATTTCGATAATGTCGAGTTCGATGCGACGGAATTCGATCGTCGGCTTGGCACGCCCGGTCTGCATACGGTCGGCCAGCGTGTCGCGAAAAAACCGCGCAAATCGGTTCTTCCGCCCGAGCTGGTCCGCAAATACGAGAATGACTCGTTCTGGCTCGACCCTGCCGGCAACCCCAATAATGTACGCGTGATCTGACGCGCTGGAATAAGCCCTTACCTCAGGAAATAAGTCCGCCTTCTCGGCGGCCACTTGCGATTGTCATGTATATGCAAATGTGATCTGTTTATTAACGGAAAGGCCGTCAGTGGACGTGCCCCCCGGTCGGGAATTGCGCCACATGGCAGGCTACAGTTTTACCGGCACCGCGCAGTACGTCACGGTAGCGAAGAGCGGCACATTCGACATCAACGCCTACGGCGCCCAGGGCGGGGCCCCCGTCAGCCGAATCCATGGCGGTTACGGTGCGGAATACGGCGGCGGCTTTTATCTCAAGGCCGGCACCAAACTTGAGATTATCGTCGGCGGGGCTGGCGCAGCATCAAACACCTATGAAGGTGGCGGCGGCGGCGGCAGCTTCGTGCTGGCGAACACTGGACCTGGCGGTACCTACAAATTGCTGTTGGCCGCAGGTGGTGGCGGGGGCTTCGGCTACTCCACCCTATTTAGTCAAGGCGGTAACGCGATCTACTCCGGCAGCGGCGACGGCAGCGGTGGTCAAGGCGGGCGTAGTCAGGGCCGGAGTGGTCCCCCCTTCGACGGCGGCGCCGGCGGCGGCAGCGGCTACAACGGCGCCGGTACCCACGGCACTTACCGCTATGCCGGCGGCAGCGGCGTCCGCGTCGGCTTAGGCGGCAGTAATAGAACCGGCGGCTATGCCGGCGGCTTAGGCTTTTACGGGAAAGGCGACGGCGGCTTCGGCGGCGGCGGCGGCTATGCCTATGGCGGCGGCGGCGGCGGCGGCTTTACCGGCGGTAATGGCGGTTACAACCACGGCGGCTATGGTGGCACGTCCTTCGATGCCGCCGGCGCACCGCTCGTGGCCAAATTAGCCACTGCCGAGAACCAAAGTAACAGCGGCAACGGCTTTGTCGAGATCACGCCGTCCATCGCCTGCTTTTGCCGGGGCACGCTGATCGAAACCAAGCGCGGACAGAAGAAAGTCGAGAACCTGAAAATCGGCGACGAAGTCGTCATCAAGTCGGGCGCGCTGCGGCCGATCAAATGGATCGGGCGCAGAAGCTATGGCGGCCGTTTCATCATGGGCCGCACCGATATTTTACCGATCTGCTTGAAGGCCGGTTCGCTCGCCGACAACGTGCCCAAGCGCGACCTTTGGATCTCGCCGCATCACGCGATGTTCATTGACGGCGTCCTGATCGAGGCCAAAGACCTCGTCAATGGCGTCTCGATCGTGCAGGCCGAGCGGGTTGAGAAGGTCGAATATTTCCACGTCGAGCTGGAGACGCATGACGTGATTGTCGCCGAGGGCGCATTGTCGGAAACGTTCATCGACGATGACAGCCGCGGCATGTTCCACAACGCGAACGAATTTGCCGCGCGCTATCCGCAGGCACAAACCGTCGCCGCCTATTATTGCGCGCCGCGTTGCGAAGACGGCTACGAGGTCGAAGCCGCACGCCGCAAGATCGCGCTGCGTGCAGGCTTACGGATGAACGACAGCACAGTGGTGCTGCGCGGCTGTGTCGAGGTGATCAGCCAGGACCATATCGCCGGCTGGGCGCAGAATGCGGATCATCCCGAGGCTCCGGTCTGTCTCGACGTCTATGCGGGCGGGCAGTTGATCGGGCAGACGCTGGCGAACGCTTACCGCAAAGACCTTGAACACGCCGGCTTTGGCACTGGCCGACACGGCTTCGAGTTCACGCTGCCGGCGGGGTTCGCCTCTGGTCAGGACGGGATCAAAGTGCGCCGTTCGCTCGACGGCGCCGAACTCGAGTTTGCGGCCGGCACGCGGCAGAACGCGGCTGCAGCGGGGTATCCCTGGATCAAAGTCCATCGGCGCGCTTAAGCCCGCACGGGACGCGACGCCGCGAGCAGCGCCATAAGGAGCGCCATGAGGAGCGCCATGGCGAGCGCCGGCGATCACGCAATGCTCCTTTTGCCTTCGTCGTCACGGCACCGACTTGGCCACTTCCTCCACCGCCGCAACGATGCCGGCATAGCCGGTGCAGCGGCACAGATGCCCGCTCAAGACTTCGCGGATCTCCTCGGTCGTTGGCTGCGGATTGCGGGCGAGATAATCGGTAAACGACATCAGAATGCCCGGCGTGCAGAAGCCGCATTGCAGCGCGTGATTGTTGCGAAACGCCTGCTGCAGCGGATTGAGCGTGCCGTCTGGCTGCCGCGAGCGATTCCACCGTCGTCACTTCGCGGCCCTCGACCTGCACCGCGAGCGTGAGACACGAACGCGCCGCAACGCCGTCGATCAGCACCGTGCAGCAGCCGCAGATGCCGTGCTCGCAGCCGACATGGGTGCCGGTGGCGCCGAGCGCGTGGCGCAGGAAATCGGTGAGCAGCAGGCGCGGCTCGGCTTCGGCCGAGAGCTTCCGGCCGTTGAGCGTGAGCGTCACGCGCGCCTTTTCGCTGCGGTTCACGCGGCGCATGTTCTGGCCTCCTCGATCATCTTCCGGCCTCGGCAATCACATGCGGCCCGAGCTTGCTTGAACAGATCGCGCCGCAACGCCGCCGAGGCGTGCAGGTCCTCATAGCCTTCAAGCTCGTCCGCCCATTCTCCCACGAATGCGCCGATCACTTCCGCCGCATTGCCATCGACGTTGCGCACCATCGGCTTTCCCGCCATGCCGCCGACGCCGACGCGGATCGCCTTGTCCTTCCCGACGGCCGCTGCGACCGCGATGATGGCGAAGTCGCCGTGGCGGCGCGCCACTTCGTGAAAGCCGACACCCTGCCCCGCCATGACCGGAAAGCGCACCGCGGCGATCGAGCTCGTCCGCCTCGCGCGCGGTCGTCAGCATGTCCTGCTGGAATTCGCTCGCCGGCAAGCACGCGCGTCGCCGCGCGCCGAGCGCAGCACCACCTCGCCGCCCGATACCGCGAGCGCCAGCGGCAGTTCCGAGCTTGGATCGGCATGCGCGATCGAGCCGCACACCGTGCCTTTGTTGCGGGTCTGGAAATGGCCGACCCAGGGAAGCGCCGCGGCAACGAGCGGCAGCTTTTGCTGCAAGAGCGGCCAGGCCATGAGCTTGTTCTGCGTCACCGCGGCGCCGACTTCGATCTTGTCGCCGAGATCGGAGATGACATCGAGGTCTTTGACCCGCGAAATATCGATCAGCACCGCGACATCGACCAGCCGCAGATTGAGCATCGGGAATGAGCGACTGGCCGCCGGCCAGCACCCGCGCGTCGTCGCCATAGTCGGCGAGCAGCGCAATCGCCTCTTCCGCCGTATCCGGCTGCACATAATCGAAGGGACGCGGCTTCACGTTTCGCCGCCTTCCATCATGTCGTGGATGCGCCGCGGCGTCGCCGGCAGCTGCACGTCGGCGGCGCCGAGCGCGTCGGCAATCGCGTTGGCGATGCAGACCGGCGTCGACATGCAATTGCCTTCGGCCAGCCCCTTGGCGCCGAGCGGGGTCAGCGGCGACGGCGATTCATAATGCAGGATTTCGAGCGCGGGGATTTCGCTCACCGTCGGCACCAGATAATCGGCGAAAGTGCCGGAGAGAAACGCGCCTTCTTCGTTGTAGCAAAACTCCTCGTAGAGCGCAGCCGCCACGCCTTGCGCGAAGGCGCCGCGGATCTGGCCGGTGGCGATCATCGGATTCATGATGCGGCCGGCATCGTGCATCGACACATAGCGGTCGACGCGGACCTGATAGCTCAGCGGATCGATCTCGATGCCGCACATGTCGAAGATGAAGCCGTAAGTGAGCGACGTGTTGATCTTGTCGTCGCGGGTCGGCGCTTCGAGCTCGGGCGGCGTCCAGATGCCGGTTTCGCTCAAAGCCGGCGCCATGCCTTCGGGCAACAAGGTCGGCGCCCAGTTCGAGGTCGCAGCGACCCGCGAGAACGGCAGCGCGTTGTCCGGATTGGAGCGGCTCCTGACTTTGCCGCCGCTTAGCTCGACGTCTTCGGGCAGTACATTAAGCTGCTTCGCGGCGATGGCTTTGATCTTGTCCCGCATCTGGCCCGCCGCCATGTGGGCCGCAACCGCGGTGCCGCCGGCAAAGCGGCTCGAATAGGTGCCGGCCGCGATCGACCACTGATCCTTCGCGGTATCCAATTCGAGCACGACTTCGACGTCGTCGGTGGACAGCCCCAAGCTCGTCGGCGACGATCTGCGCCAGCACCGTTTCGTGGCTTTGCCCCTGCACCGTGACGTCGGCGGTGACGGTGACGGCGCCGAGCGGATCGATATTCACCGTCGCCATCGACACCGCGCCGTTCTTCGGCCCGGCCTTCTCGCGCGTTTCCGGCGTCAACAATGTCGAGAGATAGCCCATATTCGACATTGCCGGCTCGACCACCACCGCAAAGCCGATGCCGTATTTGCGCCCCGCCGCGCGTGCCGCATCACGCCTTCGCTTGAGCTCGTCGAGCCGCCCGGCGCCGACCGCCGCCTCGACGGCGCGCGCGTAATCGCCGGAATCGTAGAGCGCGCCGGCTGCGGTACGGTACGGAAATTTTTGCGCCGGAATAAGATTTCTCCGGATCACATCGAGCGGATCGAGCTTCGAGCTCCACCGCGATGCGCTGCATCAGCCGTTCCAGCGCGAGATAAAGCTGCGGCCCGCCGAAACCGCGAATGAGGCTCGCCGGCATTTTGTTGGTCAGAACGCAGCGGTTGATGACATCGACATTGTCGATGTCGTAGGCGCCGGTCACAGCGCCATGCATGCGATAGAGCGGGCCCGGCATCGGCGCGCGCAGGAACGCGCCGTAATCCTCGAGCTGATCGAGCTTCAAGCCCGAGAATGCGGCCGTCCTTGGTCACGGCCGCCTCGATCGCGGTGACGCGGTTCGGGCCGGAGCTTGCCGCGACCAGATGCTCGATGCGGTCCTCGACCCATTTGACCGGCCGGCCGGTGATTTTCGCGGCAAGCGCCATCAAGACGACATAAGGAAACACCGAAAGCTTGATGCCAAAGCTGCCGCCGGAATCCGGCGGGATGCGCAGCCGCAATTTCGGCCCGGACACGCGCAGCGCCCGCGCCATCACCGGATGCATCGAAAACGGCCCCTGGAAATTCGCCAGCACGTCGTAACTGCGCTTGGCCGGATTGTGCTGGGCGACGACCACGTAACATTCGATCGGCGTGAAGGACTGGCGCGGAAATGTCACCGTCGTCGCGATGCGGTGATCGGCGCGCGCGAAGGCTGCTTTGGTGTCGCCGTAGGCGAATTCGCGGACATGGACTTCGTTGGTCAAGGCCGCGGATGCAAAAGCGGCGCTGAGCTTTCGCAGGCCGCCAGCGGATCGATCACCGCTTCGAGCGGCGCATATTCGACCTCGACCAGTTCGGCGGCGTCCTCGGCGATATAGCGGCTCTCGCGCGACGACCAGCGCCACCGGCTCGCCGACATAGCGCACGCGCTCGACAGCCAGCGCCCATTGCTGGATCGGCGATTTCACCACCGCCATGAACGGATCGGAGAGCTTTCGCACGTCTTCGCCAGTGATGACGGCCCAGACGCCCTCATGCGCCAGGGCCGCCGCGACATCGATGCCGACGATCTCGGCATGCGCATGCGGCGAGCGCACGACATGGGCGTGCAAGGTTCCGACCGGAACCGGCAGATCGTCGGCATAGCGGCCGCGGCCCGACAGCAAAGCCGGGTCTTCCTTCCGCAGAATGGACTTGCCGAGTTGTGCCGCCATGGTCTTCGCGCCGACTTTTTGCGCCGATCTCCCCTTTCCCTTGTCTACATCTGCCCCCGCGCGATGTCAGCACACGCGTCGTCAGGCGGCAATCGCGCCGGAGAGAACCTGCACGGATGCGGCCCGCCACGGCGCCGCGCTCCGCTTCGCTCATGTCGGCGCGGAGCTTCGTCTCGAAGGCGATGCGCGCCGGCCGCTCGAACACCATGAGCCGCTCGCCGAGCGCCAGCGCCTCGTCGATCGAATGGGTGATGAAGATCGAGGTGGCGCCGGTTTCGCGCAACAGATCGCGAAACTCCTGGCGCAGCGCATTGCCGGTATGCTCGTCGAGCGCGCTGAACGGCTCGTCGCACAACAAGATGTCCGGCTTGCCGGCAAAGGCGCGCGCGATCGAGACGCGCTGGCGCATGCCGCCGGACAGCGCATGCGGATAGTCGTTTTCGTGGCCGGACAAGCCCGAGCCGCGCCAGCCAAGCCGCGGCGATGTCGCGACGCTCCCGCTCCGGCACCTTGTTGAGCTCCATGCCGAGCGCGACATTGTCGATCGCCGTGCGCCACGGCATCAGCCGGTCGTTCTGAAAGACGATGCCGATCTTGCCGCGAAACCAGTCGAAATCGCCGTAGGGATCGTGGCCCTGGACCGCGACGCGGCCGCGCGACGGCGCGGATGAGGCCCGAGATCAGATTGAACGTCGTCGACTTGCCGCAGCCGGTCTTGCCGAGGATCGCGACCAGCTCGCCGCGGCCGATGGTGAAGCTCAGATCGCGGATCGCCTCGAACGGCGCGCCGCCGTCCGACGCGCGAAACGTCTTGCTCGACATGCGTCGAACTCGATTTCCGGCGGCGCGCTCACAGCGCATGCTCGGCAAACGCCCGATAGCGCAGCGCGTGCGTCTCGATCAGCGAAATGATGCCCTGCACGACGAGCACGAAAATCACCAGCACCAGCGTCCAGGCAATCGCGCCGGCCATGTCGAACAATTGCTGCTGCTCGAGCAACTCGTAGCCGACGCCGCCGGTGGCGCCGACCAGCTCGGCGACGACGACGACGCGCGCCGCATTGCCGAGATTGACCTTCCACGCGGTGAGGATGCCGGGCAGCACCGTCGGCCAGATCAGCGTGCGGAACAGATCGCGCCGCGTCGGCCGGAACGCCAGCGTCATTTCGAACAGATCCTTCGACATGGCGCGGTAGGCGTCGAGCACCTGGAAGGTGAACGCCGGCAGCGTCGTCATCACCATGATGAAGAAGATGCGGAACTCGATGCCGCGAAACCAGATGATGGCGATCACGACCCAGGACAGCGCCGGAATGCCCTGGTTGAAGTTCAGCAGCGGATAGACATAGCGCTCGAAGGACTGCGAACGCGCCATCGGCAGCGCCAAGAAGGTGCCGAGCACGAAAGCGCCGCCGAGGCCGGCGAGAATGCGCGCGCTCGTCGCCAGCGCGTCGCCGATCAATTTCCAGGACGTGAAGATCGCAACCAGCCGCGTCGGCGATTTCCGGCACCGACGGAAACAGGAAATGCGGCACGAACAGCGAGACGAACTGCCAGACGACCGCAAGGCCGGTCGAGCGCGACGACGCTCTCGTAGCGAAAGCCGAAGGCAGAAGTTCTGCCGGCGGCGCTTGCGCCGCGCGCCGCGTCGCCGTCCGCAAGCGCCATCACTCCATCTCGCCGCTATAGATCGACGAGGCGGGCGGCATGTCCTTGAACAGGCCGACATCGATGCCGGCTTTGTAGGTCGCCTCGATCTGCTTTTCTGATCTTGCCGGCCGGCTGCAGATCCAGCGCGAGCCGCGAATTGTCCTTGATCAGCGCCGTGATGGCCTCCCGCTCGGCGTCGCTCTTGAGCGAAGCGATCAGCGGCGCCGCCGCGGCCGGATTGGCCATGACCCAGGCGGCGGCCTGCTTATAGGCGCGGTAGAGCGGCGGGATCAGATCGCGATGCGTGTCGATCCATTCCTGATGCGCGGCGACGCCGAGATAGGGCAGCGTGCCGCCGCCGGCGAAATCGCTTCCACACTTTGGCGATGTTGAGATCGATGGTGTGAATCTGCGGCATCACGGCCTTCACCAGGGTATAGGCCGGCTCCCAGAGCTGCACGGCGTCGGCGCGCTCGGCGACCGCGTAGCCGACAAGGCCCGGCGTCGCCGTGTTGACGACCTGGAACGATTCCGGATCGACGCCCTGCTGCTTCGCGAGCCAGGCGAACATCGTGTAATTCGTGGTGCCCTTGGCGGCGGCGAGCTGCTTGCCCTTGAGATCGGCGAGCGTCTTGATCTCGGGCCGGCTCGTCACCACCGTGCCCCAATAGTCGAACAGATTGAACAGATAGCTCGTCTTGATGCCGCGCGTGGCGCCGAGCCCGAGGATCAGCACCGAGGCGCTGCCGCCGACCTGGAACTCGCCGGAATTGAACTGCGCGGCATAGGCGTCCGGCGGCCGCTCGACGAAGGTGATGTCGATGCCGTTTGCGATATCGAATTTCTGCTGCTTGATGACGGCGGGAAACATCGCGCCGAGCGACGGCGGATTGAAGACGACGATGGTGATCGGCGCGGGATCGGCGGCGCGGGCGCGCCGGCCGGCCGCCAAGCGCACGCGGCAAGCAGCCGCCATGACGGCGACAACGAACTTCTTCATGTCCCCTCCCCAGCCGCCGGTCGCGCTTTGCTGCGTCAAACCGCGCCCGCGTTACAATTCGCGCGGCATGGTGCTAGATAAGCTCGCAGTCATTCAAGACGCGTGGCAGTTGCCACCGACCTTGGCCGGTGGCGAATTGTCTCGCCTGACAGGAGCCGACAAAACGGTGTCATCCGCCGATCTCAGCAGCCGCGATTTTCAACGGATCCTGCTGATCAAGCTGTCGGCCGTGGGCGACGTCGTGCACACGATTCCGCTTCTCAACAAATTGCGGCAGCGCTATCCGAAGGCGCGGATCGACTGGCTGGTGACGCCGGCCATCGCCGAACTGTTGGCGCACAATCCCGCCATCACCAATGTCATCGAATTTCCGCGCCAGGAATGGTCGACGCCGTGGCGGCCGGCGCCGTATGTCAGCGCGGCGCGGCTGATCGCCATGCTGCGCGCGGTCGAATACGATCTGGTGCTCGATCTGCAGGGCCAATTGCGCAGCGCCGTCTTTGCCTTCGCCTCCGGCGCGCCGGTGCGGATCGGCTTCGACAGGCCGCGCGCCGACGGTGTGGAAGGCCTCGCCGCGCAAAATCCCGGACGAAGCGCGCCGCCACGCCTGGCAGGGCGCGCGCGAGGGCAGCTGGCTCGCCTATACCCATCACGTCGAGCTGCCGACGCTCGATATCCATCCGGTCGAGCGTTATCTCGCGCTTCGGCGCCGATGCTCGGCCTCGACGACAAGCCGCGCCGATTTTTCGTTTCCGATCCCGCCGGAAGCGACGCACCCGCATCGACGCTTTGCTGGACTATTACGAGATCGCCAAAGCCAAGACTCGTCGTCATGGCGCCGGGCACCAATTGGGAAACCAAACAATGGCGGAGCGACGGCTTCGCCGAGGTGGCGCGGCATTTTCTGGAAAAGAAATTCGCCGTGGTTCTGATCGGCTCGGACCGCGAGCACGCGCGTCTGCGCGGAGGTCGCCGAGCTTGCGCCGGGCGCCATCAACCTCGCCGGCGAAACGACGCTCGCCGAGCTCGCCGCGCTCATCCGCCGCGGCACGATCTGCGTCACCAACGATTCCGGCCCGATGCATCTTGGCGGTCGCGCTCGACCGGCCGGTGGTCGCGCGTCTTCGGCCCGACCGATCCGGTCTGGGCCGGGCCCTACCGGCGCGACGACGCGGTGCTGCGCGCCGACCTGCCCTGCTCGCCGTGCTACCTGCGCGCAGCTGAGCCGCTGCACGCACGGCCACGCCTGCATGAAGAACGTCTCGGCGAGCGCGGTGATCGAGCGTGCGGAAAAGATTATCGCAGCCCTGCCGGCGCGGCCGAAAACGCCGTCACCGGGCCGGAGCTAACGGGGTCATGCGCGTCATCCTCGGCCTCTTGTCCGGTCTTCTCGGCATGCTCGCCGGCTGGTTCGGGCTTGCCTTTCTGCTGATCAGCGTTTTGGGTCCGGACCGAGACGGCGGCACCGCCATGGGTGCCTTCTTCAATATCGGGCCGATCGGCGGTCTCATGGGCTTCATCGCCGGCCTATGGCTGTTCAGCAAAATCGGCGTCGTTCGCGAAAGGCCGCCGGCGCCGAATGCAGAGAAGTCGGACGCGGCAGCCCTGCTGCGGACGCGCATTTCGCGCCCCTTTGCCGTCGCCGTTCTGGCTCTCGCCGGAGGCCTCGCTTGGTGGGCATGGTACGAACTCATCCGTTCGCCCTATCTCACACACGGCTTCATGACGCTCGACCTGCAATTCCGGCTTCCGCCCGGCATGGTCTTGCTGCCGTCCAGCGACGACGTGCAAATCGCCGTGGCGGAAGGAGAGGACCATGCGATCGTCCTGCTCGGCGAAAGCTGGCGGGCTCACGATGGCGACCGTAAAGTGATCCTCGCGACGGCCTCGCTCAGTCAGAAGACGAGCCAACGGGTCGTCAGTCTGAACCTGCCCGGCGTCCCCGAGCAAAACTGGCGGCTGGATCTCTCGTACGATCCGGATCCCACGCCCGGCTACTCGGACTGGCGCCTTCCGAGCAGCGCTTCCACCACGAAGATCGAGATGAACTTCCGCCTGCGAGCCGACCGTTAAATTGGAATAGTCTTGCCGGGCACATCATTCGCGGCTTTTCACGCGTTGCGGTGCGCCTTGGCGCGCTGCGCCACCCACGCCTTCATGTAACGGTAATAGCTGCCTTCGGCATTGGCGACCGCGAGCAGAAAACCTTCCGCGCCGTCGAGGAAACCAAGGCGCAGCACATAGCTGTTGAGGAAGGCAAAAAATCCGTGGGCGATACCGGTGAAAAACGACACGCGGCGGCCTGAAGCGACCAGCGCCTCTGCGCTCGCCGTCGAATAGCGATCCATCCGCGACAGCGCGTCTTCGAGCTTCAACACCGGATGATGGATCAAAGGCTTGCCGAGCCTTTTGACAGTGCCGTCGCAGATGACGCGCTCGTGCACCACGGCGTCGTCGAAGCGCGCTTTGCCGCGGCGGAACAGCCGCAGCACATAATCGGGAAACCAGCCCGAATGCCGCATCGGCCGGCCGCAGAAGCTCGAGACCCGCGGCAGTTCGAAACCGTCGGCGCTGGCGTCGGCCATCGCAGTCTTGATGGCCGCTGTGATCGCTTGCGCCAGTTCCGGCGTCACCCGCTCGTCGGCATCGATCGAGAGCACCCAGTCGCCGGTCGCGAGCGACAGCGCGAAATTCTTCTGCGGCCCAAAGCCGTTCCAATCGTGATGCGCGACGCGCGCGCCCTTGCCGCGCGCGATGTCGACGGTGCCGTCGGTCGAGCCGCAATCGACCACGATGCGCTCGTCGCAGAAGGCGAGCCCGTCGAGACACGCGCCGATATTCGCCGCCTCATTGCGGGTGATGACGATTGCGGAAAGCTTCTGCGCGGAGAGTTCCGGCATGGAATCGAAAGAACTCAATTCCAATACGGCGGATAGCCGGAATTCTTCTGTTCCGCCGCGAGCAGCCGCAGCATGGCCGGCCATTCGAGCACGCCGTAAGGCCGCCGCGCGCCGGGCTGATAGAGATGCGCGGTATGCGCCAGCACGTTCTCGCCGGGCATCGTCAGTTCGGTCCGCGCCGCCATGGCGTCGACCTGCGACCGGCACGACAATTCGAGCTGATACATGGTGTTGAAGGCCTGCTGGACGGTGGCGCCGCAGGTCAGCAGCCCGTGATTGCGCATGATCATCGCGTCATGCGGGCCGAGATCGCGCACCAGCCGCTCGCGCTCGTCGGTGTCGATCGCCGGCCCTTCATAGTCGTGATAGCCGATATGGTCGACAAAGCGGATCGAGGTCTGCGACATCGGCAACAGCCCGCATTTCATCGCCGCGACCGCCATGCCGGCGCGGGTATGGGTGTGCAGCACGCAGGACGACGTCCGGCCGCGCCTTGTGGATGGCGCCGTGGATCACATAGCCGGAGACATTGATGCCGTAATCGGTATCGGGCTTGGCGATGATAGTGCCCTCGACATCGATCTTGACCAGGCTCGACGCCGTGATCTCCTTGTAGAGGAGCCCGTAGAGATTGATGAGGAGATGCTCGGTGCCGGGAATGCGCGCCGTGATGTGGTTATAGATGAGGTCGGTCATGCCGTAGACGTCGACCAGACGATAGCAGGCGGCGAGATCGAGCCGCGCCTGCCACTCTTGCGCGGACACCTCGTTGCGGATTGACTTGAAGTCTGTCGCGTAATTCACGGTGCTTCCTCCCTCATTCCAGCATAGCCAACCCGGCGGTCCGTGTCAGGTGACCTGTCAGGGTCGGTACGACTACGCCCCGAACGAGGCGGACCTACTCATTGTTTGCACGCCTGCCATTTTGCCTGAGAGGAATTTGAACTCAAGGACGGCCCGAAGGGGCCGCCGCGGGACGCGGTGCGCGTTCCGCGCATCCTTGACTTCAAATTCCTCTCAGGCACCGTTTGGGCATGCAATCAATGGGGACTTGGCGCTGCGGTCAGCGCCGTCTCTAACACGTCCGGTTCACGTGAGACGTCACGCGAACGACGGGCTAAGACATTGGTTCAGGAACGAGTTAAGACGTCACTTTAAGTGGGGCAGACAAAATGCCGGGCAAAATCGACGATATCCTACGCAATCACGCTAAGGAAAAGCTTCTCCGCGGCGAGGTCGTCGCCTCGATGATCGTGCGCCTCACCCGCGGCATCGAGATCGCGCAAATCGCCAAGACCGCGGGCTTCGACAGCCTCTATGTCGACCTGGAGCATGCAAGCTTCTCGCTCGAGACCACCGGCCAGATCTGCATGGCGGCGCTTGCGGCGGGCGTAACGCCGCTGGTGCGCGTTCCCGGCGTCGGCGAGGTGTCGCGCGTGCTCGATGCCGGCGCGCTCGGCGTGATCGCGCCGCATGTGCGCGCGGCGGCGGAGGCCCGCGCCTATGTGGTCGCGGCAAAATTTCCGCCGCTCGGCGAGCGCTCGGCCGCCGGTCCCCTGCCCCATCTGCACTATCGGCCGTTCCCGGTCGCGCAAGCCGACGCCGCGATGAACGCGGCGACCATGCTGGTCGTGCAATTCGAAAGCGAGGAAGCGCTCACCAAGGCCGACGAGATCGCAGCCGTCGACGGCGTCGACATGGTGCTGATCGGCTCAAACGACATGCTCGCCGACTGGGGCCTTGCCGGCCAATACGAGCATCCGCGGCTCCGCGCGGCTTACGCCAAAACCATCGAGGTCGCCCGCCGCCACAATAAATTTGTCGGCGTCGGCGGGCTGTCGTCGCGTCCCGACCTCGCCGCCCAATTCGTCAAAATGGGCGCGCGCTACGTCTCGACCGGCACCGATTTAAGCTTTCTGCTCGCCGCCTGCAGCGCCAAAGCCAAAGAAGTGCGCGAGATGGCGGCGAACTGAAAATCACGCGATCGGGCGTGTATTCATTGAGGCGCGACGGGGCCGGCATGCAAGGAGGCAGGATATGAGCAAACCTACGCCGATCGAATATGCAGATGCCTCCCCCGAGGTCAGGGCCGTCTATAACGACATCAAGACGACGCGCAATGTGCCTGACGTCAACAATTTCTGGAAATATCTCGCCAACGACCCGGCAACGCTGAAGCGCACATGGGAGAGCATCAAGCAGGTGATGGCGCCTGGCACACTCGATCCTCTGGTCAAGGAAATGATCTATTTGGCCGTCTCCGTCACCAATGGCTGTGGCTACTGCACGGCCAGTCACAGCGCGGCCGCAGCGAAAGCAGGCATGACGCCGCAGCAGTTCTCAGAACTCATGGCGGTGGTCGGCATGGCCAACGAGACCAATCGTCTCGCCAACGGCTATCGCGTACCGATCGATCCGGCTTTCGAAAGCTAAAGGAAGACCACACTGGGCCAGCACTGTGTGGCAATCTGGTACCGGTTTCATGGCGACGGCAGAAATTAGGCCATGTAAGCGATGGGCGATTTTGCACTCAAAGGCATTCGCCGATCCGCAGCGACTTCAACTGTACAAATGGCGATAAAGCCCGGCCCCCGGACGGCGAACACAGCTTCTGATAGGATGACATCAACGTTATCGCTTTGGGGACGGGACATGGGGAGTACGACGGAAATTACAGCGTCGCCTAAGCTGCGTTCCATGTTCGCCGTTGCCGCCTTCATCATGCTCGCTCTCTGGGGCTGGAGCCTTGTCCCGCCAATCGAGAACTGGAGCAATCCTTACGAAGATGGATTTTCTTACGTCCCCGTCTTCTACACGACGATCACCTGCTTGCCGGTTGGAATTTACCTGCTTGTTGGCGCGATTGCCGGCCACGGACGATATGTTAGGCGCGCCCGCAATGCGTTTTTTATCGCTGCCGGAATAACCGTTCTCGTGGTGGCGTTCTTAGTCGTTCAGAAAATAGCCAACAACAATGACGGAAAAGTCTTTGGCATTCAAATCGGCTTTCAACTTGATCACCAGGATGGTCGCGAAATCTGAATTCCCGCTTTGGGTCACTCGCAGGCATTTCGCCGGAGATTTAACCTAGTCCGCTTTACTGCAGAAAGCAGACGTGTAGCCGCCGACAGGCCATGTCGCCCACGTGCCAGAAGCTGACTTGGCCCCTTTCGTAGCCTCTTCGCCCGATGTAATTTGATCAGCAAACGCCAGACATCTTGCGCGGAGGAAACGACATGCCGGTCATCGCAGGCTTCGACAAACTAGCGTCAGTGCCGGAGGAGCAGATTACCGACAAAATCCAGCGTCGCGTCGTATCCGGCAAACAAGGCACAATGGTTTACTGGAGAATTAAGGCGGGCGCGCATGCCGCCGCTCACAAGCATCCGCATGAGCAGTTTGTGTGGATCGTCAAAGGCACAATGGATTTTCGTATCGGCGACGAGAAGCGAACAATGAAACCCGGCGACGTCGCGGTGATCCCCGGCGGGGTCGAGCACGAAGGCTATTTTCCGGAAGATTCAGAGGCGATCGATTTCTTTGCGCCGGTGCGTGAGGATTTTCTTACCGGCGCGCCCCCATCTTACATGACACAGCGTTGAGCCGGCTTTCGCCGCGGTCGTCTAGTTCCTTAATCGCGGGTCTCCAACTACAACTAAGGAGGCGGCGCCGCAGGTCTGGAAAGCGACATCGCGGCATGTAGCGATTACAGCCGCGTTACGCGTGAAAGCGACATTCACGAGCGCAAAGGCAACCAACAACCTGTCGGAAATGCTCACATATTGCCGTGCCCGCGCTTGATGGTCTGGCGGATCACCGGTGCCGTGACCTGATCCGAGATCTGGATGTTCCACATTTCGCTTTCGCCCTGCGCGGCGAAGTCGGCGAACAGCTTCGGGATCACCGACACATCGCGTATCTCGTGGCCGCGCAGGCCGAAGCCGCGTGCGATGTTTTCGAGCGCGGGCCGGCCGAACACAGCCAAGCTATCGTCGAGGCCGTCGGCGCGCAGCTTGTGAAACTCCGAGCCGTATCCGCCGTCGTTCATCGCGCAGATCAGGATGCGAAATCCGTGACGCTTGAGCGTCTCGAGTTCCTGGATATGGAACAAGAGCCCACCGTCGCCTTCGAACAGCACGATCTTGCCCTCGCGGCCCTGCCGGCGCGCAGCCGCAACCCCAAGCGCATACGACAGGCCGTTGCCGACCGCGCCGAATTCACGGACCGTCGTGTAGCGCTCCGCCGGCCTGCCACGCATCTGGGTGTTGAAATAGGCCTGATGGCCGCCGCCGACGACGATGTCCCAATCCTTTGGAACGACCGCGTCGATGGCCCGGATCACCTCGCGTGGATCCAGCACCCCAGGCGCGATGTCGAATGGCATCGAGTCCGCCGGCTCGGTCGCGATGCGATGCGCGAGCTCTTTCGAGCGTATAGCCGCCGCCGTCGGTTTGCCAACGCCCAACTTCTTGTCGAGGCCGGCAAGGATTGCCTCGACGCCGACGAGCGCATCCGATCTGACGTAGATGTCGGCGGCCTTCTGCCCATCGCGCAAGCCGCGTGGGGCATCGTCCAACTGGATCTTGCAGGCCTTTGCGAAGTAGTGCCCGCCACCGACGTAGTAGGACAGGCTCGTACCGACCGCGAGCACGACGTCCGCGGACTCGTACATCTCTCTGCCCAACGACGTGAAGTAGCTGCCGGTGGTGCCGAGCCCGAACGGATGGTCGTGGAAAAGACCGCGCGCGGGCAGCGTGTTGGAGAGCAAGGCGCCGCAGCGATCGGCGAGCTTGATCACCGCATCTCGCGCGCCGGACCACAGCACGCCACGGCCACCGAGGATGATCGGCCGCTTTGCCGCGGCCAGCCGCTCGACGGCCTCGGCCACGAGCTCGGGATCGGGCTGCATGCGCCCGACCTTGGGCTGGTACATCGCCGAGGTCTCGTAGGGCTGGTTGGCCATGTGTTCGACCTTCTGCAGGTCGTAGGGAATGCCCAGCACCACCGGGCACCGCTCGTACTTGGCGATGTGGAAGGCCTCGCGCACGTAGTCCATCATGCGCGGCACGCTATGCGCGGCGATGTAATGCGCCCCGGTCGCCGTCACCAGCGGCGCCTGGTCGATGTACTGGTTGTAGAACTTGGCGTTGATCGGCGACTCGCCGGCGAACACCACCATCGGCAGGCGGGCGCGAACCGCGGCCGGCAGCGCCGTCATCAACTGGGTCACGCCAGGGCCGCACGTGACCGAGGCAACGGCGACCTTGCCGGTTGCTACGTTGTAGGCTGTCGCCGCCGCTACGGTAACGTGCTCGTGCCTGACGTGGACGGTATGCACGCCCGGCAGTTTGGCAAAGGCGGTGGACCAGTGCATGTTGCCGTCGCCCATCAGGACGAACTGCGTGTCGACTCCCTCCGCAAGGAACGCTTCTGCGAGGGCCTCGTAGAGTTTGGGCATGGGCGCGGTACTACTTGGATTATGAGGTGATCTGGTACGCAACAAGCATGCCCGGCGACGCCCAGTCAATTCAATTGAAGCCTTCGTTTTTCCCGTTAGGCCAATACCCGACCATGTCGCCAACGGATTACTCGGCGACATTTAATCGCCGTGAGATGATGCCGCTGGCGTACCAGGAACGGACATGTGCTCGTGACGGCTCGCAACCGTTTGCGCCCTCCAAGACTTCGGATAGAGTCCGTGCATGGCTGCACTGACCGAAGCGCTCGATGTCAAAGCCGTCGCCAACGAGGTTGTCGCGTCTCTGGCCGGCCATTATCAAATTCCCAGATTTTCCTCTCGGCCCGGCGGATTGACGCTCGCCCAAGCCTATCGCGTCGCGCCGTTGCTGCGCGCCGCCTTCGAGGCTCGCGGCGAAACAATAACCGGTCGCAAGATCGGGTTCACAAACCGCGAAATGTGGAAAGTGTACGGCGTCCAGTCGCCGATTTGGGGCTACATCACCGACCGCACCACGCAGGAACTCGCATCCACGCCGGCGATACGCATCAAGGATTTCGCAGAGCCTCGCATCGAGCCGGAAATCATATTTGGCCTGAAAGCGACGCCCTTGCCGGGCATGAGCGAAGCCGCGTTGCTCGATTGCACCGAGTGGGTCGCGCTCGGCTATGAGGTTGTGCAGTCGATTTTTCCTGACTGGAAATTCGCAGCCCCGGATGCGGTTGCCGCACATTGCCTCCATGGCGCACTGGTGATTGGAGCACGTCACGCAATCGCACCGCGCAAGACAGATTGGCAGCACGAACTGGCCACCTTTAAGGTCGAACTTTATTGCAACGGCAAACTGAGCCAGCGTGGCAGCGGCGCCCTCGTGCTCGACAGCCCGCTTTTGGCGCTTCGCAATCTGGTCGAATTGCTGGCGAGCGATACGCATAACCCACCGCTGCGCGCAGGCGAGATTATTTCAACAGGAACGTTGACGCTCGCAATGCCGGTCAGCGCCGGCGAAAGCTGGACTACGAAAGTCTCCGGCATTCTACTCGAAGAAATTGCTCTTCGATTCGAATAGCGACAACTACTCCTACTTAAAATTACGCAACAAGAACGAAAACGCGCTCCAGTTAAAAAATGATGGGTGATGTCGCAGACCCATGAGGGCGGCCTAGAGCGCCAAACGCGTGTGGCCCAATGTCGGCTGAGCGCCGGCCGGGCTGGTCGATGCGCATTCTTGCGTTAGGATGATCGCGGATCGCATTGGGGGCTTGCCATGACGACGCATGTAAGGCTGCTTGGAATCCTTATCGTTGTATCGGGCCTCGGGTTGTCTGCGGCGTCGGCGGCGGGCGGCACATCGAACGATACCTGGAAGGGCGCCTGGAAATTCGAGATCCCACAGCCCGGGGATGAGCCGTTTTTGAGTTACTACGACACCAAGGGCAAGACCGTCTTCCGCTTCGGTTGCGGGACGCATTACGAGTTGGATGCGGTCTATCCGGGAGGCGCGCCGAAACAGGACCACACCGAGGCCTCGATCACGATCGCCAACAGCAAGACCCGGATGGATTTTGCCGGCTTCATCTACTTGCTTGATGGCCCCGGTGCCGAGGGCTGGCCGCCGAACACCACGATGTTCAACCAGGCGGACCTCGGCCATCCCGAGCTTGACGGAGACAAATGGGGCGCGCTGGAAGATCGCTTCTTGGATTTTCTGGACTCCGGGCGACCGCTGACGATCTCCGCCGAGGGCAAAAGCTACGTGCTGCCGCCGGTCAACGTGCCGCGCTGGCGGGCGCGCTTCCGGAAAATCTGCTGACGCGCCGCCGATTATGAGATGACGATGGGCCTACCCGCGCGCGTCTATCTTGTCCTGCGTTTTGGTGTCGAAATCGCTGGCGTCATGGCGCTCGCGCAGCTGTTCTTCAGGCGACCCGGTAGCGCGGTTGACCATTCGCCCGCGCTTGACGGCCGGGCGCTCGCCGATTTCTTTGGTCCAGCGCGTCAGGTTCTTATATTCGTGCGTCTGCAGGAACTTGCGCGGGTCGTTGTAGGAGGCGCCGTTCAACATGCCGTTGCCGTACCATGGCCAAATCGCCATATCGGCGATCGTATATTCGTCGCCGGCGACGAATTGATTGTCCGCAAGCTGCCGGTCGAGCACGTCGAGCTGGCGTTTCACCTCCATTGTAAAACGGTCAATGGCGTATTTGATCTTCACCGGAGCATAGGCATAGAAATGCCCGAAGCCGCCGCCGACATAAGGCGTTGAACCCATCTGCCAAAACAGCCAATTCAGCGCCTCAGCGCGCTTTCCGCGATCCTTCGGTAGGAAGGCGTCGAATTTGTCCGCCAGGTAGAGCAGGATCGCGCCGGATTCGAACACGCGTCGTGGCGGCTGCTCGCTATAGTCCATGAGCGCCGGGATTTTGGAGTTCGGGTTGACCCCGACAAATCCGCTACCAAACTGGTCGCCCTCACCGATCCGGATCAGCCAAGCGTCATATTCCGCTCCACTGTGACCAGCGGCCAGCAATTCCTCCAACATGATTGTAACCTTGACGCCATTAGGCGTCGCTAGCGAATAGAGCTGAAGCGGATGCTTTCCGCGCGCTAACTCCTTCTCATGCGTCGCGCCCGCGAGGGGGCGGTTGGTGTTGCTATAGCGCCAATTGGGACTGTCCTTCTTCTCCCAGACCCAGACTTCCGGCGGCGTGTATTCAGGTGTGTCAGTCATGTTGGGCTCTTGTGTGTGTCGCTCGATAGGTTGACCGAATGGATAGAGTGATTACCAATAACGCGCAACGCCTTGGCGCTTACGCAAACGTATGCTTCGGGTCACGTGTGGACGGCGCCCTGGCAAGAGCTTTTTTGACGTAGCTGCAGCATTGGTCGGGTGCGGTCACGTGTCCGGCCTGTTGATGCGGCGGGTATGGCCGCTGGCCCTAATGCTCTGCGCGGATCGGGTCCCAATCGTTAACGCGCACTTGTAGAGTGCGATGACCCAAACGGGTTCTCCCGATCCCCGGAACGACCGTATCTGCATTACGTCGTCATGCCCTCGCCAATTGGTATTGCCGATCTATCCGCTGACGTCTGTTATACCGCCATCACCAAAGTCGGCTCTTTGTATCTGTCGCCGCGAACCATGATGGCCCAGGCCATCCGTGCGATCTTGTTGGCGAGCGCCACCGCCGCCACCTTGGCCGGTCGGCGCTCCATCAATCGTGCGAGCCACGGCCGGTTCTTGGTCCCGTGCTTCTGTGCATAGCGGATGACGGCCGTCGCGCCGACGACCAGCAACCATCGCAAGTATCGATTGCCCTGCTTGGTGATGCTGCCGAGTCTGTCCTTGCCACCGGTCGTATGCTGCTTGGGCACCAACCCGATCCAGGCGGCAAGGTTGCGTCCCGATGCAAACGCCTTCCAGTCGCCAATCTCGGCAACCATAGCCGTCGCGACAATCGGGCCGATGCCTGGAATCTCCGCCAGCCGCCGGCTCGGCTCGCACGCGCGATGCCAGGCCAGAATGCTCTTTTCGATGGATCCGATCTCGGCTCCGATCGCAGTGTATTGCCGCGCCAGCACATCGAGAATGCCGCGGGCGGCTGGGGGAATCCGCTGGTCCTCGGCGTCGGCCACGATCCGCAGCAACTCTGCCGTTCCGTTGCGGCCTTTGGCCGACACCACGCCGAGTTCGGCCAGGTGTCCGCGCAGCGCATTGCTGAGCATCGTACGCTGACGCACCAGCAATTGCCGGGTCCGGTGCAGCATCAAGGCCGTCTGCTGTTCCTTCGTCTTGATCGGAACGAACCGCATCGACGGCCGCGTCACCGCCTCGCAGATCGCTGCCGCATCGTTCGCATCGTTCTTGCTGCGCTTGAGATAGGCCTTCACATAGCTCGGCGGCATCAGCTTGACTGTATGGCCAAGCCCAGTCAGCTCGCGGCCCCAGTGATGCGCTGACGGACAGGATTCGATACCAATCAGGCACGGCGGCAGGTCGGCGAAGAACTCCAGCATCTTCATACGACTGATACGCTTGCGGATCACCACCGCACCCGCACCATCAACCCCGTGAACCTGGAACACAGCCTTCGCAATATCGAGACCAATCGTGCTAACCTCGCCCATGGACGGCTCCCCTCAATGTGGTTCGCTTCACGCAACCACCCTTTTGGCACATCGATGCCGTAGAGTGGGCGCCGTCCACAGCATCATTAGCGGACGCGGCGGCTCCAAGAAGCGATATCCGCTCTACCCCCGAAAGCGACATTGGATCGCCGGTGCGGGATGTCCGCTAAGGGCGAACAGGCGACATCGCGTTTGTGGATTGATATGAAAGAGGCCGCCAACTGAAGCGGCTTACTTGATCGGCTTTGACAGGTCGAGAATGGCGTCCGCGAGCCTGATCCACTCGGCCGCCATTTCGTTTTGGACGTCTCGGGCTTCTTGATCGGGAACCGCGGTCAGCATTTCCAGGCATGTGACGGCGTAGCGCGAGTATTCTTTGTGCTTATCTTTGTCAGGTACCGCCATGATTTCCACATTTGCTGATTGGCGCAGTCAATGTGGTGTCCGTCGGTCGGTTTTGTCTGTACAAAATTGAACGCTTTTCAAAAACGCGTGCCCCTTACGTTCAGGGGTGTGCAAAAAGAAACAGTGCGAAGAACGCTATAAGAACGGAAATCAACTCCGCGCCACTGTGGATTTCAAAAGAAACCACCAACTGGAAGGCAGCCTATTCTTCAGTGCCTATGACTTTCCCGGTTTTAGGATTGATCAGGTGTACCCAAGTGCAGGCCGGACACTTCACGGGCTCAAAGGACTCGTCGTCTTCCTCGGTCGGATCGTCTGCGACCCAACCTTGCACGTTCAGGCCGGTGGTCGGGCAACGGAATAGGAACGGGGGCATTCCGCACGCTAGCGGACTTGGGACGTAGAACTTTGATAAATCTCAAAAGGCACCACCCTCAGTTTTCAAAAGGGGCCACTGGGGATGGAAAGGGGCCAGTACCCACCTGTGGGTAGGAACAAATCGGAAATCCCGAACAGTTTGTGAATTCGGCAGACTGCCTCTCAGCCGGTCCGAATGTCCGCTTCGGGTCACAAGCTGCTGCGAAAGTTGCCGACCGGCGCGGCAGCTAAGGGCCACAACCGGACCCATGCACTGCAACACGATCGGCGCGCCCAAGCAGCATCCTTTTTGCAATAGGCGCTCTCGGGGCATTTGCTTAAAGTGGTCGACATGAACCGAAAAGCACGGCGTGCGGGGCCCAAATCGCGTGGCTCGAGCGCGAAGAGAACAGCACCGGACAAGGGCGAAGGTTTCTTCGCAATCTCAGCGCTGATGGCCCAGGCGAGTTGGGATCACGCGCAGGGCCGCTCGGACCGCGCTGAGGTCCTCTGCAACCAGATTCTCGGCCACGCGCCGGGACACGTTCACGCCTTGAATTTGCTGGGTCTCGTGCTTCAGACCACCGGCCGTCACAAACAGGCGGTGAAAGCGCTAAACAAAGCGGTCGCGTCGGATCCGTTTAATGCAGCCTGTCACTACAATCTCGCATCGTCGTACCAGGCCCTGAACCGGCGTGACGAAGCCGCAATTCATTTCGAGAAATCAATCAACTTCGGTGCGAGCCAGAACAACACCGAAAAGCTCATCCTGCAAAATCCGGTGATCGCGACCAGCGTGCAGCGTATCGAAGAGACCTGGCCGTTGCCGGTGGCAAGCAGCGAATTATTCAGCGAATTGACGCTAGCGGCGATCGCTGAGGACATTTTTCTTCACGCCGCGCTCGTGACGACGCTGATCCGCGGTATTGCTCTCGAGCGCTTTCTCACGCTCCTTCGCGCGGTGCTTCTTGAATTCGCTTGCCAAGACATCTTTGGCGCAAAGAGCATGGCGCCCGATCTTGCCCTCGTGCTGGTTGCGGTCGCGCAGCAATGTTTCACCAATGAACATGTCTTCGTTCAAAGCGATGGCGAATTGCAGCAAGCGAAGGGTTTACGTGATTTGCTGCTGCAGAGGTCCCGCGATGGAGCGGAAATTTCACCGGTCTTGCTCGCGGCCGTTGCCGCATATCGTGCGCTCTATTCGCTGCCCGACGCGCAATCCCTTGCCAGAAGAGATTGGCCTCAATGCGTCGCGAAGCTTGTGCGCCAGTCGCTTCTCGAGCCCTTGGAAGAGATCGAGGACCGCAGATTGATTCCGACAATGACGGCCATTGACGACCGCGTGTCTCTTGAGATCATGCGGCAATACGAGGAAAACCCGTATCCGCGTTGGACGATTAATCCGCTTGCGATAGCCGCAGGCGAACGCAAAATGCGGCGAGGTTTCGAACCGGCGGGCCAGTCACGTGCCGGAAGGACCGTGCTGATAGCGGGCTGCGGCAGCGGACAGCACGCTTTCCAGGTCGCACAACAATTCCCCGAGGACCGCGTGTTGGCGATCGATCTCAGTCTGGCTAGTCTCGCCTACGCGCGGAGAAAAACACGCGAATTCGGCTTGGGCAATATCGACTATGCGCAGGCCGACATTCTCAAACTCGAAACGACCGAACAGCAATTCGACCGCATCGAAAGCGTCGGCGTGCTACACCATCTCGCAGATCCCGAACAAGGCTGGCGTATTCTGATTTCATTGCTGCGGCCCGGTGGCGAAATGCGCGTCGGCCTCTACAGCGAGACGGCGCGGCGAGCGATCGTGGAGGTGCGGACTTCTCATCGCCGAACGAGGCTACCGCGCCACGCCCGAGGACATCCGGAAATGCCGGCAGGACGTGTTGCGAAGCTACGATGAGCGCAGCTGGACGAAGCTGATCGAGTTCGGCCGATTTCTACAGCTTGAGCGGATGCCGAGACCTGCTCTTCAACGTAATGGAGCACCGGTTCACCATCCCCCGGATCAAGGAATTTGTGAACGGGCAAGACCTCACTTTTCTCGGTTTCGAAGCCGAGGCCTGGGTCATGGACAAATTTGAGGCGCAGTTCGGGGCGGCGGCGCTGGCCGACCTCGACTGCTGGCAGGCCTTCGAAGACGAAAACCCGCAGGCGTTTCGCTATATGTACGTGTTCACGCTGCGCAAAAACTAGTTACAGGTCGAGCCGCCCTGCCAATCAATGGTTTGACAAAAAGCGCGCTGGTCGAGGGCGTGGGGCTAAGCGCACCTAACGCGAACATCCCGAATCCGGCGGAAATGACCCAGCGGACATGGTCCAGTAGAATGGCCTCTTCCAGCGTGCTATTTCGATACCGTGGAGGCCTTGTCTTGAACGAGCAGGGAACGCGTGGTGCTTGAGAACAAACATTCCACCAGCAACGTCGGAAAGTGGGACGCCGTTTACCGCAACCTCTCGGTTGTGGCTCCCGTGATGTATGCCGACCCCGTCACCTATCTTATGGCGGCGGCGTATCTTGCCGATGTGGACGAGGTCGAGGATTGAGGCTGCGGTGGCGGCGCGTTTCGCACATTCTGTGTAAGCCCGCGATACGTTGGGCTCGACGGCAGCAAGACGCCATTCGCTGACAAGATAGTCGATCTTTGCACCTATCGCTCGAATGCCACGGGGATCATGATGAGGCACATCCTTGAGCACAATTACGAGTGGGAAAAGGTTCTCGACGCCGCTCTTCACTCATTCCAAAAGAAGTTTTGCCTTATTCTCTTCACGCCTTTCGTCGCAGAAACCAAACAGATCGCCCACAACGGGCGGGACGGCGTCGACGTTCCTGACTTGTCTTTCAGACGCGAGGATATCGAGCGGTATTTTGATGGCGTGCATTGGAAGCTGATCCAAAATATTTCCACCCGGTCCCAGTATGGGATCGAGCACGTTTATTTTATCTGGCGGACGTAGTATTACCACTCGACCTGCGCGTCTAAGGACACGGCCTAGTTGGCGCGCGGGCCGGCCACAGTGACACTTTCGCCTGAACCGGCTTCGCGCCGCAAACGCACCGCATAGGCGATCAGCATCGTGCCGATGACGAGAAGCGGCACCGACAGCACCATGCCCATGGTCAGGCCATGCGCCAGATCCTCCAATTGCGGATCGGGCTCGCGGAAAAATTCGCAGAAGATGCGCGCCACGCCATAGCCGACGCAGAAAACGCCTGACGTCAGCCCGGGGCGTTTGAAGGCACCGGTGCGGACAACAATCGCCAGAATGAGAAATAGCAGGAGCCCTTCCAAAGCGCCTTCATAGAGCTGGCTCGGATGCCGCGGCAGATCGTCGACGTCGGGAAAAACCATCGCCCAAGGAACAGCTGTCGCGTCGGTCGGCCGGCCCCACAATTCGGGCCGGATGAAATTGGCGATGCGGCCGAGAAAAATTCCGATGGGGGCTGCGGCTGCGCAAATATCGCCGATGGTCAAAATCGAAACCTTGGCCTGCCGCGCCACATACCAGATGGCGAACAGCGCAGCGATCATGCCGCCGTGAAACGACATGCCGCCGTTCCACAGCTGAAAAATCTCGAGCGGATGCGCGGAGTAATGACTCCACTCGTAGAAGATCACCTGGCCCAAACGGCCGCCGATGACGATGGCGAGCGCTGTGTAGAGAACCAGATCGTCGATCGCATCGGATGTCGGGCGCGGCGTGGTCGCCCACAGCCGGTCGTTGCGCACCAGGAGCCGCGCGTAGAGCCAGCCGCCGGCGAGCCCGCCGATATAAGCCAGCGCATACCAGCGGATCGGAAACGGCCCGATATTGACCGCCACCGGGTCGATCACGGGATAAGGAATGACGGAGATGACCATCACAAAACTCGGCAGGCCCGCTGGGGCGGCCGCAAAACTGGACACCGTCACCCTGAGGTGCGAGCGAAGCGAGCCTCGAAGGGCGACGGCCCCAACGCCTCGACCGTATCCTTCGAGGGCCGCTTCGCGGCCACCTCAGGATGACGGATCACGATCTACGCAGCTATGATGACGGAAAGACGAAACACCCGATAAATCGTAGTATCGGGAGAGAGCGGCCGACGCCTATTAAAACGCTGGCCTGACAAAGCGATTGGGAGGACATGAATGACGCGCGAAAATGTCGGCATTATCGGAAGTCTGCAGATCGCATGCGGCTTCCTCTTGGCGCTGACTCTCTGACCGCCCCGTCGAGTCCCGCCTTTGCCGACGACTACCCCTCCCGCTCCATCCGTCTGATCATCCCGTTCGCGCCCGGCGGCAGCAATGACGTGGTCGGACGCATCATCGCCAGTCAGCTCGGTCACAGCCTCGGCCAGCAGATCTTTGTCGACAACCGCTCCGGCGCCGGCGGCGTTGTCGGCTCCGACCTCGCCGCCAAGGCCACGCCCGACGGCTACACGCTGCTCGTGATCTCGATCGCGCATGCGGTGGATCCGTGGCTCTACAAGACGCCGTTCGATCCGGTGAAGGATTTCGTCCCCGTGAGCATTTTCGCCACCGGCACCAATGTGCTCACCGTCAATCCGAAACTGCCGGTGAACTCGGTCGCCGAACTCCTCGCTTACGCCAAGGACAAACCGGGCGTGCTCAATTACGCCTCCGCCGGCATCGGCAGCTTCCAGCATTTGAGCGGCGAATTGTTCAAGCTGATGTCGCACTCCGACATTCAGCACGTCCCTTATAAGGGCGGCGGGCCGGCCATGCTCGCCGTCATCGCCGGCGAAGACCAGGTGATGTTCTCGTCGATCGTGCAGACGGTGCCGAGCATTCAGTCAGGCTCGCTGCGGGCGCTGGCAACGGGGGGCGAGACGAAGAGCCCGATCCTCCCCGACCTGCCGACCATCGGCGAGTCCGGCGTGCCGGGCTACGTCGCCACCAATTGGTGGGGCGTCGTCGCGCCCGCCGGCACGCCGCAAGCCGATCGTCGACAAGCTCCACGATGCCATCGCCGTGGTGCTCAAATCCGCCGACACGCAAAAATACCTCGCCAACGAGGGCGCGGCGCCGGTGGCGATGAGCTCAGCCGAGTTCGGCACGTTCATCGCAGCCGAGATCGCCAAATGGGGACCGGTGGTCAAGCAGGCCGGGATGAAGGCCGAGTAGAACGCCGGCCGCTCGATTGTGAAACACTTTTAGCAACGCAAACCGGAAAAGACCGGCGGATTGCGGCTTGAGCTTTCTGTGAAGGAGCTTGGGCTTTCCGCGAAGGAGGATGATTTGGATCTCGGGCTCAAAGACAGGGTTGCGATCATTACCGGCGGCAGCCGCGGCATCGGCAAAGCTTGCGCCAAGGAACTGCTGGCCGAAGGCGCTTGCGTCGTCCTCGTCAGCAAGGATCCCGACGATCAATGCCGCCGCCGTCCGCGAGCTCGGCAAGCTTCACCCCGATCGCGTCCTCGGCATTGCAACCGACCTCACCGATGACGTAGCGATCGCGGCGATGACCGCGCAGGTGGTCGAACGCTACCGCCGCATCGACATTCTCGTGAACTCGGCGGCGACCGTCATTCCGCAGGACTTCTTCAAGATGGGCGACGGCCAGCTGGCCGGTCTCCTCGACCAAAAATTCAATCCCGCCGCCCGCGCCATTCGCCACACCGTCCCGCACATGCGGGAGCGAAAATGGGGCCGCATCATCAATGTCTCGGGGCTTGCCGGCCGGCAGCCGCATTTCACCGTCGTGCCGGCAGCGCTTAACAATTCCGCCATGCTCAACCTGACCAAGGCGCTCGCGGCCGAACTCGCCAAGGACAACATCCTGATCAATGCCGTCGTGCCCTACATCATCGACACCGAGCGGCAAGAGGAGACGATGCGGGAATGGGCGCAGGTCACCGGCCAGGCCGAGGCGGAAGTGCGCAAGCAGCGCATCTCCCGGCTCCCGGTCGGCCGCATGGGCCGCCCCGACGAGGTCGCAGGCGTCGTCGCCTTCATGGCCTCGGAGCGCTCGAGCTACGTCGTCGGCACCGCCTGGTATGTCGACGGCGGCGGCGCGATGACGCTCTGAGCGCGGCCGCGCTCACGCTCGCAGCTGCGCTATCCGGTCGTGGAAACAAGCTAGCTTCCGCGGACAACAAAAAAATGGAAACGCCATGAACATTCCCCGTCGCCGATTTCTCCGTCTCAGCGCCGGACTAGCCGTGCTTGCCGCGGCGGCGCGCACGGCGTTCGCCGACACTTATCCGACGCGGCCGGTGCATCTCGTCGTCGGCTTCTCGCCCGGCTCGGCGTCCGACATCAACGCGCGTCTGATCGGTCAGTGGCTGTCGGAGCGGCTCGGCCAGCCGTTCGTCGTCGATAATCGCGCCGGCGCCGGCGGCAATATCGCGACCGAGGTCGTCGTCGGCGCGCAGCCGGACGGCTACACGCTGCTCTATGCATCGACCGCGATCGCCATCAATGCGACGCTCTATGAAGGCAATCTGAGTTACGACATTCTGCGCGATATCGTGCCGGTCGGCAGCGTCGTGCGCACGCCGTTGGTGATGGAGGTCAATCTCGACCTTCCGGTCAAGACCGTTCCCGAATTCATCGCCTACGCCAAGGCCAATCCGGGCAAGGTCAACATGGCGACCGTCGGACCCGGCAGCGCCCAGCATCTCTACGGCGAGTATTTCAAGATGATGACCGGGATCGACATGGTGCCGGTGCATTATCGCGGCGCGGCGCCGGCGATCGCCGATCTGATTGCCGGCCGGGTCCAGGTCATGTTCGACGTCGTCGTGTCGTCGATCTCCTACATCAAGTCCGGCCAGATCCGCGCGCTCGCGGTCACCACGGCGACGCCGCAGGATCTGCTGCCGGGTGTGCCGACGATCGGCCAATTCGTGCCGGGCTACGAAGCGAGCGGCTGGCAGGGTGTCTGCGCGCCGAGAGAGACGCCGGCCGAGATCGTCGAGCGGCTCAATCGCGACATCAATGCGGCGCTGGCCGATGCCAATTTCAAGGCGCAGCTCGCCAAGCTCGGCGGTCAGCCCTTCGCCGGCACGCCGGCCGAGTTCGGCAAATTCATCGCCGCCGAAACCGACAAGTGGGGCAAGGTGGTCCGCAAAGCCGAGCTCAAACCGGGCTGAGCGTTCCTTATCTGCTCACCGCGGCGCACATTCCGCGCTTCATTTGCCGTTAAGGGCAATGCTGCTCGGTCGCCGCTGGGCAAGCCGGAAGCCGGCTGCCGTCTGCCGATGCCACTCACGTATCGGCATGGCCGGATAGCCGCCCACCGCTTCGCCCTCCTTGACGTCGCGGATGACCCCGCTCTTGCTGGCGATGCGCGCGCCCGAGCCGATGTGGAGATGGTCGCTGATGCCGACCTGCCCGCCCATCATGACGCCGTCGCCGACGACCGTACTGCCGGCGATACCGACCTGGCCGCAAATAACGCAATGTCGTCCGAGACGGACATTGTGCGCGATGTGCACGAGGTTATCGAGAACGGTGCCGGCTCCGATGGCGGTGTCACCGGTCGAGCCGCGGTCGATCGCGCAGTTCGCGCCGATCTCGACATCGTCCCCGATCATGACACGGCCAAGCTGCGGAATGCGCAATCGCCCCTTCGCCGTCGGCACGAAGCCGAAACCCTGTCCGCCGATGCTGACGCCGGACGCGATCTGGACACGCGCGCCGATGATGGCGTGGCTGATGCAGCTGTTGGCCCCGATGACGCAGTCGTTGCCGAGCACGACGCCATCGCCGATGACAGCGTGACTGGCGACGTGGCAACCAGAACCGATTTCCGCACCGGCGCCGACAATGGCTCCGGCGTCAATTCGCGCGCCCGCCCCGATGACCGCGCTCGGATCGATCCGTGCATCGGCGGATATCTTTGGCTCGGGCCGGCCGGACGGGTAATACAGAAGGCCGATCTGGGCAAAAGCGAGCTGCGGCTGGTCGACGCTCATGAGACACACCCCGCTTGGTCCGTTCCGGGCAAAGTCCCGGGTGGTGACCACGGCGGACGCAAGCGTTGCGCGAAAGGCATTGAGGTGCTGTGAATGATTGAAGAAACTGAGCTCGCCGGGGCCCGCCATCTCCAGCGACGCGATGTCGCAGATCATGACGTCCTTGGTTGACGGATCGAGCAGCTCGGCATCGATCTCCTCGGCAATATCTGCAAGACGAAAAGGGCCGAAACGCCGAAAAAACCGCGGATCAGCCATCGTGTACGTCTCTTCCTGTTGCGAAATTTGCTCATCGGGAGCCGAGAGCCAGCGCCGAATTTTACTGACGAATTCTGTTGTATGGCGAATTCTGTTGTATGGAGTGCGGAGCGGCGGTTTACCACGCAATGCCGTGCACACCGCAGAATAGCCGCGCCCCGTTGATATATGCGCAAGACGGCTCATGCGCAACCGGCGGCGACGACCCCCAGCGCCGCCGCGAATTGAATTGGCAAGCCCGGACTCCGCGCGCACGCCGGCTCGCGTTCTTTGGCCACACCGGCCGCGACCGGGAATAAACGCAACGCGCTTGCGATCGGGATCCGGCGCAGGTCCGTGCGATGCCGCGCCGTGACCAGCCGGCGGTGTCACGACGTAAACAACACCGGCAGACGGTCATTCGACCTTCCATCGAAGGGGCCGTCACTGCGGCTGCCGGATGGACTTAAAGTTTGCAGAACCCGTCAGGTGCTTCCGGTGAACTGGCCCGCTGCCGCCCTGACCGGCTGCATGGTTTCCTGCGCGACGGTCTGGGTGAGCGCCGCAAGTTCCTGGGTTTGCTTCTGCAGCGTCTGGCCCTGGTGCTCGGCGAAGCTCTTCCATGTTTCGAAAACCTCGGGCGGCGATTTCGCCGTGATGAGATTTTCCGCAAGGTCGAAGGTCGCCTCCGTATTGGCCCGCATCAATTCGATCATCTTGAGATTGAAATCGCGAACCTTGTCGACGGACGCCGAAAAGCCGCGTTCCATTTGCGATAGCGACTCCTGTGCTGCGGCTTGGCCTTTGCGCATATTGTCGCGCGCTGTGTTCGCTCCCTGTTCGAAGCTGTTCATGAGCGTCACCTTTTTTTGGTTATCTTTAACGGCAACGCCGCGCCGGCGCGTTCCGTTCCTCATGCGTGCCGATCAATCAACGGCGGAACCTGGCGCGGATCGTTTGCCGGTTGCGCCACCTCGTAACGGTGTGGCCCCGGGATGGGTGTCTGCCGGGGCCACTGGCGCTGGGTTTTAGCGGAGACCAAAATCCAACTGCCATTGTTACAACGCGCTAAGGTCACGTTTGATCCACAAACGTGACGGCGCAGAGCCGACCCGCAGCGATCGTGACTTCGCTGATGTCGCCGTTCATGTCCCCGTTCATGTCCCCGTTCATGTCCCCGTTCATGCCCCCAAACGCAGCGCGCTTCGGGCAAGGCGTGGCGCAGCCCGAAGTTTCGCCGTACCATCTTCAAAACGATAACTCGGGGGGAATGCACATGAGGCGGCGAGACTTTATGGCGTCGGTTGCGGGCGTCGTGGCGGCGTGGCCGTTTGCCGCCGCGGCACAGACCGCAACGGCGCAGACGAAACCGCGCAGATCTGGCCGACGCGGCCGGTGCGGCTCATTGTCGGCTTTGCGCCGGGCGGCCCGACCGATCTGGTCGCGCGTCTGATCGCGCAGCCGCTCGGCGACAAGACCGGCAAGAACTTCATTGTCGAGAACGTCGCCGGGTGCCGGCGGCAATGTCGGCGCGGCCCGGGTCGCGAAGTCGGCGCCCGACGGCTACACGTTCCTGGTCACCGGCGGCAATCTCACCAACAATCAGTTTCTGTTCGCGGAGCCGGGCTATGCGCTCAAGGACTTTGACGCGGTAACGCTCGTCGCCGCGACGCCGGTGGTGCTCGCGGTCAATCCGTCGGTGCCGGTCGACACCGTCCAGGAGCTGGTCGCGTGGATCCGCGCCAATCCCGGCAAGGAGAGCTATGCCTCGCCCGGCACCGGCACGCCGCCGCAACTCGTCGGCGCGCTGTTTCAGCATGCGCTCAAGCTCGATCTGGTGCACGTGCCGTTCGACGGCGGCGGCACCGCGGTGCAGGCGACCGTCGGCGGCCACACGCCGATCTCGTTCGGCGCCATGGCGCCGGCGGTGCCGCTGATCAAGGCCGGCCAGCTCCGCGCGCTGGCGGTGACCGGAAAGGAGCGCTCTCCGGCCTTGCCGGATATCCCGACCATGGCCGAGGCCGGCTTCCCTGAGGTCGAGGGCGCCACCTGGACCGCCGTCGTGGCGCCGGCCGGCACGCCCAAGGACATCATCGGCAAGCTTCACGACATCATTGCCGGCAGCTTGGCGCAGCCCGACGTGACGGCGAAGCTTGCGGCCATGGCCTATGTGCCGATCGGCTCGACGCCGCAGGCCTGCGATGACTTCTTCAAGTCCGAGCTGGCGAAGTGGGGCGACGTGATCAAACAGGCAGGCCTGAAGCAGGAATGAATGGGCGCGCGGTGGGTCGCCGCGGCGCTCTGATGACCGGAACGGCCTTGCGTTCGACCGATGGTTGTACGATGATCCCCTGGGGTTTCTGGGGGGTTATTGTGCGTATCAAGAGTTGGGTGGCGATGGCCGTTGGCCTCGCCTTATCGGCGTGCGCGGGGCGCGACCCGCAGCCGATCGCTACCGTGCAACCGCAAGATCAATACTCGGATTGCACGATGATCAGAGCCGAGATCGAAGCTAACAACTCAAAAACCAAACAACTCGCAGACGAGCAAGGTTTGAAAGTTGCTCAGAACGTCGGCGCGGGCGTTGTCGGCCTCGTCATCTGGCCTATTTGGTTCGGCATGGATTTCAAAGACGCGGCAGGCAAGGAAGTCGCCGCGCTGCAAGCGCGCCAAGAATATCTCACCACATTAGCGACCCAACGCTGTACGCCGGGATACCGGGGGCCGCAGCAGTATCCGTACGTGCCTCCGCCCAATGCAGCGCCGGCTCCAAAGGGCAAATAGCTTGGATGCGCGAAGCGATATCCGAGATCGCCGTGCAAGCCCGCTGATTGCTCCCGTATATCGCTGCGCTCATCTCAAGAGCTAGGAGCCACAGCTGCCCGGCAGATTCGATGGAGACCAGATATGGAGATTGTTTTAGTTCACTGGAAAATAATTAAGGGGCGGAGGAGGATTTCAAAACACATTGGAAGTCTGGGCTACCAGTGAATGATCGCTCTGGGCTCATAGGTGAATTTCTCAGCATGCCCACAGGGCGCGAGCGATATTCCTGGATAACCTGGGATCTCCGGAGCTCAGACTGCACGATATTCATTAACGTTGGACTGTGGGCGAACGCTGAAACGTTTCATGACCAGATAGGTCGCTACTTCAATCCCGCAGCAGGGAAGCTGGATTTTGAATTTGAGTTGCGCCAACGTGCTTTATTGACGCCGAGTTGTTGGCGCATGGGGGATTGGCGTTTGCCAGTCCACGATAGCGGCGCCGTGCTGTAGCCAGCGTAGCTTAGGTTAAGCAGAGCGTAATCCAGGATGGGCGTTCAAGCCTGCACCGCTGCCCCGGATTACGCTGCGCTCCATCCAGGCTACTTGCTGCTTCGGTAGTATGTTCGACAACCCTGCTTGTTTTAATCGCGCGGATATCTGATCGCGAGCATCTTCGAAGTTGAGGTGAGTTGATGGTGACGGAATCCGATGATATTTGGCCTTTGCCCACATATAATCCCGGCTCCCAGAAACACCTGCATGCGCTCGGCGTGATCGCCGTAACATTTGCGGCGCTGGAGAGAAATATTCGACTCGCTATATTATAATAAAGCCAATCGACAGAACCTCCCGAACGATTTGATCGATCTCTATTATTTCAGCTTGAATGAGGAAAAGCGGATAGAGGCCGTTCGATCCGTGTTTAAAAATTATGAGGAAAACCCGGAGGTTTTCGCGATCGTGGAGAACCTTCTTGAGTATTTCCAATGGTGCCGGAACTGTCGCAATCAAATACTTCATGCCGAGCGCTATCCTGCCGCCTTTGGTGGCGAGCCCGGCATGCTGTACTTGATAAAGAGAGTCGGGAAACAATCGCCTCAATCCGGATATATGAAATTCAAACTTGAAAGTTTGCGATCAATTGCCGACAGGATTCGCCGAGGCGTCATTCAATGCGCAGAATTGGAAATTTACCTCCGATTTTTCGGCCGCCCACAGGTGCCCGAGGTTTATCGGCCCTACACCAAGTCGCTACCCGCCAAGCTTCGCGTCCCAAAACATCTAAAGCTTCGCGAGCGTCCGTGAACGCGCTCAACCATTTTGTCGATCGCAAACGTAAGGCGGGTTAGGGAGGCGTAGCTCGGATGAGCGAAGCGACATCCGGGAGCGGCGTTCAAGCCTGTCGATCGTTCCGCATATTGCAGCGCTCATGCGGGCTGCAATTACTGCGCTGCGTGCGGAAATGCAGCAGCTCGTCATTGCCGGGCTTGTCCCCTCAATGGGCACGCAAAAATCGCGGCGTTCCCCGGATGCGGTGCAGCGTGTAGCGAAGCGGAACGGTGCGCCGTTGATCCGGGGTCTTCGCGATCTCTGACATGACGGTTCTTAATCTGCGACGATCCCGACTCTGCAGCGCACCACTGACGTGCTGCGCTGCGCCCGGGAAATGCCGAAAAATCGATGTCACTTTTCCATTGACATTTGTCCCCGTTACTGTTACAACACGATTCTCGCTCAGTAAAAGGACCTGCCCCGGAGGCAAGCCGGGGCATGGGAGCGAGGGCGGTGCCTGCGGGCGGTGTTGCAAACCGCTCCCGGGCAGCTTCGGGCATCAGCCATCCGGCACTACGACCGGGCGCGAGGTGCATCGCTGGACTAGGGACAGGTTGGGGCGGGTAACGCCCGCACAAACGGCGTCGGTTCTGCCCCCGGAAGGGGGACGACTACAGGATCGGCGCTCCGGCCACGTCCCAGGAAGCATGGCCTGGAGCTGAGCCTTTGGGACGACGACTCCCTTTGGTGAGAGCCGCGGTGGAACGCCGATAGATGTGCGCATCCCGCTGGATGCGCGGCCGTGCCAGCAGCACGGCAGGTTGGACTTTGCGTCTGTCGGCGTTCCGCTTCCTTTTTATTTCGTCATTGCGAGCGAAGCGAAGCAATCCAGTGCAGCGTCGAGGAAATGGATTGCTTCGTCGCTTCGCTCCTCGCAATGACGGGCTGGCGAAGCGAGCGTAGCGGACAGGAAAAGGCAGGCACCACCCCTTCTTTTTCCGTCGGCCACTCTCTTCGCACTTCAACCGTGGCGGCAGTTTTTTGCAAAAACTCGGGCGCGAATGCGTTGCGAGAAGGCGCAAGCCTGTCTGTTCACCGTCATCCTGAGGTGGCCGCGTAGCGGCCCTCGAAGGAGACGGCCGAGGCGCCGGGGCCGCGCATCCTTCGAGGCTCGCTTCGCTCGCACCTCAGGATGACGGACCAGGGGGAGCGCCGCGAGAACAGGAGCGCTTGCCATGAAGCGTCGCATAGACCGTGTAATGGATCGCGACTCCGATCACGTCCCCGATCGCAGCGACTTCGCCGTGGCGCTGGCCACGTTGCAAGCGGCGCCGAAGCCCAAGCCGAAATTGCGTCCCGTGGACCACGCGGCGCGCTTCGCCATCGAAAAGGCCCTGCAGCGGGGACGCTATTGCAACGCTTTCGCGCTGTGGCGCACTTGCTGGCGCAAGGCCTGCCGCAGAGCGCGCGCGTGCCGCGGCGATGCCAAGGCCTGCCTGAAACAGGCGCTTCCCCGCGTGCCGCACGATGTGCAGTGGCGCGCGCGGCAAGACGTGCTCGACGAACGCCGCGCAATATCGGCGCGCCCGAGCGCGCGGCGCGGCAATGCATGCCGGCGGATCTTTTTGAGTAAAGGAGAAGGAACGTGTTTGGCTATTCACCGTCATCCTGAGGTGCGAGCGGAGCGAGCCTCGAAGGATACGGCCGAGGCGCTGTGGCCGTCGCCCTTCGAGGGCCGCTGCGCGGCCACCTCAGGGTGACGGATCAGGGACGACGCGCTAGGAAAGACCCATGACAGACCCATTCATGACAAACCAATTCACCTACCATTCCGACCCGGTGCGCATCGTGTTCGGGCCGGGCTCCGCGACGGCGCTGCGCGCCGAAGCCGACCTGCACAAAATGTCGCGGCTTCTCGTGCTGTGCTCGAAGACGCGCACCGAATTCACCCGCCGTGTCATCGCCCCGATCGCGGAGCGCTGCGTCGGCTTCTGCGACACCGGCGGGCAGACCATGCCGCGCGAGGCGTTCGAGCACATCCTCGCCGAGCTGAAGCGGCTCGATGCCGACGGCTTCATCGTGGTCGGCGGCGGCTCGCCGATCGGGCTCGCCAAGGCGGCAGCGGCGATGACCAAGCTGCCCTACATCGCCGTCGTCACCACCTATTCCGGCTCGGAAATGGCGGCGCGCTGGTATATCGGCGTCGCCGAAAACCGCATCTCCGGCGACGGCCCCGAGGCGCTGCCGGCAACCGCGATCTACGATCCGGAACTGACGCTCGATCTGCCCGTCGCGCGTCTCGGCGGCGAGCGGCATGAACGCCATGGCGCATGCGGTCGAGAGCGCTCTACGGCGTCGACACCAATCCGGTCGTGCAGACGCATGGCCGAGGAAGGCATCCGGCTGCTCGGATCGGGCCTGCCGCGGCTCGTCGACAATCCGCGCGATCTTTCGGCGCGCACCGACGTGCAATACGGCGCCTGGCTCGCGGCGAATTTCCGCGCCGAGGTCGGGCTCGAACACGCCATCGCGCAGCGGGTGCGGCAATGGTTCAATCTCGAACACGCGCAAACCCACGCCATCGCGACGCCCTACGCCATCGGCTTCAACGCCTCGGCCGCGCCGCGAGCGATGGAGCGCATCAAGCGCGCGCTCGGCGCAAGCGACGCCGCGCGCGGGCTCTACGATCTCAATGTCCGGCTCGGCCTGCCGACCGGCCTGAAAGATCTCGGCATGCAGGAAAAGGATATCGGCAAAGCCGTCGAAGTCGTCGCGGCGGCGAAGATCACCCATCCGCGGCCGGTCTCGAAGGCGGACCTGACCAACGTCATCACGCAGGCCTATGCCGGCGAGCCGCCAAATTTCTGACGGGACATGCTGTTACGCCGGCCGTTCTTGCGCGGACTTGATCGCGAGCCAGAGATACATGACCAAGCAGCGTCGAATTCGACCAGCACGATGAAAAGGCTGCCGCCATAGACGTTCGGGAAAAACAGCTCGACCGCCGCCATCGAGACGACCGAGGTGAGCCACACCACCGCGCCCCAGGCGGCCGCAAGCCACAGCCCGACCGCGGCGACGAGATCGAGCACGGCAAAGAACACGGTCGCGGTCTGCCAGGCGATGCTGTGCGCCTCGAACGCCTGATCGGAGCGCGCGCCGATGCCGCAGACCTGCGACCAGTGATAGAGGCCCTTGACCATCGAGACGCCGGCCATGATGCGGAGAAACAGGACGAGATATTCGGTCCAAGTGCCTTGATCGGCGCCTTTTCCGACCCGCACCGGTTCGAGCATGTCGCTCGGCCGGGTCGGCCGGCGCTGGGATTGATCGCTCATGATTGGCCGCAGTTTGGAGCGATAGAGGGCCGGCCAATCCCCGTCAACGCCGGCGGCAAGGCGGCGTTTTTCGGCGGCCGAATGGCCTGTATCGGCGCCGAGTGGCAGGTCAGCCCTGGAAGGAGTAAAAGTAGGAGTCGGAAGGTATGGAGTTTTGACAATGGCCATCAAATTCGGCCGCCCGCTGGAAAAGACCACGACTGGTGCCGGTCGAGACCGGAGCGCCCGCCGACAAGCTCGATCTGGCGATCCGGCCGCGCCGCAATCGCCGCGCCGAATGGTCGCGGCGGATGGTGCGCGAAAACGTGCTCACCGCCGACGACCTGATCTGGCCGCTGTTTCTGGTCGACGGCACGCAAGTGCGCACGCCGGTCGAGTCCATGCCCGATGTCGAGCGGCTCTCGGTCGACGAAGCGGTGCGCGCCGCCGAACGCGCCGCCAAGCTCGCGATCCCCTGCCTCGCGCTGTTTCCCTATACCGAGCCCGGCCTGCGCGACGACGCGGGCTCGGAGGCGCTCAATCCGGACAATCTCGTCTGCCGCGCCATCCGCGCCATCAAGAAGGAAGTGCCGGAGATCGGCGTCCTCTGCGACGTCGCGCTCGATCCCTATACCAGCCACGGCCACGACGGCCTGCTGCGCGACGGCGTCATTCTCAACGACGAAACCGTCGAGCGTTCTGGTCAAGCAGGCTCTGGTCGAGGCGCGAGGCCGGCTGCGACATCATCGCGCCGTCCGACATGATGGACGGCCGCGTCGGCGCCATCCGCGCAGGCCTCGATGCCGCGGGCTTTCACGACGTCCAGATCATGGCCTATGCCGCCAAATATGCGTCGGCCTTCTACGGGCCGTTCCGCGACGCGGTCGGCTCGAGCGCGACGCTGATCGGCGACAAGCGCACCTATCAGATGGACCCGGCCAATACCGACGAGGCGCTGCGCGAGGTGGAACTCGACATCGCCGAGGGCGCCGACATGATCATGGTCAAGCCCGGCCTGCCCTATCTCGACATTCTGCAGCGGGTCAAAGACGCCTTCGGCATGCCGACCTTCGCCTACCAAGTGTCCGGCGAATATGCGATGATCATGGCCGCCGCCGGGAACGGCTGGCTCGACGGCGACAAGGCGATGACCGAGAGCCTGATCGCTTTCAAACGTGCCGGAGCCGACGGCGTGCTGACCTACTTTGCGCCGCGAATCGCGGAGAAACTGAAGAAGGGCGGCGTTTGAGAAGCATGATCCGGAAAAGTGGAAGCCGGTTTCCCGCCTTCGCGAAGCCCGCTTCGGCGGGCGAAGGAAGGTCCGAAAAGATCATGCTCAGCTAAAATACTGGAGCGCTTGCGCTCTAGTGCCGACCGCTGCCGCCCGGGAACAGATCGAGGCGGATGTGATGCGTGAGTACGACGACCATATTCGGCTTTACACGCCGATCTTGCAGCGGATCATCATCCTGGTGGCGGTGATCATCGCGGTGCCTGTGGTTTTGTGGACCATCACCGCCTTCGTCCGCGCCTATGTCGCTCCGCCGCAGCTGCCGATGTTCCGGCCGATGACGGCAGCGTGTCGCCGAGCCAGGCCCCTGCGCCCACGCCGCCGGTCCAACCGCCGGTTCAAGTCGCGGCCCAGACCGCCGAGCCCGACCACCGCGACCGACGCGCGCGGGCCGATGCTCGACATCAAGAAGCCCGCCGGAAGCGATCCGCCGCAGGCCGCTGCGCCACCGCCGGCAACGCAGCAGGCTGCGCTTGCGACGGCCGCAACTCCGCCCGCGCCTGCCTGTTGCTCCCAATATCGCGCCTATGCCTGCGGCGCCTGCAGCCGCCGCGTCCGGAGTGCCGCCGCCGCCGTTTGCGGCGACGCGCGCCGTGCCGGCGACCGTGGCCGCTCCGCGCCAATGTCGCGCTCGCCAATGTCGCGGCGCCGCCAGCTCCGTCTCCCGCCTGGCCCAATCCGGCGACGAATGCGCCGGCAAATTCCGGATCGAACGCCAGCCGGAGCGCCGTCGCGTCCGCAAGAGCAGACCGCCGCGAACGACAGCGCCGCCGACGACCTGCCTGCCGGCGTGCCGCTGAAGGGCAAGATTCCCCTGCCCCCGCACCGGCCGAAGATGGCGGCCTTGACCAATGTGGCGCTCGCCGGCGAGCCCGACTCGGCGCAGCGCCGCAGTGCCGCGCGCCGCAACGCTGGCCGGCATTCCGCTGCCAAGAGCGCGGCCGGCATCCGCTCCCGAGCCAGCGCCGGTCAGCGACGCGCCCTATCAGGCCTATGATCCATCGCAGCTCCACTAGAGCATGAACCGGAAAGCGTTCCCGGATGTGATCCGGGTGGAAACCGGTTCTGCGAAGATCATGCCCTCTCGCCGCGCGCGCTCAGCCCAGCGCCGCGCCGCCTTCCATGCGGACCGGCTGATAGCCGTCGTCGGTGAGCGCGCGAAAAATCGCGTCGGCGTGGGCGCCGTCGCGCGTCTCCATCGTGACGTCGAGCTTGGCGCCCTTGGCCGGCACGTCGAGAAACAGCCGATGATGCTCGACGCCGAGAATATTGGCGCCGAGCTCGCCGAGCCGGCTCGCGATCTGGCCCGAGAACGCCCGGCCGATCGGGAATGGTGAGACGGAACGACACGATGCGGTTCTCGCGCTCCAGTTCGCGCACCACGATCGAGGCAAGGATGCGCGGATCGATATTGCCGCCGCACAGGATCAGGCCGACCTTGCGGCCGGCAAAGCGCTCCGGCTCGGCCAGCATCGCGGCAAGCCCGGCGGCGCCAGCGCCTTCCGCCATGGTCTTTTGCAAGGTCAGGAACGCGTTGACGGCGCGCTCGATCAGCGCCTCCTCGACCAGGACGATGTCGCTGACCAGTTCGCGCACGATCGGCAGCGTCAATCCGCCGGCTTTGCTCACCGCGATGCCTTCGGCGAGCGTCGCGCCGCCGCAGGGCCGGTTGCCGCCGTGGATCGCATTCCACATCGACGGATAGAGCATGCTTTCGACGCCGACGATTTCGATCGACGGCTTTCTGCGCGCGCGCCGCAATCGCGTTGCCGGCGATCAGGCCGCCGCCGCCGATCGGCACGATCAGCACGTCGAGGTCCGGCACGTCCTCGAGCATTTCGAGCGCGATGCGTGCCTTGCCCGGCGATGATGTGCGGATCGTTATAGGGATGAACCCAGACCAGGTTTTGCTCGGCGGCGATCGCCTCGGCGCGCGCCTGCGCTTCCATCACCGTCTCGCCGGAGAGCACGACGCGGGCGCCGAGCGCCTCGGTCGCCTTCACCTTCACGTAGGGCGTCGTCACCGGCATGACGATGGTCGCCCGGATCGCAAGCCGCCGTGGCATGATAGGCGACCGCCTGCGCGTGGTTGCCGGCCGACATCGCGATGACGCCGCGGCGGCGCTCGTCGTCGCCAAGCGCCGCGAGCTTGACGCAGGCGCCGCGCTCCTTGAACGAATTGGTGACCTGCAAATTCTCGTATTTGACATAGACGTCGGCGCGCGTGAGCGCGGACAGCGGCGGCGCCGGCAGCAGCGGCGTGCGCAGCACGTGACCGGCGATGGTGCGCCGGGCGGCCTCGATATCGGCGAGGCGTGATTTTCAAACGAATTCTCCGGGCGTGCGGCAATCGCTGTAGTGCGAGCCTCTTGCTTTGGCGGTCAGTCTTCGCCATCTGCGGAGGCATTATACAGATACGCTGACACTGCAGGCAGGATACAGGTAGATTTGCCATGACGGATTTGCAATGACTGGATTTGCAATGACTGGATTGCCATGACGACTCTGGTCCTTCCCGGAATGAATTCCGCTACCGGACGGATCGGCATCGGCGTCGACGTGAAGCCGCATGCCTATGACCCGGCAGCCAATCCCGAACTGTTCGACGGCGTCTTGGCGCGCCGCTTCGTCGCTTTTGTCATCGATGTCATCATCCTCGCCATCCCGCTGATCGTCGCCTGGGTGTTCATTTTCGTGTTCGGCATCGTGACGCTCGGCCTGGGCTGGGCGCTGTACTGGGCTGATGTCGCCGATCTCGGTGGTGTGGGCGCTGTTCTACTACGGCTACGACGCTCGGCGGCCCGGCACTCGCGCCACGATCGGCATGCGCGCCATGGAAATCGAAATGCGCACCTGGTACGGCGCGCCGAGCCTATTTCCTGCTCGGCGCGGTTCATGCCGTCGTCTACTGGATCAGCGTCAGCGTGCTGACGCCGCTCATCCTCCTGGTCGGCTTCTTCAATGCGCGGGGCCGGCTCCTGCATGACATGCTGGTCGGCACCGTCGTCATCAATAACGCAACCCGGGCGGCCGTGCTGCGCGCCCGCCTGCGTACGGTAGCCTGATGCGAAATCGGCCTCGGAATTGCCTTGAGAATTGCCTTTGACCTTGGGCCCCCGCCGCGCAATCCTATGCGGTCGCCGGATTCGGCTTCCGGCGCGATGTAACGCTGTAATGCCTCGTGACCCAGCATCCGCGCGACACACCGCAGTTCTACCTCACCGCCCCCTCGCCCTGCCCCTATCTCGGCGGCAAGGAGGAGCGGAAGGTGTTTACGCATTTGGTCGGCGAGCGCGCACCCGAGCTCAACAATATCCTGACCCAGGGCGGCTTCCGGCGCAGCCAATCGATCGCCTACCGGCCGGCCTGCGAAGGCTGCCGCGTCCTGCGTCTCGGTGCGCGTCGTCGCCAAGGATTTTCGCCCGACGCCAGAGCATGCGCCGCATCATCGCGCCGCAATGCCGACATCGCCAGCGAAATGCGGATCGCGGTGCCGACGTCCGAGCAATACGCCATCTTCCGCGCCTATCTCGATTCCCGGCATCGCGACGGCGGCATGGCCGACATGACCGTGCTCGACTACGCCATGATGGTCGAGGACAGCCATATCGAGACGCGCATCATCGAATATCGCCGCCGTGAGCCTCGGACGCTCCGCAAGCGCGCAGGCGGCGACCTCGTCGCCATCGCGCTGACCGACGTGCTCGGCGACGGCCTGTCCATGGTCTATTCGTGTTTCGAGCCGGACGAAGCGCCCGTTCGCTCGGCACCTTCATGGTGCTCGATCACATCGCGCGCGCGCAGCGCATGGGCCTCGCTTACGTCTATCTCGGCTATTGGGTGCGCGGCTCGCGCAAGATGGATTATAAGAGCCGCTTCCTGCCGCAAGAGCGCCTGATGCCGGACGGCTGGGCGAGAGTCGAGTAGTAAGTCGAGCAGAGCCGAGCAGTAAGTTAAGCGCGAGTGGACTGGAGAATCGATGCGAAGTCGCACATTATCGCATTGGCTCGAGCGGCCGGTTGTGCTCTCGCGCTCGGCATCAGCGCCGCGCTGGCGCAGACCGCGCCGCCACCAGCGCCGATACGGCGAAAGGCAAAGCGCTCGTCAACGGCGACGGCATGACGCTCTACATGTTCGACAACGACGGCAACCGGCAAGTCGAATTGCAATGGGCAATGCGCCATCTTGGCTGCCGCTGATCGCCGACCGTCGACGCCAGCGCGTCGGGCGATTTTTCGCTGATCACGCGCGGTGACGGCCGCAAGCAATGGGCCTACAAGGGCAAGCCGCTCTATACTTGGAGCAAGGACACCAAGCCGGGCGACGCGACCGGCGACGGCGTCAACAGCGTTTGGCACATCGCCGCGCCTATCTGCTCCAAACTGATCATTCGCTGCCGCTTCATCGCAGCACTAGATCTGACCAGATGTCAGCTCGGCAAGCGATCCGCAGCGCGTAGAACTGCACCGGCTCCGTGCGCCCTTTGACCGGCGCTTCATGCAGTTCGCAGCCGTCGAGCTTGAGGCCCGCGGCCTCGGCGGCCTGGCGCGACAGAATGACGGCGCAGCCATAGTCTTTGGTCAGGCTCTCAAGCCGCGCGCAGGTATTCACGGTATCGCCGATCGCGGTAATGATCTGCGAATGCGGCGGCCCCATCGAGCCGACGATCGCCTCGCTGTAGTGAATGCCGATGCCGATCCGCAACGGCTCGCGCAAGTCGGTGCGCAGCCGCTTGATTCAACTGCGTCGAGGCGGTGCAAGCATCGCGCGCGCGCCGCGTAGCGCGTCAGCGGCGCCGGTCTTTCGGACTCGGCGGCGTTAAGGCCGTAAAGCGCCATCAGTCCGTCGCCGGTGAATTGCGAATAATGTCCGTTCGTCTCGATCAGCGCCTCGCGTCATCTCGTAGAAAAACTGGTTGAGAATAAACAACACGTCATAGGGCAGCCTGGCCTCGCCCAACGTGGTCGAACCGCGCAGATCGACGAAGACGACCGTGATCAGCGTTCGCTGCCTTCGAGTCCGCCGCGCGATCGCGCCGTCGGCGGCGCTGGCATCGGCGGCGAGCACCGGCATGACGGCGATATCGGCCGTCGGGACGGATCTGGCAGGCAAGCCGCATGCCAGGCAGAGGCGCCGATGCGCGACAGCGCCTTGGCTTCCAAAGTCCGATCGGTTCCGGAAGCTCATCGAGCCCTTTGGTCACCATGATCCGGCAGGTGGTGCAGCGCGCCCGGCCGCCGCAGACCGACGCGTGCGCGATGCCGTTCGCGCGCAGCGTTTCCAAGCACGGTGGCGCCCGGCCAGATCGGCATGCTGCGCCCATTGGCGTGCGCCAAAATCGGCGGCGTTGGCGGTCGATAGTACCAGTTGCGCAGATGCCGCGACCGGCGAACGGCAAGAGCGGCAGCGCGATGGCTCAGGCCGCCAGCCGATATCGGCCATCCGGTCGATCGCCGCCGCCGCTTCGTCGGTGATATTGGAGTCCGCCAGCGCCGAACTGACGAAATCGGGATCGCTTGGCTTCGCGCAGCGACCTGATTGCCGCCGGTGACATAGCCGGCGAGCGCCAGCGTCGGCAGCAGCAACGCGTAAGTAAAAAGTAACGGCCGCCATGTCGGATACCAGCGGCTCTGTACGCGCAGCCAATAATGGATGCCGATGCAGGCGTGGATCCACACCGTCACCACCGCAAGCATCTGCACCGCGCCGAGCCACGGCCGATAATCAGCCATTGGGCGATGAAGACGGTGTTGTAATAGATCGTGACGTCGAGACGTGCTTCGGCAATGCGCGTCGCCACGACGTGAAACGTCAGCAGCACGGGAATACAGAGGCCGAGCGAGACTTGCGTCCATTCCCAGCGGGTGAGCCGCAGCGAGCGGCGAATGTAGATCGACCACAACGCGTTGCCTGTAATGGACGAGAAACGCGGCCGACAAAATGATCGTGCCGATCCACCTGCGCCACGGATACATCAGAATGCGGCGCGCGGTCTCCGCATCGTCGAAGGAAATCAGCAAGAAAGCAGTGCGCGGTGAGATGGCAAACCACGAAGCTGAGCATGGTGAGCGCGCTTGCTAAGCCGCAGCCAGCTTCGCCAGTTCGATCTGTGCGAGCGCCCAATTTCATTCTCTTCGCCGCACGCTTTTGAGTATCAAATCCGGCACGCTGTCTTGATCGACCGAAATTACGAAAAATTCCTGCAAGCTGGAAAATTTTCCCGACGGAGAAACCGGCTTTGCGAACACGACTATAGTCGGTTTTCGCGCGGGCGCGGAGCCCATGCGCGGCATCCGATGCGCGAATCCAGGTGCATCAAGCGCAATCGCGCGTGGCGATGTTAATGCAGGCCATTTGTCTTCGGCCCACTCTTCCGCGTTGTCCTTGCCGTTGGCGACACGGCCAGCCATTGATTCAAACTTATTGTTCTTCGGGAAACCCTTGGGCGCGAGACGGCCGGCATCGGCCCGGTTGCCGCGCCAGTCGGACAAGCTCCTTGAGCGTGAGCGAGAAGACGCGGCCCGCGGAATCGGTCCAGCGCAGCCCGTCTCGACCTCGAATGTCTTGATGTCGGACAGACCGCCGTCCTTGTAGCGCTGCAAGCGCACGCCGCGGCCGCGCGTCATCTCCGGCACCTGATCGCGCGCGAAGACCACCATCTTGCGGTTTTCGCCGATGGCCGCGACGAATTCGCCTTCGACCGGAGCGAGCGCGCGCGCCTCGTCGGGCGGCTTGACGTTGAGCACCTGCTTGCCCTTGCGCGTGTTGCCGAGGCACTCGTCCTCGGGCACGACAAAGCCCGTGCCCTGCTTGCTGGCGACGATCAGCTTGCGGCCGCCCTGATAGCGGAACACGGTGACGATATCCGCCTCCTGCTCGAGGTCGGCAAACAGCCGGATCGGTTCGCCGTGACCGCGGCCGCCCGGCAGTTTCGACGCGTCGATCGTGTAGAAGCGGCCATTGGTGGCAAAGACCAGAAGCTTCGACGTGGTCTCGGCGAAGAACGCGAGCTTCAAACCGTCGTCGGCCTTGAACGCAAGTCCCGACAAATCGGCGACCTGGCCGCGCAAGGCGCGGATCCAGCCTTTTTCCGAAACCACGACGGTGATCGGCTCGCGCTCGACCAAAGCCTCTTCGATCGCTGCCTCGTCATGGGCCGGCGCCTGCGCAAAACCGGTGCGGCGTTTGCCGATCGGCGTCTTCGGCCCGAACGTGTCGCGCACCTCGCGCACCTGGTCGGCGATTCTCTTCCATTGCTGCTTCTCGGAACGCAGCAATTCCTCGATCGACTTCTTCTCGGTGCGCAGGTCTTTGTCTTCCTTGCGGATCTCCATCTCCTCGAGCTTGCGCAAATTGCGCAGCCGCATATTGAGAATGGCTTCGGCCTGAACGTCGGTCAGTTTGAACGCTCTTCATCGAGCACCGGTTTCGGCTCATCTTCCGTGCGGATGATCTTGATGACTTTGTCGAGGTTGAGATAGGCGACGAGATAGCCGCCCAAAACTTCGATCCGGTGCTCGATCTGCGCCAGGCGATAGCGCGACCGCCGCAGCAGAACTTCGCGGCGATGGGTGAGCCATTCGCTGATCGCCTCGGCAAGCCCGATCACTTTCGGAATGCGGCCGCGCACCAGCACGTTCATGTTCAGCGGCACGCGGCTTTCGAGCTCGGTGAGCTTGAACAGGCTTTCCATCAGCAGCGCCGGATCGACCGTGCGCGAGCGCGGCTCGAAGACGATGCGCACGTCTTCGGCGGACTCGTCGCGCATGTCGGCGAGCAGCGGCAGCTTCTTTTCGTTCATCAACTCGGCGATGCGCTCGATCAGCCGCATCTTTTGCACCTGCCACGGGATTTCCGTGACGACGATCTGGTAGGTGCCGCGCCCGGTCTCTTCGATTTTCCAGCGCGCCCGCACGCGGAACGAGCCGCGGCCGGTCGTATAGGCTTCGGCAATGGTCTCGGGCGGATCGACGACGAGGCCGCCGGTCGGGAAATCGGGGCCCGGCACGAATTTCAGCAAGGTCTTGGTGCGCGCGTTGGGCTGCTCGATCAGATAAAGCGCGGCGTCGCACAGTTCGGCGACATTGTGCGGCGGAATAGAAGTCGCCATGCCGACCGCGATGCCCTGCGCGCCGTTGGCCAGCAGATTGGGAAACGCCGCCGGCAGCACCACCGGCTCCTGCGACACGCCGTCGTAGTTCGGCCGGAAGTCGACGGCGTCTTCGTCGATGCCGTCGAGCAGAAGCCGCGCCACTTCGGTCAGGCGCGCTTCGGTGTAGCGGTAGGCGGCGGCGTTATCGCCGTCGATATTGCCGAAATTGCCCTGGCCGTCGACCAGCGGATAGCGCGACGAGAAATCCTGCGCGAGACGCACCAGCGCGTCATAGATCGCCTGATCGCCGTGCGGATGGAAATTACCCATCACGTCGCCGACGATCTTTGCCGATTTCTTGAAAGCGGCGCCGGGATCGAGCCGCAGAAGCCGCATGCCGTAGAGAATGCGCCGATGCACGGGCTTGAGCCCGTCGCGCGCATCCGGCAGCGCGCGGTGCATGATGGTGGAGAGCGCGTAAGCGAGATAGCGCTCCTCGAGCGCTTCGCGCAGCGCGATCTCCTGCACGCCGTTCGGTTCGGGGGGAGGAGCTACTTTCTTGTTCATCGGCTAACTTCGTCTCTCAATTTACATATCTCGATCTTGGTGCGCGCAAAGGCGCAAAGCCAACGTGAACGGCGCACTCCGATGCGAAGATTGGAATCAGTTTGATACTAGCAAAATACCGAGTGCAATGCGGCCTGCGGCTCTGGAAATCTTCCACGCGGTTGTTACCCGCGTTCCGAAATTCGAAAAGCACGGCCTTACCAGATTGCGCATCTGAATGCGGAATGAACGAAAAGCGCCGCAACGTGAAACATAATTAATCCCGCAAGATCAACAACATCGCTAAGATGATCGCGAGCACCGACGCACGCTCCCTCGGTTCGCGCCGGAACGTTACGGAGGAACTAGCATGCGTAAGACTATCCTCGCAGCCGCGGCCATTGCGGCTGTGTTGTCAATCGGAGCGACCGCGAATAAGGCCGCTGCGATGCCGACTGCGGCGCCGACTCAACTCGGCCTCGCGACTTCCGATGACACCGGCCTGGTCCAGAAGGCCGCCATCGTCTGCGGCTATTACGGCTGCCGGCGGGTGTGGTGGGGCGGCGGCCCGTATTGGGGCCACCCCTATTGGGGCTGGCACCCGCATCATTGGGGCTGGCGCCGCTGGTGATCTGACCGTCGCAATGCTGGAGCGCCGCTCGATTCAATCCGAAGCGACGGCGCTCCAGAAGCTTCAAATTTGCCGCAGAACTGCTTGGCTGCATGAGCGCGAAGCGGCCCGCTGAACGTGGGATGAACGATCTCGCGGCGGATGAAACTTTTTCTTCGCCGCCGCGACAAATCGGGTATGGACGAGATGCGTCGGCGGCGTAAAATGCCCTGAATGCAACCTCGCTGATATTTCAGTTCATTCCGGCTTTGAAAACTTCGTGGAGTTCATCGATGCGCAAAGCAGTATTTGCGGCATTCGCCACCGCCGCCATTCTCTTCCTTGGGGCACCGGCTGACCGCGCGAGCGCGATGCCAATCGCCTCACCTTCCATAATCGGCCTCGCCGCCTCGGAATCCGGCGCGCTTTTGCAAGTGCATTATGTGGCACGGCATCGCCACTACGGGGCCTGGCGCTATCCCTACGAGAGACAGTACATATCCCATCGCTACGATTGTTGCGGTTTCCCTGATGGCTACGGGTACAATCCCGGACCTTACTGGGGATTGGGTGGCTATCTGAACTCCTGGTACATGTGACATTTGCCGACGGCTGAGCCGTCCGGATGTCTGTCGGCGCTATTGCGCAACGCGCGAGAGCGCGGTCACGAAATGCGCCCGCGCTTCCGGCAGCGCCAGGCCGCGCGGACTGAACGCGTGGCGATCGAGAAAGAAGCCGGTCAGCGAGAACGCGTCGGCGAGATCGCTCGCCGATTCCGGCTCGGCATCGGTGCGCAGAAATGCCGGGAGCCGCAGCAGCCTGTCGCGATAGGCTTCACCGGCGTCGCGCGACACCGCGCGCCCCGACTTCGGCGACACGTAAATGAGATCCGCGGTAACGCCGGTCGCCGCGCACGAGCCGAGATCCAGGCCGAAACCAAGCTCGGCCAGGAAATCGAGCTCGAAGCGCGCGATCATCGGCGCCGCGACGCGCGGATCGCCAAGGTGATCGAGGATGGTTTCGAGCGCGTCGTAGACCGCGGCATGCGACTCGCGCTCGGCGAGCAGGCGGCACAAAGCCGCAAGATGCGTCACACCGTGAACGGCATGCGCCGCGGACAGGAATGAAGCCGCGCGCAGATTAAGGCCCTCGACAACGTAATTGCCGAGATGCTCATCAAGCCGCGCCCGCCATGTCGCGCGCAGCGCATTGCCCGGCTGCAACACGCCGCGGTGGCGCGTGCCAGCGCCGCCGCGAACCAGGCCGAGATGCCGGCCGTGCCCGTGCGTCATCAATTCGAGAATAACGCTGGTCTCGCCGTGGCGTTTGACGCCGAGCACGATGCTGTCGTCGGTCCATTCCATGGAACGCAAAGTATCCTGGACGTGGGTAGTGTCCTAATTTGAGCTTTTTTGGTTCTCTGCGGGATCAATAAGGGGCTTGAGGGGCGTCGCCTAGCGTTTGTGAAATAACAAATACCTGTGCGTTTCCCATACTGCACTCCTCCGAAGACGCATCACTCCAGACGATTGCCTGTATTAACTTGTGATCCTTTCGTTCATAGGTCACCAGATGAACTTGGCGGTAGAGGTCTTTTCCTATCTTTTCGTAGGATAGTTTTCTCGACGTGGTTTTTTTGAAATCCATCTGGTCGTTAGTTACGAGGCCCGCGTTTTTCATATAAACGAATGCCTCCATTGCAGGCCACCTGTCAGGGCCGGAGCAATCCGGGGATTTTACAGCCGCCGTCGCCGAAGCTGTGGAAAGCAATAAGGCAAGTAGAACCTTCATGAAGTTTGCTCCACCAATTCCTCAAGTGACCACATCCTATCTGAAACACCCGCCGCCATGGCAAATTAGGACACTACCTGGACGTGATTGCCTTTGACGTGATTGCCTTTGACGTGATTGCCTTTGACGTGATTGTCTTGGACGTGATTGTCTTGGACGTTTCTTAGTCCTTCGGGAATTCCAATCCCATTTCGCGGTAGCGCTCCGGGTCGTCGCCCCAGCCTTCCCGTACCTTGACGTGAAGGAAAAGGTGGACCGGCTGCTCGACGGCGGCGGCAATGTCGATGCGCGCCGCGGCCCCGATCGCCTTGATCGCCTGGCCGGCCTTGCCGAGCACGATTTTGCGCTGGCTTTCGCGCTCGACATAGATGGTTTGCTCGATGCGCACCGATCCGTCCCGGAGCTCCTTCCAGACTTCGGTCTCGACCGTGGACTGGTAAGGCAATTCCTGATGCAGCCTCAGATAGAGCTTTTCCCGCGTAATTTCAGCGGCGAGCTGGCGCATCGGCGCATCGGAAATCTGATCCTCGGGATAGAGCCACGGCCCGGAAGGGACATGTGCCGCAAACCAAGTCTTGAGATCGCCGACGCCGTCGCCCGACAGCGCCGAGATCATGAAGGTCGCGGCGAATGTCGCGCGCTCGTTGAGCTTCTCTGTCAGCGTCAGCAGCGCCGGCTTGCCGATCAGATCGACTTTGTTGAGCACCAGCACTTTGGGCGGCCGGATATCGGCGAGCGTCCGCAGGATCGAGTCTTCGTCGTCGGTGAGACCCTTTCTGGAATCGATCAGAAGCGCGACCAGATCGGCATCCTGCGTACTGCCCCAAGCGGTGCCGACCATGGCGCGGTCGAGCCTGCGCTTGGGCGAGAAGATGCCGGGCGTGTCGACGAAGATCAATTGCGAAGCGCCTTCGATCGCGATGCCGCGAATGAGCGTGCGCGTGGTCTGCACCTTCGGCGTCACGATCGACACCTTGGTTCCGACCAGCGCATTGAGCAGCGTCGATTTGCCGGCATTGGGCGCGCCGATCAGCGCCACGAAGCCGCAGCGCGTTGATGGCTCTGATAACTCAACCATGGCGGCGCGTGCGCTCGACGCCTTCGCGAACCAGCATGGCGGAGGCGGCCGCCTGTTCGGCGGCGCGCTTGGAACGTCCGAGACCCTCGGCCGGCGCGAAGGCCGGAAGCTGCACGGCGACGCGGAATTCAGGATCGTGATCGGGACCGGAGCGCGCGACCTCGCGATAGGCCGGCGTCGGCAGGCCGCGCGCCTGCGCCCATTCCTGCAACACGGTCTTTGGATCGCGCAGCGGCTGCGCCGTCGCCGCCATGCGCACTTGCCAGAGCCGTTCGACCAACTCGTCGGCGGCCTTGTAGCCGCCGTCGAGATAGGCCGCGCCGATCACCGCCTCGCAGACGTCGGCGAGAATAGCCAGCCGCGAGCGCGCGCCGGCATTGGCCTCCGACGAGCCGACCCGGATGGCCGGGCCGAGATCGATGGTGCGCGCGATCTCGGCGCAGGTCTCCTTGCGCACCAGATCGGCGAGCCGCCGCGACAACTCGCCTTCGTCGGCCTTCGGATAGGAGCGGTACAGCATGTCGGAGATGACCAGACCGAGCACATGATCGCCGAGAAATTCGAGCCGCTGATAGCTGCCGGCACGATTGCGCGCGCCTTTCAACGCCGAGATATGCGTCAGCGCGCATTCGAGCAACGCGCCGTCGGTGAAGCGATAGCCGATGCGTTCTTCGAGCGCGGTCGCGCTGCGCTTGCGGCGGCGACTTTCTTTCGGAGCAGCCGCGCTCGCCGCCGGCGTAGCGGCGAGTTCTGCGGCCGGCGCTTCTTTGCGCGTGGCTACCGATTTGGCTTTCTTGCGGCCACTCATCTCACCAGCGTGAACAGCCGCTCCCAACGTACCGCCCAGGGCCAGCGCCAAACTTCCCAAGCGTGGGCATCGTCCCGGATGGAGAAGAAGATCACCTGCGCGCGGCCGATCAGATTTTCGAACGGCACATAGCCGACCGCGCTGAGCACGCGGCTGTCCGTCGAATTGTCGCGGTTGTCGCCCATCATGAAATAATGTCCGGGCGGCACCGTATAGACCGGCGTGTTGTCGTAGAAACCGTTATCGGTGAGATCGAGCGTGTTGTAGCTGACCCCGTTCGGCAGCGTCTCGCGATATTGTTTGACGCGCTGGGTGACACCGTCGTCGTCGGTGATGAAATCGTCGATGCGCTCGCGCGGCACCGCCTGGCCGTTGATGTTGAGCACGCCGTCGATCATCTGGATCTTGTCGCCCGGCAATCCGATGACGCGTTTGATGTAGTCGATCGAGTTGTCCTTCGGCAGCCGGAACACAACGACGTCGCCGCGCTGCGGGTCGCGGCTGAGCAAGCGGCCGGAATAGACCGGCGGCGAGAACGGGAACGAGTAGTGCGTGTAGCCGTAGGAATATTTGGAGACGAACAGATAATCGCCGACCAAGAGCGTCGGAATCATCGAGCCGGAAGGAATGTTGAACGGCTGAAACAGGAACGTCCGGATGACGATCGCGATAATGAGGGCTTGGATGACCACCCACACCGTTTCGGCGAATCCACCCTCGTTTCGCTTCGAATTCTGTCTCCACGCTCATCGGCCCGTCATCTCGCATCGAATGCGCCCGCCATCGATCTTGTAACCTCAGGCGCTGCCGCAAGCAATTGTGCGCGGGAATTGGCCGCGGCTCGCACGGGCGTAATTTTCCTCAAGGATACCATGCGCTTACCGCCAGTTTCCGCACACATTGCTCAGCCGAATAGCAGCGAACCTGCGACACAAATTCATTCGGTCAGCGGCCGGCGCAACCAAGCGTCCGCCGCGAAAGTAATCCTACCCTTTGCCAATGGCGACGGCCGAAATAACAACGAAGGCATGCGCCATGGGTCCTTCGTCGGTAATGGTGAGGTCGATCCGCGCCTCATAGCCCTTGGGCGTGATCGCCTGCAGGCGGCGCTTGGCGCCGCCGGTGAGTTCCAGCGTCGGCCGGCCGGACGGCAGATTGACGACGCCCATATCGCGCCACCACACCCCGGCGCGCAGCCCGGTGCCGAGCGCCTTGGCGCAGGCTTCCTTGGCGGCGAAACGCTTGGCGTAGGTCTCGACCCGGTTCCGCCGCTTCTCGGCCTTGGCGCGCTCGATCGGCGTGAAGACGCGGTCGATGAAACGGTCGCCGTGACGCTCCAGCACCTTGGCGATGCGGCGGGCGTCGGAAATGTCCGATCCGATCCCAAGAATCATGACTTAGTTTCCATCATGACTCAGTATCCATCATGATTTGGTTCCGATCCGATTGCGCCCGCGATCCATCGCGGCGCGCATCGTGCGCACGACCGCGTCGAGGCCAGAATAGATGGCTTCGCCGATCAGAAAATGGCCGATATTGAGTTCGGCGATCTCGGGCAGTTCGGCGATCCTTTCGGCGGTGATGAAATCAAGCCCATGGCCGGCATGGACTTCGAGGCCCGAATTCCTTGCCATCGCGGCGCCGCGCACAATGCGCTCGAACTCGGCCGCGGCGGCGGCCGCATGACCCGCCGCCAGCGCGTCGCACCAGCCGCCGGTGTGAATCTCGATGACCGGCGCGCCGACGGCGACGGCGGCCTCGATCTGCTTGGGCTCGGCGGCGATGAACAAAGATACGCGAATGCCGGCGCCGGCCAATTCGCCGACCGCTGCGCGCAAAGCTGTCGCGTTGACCCGCCGCATCGAGCCCGCCTTCGGTGGTGCGCTCCTGGCCCGCCGCTCGGGAACGATGCAGGCCGCATGGGGCTCGAGCTTGCACGCGATGCCGACCATCTCCGGCGTCGCCGCCATTTCGAGATTGAGCGGCTTGTTGATGCGCTCCTTCAGCCGAACCACATCGTCATCGACGATGTGGCGGCGATCCTCGCGCAAATGCGCGGTGATGCCGTCGGCGCCGGCGGCGATGGCAATCTCGGCGGCCTTGAGAGGATCGGGATGCCGGCCGCCACGCGCGTTGCGCACGGTCGCGACATGGTCGACGTTGACGCCGAGGCGGATGACGGAAGCCGGCATGCTCACCCGTTCACACGTTCGGCATTGGCGACGACTTTTTTCGCCCGCAATTGCGAGATGATCGACGTGAGGTGCTTGAGGTTATAGACCTCAAGATCGATCGTCAGCTCGGTGAAGTCGGGCGATTGCCGCATCATGCGGATATTGTCGATATTGCCGTCGTGCTCGGCGATCACCTGCGTGATCTGCGCCAGCGTTCCCGGCTCGTTGACCGATTGCACCGCAAGCCGCGCCGGAAACCGCTGCGGCGCGTGGTCGTCGACATCCCAGCGCACGTCGAGCCAGCGCTCCGGCTCGTCCTCGAATTGCTTGAGCGCTTCCGACTGGATCGGATAGATCGTGATCCCCTCGCCCGGCGTCATGATGCCGACGATGCGGTCGCCGGGCACCGCGCCGCCTTGCGGCGCAAAGCGCACCGGCAAGTCGGTATTGATGCCGCGGATCGGGATTGCCGCACCGTTTTCGCCCTCGTCCGGAACTTTGAATTTCAGCGCCTTGGCGAACTTCAAGCCGAACCAGCCGCTCTCCGCCTTCGGCGCGACCGGCGTCACCCGCTCGTCCTTGTAATCGGGATACATGGCGCGGGCGACGTCGGAGGCTTTCATTTCGCCGCGGCCGACCGCCGACATCACATCGTCGATCGAGGCGCGCGCGAGCCGCGGCAAGGCGCCTTCGAGCTTTTCGTCGGAATATTCGATCTTGGCGCGCTGGCAGAGTTTTTCGACGATGCGGCGGCCGAGCCCGGCATATTGGTTGCGCACCGCGTCCCGCGTCGCGCGGCGGATGGCGTCGCGCGCCTTGCCGGTCACGACGATGGATTCCCAGGCCGACGGCGGCGCGGTCTGCGCCTTCGAGGTCAGGATCTGAACCTCGTCGCCGTTCTGCAGCGGCGCCGACAGCGGGCCGATCTTGCCGTTGATCTTGGCGCCGATCGCCATATTGCCGACGTCGGTATGCACCGCATAAGCGAAATCGATCGGCGTAGCGCCGCGCGGCAAGGCGATCAGCTTGCCCTTCGGCGTGAAGCAAAACACCTGATCGTGGAACAGTTCGAGCTTGGTGTGCTCCAGGAACTCTTCCGGGTTCGAGCCTTCGGCGAGAAGCTCGATGGTGCGGCGCAGCCACGCGTAGGCGCTCGATTCCCGCGACAGCATTTCCGTCGGCGAGCCCTGCACGTCCTTATAGAGCGCGTGCGCGGCAATGCCGTATTCGGCGATCTGCTGCATGTCGCGGGTGCGGATCTGCAGTTCGACGCGCTGCCGGCCGGGGCCGATCACCGTCGTATGGAGCGAACGGTAATCGTTCTGCTTCGGCGTCGAAATGTAATCCTTGAACCGCCCCGGAACGACCGGCCATGTCGTGTGCACGATGCCGAGCGCCTGATAGCACTCGGCGAGATCGCCGACGACGACGCGGAAACCGAAAATATCCGACAGCTGCTCGAAGCCGACGGCCTTTCGTTCCATCTTGCGCCAGATCGAATAGGCGCGCTTGCGGCGGCCGGAGACCTCGGCGGTGATGCCGCGATCGGCGAGCTTCTTGGCCAGCTGCTGCTCGATCTCGGTGATCCAGCCGCTCGATTTCGCGCCGAGCGTCTCGAGCCGTTCGGTCAGCACCTTGTAGGCGTCGGGATTGAGCTCGCGGAACGCGAGATCCTCGAGTTCCTCGCGCATCTCCTGCATGCCCATGCGGCCGGCGAGCGGCGCATAGATCTCCAGCGTCTCGTCGGCGGTGCGGCGGCGCGACGACGGCGGCTGATATTCGAGCGTGCGCATATTGTGCAGGCGATCGGCGAGCTTGATCAGCAGCACGCGCACGTCGTCGGCGATCGCGAGCAGGAGCTTGCGCAGGTTTTCGGCCTGCTTGGCCTCCTTGGAGACGAGATCGAGCCGTTTCAATTTGGTCAGGCCCTCGACCAGAAGTCCGATCTCATGGCCGAACAGCCGGTCGATCTCGGCGCGCGTGGCGTCGGTGTCCTCGATCGTGTCGTGCAGGAGCGCTGCCGCAATGGTGGCGTCGTCGAGCTTCAGCCGGGTGAGGATGGCGGCGACTTCGAGCGGATGCGAGATATAGGGATCGCCGGACGCGCGCTTCTGCTCGCCATGCGCGCGCATGGCGTAGACATAGGCGCGGTTGAGCAGGTCCTCGTTGGTGGCCGGATTGTACTTTTTGACCTCGTCGATCAGGTCGTATTGCCGCATGCGCGGCTTGCGCGACTTGGCCGGTGGCGCCTCGCCGCCTTCCGCCGGCACGAGGCTCGGCGCGCGTGCCAACAAGCCCCGGGAGCGGGGCTGATTCTGCATGCGCGGCAAGTCGATCGGCGAGCGTGCCATGACGATCCCGTGGCGCGACCGATCCGGCTCTCGTGCCAGATTGGCCGATACTGCTCACAAAGATATCATGGAGCGCACGCGCGCGCCACAAGGCGCGCGAAACTTAGGCACATCTCGCAGGGGCAAACTGCGGTCCAGCGTCGCGGTAATGCCGAAGTTTGGTTAAAACTTCCCCCGAAACGGGGGCATCAAGAAGAGGCTTACTCTTCCTCGTCGCCGACATCCGGCTCGGGCTGGCTCTCGGGCGGCGTAAGGCCCTCAAGACCCTTGAGCAACTCTTCCTCCGTCATCCGATCCGTGGTGACATCGGTATCGTCGACATCGACCCCGGTCCCGGGGGCCGCCGATCAGCGGCACGGCCTCGGGTTCGGGCTCGTCGACCTCGACATACTTCTGCAGGGAATGGACGAGTTCCTCCTTGAGGTCCTCGGGCGAAATCGCCTGTTCGGCGATCTCGCGCAGCGCCACGACCGGGTTCTTGTCGTTGTCCCGCTCGACGGCGATCTGGGTGCCGGACGAAATCATGCGCGCGCGGTGGCCGGCGAGCAGAACGAGATCAAAGCGGTTTTCGACCTTGTCGATGCAATCTTCAACGGTGACACGGGCCATTTAGCGATGTTCCTGTGGCTTTGAGCCTTAAGACGGGCCTTACGTGCCGGTCTTAGAGAGGCGAGGTTCCCGCTCTAGGACAATGTCCTTAATGTGGCGCTTAAGTAACGTCCGCGGCCAGGATACGCAAGCCATATACGCAAGCCCATTTGCGCAAGCCCGATTTTCGGTGGGCGTTTGGCCTGGCGAGCCTCTGGCGAGCCGTGCAAACGCCACGATCCGCTCGGAACTTTGCCATCGCAAGCTTCCGATATTTAACTTGGCGGCCGCGGCCGGCTCTGTTACCCAAAAATTCAGGAACCGGTTTGCGGCGTTCCGAATCATACTTTCGCAGATGCCGCGACGGCGTGCCGCAAGGAGTTTTATCCGCGCGAAGCTTGCCACGGCACAATGTGGCGATAGGACATCGCGGCAATGGCCGTCGTTGCGGAAGCATTTGCGCCGCCGAACCATTCCGTTGACGAGAAGATTTATAGAATCGCCGGCATCGTTCATTGCAGAGTCGATCCGGTTTGATCACGAGACCCGACATTCATCGCGAGAAAGATCATGTCCGCACAAATCGAAAAAATCGCATTGTTCATTGACGGCGCCAATCTTTACGCCACCGCCAAGTCGCTCGGCTTCGATATCGACTACAAGCGGCTGCTGCGCGAGTTCCAATCGCGCGGCTATCTGGTGCGCGCGTTCTATTACACCGCCGTGATCGAAGATCAGGAATATTCCTCGATCCGTCCCTTGATCGATTGGCTCGATTACAACGGCTACAGCGTCGTCACCAAGGCGACCAAGGAATTCGTCGACCAGACCGGCCGCCGCAAGGTCAAAGGCAATATGGACATCGAGCTTGCGGTCGACGCCATGGAACTCGCGCCGCATATCGACCAGATGGTTCTGTTCTCCGGCGACGGCGATTTCCGCTCGCTGGTCGAGGCGGTGCAGCGGCGCGGCGTGCGCGTCATCGTGGTCTCGACCGTCTCGACGCAGCCGCCGATGGTCGCCGACGAGTTGCGCCGCCAAGCCGACCAGTTCGTCGACATCGTCGAATTGCGATCGAAGATCGGCCGCGATCCGAACGAGCGGCCGGCCCGCGAGCCGCGAGAGATGCGCGAGCCCAGGGAACCGCGGGAGCCGCGCGACGCGCCGCACCACACGCCGCAATTTCTCCAGCGCAGCCCGACCTCGCAGCGCGTCGAAGTCGAAGACGAGTTCGAAGACGAATAGCCGCCATGACGCGCCCGAGCGTGGCTCGCCTGGCCGCGATTGCCCGCGCTGCCCGCGGCTTGTCAGTTTTCGCGAGCATTGGCGCGAGCTCGAGCCGGAATGGTTCAACGCGCCGGTGGACTCGTTCGGGCCGTCCGACGCGCGTCTTCTCGTTCTCGGTCTCGCGCCCGGACTGCGCGGCGCCAACCGCACCGGCCGGCCGTTCACCGGCGACTATGCCGGCGACCTCCTCTATTCGACGCTGATAGAAGTTCGGCTTCGCGCGCGGGACCTATGGCGCGAGCCCCGACGACGGCCTCGAACTGATCGATTGCCGCATCAGCAATGCCGTGCGCTGCGTGCCGCCCGAGAACAAGCCGACGCCGCACGAGATCACGACCTGCCGCGATTTCCTCAAGGCACGATCGAGGAAATGAGCAAGCTTGCGCGTCGTGGTCGCGCTCGGGCGCATCGCGCACGAGACATTCGTCAGCGCCAATCGGCGCACGGCGCTCGCAGTTTCCCTTCGGCCACGGCCGCGCGCACGCGATCGGCGCGCTCGACCTTGATCGATAGCTATCACTGCTCGCGCTACAACACGAACACCGGCGTGCTCACGCCAAAAATGTTCCACGACGTGTTCGCGCAAGTGCGCGAAAAGCTCGACGCCTGATCGTCCGCGCCAAGAAGGCGCCACTCTTACGCGAAGATCGAGCTTTCGTATTTGCCGCTGCCCATTTCGCTGCGCGGGAAAATGCCGTGCTGCTCGATCCATTCGAAGGATTCGTCGAAGGTCTCCTTCGAATACGGCTCGAACACCAGCCGCTCGCCCGGGCCCCAGCGGCGCGTATCCATCTGGTCGTGGAAGCGCGCCGGGAATTCCTTCTTGTAGTAGTGGGTGAAAAGCTCCGGCCGCAGATCGATGTCGCGCTGCGCGCGGCGCAGCGCCCGGAAATATTTGCGGACATCTTCGGGATCGGGCGTGCCGGTGACCATCGACGCCATCATGAACGTGGTGTCGATGACTTTGCGGAAGCCGAGCTGTTCGAGGAAATAATACGGCCCGCTGAACAGCGACGCCGCCGGCACCTTGCGATCGATCAGAAGCTCCATGCGGCTGAACAACAGCCCGTCCTTGAACGACAGGTTGATCTGATCGGGCTTCAGATACTGCTCGAGGCCCTGGATGGTGGCGTAGTGGCTGCCGGACTGATAGCCGACCGAAATCGGCACGCCGGCGAGATCGGCCGGCGTCTTGACCGGCGATTCCGGCGGCACGAATACGCCGCACGGCGAAACCGAATAGGCATCGGCGTAGAGCTTGCCGTGGCCGTTCGAGGCGGCGACATTCACCGTCCAATGGCAGGCGCCGCTGACATTGCAGGTGCGCCCCGCTTCGAGCGTCTGATAGGCGCCGACCTTGTTGCCGATGTGGTGACCGCTGCCGGAGCTCGAATCCATGGTCTCGCGGAATTCGTAATCGAGACCCTCGGCGGCGAAATAGCCCTTCTCCTCGGCGACCCATTCCTGCAGCCGGAAATGCGGTGCAACGACGAATTTCGACATGGCGGCTCCTCCGTTGGCGAACTTTGATTGAAGCTTAGCGGCGGGAATTGATTTGATAATCCGGGCTGATGGAAATAGATTGTCAATCGATTAATTGACAATCATGTGCTCAATGGATCGATTTGAGAACACAAGGGTTTTCGCCGCCGTCGTCGAGGCCGGCAGGCTTTACGGCCGCGGCGGAGCGGCTCGGCATGTCGCGCGCCGCCGCCAGCAAGCACGTCCTGCAGCTCGAGGAGCGCCTCGGCGCCCGCCTGCTCAATCGCACGACGCGGCGGGTCAGCGTCACCGAAGCCGGGCGAGCATTCTACGAGCAGTGCCGGCGCATTCTCGCCGAGCTCGAAGAGGCCGAACGCGTCGGCCGGCGAGCTTCACAACGAGCCGCGCGGCGAATTGCGCGTCATCGCGCCGACGAATTTCGGTCTGGCCGAGATCGGGACCGCGATCACCGACCTCGTCCTCGCCTATCCTCGTCTGCGCATCAATCTGACCTTGAACGATCGCGTCACCGATCCGATCGAAGCGGGCTACGACATCGCCATCAGCGTCGGGCGGCCGCGCGGCACGTCGTCGAGCCTGATCGCGCGCAAGCTCAACACCTCGCGCCGCATTCTATGCGCGGCGCCGGACTATCTGGCGCGGCGCGGCACGCCGCAGCGGCCGGAAGACCTCGCCCAGCATGCCTGCCTGACCTACAGCTATCTCGAAACGCCCGACGAATGGCATCTCATCGGCAACGACGGCGAGCGCGTGGTGAAAGTCAGCGGGCCGATCGTGACCAGCCACCAACAAGTGCTCAAGACCGCCGCCGTGCGCGGCCTCGGCATCGCTTACGGTCCGGTCATTTTCTTTCGCGACGAGTCTCGACGCCGGACGCGTCGTCCAGGTGCTGCCGAAATTCAAATTGCCTGAAGCGACGATCTACGCGGTCTATCCGGCAGGCCAGCAGCGTTCCGCCAAGGTGCTCGCCTTCAACGACTTCATGACACGCTATTTTGCCGCAACCGGCGTCGGCGCCTGATCGCAGCGATGCTGCGCAGCCAGGCCACAACCTCTTCGGCATTCTTGTCCGGCGGAAACACCGGATAGAACACTTTACTGATCGTCGCATCGTCGATCACCAGCGCCATGCGCTTGAACAATGTCATGCCGGATGTCGTAAACGTCGGCAGCTTCATGGCGTGCCCGAATTTGAGATCGGCGTCGGACAGGATCGCGAACGGCAGATGCAGCCGCTCCGCGGCTTCGCGCTGATAGTCGGTGGTCTGCGTCGACAGTCCGTAGAGATGCGTCACGCCGAGCGCTTTCAGATCGGCGAAATGATCGCGAAAACCGCAGGATTGCGGCGTACAGCCGCGCGCACCGGGAATCGCGTTCCAGCCTTCGCGGCAGATCGACACCCGGCACGCCGGTGCGCGGATAGATATAGAGGACGGTGCGGCCTTTCAGCTTCGAGAGATTCACCGCGGGTCCGCTGGTGGCGGCGAGCGCAATGTCAGGCAGCTTCATGCCGGTGAGATGGCGCGCGCCGCCATCGTCCTGCGGCGCCGGAATGTCGGACGGCAGGACAGTTGGATCGTGCGTGCCAGGAGCCTCGGCCATCTATTTCTCCTGCGGAAGGTACGACATGAACTCCATCAGCGAGCCGTCGGGATCGCGGAAATAGACGCTGGTCCCCGCTCCCTTGGCGCCGAAGCGCTGCATCGGACCGCTCTCGATGCGAATGCCGTGGCGATTGAGGTGCGCGACTGCGTCCGCAATCGGCCCCATCCATTCGAAGCAGAGATCGCTATTGCCGGGCGCGACCGGAAGCCTTGCCACTTCGGCGGGCTTCACGCCCGGGCCATGGACGTTGAGCTGCTTGTCGCCGAAGCGATAGGCAAATCCGACCGGCCGCTCGACTAGCGTAGCGCCCATCACCGCCGTGTAGAACGCGTTGGAACGCTCCCAATCGGAGACATGGATCACGCAATGGTCGAGTTTCGTCGGCAACATTCTTACCCCTTCTGCCGCATCAGCCGGCCGCGCTCGCGATCCCAGGAGCGCTTCTTCTCGGTGGCGCGCTTGTCGTAGAGTTTTTTGCCGCGCGCCAGCGCGAGCTCGATCTTGGCCCGGCCGCGCTCGTTGAAATAAAGTTTCAGCGGCACGAGCGTCATGCCCTCGCGCTCGACGGCGCCGACAAGCTTCTCGATCTGGCGCTTGTGCAGCAGCAATTTGCGCGGCCGTTTCGGCGCGTGATTGAAGCGATTGGCCTGAAGGTATTCCGGGATATTGGAATTGATCAGCCAGATCTCGCCGTCGCGGGCGTCGGCATAGGACTCCGCGATCGTCGCCTTGCCCTGGCGCAGCGATTTGACTTCGGTGCCGGTCAGCGAGACGCCGGCCTCGAAGGTCTCGTCGATAAAATAATTGAAGCGCGCTTTGCGATTGTCGGCGACAACGCGGAGCTTCTTGTCATCCTTAGCCGCCATCATTACCGCCTGTGACGCCCTCTCCCGCTCAGCTCTTCTTCAGCGCGTCGCGGATTTCGGTCAGCAACTGCACTTCCGGCGACGGTCCCGACGGCGCCGGCGGCGCTTCGGGGGCCTTCAGCTTGTTGATGCCCTTGATGCAGAGGAACAGCACCCAGGCGATGATCACGAAGTTGATGCCGATGGTGAGGAAACTGCCCCAAGCCAAAACCGCGCCTTGCTTTTTCGCTTCAACCAAGGAGCTCGCCGTCACTTTCGACGACAGCGGCAGATAATAATTGGAGAAATCGAGCCCCCCGGTCACCGCGCCGACCATCGGCATGATGATGTCGTTGACCAAGCGACGTGACGATGCGCGCCGAACGCCGCGCCGATGATCACGCCGACCGCGAGATCGACGACATTGCCCCGCATCGCGAATTTCTTGAATTCTTCGAGCATAGAGTCCCATCCCCTGCTTTGGTTGATCGGCCGCGCGGTCCCGCGCCCCGCGAGGACTAATTCTCAGTCGCACGGCCAAAAGACCGCGACCGATACCAAGACCTCGACCGAGACCTCGAACCTCGCGGAAATGCGCGCCGAAATGCGCCGGCCCAAACGCGCCCTTTTGTCAGTTGATCAGGCCGGCATGCACCATAGCCTCGCGCACGGCGGCCTCCGCCTTCTCGCTCGCCGGCACCATCGGCAGGCGCACTGTCGTCGTGCACTTGCCGATCAGCGACAGTGCGTATTTGATCGGGGCCGGCGAGGTCTCGACAAACAGATTGATGTGGAGCGGCGCGAGCTTGTCCTGCAGTTTCAGGGCCGCGGCATAATCGCCCTTCAGGCAGGCCGCCTGGAATTCGGAGCACAGGCGCGGCGCCACGTTCGATGTCACCGAGATGCAGCCATGGCCGCCATGGGCCATGAAGCCGAGCGCGGTAATGTCCTCGCCCGACATCTGATTGAAGTCCTCGCCCATGGCCGCGCGCTGCTGCGACACCCGCGCCATGTTCGCGGTGGCGTCCTTGACCCCGGCGATGTTCTTCAACTCGTAGAGCCGCTTCATGGTGTCGACCGACATGTCGATCACCGATCGCGGCGGGATATTGTAGATAAGGATCGGAATGCCGACGGCGTCGTTGATCGCCTTGAAGTGCGCATAGAGCCCTTCCTGGGTCGGCTTGTTGTAATAAGGCGTGACGACGAGCACGGCGTCGGCGCCGGCCTTCTCGGCGTGCTGGGCGAGGTCGATGGCTTCCTTGGTCGAATTGGAGCCCGCGCCGGCGACCACCGGCACCCGGCCGCGCGCCTCCTCGACGCACCACTCCACGACCTTATTGTGCTCGTCATGGCTCAACGTCGGGCTCTCGCCCGTGGTGCCGACCGGGACGAGCCCGTTGGTTCCCTCGGCGATCTGCCAATCGACCAGGTTCGCGGAACGCTTTCTCGTCCACCGAGCCGTTCTTGAACGGCGTGACGAGCGCGGTGAACGAGCCTCGAAAGCGTGTCTTGGCAGCCATGATACGATCCCCGGCACGTCGTCCATAGCGCCGCATGTTGCGGGCGATGGGCGGGCCATCAGCCATAAATATCGCCTCGCGGCGGGTCGTGAAAGCCCCTTTCGGGGGGCGGATCGGCCGCAATGGCGGATAGGACGGCGTTTTGCGGTCAATTTTCCGCTGCCCGGCGCGTGGGACCAGCAGCGGTACGCCGCTTCATCGCGCTCGCGCGGCACCGACGACGTTCCAGGCGCGCTCGTCCGCCGGGCCTTCGTCATCCAGGAATCTGCGCAAGTGGAGAAGCTCGAGCTGATTTTGGCGAAGCACGCGCTCTAGCTCTTCGGGGAAATAATAACGCACCAGGTGTTCTTCCCGCCATTGCTCGGCCCGACCGCCGGCATCGACACGCGCAAGATCGAATGACACGCGGCAAAGGTGTCGCGGGATATCGAGGCTTGCGGTGGTCTTACGCGTGATGCGCATCGCGCCCTCGCCTACGCTGATCTCACGGTCTCCCGGCCGGTCGGCGAGAACCGCCGGTCCGTTCCAGACATCGAAGATGAACAGCCCGCCCGGCTCGAGATGCCTGCGCACTGTGGCGAGTGCCGCAGCCACGTCCGCGTCTTCGAGCTGGTAGCCGAGCACGGTGAACATCATGAGGACCGCATCGAACCGCCGTCCGAGATCGAGACCGCGAATATCGCCCTCGCGAAAAACCAGGGAATGAGCGCCCGCGGCCGATGCTTTCGCACGCGCTTGCTCCAGCATGCCCGGCGAACGATCGACGCCGACGACGCTATGGCCGCGCTGCACCAATGGCAGCGCGTGGTTGCCCGTGCCGCAACCAAGATCGAGCAAGCGCCGCGGACCGCCGAGGCCGTGCCGGACCAGAATGCGCTCGATCAGGTCGACTTCGCCCTGGTAATCCTTCGCGCGATAGAGCGCATCATAGGCGTCGGCATAGTCGCGCCCGAAAGTCTCGATCACGACAGACACCTTTGCACTGCGGCACAAACCGTGTCGATCTGGGCTTCGTCGAGGCCAAGCCCGGAAGGGAGATAGAGACCGCGGCGCGCCAGTCGATTGCTCACCGGATAGCTTTCGCCGGCGAACAGGCCGAGTTCGCGAAGCACCGGCTGTTCGTGCATGCCGAGAAAGAACGGACGCGTATCCACGCCCTGTTCCCGCAAGCGCACGGCTAGCGCCGCGGCATCCATCGGCACGGAGTCGTCTAAAACCACGCCATACATCCAGTAGACATTCTTGACTTTGGGACGCTCGACCGGAAGCTGAAGCCCGCGAATGCCGCGCAACCGTTCGCTATAGCGCGCCGCCATTTTGCGCTTGCGCAACACATGGTCTTCGATCTTGCCGATCTGCGCCACGCCGATCGCCGCTTGCAGGTTCGTCATGCGAAAATTGTAGCCGAGCTCGGAATGTAAGAAGCGCTGATCGCGGCGGAAGCAGAGATTGCGTAGGCTGCGCGCATGTTCCGCCAATTTGGCGTCGTCGGTCACGACCATGCCACCTTCGCCGGTCGTCACGATCTTATTGGCGTAGAAGCTGAAGCACGCCATCGTGCCGATGCCGCCGGCGCGCCGGCCGTGATATTCGGCCCCGTGAGCTTCGGCGGCATCCTCGATGACGGCGAGCCCGAATTTGTCCGCCAACGCCATGAGCGGATTCATGTCCGCCATATGTCCGTAAATATGCACGGGCATGATTGCGCGCGTCCGGTCGGTGATCTTGCGCTCGACCTCGGCCACGTTGAGACACCAGGTGTCGGGCTCGCTGTCCACGAGGACCGGACGGCAACCGGTGCGCAGAACCGCCGCAACGCAGGAAATAATGGTGAAGCTCGGAAGGATAACCTCCGAGCCTTGAGGTAGCGCGAGCGCTGCCATCGCGACCTCGATCGCGACCGTGCCGTTGCACACCGCGATGCCATGCGAAACCCCGCAATATTCCGCCCAGCGCCGCTCGAACTCGCCGATGTAGCGCCCCTCCGAGGAAATCCAGCCCGAGCGCACAGCCTCTTCAACATTGGCGAGGGCGCGCTCGTCCAGGAGTGGTTCGGAAACCGGAATCACGACCGCTTCTTCGTAGCGCTCGTGCAAGGTTGAGCGGCCGCCACCTCAGTGGCCGTGATGCCGGGAAAGCGAGTCTTGTCCGCCTCCCCGACATAGGGGCCCTGCTTGACCTCGATCATTTCGACTTCTTCGAGCACCTCGAACCCGTGCCCTCCGGCGGCGAGCAATATGACATCCCCCGCGCCGAGCTCGCGGCTTTCGAGATAAGCGCCCTCCGCCGTGTAAAAATCGACGCGCAGCCGACCGCGACGCAGGAACAGCGCTTCATGGGTGTAATGCACCGCGCGCGGCACGGGATTGTGGACATGCGGCTGGATGACGTGACCGGCAGGGTGGTGCATGTAGCCGAGCTGCTGCGAAAAATCGCTGGGCGTGAAGAAATGAATGCCGGGCTCGCGAAAACTGCTGCGAAGGATGATGGCGAATTCGACGCCATTAAATTCGACACGCTCGATCATGATCCGCTTCCAAAGTATCGCGCGATTTCGGCGCCAAAAGCCTTATCCGCAATCGCCCGCTCTTCGGGAGTCAACAAATTATCGTAGCTTTTACGATAGCCTTTATTGATGAAACGATGCCCCTGACCATAGCCCACCGCAAGGCTGTTGCGAAAGAAAATGCCGTCGACCCGTTTCTCGACTTCTTGTGACTCGAGCGCGGCCATGGACTTCATCGAGCTGCGATCTATCGCAATGCGCTGCCGTTCGGCCGGCACCTCGGCGCCCAAGAAATCCAGGATGGATTTAAGCTCGCGATCGGGAGCGTCGACGAGATTTTCGTAGGTGACAACATGCACCGGGATGGCAGACTGACCCAACCACGAGCGAACATGCAGCACCCAAGGACCGAATTCGGGAAAAGTGCCGCCGCCCGTCGTAAGCCAGCGGTGCACATAGGCACGAAACGCCGGAGACTGCGTGTCGCGCTTGCCGCCGCGGATCAGATGGTCGAAATCCCATGCCGACATCATGACATCGACCGGGTGCCTAATAAGATAGATCGCCCTGCTCGTCAGTCGGACCACCGGGATAGCGGGATTATAGGGGAAGTGCGATTTGATGAAACGCGGGGCCGTCGGATCGCTAAACGTGGCGTTCGGATAGGCGTGAATATCCAAAACATATTTCCTCTCCAGTTCGTGGATATCACGATCGTCGGAGAAAAAAGTGTGAAACAGCAAAAAACTCAGATACGTCACGCCGGATTTTGGAAACGCGGACAAACTCGTGATGCCTTGCAATCCGAAACTCCACGTTTCACGAGCTGAAAGCGTGCCTCCCGCTCGGCCTATTTGTTCATTGTCTTGTAGAAGTAAGGCTGAGACGTCAATTTACTGCGACTATCGCAGCAATATCAATTATATCGGCAATCTGTTGTGTTTCAAGCGCGGTGAGCGGAAGCTTGCGCCGGGTCAAAGTCCGGATAGCGCGGCGTCCGGCCGGTGCGGACCCGTTCGCAGGCCTCCGTCAACACGGCGATGACGGCTTCGATAAACGAACTCCAACTATAGGTGGCGAGCCGCTTTTTGCCGCGCGCAACAAGCTCGGCACTGAAGGCCTCGTCGATCCATAGCTTTCTCATCGCCTCGGCCAGCGCCTGCGGCGAACGCGGGTCGATGAGCAAACTCGCTTCGCCGTTCTGCTCGCGCAGTCCCTCGATGTCGGACGTTATGACCGGACGGCCGAAATGCCACGCTTCGAGCGGCGGAATATTAGTTGGACCAAAAAACGTCGGCATGACGAGGCCGGCGGACAAACTGTAAAGCGCCGCCATGTCCTCGTCAGGTACGGATCCGAGATACCGGACGCGATCGGCGATACCGAGCTGCCCTGCCAGCTCCATCAGCTCCTTGAAATTTGTCGCCATGACGTAACTCCAATAGGCGCCGCAAAAGACGACCGACACCGCGTCGCCGGTCTGATCGGCAATGAGCTTGATCGCCTGCAGGATCAATTTGTGATTCTTGTGCGGCCAGAATTGCGCAGGATAGAAAAAGTAACGCAAAGGCAGATTATATTTGTTCCGCACGCGCATGAGCTCGGGCGAGTCCGGCTGTGCCCTGCCCTCGATCGGAGGATAATACGGCAGGATGCGAATCCGATCTTCGTCGATGAAATTGCCGTAGAAGCGAAGCACGTCCGCTTTTCCCTTCTCTAAATCGACGAGCACCAGCGTCGCAAAACGGCATGTGTTGATGTAGAAATATTCGCGGCTATTGGTTTCGCCAAAGGCGCTGACTTCGGGGAATTCCGGTTGCAGCCGGTGATTCAGATCGAAGATCGGGACAACGAAAGGCACCCGAAAACTGAAGGCCTGCAAATTCGGGCTCAGCAGCATCAATAGGTCGACGCCGTTCTTGCGAATCGCGTCACCGCCGAGATAATTGAATTTGACGAGGTGCGGATCAAAAGGCGGCGGCGTCGGAGGTCTTTGTTTGATAAATGCCTCGAGCGGTTGCTGCTGCTGCATCGGCGGCTTGGAAAACGGCAGGATCGGGATGCCGCGATAGCTTAGACCTCCGCCGGCATTCGCAAGCGTCAACAGGTCGGCCGGATTGTAACAAAGATAGACCAGTTCTTCGGGATATCGCGTGGCGATTTCACCAAGAGCTTTGAGAAAGACTATCTCGTACTGGAAAACGCCTCCCGAAGCACTGTCCGTAAGACTCCGAGCAATACCTATCCGCATCAATTGCCACCCCGGTCTCTACACAAATCGATAATGGTCTGGCGCTTTGTCCCATGCAAGCGGCGCGCGGGCGAGCGAACCGGTGAAAACATGACGGAGCGGCGCGCGGCTCCGGGCACGCCTTGAAAGCCGGTTATGGCCCGGCCGCCGAGCGGCTGATATGGTGCAAAACCCCGGCTATCCTCGCGTCGGTGCACGACCGGCGAAATTGCATCGACCGAACGCAGAATGACCATCCGAGTCGAACGGTTCAGCGGGGCTTTAGGCGTGCGCGCATTGGCCCCTGCATGGCGAGCGCTGACCGCGCAGCTCCCATCCAGGCGGCACTTCCACCACGTCGAATGGTATCTGGCGCTCGCCGAGACGTTGGAACGGCACAATCTGCGCCCGCTGTTCTGCATCGCCGTTTTCGCCGGCGATGCACTGGTCGCGGTTTTTCCCTACCGGGAGGATCGCCTGCAGCTTGGGACGCATGCGCTCCGCCTGATGAAGCTTGCCTCGGACCAAGGCGAAGGCGAGACCGCGCGCGACTTCGTCATCGCGCCGGCGCTCGCGGGCGGCAATTTCTTCCAAGGTCTGGTGAAATATCTGGCCGAGCACGATCCCTCATGGGACGTTATTTTGCTGCAAGGCATCGTCGAGGATTCTCTTGCTGCGGCCGCGTTGAGCAATGCGCCGAAGCTTCCTTATTTTCAGACACCGGGCGGTGCCTTGGACCGGGGACGGATCGAATTCATCTCCTGCGGCGCGGCCGATCGGCCGTTCGAGCGTTTGTCGAAGGGCTTCAAGCAAAATCTAAGAACTGCCCACAACAAATTGAAATCTCATGAGATTACCTTCGAAATCGGACGCAGCGAAAGCGACCTGTTGCGGCTGTTGCCGGAATTCATGGCGGTCGAGACGTCCGGCTGGAAAGGCGAACTCGGCACCAGCGCGCACAAGGAGGCGGAAACCAACACGTTCCTGCGTCAATTGATCGCCCATCTCGGCCCGAGCGGCGGCTGCGAGATCGCGCTGCTGCGCGCCGACACGGAGCCGATCGCGGCCCTGTTCGGTGTCGTATTGGACGGCATTTGGTACATTTTCCGCATCGGCTATGACGAGGACTATCACCGTGCCTCGCCGGGCCACCTGATCATCGAGAGCCTGCTCAAGCGGAACGCAGCGCAGACGTCGTTCACGACGCTTACGCCCTACAATGCGCCCGCCTGGTTTTCGGCCTGGAAGCCCGACGGCCGGCAGATTTTCAACGCCTACGTCTTTCGGCCGTCGGCCGAAGGCGTCAAGCTCGCCCGGCACATCGAGCGGTTCGTGCGCGACCTGAATTTGCCGATAGTCGTGCCGGTGAAGGCCGAATAGGAGAAGCAATCTGTGCTTCTATGCGTCCGACGGGCCATTGCCGTTCGGTGCGGAATGGCCGCAGGGAATCAGGCCGTCCCGAGAGGCTGCGCAAGCGGCGCCGTAGCCGCGGCCGTGCCGAGCGCCGCTTTGACCGCTGCCACCGCGCCGGTCCAATCATTGAGCGCGGGCTGCCGAAACAGGCGCGCGGTTGGATACCAGGGACTGTCCGCGCGCCCGAGCAGCCAGCGCCATTCGGCGACATAGGGCAACAGGATCCAGGCCTTCGCCCCCAATGCGCCGGCAAGATGCGCGACCGCAGTGTCGACGGAAACGATCACATCCAGCAAAGAGATGATGGCCGCCGTATCGGCGAAGGAATCGATCGCCTCGCCCAGAGGCATCACCTGCGGATAGGCGCGCAACAGTGCCGCGTCCCCTTCCCTGAGCTCCTTTTGCAGGCTGAAGAATTGCACGTCGGGGCTGGCGAACAAGGCGGCAATGGATTGAAGATCGATGGATCGGATGTGGTCGTTGGGCAGATTGGGATTGCCGGCCCAAGCGACGCCGACCTTCAGGCGCACTTCTGTCGCGAGCTTAGCCCGCCACTTGTCCCGATGGGCGGCGGAGGCCGACAGGTAGGGCATATCCGCCGGGATCGTCTCAAGTCGCGTGGCAAAAGCAAGCGGCAGGCTCGCCAGCGGACAATGCATGTCGAAGGCCGGCAGGAAGCTGCCTCTGGCGACCACCTGCGCCACCCCCGGAAGGTTCTGCATCAGTTCGATCAGCGAGCCTTGCACTTCAAGGACGACGCGGGCGCCGCGCGCGGCAACCAACGGCACATAACGGCAGAACTGAATGGTGTCGCCGAGGCCCTGCTCGCTGTGCAGCAAAATCGTCTTGCCGGCGAGCGGCTCGGCGCCCAGCCAGAGCGGCTGCGGGAATTGGCGCAAGCTGGGAATGGCGGGCCCGCTTTGCCAGCGCCATTCGTAGTCCGGCAGTCCAGCGGCGAAATCGCCGGTCAGAAGCCGCAGTTCGCCCAGATTGAAATGCGCATCGGCGGAATCCGGTTCGAGCGCGAGCGCCTTTGCAAAACTCGCCGTCGCCTCGTCGAGTCGATCGACATGGCGCAAGGCCGCGCCGCGATTGCAATGCACCTGCGCGAGATTTGGATCGATCGCCGCGGCGCGATCGAAGCTTTCGAGCGCATCGGCGAAGCGGTTGAGCTTGGTGAAGACCACGCCGCGATTGCAGTGCGCCTGCGCCAGATCCGGGCTGAGCGCAATGGCACGGTCGCAAGCCTCGATCGCGTCCGGATAGTGCCGAAGCCGCTCCAAGATGTAGGCACGATTGGAATGGGCCTGCGCATTGCCCGGATCGAGCATGAGCGCACGATCGCAGGCCTCGCGCGCCTCCTGATAGCGCGCGAACTTGGCGAGGACGACGGCGCGATCGCAATGCGTCTGCGCGTTATCGGGATCGAGAGCGAGCGCCCGGTCGCAGCTTTGCAGCGCGTCGGCGAAGCGCCCGGCCTTGATGAGGAGGGTGCCGTGGAAGCCATGCACTTGCGCGGAACTCGGATCGAGCGCCAAAGCGCGCGCGCAGCTTTGCAGCGCCTCCGCGCCGCGATCGAGCCGCTCGAGCACAATGGCGCGATTGCAGTGGGCTTGCGCCAGATTGGGCGCCAAGGCCAGTGCGCGATCGCAGGCTTTGAGCGCATCCTGATAGCGGCCGAGCTTTTCCAATACGCCGCCGCGATTGTTCTCGGCTTCGGCATATTGCGGATGCAGCGCCACGGCACGCTCGTAGCTTGCAAGCGCTTCGGCGTAGCGCTCGAGCCGCTCGAGCACGATGCCGCGGTTATAGTGGGCCGGCGCGAAGCGCGGTTCGAGCGCGAGCGCCTGGTCGTAGCTCGCGAGTGCCTCTTGCACGCGGCCGGCGGCCAATTGCGCGTTGCCGCGGTCCGAGTAGACCGGCACATAATTGGGAGCAAGCGCCAAAGCCCTGTTGAAGGCCGCGATCGCGTCGTCGTGCCGTCCGATGCTGGACAAGACCCTTCCGTAATTGTGCAGGCATGGCGGCGCCGCCTGATCGATCGCAAGCGCCGCACGCAGATGCTGCTCCGCCTCGGAGAAATTGCCGCGCTGAGCGCAGAGAATGCCGAGCATGTGCAGCGCGTCGAAGTGCCGGCCGTCCGCCCGCAAGATCGCACGGTAAAGTGCGTCGGCCCTCGCAATATCCCCGTTGCGATGGGCGGTCAGCGCTTCGTCGATCGCCGCCATGCACAATCCCTACAAAGAGAACGATCCCTACAAGACACCGCCGCACGCAGCGATTTTGGCCGAAGCGGCGTTTCTGTGATCAATTTCTGATCCCTGAGAGTTTTAGCAGCCGGATGCGGCGCGGCGCCACCCCGCGTCCTCGGACGGTACTTTCCTTCGACGAAACCGCCGCAATCGGGCTACAATGAAACCTTAGAGATTCGCATTCCCGCGCACAGCTTCGTGTCTGAAGGCCATTCCCGGCTTGCGGCCCCGCTTTTGCCGTAAAACTGTAAAATGTCGCCGGTTAGGCTTTTCTCAATCTTACCGGGCGAAGAGCTAAACGCCGCTGCGGCGGGAGGAAACGTGCTGGGATTTCGGCCTATTGTCCTGCCTGCCGCCGCGCTTGCCGGCTTGGTTGCTATCTTGGGCATCGTGCTGCCGTGCGACGATCTTGTGACTCAGGCATCGGCGGCATCTTCGACCACCGCGACATCGTCAGATCCGGTTCCCCTGCCGGCGGCGCGGCCGGGAAGCAAAGACAGTAAAGCAACCGGTAAGACAGGCGCCAAATCCGACGCCAAGATAGACGTCAAGACCGGCCGCACGTCTGATGCCAAAGTTAGTGCCAAGTCGAGCACCAAAACCAGCGCGGCGCCGGCGACGAAGCTCGAAAAGCTCGGCGCGCATAAGCCGCTCCCGGCGATCCGCGGGACCCTGGCCACAGGCGCAGTACCATTGGTTCCGGTTTCGGCAGCACCAGGGGCCGTTCCGCTCCAGCCGCCGCCCGCCAGTCAGCAGCGGCCGATGCTGCCGCTGGCGACGGCGACAACTTCGTCGACGGCGCCGCTGGATATCACCGCCGTCAAACAGGCGATCGATCTTGTCGGCAGGAACCGCGCCGACGACGCGACCAATGTCGAAGGCACGATTTCCGATCCGCTGGCCAAGAAGCTCGTGGAATGGGTGATCCTGCGCAGCGACAGCGGCACGACGGATTTCTCGCGCTATGTCAATTTCATCGCCGCCAATCCGAGCTGGCCCAGCGTCGCGACGCTGCGCCGCCGCGCCGAAGGCGTGATGTGGGAAGAGCGTGTCGACCCGCAAACGGTCATCAGCTTCTTCCGGGCCGAGCCTCCGCACACCGTCAAAGGGCATTTCGCGCTGGCGCAGGCACTCATGGCGCAAGGCGACAGCGCCGGCGCCGCCGCGACGCTGCGCGAGACATGGCGCAACGACGGCTTCTCGGCGGATCTCGAAGCCCAGGGCCGCGCCGCCTTCGCAGGCCTCATCACCCCCGACGACGACGCAGCCCGCATGGATGCGCGGCTCTATGTCGACGATGACGATGCCGGATTGCGCGCGGCGCAGCATTTGAACGCAACCGCGCTCGCCGTCGCCAAGGCGCGCTCAGCCGTCATCAATCAGGCCGACAATGCCAAGGCACTGCTCGACGCCGTGCCCGAGGCTGCGCGTCACGACCCGGGCTACATGTTCAGCCGCATCCAAGTGCTGCGGCGCCAGGACAAGATCACCGAGGCCGCGCAATGGCTGCTCGCCGCGCCGCGCGATCCGGCACGGATCGCCAATCCGGATCCGTGGTGGGTCGAGCGGCGCCTGATTTCGCGCAAGCTGCTCGATCTCGGCGACGCCAAAATGGCCTACGACGTCGCCAATGGCGCGGCGCCGCCGGTCAGCGACAATTTCCGCGCCGAGCAGCATTTCACCGCCGGCTGGATCGCGCTGCGGTTCCTGCGCGAACCGGGCATCGCGATGGCGCATTTCGCCCGGGTCGCCGACGGCGCGACCAATCCGATCACCTTGGCGCGCTCATACTATTGGCAGGCCCGCGCCGCCGAGGCGCTTGGGCCGCGAACAGGACGCGCGCTCGCTCTTCGAAGCGGCCGCGCATTATCCGACCGCCTATTACGGCCAGCTGGCGCGGGCGAAGCTCGGCCTCGACGAAGTCACGCTGCGCGAGCTGCCGGACCCGGCCCCCGACAACCGGATGCTTGAACTCGCGCGCGTCTTCGAGATCCTCTACGCCATCGACAACCGCGATCTCATCGCCTCCATGGCCGCCGATCTCGGCGACAAGGCGACCGATATCGGCGCGCTGGTGACGCTCGCCGACATCGCCGCGCACCACAACGACGCGCGCGCGATGCTCTTGATCGGCAAGCCGGCGCTCGGCCGCGGCTATCCGATGGAACGCTTTGCGTTCCCCAATTTCGGCGTGCCGAATTATCAGCCGATCGGGCCGCAGGTCGAGCCCTGCGTGGTCTATTCGATCGTGCGGCAGGAAAGCGCCTTCAATCCGCGCGTCGTCTCCAGCGCCAATGCCATCGGCCTGATGCAAGTGACGCCGGCCGCCGGCCGCGACACCGCCAAGAGATTCGGCGTCACCTTCGATCAGCGCCGGCTGATGGATGACGTCGCCTATAACGCGCAGCTTGGCAGCGCCGAACTCGGCAACGATATCGCGAGTTGGCGCGGCTCCTACATCCTCGCCTTCTCCGCCTATAATGCCGGCCCGCGCCGCGCCAAGGAATGGATCGAACAATACGGCGATCCGCGCGATCCCAAGGTCGATCCGGTCGACTGGATCGAGCGCATCCCGATCTCGGAAACGCGCAATTACGTCCAGCGCGTGATCGAGAACATGCAGGTCTACCGCGCGCTGATCGAGAACAATCCCAAGCTCATGATCGAGGCCGACTTGCGCCGCGGCGGCTGAATTTGGCGGCACAGGCAACGCGCGTTCAAGTCATCAAGGCATTGAAATTATTATAGAATTAATGCAAGTCTCGGGTTGCCCGGGTCATTTGCGCCGCTTCGTGGCGGCCGTTACATTAGCCGCACGCGGATCGCCGCGCCGCATAACACGCATCAATCTTTGGACACCCGGATTCCGATCTTCGCTGAAGTCCGTCAGCCCGGCACGAGCGCGGCACCGAACATGCAAAACAATATTCAACATGACGGCAGCCCCAGAAGCATTTTTGTCACCGCGCAGGACGGTTTGCGGCTGCATGTGCGCGAATATGGTTTGCGCACCGCGCCGACGCTCCCCGTCGTCTGCTTGCCGGGCCTGGCGCGCACCGTCGAAGATTTCGACGCGCTGGCGCCTGCTTTGGCAAACAACCCGCACGGCCGCCGGGTCATTGCCATCGACTTGCGCGGGCGCGGCCAATCCGGCTACGACAGAAATCCGGAAAATTACAATGTGGCGACCGAGCTCGGCGACGTCGTGACTGTGCTGGCGGCGCTCGGCATCGGCCAAGCGGTGTTCGTCGGCAGTTCGCGCGGCGGGCTCCTCACCATGCTGCTCGCCGTCGCGCATCCGACCGCGATCGCCGGCGCCGTGCTGCACGACATCGGGCCGGTGATCGAACCCAAAGGCCTCGCGCGCATCAAGAGCTATGTCGGCAAGCTGCCGCAGCCGCAGAGCTTCGCCGAAGGCTCCGAAATCCTTCGCCGCCTGTTCAGCGCGCAGTTCCCGAAACTGACCGCGGAGGATTGGCTAGCCGCGGCGAAGCGCACGTGGAAGACGGAAGATGGCGCGCTGACGCCGACCTATGACGTGCGCTTGGCCCAGACGCTCGCCGAGATCGACATCGAACGCCCGCTGCCGCCAATGTGGGCCGAGTTCGGCGCGCTCGCGCGCGTGCCCGTCCTCGTCATCCGTGGCGGGAATTCCGACATTCTTTCGGCAGAAACGGTGGCGGGGATGAAAGAACGCCATCCGGCGATGGATGTTATCGAAGTGCCCGACCAAGGGCATGTCCCGGTACTCTCCGGCGCGGGTCTGCTTAACAGCATCGCTGCCTTCGTCGCCAAGTGCGACGCTGCGGCAAATTCGTCGAAGCCGGAGCCGAAAGGCGCGGCATCCGATCCGCAGGCGGCCCTACCGGAACGATGGGGACAAAGTTGGCAGTGAGTTTTGCGGATAACGCCACGTTGCAGCGCGGCGAGCCGCCGGCGCATTTTGCGATCGGATCGAAACAGGAATCCGTCCATTGAGCGCGCCGTTGCACACGGAGAGCGCGGAAGCCCACTACAAGCGCGGCGTATCTCTGCATAATCTCGGGAATTACGATCACGCGCTCGAGGCGTTCGACGCCGCCATCGCGGTCGATCCCGGCTATGCCGAGGCCTATAATTACCGCGGCATCGTGCTGGTAATTCTGGAGCGCCATCAAGAGGCGCTCACAAGCTTCAACAAGGCCGTCGCGTTGAAGCCCGATTACGCGGAATGTCACAACAATCTCGGCATTGTCCTGCAGGATCTAGGCCGCTGGGACGAAGCGCTCGCAAGCTTCGACAGGGCAATCGCGCTGAAACCGGACAATGCCAGAGCGCATAATAACCGAGGCGCTGCGCTGAGCGACCTGCGACGAATCGATGATGCGCTCTTAAGCTACGAGAAAGCGATCGCGCTCGATCCATCCTACGCCGAGGCTTTCTACAATCGCGGCATGGTGATGCACGATGCCAAGCGTTTCGACGAGGCGCTCGTCAGTTACGACAAGGCGACCGCGCTGCGGCCCGACTATGCGGAGGCCCATCACAACCGCGGCGCCGTGCTGCAGGACCTGCTGCGCCTTGATGATGCGATCGGCGCCTATGACAAGGCGATAAAGCTGCGTCCGGAGCGCGCGGAATCCTATGCCAATCAGGGCTACTGTTATTTGCAGATGGGCCGCTTCGAGGATGGGTGGGCTCTGCACGAATGGCGCAAGAAGCTTCAGACGCCGGTTGGCGCTCGGACCTTTGCGCAGCCCCTGTGGCTCGGCAGGGAGGATATTTCGAACAGGACGCTGTTCGTGCATTGGGAGCAAGGATTTGGCGACACGATACAGTTCTGTCGCTACGGCAAGCTTCTCAACGCCAGGGGAATCAACGTCGTCATGTCGGTGCAGGAGCCCTTGTATCGGCTTCTGGCTCAGATGAGTCCGCAGATCGGAATCGTCAATCAGACCGAAGTGCCGGCGAGTTTCGAGTATCATTGCCCAATGATGTCTCTGCCGCTCGCTCTTGCAACGACGTCGGGAACCATACCCGCAGAAGCACGCTACATCTTTTCGGACGAGCGATTGCGCCAAACCTTGGATGCCCACCTGCCCGCAAAGACCAAGCCTAGGGTTGGCATCGCTTGGCGAGGAGGCGCCACGCACAAGAACGACCGCAACCGATCAATAGATCTAGAGGTGCTTGCACCGCTGTTCTCCGACGATGCACATTGGGTTTCTCTGCAATACGACGGTGGACAGTCCGAAAAAGCTTCCGGCAGGCTTCCTCAGCTCATCTCTTATCCCGGCATGTGGAAAGATTTCGCCGATACCGCAGCCATGATCGATTGTTTGGATTTGGTAATTGCCGTGGATACAAGCGTAGCGCATTTGGCCGGCGCCATGGGAAAGCCGGTATGGATATTGTTGCCGTTTAATTCGGATTGGCGGTGGCTGCTCCATCGCGACGATAGCCCCTGGTATCCGAGCGCCCGGCTATTTCGGCAGAAGCCGTCACAATCATGGGGCTATGTGATAGCGCGTGTCCGTGCAGCATTTTCGGAATTCATTCAATCCCGTTCGTGAACTCTGTTAAGTAGAACTCCCAACTGCGTGCGCTTTCGTGCGAAATATCAGGCTCACCCCCGGCACGCGTTGCCCCAGAACCTCGTAGTTCGAGGACGAGCCTGCGCCACGACGTTTAGGACCGTGACGTTCAACACGCCTTTCGCTATTCGCAAACGACGAAGCTTGCTGCCGGACGGCCGCTTTGATGGCGTTCCCACATCCGGACATAAGCGGCCTCCATAGATCGGGTCGATCGCCGGGTATCGAACAAGGGACAAGTGTCGCGACTGCCGGCGAGCTTGTCCTTGACCGATGCGAGAAGCGGCGCATCGCGCGCAAGCTTGAGCGCCAAAGCCTCATAGTCTTTGAGCGTTTCGGCGACCAGTTCGGGCAAGCCAGCCGCCCGGATCAGGCTCGCCGCGACGCGCGCGGCTAAGGTCGAGCCAAGGCTTGTGACGACAGGAAGTCCCGCCCAAAGCGCATCAGTCGCCGTCGTGTGGGCGTTGCACGGCAAGGTATCGATGCACAGGTCGGCCAGCCGATGGCGGGCCAAATGGTCGGCGATCGGCATTTTGCCGGCAAAGATCAATCGTTCCGGCGCGATGCCGCGTTGTCGCGCTTCCCGCCGCAAATTGTTCATGGCGGTCGGGTTCGATTCCAGCAGCCATAAAACGCTGCCGTCGACCGCGCCGAGCAACCGCATCCATATGTCGAATATCGCCGGAGTGATCTTGTAGTTGCTGTTGAAGCAACAGAACACGAATCCCGAATCCGGCAGACCGCATTGGACGCGTGTCGGCGTGCGATCGGAAATCACTTGCCGATCGTCGGTAATGAAGTAGCTCTCCGGCATGACGACGACCTGCTCGCTATAGAACGTGCGGTCGCCTTCGGGGATCACCGTCCGATCGGCGATGATGTAGTCGATATAGGGGGCGCCCATCGTTCCGGGATAGCCCATATAATTGACCTGAACGGGAGCGGCCCGCCGCGCCATGACATTGAGCCGATTATCGGCCGTGAAACCCATCAGATCGATGGCAATATCGATTTCGCTGCGGTGTATGAGGTCAGCGATCTCCTGGTCGGTATTGCCGTGAACATCGACGAAATGCTCGAACGCGTTCTTGAGCCGTTGCCGCATCGGCGAATTGCGCTCGGGGCCGAACGATATGGCGGTTACCTCGAATCGCGATCGGTCGTGCCGTTCGAACATGCCGGCCAGCAAATAGGCGATCGCGCTTTCATGGAAGTTATTCGAGAGATAGGCAATGCGAACACGATCGTGACGATAGATCTCGCCGCGCCAAATATACGGAAACGCCGGCTGGTCCTGCACATAGCGCCTGGCGCATTGCAACTGGTCGGCGGGCGATGACGGAATGGCGACAAGGACAAAGGGAACACTGGCCGGCTTTCCGTCGCGTACCATTCCCAGAAGCTCGCCGACGTCGGTTTCCAGGTCGGTCCAGTCGGACATATATAGTTTGGCGTTGAGTCGCAGGCCGGCGACGTAGGGAAGGTCAGGGTCAAGCCGCATCGCGCGGTCGTAAGCGGCAAATGCCTCGTCATAACGCTGGAGTTTCGTGAATACGTTACCGCGACTCGACCAGGTTTCGGCAAGATCCGGGCTGAGGTCGAGCGCGCGATCGAACGCGGCGAAGGCGTCGTCGTACCGGCCGAGATCTGCAAAGACATTGCCGCGGCCGAGCCATGCCTCGCCCAGACCGGGTTTTGCAACCAGCGCTTTGTCGAAAGCGGCCAACGCCTGCTCGTATTGCCTGAGGTCGGTCAAGACATTGCCGCGGCCAAGCCATGCCTCAGCTAATTTGACATTAAGCGTTAGCGCTTTGTCGTAACAAACCAGCGCATCGTCATAGCGCCGAAGCCGGGCCAAGGCGTTGCCGCGACCGAGCCAGGCCTCGACGACGGCCGGATCGGACGCCACCGCGCGGTCATAGTCGGCGAGCGACTCCTCGTAACGTTTGAGATCGGCAAGCGTGCCGCCATGCCCAACCCAAGCCTCCGTCAGATCGGGCTTGAGCGCCGCGGCCGTTTCGAACGCGGCTAATGCCTCGTACAGGCGTTTGCAGATCGTCAGCGCCTTGCCTTTGTTGCAGAAGGCCTCCGCGTATTGCGGCTGCAGTTCAATCGCTTTGGCGAAATCGCCAATGGCCTCGTCGTAACGACGCAAATCGTTGAAGACCGTACCACGGTTGTTCCAGGTTTCCGCCGCGGCAGGGTTTATGGCCAGGGCTTGCGAGAAACGTTGTAAGGCCTCGGCAGGCCGGTGCAGCGCTTTAAGAACGATGCCGTAATTGTAAAACGTCGTATCCGACGTGGCATTTTCCTTCAGCGCGAGGCGCAGATAATTCTCGGCTTCGGTAAATCTGCCGCGCTGAATGAGAACGATACCGAGCAGATTGAGGGCGCCGACGTGTCTTGGCTGCACACGCAGAACGTCGCCGAACAGGCGCCCGGCGTCGTCGAAGTTTCCGGCACGGAGCGCCAAAAGACCACGTTGGAGCGCGTCAATCTCCATAAGAACCCGGTCCATGAGGGCGCGTGCCGAGGGTCGCTCCGCCGGCTGCGGAATTCGGTGAGTTCCGTGCCGACGAGTGATGTTGGGCTTTGTAGAGGGCTCAACCCATTGCTGCTCCGCCCGCTGCAGTCCGTTGGATTAAACCTTGCGCGGAAAGCTGACAATGCCGCTCTGGTCGCCTGCGCCAAGAAGCTCTTGATCCCAACACCGTCGTCACCCGAAGAGCGCAATAGCCCGAAAATCCTACCGTGGCTTAATCCTTGCTGCGCCAACGTCTGCGTTTTGCCACAAAAAACCCGGCGGAGATGGCTCTCCGCCGGGATATCAGAACTCTAGACCTTGATCAGACGATCAGGGCAGGAAGTCCTTGTGCATACGGAAGCGGAACGTCCAGGTGCTCGACTGTGACTCGGTCTGGAAGGCACCACCGCCGCCACAACCCACACCGCCGGTGGTGGTTGTACAGCCATTGTAGCCGCCCAGTGTCGAGGTACCCGTAGATGCGCTGTTAAGATCGGCGTAAATGGCTTCCACGCCCATGTAGAACGTCTTCGTCACGTTCCACTGAGTTCGGCTGCCGATGAACCACTCCGACCAGTCGTTGTTGCAGCCTGCTGCGGCGACAGCGGCGCTGCCGGTGCCGCCAATACCGAAGCCGGCTGACGTGCAGAGCATGGCGTTGGCTTGGCCGTTATACGACACCGAACTCCAGCCGCCGAAGAGCGAGGTCTGCCAGGCCGGGCTCCAGTGATGCTCGTAGGCCGCATTGAAGCCCCAGGCGGTCGTCAGATTGCACCCGGTGGTGTTGGCTGCACCAACAGTGCCACCATAGACGCAATCGCTCAAAACGCCGTAGGCCTCCTGACTGCCGTCAGTCTTGCTCGCGTTGAAGTTCGGGCTGAAGAACAAGTAGCGCAACGCGCCTTGGGTATAGTTGACCTGGGCCTGCAAATAGTCGCCCTGGCCGATCATCGGGAAGTTCAGCCGCAAGCCGGCGCCACCTGCCCAACCCCATTTATCGCCGGGATGACCAGTGGTGCCGAAGCCCTGGCTCGGCGCGCCACCGACAGCTGTGCTGTAGTAGGTGCCATTGACTTCGTGCAACGCGCCCATGATCTGCGCGCCGCCCCAAGCCTGGTCGAGCCGGACATTGCCGACGATGTCGCCGAGCTGCATGCCACCATAGGCGCCGTTATTGGCGCTTACACCAGCTATCGTCGTGGTGAACCCACCGGCAGTGATGTTGCCGGTAGCGGCAGCTGGGAGCAGCTCCCAACACGTTCGCTGAAGCATCGATGATCTGCGTCGTGCGGCGTTCTTCCATCGACAGCCGTCGCCGACATACCGTTGCCGAGTTGCGCCGTGTAGCCGAACACCAGCCAGCCCGGATCGCCCGTGTCGGACGCCGGGAAGTAGCCGCCGTATGACGTCGCCGGGGTGCTGTAATAGTCGTAGAACGACTGCGACAGACCAGCCGTGATGCCCGCAAACTGAACGAAGGCACGGTTGGCGCTGAACGTGTTCGCCGACGTGTTGAGACCAACGTCGTTGGTGGACAGGCCGACCGCAATGTAACCACGCGCGGTGCCGTAGGCAGTCTGCTCGCGGGCATCCGCCGTGATATAGCCGCGGGCCCGGAATACCAGGTTGCTGACCGTACGGCCGCCAGCTGTGGCGTTGTACGGACCGTTGGTGAAGCTGCCGTTATAGCCATAGCCCGCCTCAGCACGAACCCAGCCACCGATCTTCAAGCAAAGATCAGTACCAGGCATATAATAGAATCCCGCCCCGTAAAGACTGCAGACCTTCACGTATTCGACCGGCTTGGCCTTAACGGGAAGATCAGCTGCCTGACCCGCTGTCACCGCAACTAAACCAGCTGCGGATCCGAGGAGGAGGCTTTTCACCATCTTCATTTGAACCTCCAGTTGTTTGCCGTGGGAGGGTTCGCTCCGTCGGGTGGCATACACCCCTGGAAAGTCCCCTTTGGTCCCCAAACCACCCGGTCTTCTCACTGTGTCCCGAGAACACCGGCCGGTCGACTTGGGGTTCCCCCCTCCGTCGCATCAGCACATTAACCAACGAGTTCCGGGGCGCAACGACGAACTGCCCAAGTCACAGTCCGGTTTGACCGATTTCGGGGAGGTGTTGCGCAAAAAACACGCAGGCGGTGCTGCTTGGCTGTGCGACAGCGACATGACGAGCGTATTTGGTGACATGCAATTTATTATGTAATTTCATGCGCTTACGCGAAGGATCACGGCACCGCCGGGCGCTCCGTTGAAAATGACAGCACATCATCGGTTGTCGTCTTTGGCCGGGAGGAGCGGCATCAAACGAAACGCCGCAAGCGCCGATTTGGCCTTGCATTGGTCGCGCAGCATCGAACGCGACGGCATGAGATTCTCATTCGAGCACACTTGAGTCGCCCGCTGCCCCACTAAATTCCTTGTCCGCCGTTTGGCGTATTCGAGACGTTGACGTGAAAATGCTGAGTCTGTTTGCGGCCGCCGGAATAATTGACTTCCAATTCGAACTCGTCGGCGCCGTTGAAATCTTGAACCGCATGATAAATGGCGACGAAGGCCGGCACGTCGGCCGCCAGGCACTGCCTGAAATTGGTGGTCTTGAGCGTGGCGCGCCGCATGGTGATCGTGCCATGCGCCGGTGGCGTCACCAGACGAATAGCCGGCAGCGGTCCGGACGTGCAGTCCTGCTTGATACTTGCGTAAATGCCGACGCGGACATCCCTGCCCGGCATCGCCTGCACATTGCGGTCGACCGAAGATCCCGGCGCGTTTTGCGCCGGCGTGTCTGACGGTGCCGGTGCTTGTGAAGGTGCCGGCGATTGCGACGGCAAGGATGGAGTCGATTGCGCCGGCGGCAGCGTTTGCGCTTGCGCGCGAGCGTCCTGCGCACCAACGTCCTGCGCGATCGCGCATAGCACCAAAAACGCCGCGAACCAGTTCTGCGTCATGCCTCAACTCTTTTGCACGCAAGCACGACGTGCGAGGCGCGAGTTGTGAACAGCGAAATCCAACATAGTGTCGCGCGAGAGCTTCGTCACCGCCACTTGGGTCACGTTTTTGCGTCACATTTTTCGTGACGCCGCAGCCGCGACGATAGCGTGGCAATATTGCGTCCCGACACCGCATAACTATGCCGGCGATTTGAAGTTCTTTAATTGACGCATAAATGCCGAAACTATAAGCATTTCCGCGACCGGAGAGGTGGCCGAGTGGCTGAAGGCGGCGGTTTGCTAAACCGTTATACGGTCTAAAGCCGTATCAAGGGTTCGAATCCCTTCCTCTCCGCCAGATTTCACGACCAAATTTGGCGACCAAATTGGCAAGCAAATTGGCGACCTGGGTTTCGCAAACGCGCTTTCATCAAGCTCTTGATCGGGACCAATGAACCGGGACCAACGGCAAGCCTCGGGGCCACCCGGCGCAGAATCACCATTGGCGGCCGCCGCGAATGCGGCGCCCACTGGCACGATTGCCGATCAATTCGGCGTGGCCGTTGCGCATCATCAGCGCGGCGCGCTCGCCGAGGCCGAACGCCGCTATCGGCATATCCTGAGCCAGCTTCCGGCGCACGCCGACAGCCTGCACAATCTCGGGCTCATCGCGCTCCATGCCGGCGACGCGACGTCGGCCGTGGACCTGATCGAAAAGGCCATCGCGGCCGACAATCGCAAGGCGGAATATCACTACAATATCGCGCTGGCATGGCGCGCGCTGAACCGCCCGGATCGTGTGGCGGCGCATCTGGAGCGCGCGATCGAGATTCGCGGCGATTACGCGCTCGCGCATCTCAATCTCGGCAATATGCGCCGCGAGCAGGGCCGGTTGGCCGAAGCCATCGCCTGCTACGAGCGTGCGCTGGCGTTAAGTCCGAACTCACCCGCGGCGCGGTTCAATCTCGCCAACATGCTCGCGGAAGCAACGGCGCTGGGAGGAGGCAGCCGCGAATTATCGGCAGGTTCTCGCGCTCGATCCTAGCCACGCCGAAGCGCATAGCGGACTGGGCGTAGCGCTATCGTCCCTGGCCAAGCCCCAGGAGGCCATTCCACACCTGGAGCAGGCGCTCGCGCTTCGACCGGATTTGGCCGGAATCCACGAAGAACTGGCCAAAGCCTATATGTCGGCGGGCGATGTGCAATCTGCCGTCCTGGCCGCGGTCCGCGCCCTCGAACTGAACGAGACGGCGGACGGCAAAGCGCTGTTCGCTCAGTGCGTGACCTTCGCAAATTTCACGACCGACATTAACGGCCGCTTCCGCAAGCTGGTCCGGCGCGCGCTTGTGGAAACCTGGGCAGCGCCCCGCGAGCTTTGCGGAGCTTGCCTCAGCCTGGTCAAGCTCGACAGCCGCGTGAGCGAGATGATCGCGCGCTCCGACAGGGCCTGGCCCACGCGGCTATCGGCCGAGGAGATTTTCGACACTCCGGGAATGTCGGCCGTAGCCGATGACGATTTGCTGCACAGTCTGCTGGAATGCGAACCCGTAACGGATATCAGCCTCGAGCGGCTGATATCCAATGTGCGTCACGCGCTGTTGGGAAGGATCGTGTCGAAAGGGCGGCAAGACGACGGATCGCTTGAGCCCCTGCTCGGCTTTTACTGCGCCATGGCGCGGCAGTGCTTCGTCAACCAATACGTCTTCGCACTGACCGAGGACGAGAACGAACAGGCGATGCGCAAGCGCTGCGCGATCGAAGACGCGTTGCTGGGCAATATCGAGATATCCCCGATCGAGCTTGCCGTGATCGGCGCCTATTTTCCTCTTCACACTTTGACCGGCGCCGAGCGCTTGCTCGAAAAATCTTGGCCGTCTGCCGTTGAGGATTTGATCGTCCAACAGATCAAGGAACCAGCGGAAGAACGGCAGATCAAGGCCACGCTCCCTGCCCTCACCAGCATCGAGGGCGAGGTGTCGCGCATGGTGCGCGAACAGTACGAAGAGAATCCTTATCCGCGGTGGATCAAGTGCGGGCCACCGGTTCAGCCGTCAATCCTCAACCGCCGGCCCGAACCGGTCGTCGACGTTCTTATCGCCGGCTGCGGCACGGGATTTTTCACGATCGAATTCGCCAGGAAAGCGCGAGACGCCCGCTTTCTCGCAATCGATCTGAGCCTTGCCAGTCTCAGCTATGCCAAGCGCATGGCGCGAAGTTTCGGCTTGACCAATATCGAATTCGCGCAAGCCGATATCATGAAGCTTAATTCGCTCGGCCGGACCTTCGACTTCATCGACTCATCCGGCGTGCTGCACCACACGGCCGATACTTGGGCGGCCTGGCGGGTTCTCCTGTCGCTGTTGCGCCCGGGCGGCATGATGCAGATCGGCCTCTACAGCGAGTTGGCGCGGCGCAACGTCGTCGCGCCCGCGCGATTGATCGCCGAGCGCGGCTACCGGCCAGTGCCTGAGGACATCCGGCGCATCCGTGAAATCGTCGCGGGTGCCGAAGACGGCTCGCTTCTAAAATCGATCAGCCAATGGAAAGACTTTTTCACCGTCAGCGAGTGCCGCGATCTGCTGTTCCATCCGCAGGAACACCGGACTTCGTTGCCCGAGATCAAATCGTTCCTCGCGGCGAACGGCTTGCAATTCGCCGGCTTTATCCTCGACGCATTGACGTCGGATCTTTTCGTCAGGCGATTTCCGGAAATCGCCGACTTGACCGGCAAGGCGCGCTTCGACGCCTTCGCCGATCTCGATCGCTGGCACATATTCGAAACCGAGCGGCCGCAGACATTCGCCGGCATGTACCGGTTCTGGGTGCACAAACCCGGCGCGCGCTCTTAAACGAGCGCGCCCGGATTGGCGATGGCGTGAGCGCCGGCTTACGCCGCCAGTGCGGACGTCGCGGCCGCGGCCGCCACCATAGCACGGCACCGCCGGCACTTCGTTGCTGCGCAGCCAATCGCGCGCCGCGCGCTGAGCGGCGCCGATCTCGGCATCCGACATCTGGCCGGCGACTTCGCGCCGCAGCCGGATCGCGTCGGCATTGCCCTTCATCGCCGCGAGATTGAACCACTTGTGCGCGGCGACGAGATCGACCGGCATGTCGCGGCCGATCGAATACATCATGCCGAGCTCGAAGAGCACGTCGCCTGCGGCGGGCCCTTCGCCGAGCGGCGCCATCGTGCTGTCGAGAATTTCAAACCGAGCCATTGACACACTCCCCTGTTTACACCTCGAGACCCCAAAGTGCTCTCGCGTGTTCATCGGCTTTTTCGCCCCAGCCGACATGCGGATAATCATCGGAAGATTTGAATGGTGGTTTAAGCAATGCGATGAATCGAATCTGAACCGCGCGCCGCAGGTGGCGCGATTCTCGGCAACGCGCCATTAAGCAACGCGCCGCGTTTCGGCTCGTCGATCGACGGTCACAATTGCGGTTTTCCCGCGGCTTTATTGGACAACTATGCAATCCGTGCCGCGTCGTTTATGGTCCGCCGCGGCTGACACCGAACAACGAGGCAGCAATGAAAAATTACCGTAAAGCGGCGTTAGCGCTTGGGCTTGCGATGATCGCGTTGTGTGGCGGATCGCAGCTGATTGCGCCGGCGCTCGCCGCCGATCCCATCGGCACTTGGTATACGGGCGACAAAGACAGCCAGGTGCGCATCACCAATTGTGGCGGCGCGCTGTGCGGTACTTTGGTATGGCTGAAAGAGCCGAACGATCCGGCGACCGGCCGGCCGAAAACCGACAAGAACAATGCCGACGCCAGCAAGCAAAGCCGGCCGCTTCTCGGTGTGCCGATCGTGCTCGGCATGAAGCCGAGCGGGACGCCAAATCAATGGTCCGGCAATGTCTACAACGCCTCGGACGGCAAGACCTATAGCGGCTCCTTCACCATGACCGACGCCAATACCGCGGAACTCAAGGGCTGCGTGCTCAGCGTATTGTGCAAGTCGCAGACTTGGACGCGAGCGAAATGAATTGGACGCGGCCGGACTAGCCGCTGCGCCTCGCTTCTGGATCGACAGCAAAGCTCTGCGGCGGCTCGGCGCGCTGGGCGCGCTGCCACATCGTCGGTATAGGCCGCTTCGATATTGCGCGTGAAGCGCGCGGTGTCGAACAGCGGAAAGCTACCGCGGTTCCGCGCAAGCTTGGCTTTGATCGCGCCGATGAGTTCGGGCTCGCGCGCAAGCTTGAGCGCCAACGCCTCATAGTCGGCCAACGACTCGGTCACCAATTCAGGAAGTCCGACGGCGCGGACGAAGACTCGCCGCCACCCGCCCGGCAAATGTCGAGCCGAGACAGGTCAAGACCGGAACGCCGGCCCAGAGCGCATCGCTCGCGGTGGTGTGGGCGTTATAGTGCAGCGTATCGAGGAACAGATCGGCGTGCCGCTGCCGCGCCAGATGATCGGCGACATCGGGCACCGAAGGGGCAAAGACCAGACGCTCCGGCGCAACGCCGCGGCGCTCGGCTTCCAGGCGGAGATTGTAGGAAGCCGCCGCGTCGTTCTCCTTGAGCCACAGCACGCTGCCGTCGACCGCTTTGAGAAGCCGCATCCAGACGTCGAACACCGCCGGCTCGATCTTGTAGGACTGGTTGAAGCTGCAAAAGACGAAACCGCGTCTCCGGCAATCGCAGTTCGGCGCGCGACGGCGTGCGTTCGGCGATTGACGCGCTTGTCGTCATTGACCAGAAACTGTCGGGCAGCCAGACGACCTTTTCGCTATAGAATTCAAAATGCTCCTTCGGAATCACGGTCGCGTCGGCAACGATGTAATCGTAAAAGTCGGCGCCCATCGTGCCGGCATAGCCGAGATAATTCACCTGGATCGGCGCCGGCCGCCGGGCGAAGATGCCGAGCCGCGAATTGCGCGTAAAGCCGTTGAGATCGACGACGATATCGATCTCGAGCTGACGGATCAGCTCGGCGACCTCCTGATCGCTCTGCGAAGGCGCATCGATGAAGCGGTCGAATGCGGCCTTGACGCGACGGCCGACCTCCGAACTCTTGCTTGGCGTCGAACGAAATCGCCGTCGTCTCGAAACGCGATTTGTCGTGATGCTCGAACAGGCCCGCCGTCAGATAGGCGACGGCGTGCTCGCGCAGGTCGGACGAGAGATAGGCGACGCGGATCCGATCGTGGGAATAGATCTCGCCGTTCCACACCGGCCGGACGCGGCGGCATATCGGCAATGGCGAGTTTTGCGCACAGCAATTGGTCGGCCGGCGTTGACGGCATGGACAGGATCGGGAACGGATAGCTGACCGGCTTGTGCTCTCGCAGCATCGACAAAAGATAGGTCATCTCAGCGTCGAGCTCGTTCCAATCGCAGATCGTGAGTTTCGCAAAGAGGCGATGGCCGGCCGCAAAGTGGACGGCAAGTTCGGGATCCAAACTCAGCGCTTTGTCGTAGGCGGCGAAGGCATCGGCGAAACGCTTGAACTCGAGGAACACGTTGGCGCGGCCAAGCCACGCCGCGGCGAGGTCCGGCACCAGCGCCAGCGCCCGGTCGTAGGCGCCAAAGGCCTCGTCGTGACGTTTGAGCTCGACCAAGCATTGCCGCAGTCGAGCCAGGCTTCGGCAGAATCGGGTTTGAGGAGCCGCGCCCGGTCGAAAGCGGCGAGCGCTTCGTCATGGCGCCCGAGTTGGGCGAGAAGCTCGCCGCGCGCCAGCCACGCGTCGACCAGGTTCGGGTTGCCGGCGAGCGAGCGGTCATAGGCGGCGAGCGCATCATCGTGGCGCTCGAGCTCCTTGAAGACATTGCCGCGGCCGAGATGCGCCTGCGCATGATTGGGCGCGAGCGCGACCGCTTTGTTGTAGTCGGTCAGCGCCTCGTCAAAGCGATCGAGATCGAACAGGACATTGCCGCGATTGCTTAAGGCGTCGGCGTAATTGGGCACGATCTTGAGCGCCGCGTCGCAATGGGTGAGCGCCTCGTCGCTCTGCCCCTGCTTGCGCAGCAAGATGCTCAAATTGCTGTGCGCCAGCGCGGATTTCGGATCGGCAGCCAGCGCCTTTTTGTAGGTCGCGACCGCGGCCGCCTGATCGCCGAGCTCGCTCTGGATCCGCCCGAGATTGATCAGCGCCTCCGGCGCGTTCGGCCGCACCCGCAGCGCATCCTTGATGCGGGTCAGGCCGTCGGCAAAATTGCCGCGCTGCGCCTCGATCAGGCCGAGCATATGCAGCGCATCGAACTGCTTTTTGTCGGCCTGCAGCACCATTTTATAGAGGAACTCGGCCTGCGCGATATTGCCGGCCTGATGGGCCGCGACCGCGCGCGCAAGTATCTGTTGCGATTGGGGAATTGAGGGCTGCATGGCGACGGCGCTACGTTACAGCACTCCGCCGGCGAAGGAAATCGGCCTCACCGCGCGCGCTGACCGAACAGCACCCCGCGCACTTTCGGATCGCTCATATCGACCGCGGACGCCGCTTCGACGCGGATGGCGAAAGCGCGCTTGACCGCCGCCCGCGCGCGGATCGTTTCGAACCAGCGCTTGAGGTGCGGAAATTGCGCGAGATCCTGGCCCTGGCGCTCGGCGAGGCGCACCCAGCCGACGCAGGCCATGTCGGCGATCGAATAGCGTCCGGCGAGAAACTCGTGCTTGGCGAGCCGCGTGTTCATGACGCCGTAGAGGCGATTGACCTCATCGGTGTAGCGCGCGACCGCATAGGCGATCTGTTCCGGCGCGTAACGGCGGAAATGGGTCGCCTGCCCCGCCATCGGGCCGAGCCCGCCGATCTGCCAGAACAGCCACTCTTCGACCGCCGTTCGCGCCCGCTCGTCGCGCGGATAGAATTTTCCGGTCTTGCGTCCGAGATATTGCAGGATGGCGCCCGAACTCGAAGACCGAGATCGGCCGCCCGCCCGGCCCCGCCGGATCGACGATCGCCGGCATGCGATTGTTCGGCGAGATCGCCAAGAACTGCGGCGTGAATTGCTCGCCCTTCGAGATATCGACGGGACGCACGACATAAGGCAGCCCGCACTCTTCGAGCATGATCGAAATCTTCCAGCCGTTCGGCGTCGGCCAGTAATAAAGCTCGATCGGCTTTTCGCGCCGCGCCGACGCCGCGGGCGCGCAGCCGCCGCTTGGTTTCGGCCCTGCTTGTTTTGGCTCGGCGCGGTGCTCGCGTCATGCAGAGACGGCCCGGTGTCCAATAAAAAACGGCGCCACGGAATTGCTCCACAGCGCCGAAGAAAGTCTCGAGAGGATATCCGAGGGCGTCGGCGAGATGGTTGAAGGATTAAGTCTGCCGGCTGAGCGCCGGAGCGAGATCAGGCTTGGCCGTTTCGGCTTTGCCGTCTCTCGTCGTCACCATCGCGTGAAGTGATTGCGATCGTGAAGCTTACGCCTCCGTCCCGCCGACGCCCCCTGTAGTTCACCGGAGCCGGCCAGCCCAGGGAGATCATTGCGATCCGCCCTCGACATCGGCCGGTCCGTGTGACCCGATCTTCCACTCATGAGAAATCGAAGACCGAATGCGGCGTCGACTACTTCTTCTTCCGAGCGCTTCGTCTTCGCCTTCTTCACTTTAGCTTTCGCTTTTCTCTTCTTCGCCATTGCTGCCCTCCTAGCTTGAGTGGGTGGCGATATCGGTACAGTGCAGTCGCGAATCGATCCGCACTACATTCCGATTACTACAGCGAAAAAAAAATAACAGTGACTCCACTTAATTTTGTGTGTAAGCGCCGCGTCCCGTTGTTGCGCGCGACGCACGACGCGCGCAGCGACTCGCAGCAACAGACGAAAAGATTTTTTGCTCGCGCAATTGCGCGTGAAATTTTCGCGAAGTGAGAAAGTGCCGATAAAATACGGCTTTTTGTGTTTACTGATTTCTAAATTGGCGACGACATCAGCGCTTCACCGTTGCCGTCGTGCGCGCAGTCTTTTCAGGTCCGGCGATGCAGCCGACGCGGCCGCCTTCGCGAGCTTGAAAAAAATTTATGCACCGGACGCGTTTTTGGGCGTGTTGACGGGTCACGCGAGGCGCAAAACGCGCGAATCGGTGCAGATTCGATTCGCTGATTCGGCCGCGCGTGACCGGATTCGAGACCGGCGAGCGGCGCCGCGCAGCGTCGCCTTCACGTCCGATTCTCATCTCGCGGGAGTCACGCGCGGCCGCCGCACGGCACACCCGCGCGGTGCCGGTTTCGCGAGACTCAGATGCCGATCTTCTTCTTCAGGAGATCGTTGACGGCCTGCGGGTTCGCCTTGCCGCCCGACGCCTTCATCACCTGGCCGACGAACCAGCCGATCGCTTTCGGGTTGGTCTTGGCGTCGGCGACCTTGTCCGGGTTCTTGGCGACGATTTCGTCGACCACCTTCTCGATCGCGGCAACGTCGGTGACCTGCTTCGAGCCGCGCGCTTCGACGATGGCGCGCGGGTCGCCGCCCTCGGTCCAGACGATGTCGAACACGTCCTTGGCGATCTTGCCGGAGATCGTGCCGTCGCCGATCATAGTCGAGAATGGTTCCGAGATGGGCGGCCGAGATCGGCGCTGCGGCAATGTCCTTGCCTTCGCGGTTGAGCCGGCCGGCAAGCTCGTTGATCACCCAATTGGCGGCGAGCTTCGGATCGCGGCGCGGCGCGGCGCCGGAACCGCCGACGAGCGCTTCAAAATATTCGGCCGTCTCGCGCTCGGCGACGAGGACGTCGGCGTCATAGGCCGACAGCGCGTAGTCGCGCACGAACCGGGATTTCTTGCCGTCCGGCAGTTCCGGCAGGCTCCTTTGCAAATCGGCGACCAGCGACGGCGACAGTTCGAGCGGCAAGAGATCGGGATCGGGGAAGTAACGGTAGTCGTGCGCCTCCTCCTTGGAGCGCATCGACCGCGTTTCGACCTTTGTCGGGATCGAACAGCCGCGTCTCCTGCTCGATCTTGCCGCCATCCTCGATGATCTCGATCTGGCGGCGCGCCTCGTGTCGATGGCCTGGCCGATGAAACGGATCGAGTTGACGTTCTTGATCTCGCAGCGCGTGCCGAGCGGCGCGCCGGGCTTGCGCACCGAAACATTGACGTCGGCGCGAAGATTGCCCTTCTCCATGTCGCCGTCGCAGGTACCGAGGTAACGCACGACGCTGCGCACCTTGGCGACATAAGCCTTGGCCTCGTCGGCCGAGCGCAGATCGGGCTTGCTGACGATCTCCATCAGCGCGACGCCGGCGCGATTGAGATCGACGAGCGACATCGTCGGATTCTGGTCGTGCAGCGATTTCCCGGCATCCTGCTCGAGATGCAGCCGCTCGATGCCGATGCGCACCGTCTCGCCGTCCGGCAGATCGACGACCACCTCGCCCTCGCCGACGATCGGCGATTTGTACTGGCTGATCTGGTAGCCCGGCGGCAGGTCCGGATAGAAATAGTTCTTGCGGTCGAACACCGACTTCAGATTGATCTTGGCGTTGAGCCCGAGCCCGGTGCGCACCGCCTGGCTGACGCATTCCTCGTTGATGACCGGCAACATGCCGGGCATCGCGGCATCGACCAGCGACACGTGCGAATTGGCCTCGCCGCCGAATTCGGTCGAGGCGCCGGAAAACAACTTGGCCTGGGAACTGACCTGGGCATGGACCTCCATGCCGATGATGACTTCCCAGTCGCCGGTCGCGCCTTTGATCAGCTTCGATTTTGCTGCCGGTGCGTTCATCGCCGTATCCGTTCCGTTTCCGGTGCGGTTACGCGCTTCCACTGCCGCACGGCAAGCCGTCCGCGGGCTCCGGCCGCGCGAACCGAGAGTGATCCGAACCGGCTCAACTCGGCGACGGCTTCAGCCGCCGCACTTCGCGGCGCAGAAGGTGCCGTAGCAGGGGACGACCTTGGTCAGCGCCCCGTTCGTGCACAGCTGCTGCGAGCACCATTGCGTCGCCGGCATCGCAGGCAAACGAGCAGAACGTATGGTTGGCGACGGCCGACTTTCTCGAAGGCGCAGGCGCCGGGCGGCATCGTGACCTTTCCCTTCGCCGAGGCGACCGAAAGGCTCGCCGGCAACGCCATCGCGCCAGCCAGTAACGCCACTTTCACAATAGACATCACGCGCATCTTAGTCCCCCGTTTCAAATTTCGTCCCCCGGCTGCAGTATGAGGTAACATTTTACATCGTCGTCGCGCCTGAGCAAGCTGTCGGCGAGACGGTCCACTCCACAACTGCTTTTCGTCTTAAAAGTGCACGAACGCGTGGCATGCACGATGCCCAAATCGCGTTCCTTGCCACGTTCCCCGTGGCGTTCCTTGCTACGTCCCTTGCCGCGCTACTTGCCCTCGCGCCAGATGCCGAGCGCTTCCTGCGCCGGGCGATCGGAGATCGAGAACAGCACCGACTGCTTCGGCGCATTGTGCGCGTAGCGCTTCCACGACGGCACGACGAAGACGTCGTTTTTGCCCCATTCGAGCACCTTGCCGTCGACGGTTGTCGTGCCCTCGCCCTCGACGCAGACAAAGACGGTGCCGTCGGTCGCGCGATAGGGCTCGCCCTCAAAGCCTTTCGGCAGCATGGCGAGGCATGCGCCCATGGTCGGCAGCACCGGGCCGCCGGTCACCGGATTGGCATAGCGCACGCGTGCGCCGTGGCGCTTGTCGATGTCGCCGGACTGCATCATGCGCTCGATGATCGGGCGGGTGCGGGCATAGGTGTAGTTGATGACCGGGCTGCGGTTCATGGTCGGCGTGCCGTCGGGCAGCACGCCGGAGCCATAGAACGACAGCGAGTCACCGTCCTTGCGCGTCGTTTCCTGGGTCGCATCGTCGAAATGCTCGGCGAAGGAAGCCTCGTAGAAATTCACCGCCGGGAAATCGAGCACGTCGAGCCACAGCATCGGCTCCTTTGACGGATTGCCGTGATCGTGCGGCGCCCAATTCGCGGTGATGACGAAATCGCCGGGCGCCATGAACGCCTTCTCGCCCTCGACCGCCGTATAGGCGCCCTCGCCGTCGAGAATGAAGCGGATCGCGGAGGAGACGTGGCGGTGGGCCGGCGCGACCTCGCCCGGCATGATCATCTGGATGCCGGCAAAGAGCGTATTGGTGATACGCGACTCGCCGTGCATGCCGGATTTTCCAGGATCAGGACGCGGCGCTCGGCCTCCTCGGCGGTGATCAGGCCGCCGGATTCCATGACCAGCGATTTGACGTCGCCATAGTGCCAGACATGCGGCTGGGTAGCGGGTCACCGGCTCGTTGGTGACGACCGATCTCATGACCTTCCACAACGGCGCCATGTCCTTCTTGGCGATCCGCCCATAGAAGGCCTCGCGCATCGCCTCGATATTGTGTTTCGGGCCAGGGGCCTCGGTCACGGTGCTCGTTTGGGTTGCGGCGGCGACCGCCATGGTGTCCTCCTGAAAAACTGAAAATTGCTTGCGGCGAATATAGCAGGGCGCAGGTCCGCGAAAATAGCACGTAAACGCAGCCAACAGCGGGGCTGCCATGCGGGCGGCGGGACCGCGGCGACCCTAAGTGTTAACGTTGCCGCCGTCGACCATGATGGTTTGGCCGGTGACGAAGTCGCTGTCGGCACTGGCGAGGAAAACCAGCGCGCCGAGGAGGTCCTGCGGCTGCTGGTCGCGCTTGAGCGCGCGCGACGCCACGGCACGGGCCCGCGCCGTCTCGACATGCCCCGGGTTCTCGGCAATGACCGTCTCGCTCATGGTGAAGCCGGGCGCGAGCGTATTGACCCGGATGCCGTGCTCGCCGAGCTCGCGCGACAGCGCTCGCGTCATCGCCAGGATGCCGCCTTTGGAGGTGACGTAGTGCAGCATCCAGGGGATGCCGCGAAACGCGGTGCCGGACCCGATATTGATGATCTTGCCGTAGCCTTGCGCCTTCATATGCGGCACGACGTGTTTGACCATCAGGAACGGCCCGCGCAGATTGATCGCCATGACGCGGTCCCACACAGCGGCGTCGATGTCGGTGCAGCTTTGTTCCGCAAGCGGTGCGAACAAAGCCGCGTTATTGATCAAGACGTCGACCTTGCCGAAGCGGTCCATGGTCTTTCCGACCAGCGCCTTTACCGCCCCCTCGTCGCTGACATCGGTGACCTCGCTCGCCACCGAATTCGCGCCATGCTGGCGTGCAAGCTCTTCGGCGAGGTCCTTGCCGTCGGCAATGTCGGCGATCATCAGACGCGCGCCCTCGGCGGCGAGCGCTGCGCGCATAGTGCACGCCGATGCCTTTGGCGCCGCCGGTGAGGATCGCCACGCGGCCGTCGAGACGCGCCATCACCCTACCCTCTTGTCATGAAAGCTGCTCAGCACCTGTCGGTCAATCTTGCCGCCATGCGCGACAATGAACTTCGCGAAATTGGCAAGCTGCTGTTTGACCAAATCGATGGTCGGCTGATCGGTCAGGTCGAGGGTCTTTTCGTCGAACTTCTTGGCCGAGAAATTGACGAAGACCTCGGGCTTACCGAGCAGAAACGCATCGAGCGCGGTCAGCGTCATGCGCAGGGAATATTGCATGCGCGAGCCGCCGAGCAGGCCCCCCGAGCAGGACTGGAGCGCCATGGGCTTGTCCTTGAACGGAACGTCCTTGAGGCGCGAGGCCCAATCGATCGCGTTCTTCAGTCCGCCTGGAATACCCCAATTGTATTCCGGTGAGACGATGATGACGCCATCGGCAGCGCGGATGGCATCGGCCCAGACCTCGACCTCGGCGGGAATGCCCGTGCTGTTCTGAATGTCGAAATTGTAGATCGGCAACTTGTCCCAGGCCGGCGCCGGCGTGATCGCCATGTGCGCCGGCGCGAGTGACGGCAAAGCGCGCGCCAGCGCCGCATTGTAAGAGCCTTTGCGCAAGCTGCCGCAAATGCTGACGACGTTGAGTGTATCGGCCATATGATCTTTTCTCGCTATCCGCAGCGCACGCTTGCGACGCTATCCCGAAGATGGCCGATGATCCGGCTTGCCGCAATGTTGACAATGGGCAATTTTTGCAGTGGCGGCGCGGGCAGTCTCAATTGCAGTCTTAGTTATTGAGGATCGCAATATCCTTCGCCGACCCCCGGCCCGGCAGCGATTGCACGAAGGCGTAGATGTCGGCGATATCCTTGTCCGACAACAGCGCGTCCGAGAATGCCGGCATGTCGTTGACCGGATTGCGTACCTGCCCTTTGAAGCCGTCGAACGGCAACGCGGTCTTGGCGAGGATCGGCGCCGGACCGTTATAGGCGCCGCCTTGCCCGGAGCGGCCGTGGCAGGTGAAGCAACCGTCGGTGAGGATAGAGACGCTTGCCGTTGGCGGCATCGCCCGGTGGGGCGTCCTGCGCCTGCGCCGCGATCGGAGCGCACACAGCCAATAGGCGGCGGCCAATGCGATACGCGCGATCTGTTTAACCGAATTCATTGCGAACACTCCTCAGCGCGGATCGGTGACGACGTCGACCACGGCCGGCTGGCCGCTTTTGACCGCAGCGATGGCGCGGGTGAGCGCCGGCGCGAGGTCTTTCGGATCGGTGATCGGACCCTCGCCATGAGCGCCCATGCCGCGGGCGACGGTGGCGTAGTCGATATTCGGGTCCTTGAGCGTGGTGCCGATATCCATCTTCGACACGTCGCGCCCATGCCGCGCCGCCATCGCCACCAGGTACATGTATTCCTGGTGATAGGCGCGGTTGTTCTGCACGATATAGAGGATCGGAATTTGATGATGCGCGGCGGTCCACAGCGCGCCGGGATTGAACATGAAGTCGCCGTCGCCGCCGAAGGCGACCGTGAAGCGGCCATGCTTTTTGTTGGCAAGCGCAGCGCCGAGCGACGCCGGCAGATTGTAGCCGACGCCCGAGCCGCCGGAGACGCCGTTCCATTGATATGGCTTCTTGAAATCCCACAGGCGGTGCGGCCAGGACAGCCGGATCGCGGTGCCGACCACCGACCAGTCCTCGTCTTTGATCTGGGCATAGACTTCGGCGCACATCCGCGCCGTCGTGATCGGGCTTGCATCCCAGCCGATGGTCGCGTCGGTCTTCGACTGCTCGATCATGGCGAGATGCGCCGCCGCGAGCTTCTTGCCGCGCGCGTCGAACGCGGCTTTCTTGCCGTCGTCGGTCAGCCGCTTCACCGCCTCGGTGAGCGCCGGCAGCGAGGCCTCGGCGTCGCCGGCGATATCGAGATCGATGTCCTGCCAGCGGCCGAAATCCTGATAATTGGATTTGAGATAAAGGTCGCGCGTGCCGAGCGTGATGAGTTTCGCCCCGGGCTTGGTGCCCGGCGTCGAGCGGCGCACGATGCGGTCGCTGAAATGCGTCAGCGTGCCCCACAGGTCGTTCATCTCCATCGCCAGGATCACGTCGGCCTGGCCGATCATGGCTCGGCGGAAGCTCTGATTGAGCGGATGCCGCGACGGGAAATTCATGCGGCCGGCATTGTCGATGACGCCGCATTGCAGCGCTTCGGCAAGCGCGACGAGGTTCGCCATGCCCGCCGGCGTGCGCGCCACGCGATCGCAGATGATGATCGGGTTCTGCGCTTCGACCAGCATCTTGGCCGCTTCCGCGATGGCAGCCGGAATCGCCTTGCGGCGGGATCACTGGTGCGAATTTCGGAATGCGCAGAGCTTCCGGATCGGGGATCGGGTTCTCTTGCAACTCGGCATCGAGCGCGATGAAGACCGGCCCCATCGGCGGCGTGGTCGCGATCTTGTAGGCGCGCACCGTGGATTCGGCGAAATGCGTCAGTGACGCCGGCTGGTCGTCCCATTTGGTGAATTCGCGGACGATCTGGCCGATATCGACGCCGGCATGCACCCATTCGGCGCCGGGCGCGCGCTTGTCCGCCTCCATGATATTGCCGCCGAAGACCAGAACCGGAACGCGGTCGCACCAGGCATTGTACATCGCCATGGTGGCATGCTGCAGGCCGACGACGCCGTGGCAGGCCATCGCCATCGGCTTGCCTTCGATCTTGGCGTAGCCTTGCGCCATGTGGACGGCGATGTCCTCGTGCACGCAGGTGATGATCTCGGGCTTGTTGTTCGAGTGATTGATGACGGCTTCGTGCAGGCCGCGATAGCTCGAGGCGCAATTGATCGCCATATATTCGATGCCGAGCGAATTGAGCACGTCCGCCATGAAGTCGCCGCCGCTCGAAGTCTGATTGACCGGATCGTTCGACGGCGCGAGCGTCTCGGCGGCGGTTTGAATGCGGGCCGGGAATCGCGGCCTTCAATTGCGGCTGTGGCGCGGCGGGCACGGCATTGGCCGCGACCGGCGGCACGACCGCGGCGGCGGCCCCGACAAGACCCGCGCTTTTGAGGAAGTTGCGGCGGCTGGAATCGGAAGATTGGCGGCGTTTCGACAAGGCGTCCTCCCGGCTGGCCAAAACGGCCAATATGATTGTTCGTTGCCGGAATCTTCGCTTTCGGACTCGTCAGCGTCAAGCGTGTTCGCGGCCGGGGGCAGCTATGCGGATATGTTTTTGGCGCCTCGGCGACTCGCTGTTTATGCGGCGACGCCGCTAGTTACCGCTCTAGTTACTTGGCGAATTCGCCAGCGCCGGCGCGACGACGTCTTTCCAGCTTTGCGGCACCGTTTTGAGCTCGCCGTGCCGGCCCATGAAATCGGCCATGGTCTTGACGCCGTAAACAGCGCTGCCGAATTCGTCCTTGATGTCCCTGATCACCGCTTCCACGGCGGCGCCGTTCATGACGTCCGAAGGCTCGTGGGTCAGGTAGATTTGCGCGGCGCGGCGCGGATCGTCGTGGATGATGCGCGCGGCTTCATCCATCGCCTTCTCGACCACGCCCGGGATTTGCGGCTGCGCGTCGATATAGGCCTTGGTCGCGCCCAGGATCAGGAACGAGGATTTGCCGCTCATCACGTCGGACGAGCTGAGCACGGCATGCACATTGGCATCGCGCAGCGCGAGCTCGGCATAGGGCGGCGAGGCGAAATAGGCCTTCACCTGCCCCGCGCCGCTCGACCAGATCGTTGATCGCATCGGCATGCGAGAGCGCGACGACTTGGCTCTTGCAGCCGATCGTAGCGGCTGAAGGCTTTTTCCGACTGCAGCTCCAGCAGATACATCTGCGGCGAGGTCAGCGTCGGCATCGCGATCTGATCGGCCGGCTTGAGATCGGCGATCGACTGCACGTCCGGCTGATTGCTGAGCAGCACCAGCGGCAACGACGTCATGCCGGACACGGCAAAGACTTGCTCTGGCCTGCCCTTGCCCTTCTCCCAGGCCGCAAGCAGCGGCGCCGTGCCGAACGGCGCGATATCGATCGCACCCGAGGCGAGCGCGTCCTGCACATCGGCCGCGCTCGTGAAGCGCTGGAAATCGGCCTTCACGTCAAGATGCGCTTCCTTGGCGTGCTTCTCGATGAGTTTCAGATCTTCGCAGATATAGATCGGCAGGAACGCAAGCCCGTAGCCGATGCCGATCTTGATCTGATCCTGCGCGCGCGCCGGCGCAGCGCCGCAAACACAACGAGCGCGGCGACGAAAAACGGCAGCGGCTTATCGAGCCGCTGCAATCGTCTTCGCCGCGAGCGCGACATGCCGTACGCTCCGAGGCTCTATTCGTCGGCGATCGGATTGCGCAACGTGCCGACGCCCTGGATTTCCACCTCGACGGTGTCGCCGTTCTTCATCCAGACCGGATTGGGCTTGCGCGCATGGCCGACGCCCGACGGCGTGCCGGTGAAGATGACGTCGCCGGGCTCGAGCGTGATGCCTTGGGTGATGTAAACCAGCATCTCGACCACCGGGAACATCATGTTGTCGGTATTGTCCGACTGCATGACATTGCCGTTGAGACGGCTTTCGATCTTCAGCCCCTTGGCGGCATCGGGCAATTCGTCGGCGGTGACGAGCCACGGGCCGAAGCCGCCGGTGCGGTCGAAATTCTTGCCCATGTCCCATTGCGTGGTCTTGCGCTGAAACTCGCGCACCGAGCCTTCGTTGCCGCAGGAATAGCCGGCGATGCAGGACGTCGCGTTGGCGGCGGTGAGATGCTTGGCGCGCTTGCCGACGACCAGGATCAGTTCGGCTTCGTAGTCGAGCGTCTCCGAGACTTTCGGCCGGATGATCGGCTGGCCGTGCGGCACCATCGAGGTGAGACCGCGAAAGAAGATCGTCGGAAATTTCGGAATATTGTCGCGCTGCGAGCCTTCCTTGACGTGTTCGAGATAATTCAAGCCGAGGCAGATGATCTTGCCGGGGCGGCCAACCGGCAGCGCATATTTGATCGCGCGCGAGCGGCTTGCGCGCACTCGCCGGCGCGCCTTTGGCGATGGCCGCGAGCTGCTTGGTGTCGCCGTTATTCTTGGCCAGCCATTCGCCGAGATCGCTCGGCATTTTGCTGTCCACGGCCTGCAGGTCGACCACCTGATCGCCCTCGACAACGCCAAGATGCGGGCCTCCCTGCCCTTCGAACGCAACGATTTTCATGCTTTTGATTCCTTTAGGTCTACGACAAACGCCTCGCGGGCGCGGCGACTATATCGGGCCGGATCGCGGCAATCCACCGGGGCGCGGATCACCCGGCGACGCTCGAGAAAATGCGCTTTCAGCCGCTCGCGCGCCGCCTGTGCCGCGCGTAGATCGAAGCCGTTGACGATGGCGAGCCGGAAGCCGCCGGGCGGCATGGCGTGCTGTTCCGGCGCGCGGTCCTCGTGGAAGGTGATCTGCACGCTGGTGACGCCGGGCGTGCGTTCGATGTCTTCGACCAACGCGGGCGGCGGGTGGCGATAGCGCCGGCCGTTCGGTCCGAACAGCACGACGCTATAGCCCTCGCTGCGATCGTCGTCGTCAAAATCCCAGTCGTGCCGCTCGTAGAGACCGACCACCGCATCGACCCAACCCGGACCGTAGAGATCGGGCCACTGGTCGGCGAAGCGCAGATGCGCCTCGATGATTTTTTCGCCGATGGTTTCGAGATTGAGCATGCCGGTATAGCCGGGCAAATGTTTTTCGATCCATGTCGCCGCAATAGGCTTCGAGGCCGGGATCGGGCTCGGCATGCACCATCCAGTAATCGAAGGTGCCCTCGCCCGCGGGCTTGCCGGTGACGTGCCGCCACCAGCGCGGCTCGCCGTCGACCACGGCGACGTCGGACGAGACATGCCGGCCGTCGAGCAAGCGTCATCCAGAAATGACCCGGGCGCGTAATGCGCGATCGTAATCCGCCTGCGATTGCAGGACGCGGCTGCCGACGCCCATGCCTTTGAGATTGATGATCGGGCTTGGAGAAAACCGGAAAACGCGGCGGCTGCGTGCCGTGCGGTCCGGCGTCGAGATCCTGGCTCAGCGCCACCGCGAGCTTGTTGTAGACCCAGCGCTGCGCCGGAAACCAATGCCAGGCGTCGCAATCTTCAGTCGGGATTTTGGCGTCGGTTTTGACGTGCGCGAAATATTGCAGGCGCCAGGGATCGGCTTCGCAGATCGGCATAACCGCTCACCCGACGGCTCACCGCGGCATCATTCGCGGCGGCCGCTCGTCCGCTGGCGCGCCCTCGAATTTCAGCGCCAGCACGCCGAACATTCCGTCGGTCCACGACTTGCAGCGGCGACCAGCCGGTGCCGCGCGCCAGCGCCTCGAACGACTCGATCGTATATTTGTAGCTGTTCTCGGTGTGGATCGTCTCGCCGGCGCGGAAACTGATCGCCTTGCCGTTGACCTTCACCTTCTGCCGCTTGGTGCTGGCAAGATGCATCTCGATCCGCTTCTGCTCGCCATTATAGCAGGCGTGATGCTCGAAGGCGGAAAGATCGAAATTGGCGCCGAGCTCGCGATTGATGCGTGCCAACAGATTGAGATTGAATTTCGCGGTCACGCCTTCGGCATCGTTATAGGCGGGACAGAGAATCTTGATGTCCTTGATGAGATCGACGCCGATGACCAGAATTGCGCCCGCGCCGAGCGCGTCGGCGGCGTGGCGCAAAAACTTCGCCGCCTCGTGCGGTTCGAAATTGCCGATGGTCGAGCCCGGAAAGAAGCCGACCCGCGGCAGCGTAGCGATCGAGGCCGGAATTTCGAAAGCCTGCGTGAAATCGGCGACCACCGGATGCACCGCCAAATGCGGGAAATCGCGCCGCAGCTGCGCGGCGTCGTTCTGCAAGAAGTCGCCGGAAATATCGACGGGCACATAGGCTTCCACCGTGGCCGCTGCGCCGAGCAGAATGCGCGCCTTCTTGCTCGAACCGGCGCCGAACTCGATCAGCGCGCAACTGGGCGGAAACAGCGAGGCGATCGCCGGCGCGTGGTCGCGCAACAGCGCCATCTCGCAGCGTGTCGGATAATATTCCGGCAGTTGCGTGATGCGTTCGAACAGCGCCGAGCCCGCGAGATCGTAGAAATATTTCGGCGGCAGCCGTTTCGGCTTTGCCGTAAGGCCTTCGAGAACGTCGGTCGCAAACGAATCCGCCGTCTCGACGGACGGCGCCGCGCGGAGCGCGGTTTGCACAGCTGTGGCCATTTTCAAGCTCTTTGGGGGTTCTCAGTGTTGGTATTCCGCGAGCCGCAATCCGGAGAATTGCCAGCGCGCCGGCGGATAAAAGAAATTGCGATAACTCGGCCGCGAATGACCGGCCGGTGTCGCCAGCGACGAGCCGCGCAACACCATTTGGTTGACCATGAACTTGCCGTTGTATTCGCCGAGCGCGCCGGGCGCAGCTTTGTAACCGGGATAGGGTGAATAGGCGCTGCGCGTCCACTGCCAGACCGCGCCGAAGGCATCGCTCAGCGCGTCGGTTTTGGCCGCGACCTCCCACTCGCCTTCGGTGGGCAAATCCTTGCCGGCCCAGCGCGCGAAGGCGTCCGCCTCATAATAGCTGACGTGACACACCGGCTGTTCCGGTTCGACGCAGCGCAAGCCACCGAGCGTCATCGTAAACCACGCACCATCGACCTTGCGCCAATAGCCGGGAGCGTTCCAACCTTGCGCCTCGACGGTCGCCCAGCCGTCCGACAGCCACAGGGTCGGCGTCGTGTAGCCGCCGTCCGCCATGAATTCGAGCCACTCGCCATTGGTGACCAGCGACGGCGAAAGCCGCACCGGCTGCAGCAAGACCTGATGCGCCGGCTGCTCGTTGTCGAAACAGAAGCCGCTGCCATGACCGATCGTGTGAATGCCCGCGAGCAGCGCATCCGTCGCGGAGCGGGTGCCGGCCGCTGCGGCCACTGCCAATCCGGATCATAGGCGGGATCGGTCGCATTGAAGGAAAAGGCGTGCAGAATATCGGTGAGCAACAATTCCTGGTGTTGCTGCTCGTGCTGAAGCCCGATCTCGATGATCGGTATCAGCTCATCGAAATTCTTCGCCGTCTCGATGAGGTCCGTTGCCGCCGCATCGACATGCGCGCGATAGGCAGCGACCTCAGCGGCAGTCGGCCGCGTGATCAGGCCGCGTTGCGGGCGCGCCTGGCGCGGCCCGGCGGAGACATAATAAGAATTGTAGAGAAAGGCGAAGCGCTCATCGAACGCGCGATAGGCCTTGGCGTGCGGCCGCAACAAGAATTGTTCGAAGAACCATGTCACATGCGCGCGGTGCCATTTGGTCGGGCTCGCGTCGGGCATCGACTGAACGACTTGGTCCTCGGCCGAAAGCAGAGCCGCGCGGCGTTCCGTCTCGGCGCGCACCGCGCGAAAGGCATCGAGCCAGTGCTGTCGCGAATCTCGCAGCGTATCCCGTCGCGCCTTCCCCTCCGGATGGCCCGGTTCGGCAGCATCGGCCTGTACGGCGGAATGCGCCGTGTCAGCGAGCCGAACACGCGTGGAAGCGGCCGAATGTGGCATGGTGGAAGTCCGCAAAGGACGGAATTAAGTCAAAAAATTCAATGGCCGGGAAGATAATCAGTCCCCGGCACCTTGGTTCCATAGATGAGCGGCCGTGCGCCGGCCGCAATGCGAATCGAACCCATCTAACGCGGTTGTGATCGTACAGCCAAGCTTCTGCCGGCCAGCTTGGCGAAAGTCAGACCGGCGACGTATGGTCTGCCCCGCGTTTTGACAAGTGCCTGCCGACAGGTTGGGGAATCAATGATTAAGCGTGTGAAGAAGAAGCGGAAATCCGGCGCGACGAAAACCATGCTGCCGCGCGAGCGGGCCGACTATTCGGCGATCGTCGACCGCCCGCCGCTCAAGCTCCCCGGCGGCGCGCGCATCGTCTTCTGGACCATCGTCAATCTCGAAGTCTGGGACATCGGCAAGCCGATGGCGCGCCAGGTGCTCAGCCCGCCCACCGGTGAGACGCAGCTTCCCGACGTGCCCAATTGGAGCTGGCACGAATACGGCATGCGGGTCGGCGTGTGGCGTTTCTTCGATCTGTTCAAGCACGAGAAAATCCGCCCGACGCTCGCGATCAACGCCCGCGTCTGCGAAGATTACGCGCGCGTCGCCCAAGAGGCGAAGAACGACGCCTGGGAATTCATGGGCCACTCCTATCAGCAAGGCCCCATCCACAAGGAGCCTAATCAAAAAGCGATGATTGCGCGCTCGCTCGATGTGCTCGAAGATTTTTGCGGCAAGCGGCCGGTCGGCTGGCTCGGACCGGGCCTGACCGAGACGCTCGAAACACCGGATCTGCTCGCCGCAGCCGGCATCAAATATATCGGCGATTGGGTCTACGACGACGAGCCTTCGACCATCCGCACCAAGAACGGCCCGCTGGTCACGCTGCCCTATACGATGGAGCTCAACGACATCCCGATGATGGCGGTGCAGCACCACGAGGCCGACTATTTGCTCATGCGCGCCATCGATCAGTTCGACCGGCTTTACGCGGAAGGCGAAAAGCGCGCCAAGATCTTCGCGCTCGCGATTCATCCGTATCTAAGCGGCCAGCCGCACCGGATCAAATATCTTGAGGAAATCTACAATTACAGCCGCAAGTTCAACGGTGTTCTATACTGGACCGGCGAGGAGATTCTCGACTGGTATTTGAAATGCTCGGCCGCAAAATAATAAGGCGACGCAGCTGAAATGCGGCCTGTTGGCCGATTCCTACCCGACCGTGGACCTGCTCGCACGCAGGCGAGCGGGACGATAGGAGAGAATCCGAAGCGGCGCACTTGCGGGAGGTCTACAGCGGCTTGCCACTGTATTTCAGAAAGGTAACGCAACCTATGAGCACAATGAGTGTGACTCCGAGCACGCAAATGAGAATCGTAGAGTCCGTACTTTCTCCGCCGACAGCAATTGCGCCGTTAAAGTTTGCTAGCGGGTGCTGGAGACCAAATCGTGCGTTGTAAGCCGGCGTAAACTTACTGCCGCCTAGGCCACCCAAAATAACAAGGATTGTGGAAATCGATTTTGTGAAGATGTTACCGCTGCAAAAATACAAAAATAAGAAGAGCAACAACAAAATGACGATACTTATCCCGGCAAATATCCAGACCGCGGGTGTCATTGGTTTTACCCTTTGAATTTGCGATCGAAATCTTTCAGCGCTCTTTCGGTCATGAACATTGCGATGGCACTGAGGAAATAATAAATGGATAGGTCCGACAGCAAAATAAGGTCGGTTTCCTCATAGTACCGAACGGGCAGCGCAATAGCGTAGATCAGGCAAAGAGCCCCCGCGATCACGAATGAGAGCCTGAAAACGTTGAGCGGAGAAAACAGTTGCGCGACGTCCTGCGCAATTGCATGAACAAATGCCAAGATGCCGCCATCGGAATCCGTGCCCGGCACCCCGATTGTACCGCCTGAACTCACGAGCTTATTCCCCCGCTCAGTAGGCGCGATATCCAACGCCGCACTATACAACCGAAAAGTGTAGCTGGCTACCGTGCCTCGGATGAGCCGCTAATCAATACGACCAGTACCGGTTTGTCGCGGTGGCAGTCCAACGGACTGATTATTGCCAACATAATAATGTGCGAGGCGCCCGTCGTTGCCGTGGACGCGCGGCGAAGCTTGGTGTTACACGACGGCCGGTCGCGGCGGCCGAACCGGAACGGCATCCGGTCTGGGGTGAAAATCTCAGGTGCTTTCCAGCCCTGCTTGCTGGTAAGCGCTTGACCGCGCCGGGCGCGGTGACGCAAGATACTGAAAAGACAGCGGTTTTTCTTTATTCCAATGTAAAGAAACGCCGCCGCACCGCACCTGTCATCCGGAGTGCCGCTTGGCAAAATGTTATAATGTTACATTATGGGGACATATTTCCCCGACACTGTGAACGTCCGCGGCCTGGGTGGGTGACGCCGCGACAGCAAAAAATGGGACGCGGATTGTGAAATACGAGATGCAGCAGACCGAGCGCACGAGGTGTCTAAACCAGCGTCCAAACTCCCGGCGCCGCTCCCGCGTCGTATCGCTCACCGCCATCCTGGCTTCGGCCGTTGTGCTCGCGCTGGCGCTTAGCCCTTCGGCACAGGCGCAAGACAATTCTACGCCCGCCGCGCCTTCTGCTGCATCCGCTCCAGCAGCGTCTCCCGCCGCATCCGCCCCGGCCGCGGCGCCAGCGGCGCCCGCAGCAAATACGCCCACCGTCGGCGCGCCCAGTTCTGCGCCGGCCGCCGCGCCGGAGGCGGCATCGGCCTCGATCGGCGGCGCCCAACTGGCTGATGATCTTTCGCCGTGGGGCATGTTCCTCAACGCCGACATCGTCGTGAAGATTGTCATGATCGGGCTCTTGATCGCATCGGTCGTGACCTGGACGGTATGGCTCGCCAAGACTTTCGAACTGCGCAGCGCGCGCAGCGAAGTGCGGCGCGACCTCCGCATTCTCAATAAATCGGCGACGATCGCTCAGGCCCACGAGCAATTGCGCGACGGCAACAGCGCCGTCGCGCTGCTGATGCAATCGGCCGCCCAGGAAATCCGGCTTTCGGCGAACTTGCGCGCGCGAGGGCTTGAAGGAGCGCATCGCGCTGCAGCTCGAGCGCATCGAAATGGCCATCAGCCGGAAGATTTCGCGCGGCACCGGCATCCTCGCCACCATCGGCTCGACCGCGCCCTTCGTCGGCCTGTTCGGCACGGTGTGGGGCATCATGAACAGCTTTATCGGCATTTCGAACGCCCACACGACGAACCTCGCCGTGGTGGCGCCCGGCATCGCGCAGGCGCTGCTTGCCACCGCCTTCGGTCTCGTCGCCGCAATCCCGGCGGTCGTGATCTACAACGTGCTGGCGCGCCAGACCCAGCATTACCGCGCTTATCCTCGGCGACGCCTCGGCGCAGGTGATGCGGCTCGTCAGCCGCGACCTCGATCGCGCCAAGCTGCCGCTGTCGCAGGCTGCCGAATAAGCGAATGCTGCAAGACCAAGAGTAAGTGCAATGGCTATTCGTCTCGATCACGGCACCGACGAACTCACCGAAGTTCACGACATCAACGTCACGCCGTTCATCGACGTGATGCTGGTGCTGCTCATCATCTTCATGGTGGCCGCGCCGCTTGCCACCGTTGACGTGCCCGTCGACCTGCCCTCCTCCACCGCGCAGCCGCAGCAACGGCCGCCGAAGCCGATCTACATCTCGATCAAAGCCGACGGCAGTATCGCGATCGGCGATGACCCGGTTACGCGTGAAGCGTTTCCCGACGCGCTCGTCGCGGCAACGCACGGCGACAAGGACCAGCGCCTGTTCGTGCGCGGCGACAAGGCGGTGCCGTATCAATATGTCATGCAAGTGATGAACGCGCTGCGCGACGTCGGCTACCTAAAATTGGGGCTGGTCGGCATGGAATCACGTGACGTAAAATGACCGCGCTGGTATCGACATGGTTCGAGGATGAAGATCCGAACGCGATCCGGCGCTGGGCTATAGCCGCAGCCGTCGTCGTTGTTATTCATGTCGTCGTGCTCTGCCCTTATGTCTACTTCTATCATCCGGAGGAACTCGGCGACGATACCACGCCGATCTCGCTCGATCTTGTCTCCGTCCGATGACACGGTCGATCAGGCCGAGCTTGCTCCCGACCCCCGACCCGCCGCCACCGCAGGTCGAGCAGCCGCCTCCACCGCCGCCGCCCGAACCGCCACAGGCCGTCATCGAGACGTGCAGCCCCCGCCGCCACCGCCGCCGCAGGTGGTTGAACAGCAGCAGAGGCCCCAGGCGGCGCGCACCAAAGGCGGCGCGCCGCGGGTGGCGCCATCGTGGAGACGGCAGTCGACCAAGCGTCTGGAGCAGTTCAAGAGGTATCCGAGCAAAGTTCACGACGCGCTGCGACGAAGTCACGGTTAGCTTCACCGCTCGACCGCACCGGCCATGTGCTGGCGCATGAAATCGCGCAAAGCTCCGGTCATCCAGCACTCGATGCCGAAGTCGTTGTCGATGATCGAGCGCGCTCAACCCCTGCCGCCCTTTCCGGACAGCATGACGGATGCGCAAGTCGATCTCGAAGTCCCGATCGCCTTTACTCCGCCGCACTGATTTTTTGCTCCTCGTATTTTGCTTGACTAGCCCAGGACCAATCATGCGCACCAAACAATGCCTGACTGTCGACCGACGTGAAGAAAATTCTCGCCGCCTGTGAGGCCGAAGCCGCCAAGAACAAATGGGCGGTCTCGATTTCGATCGTCGACGACGGCGGATTCTTGCTCGGCTTCACCCGCATGGACGGCGCCTCCGCGATCACCGCCGAAGTCGCCACCGGCAAGGCCCGCACCTCGGCCATGACCAGGCGGCCGAGCAAATTTTTCGAAGACCGCGTCAAGGAACGTCCGGGCTTTGCCAGTTTTCCCGCCGGCATTCTGATCCAGGGCGGACTGCCGATCGTGCACGAGAACGAATGTGTCGGCGCGATCGGCGTATCGGGCGTGCAATCGCACGAAGACGAGCAGGTTGCGCAAGCCGGCGCGAACGTGCTCGGATAGGTTGCTCAACTGGCAGATTCCCGGGCCTCGACCTGCCGGGACGACGGACGCGTGAGGGCAAAATGCTCTTCGGGGCGGCAACCGGGTGCGCTGCGGGCAGCCGCAGGGTTGTCTTCTGCCTCGCATCGCTCGCGATCGCCGCGCTCGGGCCGCGCCCAAGCGCAGCGCAGGCGCAACCGGACGCGCAAACGCTCGCCGACCAGACGATCCACCATCTCGATCTGCAGACCGAGCTGCCGCGTCAAGCGGAGCCGCCGCCGAACTACAAACTGAACCTGCCGCCCGAAACCGTCTGGATCGCGGTGATCGTCGGCGTCCTTGTGCTTGCCTACGCATTTCGCGACATGATCCCGATCCTGCGCGCCGGTCGCAGCGGAGCCTGGGCGCAGGACGAAACGGCAGCACTCGAAGCGGGTCCGCGCCCGCCGGAAGTCGTCTTGGACGCGGCCGACGATCTCGCCGCCCAAGGCCGCTTCGTCGAGGCCATGCACGTGCTCTTGCTGCAAGCGCTTGCCGATATCAGGAGGCGCCTCGACGAAGAGTTCGCCAATTCCATGACCAGCCGTGAAATCCTGCGCAGCCGCCGGCTCGCGGATGCTCTGCGCCGTCCTTTGCGCGAAGTGATCACGCGCGTCGAGTTGACCTATTTCGGCGGACATCCCGCCGCACGCGACGATTATCTCGCCTGCCGCTCAAGCTTCAGCGTGCTGGCGCAGACATTGCAGCGGGGTACCGCGGCATGACAGGTGGCGGAATGACGGGCGGCTCGATCCTGTCGCAACGGCTCTTGATCGGCTGGATCGTGGCTGCCGTGCTGACCTTTGTGCTGTCACTCTATTTCATGGGCAACAGCGAGCAAAGCACCGACACTATCGGCGCCAGCACCTATTCGCGCTCGGCCATCGGCTATGCCGGGATTGCCGACGTGCTGCAGCGGCTCGACATGCCGGTGGTCAAGAGCCGCTACGACTCGCTCGGCAAGTTCACGCCCGGAAGCGTCCTGGTGATCGCCGAGCCGCTGCCCGGCGCCAAGACCGAAGAGACCATGCGCACACTGCTCAAGGCCGACACCGTATTGCTGATCCTGCCCAAATGGATCGGCCAACCGAGCAGCAGCACGCCCGGCTGGATCGGCGAGGCGACCCCGGTGGATCGCCCTATCGCCGAGTGGTCGCTTCATTTGGTCGCGCCAAAAGCGGACCTGTCGGACGTCAATGCGGCGAACTGGACGACAAATACGCTCAATCTCACGCCCACGATTGAAGCGCCGATTCGCCTGATGCACGGCGATCGCCTGCAGCCGATCATCGGCAACAGTGACGGCATGTTGCTTGGCCAACTGCGAGACCGCAACCGCAAGGTCTGGGTGCTGTCGGACCCGGACGTCATTTCCAATCACGGCTTGGCTCAGACCGGCAACGCAGCGCTTGCGGTGGCACTGATCGAGCACCTGCGCGCCGGCTCAGGGAGCATCATATTCGACGAGACCATCCACGGCTTCCTCGCGGAGCCGGCGAATCCGCTGCTGCTGCTGTTCCGTTTTCCTTTCGTGCTGGCGACAATTCAAGGAGCGGTCGCGATTGCGCTTCTGCTCTGGGCGACGCTGGGCCGTTTCGGAACGCCGCAGCCGGCGCCGGCGCAGATGAGCGCCGGCCGGCAGGGTCTGCTGGAGAACATCGCCAAGCTCGTCGATATCACCGGTCATCGCGAGGTGATGATCAAGCGCTACGTGCTCGAAACGCTGCGCGACGTCGGCCGCCAGCTGCATGCGCCGCGCGGACTTTCAACCGCAGCCCTGATCGGATGGCTGCAACGGGTCGGCGCGGCGCGCGGCGTCGCCACCGATTGCGGTCCGCTGATCGAGGAAGCGGCGATGCTCGGCGACAGCCGGATCCGCAATCCGGCACCCCTTGTACGGCTGGCAAGACAAATTCATCGTTGGAAGGGAGAGATTCTCGATGGACGTTTCGGACATACGCGCGATCGCTGACAGCATGCGCGGCGAGATCCGCAAGGCCGTCGTCGGTCAGGACGAGGTCATCGATCTGATGCTGACGAGCCTGCTGGCCGGCGGCCATATTCTGCTCGAAGGCGTGCCGGGAACGGCCAAGACGCTGATCACCCGCGCTTTTGCGCAAGCTTGGCGCTGCAATTCGGCCGCATCCAGTTCACGCCCGACCTGATGCCGGGCGACGTGCTGGGCACCAACCTGTTCAATTTCCAGACCAACAGCTTCATTCTCACCAAGGGACCGATCTTCACCCAGCTCCTGCTCGCCGACGAAATCAACCGCACGCCGCCGAAGACGCAGGCCGCGCTGCTGCAAGCCATGAACGAGCGCATCGTCACCATCGACGGCAAGGACTACGAGCTCGGCGACGATTTCATGGTGGTGGCGACGCAAAATCCGATCGAGCAGCAGGGCACCTATCCGCTGCCCGAGGCGCAGCTCGACCGCTTCCTGTTCAAGATCTTCATCGATCATCCGAGCCGTGACGAGGAACGCGAGATCGTGCGCCGCCACGGGCATCGCTCCGCGATGCCGCGGCTCGAGGATTTCGGTCTCGAGCCGGTCGCCGACGGCGCGACGCTCGCGGTCGTGCGCGAGGCGGTGACCTATGTCCGCCTGTCCGATCCGTTGATCGACTACATCGTCGACGTGATCCGGGCGACCCGCGAACATTCCTCGCTCGAGGTCGGCGCCTCGACCCGCGCCGCCAACATGCTGGCATCCGCCGTCCGCGCCTTCGCGGTCCTGCAGGGGCGCGATTTCGTCATCCCGGACGACGTCAAGATCCTCGCTCTGCCGGTGCTGCGGCACCGGGTCATCATGTCGCCGAGCGCCGAGATCGAGGGGCTGACCACCGACCGCATCCTGCGCGAAGTTCTCGACCAGACCCCGGCGCCGCGATGATCCGGCCGACGCTGCGCGCGGTTCTTATTTTTGCCGCGGGCATTCCGCTGGCGCTGTTCATCGTCATCTACGATCCGAAACTATGGCCGCTGTCGTTCAATTACGGCGTTCTCGTCCTGATCGTCATCGCCAGCGATTTGGCGCTGGCGTTTCCGCCGCGCCTTCTCAACGTCAAGGTCACGACGCCCGACCGGCTCTATATCGGCGAACGTGGCGCGACCACGATCACGATCCCGGCGTCAGGCTTCCGGCGCGCGGCCCGCTTCGAGGCGATCGCCGAGCAGCGCGGCGACATCGAGCCGTCGGAAGTGGTGGCGGGCGAGCTTACAGCGGGCACGGAGGCAAGGATCGCGCTGCCGCTGGTTCCGCACCGGCGCGGCCGCGTGAATATCGACCAGATCTGGCTGCGCTGGCGCGGTCCGCTGTCGCTCGTCGAATTCACCCGCCGCATTGCCGTGAACCGCACCGTCGACGTGCTGCCCAACGTGCGCGGCGTCCACGGCACGGCGCTGCAGTTCTTCGTTCAGGAGGCGATCTACGGCATCAAGACCCAGGTTCAGAAGGGCGAAGGCACGGAGTTCGAGGCGCTGCGCGAATACACGCCCGGCCTCGACAGCCGCTTCATCGACTGGAAGCATTCGGCGCGCCACCGCAAGCTGGTGTGCAAGGAGTTCCGCACCGAGCGCAACCATCAGGTCGTCATGGCGTTCGACACCGGCTATCTCATGCTCGAGCCGGTCGACGGCCTCACCCGCCTCGATCACGCCATCAATGCCGGCCTGCTGCTGGCCTGGGTCTCGCTGCAGGGCGGCGATCTGGTCGGCACCTATGGCTTCGACGCGCGGGTGCGGCAATATATGGGGCCGGTCCGCGGCATGTCGAGCTTTCCGCGCCTGCAGCGCGCCACCGCCGAGCTCGACTATCATCACAAGGAGACCAATTTCACGCTCGGCCTCGCCGAGCTCAACGCGCGGCTCAAGCGGCGCGCGCTGGTGATCCTGTTCACCGATTTCGTCGACACCATCACCGCCGAGCTCCTGATCGAAAGCATGCAGCGGGTCGCCAACCGGCATCTGGTCGTCTTCGTCACCCAGCGCGGCTCGGTGCTGCAACGCGCCGTCGACGCGCCGCCGCGCCAATTCGCCGACGTGGCGCAGGCGGTGATCGCGCAGGACTTCCTGCGCGAGCGCAGCATCGTGTTCGAGCGGCTGGAGCGGCTCGGCATTCACTGCCTCGACGTGCCGAGCCAAGGCTTGCCGATCGCGCTCATCAACCGCTATCTCATGATCAAGCAACGCGGGCTGATATGACGCAAACCGCCGACGTGATTGACGAGCCAGGATCGCCGAGCCGGGGCGCCGCACCGGGCGCCGGCAGCCCAAGCTCGTTCTCAAGAGCCGCGAGTTCCGCAAAGGGCGCGAGGACGGCTGGCGCGAGCTCGAAGACCTGGTGCGGCGCGTCGAGCGGCGCGGCGTGCGTTCGCTCTCGCTCGACGAACTGCAACGGCTGCCGATCCTCTATCGCGCCGCGCTGTCGTCGCTGTCGGTCGCGCGCACCATCGCGCTCGACCGCAATCTGCTGCTCTATCTCGAGAATCTCGCGCTGCGCGCCTATCTCGCGGTGTACGGGCCGCGCGTCGAGCCCGATCGAAGGGCTGCGCAAATTCTTCGTCTACGATCTGCCGGCAGCGGTGCGCGCGGCGCGCTGGCACATTCTGATCGTCACCTGGCGCTCTGCTGGTCGGCGTCGCCGTCGGATTTGCCTTGACGGTTCAGGACGAAGCCTGGTTCTCCTCGTTCATGCCGGCGGACATGGCGGGCGGTCGCGGGCCCGTCGTCGACCGCGGCGACCTGCGCGACAAGGAGCTGTTCGCGCCGTGGCCGGGCGCCGGTCGAGGCCTTCGGCGTATTCGCCAATGTCCTGTTCAGCCACAATACCGCTGGTCGGCCTGATGTGCTTCGGCCTCGGGCTTGCGGCCGGCATTCCGACTCTGCTGCTCGTCCGTCTATCAGGGACTGAGCCTCGGCGCCTTCGTCGCGCTGCACTACAACCGCGGCCTGACCGTCGAATGCCTCGGCTGGCTTTCGATCCACGGCACGACCGAACTGGGCGCGCTCATTCTGCTTGCGCGCCGGCGGCCTCGTGATCGCCGACAAGATCCTGTTTCCCGGCCGCTATTCCCGCATCGAAAATCTGGCGCTGCACGGCCGCCAGGCCGCGCAGATGGCGGTCGGCGGCATCCTCATGCTGTTCGTCGCCGGCATCCTCGAAGGCGGCTTCCGCCAGCTGGTGCAGAGCACGCCGCTGCGCTTTGCCATCGGGCTGACGCATCGGCGCGCTCTGGCTCGATTTACTACAGCCGCTGCGGCAAGCGGACAGAAGAGAGTACGCGGCAATGACAACGGCATCGATGTCGCCGCCGACACGCCCGTGCTGGCGCACGAGCGGACCTCGCAGTTTCTTCGAGGGCGGCCGCAAGCTCAGGCGCCAGATCGTCACGCCCGAAGGCGTGCCGGTGCCGATCGAAATCGCCAATTACGGCGAACGCCTCACCGCCTTCGTCATCGATCTCACGATCTGGATGTTGCTCACGGCTCGCGATCTATATCCCCATTCTCACGCTGATCGGGCGGACCGGCGGCAGCCGGATCGCGATCTCGATCGCGCTGTTCATCGGCTTCCTCATCCGCAATCTGTACTTCATCTATTTCGAGCTGGCGTGGCGCGGCGCGACGCCCGGCAAGCGCATCGTCGGCCTGCGCGTGATCGACCGCAGCGGCGGGCCGCTGGTCGCTTCGGCGGTGATCGCGCGCAATCTGACGCGCGAGGTCGAGATGTTCATTCCGCTCGGCGCCTTGCTGGGCGGCCAATCCGCCAGCCGGTATCGACTGGAAAGAGCTTGTCGTCGTCGCCTGGGTCATGTTCTGTCTGGCGATACCCGCCCTCAATCGCGACCGGATGCGCGGCGGCGACCTGATCGCCGGCACCATCGTCATTTCGCTGCCCAAGCGTGACACTGCTCAGCGATCTGGTCGAGCGCACGCTGCGGTTTGTGTTCACGCCGGCGCAATTGCAGGCCTATGGCGCCTTCGAACTGCAGGTGCTCGAGGAACTGCTGCGGCGCCCGCAAAACAACAGAGAGCGCGCAAGTTCTGGACGAGGTCGCCGACAAGATCTGCCGCAAGATCGGCTGGACCGCGCCATTGCCGCGCGGCGACGTCATGGTGTTTCTGCGCGACTTCTACACGGCCGAGCGCGCCTTCCTCGAACGCGAGCAGCTCTACGGCAAAGCGCGCGCCGACAAACACGCGGAACGCGTACCGAACGCGTGAGGCGCCGTCAGTCGAACACGGCGGCAATTTGATCGGTATTGACGCCTTCTTTGGCGACGCGCAGATCGTGATAGGTCACCACCGCCAGGATCGCGTTAGAAGGCGCCAAACAGCGCACCCCACAGTAACGACACGACCAGCGCCAGCACGGCGCCGCCGATCTTCATGCCGACGCCGACCAGAACGCTCTGCGCGACCGCGCCGACGATCAGTGCTGCAAGCCAAATCCCGAAGATCTTCCAGCGATGCCGCTTGGTCAATCGCGCGCTGCGTCCCATGCTCTTGATGGGGCCGAGCCGTTCGACGACGCAGGCCGGCACCGCGACGAACAACATCGTGATCACCATCAAGCCCGGGAAAAACAGCGCGACGGCGCCAAGCGCTGCGAGTATCGGCACGCAGATCGCCACGCCCAGGACCGGAAAAAATCGCGCCAATCCGATCTTGATCGACTCAACCAGATTGACGGGCCGGCCGCGCATGTCGTCGAAGGCGCCGTAGAGCACGATGGCCTGGCTCAGCGTGGTCAACACCACCGTCCCGATGATTCCAAGGGTAACGACGACACCGCCCGCAGCGCCGTCGATAAGATTGACGCCGGGCGTGAACAGAAGAGCATTCGGCACGGCGGCAACAGTCGTAATCAGGCCGAACGGCAACAGGTTGCGCGACAGCACCGTGAAGGCGCGATTGAACACCTGGCCGGCGCGGAAATCACGTTCGGCGAAACGCGCCGACGGCAGTGATGTGTCCGTCATGGTTTTCCCAAATTGCTAAAACCGCAACCCGCGTGTCCAACTCTAGCACCGCGCAATCGACGATCAAGCCGCGCAATTCTCACACATCCATCATCGCGATGGCACGGTAATCCGGTGCGCGGCGCTCGATATCACATCCGGCGCAATGCCATATGACAGCGGCGCTGCGCGCCGCGTTCCAGGCATTCGATTGGCGGAGCGAACTCCGCCAATCGATCGGCAATGCGCCCTACTCGGCTGCCACCGCCATCTCTTGCTCGGTCGTCCGCCTGGCCGCGGGATTCGGAATCCGCAGTCCCAGCGCCGCGACGATCGCGGATACCAGCGAGAAACAGGCGAGCGCGTAAAGGCCGCCGGCAAAGCTGCCGGTATAGGTTTTGGCCCACCCCACCACGCTCGGCCCGAAGAAGCCGCCGAGATTGCCGACGGCATTGATCCAGGCAATGCCGGACGCCGCCGCGGTGCCGGTCAGGATCATGGACGGCATGGTCCAGAACGGGCCCTTCGAGCCATAGAAGCCGATCGCGGCAATCGACATGCCGAAGAGCGCCCAGACCGTGCCGACAGTTGCGCCGGCAATGACCAGGCCGGCGGTTGCGGCGATGCAGGCCCAGAACAGATTCCAGCGCCGCTCGCCGGTACGATCGGAGTACCAGCCCCAAACCAGCATCGCCACCGCGCCGCAGATATAGGGAATCATGCTGACCCAGCCGACCTGCATATTGGTCAGGCCGAGCTGCTTGACGATCTGCGGCACGAACAACAGCATGCCGACGCTGGCGCCGACGATGCCGAAATAATTGAGCGTCAGCAGCAGAACCTTCGGATCGAAGAACGATTGCCAGACGCTGACCTTGCGCTTGGCTTCGACCAGGCTGCGCTCGGTCTCGAGCGTCGTGATGAGCCAGCTCGCGCTCCTCGTCGCTGAGCCAGTGCGCGAGACTGCGGCCGGTCGGTCACGAAGAACAAGATGACGAACCCGACCAGAACCGTCGGGATCGCCTCGCCGATGAACATCCATTTCCAGCCGGCGAGCCCCAAGACGCCGTTGAAGCCTTCGAGAATTCCGGTCGAAACCGGCGCGCCGGCCGCGACCGCGACCGGCAGCGCGACCATGAATCCCGAGACGATGCGGGCGCGGTGCCAATCCGGGAACCAATAGGTGAAGAACAGGATCATGCCCGGGAACAGGCCGGCTTCGGCGAGCCCGAGCAGAAAGCGCATGGTCAAGAAGCTCCACGGGCCGGTGCAGAACGCGGTGGCGCCGGAGATCAGGCCCCAGCTCACCATGATGCGGGCGATCCAGATACGCGCGCCGACTTTTTCCAGAATGAGATTGCTCGGCACTTCGAACAAAAAATAACCCCAGAAGAAAGCGCCGGCCGCCATGCCATAGATCGCGGCGTCGAGACCGAGATCCTTGTTCATCGTCAGTGCCGCAAAACTCACATTGATGCGGTCGAGATAGGCAAGGAAGTAAGCCAGGATCGCCAGCGGCAACAGCCGCCAATACACTTTGCGCATCGTTATTTGTTCGAGCGCGCGAGCTTGCACGGCCATTATTCCCTCCCAGGATGTTTTGTTCGCTTCTTCCCCTTTTCTATTTTGCAGTCAGCATACGCCCGCCATTGCGGCACGCAACAAGGAAACGACGATGCCAAGGCGGATAGATCAAAGCGGATAGATCAAGGCGGATAGATCGGGATGAAAATGAACGCGATCTAGTCGAACACGGTCGCGACCTGATCGGTGTCGACACCTTCCTTGGCGACGCGCAGATCGCGATAGGTTACAGCCGTCGCGACCGCCGCGAAGGCGCCAACGATTACATCCCACAGCACCTGCGAGGCCAATACCAAGGCAAAATAGCCGAACGGCCTGATCGCTTGATCGAGCTCCATCTGCACGATGATTTCCGTCATCAAGATCGCGAACCAAAGGGCGAAAATCCGCCAGCGGAAGCCCTTGGTGAGCTCGGCGCTGCGCCGCATGCTTTGCACCGGGCCAAGACCTTCGACCACGCAAACCGGCACCACAACAAAGAACATCGAAACGACGATAGCAGCCGGGACAATCATCAAGGCCAAGCCGAGTATGGCGAGACCGACCACGGCCATGGTGGCGACCAGAGCCGGAAAGAACCGGCGCAGCGCGACGCGCAAGGCCTTGCTCATACCGACGGGCCGGCCGCGCATGTCGCCGATCGCGACATCAACTACCGCGGCGCCGGCGAAAACGTTGAACACAATGTACAAGGCCTGCGAGATGCCCATGGCTAGCGCGACGTCCGCAGCGGGCGAATCGTCGTTCGTGAACGTCACCGGGACATTGAGCAGCAAGCCGGCAACGACGTAGAGCAGCAAGAACGGCGCCGCGTGGCGCCGCAGGATTGAAAGGGTCTGGACAAAAACGTGACCGAGGCGAAAATCGGTTTCGACCACCTGCCCCGCATGACCGCCCGCCGACAGGAACGGCGGCAGCTTCCCGCCTTCCGTGGGCTGGGGCGCATTTGAGCCAGTGTGACCCGCCGACATTGACGTGTCGGTCATGCTGTTCTCCAAATTGGCGGAAAGCGTAGAAAGACAGCCAAAGCGTCTTGGATATTGGTCGTTCCGTCACCGTTGCCGGTTCAGCCCGGTGACGGGAGAGCTGCAACGCCCGGGCTAGAACACCGCATTCAGGCGCTCATTCCCGCGAAAGCGGGAATCTAGCATGGCCCGATTGCACGGGGGCGAGCGGAACGTGGAAGCGCCGGCACTTAAGACGTCACGCCAACCCGCTCGCCCGCGCCTGATCCTTCGCCATCACCGCCCAGTCGTGCTCGGCTTCGCCATGCGCGACCGCGCCGACCAGCCGGTCGCGCCAGACATTCCCACTAGGAAGTGGCACGCCGACCGCGCCGCCGGCTTCGAGCGCGAGATTGGCGTCCTTCAAGCCGAGAATGGCGCGCTGGCCGGCCGGAAGATAGCGCTCGTTCGGCGATGAGCTTGCCGTAGATCTTGTAGGCCGAACAGGCGAACAAGCCCGTCGGTCATCACGTCATAAAAGACGTCGGGAACGACATCGTATTTGCGCATGAGCGCAAAGCCCTCGCCCATCGCTTCGATGGCGCAGCCGAGCACGAAATTGTTGGCGATCTTGATGGCCGCGGCGGCGACCGGATCGGCGCCGGCCTCGAAGGTGCGCCGCGCGATCGCGTCGAACAGCGGCCGGCAGCGGTCGAGGCTTTGCTTTGCGCCGCCGAGCACCATGCCGGCCTGGCCCGAAGCGACGACTTCCGGCCGGCCGAGCATCGGCGTCGCGATCAAAATCTGCCCGGCTTCTTCGTGCAGCGCCTTGAGCTTCGTCATGGCCGCAACGCTGTGCGTGCCGGCGCAGATGTGAATGCCGCCTTTCGGCAGCGACGCCAACAGGCCGCCCGGCTTGGTGACGACGTCCAAGACCGCGGCATCGTCGGCGAGCATGGTGAAAACCGCATCGCCGTAATTGGCCGCCGCCTTGATCGAATTCGACCGGCTTGGCGCCGAGCTCGATCAGGGCTTTGAGCTTTTCCGGCGGTGCGATTGTAGACGCCGACATCGTGGCCGGCCGTCGATCAGGCGGCGCGCCATGGCCTGGCCCATGCGGCCAAGCCCGATGAATCCGACTTTCATGCGATATCCGTCAGCTGCGCTTATGTACCGTCATTGCGAGGAGCGAAGCGACCGAAGCAATCCAGACTCGGACGCTAACGGCCCTGGATTGCTTCGCTGCGCTCGCAATGACGACCTCAGAGTGACGGATCATCGCACTGGCTCTAGACCAACTGCCCCTTCACCCATTCGAGCTCGCGGCAGACGTTATCGACGATGTCACCCTTCTTGAGGTTCTCGGGCAGCACGTCCCAGGTATAGGTCTCGACTTCGAGATGCCGCGACAGAGGCTTTTTCTTGTGGAAACGCAAGCCGTCCTCGATGGCAAAGCGCGTGGTGCGGAACTGCCCGAGATCGTCGAGGAAGATCGGCACGTGGATGTGGGTGCGCCATTCCCGCGGCCCCGGCTCCTTCTCGAACGCGGCGATGGCGTCGTCGACGTTGAGAAACTTCGTCAGCTTGCCGTCCTTCTTCTCGATCGTCTGCGTCAGATAAATGGTCTTGGCATAGCGCTTCATCGTATTGACGACGTCCTGCGTCACTTCCGGTATGTGCAGCGCGGCGGCTTCCTGGAACTTGAAGATCGGAACGCCGCCGTCGACGAGCTTCTGCAAGGATTCCGAAATATTCTCGTATTCGACCGCCTGGTGGCAGATGTCGTACACGATGCCGACATGGCGGCGGAGCGCTGCATTCGCTTCGGAGATCGGCACATGCGCGAGCTTGGCGAGCTTTTCGACCGATGCACCGGAATAAAGATGATCGCGGAAATAGGCGACGGTCTCGTCGGTGGTCTCGAGAAAACAGTACGGCTCCGGCTCGAGCGCGAGTTGCACGCTGCGTCCGGTCTTGTCTTCCAGCGCGATGAGATGCGCGACCACGCGCAGCACGTGATCGGTGTAGCTTGCGATCACGTCGTCGCCGGTGACGCGCGGCTTGAAGCCGAGCGGCGCACTCTGGATCGACGGCGCGATGCCGGCCGGGCAGACGTCGGCGAGCACGTTGGCGACATTGATGGTGTATTGCGTGCGCTCCTCGCCGCGCCAATCCGGCTCGTAGACCTGCTCCTTCACCTTGTCGCCCTTGAAATGCCCGTAGACGAAGGCGTTGGCTGTGTAGATGTACATGTCGTTGTCATCGAGAAATTTCTTCAGCTTGGCGCGCTCCGCCGCGCTGTTGGCGAGCGTTTCCGCCGAGCTTGCAGACAGCCGGATGCACACGCCGAACGCCTTGTTGCCGGCGATCCGCGCCTTCACTTTCGGCAGGTAGGTGACGAGCGAATTGTAAAGCTGTTCCCAGTTGTCGGCTGGATGCACGAGCGTCGAATAGGTCAAATGGCCGAGGCCGTTACCGAGATCCATATTGCGTTTCCTGTTCGTTTTCTGCCTTTTAATTCGTCACCTTGAGGCGCGAGCCAGCTCATCGGCCATGACTTGATCGGCCATGACTTAGATAGCCAAAATTCGAAATCGGCAAGCCGGTTTTGGGGCGCTTAATCCTCCCCGTGAAAACGGGGAGGTAGCCGCGCGAAGCGCGGAGGTAGGGGCGCGGGCGGCGAGGTAGGGCAACTTTTCCACGGCTTGCATTTACGCCTTTCTCCTTCGACGTGCGCCTCGACGCGGGCGCGAGCTTTCGACGCCTTGCTAAGCGACGAGTTAGACGCCCCTACCCGCCATGCTGCGCATGGCGACCTCCCCCGTTTTCACGGGGGAGGATGAAGGGCGGCGCGTTCTCGCGGCGCATGTGCGCCCGAGTTTTGCCAACGCCACGGACGTGAGGTGCGAAGGAGAACCGCGTGACGGAAAAAGAAGGGGTGGTGCCTGCTGTTTCGCTGTCCGCTACGCCTCGCTTCGCCAAGCATAAGAAAAGGAAGCGGAACGCCGACAGACGCATTGGTCCTCGTGCCGTGCTGCTGGCACGGCCGCTGCCCCCCTCCATATCCTCCCCCGCAAGCGGGGGAGGATAAGGAGGGGGCAGCACGTCTATCGGCGTTCCACCACGGCTCTGGCCCAGGAGAGATCTCCTCCCAAGGGCCCTGCTCCAGGCCATGTTTCCTGGGACTTGGAATTGGCGCCGATCCCGTAACGATCCCCATTCCTGGGGCGGAACCGACGCAGTTTTTGCGGGCGTTACCCGCCTTCGACCTGTCCCAGTCCAGCGAGCACCTCGCGCCCCAGTCGCGTAGTGCTGGGAGGCTGATGCCCGGAGCTGCCCGGGAGCGGTTTACAACACCGCCCGCAGGCACCGCCCTCGCTCCCACTGCCCCGGCATGTCTCCGGGGCAGGTCCTTTACGTGAGCGAGAATCGGATGACAATGTAACTGAAAACGTGACCAATGTCAAGGACAGTCTCTTAAAAAGGGACGAATGTAGTGGCGAGCGTGTCGAAGCCTTCGCTGAACCATACGTAGAGGGATGCGAGAAGATCACCGGCCGCATCCCGCTTGCTCTGACCGCGCCACAGCCGCGCCACGCTCATTGCTGGGCGCAGTTCCCAGCGGGCTTGGTTCGTAAGTTATCGCAAAATGATCGGATAAGCTCCACGCGATCGTAAGGTTGGACTGCTAGCCGTTTTTCTTAAGGCCAAAAGACGCGCCCGGACTTTCCGCATATTTCTGGGAGATTGGCGATGAAGAACCGGCATAAGACCGCCCTGTACTTGTGCACGATGCTGTCAGTGACTTTCGTGTGCGCCATCTGCTTCGCTCAAAGCTACGATCGGAACAATTCGCCGAGTTCGCAGAACTGGGCGAACAGTCCGCAAAATTGGCAGAACAGTCCCAACAACTGGCAGAACAGTTCGCAAAATTGGCAGAACAGTTCACAGAACTGGAAAAACAGTCCGCAAAATTGGCAAAACAGCGCCAACAATTACAACAACACCAACGGCATCTTTGACAGCACTGGCAATCGCACCGGCTATAGCGTGCCGAGCGCGAATGGCGGCATAAATTACTTCAATAACGATGGCAGCCGCAGGGGCTACAAGCCCGGCCACTAGAGCGCAATCGCTTCATATTGAAGCGATTGACGCTCCGCAGGGCTTTTCAATCAGTGAGGCCAGCCGCGTTGATCGCCGGCAGCTTCTGTCAGCCAAACACCGCACTCGCCGCAGCGAAAGGTCGCCAGATCCGGAAGATCGCCCGTTCTTGGCGTCATGCGCGCCATGTGCATCGATCTGCCGCAATTGGGGCAAGCAGGTCGAAGGACGGCGTCGCCGCCGGCCTGTCGCGTCAATGTTTGAATGGCCAACATGGCTTACCCCTCATAACGCCGTTTTAAAACGGCAGATTGAAATTCAAACATGTGTTTGAGACGGGGGCTGGCCTGAAAGAAGGAGATTGTGTGATTTCTCCCGCGGCTATTTGAGGCCGGCAATACTCATTTTCTCGGCTGTTTTGCCGCGAAGAAATAGATCAGCCCATACACAGGTACCAATGCCGATACGACCGCATGGATGACAGCGCCGTTCTTAACGCCGCGCACGATCCCCAAAATCGGGCTCGCGACCATAACGATTGGAACGATGAGTATGACCCAATGCCAAATCGGAAATGATTCCATAATCGCCTACCTTCGCCCGCCGCCAAAGTTGCCCAGGCACGAAGCTCGAATTACAAATAATGCTCGATCGGGTCGTCGCCGACCGTCACGTAAATCAGCGCTCCATCCGCAAGCCGCCGCACGAGCTGGTTGTTTTCGACCGGATCGACGGTGATGCAACCGTTGCTCCGCCCCAGCATGCCGTTATTTTTGGCGCGAAAACCGGCGGTGGTGTACCAATTCGGGTGCATGATCCATTTAAACGGCGGCGTGTGGTTGATGTAGCTGTTGTAGGAGGTGACGCCCTCGAGCACGACAACGATCATGTTCGGATAAACGGTGCCGTCGTAGCGGTCCACGATCGTCTTGTAATGATCCATCACTTCGGAATGCGCGGTCTTGAGCGGGCCGAGCGGCACCATGTCCAGATCCTTCTGGAAGCCCTTAAATTTGACCGCTCTGGCGTTGGGTCCATTGGCTCTGCCATGCGCCGCGTAGTGGGCGGTGACCTCGCCTGATTTGAAATCCAAAACGTAGAATCTTTTGTTCGCTGACGGCTGTGAAATATCGAAGACCGCGAGCACATCTTTCTTGGGAAAGATCGGCTGGCGCGAGATCGCAAGGGCCCGCGCGACCGCGGCCATAGGAGCGCCGAGTGCCTGGGTCTGCTGCAACAGGGCATCGAGTTTGTTCGCCAAGTCGTCGGGCTTCGTGGCATCGGGCTTCGTGATGTCAGGCTTGGTGGCGTCAGGCTTCGCAGTGTTTTGGGATCCGGACGGCGGCACCGGCTGCTGCTGTTGCGCGCGCACGGTGAGCGGCCACGCCGCCGCTGCGCCACCGAGAAGTCCGATGAACTCGCGCCGTCGCATCACCGTCCCCGAAGCTTCGCACAATCGCATCGGTTCAAACTATCACACTGGGGAGGCCGAATGGGGAGTTCAGGCCCAGGTCATCTCGGCAGTCAAATTGGAACGTCCGCTCTACTCCCAAAAGCAGCCGCGACGGACGACCGCCGGTGCGTCCGCTAAGGGCCAGCAGGAGACATCGGAGCATACACGGGACTACCGGCGGTGATAGAAACCTTCCACGCTCCGGGTAGTGGGTCCGTTTGAAATCTCATCGCTGTCGAATGTTCTGATAACTAGCATCGGTCCACCCGAATTCGCGCTCTGAAATTATGTCACAAAGCGCTTCAATGGCGGCTTCGCGCGCTTCCTTCGTAAGATCCCTTACAATTACTAGGATCGTGCCCTCGGGAGCTCCCAATTTGTTTAGTGCCCGTTTGAGCTCCCCGCTTACGATTACCTTTGTGTCTGGAAACCTTAAGACGACCGCATATTCGAGGACAGCGCGATTACGAACAAAGAGCTTCCCAATTTTTGGACCGAACGCCATTTTGATGGCTTCTCTGTTCGCTGGAACGGCATAAACGATATGTGGTTTCAAGCAGTGTCTCGCTTCTTATGAGGTCCCAATAGTCGTCCTGTGAATATAAAAAGCCGTCGGACCCGTTGATATGGGCGGCGAAGAGTAATCACGGTTCGTCCTACCCAATCCGGCGCTCCTATCCTGCGAAGAGTTTCGATATGGTCCGTGTCGAAACGCTGCGCGAATGCTGCGTTTGTCCAATGCTCAGGAGTTGCATACGCCGCCAGCTTACGCTCCGCCTCTTGTCGCGCCTGCTCTCCATTCGGCAATCTGACGGCGAAGGCTATCTCACGACGAAAGCAAACCGCCTCAACTCGTGGCCGCAGCTTCTCCTCATAGCCGATGCCGCACCGATCGAGCCTCGCATGTGTGGCCTCATGTACAATTACTGCGGCAATCGACTCCGGGCGTGTCGTCTCGGCCCGCACATACTCCATGTCGAGCGAGCAAGCCTGAAGTTCTCGGTTAAAAGTCCCGAGCGCGCCAGGAAGATCTCGGATCCATATGCGTTCAAGGTCCCGAATTAAGCGCCGATAGCGAAGCTTATCATGCAAGTTAATGAGGCGAAGCGCTTCCTCGACACGACGCAAAATCGGTTCGGGTTCGATTCCAAAAGCTACTCCGACCCACAGGCCATCAACTTGCTTACCGGTGGAAAAACGAAGAGCGACCCTATCGATGAATCTGGAACGATGGCGTCGAAGCGGCATGGAGTGGTCGTTCGCTATTCAACTAATATGCGTGGCCTATTAAGCACGGGACTGCGACCGAGTTGCGAAGATGTTTCGAAGTATGCCTACCGGATCGTTTCCTGCGACCAGTTTAATGTTCCAATGCATGGCGGTCATTCGCTGATGTCCGCTTCTCTAATCGGCCGTTTGGGGTCAAGCGCTTTCAGACTATCCGCCACTACAGTGTCGATGTCGCTCACGGGCTCGTGCTTCTCTTCGGAATCGGCACCAAGGCCCTTCCATCATGGGATTCGAGGACGAGGTGGAACCATCTTTGGGTCGGCCTTGTCGTTCAGACGAACGGCAGGTCCAAGCGGACATGCGAACTCACCTCATCCATCGTCCCGCGAGGGACATCATTCCACCGCTGGGTGGAGCTCGAGTTTCTTCCTATCGCATTTGATCCTGCATGGCCGTCATGCCGCTGCGATTTCCTCCCGGGTCCATCGGAACTCAGTGCCGTCAACCCAGATGCGGTGCATGATCACGGCCAACCGACGCGCCAGCGCCACGATCGCCTTCTTCATTCCGCGGTGTCTGGCGATCTTCATCGCCCAGGCCTTGAGCCAGGACCATTTTGTCGAGCGCACCAATAGGATCTGGGCCGCTTCGTAGAGCATCATCCGCATCATCTCGTCGCCGCACCGCGATATGGCACCAGGGCGGTCGCTCTCGCCGGATTGATGCCGGGATGGCGTCAGTCCAAACACCGCTCCGACCGCCTTGGAGTTCTTAAAGCGAGCTGGCACGTCGACGGTGGCGCGATAGGTCAACGCCACCACCGGACCAACACCAGGGACCGTCATCAGGCGCCGGCACACGTCATCGTCCCGGACAACGGCCAGCAAGCGGCGATGCAGGACGCCGATCTGCTCGCGAAGCACCCGTCGGACAATCAGCAGCGGTTCAACCAGCACAGCCAGGTCGGGCAGGTTCTCGACCAGCTCCTTGATGCGGTGCCTCGAACTTCACCGTTCCCACCACGCCCACCTTGAGACCGAAGTTACGCAAGGTCCCGCGTAGGTCGTTGTCGATGGCGATGGCCTTCGACTGCAGCAGCTTGCGATGGGTCAGCAGCATCCGCAGCTTCTGACTGCGTAGCGTCTTCACATGCACCGGGCGGTAAAGTCCCACCCGCATCATCTGCGCGATGCCGCGCGCATCGTTGCGGTCCGTCTTGTTGATCTGCGCCTTCAACACCGCCCTCATGTGCCGCGTCTCGACACAGATCACCGGCAAGCCTGCTTCGGCAAGCGCGCTGTAAAGCCATTGCGACAACGGCCCGGCTTCCAGTCCAATCCGCTTGAAGTGGTAGGAAGGGTTCTTCAGCACCGCCAGCAGAGCATCCGGCTCGCTCGCCACCTTCACTTCCCGAACGATCCTGCCCGTGTCATCCACAATGCAGACGCTGGTCTCCTTGACCGATACGTCCAGTCCAGCAAAATGGTCCATGCTGCGCTTCTCCTTCTGATGCTTGAGGCCGTACACACGGACCTCGTTTCACCATCAGCCTGAAGCGCAGCACCCAAAATCTTCAGCTATCCACAAGCTGCCGGCCGATTACCCCATCTTTGGGTCAAAAGGCGACGCAGCGGCATTGTCGGGCCACGTCGGCTTTACCGCCGAAAGCGGACATCCCTACGCGTTTATGAGCACACGCCTTAGGACTGTCTTCACTCCGCCGCGACCACAGCCGGCGCGGCCAGCGAAGGGTGCGCGGCCTCGCCGCTCGCCAGCGCCGCTTGAATGCGCTCGACCAACGCGCGCGCGGAATCGGCGCTAAGCTCGATCGCGACGCGGTCGCGCCCGCCCTCGCCTTCATTGGTGAAGTCGATGGCGAGCACATGATCGAGCGTCGAGTAATACGGGTGATCGAAATAGACATTCGCCGTGTCGATCCGCATCCAGCCCTTGCGGCCTTTGGCGCTGCCGACCAGCGCCGCCTTTTCGACGATGTAGGAGCACATGATGACCTTCTCCCTTATTCGGCGGCGACGCTTGCGGCCGACGTCGCGAGATAACGGCCGTAGAAGTCGAACACTTTGCGCCAGCCGTCAGCAGCCTGTTCGGGACGATAGGCATCGCGCGACCAGTTGAAGAAAGCGTGGCCGGCGCCGTCGTAGCGGTGGAACTCGTAGTTCTTGCCGAGCTTTTTGAGCACCGCTTCGGTGCGATTGACCTGGTCGGCGGTCGGATTGGCGTCGTCATTGCCGAATAGGCCGAGCAGCGGACAGCTCAGTTTCTCGGTCAGATCGATCGGCGCCACCGGACGCTTGGCGTTGAGGTCTTTGGGATTGTCGACGACGACATTGCCGCCCCAGCAATCGACCACGGCGTCGATTCCCGACAGCGTGCAGGCGGCGAGATAGGCATGGCGGCCGCCGGAGCAGAAGCCGATGACGCCGATCTTGCCGTTCGAATTGGGCTGCGCCGCAGATAGGCCATGCCGCCTGACGTATCGCCCATGACCTGCGCGTCGGCGACGCCGCCGGCGGCGCGCACGCGCGCGCCGATATCGTCGGGACTGTCGGAGCCTTCGCGGAAATAAAGATGCGGCGAGATCGCCGCATAGCCGTGATGGGCGAATTTGCGCACCACTTCCATGATCCATTCGTCCCAGCCCGGCAGGTGATGAATGACGACAACGCCCGGGAACTTTCCCGCCCGCGTCGGGCGCGCGTAATAGGCTTCACCCTGATCGCCATTGTGACCGCGGAACGTCACCGTCTCCGCTTGCAGGCCTTGATAATAGCTCATGGTTCAACTCCCTGTTCCGAGGCGAAAGCTGTGTTGGATCGAAAGCTGTTTTGGAGACGTGGCCCAACATTTGCGCCAAGCGACGCCCCGCAGCACAGCCCATCACTGCGGGCAGCGGTAGAGCACCGCCTTGTAAGTCAAGTCGCGATCGACGAATTCGATCGTATGGTCGGGACGCGGCGTGAACGTGATGTCGCCCATCAGCGGCCCGCTCGGAAACTTGCATTCGACATGGACGAAAACGCTGTCGCCGTTCCGTCTTGGTGTCGAGGATGGTGCAGACGCCGATATTGGAGACGATCTCCTGCGGCGAGATCTTGACCTTTGCGGTGTCGGCGTCGGTGCCGTCGCCTTTGCAGGCGACGTTCTGCGTGTAGTTTCCGGTCAACGGAAAATCGTCGTCCGCTCGAGCCATGTTCGAAAAGCCAAGCGCAAAAGCACAAGAATTCCGCATCCGGCGGCCGGATGTATGATTTTAAGCACGCGTTCTCTCAGCATTTTGTCCGAACGCCTGGCAAGCGGCGCCGGAACCGATGTCCCGTCGGCGAAATGTAGCGAAAGTCGCCACGTCGGCCAATATGCCGGAGGCGACGCCGGGAAGCGAGCGGAAGGAACGGCGGGGTGGACTAGTGAAAGCCCTTGGCGATGACTTCGGTCCGGGCAACCGACCAGTTCTTGGGCGCGTCCTTGGTCGATTCAGTAAGCGGCGCGCGTGCAATCGACAGACCCCTTGTCGGAGAACTGGCCGTCCCGGTTGTTGAAATACAGCTGATGGCAGCGATTGCCGCTCTCCGGGAAGAACAGGATCGAGCCGATATAGATCTGGCCGTTGACGCACCGCGGCGGCCGCCGCTGCGGCTGCCCGCCGGGCCAGAAATTCGTCAGTGCCGAGCACGCCGAGCGCCAGGCACGCCGCGAGCGCGAACGCGGCGATAAGACCCTGACGAAGGGCGCTGCGCGGCCGGCGGCCGACGCTGCGCCGGGCGGGGAAATTTTGCCACGAATTTCCGCGTTCCCGGAGCTACGCGGGTCACTATCCCGGTCGCGCGGCCGGGATAGATGCTTGCAATTGCGGGCGTGGGAGCAGGCGCCATATCCGGAGGATACACTACGGGCGAAGCGCAGAGCTAAAGCGCACGCGGGCATGGCTAAGGCAATCGATAACGCGTGCATTGCCTCGCAAACCCAATAAAAAGGCGGCGCCCGAGGGGCGCCGCCTGCAATTGTAACGATCGCGTTTAGTGCGCGGTAAGCCCGGAGGAATCTTCCTCCACCGCGGCGTCCGGGACATCGACGGGTTTCGCCGTCGCCTCTTCCCACACGATCGGCTCGGGCTTGCGCACCAGCGCGCGCGCCAGCACCTCGTCCATGCGCGACACCGGAATGATGTCGAGCCCGCTCTTGATGCTGTCGTTGATCTCGACAAGATCCTTGGCGTTCTCTTCCGGAATGAGCACGGTCTTGATGCCGCCGCGATGCGCGGCGAGCAGCTTTTCCTTCAAGCCGCCGATCGGCAGCACGCGGCCGCGCAGCGTGATCTCGCCGGTCATCGCCACGTCGCGATGCACCGGAATACCGGTCATCACCGAGACGATCGCCGTGACCATGGCGACGCCCGCCGACGGGCCATCCTTCGGCGTCGCGCCTTCCGGCACGTGCACGTGGATGTCGCGCTTGTCGAACGCCGGCGGCTCGATGCCGAAGGCGACCGCGCGCATGCGGACATAAGACGCCGCCGCCGAGATCGATTCCTTCATCACATCGCGCAGATTGCCGGTGACGGTCATCTTGCCCTTGCCGGGCATCATGGCCGACTCGATGGTGAGCAACTCGCCGCCGACATCGGTCCAGGCCAAGCCGGTGACGACGCCGACCTGATCCTCGTCCTCGACCTCGCCGATAGCGGAACTTCGGCACGCCGAGGAAATCGGGCAGCGTCTTCTCGGTGACTTCGACCGACTGCTTCTTCGAGATCGTGAGCTCCTTCACCGCCTTGCGGATCAGGGTCGAGAGCTCGCGCTCGAGATTGCGCACGCCCGCTTCGCGCGTATAGCGGCGAATGAGCGTGAGCAGCGCGTCGTCGTCGATCGACCATTCCTTCGGCTCGAGACCGTGCTTGACGATCGCGTGCGGGATGAGGTGCTTGCGCGCGATCTCGACCTTCTCGTCCTCGGTATAGCCGGCGATCCGGATGATCTCCATGCGGTCCATCAGGGGCGGCGGAATATTGAGCGTATTCGCCGTGGTGATGAACATCACGTGGGACAGATCGTAGTCGACCTCGAGATAGTGGTCGTTGAACGTGTGGTTCTGCTCGGGGTCGAGCACTTCGAGCAGCGCCGACGACGGATCGCCGCGGAAATCGGCGCCCATCTTGTCGACCTCGTCGAGCAGGAACAGCGGGTTCGACGTCTTCGCCTTGCGCATCGACTGGATGATCTTGCCGGGCATCGAGCCGATATAGGTCCGGCGATGGCCGCGAATTTCGGCCTCGTCGCGCACGCCGCCGAGCGACACGCGCACGAATTCGCGTCCGGTCGCTTTGGCGATCGACTTGCCGAGCGAGGTTTTGCCGACGCCGGGAGGCCCGACCAGACACAGGATCGGTCCGGTCAGCTTGTTGGCGCGCTGCTGCACCGCGAGATACTCGACGATGCGCTCCTTGACCTTTTCGAGGCCGAAATGATCGGCATCGAGGATCTGCTCGGCGAGCGTGAGATCCTTCTTGATCTTGGACTTCTTGCTCCACGGGATCGACAACAGCCAGTCGAGATAATTGCGCACGACGGTGGCTTCCGCCGACATCGGCGACATCTGACGCAGCTTCTTGAGCTCGTGCTGCGCCTTCTCGCGCGCTTCCTTCGAGAGCTTGGTGCGCTTGATCTTCTCTTCGAGTTCGGCGAGTTCGTCCTTGCCGTCCTCGTCGCCCAGCTCCTTCTGGATCGCCTTCATCTGCTCGTTGAGATAGTACTCGCGCTGCGTCTTCTCCATTTGACGCTTCACGCGCGTGCGGATGCGCTTCTCGACCTGCAGCACGGAGATCTCGCTCTCCATCAGGCCGAGCACCTTTTCCAGGCGCTCGGTGACGGTCGGCGTCTCCAGGATCATCTGCTTGTCGGGAATTTTCACGGCGAGATGCGAAGCCACCGTGTCGGCGAGCTTGGCATAGTCCTCGATCTGCTGGACCACGCCGACGACTTCCGGCGACACTTTCTTGTTGAGCTTCACATAGCCTTCGAATTCGTTGACGACCGAACGCGCCAGCGCTTCGGCCTCGACCTGATCGCCCGCGGTATCGGCGAGCACGACGGCTTCGGCCTCGAAATACTCTTCGCGATCGGTGTATTGCTTGACCTCGGCGCGCGCGGCGCCTTCGACCAGCACCTTCACGGTGCCGTCGGGCAGCTTGAGCAATTGCAGCACGCTCGCCAGCGTGCCGATCGTGAAAATGGCGTCCGTCGCCGGCTCGTCGTCCGACGCATTCTTCTGCGTCGCGAGCAGGATGAACGTGTCCGAGCGCATCACTTCTTCGAGCGCCTTGATGGACTTCTCGCGGCCCACGAACAGCGGAACGATCATGTGCGGGAAAACAACGATGTCCCGCAGCGGCAGCACCGGATAGGCCCGGCTTTCGCCGGCCGTCAGGACCGGTTTGGGTTTGGCGGCACTTGTCATGGCCCCACTTCCTTATTGTTGTGCACCTCCTTCATGACCCGCAGGATGCGCTGTCACGAAGGACTGCGTTGGCCGGGAGGGAGTCACACCCCGTCCTCTCCGCAACGGAGAAGTGAAGAGAGGTGCGCCCATTTCGCGAGTACCATTTCGGTACCTTGGGGCGGGTACGAGACCCTGCCCGGTTTAGTTACGCGATTCCTCGTACGCTCTTTTCGTTCGCACACTATAGGTGGCGCTCGCACTGCCACCCTGTCAAGAAAGCCTGATTTTTCGCGCAAAACAGCGCGTTGCGAAGGCGGAAGTGTAGGCCGCGCACCGAATCGAGGGTGCGGGGTTCCGGCACCCGTTAGGCGCTCGCTCCGCCGGCATCGCTCGGCGCGATCCGACCGGTCGGCGTAGATGTAAAGCGGCCTGGCGCTGCCTTCGACCACTTCGCGCGAGATCACGACCTCCTCGACGCCTTCGAGGCTCGGCAGATCGAACATGGTGTCGAGCAGGATGCTCTCCATGATCGAGCGCAGGCCGCGCGCGCCGGTCTTGCGGTCGATCGCCTTGCGCGCGATCGCGGACAGCGCCTCGTCGGCGAGCGTGAGATCGACCGTCTCCATCTCGAACATGCGCTGGTACTGCTTCACCAGCGCGTTCTTCGGTTCGGTCAGGATGCGCTTGAGCGACGGCTCGTCGAGATCCTCCAGCGTCGCGACGACGGGAAGCCGGCCGACGAATTCCGGGATCAGACCGTATTTCAGCAAATCCTCGGGCTCGACCTCGCGGAAAATCTCGCCCTGCTTGCGATCCTCCGGCGCCGCCACCCGGGCGCCGAACCCGATCGAGGTGGACCGGCCGCGCGCCGAGATGATCTTTTCGAGGCCGCGCGAAAGCGCCGCCGCACACGAACAGGATGTTCGTCGTGTCGACCTGGAGGAATTCCTGCTGCGGATGCTTGCGGCCGCCCTGCGGCGGCACGCTGGCGATCGTGCCTTCCATGATCTTGAGCAGCGCCTGCTGCACGCCCTCGCCCGACACGTCGCGGGTGATCGAGGGATTGTCGGACTTGCGCGAAATCTTGTCGATTTCGTCGATATAGACGATGCCGCGCTGCGCCCGCTCGACATTGTAGTCGGCCGACTGCAACAGCTTGAGAATGATGTTCTCGACGTCCTCGCCGACATAGCCGGCTTCGGTCAGCGTCGTCGCATCCGCCATCGTGAACGGCACGTCGAGGATGCGCGCCAGCGTCTGCGCCAGCAGCGTCTTGCCGGAGCCGGTCGGCCCGATCAGCAGGATGTTCGACTTCGCCAGCTCGACGTCGTTGTGCTTGCTCTGATGATTGAGCCGCTTGTAGTGATTGTGGACCGCGACCGAGAGCACCTTCTTGGCGTGATCCTGGCCGATGACATAGTCATCGAGCACCTTGCGGATTTCCCGCGGCGTCGGAATGCCGTCGCGCGACTTCACCAGCGAGGACTTGTTCTCCTCGCGGATGATGTCCATGCACAGTTCGACGCATTCGTCGCAGATGAAGACGGTCGGCCCGGCGATGAGCTTGCGCACCTCGTGCTGGCTCTTGCCGCAGAACGAGCAATAAAGCGTGTTCTTGGAGTCGCCGCCGCCAACCTTGCTCATTCCATTCTCCGTCTTCGCCTAGCGCAGCACTTCACCGCAACTGCGTAGTCTAGGATCCAGTGCGCTAAGAATTCGTAGCCCGTCCAGGTACCAGCGTCCGTACCCTTTAACCCGCTCGAACCCGCCAGTCACCTAGGTGACAATACGAACACTCCAGCACAAGCTGACATGCTAACGGCGTGCCAATCAAGAATCCATTAACGATAACGCGACTTTGAACCACAACGTATTCCAGGTTTCGTGTTTTCTGGATCACACCGCCGAGGAACTTTTTGGCGCTTTCGGCCGAAGCTCGGGCCGGAACCGGGGCCTGACCAGGAACCATGATGGCTGATCGGGTCGAGCCCGGCTCCAGACCGCTTTGGGCCGATAAATCGGCCCATTTCATGGCGGCGCGGTGCGCCCGCCCGACTAGCTCACCCCCTTGAGGACCGGTTCCGTCTTCAGGCCCGGTTCCTCCGGCCGCTTCTCGATCACCTTGTCGATCAGGCCGAAATCCTTGGCCATTTCGGAGGTCAGGAACATGTCGCGCTCCAGCGCATCCTCGATCTTCTTCAGCGGCTGGCCGGTATGCTTGACGTAGATTTCATTCAGTCGCCGCTTCAGGTTCAGGATCTCTTGAGCATGCAGCATGATGTCGGTGACCTGGCCTTGGAACCCGCCGGACGGCTGGTGCACCATGATGCGCGCGTTCGGCAGCGCAAAGCGCAGGTCCTTGGCGCCGGCGGCGAAGCAGCAGCGAGCCCATCGAGGCCGCCTGGCCGGTGCACAGCGTCGACACCGCGGGGCGGATGAACTGCATCGTGTCATAAATCGCCAGACCCGAGGTCACGACCCCGCCCGGCGAATTGATGTACATCGAGATTTCTTTCTTGGGATTGTCCGCCTCGAGAAACAGAAGCTGCGCCACGACGAGCGAGGCCATGCCGTCTTCGATCGGACCGGTGATGAAGATGATCCGCTCCTTGAGGAGGCGCGAATAGATGTCGTAGGCCCGCTCCCCGCGGTTGGTCTGTTCGACCACCATGGGGACGAGGTAGTTCATGTAAGTCTCGTTCGGATCGCGCATCGCTCACCTAATCTGGCTCAATTCGTGTCGGAATTCCGTCCGAGCGGTCGTTGCAAAGTCCATCCACGCCTACAGGCACTCGAGCTCTGGCATCTGAATATAGTCATTGGGGCGAGGATCACCCAGATATCGGCCGGTGCCCTACCCGGCTGTGTCCTACCCAGCCAATGTGGCTTGAGTCGGTCGGCTTGTCGAAGCCGCTATTTGCCGTCGGCTTGCCGCGCAGACCGCCGCGAGCCTCGCCTACGCAACTTAGGCAGATATGCGCGGAATCGTGCGGCAGTACGTAAGGTTCGTGCAGCGGTTACCGCAAGCTAGCCCGGCGGCTAGTTTATTCCTCGTCTTCCTTGAACAATTCCTCGCGCGACACCTGCTTGTCGGTGACATCGGCAAGTTCGAGCAGGAAATCGACGACCTTGTCCTCGAAGATCGGCGCGCGCAGCGCCGCCAGCGCACCGGGATTGTTGCGATAATAGTCCCATATCTTCTGCTCTTGGCCCGGCATCATCCGCGCCTGCGCGACGACGGCCTGGGTCAGCTGATCTTCGGTCACCTTGATATTGTTCTTCTCGCCGATCTCCGCAATCACCAGGCCAAGCCGCACCCGCCGTTCGGCGATGCCGCGATATTCCTCGCGCGCCTTCTCCTCGGTCGTTCCCTCGTCGGCAAAGCTGCGGCCCTGCTGCTTGAGATCGTTCTCGATCGTCGACCAGACGTTGTTGAACTCCTCTTCGACCAGCGTCGGCGGCGGCTCGAATTTGTGCTTGGCGTCGAGCTGATCGAGCAGCGCGCGCTTGACCTTCTGCCGCGACGCGCCGGCATGCTCGCGCTCGATGCGCTCGCGCACCGCGTCGCGCAGCTTGGCGAGCGATTCCAGGCCGAGCGTCTTGGCGAAATCGTCGTCGAGCGTGACCGCGCCCGGCGCTTCGACGGCTTTGACCGTGACGGCGAAGCTCGCGTCTTTGCCGGCGACGGCGGCCGCCTGATAGTTCTCGGGGAACTTGACGTTCACGGTCCGGCTTTCGCCGGCCTTGACGCCGATGAGCTGATCTTCGAAGCCCGGAATGAATTGGCCGGAGCCGAGCACGATCGGCACGTCTTCGCCGGAGCCGCCGTCGAAGGGCTGCGCCGTCCATGGTGCCGACAAACGACATGGTGACGCGATCGCCGTTCTCGGCCGCGCCGTCTTTGGCGGCGAACGGCCTGTTCTGATCGGCGATCGTCTGCACCGCCTGATCGACCTCGGCATCCTCGACCGGCGCGGTGCAGGCGTTCGACCTTGATGGTCTTGAAATCGGCCAGCGTGATCGGCGGCACGATTTCCATCTCGACCGTGTAGGCGAGATCGGATCTTGCCATCGATGACGCCCTCGATCGCGCCCTCGTCGGTCGGCAGCACGACCTTGGGCTCGGTCGCGAGCTTCAAGCCGTGGTCGGTGACGATCTTGCTGTTGGCCTCGCGGACCGCGGCTTCGACCACCTCGGCCATGGCGGACTTGCCGTAGAGGCGCTTGAGATGGGCGACCGGCACCTTGCCGGGCCGAAAGCCGCGCAGCTGCACGCGGCCCTTGAGCTCGTCGAGCCGTTCGCTGACCTTCTCGGCGAGCTCGGTCAGGGGGACGACGACGCGATATTCGCGCTTGAATCCAGCGGCGGCGGTTTCAGTCACTTGCATCGGCACTACTCTATCACGGCTCAATATCGAGCGTGTTCGGCCAAGATCTTCTTGGCCAATCCCTATCGGCCAAGTTTTGGAAAAACCGCCCCGCTGGTGCGGGCGGAGGGGCTCGAACCCCCACGTCTTTCGACACGGGAACCTAAATCCCGCGCGTCTACCAATTCCGCCACGCCCGCGACGCGCAGGGCGGCCCGGTGGCGCGGCTTATATCATGCGCCGCGCGGGCGCCACTATAAAAATAGGCCCGGTTTTCCAAGGGCAACCGCTTGGAAAAGCCCGGTTTTATTGGCCTATTGAATCGGTTAGCTCGGCTCGAACGGCCTTAAGCCATCCGAGGCAGACCGCTGAAATCCGTCCCCTTCCCGCTCTCGCGCCGCAGCTTCGTTTCCGGCACGCTCGCGGCAGTGCGTCGGAGCTTGGCACAGCCGCGCCAGCGGTCGCAGGCCGCCGTCGACAGCCGCGATATGCGCATCCTGCGTGTCCAGAATTCGGGCTACGACGGCATGGTGCCCGGGCCCGGCCTTGCAGGTTCGGCGCGGCGAGAGTTTGCCGTTCGCGTCGTCAACGAACTGCCGGAACCGACCGCCGTGCACTGGCACGGCGTCCGGCTCGCCAATGCCATGGACGGCGCGCCGCCGCTGACCCAAGCGCCGATCGCGCCCGGCGAAAGTTTCGACTATCGCTTCGTCGCGCCGGACGCCGGGACATTTTGGTATCACCCGCCGCGGCCGAGCGCATGCGCGGTCTCTACGGCGCTCTCATCGTCGCGGAGACCGAGCCGGTCGACGTCGATCACGACGCTGACGCTGATTTTCGCCGCGGCGGCAGCGAACGGCGATCGACGTTCACGGTCAATGGCGCGACGAATTTCGATATTCGCGCGCGCGCCAATGAACGTCTGCGGCTTCGCCTGCTCAATGTCTCGGCCGACGCCAAATTCTCGAGCTTGCGCGATCGAGCGGCCTGCGCACCTTCGTGATGGCGACCGACGGCGCAACCGGCGCAGCCGTTTGCGGCGCGCGAGGGACGACTGCTGCTCGGTCCGGGTAATCGGATGGATGTCTTCGTCGATTGCACGCTGGCGCCGGGAACCACGGCGCCGGTCACGATTGAAAGCGCGCGCGGCAGCACGGCTCGTTGCGACGATCGCTTGCGAAGACGGCGCGCCCGGCCGGCCGGCGCGGCGGGACGATCCGAAACCGCTGCCGCCCAATCCGCTGCCGGAGCGCATGGATTTTCACGGCGCGCTTCGGTTCGATGCCGCGATCGGACGGACCGCATGCTCGGCCAAGCGGCCCCTTGTTCAGCGTGAAGCGCGGCCGGACCGTCATGCTCGGGCTCTCAAATCCGACGTCAGAAAACGGCTTTATCCATCTGCATGGACACAGTTTTCGTCTCCTCGATGCGCTCGACGACGGCTGGAAGCCGTTCTGGCTCGACACGCATGCCGATGGCGCCGCGGAGCAAGGCCCGGATCGCCTTCGTTGCCGACAATCCGGGCAAGTGGCTGATCGAAGGTCTGACTGCTCAGGACCGGCGACAGATGCCTGGTTTGAAGTGAGTTGAGCTCAGGCCAGCAACGCCCTGTACACGCGCGGCAATGTCTCCGGCAGATCCTCGGCGATCAGGCCCGGGCCGAACGCGCTGGCCGCTTCGCCGTGCAGCCAGACCGCGGCCGACGCCGCCTCGAAGGCCGGCATGCCTTGCGCCAACAGGCCGGTCGTGATTCCGGTCAGCACGTCGCCCGCAGCCGGCCGTGGCGAGGAAGGCCGGCGCGTTGGCGGCGATCGAGGCGCGGCCGTCGGGCGCCGCGACCACGGTGTCGGCGCCTTTGATCAGCACGATCGCGCCGGTGATTTCGGCGGCGCAGGCGCGCCCTTTCGAGCTTCGACCCGGCTTTAGTTCGCTCGTCCAATGCACCGAAATAGCGAGAGAACTCGCCCTCGTGCGGCGTCAGCACCGTGGCCTGTTGCGGCCGCGTTCTTCAGCGCCTCGGCGAGCCGCCGCGGCTCCTCGGCAAAGCTCGTGATGGCGTCGGCGTCGAGCACGACGGCGCGCTCGCCGGCGAGCGCCGCCAGGACGAGTTCGCAGGTCGCCTCGTTGACGCCGATGCCGGGACCGATCGCGAGCGCATTGAAGCGGCGGTCGGCGAGGAAGGCCGTGAGCTCGGCGGCGCCATCGACCGGCCGCACCATGACCGCGAGGCTCGCCGCCGCATTCACCGCCAGCGCTTCGCGCGGCGACGCGATCGTCACCAGGCCGGCGCCGGCGCGCAGCGCGCCGCGCGCCGCAAGCCGCGCCGCGCCGGTCGACCAGGACGGGCCGGAAACGACGACCGCATGGCCGCGATCGTATTTGTGTCCGTCGTGGCGCGGCACCGGAAAATGTGCGCGCCACAGCTCCGGGACGTTCTCGAATGTCCGCGGCGCGATGCGCGTCAGCACGCTGCCGGGAATGCCGATATCGGCGACGGAAATCGCGCCGCAATGAAGCCGGCCCGGCAGCAGGAGATGCGCCGGCTTCTTGCGAAAGAACGTGACCGTCGCGCGCCGCCTTCACCGCGGCGCCCATCACCGCGCCCGACGTGCCGTTGATGCCGCTCGGCAAGTCGACGGCGATGATCGGCGCCGGCTGCGCGTTCATGGCTTCGATCATCGCGCGCGCGAGTCCCTTCGACCGGCCGGTCGAGGCCGGCGCCGAACAGCGCATCGATGACGATATCGGCGCCGGCGAGCCGCGCCGGCTCGCGCGGCCAGAACCGGGCCGCGCCACGTCTTCGCGGCGAGCGCCGCGTCGCCCTTGAGCCGGGCCGCCTCGCCGACGAGCAGCACCTGCACCTGGTAGCCGCGCTCGGCGAGAAGCCGCGCCGCGACAAAGCCGTCGCCGCCATTGTTGCCGGGCCCGGCGACCACGACGACCCGGCCGCCGGCGGCTTGTGGCGGGCCGCGGCCTCGGCCACCGCCCGGCCCGCATTCTCCATCAGGTCGATGCCCGGCGACGCCGCCGGCGATCGTCAGCCGGTCGGCCTCCGCCATTTCGGTGGTGCTGAGAATTTCGATCATGCCGCGCACAGAATAGCCAAAGCGCCGCTTCGCGGGTATCGCGCTGCGCGGCGATTGATTTCCTGCGCCCTGACTAGATTATAGGCAGCATGCCTAGTTTAGCGGCGAAGCGTTGCCGCGAGCCGCTCGCAATGGCTCGCCAAGTTCACCAGAACCCTTTGATCTGAAGCTGTCGCTTTTCGAGTGCGCACAGCCTTGGCACGGGACCTGCTAACCAAGGCTCGGTTCCTGGGATGATTCTGCTGCATCTTGGAGCCGGGAGATGAGACGCGATGAAAAAAATCGAGGCAATCATCAAGCCGTTCAAACTTGATGAGGTGAAGGAGGCGCTCCAGGAAGTCGGTCTGCAAGGCATAACGGTCACCGAGGCCAAGGGATTCGGGCGCCAAAAAGGGCACACCGAGCTCTACCGCGGCGCCGAGTACGTGGTCGATTTTCTCCCGAAGGTGAAGATCGAGATTGTGCTCGGTGACGACATGGTTGAAAAAGCCATCGAGGCGATCCGTCGCGCCGCCCAAACCGGGCGGATCGGCGACGGCAAAATCTTCGTCTCGAACATCGAAGAAGCCATCCGGATCAGGACTGGGGAATCCGGCATCGACGCCATCTGAATAGCTGGTCCGACGCTTACGCTTGCCAGCCGTAAGCCGCAATTTGGGCCGGCGCGAGGCATTAAACAGCACCACGAAAGGGTACGCATTCCATGACGACGCCAAAGAATGTCATGAAGACGATCAAGGACAGCGACGTGAAATACGTCGATTTCCGATTCACCGATCCGCGCGGCAAATGGCAGCACGTCACGTTCGACGTCACCATGATCGAAGAAGACACTTTCGCCGAAGGCATGATGTTCGACGGCTCGTCGATCGCCGGCTGGAAGGCGATCAACGAATCCGACATGTGCCTGATGCCGGATCCGTCCACCGCATGCATCGATCCGTTCTTCGCCGAAACCACGATGTCGCTGATCTGCGACGTGCTCGAGCCGACGACCGGCGAGCCCTATAACCGCGATCCGCGCGGCATCGCCAAGAAGGCCGAGGGCATGGTCAAATCCATCCGGCGTCGGCGACACCATCTTCTTCGGTCCCGAAGCCGAGTTCTTCGTGTTCGACGACGTGAAGTACAAGGCCGATCCCTACAATACCGGCTTCAAGCTCAACTCCGTCGAACTGCCGTCCAATTCGGACATCGACTACGAAGGCGGCAATCTCGGCCATCGCGTCGGCACCAAGAAGGGCTACTTCCCGGTGCCGCCGCAGGACTCCGCGCAGGACATGCGCTCGGAAATGCTCGCGGCCATGGCCAAGATGGGCTGCGTCGTCGAGAAGCATCACCACGAAGTGGCGTCCGCCCAGCACGAGCTCGGCCTGAAATTCTCGCCGCTCGTCGTGATGGCCGACCGGCTGATCATCTACAAATACTGCATCCAGCAGGTCGCGCAGGTCTACGGCAAGACCGCGACCTTCATGCCGAAGCCGGTCTACGGCGACAACGGCTCGGGCATGCACTGCCACCAGTCGATCTGGAAGGACGGCAAGCCGGTCTTCGCCGGCAACAAATATGCCGACCTTTCGGAGACCTGCCTGTCCTACATCGCCGGCATCATCAAGCACGCCAAGGCGATCAACGCCTTCACCAACCCGACGACGAACTCCTACAAGCGGCTGGTCCCGGGCTTCGAGGCGCCGGTGCTGCTCGCCTATTCGGCGCGCAACCGTTCGGCGTCCTGCCGCATCCCGTACACGACGAACCCGAAGGCCAAGCGCGTCGAGGTCCGCTTCCCCGATCCGCTGGCCAATCCGTATCTCGCCTTCGCGGCGATGCTGATGGCCGGCCTCGACGGCGTGAAGAACAAGCTCGATCCGGGCGAAGCCATCGACAAGGATCTCTACGATCTGCCGCCGGCGGAGCTGAAGAAGATTCCGACCGTCTGCGGCTCGCTGCGCCAGGCGCTCGAAGAGCTCGACAAGGACCGCGGCTTCCTCAAAGCCGGCGGCGTGTTCGACGACGACTTCATCGACAGCTATATCGACCTGAAGATGAGCGAAGTCATCCGCTTCGAGCACACCCCGCATCCGGTCGAATTCGACATGTATTACTCGTCGTAAGCGTTCGCGTATCATCCTCCCTGCAATGAAACTTAAGGGCGCCCAAGCGGCGCCCTTTTTTGTTCGCAGCGACTCCGAAAACCGGACCGTCACCGCACCATGATCGGAACGGTCAGTGCCGGGACCGTTCGGACGGCGGCCGGAGCCGCCGTTGCGGGCTTGTGATCGGCGGGCTTATTCGCGCCAGCCACGGCCGCGTCGGGGACGACCATGTCTTGGTCCGGCTCGACCCGGTTGCGGCCGTTTTCCTTGGCCCGGTAGAGCACCGCATCGGCGCGTTCGATGATCTTGTCGATGGCGGCCGTCGGCAGGCCGTAGGCGACGCCGATGCTCACCGTGACCGGAATTTGCGGGCTGTCGGGAGCGAGCGCCGCCGCCTCGAAGGCCACGCGCACGCGTTCGGCGGCGATACAGGCATTCGGCGAGCTTGCCGGAAATGACCGCGACGAATTCCTCGCCGCCGATCCGGCCGATGACGTCGTCGGCGCGCATCGTCTTCTGCACCGTCTTCGAGAACATCTCCAAGACGGCGTCGCCCATCTTGTGGCCGAAGCGGTCGTTGATGGATTTGAAGTTGTCGAGATCGAACGCCAGCACGCTGACCGGCGCGAGCTTCTTCCGGTTGCCGGCCATCAGCGCGGCCGCGGCGGCGAAAAAACCGCGGCGGTTGAACAGCCCGGTCAGCGGATCGGTCTCCGCGGCCGCTTGTAGCGATTGACGGTGCGATCCTTGGCCAGGACCAGAACGATGAAGGCCGCGCCGACCACATAGAGCATGACCTCGATGGCGAAGACGGCGATCCAGCCGGTCGCGAGGCTGCGCACGCCGAGGCTCGCCAGCGCCACCGGAAACAGGAAGATCGCGCCGTGCAGCATCGGCACGAAAAGCGCCGGCCAGCGCCGGATCAGCGATTTGCGCCGCTCGCGCCACAGTTCGGCGGCGATCAGGAACGTGTAGGTGGCGACGATGACCGAGCTGAGCATGATGCGCGTCGCCGGCGTGTGCGGGATCGCCGGCAGTAAATCCAGCGCCGTCCAGACGACGGCGCCGAAGCACATGGCGCCCCAGCAGCACCTGGCGGCCGTGAAAGACGCGCGCGGCGGTCCAGATCATGCCGAGCGCGATGAACAACAGAACGTCGGCGAGGCCCGCCGGGACCGGCAGCGACACGACGCCGTCCAGGCGCCACAGCACGCCGGAGAAGCCGCCGATCAGATAGGCCGTACCCCACCAGGCGAGCGCCTCGATGCGGTCCTGCATCCACGCGAACAGCAGGAACAGGCCGAGCAGCGCCGTCACGCAGGTCGCGGTGACAAACAACGTACCGATATCGAGTGACGTCGACGCTTCCGCGAGACGCGCAAACATACGTGCAGCTCCTCACCACTAGGTATAATCGCCTATCATGGTTCGAGGAGCCGCGTTGAACGTTTGCCTTTCAGGATTTGCCAAGTGTGTCGTAGATCGGGAAGGTTTTCGCGAAAAATATTTCGCAAATTGAAACTAGAGAAATCGTAAAATTGAACTAGAGAAAATTGTCTTCAGATTTTCTTGTTTGAAAATTCACAGCGCCGCACGCCGGCGCCGCCCGCTTTGGTGCGCGCCGGGTGCCGCGCGATCGGTGCCGATGATCGGCACGATCGATGGCGCGCCAGACGCCGCACCAGGCACGCCGCCGGCCTGCATGTCGGTCTCGACGCGATTGCGCCCGTGCTCCTTGGCCCGATAGAGCGCCCGATCGGCGATCGAAAGCAATGCGCCGACCGTCATGCCGGGCTCGCGGCCCAGCGTCACGCCGACGCTGACGTCGGCAGCAATTGCCCGTTGCCGAAACGGGCCGCGGTCGCCGCAAAATTGCGCCGCACCCGCTCGGCGATGGCATAGGCCTCGTCGATGTCGCCGACCGGCATGCAGGCGGCGAATTCCTCGCCGCCGATGCGGGCGAACAGCACGTCGGCGCCGAGCGTCGACGTCGCCGTGCCGGCAAAGACCTGCAGCACGGCATCGCCGGCGGCATGGCCGAGCCGGTCGTTGATTTGCTTGAAATGATCGAGATCGAACAGCAGCATGGCGAGCGGCTCGTGATCCGGCTCGTGGCGCCCGAGCAGGCGCGACGCATTATCGAGGAAAGCGCGGCGGTTGGCGACGCCGCTCAGCGGATCGACCAGCGAATTGATCTTGTGCTTGAGCTCGGTGCGTTCCTTCGTCATGTTGAGCTGCAGGAAGGCGATGATGACGGTGAACAACAGCGTGCCGAACGCCAGCATGGTGAGCGACAGGTTGCTCAGCAGCGAAGTGGTCGCGGAAGCTTGGACTGAAGAGAACGACGGGCACGCGCAGCAGCAACGTGACGCCATGGATGAGCAGCACGACGACCAAAGGCCAGCGTGACATCAGCGGCTCGTCGCGGCCGCGCCAGAACTCCCGCGCTGCGAGCAACGCCAGCAGCGCCAGGAGCGTCGAAGCGACGATGACTTCGCGCGCCCGGATCGTCGGCGAAGGCCGGAAATCCGGCACAGCGCGATCCAAATCAACGGCGCCGCCAGCACGACGGAAGGACGGATCGGCCGGCCGTCGAAAACGCGCGCGCCCGTCCAGGTCAATCCATAGCCGAGCAAGACCAAGGCGTTGGCGATATCGAATCGTGACGAATGCGGGCGCGGCATCGCGCTCCGTGAGCAAGGCGAAACCGAAGGCATTCACGATATGCGCCGTGCCCCACCAGATCGGGGCGCGGACGTTACGGCTCTGCAGGCCGGCAAAGACCAGGAATGCGCCGAGCAGCGCCGCAATGAAGACCGTCACCACCGAGATGGTTTGCAGATCGAGATGCATGCGGCGCTGACCAGGGACTGACAACGGCAAACTAGGCGCAAGCCGTTCCATTCGCGTTACCCTCGCGCGAAAGGCACGAATACAATTGCCGAAGGGTAAATCGGTGAAACCGAATTTTACCCGCGGGTCGCCGCAAAGCATGGATTTGTCCCATGCGATCCGCTCCTTCCTCTTGCGCGCCTGTTGCACATAGATTATGGCAAGGACAGGAGGATCCGATGGCGCAACTCGCAGAACTCGACGCTGCTCCCGTACGGCCGCTCCCGATACGATCGAGGCGACGCTCAACTACATCGTCGATGACGGCACCAAGGTCTTCACCATCGTGGCCGCTCCCGGCGGCAGCGACACGCGTTCAGGCGGCACGCCCGATCCGCGCCGGGTCCAGATCCACAACGGCCGCCCCCACGCCGATGACTTCGCGTTGGACCGCAACGGCTTCCGCTTCCTGCGGCATGACACCAAAGTGGCCGATTTCTACGACGAAGACGAGATCAAGCGCGTCTACTATCCGGAAATGGAGGCGCTGATCAAAGCCGAGAGCGGCGCCAAGCGCGTCGTCGTGTTCGACCATACGCTGCGCACCGCCGACAGCGATCTGCGTCAGACGCCAAGCAAATCCGCGAAGTCGTCAGCCGCGTGCACAACGACTATACCGAATGGTCGGCGCCGCAGCGCGTGCGCGATATCGTGCCCGACGAGGCCGAGGAATTGCTCAAGCGCCGCTTCGCCATCATCCAGGTGTGGCGCCCGATCCGCCATCCGGTCGAAACTTTTCCGCTGGCGCATGGCGGACGCTCAATCGCTGTCGCCGAGCGACATGATCGTCTCGGAGCGGCGCTCTCCCGGCCGTATCGGGCAGACTTACGCGATCAAATTCAATCCGAAGCATAAATGGTTCTGGTTCCCGCGCATGCGGCGCGAGGAAGCCTACGTCTTCAAGGTGTTCGATTCGGAAAAAGACGGCCGCGCGCGCTGGACCGCGCATACCGCCTTCGACGACCCGACCTCGCCGCCCAATGCGCGGCCGCGCGAGAGCATCGAGATCCGGACGCTGGCGTTTTTCTGAACCGCATTCGCAAAAGCGCCGGATTGCGCGCTTGCGCAATCGCGGGCTTGCGAAACGATTACCGCTTCGAGAACTGGAAGCTTCGGCGCGCCTTGGCGCGGCCGTACTTCTTGCGCTCGACGACGCGGCTGTCGCGGGTGAGGAAGCCGCCGCGCTTGAGCACGCCGCGCAGTTCCGGCTCGTGCCGCATCAGCGCCTTCGACAGGCCGTGGCGCACCGCGCCGGCCTGGCCGGAAAGCCCGCCGCCGGACACCGTGCACACGACGTCGTATTGGCCCTGGCGGCTCGACACCGTGAGCGGCTGCTGGATCAGCATGCGCAGCACCGGGCCGGGCGAAATAGGTCTCGACCGGCCGGTCGTTGATCATGATCTTGCCGCCGCCGAGCTTGATCCAGACGCGCGCAACCGCGTCCTTGCGCTTGCCGGTGGCATAGGCGCGGCCCTGCTTGTCGAGTTTTTGCACATATTTGGGCGCCTCGACCGGCGCCGCGGATTTCAGCGAGGACAGATCCTCGAGCGTCTGCATGGTCTCGGCCATTAGGCGACCCTCTTATTCTTGCGGTTCATGGCGCCGATATCGATCTTTTCCGGCTGCTGCGCCTCGTGCGGATGATCGCCGCGCGGATAGACCCGCAGATTGGCGAGCTGCTGGCGGCCGAGCGGGCCGCGCGGCAGCATGCGCTCAATGGCCTTTTCGACGATCCGCTCCGGAAAGCGGCCGGCGAGGATCGACTTGGCGCTGCGTTCCTTGATGCCGCCGATATAGCCGGTGTGCTTGTAGTAGATCTTCTGCTGAACCTTGCGTCCGGTCAGCACCACTTTGGCGGCGTTGATGACGATGACATTGTCGCCGCAATCGACATGGGGCGTGAATGTCGGCTTGTGTTTGCCGCGCAGCCGCATGGCGACGAGCGAAGCGAGCCGGCCGACGACGAGACCCTCGGCGTCGATCATGACCCACTTCTTCTCGACCTCGGCGGGCTTGGCAGAAAAGGTTTTCATATCCGCATCCGTCTGCGCATCCGTCTACGATTGTGCGCCGGATACCGGCGCCGTGCGGCAGGCTTGTAGCGGCGCGCGCACGCCGGTCAATCGCAACGATGCTTATTCCGGATATTTCTCAATTAGTTGTGCTAGAGGTATAAAATTACCTCTAACTGCCGATCGACCGGAATCGAGTAGGTCGACGTGACATGGGCGACGAGATCGTCGTCGCCGTCGGAGCGCAGACCGACCTCGCCGACCGCAAGCCGTTTGCCGAGCTTGAATAATCGCGCCTCGGCCAGAAGATCGCGCGCGCCGGGCTTCTTCAGAAAGTTGATGCTGAGATTGGTGGTCACCGCGAGCGGAACCCAGCCGATCGCGGAGAGCACGGCCAGATACATGGTGAAATCGGCAAGCGCCATCATGATCGGCCCGGACACGGTTCCGCCCGGCCGCAGCGAGCTGTCGTGATGGCGGCGGCGCACGCGGCAGCCGCCGTACCACACTTCCTCGATCTCGTAATCGCCGACGGCGTGGGTGGCTTCCGGGAATTCGGCCGCCAGCAGCTCCACAAGCTGCTCGCGCGTACAGTTTCGGTGCGGCGATCGTCATCGGCCATCACATCTCCCCCTGCCCGCTCATGGAATTTCCCCCAGGATCGGATAGTCGGATACAATGGATAACGTGGAGCCGCAAAGTCAGCGCGACATGCGCGATCGACCTAAAAGCCGGATGCCGCCGATGAACGCTCAAGCCGCTACCGCCAAAATCGCCGCCGAGGCTCGCTGCCGATCCTGCTGCGCGAGGACAAAGGCGGGATCGCGATCCTCACGCTGAACCGGCCGCAGGCGCGCAACAGCCTTTCGGAGGCGATGCTCGAGACGCTCGGCGATGCGCTGACGGCGATGGCGCATGAGCGTTCGGTGCGTGTCGTCATTCTCGCCGCCAACGGCCCTGCCTTCTGCGCCGGTCATGATCTCAAGGAAATCACCGCGCGCCGCGCCGATGCGGATCGCGGCCGCGCTTATTTCAAGCGCATCATGGCGCTGTGCAGCTCGGTGATGCAGCAGATCGTCACCTTGCCGCAGCCGGTGATCGCCGCCGTTCATGCCACCGCGACCGCGGCGGGCTGTCAGCTGGTGGCGAGTTGCGATCTCGCCGTCGCTTCGCAGACCGCGAAATTCGCGACGCCCGGGCGTCAATATCGGTCTGTTCTGCTCGACGCCGATGGTCGCGCTGTCGCGCAATGTTTCGCGCAAAGCAGCGATGGAAATGCTGCTCACCGGCGACCTGATCTCGGCGGAGGACGCGGCTGCGGATCGGTCTCGTCAATCGCGTCGTCGCGCCCGGCAGCGAACACGCCGAAGCGCTTGCAAGCTTGCCGAAAAGATCGCCGCCAAATCGGCGCTGACGGTGAAGATCGGCAAGGAGGCGTTCTATCGTCAGGCCGAAATGCCGCTCGCCGAGGCCTACAAATACGCGTCCGAAGTCATGGTCGAGAACATGCTGGCGCGCGACGCCGAGGAAGGCATCAGCGCCTTTGTCGAGAAGCGCGAGCCGAAGTGGCAAGATCGATAGCGATCGATAGCTAACCGGCAATCAAACTCGATCCACGACATCAGACCGTCAGATAGTGTCCCGGCATCGGCGCATGACCGGACTTCAGCCTCACGAGAAAGTAGCGCGGCGGCTCGTAGAGCTCCTCGGCCGTGGCCGGATCGAAGAAAGCGGTCGCCGGCAATGTCGTCGCGAACAAAAAAAGCGTTGATGCCTGAAATCGAGCAGCCGACCAGGCGATACCCTTTGCTGCGCCCCAGCCGGACAAGGGCTTCGAGACTTGCGCCGAAATAATTCGACACACCGTCCCACATGCGCTCGGGCCGATAAGGCACCACAAGCGACATCGGCGGCCGCAGCGTCGCATTGTATTCGATCACCACCGCCCGCGGATTGATCCTGCTGATGGCCTTCCAAACCCAAAAGTCGTTATAATCGATGTCGATGCTGAGCAGATCGATCTCGCCTGAGACGCCGCCTGTCTCGAGTACGACATCGATATTTTCGGCGAAAACAAAAGACTTCGACCAGGTTCAGTCTGCCGTCAGCCAATGAACGGCGCAAAACTCGTGCGGATGCGCGCGGCGTGTTGCGCCTCGCCTTCGATCCAAAGTCCGCGCCAGCCCTCGACGAGGAGCTTGACGGTATTACATTCAATGCCGCTCTCGACGCCGAATTCGACGAAACAGCGATTGGTCGTCCCGACGCGCCGAAATATCTCCTGGATGATTCCGTCTTCGTCGCACTGCGAATAAACCTTGAAGCCATAGCGCAACAGACGCTTCGGATCGGCGTGGCGCGGCTTGGCGAGTTCATCATCCCAATACCGTTGCAGATCGAGCTGCCGAAAATGATCCCACCGCGGGGTGTTGAATCGGGCGTGTTCGAGCAGATCCTTGAAGATCTCGGAATCGGTCATGTGTGATCGGAAATCTGTTGATGGACGCGGCTTACGGGACAGCTCACGGCACATAGCCGACGCATTGCCAGCACATGGCCATATGCCAGCGACTCGGCCAGGAACGGTCTGCCTCAATCCTGCAAAGGCCGAATCCCGCAAAGGCCAAGCGAGGCTAGGTCATCGGCCTGAGTCGGGCAACCGCGCAGCGCCCTTTCGCTGCCCTGCGGGGCGACTATGGTGCCGGCAACGGACACGTCGAAAGCCGCGATGAACCACGATTCCTATCCGGACAGCTATATCCGCGGCATCCTCAACACCGTGAAGACCATTGCGATGGTCGGCGCCTCGGAGAAGGAAAATCGGCCGAGCTACTTCGCCTTCAAGTACCTTCTTGAGCGCGGCTACACCATGATCCCGGTCAATCCGGGGCATGACGGGCATTCGATGCTCGGCCAGCGGATCTATGCGCGGCTTGCCGACATTCCCGTGCCGGTTGATATGGTCGATATCTTCCGCGCGTCGCAATATGCGCTTGGCATCGTCCAGGAAGCGCTTACGCTCAAGCCGCGGCCGCACGTCATCTGGATGCAGCTTTCCGTGCGCAACGACGAAGCAGCGGCGCTTGCCGAAGCCGAGGGTCTCAAAGTCGTGATGAACCGTTGCCCCAAGATCGAATACGGCCGGCTGTCCTCGGAGATCGCCTGGATGGGCGTCAATACCCGCACGCTCAGCTCGAAGCGCGCGGCGGTCGGCGGCATCCAACGCATGTCGCTCAACCGCACCAGTGCACCGGGCGGCACGACCGGAGCCTCCGATCGCGTGCAGCGCGAGGAAGGCAGCCGCTGATGTGATCACCAGCCGGAATGTCTCGCAGCCGCCGCGTCCTCTGTTACTTGCCGGAGATTGGAAAAGGCCCATGAAGCTTCGTGTCGTTCTCGCCCTCCTCTGCCTTGCGCCGCAACTTGCCGCCATTCCCGCGCGCGCCCAAGACGATCACTATGCGTGCATGAGCGACGCCATGACGGTCTGCGGCCAATACATTCCGGACCGCGAGCGCGTCGCGCATTGTCTGATGGCCAACCGAAACCGCGTCTCTCCGGCCTGCCGCACCGCGCTCAAACACTTCAAGTGAGTTGGCGTTCTAGCCGAGTTTGCCAACCAGGCGGCCGGCGCGAGCATAAGTTTCTGCCGGGGCCGCACCCGGCAGGCCGGCCTTTGGGCGCTTGCACCCATTCACGCAACGGTCTTTGCGCGCCTTGACGGCTTTGGCCGTAAACCGGCATGGTCGCTTTTTCTCAATGAGCATCGGCCCCAAAGGCAAGATCCAAAGGGCAATATCCAAGAGGCAAAACCCACAAGGGAAGAGCTATGACCGAACGCATTCCGGGATTTTCCACGCTTGCCATTCACGCCGGTGCGCAGCCCGATCCGACCACCGGCGCGCGCGCCACGCCGATCTATCAGACGACGTCCTATGTATTTGAAAGCGTCGACCACGCCGCTTCGCTGTTCGGCCTGCAGACCTTCGGCAATATCTACACCCGCATCGGCAATCCGACGACGGCGGTGCTCGAGGAACGGGTCGCGGCGCTTGAAGGCGGCACCGCGGGGCTCGCGGTGGCGTCAGGCCACGCCGCGCAGGTCTTGACGTTTCACTGTCTGATGCAGCCGGGCGACGAGTTCGTGGCGTCGAAGAAGCTCTATGGCGGCTCGATCAATCAGTTCAATCACGCGTTCAAGAATTTCGGCTGGAACGTGGTCTGGGCCGATCCCGACGATCTGTCCTCGTTCGAGCGCGCGATCTCACCGAAAACCAAGGCGATCTTCACCGAATCGATTGCCAATCCCGGCGGCGTCGTCACCGACATGGAGGCGGTTGCGCAAATCGCCAAACGCGCGGGCGTGCCCTATATCGTCGACAACACGCTGGCCACGCCGTATCTGTGCAAGCCGATCGATCATGGCGCCGACATCGTCGTGCATTCGCTGACCAAATTTCTCGGCGGCCACGGCAATTCGATCGGCGGCTTGATCGTCGACGGCGGCACCTTCGACTGGTCGCGCGAACGGCGCTATCCGATGTTGTGCGAGCCGCGCCCGGAATATCACGGCATCGTGCTGCACGAGACGTTCGGCAATTTCGCCTTCGCCATCGCCGCCCGCGTCTTGGCGCTGCGCGATATCGGGGCGGCTTTGTCGCCGTTCAACTCTTTTCTTTTCATCAACGGCATCGAGACGCTGCCGCTGCGCATGCAGCGGCATTGCGACAATGCGCTCGCGGTCGCGGAATGGATCGCAGCGCATCCGAGCGTGGCCTGGGTCAGCTATCCGGGACTGGCGGGCGACCGCTATCACAACCTCGCCAAGAAATATTGCCCAAAGGGAGCCGGCGCGGTCTTCACCTTCGGACTGAAGGGCGGCTACGACGCCGGCATAAACCTGGTGTCGAAGGTCATGCTGTTCTCGCATCTCGCCAATATCGGCGACACCCGCTCGCTGATCATTCACCCGGCGTCGACCACGCACCGCCAGCTCAGCGACGCCCAGAAGGTGCAGGCCGGCGCCGGGCCGGACGTGGTGCGGCTGTCGATCGGGATCGAGGACAAGGACGACATCATCGCCGACCTCGAACAGGCGCTGGCGGAATAGCCGCGCATTCTCGACGAGGGCGCGCATTTATCAGGACAGACATAGAGGGGCATAGGCGGGCGGTCCGTGGATCGCATTTGATACGGCCTGTTAGAATTGGAAATAGAGGAATGGCATGCCTTCTCCCGATGCCAATATGGCGACAAGCGCCGCCGCAAACAGCGTTGCCGCCGTCACCGCCCAGGGCACGCGCATGGCCCAACGCAATCGCAGCAGGCTCCACGGCTGCGGCAAGCGGTAGGTATCGAGGCCGACGTGGTGCGCGCGGAACAGCTCATTGACATTCGGCAAGGCAAGGCAGGCGAAATAGCCGGCGGCGATGAGGCAAAAATCGACGCGGGAGACCAGCAGCGGCCCGGCAACGGGACTTGTGAGGCCAGTCATGGCGCTCAGGACGCGATGCGCCGTCGCCAGCGAATCGGCGCGGAAAAAGACCCAGGCGACGACGACGCATAGCTGCGTCAAGCGCAAGGCTCACGACCGCCCAAAAAGGTTCGTCGCAAATGTAGCCGATCGCCGGAACGCGTTTCTTCAATTTGTCCCAGCTGTGATTGACGATCAGAAACAGTCCGTGCAGGCCGCCCCATATCACGAAAGTCCAGCCGGCGCCGTGCCAGAGACCGCCGATCAGCATGGTCACGGCAAGATTGTAGTTTCGCCTTGCCTCGCCCGTCGATTGCCGCCGAGCGGGATGTAGAGATAGTCGCGCAGAAAGCGCGACAGCGTGATGTGCCAGCGGTGCCAGAACTCCGCGATGCTCTTCGACTTGTAGGGGGCGTCGAAGTTGAACGGCAGCACGATGCCGAACAGTAACGACATGCCGATCGCCATGTCGCAATAGCCGGAGAAGTCGAAATAGATCTGCAGCGAATAGGCCAGCGTGCCGCCCCAGGCGTCGACGCTCGCCACGGCGCCTTTCGCCGCGGCAGCGAACACCGGATCGGCGATTGTCGACAGAAAATCGGCGATCACCGTCTTCTTGAACAGGCCGATGATGAATATGGTCAGCCCGATCGCCAGTCGATCGGGCGGCAAGCGCGGCTTGACCACGTCGAATTGCGGCATCATCTCGCGATGATGCATGATCGGACCGGCGATCAGGTGCGGGAAGTAGGTGACGAACAGGAAGTACTTGATAAAATTGCGCTCGTAGGCGCGGCCCAGCATCACGTCCGCCAGATAGGCGATCTGGGTGAACGTGAAGAACGAAATCCCGAGCGGCAGCATGATCGACAGCGGCTGCAGCGGACGCGGCGCCACCGCATTGAATATCCCGATGGCGAAGTTGGTGTACTTGTAAAACCCCAGCGCAGCTAGATTCGCCGCTACCGCGACGATGAAAATCGCACGCGAATGCTTCGGATAAGCGGTGATCGCGAGCGCGAACAGGAAATTGGCCACGATCGAAATGCCGATGACCGGCAGAAAATCGACATTCCAATAGCCGTAGAAGGTCAGCGAGGCCAAGACGAGCCAGATCATCCGGGCGACCGGCGTCTCAACCAGCTTCCCAATGATCAGAAAGCCTGCCACCGTGGCCGGCAGGAACACGAAGATGAATTCAAGCGAGTTGAAAAGCATGCCGATCGCTTACGCCGCGATGGAGCCGCATATTGGCAGCCCGGCGGTTCGGCCACAAGTTCTTACCCGCGGGGAAATTACTAGATACTGGTCGGCTTTCGCGGTCACCCTTGCGCTCCTCTTCATGCTGGTCCTTTGGCGGATCTACTCGCCCGGCCAGGACCACCTTGGGTCCATTTCGCTGAACGGCGACGGCCGTTGGTTTCACAACTACGAAATCGCCTTCGAGATTTAAGATCAAGAGATCTTTTTCAACGGCATCGGTCATTCGATCGGGAATGCGCAGCAGGCGGACGTTATCTTTCTTGGACCTTCGACTGTTCTTTTCGGTATCGATTGGAGGCTCTTCGAGGAACTCGAGCGAAAGCATCACATAAGAATGTTCAACATGTCGTTCGCCGGCATCGGCAGCGGCGCGTTTTCATTGGAACTCATAAAGAAGTGGGGACTGCACCCGAAGCTGTGGATCATTAACGCGGAAGAGTACAAAGGAGACTTCATCAACAGCTTCTTCCACATGAGCCTGCCGACCGGCGGCAGCTTCCGAGCACCCGGCGACGCCGTGAAAACCGGCTGGTTGCGCGCGTATCTTAACGTCCTTGGTCGCAACATCCGCTGGCGCTTTAAGCTCGCCTTGGGTGGGCTGCAGCACGATTCGTATCGTTCTGCCGTGAGCGGCAACTGGTATCTCGACAATTGGCCGAACCAGATGCTCGATGACAATCCCCACATCACTTCGTGGGTCGGTCGGCATTGCCCGGAGAATGCCGATGAAGTGGTCGGCGCCAATCGCTTTTTTGATGCGATCGGAGGAGCCAAGATATTGATACAGGTGCCTAGCGTCATCGCTTGCGCTCAGCGCATAACGGAGTTGGCGTCGGCGCTCGAGGTACCAAGCTTTACCGTCGACCCGGAACCCTTCACGTCTGGCGATGGCGGCGGGCATCTCGATCGCGTCAGCTCCCGCAAATACACGACGTTGTTGTTCGCGTGGCTGGAGCAACAGCCGGAGTTTCAGAAGCTCTTTGCCGAAGGCGGTCAAGAGTGATGCGATGCCGCCTCACGCCATTCGGCCACCCCTCCGGTCCACGCCCTAATGTGCGACGCCTGCCGCGTCACGAATGACCGGATCGTCCGCAGGCGACGATAGCGCTCGCGGCGCGCCTTCCGCAACAGACGCCGCGTGCAGCGTCGCAATCGTCAGCACGACCATCGCCATGGCCTGATGCAGCAGCGAAAGCGACAGCGGCGCGACCATCAACAGCGTCCAGATGCCGAGCGCCGCCTGCAACGTCACGGCGACCGCGAGCAAGACGGCGCCGGCGACCGCCGGGCCGCTCTTCACCGCGCGCGCCGCGCCGAACGCGTGCAAGAAGCGCAACGATCCAGATCGCGTAAGCCAGCGTGCGATGATCGAATTGCGCGGTGAGCGTGTTCTCGAAGAAATTCCGCCACAGCGGCGTGTTGAAAAACAGCCGCGCCGAATCCGGCACCAGCGCGCCGTCGATCAGCGGCCAGGTATTATAGATGTGTCCGGCGCGCAGGCCGGCGACGATGGCGCCGAGATAAATCTGCACGAGCACCAAGACGAGAAGCGCGATGGCGCCGAAGCGCATGCGCGCCGGCACAGGCTCACCTATTTGCGCGGACGGCTGCTTATCCCACCGCTGCGCCGTCCACAGCAAAGCGACATAGATCAGACACGCCAGCACAAGATGCGTCGCCAGACGATATTGCGAGACTTCAACGCGGTCGGCGAGGCCCGACGCGACCATCCACCAGCCGACCGCGCCTTGCAGCGCGCCGAGCCCGAAAATCAGCCACAGCCGATTGCGCAAACCGGGGCTGATCCAGCCCTGCCACCAGAACCACAGCAAAGGCAGCAGAAACACGATGCCGATGGTGCGGGCGACCAGGCGATGCGTCCATTCCCACCAATAGATGTTCTTGAACGCAGCGAGGCTCATGCCGTTGTTGAGCTCGCGATACTGCGGAATGGCCTGATACTTTTCGAACTCGCTTTGCCATTGCGACGTCGCCGAACGGCGGCACCACGCCCATGACGGGCTGCCATTCGGTGATCGACAATCCGGATTCGGTGAGCCGCGTCGCGCCGCCGACCAGCACGATGGCGAGCACCATCGCGGCCACGGCGTAAAGCCACAGCCGGATCGCGCGCGCATGTTGGTCGGAAATTTGTGCAGTCATGACCGGTCACTTGTCGCAGGCGGGCGGACCATATAGTGCTGCCCCCTGCCCTCGCAACCGACGTTATGTCGCCCCGGCTTTTGCTCCAGATGTCTCCGCCATGCCGATCCGACTACGCAAACTTTTGGGGACCTTGGCGCTGCTCGTGCTGGTGGTCGTCTGGGCGCTGCTCGCGATGGCGCTGGCCCAGGCGCCCGCGATCCACGACAGTCCCGTGCTCTCGGTCGCCTATTATGTGATTGCCGGGACTAGGCTGGGTCTTGCCGGCGATGCCGATCGTGTCGTGGATGGGCCGGCCGGATGTCCGCAGTCCGTAACTTACGCCAACAAGTCACGCCGCTTCGACGCGGCGAAAGCCGTTCCACATCGCCGTTGCGCTGCCGGACAACAGCACGCGCACATAGCGCATGCGCTGATAGTCGCCGTTGAGCGAAATCCGCGGCAGCGCCATGAGGTGCTGGCCGTGCTCGGCAAACAGCACGCCGGGCCGGGTGGTGACCGCGGTCTTGAAACCGAGTTCGGCCGCCACTTCGAATTCGCGCGGGCCGGCCGAGCCGGCGTCGCCGTAAGGATAGGACAGATGCTCCGGCCGCACCGACAGCGCCGCCTCGATCACCGAGCGGCTCAGATCCATTTCCGAGCGCACGGCGTCTTTCGTCAGTTTCGCCAGCATCGGATGATTGACCGTATGCGCGCCGATGGTGACGAGCGGATCGCCGGCAAGCTGCGCGAGCTCGGACCAGGTCATGCACAGTTCGTTGCAGAACGCCGCGACGTCGACGTGATAAAAGGCGGCGAGATTGCGCACCACGTCGCGCATCTCGGCTTCGGTCGGCCGGCCGCGCAGCCACCAATAAACCTCGTCGTAGAGCGCGCGCTTCTCGCCACGCTGCGCGCAATCGAATTTGCGGTCGCGGCCGTCGATGACGAGGCCGATGCGGTCGTTGCGGCCGATCACCGCTTCCAGCACCAGCCACCACAATTCGCCGAGCCGGTCGGGAAAGCTCGTCGGCACGTAAATGGCAAACGGCACGCCGGCCTCTTTGAGGATCGGGTAGGCCCATTGCAGCGTGTCGCGATAGCCGTCGTCGAAAGTCAGGCAGACGAAGCGGCGCGCAAAATCGCGCTCGGTCATGCGGCGATGCAATTCGTCGAGACTGACGAGATCGACGCCCGAGCGGCGCAGATCCTTCACCACGCGCGTCAGAAAGGCCGGCGTCACTTCGAGAAGATGGTTCGGCTGGAACCGGCCGGGACGCCGCGGCCGCACATGATGCAGCGTCAGGATCGCGCCGACGCCGCCGACGAAGGGCCGCAGCGCGAGATGCGCGCCGCTGAAATACAGCGACTCCAAACCGCCGCGGATGATCGTCTGTTTCAGGCCAGCCACGGACCCTGCCTCGTCGGAGCTCGGGCTAAGTTGAACCCGAGTTCAAGTTGTCGCACGACACGCCCGACAACTTTGCCAAGGCAAACATAGCCTGGTCATGACCGCCGTTACGCGGCGGCTGCGGTTTCGCTCAAGCCGCCGCGTGTTCCGAGTCAGCGTCGTCACATCGACAATGCCGGCCGGTCAGCAGCCGTTCGCGCGCCGCGGCCGCCGCTCGCCGCCGTCTCGGCGACCAGCACCGCGTGCGGAGCGATCTCGGCGATGCGATCGATACCGGCGCCGGCGACCGTGCCGGCGTCGACCACGACGTGATCGTAGCTATGCGCCAGCGCGTCGAAGCTCGTGACGATGCCGCGGCGCGGAGAGAATCTGCAGCCGGTCAGTCGAGGCGTGTCCCGGCGCGATCAGGTGCAGCGGCGACAGCCGGTCCTTGGTGATGATGTCGCGGAACGACGCCAGGCCGTGCGCGAGCTCGGCGAGACCATCGGCCGACGGCTCGTTGGAGATCGCCCGGATCGCGGTCTCGCCGGAGGCAAGGCCGACCAGGATCGACGCGCGATTCCTCCGCCAGCGCCCGCGCCAGCTTGATCGCGGTCTGGCTGGTATTCATTCCCGGCACGGCGCCGAACACGGCGATGCGCCGCACGCCCATGCGGTGCAGATCATAGGCGGCGTCGACGACGGCGCCGATCGGGATCTCGGCCGGGACTGCGCGGCTCGCTCCGCCGCGAGCCGACGATCGCGTTCGACCCGCGCCGCCGGCACTGCCTCTTCCGCGGCCAAAGCCGGCTCGCGGCGCAGCGGCACGAAGCCGCCGGGCGCTGCTGAGAATTTCCTTGGTGATCACCAGACCCGAGCTCATCACCAGCATGGCGAAGGTCGCGATCAGGATGGTCGGCAGCTTCTTCGGATAGGCCGGAACATTCGACACCGTGGCGCGCGAAACGATGCGGGCGTCGGCCGGCGTCGAATTGATGGTGTCGTGCGAGGTCGCCTCGCGATATTTGGCGAGATAGGATTCCAGAAGATCGCGCTGCGATTTGGCGTCGCGCTCGAGCGCGCGCAGCTGCACGTCCTGGCCGTTGGTGGAGGCGGCCTGGTTCTTGAGCTGATCGAGGGTGGCCGATTGCGACTGCAGCCGCGCGTCGGCGAGCTTGGCGTCGTTCTCGAACGAGCGCGCAACCTTCTCCGCCTCGCCCCTGATCTGGCTGTCGAGATCGGCGATCTGCGCCCGCAATTCCTTGATGCGCGGATGATTGTCGAGCAGCGTCGACGACTGCTCGGCGAGCTGCGCCCGCAACGTGATGCGCTGTTCGGTGAGCCGGCGGATCAGTTCCGAATTGAGGAAATCGGACGAACTCGATGGGCTGCCCGGATTTGAGCATGTCGCGGATCAGCTTGGCCTTGGCCTCGGCGTCGGACTTGCGCCGCGCGCGCAGCGGCGAGCTGCGCATTGACGTCGCCGAGCGTCTGCGCCGACAGCGTGGTGTTGTTGATGCCCGACCAGGAGATTGGCCTTGGCGCGGAAGTCCTCGACTTTGGCCTCCGCCGCCTCGACCTTCTGCCGCATGGTCTCGATCTGGCCGGCGAGCCACTGCCCGGCGCTTTGCGCCTGCTCCTGCGCGGCTTGGCGCTGCCGCACCAGATAGGCGTCGGCGATGGCATTGGCGACGCGCGCCGCAAGCTCGGGATCCTCGGAGAGAAAATCGATATTGATGATGCGCGATTTCTCGAGCGGCGACACGCTGAGCCGATCGTAATAGGCGGTCAGCACGCGCTCTTCGTGCGTCATGCTCAACGGATCCTTGCCGAGACCGAAGATGCCGAGCAAGGCGCGGAGCGGCGACACGCCGTTGAGCGTCGAATCGAATTCCGGCAACTCGCCGAGCTTGAGCTTGTTGATCACTTCGAGCGCGAGGTCGCGCGACAGGATGATCTGCGCCTGGCTCGTCACCGCTTCCGCATCGATCGTCGGATCGGTGGTGATCTTGTCGGCGTCGGGGCGCAGATAGACGTTGTCGCGTCCCTCGATGAAGATGCGGGCCTCGGAGGAATATTTCGGAGTGATGACCTGGACAGCGATATAGGCGCCGAGCGCCGCCAGGATCGTCGGAACGAGGATCAGCCAGCGCTTGCGCCACAGCGCCGACCCCAAGTGCCGGAAGATCGAGATCCGCATCCGACCGTTTCGCTCCGGCGCGTAACCGTTTGACGCGACGCTCGCGAAGATCCGCTCATCGACGCACTCCTACCGACAAATCTACCAAGGGACGGCATACGCATGCGCCGATTACACTCTATTAAGGTTGCTATCCGGTTAAGTTCTCGCCGCGGCGCTGACGCGTGACGACTTTGTTAACCTCCGGTGTTCCTACATCCGCTTATGTTTTTGCCGGCAAATTTAGGGATCGACGATCCGGCTGGCCTCTCATAGGTCATGGGCAATGGGCGATCTGCGGCCACTCGAATCCGAAATTCGGCCTGGAGGCATTCGTCCCGGCTGCCGCTCTCCGTCGCGCGTGCCGGCGCACACGCGCCACCGCGTCGCCGCAGCGCACGGCCTATGCGCCGACCAGCTTGAAGATCGTCCATATGCTGCGCGCGCCGCTCGGCGGCCTGTTCCGCCACGTCGTCGACGTCGCGCGCGGTCAGATCGAGCGCGGCCACCGCGTCGGGCTGGTCGTCGACTCGACGACCGGCGGCGCCAATGCCGATGCCATCCTCGCCGAGCTCGCGCCGCGGCTTGCGCTCGGCATTCTGCGCATACCGATCACGCGCGAGCTCAATCCGCGCGATTTCGGCGCGCTGTGGACCATCTCGAAGCGGGTCAAGGCGCTGCTCGCCCGACGTGCTGCACGGCCACGGCGCCAAGGGCGCGGCGCTGGCGCGCCTGACGCCGAGCGTGCCCGACGCGATCCGCGCCTACACGCCGCACGGCGGCTCGCTGGTCTATTCGCCGGGCACGATCAAGGGCGGCTTCTATCGCACGCTCGAGCGCATTCTCAACGGCCGCACCGATCTGTTCCTGTTTGAAAGCACCTACATCGCCGATCTGTTCCGCACCGTGATCTCCAAGCCGCGCGCGCTGGTGCGCGTCGTGCGCAACGGCATCGCCGAATCCGAATTCGAGACGATCACGCCGCGCCCCGATGCCACCGATATCGTCTGCGTCGGCGAATTGCGGCCGGTCAAGGCCATGGATGTGCTGATCGAGGCGATCGCCATCATGGCGCGCTCGGGCCGCAAGGTCACGGCGACGATCGCCGGCGAAGGCCCGGACTTCGCAGATGCTGCGCGATCAGTCCAAGCGGCTCGGGCGTCGACGCACAGATCCGCTTCATCGGCCATTGCCCGGCGCGCAAGGCTTTCGCCATGGGCCGCATGCTGGTGATGCCGTCGCGCGCGGAGTCGCTGCCCTATGTCGCGCTCGAAGCGGCGGCGGCCGGCGTTCCGATCATCGCCACCGATGTCGGCGGCGTGCACGAGATATTCGGGCCGCACTCCGCCCATCTGATCCCGCCCGACGATCTCGGCGCCCTGATCGGCTGCGATCACGGCGGCGCTGACCAAGCCCGAGGAAATTCGCCGATTGGCGGAAACGCTTGCGCATGCGGGTGCGCAGCGAATTCTCGCTGAGCACGATGGTCGAGTGCAATCTGGCCGCCTATCGGGAAGCGATCGCGGCGCGCAACGCCGCGCAGCTCGCATAACCAATTTTTGAAGATTGTTCACTATGTTGCGGCGCAGCTTGCCGGCGCAGGATGCGGGCGCCTGACGCGCATAATTCGCGGAATGGAAAGTATTCGTTAACCATGTCGAGCCCCGAGACCACCACGCTGTTCGACACCACCGGGCGGTTTCCGCCGCGGTCAAGGCCATGCCGGGCGCAAAGACGCAGGCCGCCGCGCGCGCTGTCGTCCGCGGCGCAGGACGTCATTGCCGAGGATTTCAAGCAGCCCTATTCGCCGATCGTGGTGGCCGGCGCGGTGCGCGCCATCGAAGTCGCCCTGGTCGCGAGCGTCGGCTTTATCCTCTATCTCGCCTATGTCGTGCCGGACAACGGTTTCAGCCGCTACTATTTCGGCGCCATCGCCGGCATTTCGCTCACCGCGCTGTTGGCGTTCCAGGCCGCCGACATCTATCAGGTCCAGGCGTTCCGCGGCCACGAAAAGCAGTATATGCGGCTCGCCTCGGCGTGGTCGGTCGTGTTCCTTCTCGCCGTCACCGTGTCGTTCTTCGCCAAAGCCGGCGATCAGTTCTCCCGCGTCTGGCTCGGCAGCTATTACGTCGTGGGCCTCGTTCACGCTGCTCGCGTTCCGCCGCGGGCTGTTTCTCCTGGTGCGGCGCTGGACCCGGCAAGGCCGGCTCGACCGCCGCACCGTCGTCGTCGGCGCCGGCGCACAGCGGCGAAGCGCTGATCGCGGCGATGTCCGGCCAGCGCGATTCCGACGTGCGCATCGTCGGCGTGTTCGACGATCGCGGCGACGAGCGCTCGTCGCCGATGTGCGAAGGCGTGCCGAAGCTCGGCACGGTCGACGATCTCGTCGAATTCGCCCGCCAGACCCGCGTCGATCTCGTGATCTTCTCGCTGCCGATCTCGGCGGAAGGCCGCATCCTGCAGATGCTGAAGAAGCTCTGGGTGCTGCCGGTCGACATCCGGCTCTCCGCGCACACCAACAAGCTGCGCTTCCGTCCGCGCTCCTATTCCTATATCGGCAACGTCCCCGTGCTCGACATTTTCGACCGGCCGATCGCCGACTGGGACGTCGTGATGAAATGGCTGTTCGACAAGATCGTCGGCACGCTGGCGCTGATTTGCCTTGCCCCGGTGATGCTCGCGGTCGCCATCGCCATCAAGCTCGACAGCAAGGGCCCGATCTTCTTCAAGCAGCGCCGCTACGGCTTCAACAACGAGGTCGTCGAAGTCTACAAATTCCGCTCGATGTATTCCGAGCACGCCGATCCGGCCGCGAAAAAGCTCGTCACCAGAGACGACCCGCGCGTCACCCGCGTCGGCCGCTTCATCCGCCGGACGAGCCTCGACGAATTGCCGCAGCTCTTCAACGTCGTGTTCACCGGCAATCTGTCGCTGGTCGGCCCGCGCCCGCACGCCGTCCACGCCAAGGCCGAAGATCATCTCTATGACGAAGCGGTCGACGGCTATTTCGCCCGCCATCGCGTGAAGCCCGGCATCACCGGCTGGGCGCAGATCAACGGCTGGCGCGGCGAGACCGACAGCAAGGAAAAGATCCAGCGCCGCGTCGAGCACGACCTCTACTATATCGAGAACTGGTCGATCCTGTTCGACATCTACATTCTGGCGCGCACGCCGTTCGCGCTCATCCGTGGCGAGGGCGCCTATTGACCAGTCTTGACACCGCGGCACCCCGGGTCGGCATACCGGCGCAGCACCTCGCCGACAACTTCCTGCATTTCGTACTTTACGTCTGCATTCTGTCGAGCTTCTTCGTCTTTGTGCAGCCGGCGCCGTACGAATATATCGCCGTCGTGCTCGGCGTCGCCGCCTTGCTGGCACGCGTGCGGCTCAACCGTGCGCTCTTGCCGCTCCTGCTGCTGCTGCTCGTGCGCGACTTCTTCGGTGCGCTGAGCCTGCTGCAGGTTGTCGATGCCGGCTGGATGCGCACCGCGGGCAGCCCGGAAGTGCTGCTGGAGGATTACGGCTGGGACGATTCGGCGCGCTTTCTCGCCACCTCGTTCTATCTCGGCCTCACCGGCGTGCTGTTCGCCTGCATCTTCACGCAGGACACCATGCGCCGTCTCGCCACTTTGCGCTCCGCCTATGTCATGGCCGCCGTCGTCGCCACGATCCTCGGCCTGCTCGGCTATTTCAGCCTCAATTTCAACTTCCTGCCCGGCCTTGAAGTATTCTCCATGAACGACCGGCCGGTCGCGGGCTTCAAGGACCCCGATCTGTTCGGCTGCTGGCTCATTCCGCCGCTGTCCTGGCTCATCGCCAGAATGGTCACCGAGAAACTCCGCCTGCGCGACGTTCTGGCGAGCCTCATCATTTTCACCGGCGTCTTGATGGACTTCTCGCGCGCCGCATGGGGCAGCCTCGCCTTCACCATCGTCTTTCTGGTCTACCTGTTGTTTCTCACGCAGACCGATCGCCGTGCGCGCAAGCGGATTTTCTATTTCGTGATTGCCGGCGGCATCGCCGCCGTCGCGATCTTCCTGGCGCTGAGCTCGATCGACCTCGTCCATGACATGTTCGTGCAGCGCTTTCATCTGTTTCAAAGCTACGACATCGACTCCGACAACAGGGCGCGCATCTATCTGCAGCGCGATAGCCTGCGCGAGATATTCAATCATCCGCTCGGCATGGCGCCGTGGGGGTTCGCCCATTACACCGGCTGGGTGTCGCACAATGTCTATCTCGGCGTCATGCTCAACCACGGCTGGTTTGGCGGCATCGCCTTCCTGACGCTGGTGCTTTTGACGCTGGTGATCGGCTTCAAGGCCATGTGGGTGCGGACGCCCTGGCAGCCCTTTCTGATCGCCACCTATGTGCCGCTCGTCGCACTTCTGCTTGAAGCCTTGATCGCCGACATCGACCATTGGCGGCACTATTATCTGCTGACCGGCGTGATCTGGGCGCTCGCCGTCGCCACCGCCAAATACAGCAATTATCGGGCGGCGGGCGTGAGCTACTCCCGCGCCGTGATCGCTGCGCAGGATGTTGTTCCGGCGGGCGGGTGATTCGGAAACGATCGCTTCAAATCAAGCGAGCACTATGACCCGTCATCCTGAGGTGGCCGCGAAGCGGCCCTCGAAGGGTGAACGGCCGCAGCGCTGGGGCCGTCGCCCTTCGAGGCTCGCTACGCTCGCACCTCAGGGTGACGGAATGGGGCTTCTACCCCGCCGGCGCCGCAGTCTTCCCCCGCACGACCTGCGCCGCAAACGACCACACGGCTTCGATCCAGCCGCGCACGGCGCGCTTCTTGTCCTCGGTGACCGCGCTCAGCGCAAAGCAGCCGGCCAGCGTGCAGACGACGATCGCCCCGTTGATCCAGAACGGCGACGCCGGTTCGACGTGGAACACCGCGCCAAAAAAGTACAGCAGCGGATAATGAAACAGATAGATCGAGAGCGTCGCGCCCGCGACCCAGCGCACCGGCCGCCCGATCGCAGCAAGACCGGGCGCGAGATAACGCTCGAGCGAGGGAAACGCATAGAGATTCAATGGCCACCAGCGCGCCGAACAAGATCGCGGGAATGAAGATGATCGAAAACGCAATGGTAGTGCGGATCGACCAGCGCTTCGATATGCTCGCGCAGGTGCAACAACCGATCGAGCGCGAAACACGCCGACGACGCCCAGCGGCGCAAGAAACATCGGCCACCGCGACCGCAACCGGAATCTCGCGCCGCACCTGCAGCCTGCGATAGACGAAGACGCCCATCAGCCAGATCGGAAACAGAAGCCAGATCTTCGGTCCCATCACGGCCAAGGCCGCCAGCGCCAGTAGCGAGCCGATACGGCCCGGAATGAGCATGAAAAAGCCGAAGGCTGCGTAGTACCACCACTCGTAGCTCAGCGACCAGAACGGATTGTTCGACAGCGGCCGCACGTCGAGAAACCAGATCTGGTTGAGAAAGACGCCCGACATCGCGAGGTGGCTGAACGGACGCGCCAAGCAGCGCCGTCCAGTTCTCGATCGCCGAATAGAGCTGCGGATAGACGGCGAAGCCGATCTCGTCGGCAAGTAAGGGTCACCGCGAACGCCGGGATCGCGACCGACCACAGCCGCGCCAGGCGATTGATGAAGAAGACCTTGAGAAGTCTTCTCCTTGGTGTCGCTCGCCCAGGTGATGACAAAGCCGGACAAGACGAAGAAGATGATGACGCCGGGCGTGCCGGTATGCGCAAAAGCCGGCCGCAGCCAGGCGCCGCCAAGCTCGATATTGGTCGCCGCATGATAGAATAGAACCAGGAGTGCCGCGGTCGCGCGAACGAGATCGAGATAGACCGAGAACGCCGGCGTCATGGTGGCATCGCGGCTGCGAAAGCTGGACATGCGCACTCCGAGTTATCCGGCTGGATCAGGCAGCCTTCGCTTAGCCGACAGTTTCGGGCGACTTTGCCCGGTCGAGAACAATTTGCTGTTTGGGGTTGAAAGAGCGGGCGTCGTTCGTCATCTGCGGCGGATGCGCGAGACAGAGGCCAAGCAGCACGCGGGTCGTCGAGTCCCACGTATAACGCGCCGCACGGGCGTGGCCGGCGGCCACCAGTTCGCCACGCCGCACTGGGTCGTCGTGGACGGTGCGCAGGAAGCGCGCCAATCCGTCGACATCGTCGGCGTCGCAATGCAGCGCCGCGTCGCCGCAAATCTCGACCATCGCCGGCGTGTTGCTCACGATCGCCGGACAGCCGACCACCATGCCCTCGACCGGCGGCAAGCCGAACCCTTCATAACGGGACGGCGAGACCAGCGCCAAGGCATGCTCCATGAGCGAACGCAGCTCCTGGTCCGACACATATCCGGTCGGACGCACATTGTCGGAATTGATCTTGACCGCCTGGCCGTTCACTTTGGCATTGCGATAGCCGGTGACCATCAGCAAGGCATCGTCGAGACCCGCCTTTTGCATGGCGGCGACGACAGTCTCGGCGTTTTTATTGTTGCCCGCACCGACGCCGAGAAAGAACTTTCGACCCTTGAGCCCGAGCTTCTCGATGACCGAGTCATCCGACACGATCCGTGAAATATGATCGGCGCCGACATAACAGACTGTGATCTTATTGGTATCGGCGCCGTACCATTTGCCGAGTTCGCTGCGCGAGAATTCGGATACGGTCCCGATGGCAAGCGCGCGCCGGCACAGCCGCGGGATCAGGAAGTTGTAGAGAGCGCAAAACAGCGGCGAGAAGTTCTGCGGCCGCGCCTTGGGCGTGGCGTCGTGAATGACGACGATCTGATTGCGGGTGACGACCGGACCGAGACTGCAGAAATTCAGCAGCAGATTTCCCTTGGCATAGAACGGCAGTTCGAGCTGCTCCCAGATATAGCTGCCGCCGATCCCGCACCGGCGGACCGGAATATGCCGCAGCGGGAAATCCCGCGCCGCGCGAGGCGCCAGGATCTCGACCCGCCCCTTCAAGCGCTGCATACTCGCCGCTCTCGATCAGCCCATCGATGACCTTGGTGACCTCGATGGCAAAGCGCTGCACGCCCACCATGCGCTGCGTGAGGAACCTGCCGTTAATCACGATTTTTTGCTGCACGAGAGCGGTTCCCGCGTTCGGACCTGGCGGCAGAAATTAGCCAGCCCGGTTCAAGTTTTGGTTAGCTCCATGCCATTAAGATCGCGTTACAAAGTCCTCGCCGTTTCGGGGGCTGCGGTGGTTCGCAGAGCGAGCCCAAGCCCGCGCCAGCCGTCTCGCCAGCCGGAATTGTTGACCCAACGGCGGCACGGCAATTCAAAATACCGATAGACGAGCGCCGGACAAGGCAACCACCGCGAGGTAGGTCGCAAACGCCGCCGCAAAGCGCAGCGGCGTGCCGGGATTGAGCTTGTGCACCACCAGGAGAATGGCCGAGCCGACGACGATATTGATCATGTAGACCGCGTAAGAAAAATCGCCAAGCCGCGCCATGATGTTGGTTGTCAGCCATGACGGCCTGTTGTCGCGCTCGGCAGTCGCCGCGAACGGCACGACCAAGGCAAGAAGCACGATGGCGAGCTCACGCGGCAGCTTGAAATGCAGCGATACCACCGCCGCGAGGAAGAGCAGATGCACGACCGCCCAGGGGGCGCGAAACAGCCGGTGGAACAGCCGCGGCGAAGTCTCGAGCATCACCGCAAAGATCACGCCGAGAAAGAACGTGGGCAGCGCCCGCAGCGCGCCGTAGTCACTGTTCGCTTCCGTCCAGGGACCGAGCCCCATCGCGTTGCGCCACAGCATCATGACGGCAACACCGCCGACAATGAGAACGAGATTGGTCAAGGGTGAGAAGCGGCGCGCGAGCAAGAGGAAGCAAGGGAGGAGAAGATAGGCGAGCCATTCCGCGCTGATCGACCACGATGGCGGGTTGAAAGATAAGTGGTCGACAAAGCCCCAGGCATGCAGCAGCAGGGCATTGGCGGGGAACGCGCTCATGTCGAGCGTTTCGGGATGTTTGGTCGGCAGCAAGCCGTATTTGAAAGCGACGATGGGGGCGGCAAACATGAAGAGCACGGCGAGATGCAAAGGAAGAATGCGCGCCAGGCGGCGCTTGAGGAAGTCGCCGTAGTCGCGCGGCGTTCCGCATCGTCTCCATGTAGGTGCAGGTCATGACGAACCCGCTGAGCGCGAAGAAGAAGTCCACCATCACGGGAAGTGCATTGACGGCCGGCGTAACCCGCTCGATCCCGAGAGCGAAGCCGCCGTTGTAGTGATGCAGAACGATCAGACTGGCGGCGATGAAGCGATAGCCGTCGAGCGCGCGATAATGAGGACGCTTGTTGTCGGCCGGCATGCCGCACCTCGCAATTGAAAATGCCAGCGCACCGTGGATACACCCGACGGCACGCACGTCCTTCATGATGAATAAGAGGTTAAGGGGTCAACGCATTACTGGCGTTAGGCTTTACAGGCGCGGGCGCCGCGCATGCCTTAACCCTAATCCCGCGCTGTCACCGCGCCGTCATTGCGAGGAGCGAAGCGACGAAGCAATCCAGCTCCCCGGCACCACGCCGGATTTGCCTCATCCTCAGCAAGCAGCGATCCCTGGTCTGAGCGAGCCGCCCTGGATTGCTTTGCTTCGCTCGCAATGACGATGCCGCCGCGCCGTCATTGCGAGGAGCGAAGCGACGAAGCAATCCAGCTCCCCGGCATCACGCCATTTGCCTTATCAGCAACGAGCAGCAATCCCCGCTCTGAGCGCGCCGCCCTGGATTGCTTCGCTTCGCTCGCAATGACGAAACCGCCACGCCGTCATTGCGAGGAGCGAAGCGACGAAGCAATCCAGCTCCCCGGCACCGCGCCGGATTTGCGTCATCCTCAGCAAGCAGCAATCCCCGCTCCGAGCGAGCCGCCCTGGATTGCTTCGCTTCGCTCGCAATGACGAAGCCGCCACGCCGTCATTGCGAGGAGCGAAGCGACGAAGCAATCCAGCTCCCCGGCACTGCGCGGGATTTTGCTTCATCCTCAGCAAGCAGCAATCCCCGGTCCGAGCGAGCCGCCCTGGATTGCTTCGCTTCGCTCGCAATGACGAAGCCGCCACGCCGTCATTGCGAGGAGCGAAGCGACGAAGCAATCCAGCTCCCCGGCACTGCGCGGGATTTTGCTTCATCCTCAGCAAGCAGCAATCCCCGGTCCGAGCGAGCCGCCCTGGATTGCTTCGCTTCGCTCGCAATGACGAAACCGCCACGCCGTCATTGCGAGGAGCGAAGCGACGAAGCAATCCAGCTCCCCGGCACCGCGCCGGATTTGCCTCATCCTCAGCAAGCAGCAATCCCCGCTCCGAGCGAGCCGCCCTGGATTGCTTCGCTTCGCTCGCAATGACGAAAGCGTGATGTCACCTTTCCATTGACATTTGTCTCTGTTTCAGTTACATTGCCGCGAATCTCGTCCATGAAGGACGCCTTCGGGAGGTAGACCTGAAGGCCGGGGCGAGTGCGGTGCCCGCGGGCGGCGTTACGAGCCGTTCCCGGGCGGCTTCGGGCATCAACCTCCCAGCATTACCGACTGGGGCGCGAGGTGCTCGCTGGACTGGGACAGGTGAAGGCGGGTAACGCCCGCAAAAACCGTGTCGGTTCCGCCCCAGGAATGGGGATCGTTACGGGATCGGCGCCAATTCCAAGTCCCAGGAAACGTGGCCTGGAGCGGGGCCCTTGGGAGGAGATCTCTCCTGGGCCAGAGCCGTGGTGGAACGCCGATAGACGTGCTGCCCCCTCCTTTATCCTCCCCCGCTTGCGGGGGAGGATAAAGGAGGGGGGCAGCGGCCGTGCCAGCAGCACGGCACGATGGACCAATGCGTCTGTCGGCGTTCCGCTTCCTTCTTTATTTGGCGAGGTGAGCGTAGCGGGCAGATAAAAGCAGGCACCACCCCTTCTTTTTTCCTCCGCGCTTTTCTTCGCGCTTTCACCGTGGCGGTGTTTGCAAAACTCGGGTGCGGATGCGCTTGCGATAATAGGCGAGCTTGTCTGTTCCCCGTCATCCTGAGGTGGCCGCGAAGCGGCCCTCGAAGGAGACGGCCGAGGTGCTGGGGCCGCTCATCCTTCGAGGCTCGCTTCGCTCGCACCTCAGGATGACGGGGCAAGTACTGGCGGCGCGAGATCGGCACCCCTCATCCTCCCCCGTGAAAACGGGGGAGGTAGCCGTGCGAAGCACGGAGGTAGGGGCGTCTGACTCGCCGCCACGCAAGGTGTCGAAAGCTCGTGTTGCCGGGAGGAGCTAGACTTGGAGCTGAGCGAGCTTTCGGCGATGAACGATGCGACGAGGCCCGCGCCCCTACCCCCGTGCTTCGCACGGTTACCTCCCCCGCTAGCGCGGGGGAGGATGAAGAAGACCCCCGTTAACACCGCGTTACCCACTCCCCTGCCATTGTCGGGGCTTGCCGCGCCTTACGGAACCGAACCCAGAAATCCAACCATGCACGCCCCCCTGGAGCAGCTTTCCGAAGACGCGGCGCCGGCGCCGGCCCCGAATTCAAAAGCCTGTGGAACGGCTGATCTCGATCCCCTATTTGCTGCTGCGCGGCTCGACGGCGGCCGGCGCTTTCGCCATGGGCTTTGTGCAGACCTTCGTGTTCGCGCGCATCCTCGATCCGGAGCGCTTTTCGATCTTCATCATCACGGCTGCCGTCGGCTATTCGCTGTGGATCACCGATCTCGGCCTTGCCAAGATCGCCTTCGTCAATCTGCGCACGCCGCACCTTGCCGGCGAGCGCGACGACAAGGCCGCCTGCCAGGCCGGCGCCGTCATTCTGTTCTACATCCTGCTCAGCCTCGCCGCGGCGCTCACCTGTTTCGCCGTGGAGGCTTTGCGCGCAGGCCCGACGCTGCACGAGGCGTTCGATCTCGCGCTGTTTCTTCTGTTCATCGCGCTCAACCTGGCGTGGTTCTCGCTGCGCACCGTGAGCATCGCCGTCGACCTGTTCGTCTATTTCGAACGTTTGGAGCTGGTGCGCCGCGCCGTGAATATCGCAACGCTCCTGGCGATGCTGGTGGGCTTGCCGCTCTCGGTCTTTCTGGTCGGCTCGAACGTGCTGTGGGCGGCGCTGTTCACCGTCGCGATGACGAAGCTCGTCCGCCGCGGCGCTTTGGTGCTCCATGTCCGCGGCTTTGCCCGCGAGCTCTACGCCTTCTTCCGTACCAACTGGCATTCCGTCTCGCGCAGCTCGACCGGCGCATTGAGCGGCCTTTTCGTCGCGACCTTTCCCTATTACATCGTGCCGATCGTCTTCGGCCTTGGCTCCGCGCCGATCATTCTCGACACCGTGTTCAAGATTTTCCGCGGCTCCTGCGTGATCTTTGCCGCGGTGTGCGACCTCGCGATTCCCGGACAAACGCGCGCCTATAATGCGCGCGACCCCAGGCGCCTGGTGCTCACGACCCTGCTCGCCGTCGGGCTGTGCGCGATCCCGGCGCTGGCCGCCTGCGGCGTTTTGATCTTCGGCGGCACGCGAGCTTTACGCGTTCCTGCTGCGCACCGCCGCGACCGTGCCGCCGGCGGTGACGCCGATCGTCGTCGTGCTCGCTGCTCGGCGAGCATCCTGCAGATCGTTGCGGAGGCGCTCTTGCAATATACCGGCTATTTCAGGAGCCTTGCGCTCGAACGGCGTGATCGTCGTCGTCATGATGATCGTTGCGACCGTGGTTGCCTTCGCCGCAAAGCTCGGCCTGGTCGGCTTCCTCGCCGCCTATGCGGTCGCCTATACGCTCGGCGCGCTGTTCATGACGGCGCATGGCGGTGCTCGGCCCGATCAGCGCCGCCGCAGCACCACTCGACGGCAAGCCGACGCTCGGCGGCCTGCTCAAGGCGCTCCGCTCAACGCGGCAGCCGCAGGTGGCGTGATTGTCACAGCAGGCCGACGCGCACCGCGATCGCCACAAGCCAGATCAGCACGCCGAGGCTCAGGCTGCAGAACACCGCCGCCGAGCCGAAATCCTTGATCCGCCCGATCGCATAATGGTGCTCCGGCGTGACGTGGTCGGACAATTTCTCGACCGCGGTGTTGAGGAATTCGACGGCGAGCACGACGAGGATCGAGCCGATCATGGCGACATACCAGGCGGCGCTCGGCGCCAGCGCCATGCCGACCGGCACCGCGATCGCGAGCGCCACCGCTTCCTCGCGGACGGCCGCTTCGGTTCGCACGCCGTCGATGAGCCCCCGGATCGAATTGAAGGTTGCGCTATAGAGCCGCTTCAAATGGGGATCCGGGTCAAAGGGCAAGCTGAAGGGGTTTGCGGGTGGCGCTGAGAGAATCCACTCTACGGCGCAAACCCGTATTCCGCGAGATCATGTTGCGCAATGGGTTAGCCGCGACCGCCCCAATCGCGCCCGCGCGGCGTTTGCCGGTTGCGATAATGGAATAATTACAGCGGCTTATTCGAAAGCTTTGAGACCCGTTTGCAGAGCCCTTTGCCCGGCCAATGCCATAACCGGCTTCCCCTGGTCCGGCTCATGCTCTAAACCAAGCCCTGCCCTGAGCCTGATCCCGAAAAGCGCGCGCCGGACGGCGCCGTTTTGCGGACACCATCAGGCCCAATCGGCTTCGGAGCGTAGCGCAGCCCGGTTAGCGCACCAGTCTGGGGGACTGGGGGTCCCGAGTTCAAATCTCGGCGCTCCGACCAATAAAATCCGGCATTTCCATATTTCCGAGGGCGCCTGGTGCTTGCTATGGCCGCACCTTGGCCCAGGGGTCGGTAGGTTGAGGCTGGTCCGGGATTTTGCTCAGCGCAGCCTTATGCGCGGCGTCGAGCGCGCGCTGTTTTTCACGCGCGTGTCGGGTGTGTTGTTTCGATTTGAAACTGTGCGAGTAAAAGGTCGCGCGGCCGACGTCTGACGGCTCTAGGTAGTGCTGGGCCAGGACTGCGTCGGTGAAAGCGAGTAGCGCGAGCGTCGCGACCAATGCTTTCGTTCGAACTTTTTTGACGCCGATCATCGGCAAGCCGGTACCACGAAGCCAGGTGCCGGTAAACGGGGAGCCAGGCTTGCATATCCTGATCAACGATTTCATCGGCGGCGTGCTCGATCGCGGCATTCCGCTTTATGTCCGCAACCTGATCGACGGACTGAAGGAAGAAGGCTTTCGCGTCAGCGTGGTCCGCGCGCCGGCGATCTGCAAAAAGCTGCCGCGCAACCTGTTCTACATGATCGCGGTTCGTCGTCGAGCAGACCGTGCTGCCGCTGATCGGACTGGCGCTGCGGACCGATCTCACGCTCTATCCGTACAACTCGGTCGCGATGATCGATCTGTACACGCGGCGCGGCCGCATCGTCGTCCACGATCTCGAGCAACTCAATCGCGGCCTGTCGCCGTCGAAGATTTATTATCTCGCGTGTTATCGCGCCATAAAACGGCTCAACCGTCCGGTTTTCACGATCTCGAAGTTGAGCCGGCAGCGGATCGTCGACAGCGGGCTTTTCGGTCACGGTGCGATCGCGATCCTGCCGAATACATTCTATGCCTTCGAAAGGCTGCTCCGCGCCGGCACGCCGCAACGCGAGGCCAAGACGTCGATCCTGCTCTGCACCGGCTCGACTGCCAACAAGGATCTCGACACCGTAGCCGCCGACTATCTGCCGGCGGTGCTTGCCGGCGGCTACCGCGTCGCGATCCTCGGTCTGCACAAGGCCGGCGACGCGCCGCGATTGGCGCCGCTCAAGGGCTTTCTCGACAGCGGCCAACTCAGGCTATGCGGGCAGCTTTCGGACGGCGAGGTCGCCGCCGAATATCAAAAGCATGAAATCGTCTGGGTGCATTCGCTGCGCGAAGGCTTTGGCCGCTGCGTAGTCGAAGGCAGGCTCGCCGGCAGCCGCGTCATCTGCACGAATATCCCGGAATTTGCCGAACTCGGCGACGCCGACGTCGCCTATTACAAAGACAAAGCGGAGTTTCTGTCGGCGCTCGATCGGTTGGCAAAAACCGCGAGCCCGATCGGCCCCTATGGCGGCTATCCCTATCGCGAGATGCTGCGCAGCGCGATCCAGAGCGGGCTTTGAGCCGCCCCGCTCATTGCTGCTGCAGCGCGGTCTCGAGAATGCCGCGGCAGGCGACGAGTTCGTCGAGCGCCGCCTGGAGCCTGAGCCGGTCTTCCGCTGCGATCGCGGGCTCCAAAGGCTCCCCGGCGGACGGCTGCGCCGCGGTCGGCTGCGTCGGCGGCGACGGCTGTTGCGGCGGCGATTGCTCGAGAGAAATGGGCGGCACGATGGTCGGCTCGCGCCGCTCGCCTGTCGGCGCAGCGGCCGGCGGTTGCGCGCGCGGCGGCACGACGGCGAACAGATTGGGCTCGGACCGCGTTGTCGCCTCGGCTGCCGCGTCATCGTCATCGGCGTCAGGCAGCGGCACGTCTTGGTCCGACGCTGTCTTGGTCGACGTCGATCTCGACGCTCCAGATCGTCTGCACGAAGGTCACGCCCTGCTCGCGCAGGATGCGCTGCACGCCGCGAATCGTGTAGCCCTCGCCGTAAAGCAGATGCCGCACGCCGCGCAACAGATCGACATCGTCGGGACGATAATAGCGCCGGCCGCCGCCGCGCTTCATCGGACGGATTTGCGGGAAACGGCTCTCCCAGAACCGCAGCACGTGCTGCGGCACGTCGATCTCGTCAGCGACCTCGCTGATGGTGCGGAAGGCGTCCGGCGCTTTTTCCAATGCCATGACCCTGCTCAATGATCCTGCTCGAAGCGGCGCGACATCACGTGTGAAGCCGCGGGACACAACTCGGTTCGAACGCGAACGCAAACAACCGGGCGGCTTTATTCGGCCTCGAGCTCGGTGCCGCCGTCTACGCCGTTGATGCGCTGCTTGAGAATAGCGGACGGCTTGAACACCATGACGCGGCGCGGCGAGATCGGGACTTCCTTGCCGGTCTTCGGATTGCGTCCGATGCGCTGGCCCTTCTTGCGCACGACGAACGATCCGAACGACGACAGCTTTACCGTTTCGCCGCGCTCAAGGCAGTCGGTGATTTCCTTGAGCACGAGCTCAACGAGCGTAGCGGATTCAGTGCGCGACAGGCCGACCTTCTGATAGACCGCCTCACACAGATCCGCACGTGTGACCGTCTTTCCCGCCATCGCCAGCCCCATGCACGGCGCTCGATTGAGCCTCGACTAAGTGAGCCTCGACCATATCGTGCTGAATTATCAACGATATTAGCTTGTTGCCACACGGTCAACGGGGCATTAGCGCGAACTCACAAAGTGTGCGCAACTTCACCAGCGCGCCAGGACCGCGCCCCAGGTGAAGCCGCCGCCCATGGCTTCGAGCAACAACAGATCGCCGCGCTTGATGCGCCGGTCGGCGACCGCGTCGGCGAGCGCCAGCGGGATCGACGCCGCCGAGGTGTTGCCGTGGCGGTCGACGGTGGTGACGACTTTCTCCGGCGAGATGCCGAGTTTGTGCGCGGAACCGTCGATGATTCGCTTGTTGGCCTGATGCGGGATGAACCAGTCGACGTCGGCCGCGGTGTAGCCGGTCGCCTTGAAGGCGTCCTCGACCACGTCCGTGATCATCGCCACGGCGTGCCGGAATACCTCCCGGCCTTCCATGCGCAGATGGCCGACGGTTCCCGTCGACGACGGCCCGCCGTCGACATAGAGCTTCGATTTATGACGGCCGTCGGAGCGCAGATGCACCGTGAGCAGGCCGCGATCGTCGCGCGTGCCGGGCTGCGTCTGCGCCTCGAGCACGACCGCGCCGGCGCCGTCGCCGAACAGCACGCAGGTGCCGCGGTCGGTCCAGTCGAGGATGCGGGAGAAGGTCTCCGACCCGATCACCAGCGCCCGCTTGAACGCGCCCGACTTGAGCAGCCCGTCGGCGGTGGCCAAAGCGAAGACGAAGCCGGAGCACACCGCCTGCAGATCGAAGGCGGCGCCGTGGGTGATGCCGAGATCGGCCTGCACCGCGACCGCGCTCGCCGGAAACGTATTGTCCGGCGTCGAGGTCGCCAGCACGATGAGATCGATCGATTGCGCGTCGACATGGGCATGCGCAAGCGCATTGCGCGCCGCGTGCACCGCCATATGCGACGTCAACTCGCCGGGTGCCGCGATCCGGCGCTCGTGAATGCCGGTGCGCTGAACGATCCACTCGTCCGACGTGTCGACCTTGCGCGCCAGCTCTTCGTTGGTGAGGACCCGGCTCGGCAGATAGCTGCCGCAACCGAGGATGACCGACCGCGTTACTGTCACGAGGCGGCTCCGCCGACAGCTTTGCTTTCAAGACCTTTGGCTGCTTCCGGAATTTGCGCGCTTGCTGCCTGAGATCGACCATGCCGTCCGAGCGCCGCCCGGATCTTGGCCAAGAGCTCGTCGCGCACGACGCCATGGCCGACCTCGATCGCGGCGGCATAGCCTTCGGCATCCGTACCGCCGTGGCTCTTGATGACGATGCCGTTGAGGCCGAGAAAGACGCCGCCATTGGCGCGGCGCGGATCCATGCGTTCGCGCAACTGCGCAAAGGCCGCGCGCGCGAACAAATACCCGATCTTGGCGCGCAGCGAGCACGTCATCGCGGCTCTCAGATATTGGCCGATCTGGCGCGCGGTGCCTTCGGCCGCCTTGAGCGCGATATTGCCGGCAAAACCTTCGGTGACGACGACATCGACCTTGCCCTGGCCGATATCGTCACCCTCGACAAAGCCCTGATAGTCGAAATCGGGAAAAGTCTCTTCGCGGAGGATGCGGCCGGCCTCGCGGACCTCTTCGAGACCCTTCACCTCCTCGACGCCGATATTGAGAAGACCGACGGTCGGCCGGTCGAGGCCGAACAGAATTCGCGCCGTCGCCGACCCCATCACCGCGAGATCGATCAAATGCGCGGCGTCGGCGCCGATCGAGGCGCCGACATCGAGCACGATCAATTCCCCGCGCACCGTCGGCCACAGCGCGGCGATCGCCGGCCGGTCGATGCCGGGCAGCATCTTGAGGTGAAACTTCGACATCGCCATCAGCGCGCCGGTATTGCCGCCGGACACCACCATGTCGGCGTCGCCCTTCTTCACCGCGTCGATGGCGAGCCACATCGAGGATTTCCAGCGGCCATAGCGCAAAGCCTGGCTCGGCTTGTCCTCCATGCGCACGGCGATGTCGGTGTGGACGAGCCGCGACACCGCCTTGAGCTGCTGGCCGCGCGTCAAGCAACGGCGCGATGAGCGAAGAATTGCCGAACAAAACGAATTCGCTGCCGGGATGGCGCGTCAGCGCCAATTCGGCCCCGGCAATCGTAACGGCGGGGCCGTGATCGCCCCCCATCGCATCGAGCGCAATGCGGACCTTGTCTGACATTCGAATGACCTTGCGGTCCTAGGTCCGGGATGGCGGGAAGGCGACAGCGGTCGCGACAATAGCGGTTCGACGCCCGGACACAACTGCGTTCAACGGCCACTCTCGTCCCCCGATTTCGAACCGCGCGAACGATCTGCGCTCCCCGTTTATATCAAGTCTCGAAGTTAAGGACGCCAGCAAGATAATGATTCTACTTCAGTTTATTCAATTTGACCGACCTCGCGCGAGGTTGCGCCCCGTTTATAGGCAGTCCGCAACATCGACCACTAGTCCTTCGTCAGCTTGGCGAGCGCCGCGAAGGGGCCAGGATCCGGCGTGTCGTCCTGCGGCAGCTTCGAACACCGCGCCCGGCTTGCGCGGATAGGGATCGAGCCCAACGATCAAGAACTCGATCGCGAGCGCGCCAAGATCGATCGTTCCGCCGACCAGCGGCTCCGGATCGTCCCACTTCACGTCGCGCGGCTCCCGCTTTGCTTCCTCGCTCCGAGGGTTCGGCGGCCTGCCGCGGCACGAAAGTGACATCGACCGTCTCGTCGACTTCGTTGACGAGCGGTTCGAGCGTGACCACGCAAGTTTGCCCGACGGTCGCCGAGACTGAGCCGGCGACGTGCAAGCCGTCGGCGCCGCGGCGCGTCACGTCAAAGCTTGCCTGAAGGCGCGGCAGATCGCGCAAGCCCGCGACGCCTTGCGACCGCCGCCCGCACGCCGGCGTCGGCCACCAGATCGAAGTGCCGGCCGGTCTCGGGAATATCCTCCAGCGTGACGGGGACGTGCCACGGCGGCGGCGCCGGATTTCTGCGATTTTTGCTCACCCATTGTGGATGGCCTCTACGATCGGCGTTGCAATGGTCTCGGGCTTGTGGAAAAGCGACCTGTCCACGCAGCAGCGCGCTGTCGAATGCGGCTTTGCCTTGCGTCTCGAACTGCGACAGCGTCGCGCGGACATAAGCGGCAAGCCGCGCCGGCGCCGCCGCCGCCGGCTTTCACCTCGTCAAAGATATTGCGCGCGAGCGCGTTCTCAAGCTCCCGCGGATCGGCCGCGGCCAAGAGCCGCGAGATAAGCGGCCTGGCGGCCGTAAAACGCCTCGGCGAAGCTCCGCATTCGCTTCGGCACCGCGAGATCGCCGACCCCCATCTCGCGGAGATTGTCGTCGAGATCGCGGCAGAATTCGTCGAACAATTTTTGTCCGATGGCGCGCGCGGTGCCGTCATCCGCTCGGCTGTGCCCGACCTGCGTCCGATCTGAGCGATGACCAGCACCAGATGCAGCACGATCAGGTCGAACCGGCCCTGAACGGTGTCGGGTACCCCGTAACCGGTATAAAACGCGGGCAACCGCGCCTGCGCCACGATCGCGCCATAGAGGTCGCGGATGTTGCGGTCGGGGGAGCTTGGTCGAAATAGCTTCAAGATCATAAGGTTGATCCAGGTCGCTTAAACGTCGCTTAAACGTCGCCTCAACGTCGCCGCAAGGGTCCAGGAGCGGCAGATTTGCCAATCTTGGGCTTTGGGGGTACGGCACACGGCGGCTGGACGCAAGTTAGGGACGGGTTAGGGACGAGGATGCGGGGGAGTTTTTCGCGGAGCGGAGGCCGGCCGCCGGTAACGGCGCGTGCGGCCGTGCTTGTGCTTGTATCCGCGCTCGCGCTTGCCGCCTGCACCCGCGAGACCTTTCAGCGCGGCTACGTGCTGCCCGAAGGCGCGCTCGAACAAATTCCGCTCGGCGCATCGCAAGAGCAGGTGCTGCTCGTTCTCGGCACGCCGTCGACGGTCGCGACCGTCAGCGGCGAAGCGTTCTACTATATTTCGCAGCGCGCCGACCGCCCGATCATGTTCATGCAGACGGAGGTGACCGACCAGCGCGTCATCGCCGTCTATTTCGACAGAGACCGCAAAGTCCAGCGGCTCGCCGAATACGGCATGAAGGACGGCAAGGTTTTCGATTTCGTCAGCCGCACCACGCCGACCAGCGGCAACGATCTCAACGTGATCACCACGATCATCCACAACTTCCAAGGCAAGGGCTCGTAAGCGACCAGTCCGGCTCGTCCGCAAGCCGACCCAGCCTCTTCAAAAGCCTGGCCCGCTTAAGCGGATGAGCGGACGACGTTTCGCCGTAACGCCATCGCGCTCAAGCCTCGCCTTAGTGCGCCAGCACCGCCAGCAGCAGCAACGCCACGATGTTGGTGATCTTGATCATCGGATTGACCGCCGGGACCCGCCGTATCCTTGTACGGATCGCCGACGGTGTCGCCGGTCACCGCCGCCTTGTGGGCGTCGGAGCCCTTGCCGCCGTAATGGCCGTCCTCGATGTACTTCTTGGCGTTGTCCCAGGCGCCGCCGCCCGACGTCATCGAGATGGCGACGAACAGGCCGGTCACGATCACGCCGAGCAGCATCGCGCCGAGCGCCGAGAACGCCGCCGATTTGCCCTGCGCGCCGCCGCCGGCGACGAAGTAGATGACGAAATAGACGACGATCGGCGACAGCACCGGCAACAGCGACGGAATGATCATTTCCTTGATCGCGGCCTTGGTCAGAATATCGACGGCGCGGCCATAATCCGGCTTGTCGCGGCCCTGCATGATACCGGGCCGCTCGCGGAACTGGCGCCGCACTTCCTCGACGATCGAGGACGCGGCGCGGCCGACCGCGGTCATGCCCATGGCGCCGAACAGATAAGGCAACAGGCCGCCGAACAAGAGGCCGCAGACCACGTAGGGATTGGTCAGCGAAAAGTCCGGCGCGACGCCCTGGAAGTAAGGGTGCTCCTTCGCGCCGGCGACGAAGAATTTCAGGTCTTCGTTGTAGGCCGCGAACAGCACCAGCGCGCCCAAGCCGGCCGAGCCGATGGCGTAGCCTTTGGTCACCGCCTTCGTGGTGTTGCCGACGGCGTCGAGCGCGTCGGTCGACTTGCGCACTTCCTTCGGCAGACCGGCCATTTCGGCGATGCCGCCGGCATTGTCGGTCACCGGTCCGAAGGCGTCGAGCGCAACGACGATACCGGCCAGCGCCAGCATGGTCGTCACCGCGATGGCGATGCCGAACAGGCCGGCGAGATTATACGCAATCAGGATGCCGGCGATGATGACGAGCGCCGGCAGCGCAGTCGACTTCGAGCGACACCGCAAGACCCTGAATGACGTTGGTGCCGTGGCCGGTGACCGAAGCCTGCGCGATGGAGCGCACCGGGCGATAATCGGTGCCGGTATAGTATTCGGTGATCCAGATGATCAGGCCGGTCACGCCGAGGCCGACGATGCCGCAGACGAAGAGCGTCTGACCCGAATAGCTCACGCCGGGGAGCGGGCCGAAGCCGATGAGCTCGTAGATCACGCCGGCAATGCCGATGAGCGCAAGGACCGCGGTTGCGAGCATGCCCTTGTAGAGCGCGCCCATGATCGACTGGCTCGGCGCCGAGCTTGACGAAGAACGTGCCGACGATCGAGGCGATGATGCAGATGCCGCCGATGGCGAGCGGCAGCGTCATCATCTTCAACAGCACGTCGCTGCCGGCGGGGCCGAAGAAGATCGCGGCGAGAACCATGGTCGCGACCGTGGTCACCGCATAGGTCTCGAACAGATCGGCCGCCATGCCGGCGCAGTCGCCGACATTGTCGCCGACATTGTCGGCGATGGTCGCGGGATTGCGTGGATCGTCTTCCGGGATGCCGGCCTCGACCTTGCCGACCAGGTCGCCGCCGACATCGGCGCCCTTGGTGAAAATGCCGCCGCCGAGACGGGCGAAGATCGAGATCAGCGAGGCGCCGAAGCCGAGCGCGACGAGCGAATCGATGACTTCGCGATCGTTCGGCGCCAGATGCAGCGTGCCGATGAGGAAGCCGAAATAGAGCGTGACGCCGAGCAGCGCGAGGCCCGCCACCAGAAGCCCGGTGATCGCGCCGGCGCGGAAGGCAAGCTCAAGGCCGCCGGCGAGCGAGCTGATCGCCGCCTGCGCGGTGCGCACATTGGCGCGCACCGAGACGTTCATGCCGATGAAGCCGGTCGCGCCGGACAGGATGGCGCCGACCGCAAAGCCGATGGCGACCAGCCAGCCGAGGAAATAGCCGACGATCAGGAAGATGACGATGCCGACGACAGCAATGGTGCTGTACTGGCGCTTGAGATAGGCCTGCGCGCCCTCGCGCACGGCGGCGGCGATTTCCTGCATGCGCTCGCTGCCGGCATCCTGGGCGAGCACCCAGCGCGTGGCCCAGATGGCATAGGCGATCGCCAATACGCCGCAAAGAACGATGAGCCACAGAGTTTGCATAGAACGTCCCCGGTGTTTTGGAGGGCGCGGCAGCGAAGGCCGGCCCGGAAGGAAAAATCTGTCCCGCGCGCAACGCATTATGCGCAATGCGGGCGCGGACACTGCCATAATGCGCTGGCCGGGCAAGGTCAACGGACGGGCGGAAATGGGGTGCAATGGGGTGGATGAGCCCTGTCGCGACGCATCCGCGCCTTCATCCTCCCCCGTGAAAACGGGGGAGGTAGCCGTGCGAAGCACGGCGGTAGGGGCGACGGCGGCGAGGTGGGGCAACTCGTCAGCGGCTCGCACTTACACTTCCCTCCTTTGCCTCCTTTGCGACACGCCTCGCGGCAACGCGAGCTTTCGACGACAACGGGACGACGAGTTCAGACGCCCCTACCCGCCATGCTGCGCATGGCGACCTCCCCCGTTTGCACGGGGGAGGATGAAAGGCGGCGCGTTCTCGCGGCGCATATGCGCCCGAGTTTTTGCAAATGCCGCCACGATTGAAGTGCGAAGAAGAGCGGCGCGATCCGAAAAAGAAGGGGTGGTGCCTGCCTTTTCACTGTCCGCTACGCTCGCTTCGCCACGCGCAAGAAAATGAAAGGATATGGAACGCCGACAGACGCATTGGTCCTCGTGCCGTGCTGCTGGCACGGCCGCTGCCCCCTCCTATCCTCCCCCGCAAGCGGGGGAGGATAAAGGAGGGGGCGCACGCCTATCGGCGTTCCACCACGGCTCTGGCCCAGGAGAGATCTCCTCCCAAGGGCCCTGCTCCAGGCCACGTTTCCTGGGACTTGGAATTGGCGCCGATCCCGTAACGATCCCCATTCCTGGGGCGGAACCGACGCGGTTTTTGCGGGCGTTACCCGCCTTCACCTGTCCCAGTCCAGCGAGCACCTCGCGCCCCAGTCGGTAGTGCTGGGAGGTTGATGCCCGGAGCCGCCCGGGAGCGGTTTACAACACCGCCCGCAGGCACCGCCCTCGCTCCCATGCCCCGGCGTGTCTCCGGGGCAGGTCCTTTACGTGAGCGAGAATCGCATCGTAACCGTAATACGTGACTATTGTCAATGGAAAAGTGACAGCCTCCGTCATTGCGAGGAGCAAAGCGACGAAGCAATCCAGCTCCCCGGTACAGACTGAATTGCTTCGCTCGGGCTCCCGTCTGGATTGCTTCGCTTCGCTCGCAATGACGAGGCTGCGGCGTTTCCCGGGCGCAGCGCAGCACCATAGCGCGCGGAAGACGCGCGTGAACGCGCTTTTGGTGGTGCGCTGCAGACCCGGGATCGTTACGCATTTAGTGCCCTGATACAGCGAGCTTGCGAAGACCCCGGATCAGCGGTGCACCGCTAACGCGCTGCACCGCGTCCGGGGAACGCCCGCGATTTTTGCCACTGCACTAATTGTTGGCTTGCGTGATGAGATTAAGCGCACTGTCACCGTATAGTCGGGCCCCAGGGCTGAACGGATGTTTGGATGCAGTTTTTCCTTAATGAAATCGTCGCTCGCATCGTCGCGATCTGTTTGTGCGTCTATTGCGGCCGCATACTGTGGCGCGGCCTTGTCGAGAGAAAAATCGCGTACTTCAATGATGATATTCTAGATGGGTTTCTCATAGACTGGTCGAAAGTGATTGCTCATAGAGATGCCACGCCAGTCCGGTACTGGATACAAATCGGCCTCCAGATATTCATCGTGGTTGGATGCTTCTTTGTTGCGATATTTGGGTGGTGGCAGCCAAACACCTGAGCATCCGCTGATGGCCCTTCGCGACATATTGCGCCGCCGCGCGAGCTTGATCGCTAACGAGGCAAAGCGGATCTAGCTTTTGTCGCCTCGGCGTCTTGCAACGCGCCGAGCGGATCGGCTGGTGCGGAAAGGTTGGCGGCGCGGCGGCCACAAGTGCCTGATGTCCGCTAAGGGCCATAAGCAGACATCCCAGCGTTGGTTTGATATGAAAGAGGCCGCCAACTGAGGCGGTAAGAAATATGCGAGTTCTCTTAGCGGCGGTCCTAGCGGCGGCTTCAGGATTTGCAGCCGCAATATTATTCGTCGCAGTCGGTGCGCTCTATATCGTCATGCAGGCGCGTCATCTTAACCCGCCGATCTCTGGCGCAGAATATTCGGCTTACGGCATAGGGATGATTGCCTATGCAGGCGTAGGTCTAGTCATAGGGTTGCCGCTGGGCCTTTTCGTCTACTTCAAAGTTGACGAATTTCTTCGCTCCAAATGGAATTAGGACAGCACTTGCCTCGCCCGAACTGGTCCTGCCCTGCCCGCGCCGCTTTGCATCCTCGACAACGGTAAAAGACGTTGCTGCCAAGAGCGAAGCCGCGCATACTGCCGAATGGGGCGCACACCGCCAAGGGGAAGACCCATGTTGCGATCAATGCAGCTTCGGTTCGTGGCGATTGTATTGTTTGCAGTGGCCGCGGCCTCGCTTTCCACCACTTCCGCACGAGCATTCAGTCAGGGGAACGGTGGAGCCACTGGGGGCGGCAATGCCGCGTTTGGCGATCCGGACGAACAGGTCGGCAAAATGTTTGGCCTCGACCAGGGCGGGGAGCCATCCAAGTTAGGCAGTCCGGCGCAGTTTGATCCCCGGACGGCCAAATCAAATCCATACAAGAACTTTCACTTCGATAGCATTACTACGCCCCCCGATCCTCGTTCCCGCCCCTAGCAACTGAACCTGTTTTGATTGTTCAGACGGGCGATAATCATCCCGGTTGAGCGGCCGACCAAATTCACGCGGGCAAAGCAGACGTCCAGCTCGTAGGATGGGTGGAGCGAAGCGATACCCATCAAGGCCGGTGAGGAAAGTGATGGGTTTCGCAAGGGCTCAACCCATCCTACGCGCTGTCGCAATCAACAGTGAGCGCACCAGCAGCGGCCATAGGGACCGCAGACCCAACGATGGTATGGACCGCAGCGTGCGCCAAAATACGGCCCGCAGGCGGCTTTCTCGATCGGCGTGAAGTTTTGCGCCTGCGCCTGGATATTTGCTGCCCCGCGTGAAGTCTGAGCGTTTGAGGCAAGTCCACCCGCGAGCAATAGTGCGGTCGTTGCAGTGACGATGACCACTAGCTTTCGCACGGTTTTCTCCCTGAGGTTTCTCATTGAAGAGAACGTCAATTTAGTCATTTTGAGTTGCGATTACTATTCAAAAGGGGCCACCCCCCAAAATTCAAAAGGGACCAGTCGTCATTGCGAGGAGCGAAGCGACGAAGCAATCCAGTTCCCCGGCACCGAACCTGGATTGCTTCGCTTCGCTCGCAATGACGGCAGTGTTTTCCCGGGCGCAGCGCAGCACCAGTGGTGCGCTGCAGACCCGGGGTCGTCGCGCAGTTCGGAACCCTCATGCGCCGAGCTCGCGAAGACCGCGGATCAGCGGTGCACCGCTGCGCGCTCCACGCTGCACCGCATCCGGGGAACGTCGGGATTTTTGCCAAAATCTAATTACGGTGGCAGTGCATTCGTTGTCTGCTTGCTTGATGGGGTTAAGTGCACTGTCACCGTAATCGACGAAAGGCGCTCCGAAACAATAGCCGCCGTCAAGCGGCCTTGCGTGGCGACGCGCTCGACGCGCTCAAGAGCAAAACGTTAGGCGGCGACTTGATGTAGGCCAATGTGGTCGGGGCACAGCTCGTAGGATGGGTGGAGCGAAGCGATACCCATCAAGGACGGTGAGGAAAGTGATGGGTTTCGCAAGGGGTCAACCCATCCTACGCGCTGCTCTAGCGCCATGCAGGCACCGCGCCGCGCGCTGAATTGCTTCGCTCGGGCTCCCCTCTAGATTGCTTCGCTTCGCTCGCAATGACGAGGCTGCGGCGTTTCCCGGGCGCAGCGCAGCACCATAGCGCGCGCAAGACGCGCGTGAACGCGCTTTTGGTGGTGCGCTGCAGACCCGGGATCGTTACGTATTCAGAGCTCTCATGCGCCGAGCTCGCGACGACCCCGGATCAGCGGTGCACCGCTAACGCGCTGCACCGCATCCGGGGAACGCCGCGATTTTTGCCGAAATTAGATTACGGCGTCCGCTTGCTCGATGGAGCTAAGTGCACTGTCACCGTAATCGCGTAATCGATGAGTTGGTGCTGTCGCAATCAACAGTGGGCGCACCAGCAGCGGCCATAGGGACCGCAGACCCAACGATGGTATGGACCGCACCGTGCGCCAAAATACGGCCCGCAGGCGGCTTTCTCGATCGGCGTGAAGTTTTGCGCCTGCGCCTGGATATTTGCTGCCCCGCGTGAAGTCTGAGCGTTTGAGGCAAGTCCACCCGCGAGCAATAGTGCGGTCGTTGCGGTGACGATGACCACTAGCTTTCGCACGGTTTTCTCCCTGAGGTTTCTCTTTGAAGAGAACGTCAGTTTAGTCATTTTGAGTTGCGATTACTATTCAAAAGGGGCCACCCCCAAAGTCAAAAGAGACCGGTCGTCATTGCGAGGAGCAAAGCGACGAAGCAATCCAGGTCCCCGGCACCGAGCTGGATTGCTTCGCTTCGCTCGCAATGACGGGGTGTCTGTAGGGTGGCAAAATCGTCTGCTTCCGCGCCACCACCTAGGCACCGCGTTTGCACGATTTGCCCAAGCGACTTGGCTCTCACGACGCGGTGCCCACCCTACGCACTGTCACTGTAATTTCTCAATTGCTCCACTCGCCCGCGAGTGGAAATACCGCCCTTGTAGGGGTACCCGGATGGAGCCATTGCCTTGTAGTACGAAAGCGCGCAGATTTCATTCAAACAACCGCTACCTGTGGGGGCTAGCGATGCGATTTGGGGCGTTGATTCCAGCTTTGGTGATCGGGAGTGGCATTCTCTCGGGCTGTATTACGACGGACATGCAGGGGTACGCCGATCGGCAGCTACCGCAGCATCCGATTCAGCGGATGGTAGCGCTAGTTGCGGCACCTCCCGCGCTGGTGGCTAGCCTTCAATCAAGCGTTACGCAGGAAGCAAAGAAACGCGGCATCCCCGTAGAAGACGCTCTGCTCTTATTTCCGCCGACGCGGACCTACAACGATGCTGAAATCAAGGCTGAACTCGCCAGAGACGGAATTGATGCCGTACTGATTCTAACGGTTGGCGATAGTGGGATACAGGCTCAATACGCCGGCACGGTCTTCTATGGAAGTTCGTCGGGCTCAATGAGTGCCACTGGAACAGCGAACACAGTGGGTAACATGACGAACGTCTCAATGAGTGGCATTTCCAACTCCACCTACACAGCCACCGCGACACCCACTTACCGTTATAGTCGTCAGACCGCGTTTCAGGCTCGCCTAATCGAGGCAACAACTGGACGCGCTTTGTCGGGTTGGGAACGGGCAAGTTCAAGCGGGTGGGCTGTTGTTCGTGGGGAATAGTGCAAATGCGTACAGCACCGCCACGTCTATTTTCAATGACCTCCAGGCCAAGGGCTTAGTCGCTCCAGCCGCTAGCTAAGCCTCTTATCAATCACGAGACGATGTGATGTCGGACGCACCGCGAGAGGGGCCGCAAGTTGACCACCCCGCGTTGGAGTTGCTGAGCCGGTTAGAACAAAGGGCACACCGGCTTCGGAATGAAGGCTATTTCTTCCTAGTTATGATTGTTTCACTGCTTGGTTTCGGTGCTCTGGTCGTATTTCAAGCGCCGCAAATCACAAACCGCGATGTGGGCGCAGACACGGACAGTCGTCTCACCTCAACGTACGATGAGATTGCACGTTTAAACGCTCGGAATGCTGAGATTTCCAATGAATTCGCTGTTATAGCGAAAAGCTGCTCTGTCTATACGAACTTTTTTAAGCAATGGCCGAACCAAAGTCAGGACGACCACCAGTGGCATCAAATAAACATGCTGGGTGGAGCGCTTCCATCTGGAAAAGAACTTGCGGACAAAATTGGCCAGACGTTATCGCAAAAAGAGCTTGATGAAGTGAAGACAGTCGGCGTTCAAATAACGCTCCCGGCCCCTTGCGATCCTTTCTTCATTTCCGAACCGAGAGAAACATTTAAGACGATACTGGAGGCAACTAGCCAGCATGAATTTCACATTGATCGAGAAAAAGCAGCCTCGATGAGTACGGAACTTGGAAAAAACGTGCAGCGCAGAGAGTTCCTGCTCGCGGTGGCGACCGCCTTATACAACAAAGAGGTTGCGGACGCTGCGAATGGAAATACGTCCAGTGACAAGAGTAACATATCAGATGACGATAAAGGGCAACTGATCCGGCTCATTCAAACTAGCATCACGCGTTTCGGCACGTTGATCGTTGTGAGTTTTTTGGTGGCCATATTAATTCCCTCGTACAGATATAATGTGCGCCTCTCTGCCTTTTATTCTGCTCGCGCGGATGCGCTTATCGCCATGCGGTCCAATTCAATCAAAAACAGCGAGTTCGATGTGCTGACAGCTGTGCTTACACCTCATATCGAGTTCGGGAAGTCGCCTCGCGACACCAGTGGAGCAGGTTGCCGATCTCATTAGAGCGGCGAGAGGTGTTGAAGCCGCAGGGCAGGCAAAAGATAGTTAGGGAATTGCGGTGGCAGTGCACTAATTGTCCGCGTGAGTGAGGCAGTTAAATGCACTGTCACCGTAATCCAAGGGTTTGATTTTGATCGACGAAAAATCTTTGGTCCAGTGCGGCCGGGAGCAATGAGGCGCCGCATTCGAATGTCTTGTTGAGCGGCGATTGTTACGTTACGCTAGGTTGTAGAGAGGTTGTTCCGACCTGGTGCGTTGGGGGGCGTATCATGCGTTGGCTAATTTGTTGGTCGCGGTCTCTGAGCTACCCTGTCTGGGACGGCCTTTGCGAAAGGCCCATTCGGAACAATTAAAGTTGGAGCTTGGACAGGGGGAGCCTACACGGAAGACTCAACTGGCGGGTTTTCGCATTGCGCCGCAGGGGCACCATATCGCAGCGGCATCTATACGGTAATATCCCAAAATTCAGATTATTCTTGGACACTCGGGTTCGCAAGCACCACGTTTCAATTGTCTGTCGGTGAGATCTTCCCAATTGACGTGACGTTTGATGGTCAAAATCAAATCCATTTGTACGGGACCGCAGTTTCAACAGGACTAGTAGCGGCCGCACTGCCTAACAATGGTCTTCAGTACTTTCGCAAAGCCCATTTGAGCAATACATGACC
>CAVOHH010000006.1:0-427949 GCA_963695615.1 uncultured Alphaproteobacteria bacterium | reverse complement strand
TAAGGCTTCATCGGGTGCAATCGAATGTCACGACCCGGATTCGTCAGCTGGAACAGGACCTCGGTGTTTCGCTCTTCATCCGGCAAGGCAAGCGGCTGCATCTCACCCCCGCCGGGCATCTGTTGGTCGATTATGCCGATCGGCTGTTAGCGCTTGCTGACGAAGCGCGAAACGCGGTGCAGGATCCCCGTCCGCAGGGGGCTGTTCCGTCTGGGAGCCATGGAGAGTACTGCCGCGATCAGGCTTCCCAAAACTCTCGCTGAATTTCACCGGCGTTATCCGGAAGTAACGTTACAGCTGCGCACGGGGAATCCGCAGCAGTTGGCATCGGCTATTTTGGCCGGAGAACTCGACGCTGCAGTGGTCGCCGAGCCAATCGCCGAGAGCCAATTTGAGAAGGCTCCCGCGTTCATCCAGGAACTCGTCATCGTCGCGGCAGCTGGACATCCACCAATCGGCAAAAGCTGTGCCATTCCGCGCACGATGATTGCGTTCGAGCAGGGCTGCCCGTATCGCAAACGCCTGGAGGACTGGTATGCAGCGCGTGGCGCAATGCCTGAGCGTGCGATCGAGCTGAATTCTGTATCACTCGATGCTCGGCTGCGTCGTCGCGCGCATGGGCATCGCGCTATTGCCAAAAAGCGTGCTGGCGACGTTTGCTGCCAATGCGGAGATTTCGATTCATAATCTGACAGCCAAGGAAAATCGGGTAGCGACTGTTCTCATTTGGCGCAAAGGCGCTAGATCGCCGAAGACAGAGGCTTTTAGGCAGATTTTATGCGAAAGGCGTGGAAAGAGTTCTGCAAAAAAAAACATTAAGTCCGAGGTGATGCGCAGGATATCCTTGGACGTCCTCCACTCAAATTTCACGCGAAGGTCCCGAGCGCGCCGCGCAAAATCTCGCGCGAGGGTTCGGAGCCGTCGACCAGGCGCAAGGTCCGCCGCTTGATCTTCCAGCCCGATGCGGTGCGTTTGAGCTCCCAGCGGTTCGTCACCACGCGATGGATGTGATAGCCGCGCGAAGCGCCATGATTGGGCACTTCGACTTCCTCGCCGGTTTTCTTCGGGGTGAGGATTTGCAGATAGGAAATGACGACGGCGTCATCGCCGTCGATGGTGACATGCGGCAGGCCGGTGAAATGCGCCAGCCCGCCGGCGATCGCGGCCTGGTGCCCCGGACTGGTCAGCAGGGCCGCCATGGCCTTGTTTCCGGTGGTGCTGGTGAGGCCCGGCCCGCGGTCGAACACGCCGTCGTCGGCATAAACGGCTTCGGCATAGGCGGCGGCGCCGGTATCGGCGCTGGGCGGATGGCTGGCGATCAGATTGTAGATGTCCAGCCGGTCCTCGATGGCGCGCAGGCGGTGTTCCAGTGTGGACTGATTGTGAGCCGGATCGTTAGACATTGGCTTTACCCCGCAATGTGATTTTTGCCACAGGCCAGCGTAGTTTATTGTCCGGCGCGTTGGTAGTTGGGCTTTTGAAATCTGGGCTTTATGTCTGGCCGGAATTTGGCATTGTTCTGCCGGTAAAGCAGGGGGTTTTCATGAGGTCCGGCGGCGGTTTCAATCGCCGTTCCTTCGTTATTGGCGCGAGCGCAACGGCCGGCGGATTGGCGCTGGGTTTTGCCGTTCCGTTCGGGTCAAGGCGGTCGGCCGTCTCGGCGCAGGCCACGCCGCGCCCCCGAAATCACCTGCTGGCTGACCATCGCGCGCGACGACACGGTCACGATCCGCGTGGCGCATTCCGAAATGGGGCAGGGCGTGCTGACCGGGCTCGCCATGCTGGTGGCCGAAGAGCTCGAATGCGACTGGTCCAAGGTCCGCACCGAGTTCGTGTCGCCGACGGAAAACTCGCGGCGCAATAACACCTGGGGCGATACGTCCACCGGCGCGAGCCGTTCGATCGCCTCCTCGCAGCTTTATTTGCGGCAGGCCGGCGCCACCGCCCGCGATATGCTGATCACCGCTGCCGCGGCGCGCTGGAACGTGCCGTCGGCGCAATGCACGGCACGCAATAGTGCCATCACGCACGGCCCGAGCGGCCGCACCTTGACCTTCGGCGCGGTCGCCGAAGACGCCGCAAGTGTCGAGCCGTCGACCGACATCAGGCTGAAGCAGCCGGGCGACTGGAAGCTCGCCGGCACGCCGCGGAAGCGTCTCGATGTCCGCGACAAGGTCACCGGCGCAGCCGATCTATGCGATCGACGTGCGTCTGCCGGACATGCTCTACGCCGCCATCGTGCACTGCCCGGTATTCAAGGGCACGCCGAAGAGCATCGACGAGAGTTCGATCGCCGGCATGAAAGGCGTGCGCCGTGTCGTGCGCATGGACGATGCGGTGGCCGTGATCGCGGATTCCTGGTGGCGCGCCAAATGCGCTGCCGACGCGCTCAAGGTGACGTGGGACGATCGCGGCAACGGCAAGCTTTCAAGCGCCGAGATCGCGCAATTGGTGCAGGGCGGCGGCCTTGTCGCGCGGCGCAGGTCGGCCACAAGCGCGGCGACGCCGCGGCGGCGCTCGGCGGCGCGGTCAAGCGGATCGAGGCCGATTACGGCGTGCCGTTTCTCGCCCACGCGACCATGGAGCCGCAGAACTGCACCGCGCATGTGAAGCCCGGCAGCGTCGAGATCTGGGCGCCGTCGCAGGATCCGGCGACCGCGGTCGCGACCGCGGCGCTCGCCGCCGGCGTGACCAACGATCAGGTCACCGTGCATCGCATGATGCTCGGCGGCGGTTTCGGCCGGCGCGCGCCGATCCAGGAATATGTCCGCCAATCGGTGCTCATCGCCAAGGAAGTGAGTGAGCCGGTCAAGCTCGTCTGGACGCGCGAAGAGGATATCAAGCACGATCTCTATCGGCCCTTGAGCATGGCGCGCCTTGCCGCCGGCCTCGATGCCGACGGCATGCCGGTCGCCTTGACGATCCGCCTCGCCGGGCCGTCGTTCGTGGCGTCGCTGGTGCCGACCTTCATCCCCAACGTCGTCGACTGGACCTATATCAGCGGGCTCGGCGACGAGATGGGCTACGACGTGCCGAATTATCTGGTCGACTACGCCATCCGCGGCACGCCGGTGCCGCTCGGCGTATGGCGCGCCATCAATTACACGCAGAATGCGTTCTACAAGGAAAGCTTCATCGACGAGATGGCGCATGAAGCGGGGATCGATCCGTATCTCTATCGCCGCAAGCTACTGCGCAAGAGCCCGAAAGATCTCGCGGTGCTCGATGCCGCGGCGAAGAAGGCGAACTGGGGCTCGCCGCCGCCGCCCGGCGTATTCCGCGGCATTGCGCTCAGCCACGCCTGCGGCAGCTTATTGCGCGCAAGTGGTCGAGATTTCCTTCGACCGCGGCAAGCTCCGCGTCCATCGCGTCGTGTCGGCGATCGATCCCGGCTACGCGGTCAATCCGCTCTCGATCGAGATGCAGACGCAAGGCGCGATTGTCTATGCGCTGACGGCGGCGCTCTACGGCGAGATCACCATCGCCAACGGCGGCACCGAGCAATCGAATTTCGACGGCTATGAAATGCTGCGCATCGCCGACGCGCCGCATGTCGAAACCGTGGTGGTGCCGAGCGGCGGATTTTGGGGCGGCGTCGGCGAGCCGCCGGTGCCGCCGCTGGCGCCGGCTTTGTGCAACGCGATCTTTGCCGCGACGGGCAAGCGCGTCCGCACGCTGCCGCTGAAGAACCACGATTTTCTTTCGATCTAATCGCGATCAGCAGGACCTGCTCTCAATCCTGAGACTGGCAACGCGGCTTGCGCGCTTTCTCGTCGTGCGCATCGCCCGCCGCCCTCGCCTCTAACTCTCTTTGCAATGCTCCCGTCTGCTCCTCGAATGCTTTTGGCTGAACTGGAGGACCATCATAAGCCTCGGCGAAGCCCGCCAACGGGAGTATTCGATGGATCGCTGAATTGTCACCATCGACTGCGGTGACCGCGAGCGTCTGCCCATGTTTGAGTTGATCCACCAATTCCGGTCCGGCTTCGTAACTTGCCAAGCAGCCATTGGGATAACAACGATCGAGCGGACGGAGGATCTGTGCTGTTTGATCAATGACGAAACTGATTCCCCGTTCTTGCTTCACGTGAGTTGGTAGCGTGATCCGGAGAGTTTTTTTGCTTCCCCGCTCTGTTCGATGAGCACTGCCGCTACGACGACCTCGCATTCAGTTCTGATGTCTGCGCCGGTGAAGCACGTCTGGCCGAAACAGAACTTGACCCATGGCCTAAGCACCAGCGGCTTGTTTTCCTCTGAGACCACAGGTGTCGCCGAGAGACCGGCAACGCCCAAAAGGCAGAACAAAAAGCCGCCGCACGCCGCATCGGTGGGCTCCCCAGCAGATCTATGTCGGGGATGATTTCCCTGGAATTTGGCCGCAATAGGGATGACGGAGGCTCAGCGCCCGAACAATTTTTCCAGGAAATCGAACGGGCCACTGCTCTGTTGATTGTTCTGCACGTTTTGCTGATAACCCGGTTGGTAGCTCGGCTGGCCATAGCGGTTGGTCGTATCGGTGCGCGTGACCGGCGCGGCGGTGCGGCTTCGAATCGAACCAGCCGCCGTTCTCGAGACCGGGCAGCGCCGTCGGCGCGACGCCTTGATGCGCGGTCCGCATGAAGCGGCTCCAGATTTCGACCGGCAGGCCGCCGCCGACCGCTTTCTTGGTCGGCGAATTGTCGTCATTGCCGAGCCAGACGCCGGTGACGAGATGCGAGGTGTAGCCGATGAACCAGGCGTCGCGGAAATCCTGGCTGGTGCCGGTCTTGCCGGCGGCCTGCCAGCCGGGCAGGTTGGCGCCGCGCGCGGTGCCGCGACAGCAGCGTCTCGCTGCATCATCGTGTTCATCATGCCGACATAGCGCGGATCGACGATGCGGCCGAGCGGCTGTTGGTGTGGTCGTAGAGCGCCTTGCCGTCGGCGGTGCGGATGCGTTCGACGACATGCGGCGTGACCGCGAGCCCGCCATTGGCGAATGTCGCATAGGCCGACACCATTTCGAGCGGCGACACTTCCGACGTGCCGAGCGCGATCGAGGCATTCGGCTCGAGCATCGAGGTGATGCCGAGCCGGTAGGCGGTGCGCACCACGGCTTCCGGGCGTGACTTCGAGCGTCAGCCGCACCGAGACGGTGTTGAGCGAATTGGCGAGCGCCTGGGTCAGCGTCACCGGCCCGGCATATTGGCGCTCGAAATTTTCCGGCTTCCAGCCCTTGACCTGCGATCGGCGCGTCGTCGCGCACGCTGTCGGGCGTCAGTCCGTGTTCGAGCGCGGTGAGATAGACGAACGGCTTGAACGACGAGCCGGGCTGGCGCTTGGCGTCGACGGCGCGGTTGAACTGGCTCTCGCCGTAATTCCGCCCGCCGACCAGCGCCCGCACCACGCCGTCCGGCGTCATGGCGACCAGCGCGCCTTGCGAAATGTTGAGCTTGTCGCCCTTCTGCTTGAGCACATCGACCAAGGCCTGTTCGGCCGCGCTCTGCAGCGCCGGATCGATCGTGGTCTGCACGACGATGTCCTGATCGAACTTGCCGATCAGATCGTCGACCGCGTCCATCACCCAGTCGGCGACGTAATTGACCGAGCCGCCGCCGGCCGGCTGCACCGCGCGCGCCGGATGCGCCAGCGCCGCTTTCTCGGCGTCGGCGCTGATCATTTTCTGCTCCGCCATGTCGGCGAGCACGATCGCGGCGCGGCGCTCGGCGCCGTCGGGATTGTGGTTCGGCGCGAGCCGCGACGGCGATTGCACGAGGCCGGCGAGCATCGCGGCTTCCGGCAGCGTCAATTGCCGCGCCGATTTGCCGAAATAGCGTTGCGCCGCGCCTTCGACGCCGTAGGCGCCGGCGCCGAAATAGACGCGGTTGAGATAGAGCTCGAGAATCTGCGCCTTGCGTGTATTTGTGCTCGAGCCAGAGCGCGAGCACGACCTCCTGCACCTTGCGCGAGACGGTGCGCTCCTGCGTCAGGAACAAATTCTTGGCGAGCTGCTGGGTGAGCGTCGAGCCGCCTTGCGAGGCGCCGCGGCGCAGAATGTCGCGAACGATGGCGCGCAGAATGCCGAGCGGATCGATGCCGTGATGCGAATAGAAGCGGCGGTCCTCGATGGCGACGAACGCGTTCGGCACGTAGTCCGGCAATTCGTTCATCGGCACCGCGGCGCCGCCCATGTCGCCGCGCGTCGCGAGCGTCGCGCCGTTCGACGCCGAGGATGAGGACCGACGGGCGGGCGCTTGGGAATTTCGAGCGACTGGATCGGCGGCAGATGGATGCCGATCCAAACCAGCGTGCCGATGCCGGCGATCAGGCGCCCACAGCGCCAGCACGAAGCCCCAATAGATGATGCGGCCGAAGCCGGAGCGGCGCTTGCCGCCGCGCTTGCGCTTTTTCGGCTCGCGCGGCGGGCGTCGAATTCGCGGCGGCGGCGCGTCCGGTATCGGCGCGGCCTTTGAGCGGACCGCCGGTGCGGTCCTGCGGGCGTCAGCCGCAAAGCTCGAGCCGCTTGGCGTCGCCGCGCGCGCTTTTGTCCCTGTCGCCACGCCATAATTGGTCAGCCCGTTCCCAGCGCGAATAACGCGCTGAAATCACGGTAAAGCGCGGCATTTAAGGGGCGGTTACTGGGCTTGGACTTGGCGGATTCTGGCCTCGGATTTCGGTCCGTCCCGTCACTCAGCCCAGCATTGCCGCAACGCCATAGGCCGCAGCGGCAAACAATGGCATGAGAGGTTCCCAAGAACCGGGCCTCTTCCATGACGTTTCCCTCCGATCGCGCCGTTCCGGCGAGCCCAGCCGTTGCGCCGGTGCGGCTCTCACCGTTCGGATGGTTTGCGGATCGCGCCTGGTCGTCGGCTTGGACGCTTCTTGTCCTCACCAATCTGTTTTGGGCGGGCAACATCGTGATCGGCCGTGCCGTTGCCGGCCATGTGCCGCCGATCACGCTTGCCTATTGGCGCTGGACCGGCGCCTTCTTTGTCGCTTTCGGTTTCGCCTGGCCGCATCTCAAGCGCGACTGGCCCGAACTGCTGCGGCATTGGCCGATGCTGATGCTGCTCGCTGCGACCGGCATCGCGACCTACAACACCATGAGCTATATCGGCCTGCAGTACACCACCGCGCTCAACGCGCTCTTGCTGCAATCGGCGATGCCGGTGATCGTTCTGCTCTGGGACTTCGGCCTGTTCGGCGCGCGGCCGTCTCTCTGGCAGATGCTCGGCGTGGTGCTCTCGCTCCTCGGCGTCCTCGCCATCGTCAGCCAGCTCTCGCTCGCGGTGCTGGCGCATGTCTCGCTCAATGTCGGCGACCTTTGGCTGCTGGGCGGGCTGGTGGTCACCGGAGTTTATTCGCCGTTGTTGCGGCGGCGCCCGGCGGCGCATCCGCTGAGCCTTCTGGTGACGATGATGGGCATCGGCTCCTGCATGATCCTGCCGTTCTATCTGTGGCGGAAACGCAGATTATGGCCGCTTACTAGGCAAGACTTACGGTAAATTGCGGTGGCTTAAGGGGCGGTTACTGGCCGGTTCTTAGCCTAACGCCCGGCCGCGCCTCCTTGGCAGGCTTACGCCGTTTGCCTTCCGCCGGCGCCGTGAACAGCGCCAGCAGCGGCCGCTTGATCGCGGCCTGCCGCGTCGGCGTCGTGATCTGGGCGCCGAGGAGATCGGTGACATAGAACACGTCGACCACGCGCTCGCCGAAGGTCGCGACATGGGCCGAGGCGATATTGAGATTGAGCTTGGACAGCGTCGTGGTCAGCTCATAGAGCAGGCCCGGGCGGTCGAGGCCGGTGACTTCGACCACGGTGTAGCGGCTCGACCATTGGTTATTGATGGTGACTTCGGGCTCGATGGCGAACGCCTTGAGCCGGCCCTTCGGCGGCGCGCGCTTGGCCACCACGTCGGGCAATTTGAGCTCGCCGCGCAGCGCCTTCTCGATGGCGTCGCCGATGCGGGCGGCGCGGCGGCCTTCGTCTTCGTCGTGCTCGAATTCGCGCGACACCGAGATGGTGTCGAGCGCGAGCCCGTCGGTCGTGGTGTAGATCTGCGCGTCGACGATATTGGCGCCGGCGAGCGCGCAGGCGCCGGCGATGATCGAGAGCAGCCACGGATGATCCGGCGCGAACACCGTGAGCTCGGTGACGCCGCGCGCCGCGTCGAAGCCGACGCAGGTCGCCAATGACTTTCCGGCGGCCTCGGTCTCGCGCACGAAGCGCGCATGGGCGAGCTTGTGCGGCAGGTCGACCTTGAGCCAGTAGGCCGGATAGATGCCGCTCGATATAGGCGTCGAGCGCCGCCTGCCGGCCAATCCTTGAACTCGGCGCGGAACTCGGCCTGCGCCATGGCGACGCGCTGGGCGCGATTGACCTCGGAGAAGCCGCCGGTCAGCACCGGCTCGGTCTCGTAATAGAGCGTGCGCAGGAGCTGCGCCTTCCAGCCGTTCCACACGCCCGGGCCCGACGGCGCGGATATCGGCGGTGGTGAGGATGGTCAGAAGCTTCAGCCGTTCCAGCGACTGCACCACGGCGGCGAAATTCTCGATGGTCTTGCGGTCGGACAGATCGCGCGATTGCGCCACCGTCGACATCACCAGATGCACTTCGACCAGCCAGGCGACGAGCTCGGTGTCGGCGGCGTTGAGGCCGAAGCCGCGGCGCCAGCCGCCGCGCCAGCCGCGCGCCGGCGATCGAATGATCCTCGACGCGGCCCTTGGCGATGTCGTGCAGGAACAACGCGACGCACAGCACGGTGCGGTGCTGCGGCTGGATCGTCTTGATCAGCTCGCTGGCCAGCGCGAATTCCGGATTGTCGCCGCGCGCGATCTCGTTGAGCACGCCGATGCAGCGGATCAGATGCTCGTCCACCGTATAGTGGTGATACATGTTGAACTGCATCATCGCCACGATGCGGCCGAACGAATGCACGAAGGCGCCGAGCACGCCGGCCTCGTTCATGCGCCGCAGCACGATCTCGGTGGCGTTCTTCGAGGTCAGGATTTCCAGGAACAGCCGGTTGGCTTCCTTGTCCTCGCGCACCTCCTTGTCGATGAGCTTGAGCGAACGCGTGGCGGCGCGCATCGCTTCGGGATGGAACGCCAGATTGTGCTTCTGCGCCAGATGGAAGATCCGGATCAGATTGACCGGATCGCGCCGGAACACGTCGGCGCGCGCGATATTGATGCGGTTGTTGTCGACGACGAAATCGTCGGTTTCGCTCAGCTTCTTGCGCGCCGGCGCCGGGCGCACACGGCGCCATCATCCGGCTGAGCACCGGCGCCGGCTTGGCCTGCCGCTCCTCGAGCCCGGCGCACAGGATGGCGGTGAGGTCGCCGACATCCTTGGCGATGAGGAAGTAGTGCTTCATGAAGCGCTCGACGTCGCGCAAGCCGGGATGCGCGGTGTAGCCGAGCCGCACCGCGATATCGCGCTGGATGTCGAACGACAGCCGCTCCTCGGCGCGGCCGGTGAGGAAATGCATGTTGCAGCGGACCGACCACAGAAAGTCCTCGCAGCGGCGGAACAGCTTGTATTCGTCGCGGTCGAACACGCCGCGCTCGATCAGGTCCTCCGGCTCGCGCACGCGGTAGACGTATTTGGCGATCCAGAACAGCGTGTGCAGGTCGCGCAAGCCGCCCTTGCCGTCCTTGACATTGGGCTCGACCAGATAGCGCGACTGGCCGGCGCGGCGGTGGCGCTCCTCGCGCTCGGCGAGCTTGGCGGCGACGAATTCCGGCGCCGGTGCCTTGCGCGACTTCCTTGTCGAAGCGCGACGTCAGCTCGTCGTAGAGCTTCTTGTCGCCGAACAGATAGCGCGATTCCAGAAGCGCGGTGCGGATGGTCATGTCCGCCTTGGCCTGGCGGATGCATTCGTCGACCGAGCGCGTGGCGTGGCCGACCTTCAGCCCCATGTCCCACAGGCAATAGAGCAGCGCTTCGGCGACCGACTCGCCCCAGGCGGTCTGCTTGTAGGGCAACAGAAACAGCAGATCGATGTCGGAGCCCGGCGCCAGCAGGCCGCGGCCGTAGCCGCCGGTCGCCACCACCGTCATGCGCTCGGCCTCGGACGGCACCTGCGGCGGATAAAGCACGGTGCCGGCGAATTCGAACAGGATGCGGATGATCTCGTCCTGCATCTGGCACAGCCGCTCGGCGCAGCGGCGGCCGTGGCGATCCTTCAGCAGCAATTGCTCGGCGCGCGCCCGCGCCTGCGGTCAGCGTCGCCTTGAGGCGCTGCGCCACGGCGGTGCGCAATTCGCGCTCGCGGCCCGTCATAGGTCTTGGCGAGCTGCCTTGAGATCGGCGGCGATCGCCGTCGGGATCGATCAGCTCGTCGGCGGCGGCGCGTGCGGCGCGGATTTTTGCGTGTCGAGCATCATCGGTACCGAGATAGCGGAGGCGGGGCGCACTGTCATCGCTTGCTCTGCGCCGTCCTGCAAATGGTGTTCACGAAACGGGAGAACAGCGCGATCGGACTCCGTGGTAATATAATTCTACAATATATCGAATACGAGGTATTTATTTCCAATTGACGCCGTATCAGGCGTCTCCTAAAGAAAAATCATATTGTAGGGAGGTTCTCATGCTGTCTCGCCGTGGATTTCTTGGCAGTGCTGTCGGCTTAGGCCTGGTGCCGCTGTCGCGCCCGCGCCTGGCCCGTGCCGCCGACAAGCCATCGGAAATCCGCATCGACTGGGCGACCTACAATCCGGTCTCCATGGTGCTCAAGCAGAACGGCCTCCTGGAAAAGGAATTCGCCAAGGACGGCATCGGCGTGCGCTGGGTGCAGTCGCTCGGCTCCAACAAGGCGCTCGAATATCTTGAACGCCGGCTCGATCGATTTCGGCTCGACCGCCGGCTCCGCGGCGCTGCTCGGCAAGATCAACGGCAATCCGATCAAGTCGATCTACGTCTATTCGCGTCCGGAATGGACCGCTTTGGTGACGCGCAAGGACACGGCGATCAACAAGATCGAGGACCTCAAAGGCAAGCGCGTCGCGGTGACGCGCGGCACCGATCCGCACATCTTCCTGGTGCGCGCGCTGCAATCGGTCGGCTTGAGCGAGAAGGACATCGTGCCGGTGCTGCTGCAGCATCCCGACGGCAAGATCGCGCTCATTCGCGGCGACGTCGATGCCTGGGCCGGCCTCGATCCGATGATGGCGGCGGCGCAGGTCGAGGACGGCGCGCGGCTGTTCTATCGCAACAAGGCGGCCAATACCTACGGCATCCTCAATGCGAGCGAGGACTTTCTCAACAAATATCCCGATCTCGCCAAGCGCGTGCTCGGCGTCTACGAGGACGCGCGCAAATATTGCCTCGGCCATTACGACGACGAGAAGAAGGTGTTCATGGACGTCACCAAGCTGCCCGACGCCGTGGTCGACATCCAGCTCAAGGAGCGCACCGAGCTCACCTTCAACCGCATCGGCGCCGGAGCAGCGCGACACCATCCTGCAAGCCGGCCTCGCGCTGCAGCAGGCCGGCGTGATCCCGGCGAGCGTCGACGTGAAGAAGACGCTCGACGATCTGGTCGACGATCGCTTCGTCACGGCGGCGTAATTCCGTCCTCTCCCCGCGTGCGGGGAGAAGGTCGGGATGAGGGGGCGCTGCCGCCAGGCTCGAATCGCGGTGAGGCCCCCTCACTCGCCGCGCTTCGCGCGGACGACCTTCTCCGCGCGCGGGGAGAGGTGAATCGAGCGCATTGCATTTGCTGATGCCGCCATGTCTCTTGTGCGCATGACGATTGTCGCTGAAGGCACCCTGGCGAAGGCCCGGCGCAGCTGAGCAGGCGCCGGAACCGCCTGGGCGCGCCTGTCGCGGCCGGCGCTCGGGCTGCTGCTGCCGGTCGACGCTCGGCCGTGGCCTGGGAAATCATCGTGCGCATGGGCTGGGCGAGCGGGCGGCTGGTGCCGCCGCCGTCGGTCATCTTCGCGACCTTTGTCGATCTCGCCCGCAGCGGCGATCTGCAGCGCGACACGCTGGTGACGCTCGGCCGCGTCGCCGCCGGCTTCGGCTTCGGCGTCGCCGCCGCCACCATCGTCGGCGCCGCGGCCGGCTATTCGCCGCTGGTCCGGCGGCTGCTCGATCCGACGCCTGCAGGCGCTGCGCGCCATTCCGTCGATCGCCTGGGTGCCGCTGTTCATTCTCTGGCTCGGCATTTTCGAAGCCTCGAAAGTCACGCTGATCGCGGTCGGCGTGTTCTTTCCGGTCTATCTCGGCCTGATGGGCGCGATCCAATCGGTCGATCGCAAGCTCGTCGAAGTCGGCCGCGCCTTCCGGCTGTCCGATGTCGCGATGGTGCGCCGGATCCTGCTGCCGGCGGTGCTGCCGGCCTATGTGCTCTCGCTGCGCTCGGGTCTTGGGCTCGGCTGGATGTTCGTCGTCGCCGCCGAGTTCATGGGCGCGTCCGAGGGGCTCGGTTATCTGCTGATCGACGGCCAGCAGCTCGGCAAGCCGGCCGAGATCGTCGCCGCCATCGTCGCCTTCGCCATCGTCGGCAAGGCGACCGATTGGCTGATCGTGCTCGCCGCCGCGCCGTTCCTGCGCTGGGAAGACGTGGTGCGGCAGGATTAGAGATCATGATACCGATGCTCGGTCCTCGAACGCGTCGGCAAAACTTATCCCAACGGCGTGCACGCGCTCGGCGGCGTGTCGCTCGAAGTCGATCTCGGCGAGATCGTCGCCGTGATCGGCGGCTCGGGCTGCGGAAAATCGACGCTGCTGCGCGCCATCGGCGGGCTCGATCCGGCGAGCGAAGGCGCGGTCGTGCTCGACGGCGAGCGCATCACCGCGCCGCACGAGAAGATCGGCATCATCTTTCAGGAGCCGCGGCTGCTGCCCTGGCTCAAAGTCGCCGACAATGTCGGCTTCGGCTTGCGCGACGGCCGCAAGCCGGAGCGGACGCAGCGCGTCGCGGCGGCGCTCAAGCGCGTCGGGCTCGCCGACAAGGCCGCGATGTGGCCGCGCGAATTGTCCGGCGGCCAGGCGCAGCGCGTCGCCATTGCGCGCGCGCTGGTGCCGCGGCCGGAAGTGCTGCTGCTCGACGAGCCGTTCTCGGCGCTCGATGCCTTCACCCGCGCCGACCTGCAGGATCATCTGCTCGATCTGTGGGCCGATGCCAAGCCGACTTTGATCCTGGTCACCCACGACGTCGACGAGGCGATCGTGCTCGCCGACCGCGTCATGGTGATGTGCCCGCGTCCCGGCCGCATCTTCGACGAGATCGCCGTCGATCTGCCGCGGCCGCGCGACCGCCAGTCCGCCGCCTTCGATTTCGTCAAGCGCCGCGTGCTGGCCGCGCTCGACCGCTCGCTCGCGCGCGCCGTCACGCGACGCCGCGGCAGAGCCCAAAGCCGAAGCCGGCGCGGCGATGTGGTGGTAGACGGCTCGGAACGATTCAGTCGCCGGTCATAGCCGGGCTTGACCGCGGCGATCCCGATCGATTAGGCACGGTGCCAACGCTCAGTGAGATAGCCGGGACAAGCCCGGCTATGACGGGCGAATGACAGGGAGAGATCCCATGGACGCCGCCGGGCTGCGCGCGCTGCAGGCGCCGATCAAGGAGCGCTACAAGACCGATCCCAAGGCCGGCTTCATCACGCTCAAAGCCAAGGGCACGCTCGACGACAGCGCTATCGCCTGCAAGGTCGAGACCGGCCGCGCGCTCGCGGTCGCGGGGCTGCATCCGGCGACCGGCGGCTCCGGGCATGGAACTGTGCTCCGGCGACATGCTGCTCGAAGCGCTGGTCGCCTGCGCCGGCGTGACGCTCAAAGCGGTCGCGACCGCGATCGAAATTCCGCTCAAATCCGGCACGGTGTCGGCGGAAGGCGATCTCGATTTCCGCGGCACGCTCGGCGTCGCCAAGGACGCGCCGGTCGGCTTCGCGCAAATCCGCCTGCGCTTCGACGTCGACTACCGACGCGCCGCAGGACAAGCTCGATCAGCTGCTCAAGCTCACCGAGCGCTATTGCGTCGTCTATCAGACGATCAAAAGCGGCCCGCCGGTCGCGGTGACCATGCAGCGGGCGTGAACGCGAAAAGCAAAAAACGCATGAGTACTCAATGACCGGCGTCGTCGCGCTCGATCATCTGCTGCTCGCCATGCCGCGCGGCAGGGAAGCCGAGGCGCGCGCGTTCTACGGCGATCTTCTCGGTCTTCCTGAGCTCAAAAAGCCGCCGAATCTGCGAAGTGCGCGGCGGCGTCTGGTTTGCGCTCGGCACGCAGCAGCTTCATCTCGGCGTCGAGAAGGATTTTCGCCCAGCGCTTAAGGCGCATCCGGCCTTTCTGGTGCGCGATCTCGGCGGCTTGCGCGCGCGTCTGCAGCAACACGGCTACGCGCCTTATGAGGACGAGCCGCTCGAAGGCTATGAGCGCTTCTATGTCGCCGACCCGTTCGGCAACCGGCTCGAGCTGTTAGAGCCTATCGTCTCGATAATGTCCCCGGAACTCATATTCTGGTACGGCCTGGCGCTGAAAATGGCGCTGACGGCGATCGTCGTCGTCATCACCTCGGTCGCGGTCGAGCGCTCCGGGCCGTTCATCGGCGCGCTGATCGCCGCGCTGCCGACCGCGGCCGGCGCGGCCTATGTCATTCTCGCCATCGAACATCCGCCGAGCTTCATCGCCGCCAGCGCCATCGGCAGCCTCGCGACCAGCGCCGCGGTCTCGATCTTCTCCGCCGTTTACATCGTTTTGGCGCAACGCCGCGGGCTGATGCTCAGTCTTGGCGTTGCGCTTGCGATCTGGTTCGCCGTCACCGCCGTCTTTCGCCTGATCGATTGGACGCCGCTCAGCGCCGCGGCGCTCAACGCCGTCGTGTTCGGCATCACCATTCCGCTGAGCTGGCGCTATCGCACGTCCGGGCCGCCGAAGAAATTCCTGCGCACGCCGCTATGATATTCCGCTGCGCGCGCATCGCCGCCGCCATCGTCGTCGCCGTCGTCACCACGGCGAGCTACGCATCGGCTCGTTCGCCTCCGGCATGTTCGCGGTGTTTCCGATCGTCATGTGCAGTTCGATCGTCATCCTGCATCCGCGCGTCGGCGGCAAGGCGACCGCCAGCATGCTGGCGCATGCGCAGATCGCCCTCGTCGGGCTCTCGCTCGGCTTTCTCGCCGTGCACTATCTCGGCCGTGCCGCTCGGCTCGTGGTGGGCGCTTCGCCATCGGTCTTGTCGTCTGCATCGCCTGGAGCGGAATGCTGTTGCTGGTGCGGCTGCGGACGATGAAGCGCGCGGCAAAAGCTACGGCTTCGTCGCCAGCCGCGCCTTGAGCGCATAAAGCGCTTCGAGCGCCTCGCGCGGCGACATTTCGTCGGGATGAAGCGCGTTGAGCGCCTCGACCAGCGCCGTCAGCGCGGCGTCGGCTTGCGGCGCGGCTGCGCGGGCCGCGCGGCGGCGAACAGCGGCAGATCGTCGATCAGCCGGCGCGTCGGCGAGGTGCGATCCTCGGCTTCGATCTGCGCCAGCACCACCTTGGCGCGCTCGATCACGCTCGGCGGCAGGCCGGCGAGCTTCGCCACCTGGATGCCGTAGGAGCGGTCGGCGGCGCCGGCCACGACTTCGTGCAGGAACACGACGTCGCCCTGCCATTCCTTCACCCGCATCGTGGCGTTGTGCAGCCGCGGGAGCTTCGCGGCGAGCGCGGTCATTTCGTGGAAATGCGTCGCGAACAGCGCGCGGCAGCGATTGTTCTCGTGCAGATGCTCGATGGTCGCCCAGGCGATGGAGAGCCCGTCGAAGGTCGCGGTGCCGCGGCCGATTTCGTCGAGGATGACGAGCGCGCGCTCGCCGGCCTGATTGAGGATCGCCGCGGTCTCGACCATCTCGACCATGAAGGTCGAATGCCCGCGCGCCAGATCGTCGGCGGCGCCGACGCGCGAGAACAGCCGGTCGACCACGCCGATATGCGCGGCCTTGCGCCGGCACGAAGCTGCCCATCTGCGCCAGGACGGCGATCAGCGCGTTCTGGCGCAGGAAGGTCGATTTGCCCGCCATGTTCGGGCCGGTGATGAGCCAGATGCGGCCGGCCTTTCGCCGCATGCTGGCGGCGGCGACAGATCGCAATCATTGGCGACGAACGGGCCGCCGTCGCTGGCAAGCGCCTGCTCGACGACCGGATGGCGGCCGCCGGTGATGGCGAAGGCGAGGCTGTCGTCGACCTCGGGGCGCACGTAATCGCGCTCGACCGCGAGCGCGGCGAGCGCGGTCGCGACATCGAGCATGGCCAGCGCGTCCGCCGCTTCCTTGATCTCGGCGCTGGCCGCTGCGACCGATGCGGCGAGGCGGTCGAAAATCTCGAGCTCGAGCGCGAGCGCGCGGTCGGCGGCGGTGGCGATCTTGGCTTCGAGCTCGCCGAGCTCGGTGGTGGTGAAGCGCACCTGGCCGGCGGTGGTCTGGCGATGGATGAAGGTCGCGTTGAGCGGCGCGCGCCAAAAGCTTGTCGCCGTGCTGCGCCGAGACGTCGACGAAATAGCCGAGCACATTGTTGTGCCGGATCTTCAGCGCGCGGACGCCGGTCGTCTCGGCGTAGCGCACTTGCAGCGCGGCGATGACGCGGCGGGATTCGTCGCGCAGCGCGCGCGCCTCGTCGAGCGCCGGCTCGATAGCCCGCGCGCACGAAGCCGCCGTCGCGGCGGAACGCCGGCAATTCGTCGGCGAGCGCGTTGGCAAGTTCGGCGGCGATGCGCGGCGTCGGGCCGGCGCAGCGCTGTCGATGGCTTGCGCGATGCTCGCGCGGAGCATCCGCCAGCGCCGCAAGCCGCGCGGCGAATTCCGCCGCGGCCAGAATTCCGTCGCGGATCGCGGCGAGATCGCGCGGGCCGCCGCGGCCGACGACGATGCGCGCCAGCGCGCGCGCCAGATCGGGCGCCGCCTTGAGGAGCGCGCGCAAATCGGAGCGCGCGCGCGCTGTCGCCGACGAAGGCGCCGACCGCATCGAGCCGGTGCGCGATCTCCGCCGGATCGGTCAGCGGCGCGGCGAGCCGCTGCGCCAAGAGCCGCGAGCCGGCCGACGTCACGGTGCGGTCGATGGCGGCAAGCAGCGAGCCGCGGCGCTCGCCGGAGAGCGTGCGGATCAGTTCGAGATTGCCGCGCGTCGCCTGGTCGATCGCGAGCGTGGCGCCGGCCGCTTCGCGCGCCGGCGGCGACAGCGGCGGGCGTTTGCCGAGCTGCGTGCGCTCGACATAGGTGACGGCGGCCGCCGCGGCGGTCAGTTCGAGGCGCGAGAACGCGCCGAACGACGCCGTCGTCGCCACGCCGAAGAACGAGGCGAGCCGCCGCTCGGCGGTGGCGCCGTCGAACACGTCGCGGGTGAGCGGCGTCACGCGCCGGCAGCGAGCGCAGACAGGGCGCCAGCTCGGCATCGGCATAAAGCGCGTCGGAGACGATGATCTCGCCGGGCTCGATGCGCGCGATCTCGGCGCCGAGGCCGACGCGGTCGCATTCGGCGACGCGGAATTCGCCGGTCGAGATGTCGATCCAGGCCAGCGCGAAGCGGTCGTCGCCGGCCGACGCGCGTGCGCGCGAGCGCCAGCAGATAATTGTTGCGCGTGGCGTCGAGCAGCGAATCCTCGGTCAGCGTGCCGGGCGTCACCAGCCGCACCACGTCGCGGCGCACCACGCTTTTGCCGCCGCGCTTGCGCGCCTCGGCCGGATCCTCGAGCTGCTCGCAGACCGCGACGCGATGGCCGAGCGCGATCAGGCGGTGCAGATATTCGTCGGCGCGCTCGATCGGCACGCCGCACATCGGAATGTCGTGGCCGAGATGCTTGCCGCGCTTGGTCAGCACGATGCCGAGCGCGCGCGAGGCGATCTCGGCGTCGTCGAAGAACATCTCGTAGAAATCGCCCATCCGGTAGAACAACAGGCAATCCGGATTGGCGGCCTTGATCTCGATATATTGCTCCATCATGGGACGTGACGCGAGCCGCGACGCTCGTCGCCCGCTTTGGGCGCGACGTGGGCCGGCGCTTCGGGCGCGGGCTCCAGTTCGTCTGTCATGATGGTGCGTGCAGCGTCCATGGCGGCGAGACGCTAGCAAATATTCAGCCGTCGTGCCTGGCCGGCGGGAACATTTCGGCCGGGCATCCACGACTAAGAATCGATGTGAGGCGTCCGCGGCCGGGACGAGCTTGAACTCCCTCTCCCCGCTGGGGAGAGGGAGTTCACTGTGCAAGCCGGATGCAGCTGTTATTTCACCAGCTTCTTGCCGGTGACCGCTTCGAGGTTCTTATAGAACACCTTGTCGCTGGTCGGTCTTGTCCATCTTCAGCGAGTCGAGGATCTCGAGCGTCACGCGCGGATACATGGTGCCGCCTTCCGGATCGAACGGGCAATCGGAGGCGAACACGATCTTGTCGATGGGGAAGAATTCCATGCCGGCCTTGGTCGCCGGCACCGCGGTGAACGCCGCGGTATCGGCCCAGAAATCCTGCTTGAAATAATCGAGCGGGCGCTTCTTCAGGCTCTTGCGCAGCGCGACATAATCTTCGTCGGTGGTGCGCGAGCCCATCACGTCGTTGCCGGGGCCGATGCGGCCTTCCAGCATCGGCACGATGCCGCCGAAATGATGGGTGATGATTTTCAGGTTCGGATGGTTGTCCATGATCTTGGAATAGACCAGCCGCAGCATGGCGCAGGCGGTCTCATAGGACCAGCCGAAGGTCCACCAGATTTCGTAGAGCGACTTCTTCTCGTCGATGATAATCCGGCATCTCGGCGCCGCGCGCCGGATGCAGCCAGATCGGCGCGCCGAGCTCGTTCATCTTTTCCAGAACGGCAGATATTCCGGCCGGTCGATCGGCTTGCCGGCGACATTGGTGTAGATCTGCACGCCGAGCGCGCCGTTCTTGAGCGCGCGTTCGGCCTCGCCGACGCCGGCGTCGGAGCGCCGCGAGCGACACCTGCGCCACCCAGCCCGGGAAGTGATCCTTTTCCTTGGCGATCAGTTCGGCGAAGCCGTCATTGATGATCTTGCAGAACTCGTCGATGTCCTTCGGCGTCTTGGCGAACTTCTCGACCGGCGGCTGCGGATAGGACAGGATCTGCTGATAGTCCTTGTGGCCGTCGACGATCTTCTTGCGCACGTCGAGATCGAACAAAGCCGGCAGCGAGCGGATGCGCTTGCCCATGTCCTTATAGTCGCCGGCGACTTCATTGAGCTTGGTGAAGAATTTTTCCGGAAAAAAGTGGGTATACGCGTCAATACGCATCGGCGTTCATCTCCCTTTTGGTGGCCGCGCTTCTAGCATATCCGTGCCGCCGTGACGGCAAGAGAAGCAAAGGCCAGTGCCGCTTTGGGCGCGGTCCTTGCGCTATCTGCCATGCGTCAGCCGCGCGACAAACTCGGGCGGGATCGGCTGCGCCTTCATGCGCTCCGGATCGGCCGGATCGGGAGCGACAAAAACGCGCGTCTCGAAGCCCTCGACCGACAGCTCGCCCGCTTTGGTCAGGCGATGCTCGATCTTGATGCTCGATTTGCCGCAGCGCGGCGACGGCGGTTTCGATCGAGACCTCGTCGCCGAAGCGGTTGGGGATGCGGAAGATGGCGCGGGTCTCGACGATCGGATGGCCGATGAAATTGAAGGCCTTGAGATAGTCGAATTTGCTCATGCCGATCGCGGCTTCCATCAGTTCGGTGGTCGACGTGTCGAACATGGCGAAATAGCGCGGATAGAACACGATGCCGGCGGGGTCGCAGTCGCCCCATTCGATGCGCAGAGTGCGGGTGTTGCTGAACATTGCGGTCATCGCGGCGCCGTTACCTCGGCGCCATGCGGAGCGCGCCGTCGAGGCGGACGACTTCGCCGTTGAGATAGCGGTTCTCGATCATGTGCCGCACCAGCGCGGCATATTGCGGCGGCTGGCCGAGAAGCTTCGGAAACGGCACCGACGGCGGCGAGGCTTTGCTGGGCGGCTTCGGGCAGCGCGTGCAGCATCGGCGTGGTGAAAATTCCCGGCGCGATCCGCGGTGACGCGGATGCCGAACTGGGCGAATTCGCGCGCCGCCGGCAGGACGAGCGCAGACCACGCCGCCCTTCGAGGCGGCATAGGCGGCCTGGCCGATCTGGCCGTCATAGGCGGCGACCGACGCGGTGCAGACGATGATGCCGCGCTCGCCGTCCTGCAGCGGCTCGAGAGTTTGCATCGCGGCAGCGGTAAGCCGCATCACATTGAAGGTGCCGATCAGATTGATCGTGATCGACGCGGGCGAATTCCTCGAGCGGCATCGGTCCGTCGCGGCCGACGATGCGCTTGGCCGGTCCGACGCCGGCGCAATTGATCACGATGCGCGCCGGGCCGTGGTCGGCCGCAGCCTTGGCGATGGCTTTTTCGGTTGCGTCACCATTCGTCACGTCGCAATCGATAGCGAGGCCGTTGATGTCGATCGCCACTTCGGCGGCGGCCTTCTTGTTCACGTCGAAGATCGCAACCTTGGCGCCGGCCTCCGCCAGCATGCGCGCGGTCGCGGCGCCGAGGCCGGAAGCGCCGCCGGTGACGATTGCGGCAATTCTTTGCGCGGCATGTCCTTTAATGTCCATCTTCAATTCACCTGTTCGGGTTGCATCGTGCCGGCGACAATGACGTGCGGCGGCGGCTCCCCAGCATAAAGCTCTTCGACCAAAGCCGCGCGATGGGCAAGCACCGCGCGCTGATTGATCGAGCCCTTGTCGGTCATTTCGCCGATATCGAGCGACGGCGGCTCGGCGAGAAGCGTCATGGCCGGGTGACGCGGCTCGACGTGCCGGTCGCGGCGGCGGCAAAGCTCGTCGAGCAGGCGCGCGAATGCGGCCGTCACGCGCGGATCGGCCAACAGCGAAGGCGCCGAGGCATCCTGCGCCAGGCCGGGCGCAAGCTTGCGGCAGGCGTCGAGATCGGGAAACACCAGCGCCGTGACATCGTCGCGGTCGGCGCCCGCCAGCACGACATCGCGCACCAGCGGCGCGAAATGCGCGATGAATGTCGCGCGCAGCGGTCCGACGCTGACCCAGGTGCCGGTCGCCAGCTTGAAGTCCTCGGCGATGCGGCCGTCGAACAGCAGGCCTTTCGCCGGATCGTCCGGATCGTCGAATTTCAGCGCATCGCCGATCTTGTAGTAACCTTCCTCGTCGAAAGCCGCCGCGGTCAGCGCCGGCGCGCGCCAATAGCCGGGCGTGATATTCGGCCCTTTGAGCCGCGCTTCGAGCTTGCCGTCGCGCGGCACCAGTTTCAGTTCGACGCCCGGCGCCGGCAGGCCGATATTGCCGGCATGCGCGCATTCCCAGGTGCAGGCGAGCGCCAGCGGCGCGGTTTCGGTCGAGCCGAGGCTCGCCAAAAAGATGATGCGCTCGCCGGTCGTGTCGACGGCGAGCTTCTCCAGTTCGTCGAGCACGTGCTGGGCGAGGCTCGCGCCGGCATAGAACAGCACCTTGAGCCGGCTGAAGAACCGCTCGCGCAATTGCGCGTCGCTGCGCAGATAGGGCAGCAGCATCTCAAAGCCCTTGGGCACGTTGAGATAGATGGTCGGCGCGATGTCGCGCAGATTGCGCACGGTGGCGTCGATGGCGCCGGGCAGCGGCTTGCCCTCGTCGATATAGAACGAGCCGCCATTGTCGAGCACCATGCCGAAATTGTGGTTGCCGCCAAAAGTGTGGTTCCACGGCGGCCAGTCGACCAGGACCGGCGGCTCGTCGGCGACAAAGGCAAAGCCCGCGCGGATCATCGCCTGGTTGGCGCACAGCATAAGCTGCGTATTGATCACGCCTTTCGGCTGGCCGGTCGAGCCGGACGTGAACAGGAATTTGGCGATGGTGTCGGGTCCGACCTTGGCGTGCGCCGCCTCGACCGCCGGCGTCGGCTGCGTGCCGGCAAGCGCCGCGAACAGCGTTGCCGGCCGATCGCCCGGCGGATTCGCCGTGACCACGATCTTCGACGCCGGCCGGCACGGCCGCGGCGATGGCGCGCGCGAAGGCCGTGCCGTTCGCGGCAAAGACCAAGCCGGGCGTCAGAGTGGCGATGATCGCTTTGAGCTTGCCGAAATCCTGCGACAGCAGCGAATAGGGCACCGAGATCGGCGCATAGGGGATGCCGACATGCATGGCGGCAAGTGCCAAGCAGCGCATGCTCGATATCGTTGCCGGAGAGGATCGCGATCGGCCGCTCGGGCGACAGATCGCGTTGCAGCAGCGCCGCCGCGATCGAGCGCACCGCCGCAAGCGTTTGCGCATAAGTCAGCGTGCGCCAGCCGCCCGCCGCGTCGCGCTGCGCGATGAAGATGCGATCCGGCGCGGCGCTCGCCCAATGCACCAGCCGCTCGGTCAGCTTTTGCGGATGCGGCGGCAATGGGTGCGGCGAGCGCAACAGGATCGCGCCGTCGCCGCGATGCTCGACCGACGACGTCGGGCGGTCCAAGCTTCACCGGCCGCAGCGGCGGCGGGCTTTGCTGGGTCATCGTCGTCGCGGATACCATGTCAGCTTTGCGTCATCTCAGCTGCGCGCCACTTTGGGCGCGCGCTTTTCCAGAAATGCCTTGAGCCGCGCCTTGGCTTCCTCGTCGCCCTGCGCGATGGCGGCGGCGAGCGCCTCGGTGACAAAGCCGGCCGACGGATCGCTGCGCGCGATGCGCGGCAACAAATGCATCACGGCGAAATTCGTGAACGGCGCATTGCCGGCGATGCGGTGCGCAAGCTCGAGGCCCTTGGCGAGGCCTTGGCCTTCGTCGACCAGATATTGCGTGAGCCCGATCGTCTGGCCTTCCTCGGCGGACAGCGTGCGCCCGGTCAGCATCATGTCCATCACGCGGGCGGTGCCGATCAACGGCGGCAGCCGCACCGAGCCGCCGCCGCCGACATAGATGCCGCGGCTCGCCTCCGGCAGCGCATAGAAGGCCGAGCGCTCGGCGACGCGGACATGCGCGGCGGCGGCCAGTTCGAGCCCGCCGCCGACCACGGCGCCGTGCAGCACCGCGACCACCGGCACGCTGCCGAATTCGATGCGCTCGAAGGCGCGATGCCAGGAGCGCGAATGCTCGACGCCGTCGAAGGTGTTGCGCTCGGTGAGTTCGGTGAGATCGAGGCCGGCGGTGAAATGCTCGCCTTCGCCGGCAAGCACCACGGCGCGGATGTCGTCCGGCAGCGCGGAGAAGAAAGTCTCGATGCCGAGCACGGTCGGATCGTCGAGCGCGTTGCGCTTTTGCGCGCGCGCGAGCTTGAGCACGGCGACCGCGCCTGCTGGCGCTCGGCCTTCAAGGTCGGCGGCAGGTCTGGAAATTCGGCTTCGGGGCCGCGTCATTGGGCGCTCATTGTTTCTGACGGTGGCACTGGATCGGCCATTTGACCCGTTCCGCCGCGGCCCGTAAATAGCCTGCAAGTGCCGAAATGGCCCCAAAAACGGAGCGGCCGATGCGAGAAGTCTTTATTTGCGATGCCGCGCGCACCGCGATCGGCCGCTACGGCGGGGCGCTCGCCAAGGTGCGCACCGACGACCTCGCCGCGGTTCCGATCAAGGCGCTGGTCGCCCGCAATGCCAAGGCCGACTGGTCGCGGCTCGACGAGGTGTTCTTCGGCTGCGCCAACCAGTCCGGCGAGGACAACCGCAATGTCGCGCGCATGGCGCTGCTGCTCGCGGGGCTGCCGGATTCGATTCCCGGCGTCACCGTGAACCGGCTCTGCGCCTCGGGCCTCAATGCGGTGGGCGACGCCGCGCGCGCGATCCGCACCGGCGAGATGGACTTCGCCATTGCCGGCGGCGTCGAATCGATGACGCGGGCGCCGTTCGTGATGGGCAAGGCCGGCGAGGCGTTTTCGCGCTCGGCGGAGATCTTCGACACCACGCTCGGCTGGCGCTTCATCAATCCGCTGCTCGAAGGCGCAATACGGCGTCGACTCGATGGCCGAAACCGCCGAGAACGTCGCCGAGGAATTCCAGGTCACGCGCGCCGATCAGGACGCCTTCGCGCTGCGCTCGCAGCAGCGCGCCGGCAAGGCCATCGCCACCGGCTATTTCGCCAAGGAGATCGTTCCGGTCGAGGTGCCGGACGGCAAGGCCGGGCCGTGCGTCGTCGACGAGGACGAGCATCCGCGCCCCGACACCACGATCGAGAATCTGCAAAAGCTCAAGCCGATCGTGCGCAATCCCGGCACCGTCACCGCCGGCAATGCGTCGGGCATCAATGACGGCGCCGCCGCGATCATCCTCGCCAGCGAGGAGGCGGTGAAGGCGCATGGCCTCACGCCGCGCGCGCGCGTTCTCGGCATGGCGTCGGCCGGCGTGCCGCCGCGCATCATGGGCATCGGCCCGGTGCCGTCGACCAAGAAGCTGATGGAGCGGCTCGGCCTGAAGATCGGCGATTTCGATCTGATCGAGCTCAACGAAGCTTTCGCCGCGCAGGGGCTCGCCGTTTTGCGCCAGCTCGGCGTCGCCGACGATGCCGAACACGTCAATCCGCATGGCGGCGCCATCGCGCTCGGCCATCCGCTCGGCATGTCCGGCGCGCGGCTGACGCTCACGGCGGTGCACGGCCTGGAAAAGTGCCACGGCAAGCGCGCGCTCGCCACCATGTGCGTCGGCGTCGGCCAGGGCGTGTCGCTGGCGGTGGAAAAAGTTTGAACAAACTAGACGGCAATTCCTGAGCTGCCCCGCCTTCGCGGGGCATCGACACATGAATATGGAGAGCTCTCGCGTGCCGATGTCGCCCGGTTACATTCCCTTCCACCCCAATCCGTCGAAGCCGAAATACAAGCCGCCGGCGGGCGCGGTCGATGCGCATTGCCATGTGTTCGGGCCGGAGGCGAAATTTCCCTACGCGCCGGAGCGCAAATACACGCCCTGCGACGCGCCGAAGGAAAAGCTGTTCGCGCTGCGCGATTTTCTCGGCTTCGACAAGAACGTCATCGTGCAGGCGTCGTGCCACTCCAAGGACAACAGCGCCATGGTCGACGCGCTCGATGCGTCGAACGGCAGGGCCAAGGGCGTCGCCTTTGTCGGCGAAGAGGTCACCGACGACGAACTGAAATGGATGGACAAAGCCGGCGTGCGCGGCGTGCGCTTTAATTTCATCAAGCGGCTGGTCGATTTCACCCCGCGCGACGTGCTGCAGCGCATCGCCACGCGCGTCGACAAGCTCGGCTGGCACATCGTCGTCTATTTCGAAATGCCGGATCTGCCGGAGCTCGAGGGCTTCTTCACCGCGCTGCCGACCACCGTCGTGGTCGATCACATGGGCACGCCCAACGTGAAGAAGGGCGTCGATGATCCGGAGAACCAGCGCTTCCACAAGCTGATGGACAAGCACAAGAATTTCTGGGTGAAGGTGACCTGCCCGGAGCGCATGACCATCGCCGGGCCGCCCTATGACGACGTGGTGCCGTTCGGCCAGGCGCTGGTCGAGCATTTCCCCGACCGCGTGATCTGGGGCACCGACTGGCCGCATCCCAACATGAAGAAGGAAGCGCCGGACGACGGCGTGCTGGTCGATTACATCCCCAAAATCGCGCCCACGGCGGCGGCCCAGCAGAAGCTGCTGGTCGACAATCCGATGCGGCTTTATTGGAGTTGAAGGACGCGCGAACCGTCTCCTCAGGTGGCCGGAGCGGTCGTAGGATGGGGGCCCGGGCCTCTCGTCGAGCCCTACGCGATACCAACTTTTCGCCGGATGTCGAGGACTTAGCGATGCGAAGCCGACTGCCGTACTTCGGACTGGCTGTGCCGGGCATGACGCGCTGGAACAATTCGAATCTACGAAAGCGCTTACGTTGCCAAGCTTTCCTGCGCTATATATGTCAAACCAAATGGGAGAACGCCGATGGCCCGCGAACAGCACGATTATGACGATATCCCGGGCACTTTTGTGTTCGACGCCGAACGGTCCCGCCAGGGCTTCGGCATCAACATGTTCTGCATGTCGCTGATGAAGGACGAGAACCGCAAGGCCTTCAAGGCGAACGAGGCGGAATATCTCAAGAAGTTCAAGCTGACGCCGGAACAGACCGACGCCGTGCTCAAGCGCGACTACAACCGCATGCTGGAGCTCGGCGGCAACATCTATTTCACCGCCAAGCTCGGCGCCACCGACGGCCATTCGTTCCAGCATCTCGCCGCGGTCATGACCGGCGCCTCGCAGCAGGACTACGCCGACGATGATGCTCGGCGGCGGCCGCTCGGTCGAAGGCAATCGCTCGCGCACCGGCAAGAACGCGCCGTCGAAATTCCTCTCGGCCGCGGCGGCGAAGAAAGCCGCCGCGAAGCCGAAAGCCAAAGTGAAGGCCAAAGCCAAGCCACAAGCTCGAAGACCAAGGCGAAAGCCAAAGTCAGCAAGTCCAAATCCAAATCAACAGAAACGGAAGTGACGCCGTGGCCAGGATCATCGCAGGTATAGGTTCATCGCATGTGCCCGCCATCGGCGCGGCGCTCGACAACGGCAAGACCGAGGAGCCGTATTGGAAGCGGGTGTTCTCGGGCTTCGAGAAATCGCAAGAGTGGATGCGCGAGACCAAGCCCGATGTCGCGATCATCGTCTATAACGATCACGCCTCGGCGTTCTCGGTCGAGATGATCCCGACCTTCGCGCTCGGCTGCGCGCGCGGAATTTCCGCCGGCCGACGAAGGCTGGGGACCGCGGCCGGTGCCGGTGGTGAAGGGCCATCCGGCGCTCGCCTCGCATATCGCGCAGTCGGTCATCCTCGACGAATTCGATCTCACCATCTGCAACAAGATGGAAGTCGATCACGGCATGACGGTGCCGATGAACCTTCTGTTCGGCAAGGTCGACAAGAATTCGCACTGGCCGTGCCCGGTCATTCCGCTCGCGGTCAACGTCGTGATGTATCCGCCGCCGACCGGCCATCGCTGCTACATGCTCGGCAAGGCGATCCGCAAGGCGGTGGAATCCTTTCCGGACGATCTGCGCGTCGTGATCTTCGGCACCGGCGGACTGTCGCACCAGATTTCCGGCCCGCGCGCCGGTCTGATCAACAGCAAGTGGGACAAGAACTTCCTCGACAATCTGTCGAAGGACCCGCAGAAGCTCGTCAAGATTCCGCACCTCGACTACATGCGCGAAGCCGGCGCCGAGGGCATCGAGATGGTGATGTGGCTCATCATGCGCGGCGCGCTCGACGACAAGGTCGACGAGGTCTATCGCTTCTACACCGTGCCGGCGTCGAACACCGCGGTCGGCCACATCATTCTGGAGAACAGGGCGCGCAAGAGCGCGGGCGAAGCGCAAGCCGGCCGCCAAGCACAAGCGCGCCGCGGCGCGCGCGAAGGTTCATCGCGTTCGCAGCTAACGCACGCGCGTCATGGCGCGGGCTTGGCCGCGGCGCATCCCGCATGTCCCGGGCACTGTGCTCTAAGCTGATCGCGGATGCCCGGGACAAGCCCGGCATGACATGACGCGCACGACTAGCTAGTCCAAGAGGCAGCTGATGAAAATTTGCGTAGCGGGGCAGGGCGCGTTCGGCCAAAAGCATCTCGACGCGCTCAAGCGCATTCCCGACGTCGAGATCACGTCGCTGGTCGGCGGCAATCAGGATTCGACCGCGCAGGTCGCCAAGAAATACGGCATCCCGCATTTCACCGGCGAACTGTCCGAAGGCATCAAGCGCGCCGACGCGGTGATCCTGACCACGCCGACCAAGATGCATTTCCGCCAGGGCGAGCAGGTGATGCGCGCCGGCAAGCATGTGCTGATCGAAATTCCGGTCACCGACAGCGTCGAGGACGCCGAGGCCCTGGTGAAGATCGCCAAGGAGACCGGCGTCACCGCCATGGGCGGCCATGTGCGGCGCTTCAATCCGAGCCATCAATAGGTCCACAAGAAGATCGTCAAGGGCGAGCTGAAAATCCAGCAGATGGACGTGCAGACCTATTTCTTCCGCAGGAAGAACATCAACGCCGCCGGCAATGCGCGCAGCTGGACCGATCATCTGCTCTGGCATCACGCCGCCCACACCATCGATCTGTTCCAGTATCAGGCCGGCGAGACCATTTCCGATTGCTACGCGGTGCAGGGGCCGATCCATCCGCAGCTCAACATCGCCATGGACATGGGCATCGTGGCGAAGACGCCGTCCGGCGCGATGCTGACGCTGTCGCTGTCGTTCAACAATGACGGGCCGCTCGGCTCGTTCTTCCGCTACATCTGCGACAACGGCACCTACAAGGCGTTCTACGACGATCTGTCCGACGGCAAGGACAACAAGATCGACGTCTCCAAGGTCGACGTGTCGATGGACGGCATCGAGCTCGAGGACCGCGAATTCATCGCCGCGATCAAGGAAAAGCGCGAGCCGAATGCGAGCCTCGCGCAGGTGCTGCCCTGCATGCACGTGCTCGGCAAGCTCGAAAAGATCATCGACCCGCAGCGCAAGGCGCACGCCTAACGACTGACGGACTGCGCCCCGGTTCTCCGCTATAGTCCTCCCCAAGGAAGAAAACCTTGGGGGAGGATTTTGATGCTTGCGTTTGTTCGCGTTGTTTCCGCTGCCATGCTGTTTGCGGCCTTCTGCGCCACGGCATTCGCGCAAGACGCCTATCCGGCACGGCCGGTCCACATTTTCGTGCCGTATCCGCCCGGCGGTGCCGTCGATATCGTGGCGCGCACGCTCGGCGACGCGCTCGGCAAAGCGCTGGAATCAATCGGTCGTCATCGAGAACCGGCCGGGCGCCGCCGGCATCGTCGCCGAGCAGGCTTTGGTGCAAGCGCAGCCGGACGGCTACACGCTGATCCTCGTCGCCTCCGGCCACGCGCTGTTGCCGCATTTCTACGACAAGCTGCCCTACGACACGTTCAAGGATTTTACCCCGATCTCGCAGATCGGCTCCTCGCCCAACATGCTTTTGGTGCGCGCCGATTCGCCGTTCAAATCGGTGGGCGATGTCATCGCCGCCGCCCGCGCCAAGCCCGGCGTGCTGTCCTACGGCCATGCCGGCAACGGCACCTCACCTTATCTCTCCGGCGAATTGTTCAAATACATGGCGAAGGTCGAGATCACCCCGGTGCCGTATAAAGGCGGTGCGCCGGCTTTGACTGATCTGATCGGCGGGCAAGTTCCGATGACCTTCAACAACATTCCGGAATCGCTTGGGCCAGGTCCAAGCCGGCGCGGTGCGCCCGCTCGGCGTCACCACCGCGGCGCGCTCGCCGGTGCTGCCCAACGTGCCGACCATCGCCGAGTCGGGCGTCCCCGGTTACGACACCGGCGTGTGGTGGGGCCTGTTTGCGCCGGCCGGATTGCCGAGCGGCGATCCAAGCCAAGCTCGCCAAGGACTGCGCCGAAGCGGTGCAGACGCCGGGCATGCAGGGCAAGCTGTTGCAGCTCGGCGCGACGCCGATCGGCTCGACGTCGGAAGCTCTCGCCAAGGTCACGCGCGACGATTACGACAAGTGGGGTCCGGTCATCAAAGCGGCCGGTCTGAAGATCGATTGAACGGCCCGTCCCCTGCGCGGCGGCAGCGTTAGCCCCTCTCACGATGTGAGACAAAGCGCTAACTGGACAACGTCCGTCCAGGATGTTGGTATGCGCGCCAATCGCGTATCTCCGTTAAAGCTCCGGGAGGAAATCCATGAAATTCAAGCACTTTTTGCTGGCGGCGTGCGCCGCCCGACGTTCGCTGCAGCGGCGAGCGGCGCGCAAGCGCAGGACGTCAAGATCGGCTTCATTCTGCCGATGACCGGCCAGCAACAATCGACCGGCAAGCAAGAAGCCGCCGGCGCCAAACTGTTCATGCAGCAGAACGGCGACACCGTCGCCGGCAAGAAGATCGAGCTCATCATCAAGGATGACGGCGCCGTTCCCGACAATTCCAAGCGCATCGCGCAAGACCTGATCGTCAACGACAAGGTGACCTTCCTCGCCGGCTTCGGCGTGACGCCCGCGGCGCTCGCAGTCGCGCCGCTCGCCACCGAATCGAAGACGCCGGAGATCGTCACCGCGGCCGGCACCTCGATCATCACCAGCAAATCGCCCTACATCGCGCGCACGAGCTTCACGCTCGCGCAATCGACCGTGCCGATGGCCGACTGGGCGGCGCAGAACGGCATCAAGAAAGTCGTGAGCATGGTGTCCGATTACGCGCCGGGCGCGGATGCGGCGAAATCCTTCGCCGCCGAATTCACCGCGAAGGGCGGCCAGGTTCTCGACAGCATCACCTTCCCGCTGGCCAATCCGGATTTCGCGCCGTTCCTGCAGCGCGCCGCCGACCAGAAGCCCGATGCGGTCTTCGTCTTCGTGCCGTCCGGCCAAGGCGGCATCTTCGTCAAACAATTCGTCGAGCGCGGCATGGACAAGGCCGGCATCAAGATCATCGGCCCGGGCGACGTGACCGACGACGATCTCGTCAACGGCATGGGCGACGCGGTGGTCGGCACCGTCACCGCGCACATCTATTCGGCCGATCACGATTCGGCCGCCAACAAGGCCTTCGTCGCCGCGTTCGAAAAGGCCAATAACGGCATGCGGCCGAACTTCATGGCGGTCGGCGCCTATGACGGCATGCACCTGATGTACGAGGCGCTGAAGAAGACCGGCGGCAAGACCGACGGCGATTCGCTCATCGCCGCCATCAAGGGCATGGCCTGGGAGAGCCCGCGCGGACCGATCTCGATCGATCCGGATACCCGCGACATCATCCAGAACGTCTATATCCGCAAAGTGCAGAAGAAGAACGGCGAACTCTACAATGTCGAATTCGCCACCTTCCCGTCGGTCAAGGATCCGATCAAGGCCGCGGCGAAGTAAGTCTTCACGCGTGAGGAAAAGCGAGCGGGGTGGGGGCCCCGCCGCTGTTCCCGAGCCAAACGAAGACGCCCCCTGTCACAGCCGGTGCCGTGCATCGGCGTTCCAAGTTGAGTAGGGTGGCCTTAGAGTGCGAGGCGAGTGCACGGGCGTTGAGTAAATCATGCTGACCATCCTGTTCGACGGCGTCGCCTACGGCATGCTGCTGTTCGTGCTGGCATGCGGGCTTTCCGTCACGCTCGGCCTGATGAATTTCATCAATCTCGCCCATGGCGCTTTCGCCATGGCCGGCGGCTATTGCACCGTCATCCTGGTCAACCGCTTCGGCGTGCCGTTCGCGCTCGGGCTGCCGATTGCCTTTCTGGTGACGGCGCTGCTCGGCGGTCTGTTCGAGCGCACGCTCTACGTTCACGTCTATGCCAGGAGCCATCTCGATCAGGTGCTGTTCACCATCGGGCTCGTCTTCATGTCGGTCGCGGCGGTCGATTACACGATGGGCTCGTCGCAGCAATTCGTGCAGATCCCCGACGCGCTGCAAGGCCAGATCAATGTGTTCGGCATCGGCATGGGCAAATATCGCCTGCTCATCATCGTGGTCTGCGGCCTGCTCACGATCGCGTTGCAACTGATCCTGACCAAGACGCGGTTCGGCAGCCGGCTGCGCGCCGCGGTCGACGATCAGCGCGTGGCGCGCGGGCTCGGCATCAATGTCGGCGCGGTGTTCGGCCTCACCTTTGCGTTCGGCTCGGGTCTTGCCGGCCTGGGCGGCGCGCTCGGCGCGGAGATCCTCGGCCTCGATCCGACCTTCCCGCTCAAATACATGATCTACTTTCTGATCGTGGTGACGGTCGGCGGCACGTCGAGCATCACCGGGCCGTTCTTCGCCTCGATCCTGCTCGGCATCGGCGACGTCGCCGGCAAATATTATGTGCCGAAGCTCGGCGCCTTCGTGATCTACGCCATCATGATCGTCGTCTTGATCTGGCGGCCGCAGGGCCTGTTCGCCCGCTCGACGGCGCGGTGACGGCTGATGACGACGATGCCCGCGCTCACCGACCAAGTCTCCGTCTATCTCAAGAGCCGCGCCCGCTGGTCGCCGCTCGAGATCGCGTTCTGGATTTTCGCCTTCGCCACCATCTGGCTGTTTCCCAGCAAATATCTGATCCTCAAGGATACCGCGATCCTGGCGCTGTTCGCGCTGTCGCTCGATCTGATCCTCGGCTATGCCGGCATCATCTCGCTCGGCCAGGCGGCGTTTTTCGGCTTCGCCGGATATTTCGCCGGCCTGGTCGCCAAATACGGCTTCATCAACGAGCCGGTCGTGGCGCTACTCGCCGCCGGCCTGGTCGCCGCAGCGCTCGGCTTCGTGACCAGCTTTCTGGTGCTGCGCGGCTCGGACCTGACGCGGCTGATGGTGACGCTCGGCGTCTCGCTGATGCTCGGCGAAGTCGCCAACCGCTATTCCAACATCACCGGCGGCGCCGACGGTCTGCAGGGCGTCGATATCGCGCCGGTCCTCGGCCGCTTCCGCTTCGATCTCTACGGCCACAACGGCTACGTCTATTGCCTCATCGTGCTGTTTGTCTGCTTTGTCATCGCGCGCCGCGTCGTCTATTCGCCGTTCGGCCTGTCGTTGCGTTCGGTCAAGGGCAATCCGCTGCGCGCCTCGGCGATCGGCATTCCGGTCAAATGGCGGATGGTCGCGATCTATACGTTTGCCGCCGGCATTGCCGGCATCGCCGGCGCGCTTCTGACCCAGACCACGGCGTTCTGCTCGCTCGACGTGTTCTCGCTGGATCGCTCGGCCGATCTTCTGCTGGTGCTGATCATCGGCGGCACCGGCTATCTCTATGGCGGCCTGATCGGCGCGGTGATCTACAAGTTCCTGCAGGACTGGATCGCCAACCTGACGCCGCAATATTGGCAGTTCTGGATCGGCCTCGTGCTGGTCACCATCGTGCTGATCGGCCGCGACCGCATGCGATTCTGGATCGCGACGGTGCGCGGCACCGTTGAAGACTTCGGCGCGCGCCTCTTCGCGCGCCCGGCGAAGCTCGCCGCGTCCGACGGGAAGTGAGCGATGCCGATCCTGCAAACAACGGGCCTCGAAAAGCGCTTCGGCGGCATCGTCGCGACCAGCAATGTCAGCCTCAGCGTCGAAAAGGGCGCGCGCCACGCCTTGATCGGGCCGAACGGCGCCGGCAAGACCACCTTCATCAATCTCCTGACCGGCGTGCTCAAGCCGAGCGCCGGCCGCATCATGCTCGAAGGCCGCGACATCACCGATACGCTGCCGCATGAGCGGGTGCGGCTCGGCATGGCGCGCACCTTCCAGATCAACCAATTATTCCCCGATCTCACGCCGCTCGAATCGATCGGGCTCGTCGTGTCGGAGCGGCTCGGCTCCGGCGCCGATTGGTGGCGGATCGTCGGCACCAAATCGGCCGTCACCGACGAGATCGTCGAGATCATCGAGCGTTTCCGGCTGACCGACGTCATGCTCGAACGCGTCGCGGTCCTGCCCTACGGCAAGCAGCGGCTGCTCGAAATCGCGCTCGCTTTCGCCTGCCGGCCGCGCGTGCTGTTGCTCGACGAGCCGGCCGCCGGCGTGCCGGAGGCCGAGCGCCATGAGCTGCTCGCCACCATCGAGGCGCTGCCGGCAGAGGTCACCGTGCTCTTGATCGAGCACGACATGGATCTGGTGTTCTCGTTCGCCGACCGCATCTCGGTCCTGGTCAACGGCGCGCTGTTCGTCGACGGCGCGCCGGAAGACGTCGCGCGCGATCCGCGCGTCAAGGCGGTCTATCTCGGCGAGGAGCTCGATGCCTGATCTTCTGACCATCGAGCAATTATGCGCCGGCTATGGCGAAGCCGTCGTGCTCTCCGACGTCTCGCTGTCGCTGCGCGAAGGCGAGGCGATCGCGCTGCTCGGCCGCAACGGCATGGGCAAGACCACGCTGATCAATACCATGGTCGGCGTGACCCATTATTTCGGCGGCAAGATCGCGCTCGACGGCGCCGACATCACCAAGATGCGCCCGGAACAGCGCGCCCATAGCGGCATCGGCTGGGTGCCGCAGGAGCGCAACATTTTCAAATCGCTCACCGTGCACGAAAATCTCACCGCGGTGGCGCAGCCGGGCCGCTGGACCCCGGACAAGGTCTATACGATGTTTCCGCGGCTCGGCGAGCGGCGGCGGAATATGGGCAATCAGCTCTCCGGCGGCGAACAGCAAATGCTGGCGGTCGGCCGCGCGCTGGTGCTCAATCCGCGCGTCATGCTGCTCGACGAGCCGCTCGAAGGCCTGGCGCCGATCATCGTCGACGAACTGCTGGCGGCGCTCCGCCGCATCATCCGCGACGAAGGCATGTCGGCGATCCTGGTCGAGCAGAACGCCAAGAAAATTCTCCCGGTCACCGACCGCGCCATCATTCTCGAGCGCGGCGCGTGGTGCACGCCGCCGACAGCGCGACGCTCGCCGCCGACCGCGCGGCGCTGGAGACGCATCTCGGCGTCACCGATCACGGCCCGCGGCGGATCGGGCGGGCGAAGCCGGCGTCTTAGCCCGCGCCACAGCTCCCGCTCCGCGTGCTACTTTGGCGCGCGAAAGAATCGGCCGGCCTCCATGATCAGAAAAATCGCCGTCTCGGGTTATCGGTCGCTGCGTGACGTCAGGCTCGGTCTTGGTGCGCTCAACGTGGTCACCGGGGCGAACGGCGTCGGCAAATCGAGTCTCTATCGCGCCGTGCGGCTTCTGGCCGATATCGCCCAAGGCCGCATCATCCAATCGCTCGCGGCCGAAGGCGGCCTGCACTCGACGCTGTGGGCTGGCCCGGAGCAGTTCTCGCGCGCGATGAAGAAGGGCGAACAGCCGGTCCAAGGCACGGTGCGCAAAGCGTCGATCAGCCTCAAGCTCGGCTTCTCCGGCGACGATTACGGCTACGCCATCGATCTCGGTCTGCCGACGCCGTCGAGCTCGCAGTTCGCCCGCGATCCGGCGATCAAGACCGAAAATCAATGGAATGGCGAAGCGCTGACCCGCACCAATGTGTTCGCGGTGCGCAATGGGCCGAGCGTCCGCATTCGCGACAGCGGCGGATCGTGGCGGCAGGTGGCTTATCACTTGGCGTCGTTCGACAGCATGATGACCCATTGCAGCGACCCGCACGAAGCGCCCGAGCTTTTGCTGCTGCGCGATCGCATGCGCGACTGGCGGTTCTACGATCATCTGAGCACCGATCGCGATGCGCCGGCGCGCCGGCCGCAGATCGGGACCTATACGCCGGTTCTCGACAGTGACGGCGCCGACCTTGCCGCAGCGGTACAGACCGTCCGCGAAATCGGCAACGCCACGGCGCTCGACGGAGCGATTGCCGACGCTTTCCCGGGCTGCGCCGTCGAAATCGCCAACAACGACGGCTATTTTGAATTGCAGATGATGCAGCACGGCCTGCTGCGTCCGCTGAAAGCGGCCGAGCTTTCCGATGGCACGTTGCGCTATCTTCTTCTCGTTGCTGCGCTGTTGTCGCCGCGGCCGCCGACCTTGATGGTGCTCAACGAACCGGAAACGAGCCTGCACCCCGATCTGTTGCCGCCATTGGGCCGGCTCATCGCGCAGGCTTCGCAACATTCGCAAATCATTGTCGTGTCTCACGCCGCCCCACTTGTCTCCGCTCTTGAAAAAGCCGCCGATGTGAGGCGTATCGTGCTTGAAAAACAGCTCGGCGAGACAATCGTCGCGGACGATGAAAGGCCCAGCTGGACCTGGCCGTCGCGATAGCGAAGGGCCGCGTGCCGCGACGCATATTTGTCGCAGAAACTGTAATATGGTCCGGCGGGGGTTTGTTCGTTTGAGGAGAGGCATCATGGGGCGGCGCAAGCGCACCGTGTTGGCGGCTATTATTGCCGCGGCGACGATGCTGGCGGCGCTGCCGCAGGCACAGGCAAAAATCCTCGCGCAATGGGTCGAGCTCGGTGCGGACGGCGCCTCGAGCGTGCGTGCGATTACCGAGGATGCCTGTCCGGCGGTGACCTTCGACGGCGCGGCCGTGCCGATGAATGTCCGCTCCGAGCCGGGGCAGAGCTTCGGCAATATCAGTCCGGCGCAATTTCCGGTGCGCGGCTGCGAACTGCCCGTGCCGCCGGGCGCGATCTCGGCGATCCTCGACGGCAAGCCGCTGCCGCTGCCGCGGCCCAATCCGCAGCGCATCGTGATGTTCGGCGATACCGGCTGCCGGCTCAAAACCGGCGATGCCTGGCAGGCCTGCAACGATGCCAATGCCTGGCCGTTTGGAAAAATCGCGGCTCTCGCCGCCGCCGCCCGTCCCGATCTCGTCATTCACGTCGGCGATTACGAGTACCGCGAGGAACCATGCCCGGCCGGCAATGCCGGCTGCGCCGGCAGCCCCTCGGGCTATGGCTGGGCGCCGTGGAACGCCGATTTCTTTTCCCCCGCAGCCCCGCTGTTTGCCGCCGCGCCCTGGGTCATGGTGCGCGGCAATCACGAGGATTGCAGCCGCGCCGGCGAAGGCTGGTTTCGTTTTCTCGATCCCGCGCCGATGGAAACGGCGTGCCGCGATTTGACCGGCGATTATGTGGTGCGGCTCGGCGATCTCGGTATCGTCGTTGTCGATAGCGCCAAAGTGAAGGACACCGCCGGAGCCGACAGCGATCAGGTCCCGATCCTGCGCCGTCAATTGATCGACGTGCTCGCCAAGATTCCAAACAATGCGTGGCTGGTGACGCACAAGCCGGTGAATTCCATGCTCGCCAAGCCGGGCGACCCCGACGTCAACATCGTCTCGAACAAGGTGCTGCAAGCGGCGCTCGGGCGCCGATATGCCCGCGAGCGTGCGCATGTATGTCGCCGGCCACATCCACTTCTTCCAGGCGGTTGATTTCGGCGGCGTGCGGCCGCCGCAGCTCGTGGTCGGCACCGGCGGCGATAATCTCGAAGGCATGCCGAAAGCGAGCGTCACCGGCGCCGACATCAACGGGCTTAAGGCCGTCAATGCGATCACCTATTCCGGCTTCGGCTACATGGTCTGGGACCGCGTCGATGCCGATACCTGGACCGGCACGCTGTTCGATGTCAACGGCAAGCCGCTCAACCATTGCCGGCTCGGCGACCGCGTGCTGAGCTGCGGCTCCTGATCTGCTAATTCTTCGTTTGAGCATGATCTTATCCGAAAACCGGTTTCCACTTTTCGGGATCATGCTCTAACGCCTCGCTTCGAACACTTTGTGCCCATTACCTCTGCGACATGATGCGGAGGATCATGGAGGTCGTTATGACGGCATCGCGCTTCGCGGCACTACGCTGTTTCAGGTCTTTCGCTCTCCTTGCTGTGTCGCAGGCGATGATTTTGGTCGGCACGGCCCATGCGCAGCAGCAATCCGCGCCGGCTCAACAGGCGACGTCGGCGCCCGACGGCCGCGTGGTAGTGATCGGCGAAGGCAGCGTCAGCGTGGCGCCGGATTATGCGCGAGATCACAGGCGGCGTGACGACGCGCGGTAAGTCGGTCAAGGAGGCGACCGATGCCAATTCGAAGCTGATGGCAGCCGTAACGTCGGCGCTTGTCGACGCCGGCATCGCACAGAAGGACATTCAGACGTCGCGCTTCTCGATTCAACCGATCTACGTGACGCCGGACCCGCATGGCGAAGCGAAGCTGTCCGGCTACAGCGTCAGCAACCAGGTCAATGTCACGATCCGCGATATCGGCAAGGTCGGCGATGTCCTCGACCGGCTGGTCGCTGCCGGCGTCACCAATGTCGGCAATATCGAATTCCTGCACGCCAATCCGTCGAAGATCCTCGACCAGGCCCGCGAGGCCGCGGTCGCCGACGCCAAGCGCAAAGCCGAGATTTATGCCAAGGCGTCCGGCCTGACGCTCGGCCGCGTGCTGTGGATCACGGAGGACCCCGACTATGCGCCGCCGATGCCGATGATGGCGAATGGCGGCCGGCATTCAGGCGCGGCCCGGTGCCGATCTCCGCCGGCGAGGATACGTTGCGCGTGAGAATTACGGTCGGCTTCGACATCGTCAAGTGACGGCAGCCGCCGGGTGAGACGATTTTTGGCGCGGCCCGCCTAAAATCTCGCGCCCACGGCGCCTCGAGACTCCGTATAATCGGGCGCGCTCATTCAATTCTCGGGACCTCATCATGTACAGCGCGACGATCGGAACCCGCCGCTATGCGTTCGCCGATCTCAAGACGCTCTTGGCAAAAGCCTCGCCGCCGCGCAGCGGCGACCGGCTTGCCGGCGTCGCCGCCGACAGCGGCGAGGAGCGCGTCGCCGCGCAATTCGCGCTCGCCGATCTGCCGCTCGCGACATTCCTCAACGAAGCGATCGTTCCTTATGAGAGCGACGAAGTCACCCGCCTCATCATCGACAGCCACGATCGCAAAGCCTTTGCGCCGATCGCGCATCTGACCGTCGGCGGCTTTCGCGACTGGCTGCTCGCCGACGAAACCACCGCGCCGGTGCTGTCGGCGCTGGCGCCGGGCCTCACGCCGGAAATGGCGGCCGCGGTCAGCAAGATCTGCCGCTTGCAGGATCTGATGGCGATCGCCGCGAAATGCTCGGTGGTGACGGCGTTCCGCAACACTTTGGGTCTGCCCGGCCGGCTTGTCGGTGCGGCTGCAGCCCAATCATCCGACCGACGACGCGCGCGGCATCGCCGCCAGCATTCTCGACGGGCTGCTGCTCGGCTCCGGCGACGCCGTGATCGGCATCAATCCGGCGACCGACAGCCCGGCGAGCACGCACACGCTGCTGTCGATGCTCGACGAGATCATCAGCGAAGCTCGACATCCCGACGCAGAGCTGCGTGCTTGCGCATGTGACGACCACGCTCGGCCTCATCGGCAAGGGCGCGCCGGTCGATCTGGTGTTTCAGTCGATCGCCGGCACCGAAGCCGCCAATAAGAGCTTCGGCATCGATCTCGCGCTGCTGCAAGAAGCGCGCGACGCCGCGCTGTCGCTCCGCCGCGGCACGGCGGGCGACAATGTCATGTATTTCGAGACCGGGCAGGGCAGCGCGCTCTCGGCCAACGCGCATCACGGCGTCGATCAGCAGACCATCGAAGCGCGCGCCTATGCGGTGGCGCGGGCGTTCAAGCCGCTGCTGGTCAATACCGTGGTCGGCTTCATCGGCCCGGAATATCTGTTCGACGGCAAGCAGATCACCCGCGCCGGGCTCGAGGATCATTTCTGCGGCAAGCTCCTGGGCGTGCCGATGGGCTGCGACGTCTGCTACACCAACCACGCCGAAGCCGACCAGGACGATATGGACGCGCTGCTGGCGCTGCTGGTCGCCGCCGGCGTCAATTTCGTCATGGGCGTGCCGGGCGCCGACGACATCATGCTCGGCTATCAGAGCACGTCGTTTCACGACGCGCTCGCCATGCGCGACCTGTTCGGCCGCCGCCCGGCGCCGGAATTCGAAGCCTGGCTGGCGCGGCAAGGTTTGATCGACGCGGCCGATCGCATCCGCCCGCGCGACTTGCCGCAGCAATTTTCAGGCGCTGCTGACGCATGATCCCGAAAAGTGGGAACCGGTTTTCGGGAAAGATCATGCGTAAAGAAAAAGTCATGAAGCCTGAAAACGAAATCTGGACCGGTTTGCGCCGATTGACCGCGGCGCGCATCGGGCTCTGCGCCGCTCGGGCGCGTCGCTTGCGACCCGCGACATGCTCGATTTTCAGCTCGCGCATGCCCGCGCCCGCGATGCCGTGCATGCGCCGCTCGATGAAGCGAAACTGGCGGCGGACTTGGCCGCGCTCGGCGTTCCGGTCATTTCCGTCGCCAGCGCGGCCGGCGGATCGGCAGACCTATTTGATGCGGCCCGATCTTGGCCGCCGCCTGGCCGCCGAGCGCCGACGCGGCGCTCGCGCCGCATCGCGGCGACTATGACATCGTCTTCGTCATCGCCGACGGATTATCGGCGCGGGCCGTGCGAGCTTCACGCCGCAGCCGGTCCTGTCCCGGACGCTGCCGGCGCTCCGCGCCGAAGGCTTAAAGATCGCACCGCTCGTCATCGTCCGTCACGGCCGGGTCGCCGCCGGCGACGCCGTCGCCACCGCGCTCTCCGCCAAATGCGTCGTGGTTCTGATCGGCGAACGGCCCGGCCTGTCGGCGCCCGACAGCATGGGCGCTTATCTGACGTGGCAGCCGCATGCGGGCACCAGCGACGCCGAGCGCAATTGCATCTCCAACATCCGCCCCGAAGGCATCGATTACGATGCCGCAGCGTTCAAGCTCGTCGCATCTTCTCCGCGCCATGCGCACGCGCGGCTTGTCCGGCGTGGCGCTCAAGGACGACTCGGACCTGTTGCTGATCGGCGACAGATCGTAAATCATCGGCATCCTTCGAAAAGGAAGAGATGTGCGATGCGCCTCGATTTCGTCACTGTCGATGTCTTCACCACAGAGAAATTCGGCGGCAATCCGCTCGCCGTCGTGCTCGACGCGCACGGGCTTGCGACCGCGCAGATGCAAGCCATCGCCGCCGAGTTCAATCTCGCCGAGACGACCTTCGTGCTGCCGCCGCAAGATGCTGCGCATACGGCGCAGGTGCGGATTTTCACGCCGCGCGACGAAATGCCGTTTGCCGGTCATCCCAATGTCGGCACGGCCTTTGTGCTGGCGACCGAGGCCAAGGGTGCGCATCCGCGAACCGCTGATGTTCGAGGAAAAAGCCGGTCTGGTGCGGCTTGATCTGATCAAGGACGGCGGTGCGATTGTCGGCGCGCGCCTCGACGCCGCCGCAACCGCTCACGCTCGGCGATCAGATCGCGCCGGACCTTGTCGCGACGGCTTGTTCGCTCGATGCCGCCGATATCGAGACGGCCGGTCACGCGCCGTGCGTCGCCTCGTGCGGCGCCGCTTTCGTCTTTGCCGAGCTCAAGACGCGCGCGGCGCTCGCCAAGGCGCAGCCGCGCACCGAGATATTTTCGGCGCATGTCAAAGCCGATATCGCGACCGGCATCTTGCTCTATGTCAAAGATCAAAGCGGCGGCTCCGACATTGCAGGCGCGCATGTTCGCGCCGCTCTATGGCGTGCCGGAAGATCCGGCGACCGGCAGCGCCAATGTCGCGCTCGTGGGCCTGTTGGCGAGCCTGCGCCCCGAGCGCGATCTGACGCTGAAGCTCCGCATCGCGCAGGGCGTCGACATGGGCCGCCCGAGCCTGCTCGAAGCCGCGGCCGAAAAGCGCAACGGCGAAGTCACCGCCCTGTCGATCGGCGGCCGCTGCGTGCCGATGATGCGCGGCATGCTGGAGCTATAACCGGGGCGAAAGATGGAACATCTGGGCGGCTGCCACTGCGGCAACATCCATGTGCGCCTGCGGCTGTCGAAAGCGCCGCAGGACAGTCCGCTGCGCGCCTGCGCCTGCTCGTTCTGCCGCGCGCACAATACGCGCACCGTCGCCGATCCGGACGGACTGTTCGAGATGTGGGCCGACGACTGGGACCTGGTCGAGCCTTATCGCTTCGGCTCGCGCACCGCCGACTATTATGTCTGCCGCCGCTGCGGCAATTATATCGGCGCGGTGTGCGAAACGGCGGCCGGAACGCGCGCCGTCGTCAATGTGAACTGCCTCGCCGACCGGGCGAGCTTTACGCAAACGCCCGCCGCGTCGAACTATGACGGCGAGACAGCCGACAAGAGATTGTCGCGCCGCGCCGTGAACTGGATGCCGGCGTCGGTCAAGCGCGGCTGATGCGAGCGAACGATCACTGCGTCGCCGCGGCCGCCTTGGCCTTGGCGATGATGTCGGGCGGCGTGGCATAGACGTCCTTGACCAGCTTCTCGACGTCCTCGCCGGAGACCGGATTGATCTCGAGCTGGGTCTTGTCGGCCTCGGCCAGAAAATCCTTGTCCGTCATCGTGTCCATGAAGGCCTGGCGCAGCGTCGCGAGGCGATCCGCCGGCAGATTGGGCGGCGCCAGATAGGGCCGGCCCATCACGTTGCGGGCGAAGATCATTTTGAGGATCTGCCGCTGCTCGTCGGTCTTGGCGAAATCGGTGACCAGCGGCACGTCGGGCAGTTCCGGATGCTTGGTCGAGCGACAGCTGCACCAGCACGATCATGCGCTTGTCGTCGATCCAGGACTTGTGCGTCGACTTCACGCTCGACCACGACCAGCCGCAGCGGCCCTTCACCTCGCCGCGCTCCATCGCCAGCACCACGTCGTTGCCGCCGGGATAGCCTTCGACGATCTTGAAATGCGTGCCGAGCACGCCGTTGAGCACGCGCGGGAACTGATCGGTATCGGCGCTGGTGCCGGTGCCGCCGACCGTGAGCTCCTTGGTGAACAGGTCCTCGAATTTGGTGATGCCGGAATCCTTCATCGCCACGCAGACGCTGACTTCGTTATTGGCGCTGCCGATCCAGCTGAATTTCTGCGCGTCGAAGGCGTCGCCCTGGCCGATCAGCAGCGGATCGAAGGCGATGCCGCGGCCGATCGTGCCGAACGCGGAGCCGTCCTGCGGCGCGACGCGATAAAGATAATTGGCGAGCCGCAGACTGCCGGCGCCTTCCATGTTCTTCGGCACCAGCGTCGGATTGCCGGGGATATGCGCGCCCATGTGGCGGCCGATCACGCGCGCATAGAAGTCGTAGGCGCCGCCGGTCGAGTAGCCGATATAGAGGTCGATATTGCGGTCCTTGTAGAAGTCCTCGACGCTTTGCGCGAGCACGATCGCGGCAGGCGCAACGACCGCAACCAGCGCGGCCGCGATCAACGCGAACAAATCGTTGACGCCCAGTTCCCATAGACCACGTGTCGTCCTTCCTCGGTTGGCGTTCCCGCCCTTATCGGCTCTTTTGGCGCTTGCCTTGCGCGGTGGTCGCTGCCCTGCGGCAATAGGCCAGTCTAGCACCACCCTAGCATGGCTATCATGGGCGCGATCATGGCCGTCATGGGCTTGACGCCTTTGCAGGTTTCGGGCGCGATGCCGGCGGGGAGCAAGGGGAGTAGCGCCACATGCAGCCGGACATGATCGCCAGCGCCGTACACGCGCTGCAACTCCTGCTTGAGCCGACGCGGCTCATGTTCCTGTTCCTCGGCGTCCTGATCGGGCTCGCCATCGGCGTGCTTGCCGGGGCTGAGCGGCATCGTCGGCATGGCGATGCTGATCCCGTTCACCTACAACCTCGACGAATACACCGCCTTCGCGCTTCTTCTCGGCATGGCGGCGGTGATCACCTCGTCGGATTTCATCACCGCGGTGCTGTTCGGCGTGCCCGGCCATGTCGGCGCCGCGGCGACCGTGATCGACGGCCACGCCATGGCGAAGCAAGGGCGAGGCCGGCCGCGCCTTCGGCGCCGGCTTTGCCTCGTCGCTCGCCGGCGGCATCGTCGGCGCGATCGTCCTGGCGGTCAGCATTCCGATCCTGCGCCCGATCATGCTCGCGATCGGCTCGCCGGAGCTGCTCGCCTTCACGCTGTTCGGCATGTCGATGGTGGCGACATTGTCCGGCCGCGCGCCGCTCAAGGGCCTGACCGCCGCCGGGCTCGGCCTGATGATCGCGATGGTCGGCTCGCGCGCGCAAAGCGGCACGCTGCGCTGGACCTTCGACTGGCTCTATCTGTGGGACGGCGTGCCGCTCATTCCGGCGACGCTCGGCATTTTCGCGCTGCCGGAGCTCGCCGAGCTCGCGGTGTCGCGCAAGCGCATCGCCGGCGACAATGCGCCGAAGATCAATCTCTCGAGCCAATGGGAAGGCGTGCGCGACGTCGGGCGCAACTGGTGGCTCGTGCTGCGCTGCGGCGTGCTCGGCACCGGGCTCGGCGCCATTCCCGGCATCGGCTCGGCGGTGATCGACTGGATCGCCTATGGCTATGCGCAGCGCACCGAGAAGAATCCGGAGACATTCGGCACCGGCGACGTGCGCGGCGTGATCGCGCCGGAAGCCTCGAACAATGCCAAGGAGGGCGGCCATCTGGTGCCGACCATCGCGTTCGGCGTGCCGGCCGGCGCCTCGATGGCGATCCTGCTCGGCGCCTTCCTGATGCACGGGCTGACGCCCGGTCCGGACATGCTGACCAAGCATCTCGATCTCACCTACATGATCGTCTGGAGCCTGACGCTGGCGCATGTCATCGGCGCCGTCATCTGCCTCTTGCTGCAGCCGCTGGCTCGCGCAGATCTCGCGCATCCGGCCGGAAATCCTGCTGCCGGTCATCATCGCGCTGGTCTTCGTCGCCGCCTTCGAGGGCGAGCACGATTGGGGCGACCTTTATTCGCTGTTGTTCTTCGGCGTCATCGGCTGGATCATGAAGCGGCTCGGCTGGCCGCGGCCGCCGATGGTGCTCGGCATCGTGGTCGGCGCCATTTTCGAGCGCTATCTGTTCATCTCGACGCAGCTTTACGGCTGGGGCTGGCTGCTGCCGGCCGGCGGTGCTGGCGATCCTCGCTTGCGTCGTCTGGGCGCTGTACCGGCCGTTGTCGCAGATCGTGGTGACGCTGATCACCGAGTTCCGCGCAGGTCGGCGGCCGCAAGGTCGCAGTTCGGCGCCGGCTCCGGCCTTCTCGCTCGCCGTCATCGTGCTCATCGTCGCGGCGATCATCTCGTCGGCGGATTGGCCGCACGACGCCAAGCTCGTGCCGCTCACCGCCTGCGGCATGGCGCTGGTCGCCGCCGTGCTCAATCTCGTCAACGAGCTGTTCGGCCCGCAGCAAGCCGTCGTCGCCCATGCCGATTCCGGCATCAGCCTGAGCGCGCAAAAGGTCAGCGCGCACGTCAACGATCTCGGCGTGACCGACGACGTGGTGCGCCGGCGGGCGATCTCGTTCTTTGTCTGGATGGCGGCATTCATCGCCCTGGTGGCGCTGATCGGCTTTATTCCCGCGATCGCGCTGTTCGTCTTCGCCTATATGTGCTTCGGCTTCGGCGAGCCGTGGCTGCATTCGCTCGGCTTATGCCGCGGCGACCACGCTGTTGTGCTGGGTCGTCTTTCACTGGGCGCTGCAAGTCGCGTGGCCGCCATCGCTGCTCGGCGATCTGTTCCCGGCGCTGCGCGACTATAGCCGATTGATAAGCTCGTCATTGCGAGCGAATCGGCTCCGGGCCGTCGCGCAGCTGGATGTCGGCTCCACTTCGCATGCCAACTGCAAGCGCGCGGCGGCTTTCTTCACCACGTCCGGCGGCGTCTCGATAGACCTCCTTGACCAGCGCTTCGATCTGTTCGCCGCTCACCGGATTGATCTCGAATTTGTTTTGCGCGGCGTCGGCGAGAAAATCCTTGTCGGTCATCGTGTCGTCGAAGGCCTTGCGCAACGCCGCGAGCCGGTCGGCCGGCATGCCGGGCGGCGCCAGAAACGGCCGGCCCATGACCTGGCGCGCGAAGATCAGCTTGAAGATCTGACGCTGCTCGTCGGTCTTGGCCAAGTCCATGATCAGCGGCACGTCGGGCAGATCGGGATGCTTGGACAGCGACATCTGCACCAGGACGATGATCTTCTTGCTCGCGACCCAGTTCGGCCGCGTCGTCATGATGCTCGACCACGACCAGCCGCAGCGGCCCTGGACCTCGCCGCGCTCGAGCGCCAGACTGACGTCGTTGCCGCCCGGATAGCCGGTGACGATCTTGAACTTGGTGCCGAGCACCGCGTTGACGACGGCGGGAAACTGATAGGTGTCGTCGCCGACGCCGGTCGAGCCGATGGTCAGCGGCTTGGTGAAAAGGTCGTCGAATTTCGTGATGCCCGGCGGTTCGCAGCGCGACGCAGACGCTGACCTCGTTATTGGCGCTGCCGATCCAGGAGAATTTCGACGCGTCGAATTGCGCGCCGTTCTCGATTGAGCAGGGGATCGAAGGCGACGCCGCGGCTGGTCGCGCCGATCACGGTGCCGTCGCGCGGCGCCGCGGAATAAAGATAATTGGCGAGCCGCAGGCTGCCGGCGCCTTCCATGTTCTTCGGCACGACGGTCGGATTGCCGGGAATATGCTTGCCGAGATGGCGCGCCAGGAGCCGGCGCATAAAGGTCATAGCCGCCGCCGACGCTATAGCCGATCTGCAGGTCGATCGATTTGCCCGCGTAGAATTCGGCGGGCTTTGCGCGTGGGCCGCCTGAGGCAAGCGAGCCGCCAGCGAGCGCCGCCGCCATGAGGAGCGCGCCGAGCCGCCGAACCGCAGCCGCAATCCGCGCGGTTCCGGCAATCGCGTTCGACCTCATTGCACGTCCTCCCCGATATTGGTTTACGCATAGTAACGTGTCGCCTGCGTCTTGCCAGCGTCGCCGCCGGCATCGGAGTGGCGCCCGCGTAGACGCGGTCATTCGATTGCGCGCCTTGCGGAAATCCCGTAATGACCACGGCGAAGCGCCACGCGGGTTGGTTTTCCGGCAGTTGCAGCGGCACCCGCGTTCGCCGCAGCACCGCGAAAACCACGGAGCGCGCATGACTGGAATGCTGGAACACGAAACGCCCGGGCTCGGCCACAACAAGCCGTCCGAGGAAGACGCCGACGAGATCAAGCACGGCAAATGGGAGCGCTGGGCGAAGAAGCGCACCTTCGTGCGCGCGCTCGAAGGCACCTATAGCCACCTCTACAAGAAGCTGCTCGAAGAGCCGCGCGTCTATTCCTCCAAGGATCATCCCTGGAAGGGCGGCCCGGCGATGTACGGCAAGCACGTCATCTCGCCGCAGCGCCGTCAACATCGTGCAGTCGATCGAATCGCACATCGAATGCTATGCGCCGCTCAATGCCGGCCAGAAGCACGGCCATCTCAACAGCGCGGTGTTCTACGTGCTCAAGGGCCACGGCCACGACGTGCATGACGGCCGCTACATGAAATGGGAAGCCGGCGACGTGATGCTGGTCGAGAACGGCTGCGTGCATCAGCACTTCAACGACGACGAGAAGGAATCCTGCATCCTGCTCGTGTTCAAGGCGAAGCCGCTGTTCCTGTTCATGCACCTGTTGTTTCAGAAAATGGTGGAATGGCCGACCGACAAGCTGCCGCCCGGCGTCAAGGAATTCCATCCGCCGACCGACATTTGAGCTTTGGCAATGAACTAGGACGATCATGCCGTCATTCGAAGACAAACAAGCCGCGCTGTCCGGCTCAGCCAGCAGCGATTTCCTCGCCGAGGCGATGGTCGAGTCGGAGAAATTCCGCGCCGAATACGCGACGCTGCCGAACGTCATCAAGGCCAAGGACATGCCGTGGGAGCGCTCGCCCGACGGCCTGATCAAGCATCTCGTCAACAAGAAGATGCACACGCGCGAGTGCTGCATCGAAGCCTATATGCAGTTCCTCAAGGACGGCGAGCGCTCCGGCAAGCACCGCCACATGTGGGAGGAATTGTTCTTCGTGGTCGAAGGCTCCGGCTACGATCTGCACTGGGACCTGAAATGGGACTGCCTCGAAGCCTTCGAATGGCAATGGGCCGAGACGCCGAAGAAATTCGAATGGACGGTCGGCGATTACGTCTACATCCCGCCGTTCACCATGCATCAGCACTTCGCCAATGCCGGCGAGGAATGCCGCATCATCGTCATGAGCAATCGCATCGTCAAAGACATGGGCTTCGACTGGTACGATCAGGTCGAGCGCGCGCCGGGATTCTAGTCGCGTTACCTCGTCATTGCGAGGAGCGACAGCGACGAAGCAATCCAAACTCGGCGCGAGCGGCCCTGGATTGCTTCGCTTCGCTCGCAATGACGAGTTATCAACGCGCACGCAGCGCCGCCTACTTTCTCTCGATGCCGGCGCGGTCGATCACCTCCGCCCACTGCTTCACGTCGTTCTGGAGTTGCTGGTCCATTTCGGCCGGCGTCGAGGCGCGCGAATCGATGCCGAGCGCGAGCAGCTTCTGCTTGACGTCGGCGTCGGCGAGCACCTCGTGCAGCGCCTTGTTCAGCGTATCGATCACGGGCTGCGGCGTCCCGGTTTTGGCATAGAGCGAATTCCACGACGCGGCGTGGAAATCCTTGACGCCCTGCGCGCCTGCGGTCGGCACGTCGGGCAGCGCCGGCGAAGGTTTCGGCCCGGTCCAGGCGATGGCGCGCAATTGGCCGCTGTCGAGGCCCGGCTTTAACGCGGCGTAGAAATCGATCACCATCTGCACGTCGTCGCGCATCAGCGCCACCACGGTGTCCGGTGTGGTGCGGAACGGCACGATGACGAAATTGGCGCCGCTCGCCTGTTTGAAATAATTGGCGGTGAGGTTCTGCACCCCGCCGGCGCTGATCGTGCCGACATTGAGCGCGCCCGGCTTGGCACTCGCCGCTTTGAGGAAGTCCGTCAAATTCTGGTACGGCGATTTGGCGTTCGACCACCATCATGCAGTCGAAATAGCCGATCGAGGAAATCGGCATCAAAGATTTCAGATCGAGCGGGAATTCCTTGTACTGCGGCACCGAGCTCGCGATGCCGCCGGTCAAGAGCAACAGCGTATAGCCGTCGGGCTCGGCATTGAGCACGGTGTGGCCGGCGACGAGACCGTCCGGGCTCGGCTGGTTCTCGATGAAGAAACGCTGGCCGAGTTTGTCGCTGAGCTTGTCGGCGACGATGCGGGCGGAGATGTCGCCGACGCCGCCGGGGCCGAGCGGCAGCACGATCCGCACCGGCCGGCTCGGATAGGTATCGGCGTAGGCGCCGCGGCTGAGTGCTGAGGCGCCGAGCGCCGCCGTCGCAACCATGAATGCGCGCCGGGTGGTCAATGAGGGCTGCATGAACCTTGTCGTCCGATCTAAATGGCCAAGAATGGTCAAGAATGGTCAGGAATGGTCAGGAATGGGCAGGAAGCGGCGGCACCATAAGACCTTGGTGCCACGCTATCAATTGCGCGTTTTGTCATTGATTTTGCGAGGAAATTTGTCATGGTGCCGGGCGCGAGGAGTTTTCCCGAAGCCGCCCGCGTCGCTATGCCCGGCCCGCGTCGCCAAGCCCGCCGCCGGCGGCTAAACTGAAAGCCAGGAGCCGCCACTGGCGCGTCGCGTAAGGGCGAGCCAAGCGGACTGCTGGGAAGAGGAACGGCGCGAGCGCGCCGGCAAAGCCAGGTTCAAACATGTCCATGTCGCTGATGACGACGCGCCGTTTCGCGCCGCTGTTCTGGTGCCAGTTCTTCGCGGCGTTCGGCGACAACTTCCTCAAGACCGCGCTGGTCTTCGTCATTCTGTTACGAAGTGTCCGGCGCCAATTCCGGCGGTCTTGATCACGCTCGCCGGCGCGACGCTGATCGCGCCGTTCTTCTTCCTGTCCGGGCTCGGCGGCGAGCTTGCCGACCGTTACGACAAAGCCTTCGTCGCGCAGCGCATCAAGCTCGTCGAGATCGGCGCCGCCGTGGTCGGCGGTCGCGGGCTTCGCCTTTCATTCGCTCAGCTTGCTGTTTCTCGCGGTGTTTCATGTTCGGCACGCTGGCGTCGCTGTTCGGCCCGATCAAATACGGCATCCTGCCCGATCTTCTGCCGCGCCGCGAACTGCCGTCCGGCAATGCGCTGATCGAAGGCGGCACCTTTCTCGCCATTCTGCTCGGCACCATCGTCGCCGGCCTCGCCGCCAACGGCAACAGCAATCCGATCCATTTCGCCTGGCTGATGATCGTGACCGCGCTGGCGAGCTGGCTGTCGAGCCTGTTGATCCCGAAGAGCCGCCGCGGGCGCGCCCGATCTGCCGATCAACCGCAATATCTTCGTTTCCACCGGATCGCTGATCAAACAAGTGCGCGCCGATCCGCGGCTGTGGTGGGGCGCCATCGTCGCGAGCTGGTTCTGGCTGGTCGGCGCGCTGGTCCTGTCGCTGTTGCCGCCGCTCGTCTCGCACGACATCGGCGGCAGCGAAGAGGTCGTCACCGCTGTTCCTCACCATCTTCTCGGTGTCGGTCGCGGTCGGCTCGGGCTTGCGGCCTGGCTCGCGGCCGGCCGCATCGTGCTGTTGCCGACGCTGGTCGGCGCCGTGCTGCTCGGCCTGTTCTCGCTCGATCTCGGCTGGACCGCGTCCGCCATAATGCCGGCGGCGAGCCCGATCGGCGATCGCCGCGTTATTTCGCCTCGCGCTACAGCCTTCACATCGCGATCGATCTTGCCGGCCTCGCGATCGCCGGCGGCCTGTTCATCGTGCCGGTGTTCACCGCGGTGCAGGTCTGGGCCGGCACCGATCGCCGCGCCCGCGTCATCGCGGCGGTCAACGTGCTCAACGCCGCCTTCATGGTGGTCGGCGCGCTCATCCTGGCGGTGCTGCAGAAATTCGGCTTCGGCACGCCGATCCTGTTCGCGCTGATCGGCGCCGCCAATCTTCTGGTCGCCGTCGCCATCGGCTTCACCATGCCGGCGAGCTGGCTCAACGATTTCCTGTCGATCGTGTTCCGCGCCTTCTTCCGGCTCGAAGTCAAAGGCCTGGAGAACATCGACAAGGCCGGCCACAACGCCATCATCGCGCTCAACCATGTCAGCTTCCTCGATCCGCCGCTGGCGGTGTCGATCCTGCCGAAGCGGCCGGTCTTCGCCATCGACGTCGGCGATGTCGAAGCACTGGTGGATCCAGCCGTTCCTCAAATTCGTGCGCACCATGGCGCTCGATCCGCTCAAGCCGTTCTCGCTGCGCGCCATCATCAACGCGGTGCGCGACGGCAACACGCTGGTGATCTTTCCCGGAGGGCCGCATCACCGTCACCGGCAGCCTGATGAAGGTCTATGACGGCGCCGCGATGATCGCCGACAAGGCCGACGCCATGGTGGTGCCGGTGCGCATCGACGGGCCGGAAACGACGATTTTCAGCCGGCTGCAAGGCACGCAGGTGCGCCGCCGGCTGTTTCCGAAAATCACCGTCACGATCCTCGAGCCGGTCAAGCTCAAGGTCGATCCGGAACTCAAGGGCCGCAAGCGCCGGCAGGCCGCGGGCGCGGCGCTCTACACGATCATGTCCGACCTGATCTACCGCACCACGCCGACCGATCGCACCGTGGTCGAAGCGCTGATCGACGGCGGCGGAAGTCCACGGCCCGAACTGGCTCGCGATCGAAGATCCGGTGAGCGGCCAGCTCACCTACAAGCGGCTTCTGATCGGCGATCGCGATCCTCGGCCGCAAGCTGATGCCGCTCGCGGCCGAAGGCCGCGCGCTCGGCGTCATGCTGCCGACCTCGAACGGCGCCGTCGTCACCATGCTCGCGGTGATGTCGGCCGGGCGCGTGCCGGCCATGATCAATTTCACCGCCGGCGCGGCCAATATTCTCGCCGCCTGCCGCGCCGCGCAAGTCGACACCATCCTGACGTCGCGCACTTTCGTCGAGAAGGGCCGGTTGGGACCATGTCGTCGCGCAGCTCGAAAAGGCAGGTGCGCATCGTCTATCTGGAGGACGTCCGCGAGACGATCGGCGGGTTCGACAAGCTGCGCGGCCTGTTCGGCTGGAAAAAGCCGCTGGTCGCGCGCAAGCCCGACGACTGGGCGGTGATCCTGTTCACCTCCGGCACCGGAGGGTCTGCCCAAAGGCGTCGTGCTGTCTCACCGCAACATGCTCACCAATGTCGCGCAGGTTGCGGCCCGCATCGATTTCGGCCGCGAGGACAGGCTGTTCAACGTGCTGCCGGTGTTCCACTCGTTCGGCCTCACCGGCGGCGTCGATCCTGCCGCTGATCTCCGGCGTGCCGATCTATCTCTATCCGTCGCCGCTGCATTACCGCACCGTGCCGGAACTGGTTTACGGCTGGTGCGCCACGGCCATGTTCGGCACCGACACGTTCCTCAACGGCTATGCGCGCATGGCCAATCCGTACGATTTCCGCTCGCTGCGCTACGTGCTGGCCGGCGCCGAGCCGGTGAAGGAAGCGACGCGGCAGATCTATCTGGAAAAATTCGGCCTGCGCATTCTCGAAGGCTATGGCGTGACCGAATGCTCGCCGGTGCTGGCGCTCAACACGCCGATGTTCAACAAATTCGGCAGCGTCGGCCGGCTCCTGCCCGGCATGGAGGCGAAGCTCGAAAAGGTCGAGGGCGTCGACGAAGGCGGGCGGCTCTTCGTCCGCGGGCCGAACGTGATGCTCGGCTATCTGCGCGCCGACAAGCCGGGCGTGCTCGAACCGCCGCCCGAAGGCTGGCACGATACCGGCGACATCGTCACCATCGACGATCAGGGTTTCATCACCATCAAGGGCCGCGCCAAGCGCTTCGCCAAGGTCGGCGGCGAGATGGTCTCGCTCGCGGCGGTCGAAATGCTGGCGGCGGAGCTGTGGCCGACCAATGTCACGGCGGTGTCCGCGATCCCCGATGCGCGCAAGGGCGAGCGCCTGGTCATGGTCACCGACAAGCACGGCGCGACGCGCTCCGATTTCATCGCCTATGCGCGCAGCAAGCACGCCTCCGAACTGATGTTGCCGGCCGAAGATCGTCGTGCTCGACAAATTGCCGATGCTCGGCTCCGGCAAGGTCGATCAATTGGCCATCGACAAATTCGTGCGCGAGCAGGCGGCGGCGAAGGCCGCGGCGGCGGAGTAGGTCTCCGTCGGTACTTGTCGGCCGCCTACCAATGCCGTTTCCGGCGATTCCACGCGTATAGCAGATCGGCGAACCGATCGTAGCCAAAGCGCGTGATCTGGCGAATCACCGGCAAGCCGAGTGCGCGGCCGAGCCATTCATGGCCCGGCGTCGCCTGCCAAACGGCGATCGCACAGTCGGCGCCGACGTAGAGCTTTTCTTCCGCGTCGACCGCGTGAAGCCGGCGCCGAATGTCTTCCAAGCCGGCGCCGAAGCGGGACAGCGCATCGGGCTCGAGATTGATGTCGCGGAACTCGATGATGCCGGCGCGGGCCGCCTGGACCAGCCGGCTGCGCTGCCATTCGATGCCGGCATTACAGACGGGGCATTTGGTGTTGTACCAGACCGTAAGTTTCGGACTCATGATTAGGCTCCGGCGGCCTATAGTGCATGTACGATCACTCGCTTGCTCAACTCTTCTTGCTTCTGCCTAGGACTTCCGCATCGCCAGCACGCGATCGACCATCGCGCCGGCCTCGCCGAGATAATTCGCCGGATCGCACAGCTTCGCCAAAGCGGCGCGATCGAGGTGTTTGGTGATCTCCGCGTTTTCGGCGAGCAGATCGACCAGCGGCCGGCCGGTCGCTACCACTTTGCGGCAGATGTCGTAGACGAGGTCGTGCGCATATTGGCGGCCGAGATAGGGGCCGAGCCCCATCATCACCGCTTCCGACACGATCAGGCCTTTGGTCAGGTCGAGATTCGAGCGCATCTTCTTCTCGTCGACCTGCAGGCCGGTGAGCACGAATTCGGTCTGCGCCAACGCGCCCGCGGTGAAGGAAAAGATTTCCGGCAGCACGATCCATTCGATTTCCCACGGGCCGGTGGCGCGCTCGTGGTCTTCGACCATGGCGTCGAGCAGCGCCGCGGCCTGCTGGCGCACCACCGACGTCAGCGCGGTGATATAGACCGAGGAGATCGGGTTGCGCTTCTGCGGCATGGTCGAGGACGAGCCGCGGCCTTCGTGGAACGGCTCGTAGAGCTCTTCCACCTCGGTCTGCATCATCAGCTTCACGTCGAAGGCGATCTTGCCGCAGGTGCCGGTGACGAGGCCGAGAAAGCAGCCGACTTCGGCGATCGTATCGCGCACCGTGTGCCAGGCGATCGCCGGCTGGCCGAGCTTGAGCTCCTTCATCAGCTCGGCTTGCGTCGCCAAGCCTTGCCCGCTGAGCGAGGACAACGTGCCGGCGGCGCCGCCGAACTCGCCGACGAGAACGCGGGCGCGGATTTCCTTCAGGCGCTGCTTGTGGCGCTCGAAGGCGGCGAGCAAGGTCGCCATCTTGTAGCCGAAGGTGATCGGCACCGCCTGCTGCAGATTGCTGCGGCCGGCCATCGGCGTGTCGCGATATTTCTTGGCAAGGCCCGCGAGCGCGTCGGAAATCCGATCGAGACTGCCTTCGATCAGCGTGAGCGCCTCGCGGATCTGCATCACGGTGGCGCTGTCGGTAATGTCCTGCGTGGTGGCGCCCCAGTGGCACCATTCGCCGAGGCCGTCGCGGCACAGCGCCACGAGCTGCTGCACCACCGGCAGCACCGGATAGCCGATCTTCTCGGTCGCAACCTTGAGCTTCGCAAAATCCATCTCGGCGACGTTGCAATGCCTGACGATTTCTTCCTCGGCCTCTTTGGGGATGATGCCGAGCCGCCCTTGCGCCCGCGCCAAAGCCGCCTCGAAGTCGAGATATTTCTGGACGCGGTTCTCGTCGGAAAAAACCCGCCGCATCGCTTCGGTGGAAAAGATGTCGCGAAATACGGCGGAATCGATCAGTGACGTGGGCATAAGGGCTCTCTCCGGCACACTAGATCTGCGGGGGCCTTTTCATAGTGCACTGCGGGCGGCATGACCACGGGGTCGGCACGCATAGGGCACCGGCCGGCTGGCCGCGCACTGAACTCAGGCTTCGAACGGCAAGCCGACATATTGCTCGGCGAGCGACGCCTGGGCATGCGTGGACGCCTGCAGATAGTCGAACTGATTGAGCCGCATCTGCTCGTCGAACGGCGTCTCGTCGGGGAAGCGATGCAGCAGCATCGTGAGCCACCATGACACGCGCGCCGAAGCCCAGACGCGGCGCAGCGCCATATCGGAATAACAATCGAGATAGTGGGTCTTGCCGGTGCGAGTGGCCTCGGTCAGCGCGCGCGACAGATAGAACACGTCCGATACCGCGAGATTGAGCCCTTTGGCGCCGGTCGGCGGCACGATATGGGCGGCGTCGCCGGCAAGAAGAAGTTTGCCGTAACGCATCGGCGCGGCGACGAAGCTGCGCAGCGGCGCGATCGATTTTTCGATCGACGGGCCGGTGACGATGGCGTCGGCCATGTCGCTCGGGCAGCGCGATTTGAATTCCTCCCAGAAGCGGTCGTCCGGCCAGTCGTCGAGCTTGGCGTCGAGGTCGCATTGGATGTAATAGCGGCTCAGCATCGGGGTACGCCTCGAGGCGAGCGCGAAGCCGCGGCTGTGGTAGCAATAGCAAAGGTCCTTGTAGGGCGGCGTCTCCGACATGATGCCGAGCCAGCCGAACGGATAGCTCTTCTCGTAGGTCTTGAGCAGATGCCCCGGAATCGAAGGCCGGCTGACGCCGTGATAGCCGTCGCAGCCGGCGACATAATCGCAATCGATCCGCCGCTCGACGCCGTTTTTTTCGTAGGTCACGAACGGCCGCTCCGAGGTCAGGTCGTGCAGCCGGACATTGCCGGCCTCGTCGATGATTTGACCGCCGGCCAAATCGCGCGCGGCATAGAGGTCTTCGGTGATCGCGGTCTGGCCATAGGCCATCATCCGCTTGCCGGTATATTTCATCGTGTCGATGAAGAAACGCGGCCGGCCTTCCCAGGCGATTGCCGATCCGTCATGCGGGTGACCCTCGCGGTCCATGCGCGCGCCGAGCCCGACCTCGCGCAACAGCGCGACCGTGCCGGCTTCCAGCACGCCGGCGCGGATCCGGTCGAGCACATATTGGCGGCTTTGCCGCTCGAGCACGATGCTGTCGATGCCGTTGCGATGCAGGATATGCGACAGCAGCAGGCCGGCCGGGCCGCCGCCGATGATCGCCACTTGGGTTCGAGTCGCCGAAGTCATTGCTGCAATAGGTGTGGCAAGGTCGGGCCGGATCAGCCCTAGACCCTCTTAGCAAAGGCGCAATCGCCCGATTAGGCAAGCGGGCCGGATTTCGGCCATATCGCCGCTTGAACCCTGCCGCCAATGTCGCGATATAAGGCGCGCCACAACGGGATCATTGCATGTTCGAATCTTTCAAAAGCTTCATTTCCGACTTTGTCGATGGCGAAAAGCATCCGAGCCAGTTTGCCGATGACGATTACCGGCTGGCCGCGGCAGCGCTTCTGGTGCACGCCGCCACGATCGACGGCGACATGTCGCCGAGCGAGGGCGACAAGCTCCGCGCGCTGTTGAAAAAGAATTTCACGCTCGACGATGCAGCGACCGCCGAATTGATCGAGAAGGCGACGGCGGTCGAACGCGAATCCGTCGACCTTTATCATTTCACGCATCAGCTCAACCGCTCGCTCAACGAAGCGGGCCGCGCCCGCATCGTCGAAATGATGTGGGAGATCGTCTATGCCGACGGCCGGCGCGACGAGCTCGAAGACAATCTGTTGTGGCGCGCCGCCGATCTCCTCGGCGTGTCGCCGCAGGAGCGGATCGCGTTGCGCCGCCGGATCGGCGGTGAGGATGTCGGCGTCGAGGAAACGGGCGCTGAGGAAAAAGACAGGAGCGGCGCATGAAACCGGTCACGCTGATCACCGGTGCTTCGGCCGGCATCGGCACGGAACTGGCGCGGGTCTTTGCCGCGCATGGGCACGAGCTCGTTCTGGTGGCGCGGCGCGACGACCGGCTCAATGCGCTGGCCGATGAGATCGCCGCGGGCCAAAGGGGGCCGGCCGCGGCCGACCGTGCTCGCGTCCGATCTCGAACGCGCGCGATGCGGTGGCAAAGATCGCCGGCGAATTGTCGTCGCGCGGCCTCGAGCCCAATTTCGTCGTCAACAATGCCGGCTTCGGCTTGATGGGCGAGGCGGCGGCGCTCGACCGCGACGAGCAGCTCGGCATGATCGATCTCAACGTGCGCGCGCTCACCGAACTGTCGCTGACTTTCGTCGACAGTCTCGCGCGCCATCGCGGCGGCATTCTCAACGTCGCTTCGATCGCCGCCTTCCTGCCCGGGCCGGGCATGGCGGTCTATTACGCCAGCAAGGCCTATGTGCTGTCGTTCACGCGAAGCGCTGCATCAGGAATTGTCGGGCCGCGGCATCCGGGTGACCGCGCTCTGTCCGGGGCCGGTCCCGACCGAATTCCAGGCGCGCGCCGAGATGGAGCTGCCGAGCGCCGCCAAGATGATCGAACTGCCGCCCGACCGCGTGGCGCAAATCGGCTATGACGGCCTCATGCGCGGCCAGCGCGTCGTCATCGCCGGGCTCGGCAACAAGCTCGCGGTCGTCGCTGATGCGTTTGATGCCGCATGCGCTGCTGCTGCGGGCCGTCGATCAGCGCACCGCCGGAGCATGACGGGCCATTGATCGGCGCAGCCGTGCTCCGATCCATCGCGCATTGATTTCATTCGCGAACACGCTAGGAACTTAGAAAAGCGAGTTCGAATCGCCGGCTGATGCAACAGCCGATTCCTGATCGTCCTGCACCAGGAGCATTCCACACCGGGCCGCGTCGGCAATGCGCTGCGAGAGCTCGGCTATCCGCTCGATGTGCGCCGGCCGCGTTTCGGCGATCCGCTGCCGGAGACCATGGCCGAGCATGCCGCCGCCATCATCTTCGGCGGCCCGATGAGCGCCAATGACGAGGACGACTTCATCCGCCGGGAGATCGACTGGATCGCCGTGCCGCTGAAGGAGAACAAGCCCTTTCTCGGCATCTGCCTCGGCGCGCAGATGTGCGCGCGCCAGCTCGGCGGCAAAGTGTTCAAGCATCCGAACGGCCATGCCGAGATCGGCTATTACCCGATCCGGCCGACCGCGGCCGGCCTCGCCGTCGTCGAGGCCTGGCCGGAATGCGTCTATCAGTGGCACCGCGAGGGCTTCGACGTGCCGTCCGGCGCCGAGCTTCTGGCCGAGGGCGATACGTTCGAAGTGCAGGCGATCCGCGCCGGGCGTGCTTACGCGCTGCAATTCCATCCCGACGTGACCCACGCCATGATGCACAAATGGACCACGCGCGGCCACGACCGCATGGAGCTGCCGGGCGCGAAGCCGCGCCACACCCATTTCGCCGACCGCGCCGTCTACGACTATTCGGCGCGCGCCTGGCTCAGCGTTTTTCTGGAGCGGTGGCTTGCGGCAGCGTGATGCTCAGTTTAATTGTCGGCGCATGCTCGCAACGCCGGCTCACTTCCAACTCGCCGCGAGCTGCTGCGCGAAATAGGCGACCGTCTTGGTATAGACCTGCGACGCGTTCCATTGCAGCAGCACCTGGAAATTGGCGGTGCCTTCGCCCCAGGGCTGGCCGCGCTGCCAGCCGTAGCCTTTCAGATAATTGGCGGTCGAGGCGAGCACGTCGGGCACGCTGCGGATGAGATCGCGGCGGCCGTTGCCGTCGTAGTCGACGGCGTATTTCAGATAGGACGACGGCAGGAATTGCGTCTGGCCGATCTCGCCGGCCCAGGCGCCGTGCATGTCGGTCGGCGACATGTCGCCGCGATCGATGATCTGCAGCGCAGCGATCAGCTTCGCCGCGGAACTTGTCCGGCCGGCGGCAATCGTAAGCCAGCGTCGCCAGCGAGCGGATGGTCGGGAATTTTCCGGAATTGGCGCCGAAATCGGTTTCCAGTCCCCAGATCGCGACGATCACCGGGCCGGGCACGCCGAATTGCTGCTCGATGCGGACTGAAGATCGAGCCGTATTGCTGCAGCATCAGCCGTCGCGCGCGCGCCAGCCGCGGCGGCACCATGCGGCCGGAAAACTGCTCAAAGCTCTGCCGGAACACGCCCTGGGCATGGTCGCGCGCGATGATGGTCGGGTCGTAGGTCACGTTGCCGAGCGCCGACTGGATCGTGCGCTGCGACATGCCGTCCGCGGCGGCTTCCTGCTTGACGCCTTGCAGCCAGGTGCCGAAATCGCCGCCGCAGGGCGCGGCGCGCGCCGGTACCGGGATAACGGCGAGCGCCAGCAAGAGCAAGGGAAGAGCCACATCACGCGGATGATCGGAGATCGCATGCGTTATCCTTCCGTGCCGCCCAAGGTTGAATCGCCGGCTCATGATGCCGCAGCGAGCGCCGCGCGCTGCCAGAGTCATGATTCAATCAGGCGCGCATCGTCATAGCGGTCGGCGTCATACAGTTCGCGAAAAATCTTGGTCGAAATCAGCACGACCGCGAGAATGCTGAAGCCGCCGATCAGCACCGAGGGGATGGTGCCGAAGAACGACGCCGCGGCGCCGGCGCGGAAATCGCCGAGCTGGTTCGAGGTGATGATGACCATCGAATTGACCGCATAGACCCGGCCGCGCATCTCGTCCGGCGTGCGCAACTGCACCATGGTCTGCCGGATCACGACGCTCACCGTGTCGGAGGCGCCGATGACGGCCATGGCGCCGATGGCGAAGATGAAATTCGGCGCCAGCGCCAGGCAGATCGTGCCGATGCCGAAGATGGTGACGGTCACGAACATCACGCGCCCGACGCGATCGGAGATCGGCCAGCGCGCCAGCACGAGCGCGGTCGTGATGGCGCCGACGGCGGGCGCGGCGCGCAAGATGCCGAAGCCGAGCGGGCCCGATGACATAAATATCGCGCGCGAAGACCGGCAACAGCGCCATGGCGTTGCCGAGCAGCACCGCGAACAGATCGAGCAGCAATGGCGCCGAGCACGACCTTGTGGCGCAGCGATGAAAGTGACGCCGCTGAACAACGTCTTCAGATCGAGCGGCATGCGCGCCGAGGCCGTTCGCGTCCATCGCGACCGTGATCATGACGAGTCCGGCGGAGAGCCAGATCACGGCGCAGACCGTGAACACCAAGGTCGGACTGAGCGCGACCAGAATGCCGCCGAGCGCCGGCCCGGCGACGACCGCGGTCTGCGAGCCCGAGGTCGACGCCGCGACGGCATTCGGCAGCACTTTCGCCGGCACGATATTGGGCAGCACCGATCTGCACGCTCGGCTGCTCGAAGGCGCGCCCGGTGCCGACGACGAAGGCCATGGCGAGAAGAAGACTCGGCGTCAGGTGGCCGGTGAAACTCGCCACCGCGAGAACGGCGACCGCCACCGCCTCGACGATCTCGGCGATGAAGGTGACCCAGCGCCGGTCGAAGCGATCGGCGACATGGCCGGTGAAGGGGAACAGACAGATCGCCGGAATGAATTGCACGAGCCCGATCAGCCCGAGCTGGAACGGGCTGCCGGTCAACGTCGTACATCTGCCAGCCGACCGCGACGACCTGGATCTGCAGCGCCACCGACGCCGCCACCCGCACGTAGAGGAAACGCAGAAAGGCGGGATGGCGCCAAAGCGATATCTCGAGCGTGGAATCACTCTGCGTCATTGCAGGCGGTGTTTATCCGGCATGGCCGGGCTTGTCCCAGGCCATCTCGGGTGCGATGACGCGAAATTCAGGAAATATTCCGGCGAAGGCCCGCCTACGCTCTTCGAGCTACGGCGCGGCAACCTTCGCGGTGTTGGGCTGGCTTGCCAACCGAAGCGGCCTTGGCCGCGAAGGTTGGTGGAGCCGAGGGGAGTTGAACCCCTGACCTCCTCATTGCGAACGAGGCGCTCTCCCAACTGAGCTACGGCCCCCGCCATAGGCATAGACCGGCCAAAATGGCGCCGGTTCGGCGAGTGCGGGCCATTTAGGGCCGCCATTCCCGGGTGTCAAGGATGGCTGCGGCTGTTGAAACGGCCGAAATCGGTGGCTTGTTCGGGAACCCGCAAATCGCTAGTTTCCGCCATCCTCAGACACGAAGCAGAGGTCCATGCGCGCTCTTTTCGAAGTCATCGATATCGCTCTCTCGCTCTATATGTGGATCGTGATCGCGATGGCGATCTTCTCCTGGCTCGTGGCCTTCAACGTGGTCAATACGCGCAACCAGGTCGTCGCCATGATCGGCGATTTTCTCTATCGCATCACCGAGCCGGCGCTGCGGCCGATCCGCAATTTCATGCCCAATCTCGGCGGCATCGATATTTCGCCGGTGATCCTTTTCCTGATCATCATATTCATTCAGCGCATTATCGAGCTCTACATCCTGCCGAACGTGTTCTGAGCGCAATGCCGCAGCGGCCGTGGACGCAAACGGCGGACGGCATCGTGCTTGACGTACGCCTCACCCCGCGCAGCGCGCGCGACGCGATCGAAGGCGTCGAGCGCCGCGCCGACGGGCGAATGGTGCTCAAGGCGCGGGTGCGCGCAGCGCCGGTCGAGGGTGACGCCAATGCGGCGCTGCGGCGACTTATCGCCAAGGAACTCGAGATTGCGCCACGGCAGGTCGAATTTGCCGGCGGCGCGACGGCGCGGCTCAAGCGTTTGCGGATCGCGGGCGACCCGCGAATGCTCGCCGCCTTGCTGGAATGGTTCACGAAGGAGACCGCAAAGGTGACACCGAAGGTGACCGCAACGGTGACCCCATGAGTGCGACAATCATTGACGGCAAAGCCATCGCCGCCGATTTGCGCGCCGCAGTCGCGGCCGAGACGCGTCGGCTTACCGCCGCGCACGGGCTCGTGCCGGGGCTTGCCGTCGTCCTCGTCGGCGACGATCCGGCCAGCAAGACCTATGTCGCCAGCAAAGCGCGCGCTTTGGTCGAAGTCGGCATGCGGCCGTTCGATCATCAGCTGCCGGCCGAGACCAGCGAAGCGGAACTGCTTGGCGCTGATCGCAGAAGCTCAACGCCGATCCCGCGGTGAACGGCATCCTGGTGCAGTTGCCGTTGCCGCCGCAGATCAATACCGGCGCGCATTGTCGGCAGCGTCGATCCGGACAAGGACGTCGACGGTTTTCACCCGCTCAATGTCGGCCGGCTTGGCGGCAAAACTGCCGACGCTCGTTCCGTGCACGCCGATCGCCTGCATGAAGCTTGCCAATTCGGTGCGCCCGTCGCTCGACGGGCTCGATGCGCTGGTGGTCGGCCGCTCCAACATTGTCGGCAATCCGCTCGGCGCAGCTTCTGCTCGCCGAGAACGCGACCGTCACCATCGCGCATACGCATACGCGCAATCTGCCCGATCTGTGCCGGCGCGCCGAACTCTTGTTCGTCGCCATCGGCCGCGCCGAATTCATCCGCGGCGACTGGATCAAGCCGGGCGCGACCGTGATCGATGTCGGCATCAATCGCGTGCCGGGCCGAGACGGCAAGTCGCGCATCGTCGGCGACGTGAATTTTGCCGAAGCCGTCAATGTCGCCGGCGCGATCACGCCGGTGCCGGGCGGCGTCGGGCCGATGACGATCGTGTGCCTGTTGGTCAATACGCTGCGCGCCGCCTGCATGCAGGCCGAGCTGCCGCCGCCGGCGGTGTAATGCGTCAGCTATTCCAGCCGAACGCGACCTTATCGAGCACGCGCGTGCCGAATTTCTCCGACGAGCGCGCCACCGCCTTGCCGCCGAGCGCGCGATAGAACTCGACCGCGTTCTCGTTCTCCGACAGCGCCCACACGATCAGCGATTTCATCGAGCTCTGCGCCAGATCGCGGCGCGCCGCGGTGAACAGCCGGCGGCCGAAGCCGAGCCCCTGGAATTCCGGCCGCAGATAAAGCTCGTAGATCTCGCCGTCATAATAAAGGCTGCGCGCGCGGTTGCGCCCGTAATTGGCGTAGCCGGCGATCTTGTCGCCGAATTGCAGAAGCGCGATGCGGCTGCCCTTGCGGATCGCGATTTCCCACCACGCCGGACCGCGGCGATTGATGAGCTTTTCGAGTTCGGTGCCCGGAATGATGCCCTGATAGGCCGTGCGCCAGGCCTCATCATGGGCATCCGCGACGTCGCCGGCATCACGCGATGTGGCGCGGCGGATTTCGATAAGGACTGTGCTCATGATGCGATGCTCATGCCTCGATCAAAGCAAGCGATTCCGGGCAACTCAAGGGCCAAGATTCACGTTCAGTTAACGATGTGGATTATTAGCGAAAAGACCGGGCTTGGCCAGAATTGCGAAGAAAAAAATACGTGCGCCCGGCGCAATCTCGCGCCGCTGTTGCAATAGCGTCACGGTTCCCCGGTTTTTGCGCCGGCGGCGTTCCGAATGTGTCGCAATTTGTGACAGGATGGCCGCGCCGTCAGGCTATCCGATGCCGCGCAGGAGCCGCGACAGGGCCGCGACACCGGCATGCTTCACACGCGCTCGGCTTCCTTGCGCCGCTCGTCGCGCTTGCGGTCGTTCGGATCGAGCAGCTTCTTGCGCAGCCGAATCGATTTCGGCGTCACCTCGACCAGCTCATCGTCCTCGATATAGGCGAGCGCCTTTTCCAGGGTCATGCGGATCGGCGGCGTGAGCCGGATCGCCTCGTCCTTGGAATGGGTGCGGATGTTGGTGAGCTTCTTGCCCTTGAGCACGTTGACTTCGAGATCGTTGCCGCGCGTATGCTCGCCGACGATCATGCCGCGATAGACCTTCCAGCCCGGCTCGATCATCATCGGGCCGCGGTCTTCGAGATTCCACATCGCATAGGCCACGGCGTCGCCCTGATCGGTCGAGATCAACACGCCGTTGCGCCGCCCGACGATCTCGCCGCGATGCGGACCATAGGCGTGGAACAGCCGGTTCATCACCGCGGTGCCGCGCGTGTCGGTGAGGAGCTCGCCCTGATAGCCGATCAGGCCGCGCGTCGGCGCGTAGAAGATCAGCCGCACGCGGCCGCCGCCGGACGGGCGCATCTCGATCATCTCGCCCTTGCGCTCGGCGAGCTTCTGCACGACGACGCCGGAATGTTCCTCGTCGACGTCGATGACGACTTCCTCGATCGGTTCGAGCAAATCGCCGGACGGGCCGTGCTGGAACAGCACCTTCGGCCGCGACACCGCAAGCTCGAAGCCTTCGCGCCGCATGGTCTCGATCAGAATGCCGAGCTGCAATTCGCCGCGGCCGGCGACTTCCATGGAATCCTTCTCGTTCGATTCCGAAATCCGCAGCGTGACGTTGCCCTCGGCCTTCGCGCAGCAGCCGGTCGCGAATGACGCGGCTCTGCACCTTGTCGCCTTCGGTGCCGGCGAGCGGCGAATCGTTGATGCGGAACGTCATGGTCAGCGTCGGCGGATCGATCGGCTGCGCCGGCAGCGGCTCGGTCACTTCCGGCGCGCACAGCGTGTGCGAGACGAAGGCTTCCGGCAGGCCGGCGATGGCGACGATGTCGCCGGCGAAGCCTTCCTCGATCGGCGCCCGCTCCAGGCCGCGGAAGGCCAGCACCTTGGTGACGCGGCCCTCTTCGATCAATTCGCCGTTGCGGTCGAGGACTTTGATCGGCTGGTTGGGCTTCACCGAGCCGGACGTGATGCGGCCGGTGACGATGCGGCCGAGATAGGGATTGGCTTCGAGGATCGTTCCGAGCATGCGGAACGGGCCCTCCTCGACCTGCGGCGGCGCGACGTGGCGGAGCACGAGATCGAACAACGGCGCCATGCCCTGGTCCTTGGGGCCGTCCTCGGACGCGGCCATCCAGCCTTGCTTGGCGGAACCGTAGAGGATCGGGAAATCGAGCTGCTCCTCGGTGGCGTCGAGCGCGGCGAACAGGTCGAACACCGCATTGGCGACTTCGGTGGCGCGGGCGTCGGAGCGGTCGACCTTGTTGATGACGACGATGGGCTTCAGCCCCATCTTGAGGGCCTTGGAGACCACGAATTTGGTCTGCGGCAGCGGCCCCTCGGCGGCGTCGACCAGCACCAGCGCGCCGTCCACCATGTTGAGGATGCGCTCGACCTCGCCGCCGAAATCGGCGTGGCCGGGGGTATCGACGATGTTGATCCGGGTGTCCTTCCAAACCAGCGAAGTCGCCTTGGCGAGGATGGTGATGCCGCGCTCGCGCTCGAGGTCGTTCGAATCCATCGCGCGCTCGACGACGCGCTGATTCTCGCGAAACGAGCCCGATTGCTGCAGCAGGCGGTCGACCAGCGTGGTTTTGCCATGGTCGACGTGGGCGATGATGGCGATATTGCGCAGGTTCATAACCGATATCCGGGAATCAAAGGCGGGCCCCAAGGGGCCATGGGGCCCGCGATTGCGAGCCGTATATAGGGCTTTTTGGCCCGGAAGCAATCGAAGTTTGTGCAGAGCACAATGGCGCCAGGTTGGCGTGTAAGGATAGCGCCAAGGCCGGCATCGGCCGGCATCCACGGCATCCGCCGGCCGGGATCGGCGGCAGGAATTTAAGCCGCAGCGACCTTGGACCCGGTCGGCGTGCTCGACCGAGGCGTTCACTGGCGCGATGGCCGGCGCTGCCTCGCCCGGAACCGCGCCCGCATGGTCGAGAATGGCGGTGCGCCGCGCGGCGATGGCGAAGCGAAGCTGATCGAGCGCAAAAGCAAACGACATGCGCACCGTCTCGTCGAATTCCTCGTGCTCGCTCAGATGGATGATGGCGACCACGAGATTGTCGGCATCGACCTGAAGCTGCTTCGAGGGCCTCCAAGCTTTGCGCCGCATGCGCCTTGCGCACCATGTCGAGCACCCGCTGCAACAGCCGCAGCCGGCGCGTGCGCGTGTCGCTGCGCAAATAGCTCGCGACGCCGGCGATGGCCGAGCCGAAGACCGGGAAGATCAGCATGCCGTAAAAGATGTCGTCGCCGTATTTGTCGAAGAACGATTGCTGGCTGTCGGTCAGATAGGCGAGCGCGCCCGGATGGGTGACGATGTCGGCGTCCTTGTCGGTCGAGGGTGCGGTGATCTTCGCTTCGCCGCGGCATCGCCGTCGCGATCGCCTGCCGCGACGTGTAGATCGTCTTGGCCAAGCGTCGCGATCACGGATGAGCTGACCGATCGGCGCGCCACCAGATATTCGCCGAAGCTCAAGCTCTTGAGGCTATCGCTCGGCGACGGCGGCGTGCCGCCGAAAGTGCCGGCATCGATATCGACCGAATCGAAGGCGGGATTGCGCTTGGCGATGCCGTCGGCCTGATCGATCTCGATGAAGTTCGGCGCGACGCCGTTCTGCGTGGCCGCGGTGACCACGCTGGAAATGGCCGTGCCCGTGGCCGAGCCGGCAACAAACAGCGCATCGACCTGATTGTTCTTGACGGCTGCGGCGACATTGTTCGGATCGATCTCGGACATCGTCACTTTGGCGAGCGGAACGCCGTAATGGCTCAGCACGAGCTCGAGCAGACCGCGGGTCGCTTCATTGCCGTTGACGATGCCGACGCGCTTGCCGGTGAGATCGGTGACTTTGCCGAACTTGCTGTCGCTCGACGTAGTCGCTGTCGTCGCTGGTCGTCGCTATCGTCGTCGCTCTTTGCCGCCTTGGCGGCCTTCTTGCCCTTTGCGGTCTTCGATCTCTTGTCGCTCTTGCTCTTTGCCGCTTTTGGCGGGTTTTGCGGCGGCGGCGCGTCTCTTCCGGCTTGGCCTTGGTCGCGGCACCGGCGGCTGCGGGAACGATCAGCGCCATCACGTTCTGCCGCAGAATGGCGACGACCGGCCAATTGAGCGAGTCATCGAGATCGCTCGGCAGGATGGCGAGATCGGCTTGCCCTTTGCTCATCGCCTCCGCGGTGCCTTGCGTGCTGTCGGTCGGAACAAGCTGCAAATGCAGATCGCGATGTTCGGCCGCGATCTGATCGGACAGCACCTGGACGAACCGGGCGTCGAGCGGCGAGGCGGCGACCCGCAAATGGTCGCGTTCCTTGGCGTAATAAAAGCCGGCCCAGACCATGGCGCCGAGCAGGATGGTGCCGAGAATGGCGACGAGCCAGGTGTGCCGCAGGAACATCCGCACCCGGCTTCGCACCATATGTTCGAGCGACTCGATACTCATGGTCCTACCCGATCCGCGTCCGGGCGAAGCGGTCGAGGACGCCGCCGCCGGACTTGCTCGGAGCGCCGGAACAGCCAAAGTCTCATGGCCAGAGGCGGGCGATGCGGTAGTCCGGGCGGCATGGTAAATCCTAACACGCCTCCTGGCGTCTGACCCTATGTCGCGCTACCGCGCGGACCGGGTTCAATACGCCGCTGTGGTTAATCCGGGTGGCGCCGGAGCTCGCCAGTTCGACCGATAATCTCGGTCCAACTTGTGGCCCGACTTTGGCGGATGTCCCGAGGCCCCGGCCGGCCGAATCCCGCCTCCGCGCTTTGCGAACGCAACCTTATCACGTCCCGATAGAGCCTCTCCATAGGCCGACCCATAGCCGAACTCCTGGGCTGACCGCTGTGCTCTCTGTCACATTGCGGAACCTCGCGCCGCAGGCCGCTGTTTGGTAGGTAAGCATGGTTCGTCTTTGCGATTTCACCGACGGAGTTTGCCCATGAGCCAAAAACTTTCCGGCGAGGCGCGCAAGAGCGCGCTCGGCCGGCTCAAGGGATGGAGCGAGGTCAATGGCCGCGACGCCATCACCAAAAAATTCGTCTTTGCCGATTTCAATCAGGCCTTCGGCTTCATGACGCGCGCAGCGTTGGTCGCCGAAAAACTCGACCATCATCCGGAATGGTTCAACGTCTACAAGACCGTGGACGTGACGCTGTCGACGCACGATGCCGGCGGCTTGACCGAGCTCGACATCAAGCTCGCCGAGGCGATGGACAAGCTTGCCGGCTAACGCGCCGCGGTCGGATGAAATCGCCGGCTGCTCTGCCTTGCGGCTGCCGCCTTTCGGGGCCAAGTTTACTGGGCTGCGCCGCGGTTAAATCCGCCGCGCTTTGCAGGAGGGGCCATCTATGTGGTTTCGGCGAGCAAGCCGCCACTTGGCAGGGTTTTCTTGGCAAGTCTGGCAAGGATCTTCCGAGCAAGGGTCTTCCTGGCAGGATTCTTGGCAGGATTTCGCAAGGACTTTGCCGCGCGGACGCGCCGCTTCGCCGCCGACGAGGGCGATCTGCGGCGCGAATCTGGAACAAGCTCAAGCGCGAAGCGGCGAACATTCCGTTCGTCGAAGACGCGCTCACCGCGCATTATTGCGCCTTCGACCGCAACACGCCGCTCTATGTGAAGCTCGCGCTGGTCGGCGCGATCGTCTATTTCATCGTGCCGGACGATCTGATCCCGGATTCTATTCCGGTGCTCGGCTATGCCGACGACGCCGCGGTGCTGGCCGGCGCCATGAAGCTCTTCTCCTCGCATATCAAGCCGGAGCATCGCGAGGCGGCGCAGCTCATGCTGGAGCGGATGCGCAGAGCTTAGCGCGGCTCACGGCCGCAGCACGATCTTCCCCATCACCTTGCGATCGGCGATGGCTTTGAGCGCGGCCGCGATCTCCGCCAACGGATAGACCGCGTGCACATGCGCGCTGAGCTTGCCATGCGCCGCCCAGCTCACGATGTCCGTCATCAAGTCGCGCTGCGCGTGCGGCTCGCGCCGCACCCAGGCGCCCCAGGCGACGCCGCGGATATCGCAGTTCTTGAGCAGCACCAGATTGAGCGGCAGCTTCGGGATTTCGCCGGCGGCAAAGCCGACGACGAGATAACGGCCGTCCCACGCCATCGATCGCACCGCGGGCTCCGCATAGGGGCCGCCGACCGGATCGTAGACCACGTCGATGCCGTGCTCGCCGCCGAGTTTCTTGAGCGCGTCGCGCAAATCCTCGCTGGCGTAGTTCACCGTCTCGGTCGGCGCCGTGCTTGCGGGCAAATGCGAGCTTCTCGTCCGACGAGGCGCAGGCGATGACGCGCGCGCCCATGACCTTGCCGATCTCGACGGTGGCGAGCCCGGTGCCGCCGGAGGCGCCGAGCACGACCAGCGTCTCGCCGGGCTTGAGCTCGGCGCGCACGCGCAGCGCATAGAGCGTCGTGCCATAGGTGACGGTGAGGCCGGCGGCGCGGTCGAAATCGAGTCTGTCCGGGACTTTGACCAGAAGGTTCGCCGGCACCGCGACCGCTTCGCGCGCCGCGCCCCAGCCGATATTGCCCATCACCCGGTCGCCGGGAGCGATATCGGTCACGCCGGCGCCGACGCTCTCGACGACGCCGGCGAATTCCGCCGCCGGCGAAAACGGAAACGGCGGCTTGTGCTGATATTTGCCGGCGATGATCAGCGTGTCGAAGAAATTGAGCGCGGCCGCCTTGACGCGCACCACGGCCTCGCCGGGTCCGGCTTGCGGCTCCGGGATGTCGGCGAGTTCAAGTTCGTCGGGTGAGCAGAATTGGCGGCAGAGAATGGCTTTCATGCCGGAAGTCATATCAGGCTTCCGTCACTCCGGCATCATGGAGGCAGCGGCGCAGCCGCGAGAAGGCGAGCCGCAGGCGCGACTTCACCGTGCCGAGCGGCAGGTTCAAGCGCTCGGCAATCGTCGCTGTGCGACAGCTCGTCGAAGAAGGCGAGCTTGACCAGCGCGAACTGCTCGCGCGGCAAGACGCGCAGCGCCGCGCGCAGACATGTCTTCGCGCTGGCTCAGGTCGATACAATCGTCGCAGCCGTCGGTGGGGTCGGGGATGTCGAAGAAATCCTCGTTGGCGCAGACGATCTCGCGGCTACGCCGTTTGACGTCGATGCGGCGGTTGCGGGCGATGTGAAAGACCCAGGTCGTCGCGCCCGATTTGCGCGGATCGAACAGATGCGCCTTGCGCCAGATCGTTTCCATCACGTCCTGGGTGACGTCGGCTGCGGCAAAAGGCGCAAGCCCGAGCCGCACCATCTGCGCCTGCACGCCGCGGCACGAAATGATCGAACAGGAGGGTGAATGCCTCGCCGTCGCGGTCGGTCCCGACCGCAGTCAGCAGTTCATCGAGATCGCTTGCCGGGCTTGCTGCCGGATTCGCTGCCCTGCTTGCCGTCGGCGCCCGATGCGGCGACGGCACTTCGTTATGCAACCACTCGGTCAGGCTCAAGGCACGTATCCCAGTCATGACGTGCGTTGCGGGAGGCCTGTCGAACGCGAGAATTGCCCACCCAGTCGCGCGTCGCTCAGTGTCCGCATTATTCGGCGAGCGGCGGTATCTGGCTGTGTCCGCCGTCACAGTTTTGGCGGTGCCGCGAATCAGCCGCGGCCCGAGACGCGCGCCGCTGCTTCAAATCGGCACAGCGCAAGGCGCTCGGCCGCTTCTCGTTCCCAGCTTTTTCGGCCGAATTGGATTAAATGTGACAGGTTTGCTATCAATGGCGGGGGACATTTCCGCGAGGGCCGATGCGCATCCGTCGACGGTGGCTGCTTGTCCTTTCGCCGCTCACGTCGCTGACGCTGCTTCTTGGCAGCGCTATTCGCCGTTCCCGCTTCCGCGCAGCAGACGCCGGCGCCGGCGGCGAGCGCACCGGCCGCCGCTCCGGCAAAGCCGAAACCCAAGCCTGGCCGCGAAGCCCGCCGCCAACCCCGCGGCGCCGCGCAGCCGCGGCACCGGCGGCGAAGCCTGCAGTGCCGCCGGCCATGGGCGGCGTGCAGCCGAAGTTGCTCGGCCAATATGCCGACTGGGGCGCCTATACGGCGTCGCCCGGCGGCAAGAAGGTCTGCTTCGCCATCGCCAAGCCGACGGCTTCGGAGACGGTCCCGCCGGGCCGGCCGCGCAATCCGGCCTACATGTTCATTTCCACGCGGCCGGCGGAAAAGGTGACGAACGAGATCTCGATCGTCATCGGCTATCCGTTCAAGCCGAGCTCGGAAGCGACCGCGGAGGTCGGCTCGACCACTTTCGCGCTCTACACCCAGCAGGACGGCGCCTGGATCAAGAACGCCGCCGACGAAGCGCATATGATCGACGCCATGCGGGGGGGCCAAACCGCGGTGGTGAAGGGCGTTTCCGCCAAGGGCACGCAGTCGAGCGACACCTTCACCCTCAAGGGCCTGTCGCAGGCCCTCGACCGGATCGCGCAGGAATGCAAATAAACCCTGTGCCCAAATACCCCTGTGCCAATAGCCTCCTAGGCGGCTCCGTCCCGGGCTGATATCGAACTGTCGAAACCGGACTTGGCGCCCCATCTATGCAGCAGGCATCGCATCGTCAGCGCTGTGGCGCCGCCCTTTTGGATTGACGATGACCGCTTCGCTGGCCGCGACGAAGACTGAAAACTCGGCCGCTCTTCGTCGAGAAGCACCCGCTCGAGCGCTATGCGGCGCCGGCGATGCCGTCGCTGGTCGGCCTGTCGCGCGACGCCTTGGCGGAGGCGCTCGGCGCGATCGACGTGCCGGAGCGGCAGCGCCGCATGCGCGTGCAGCAGATCTGGCACTGGCTCTATGTGCGCGGCGCGCAAAACTTCGACGAGATGACGACCCTGTCGAAGGACTTGCGCGCGGCGCTGGCGCAACGCTTCACGCTGGCGCGGCCCGAAGTCGCCGCCGAGCAGATTTCCGTCGACGGCACGCGCAAGTGGCTGCTTCGGCTGCCCGGCGAGCACGGCGGCGCGCCGCACGAGGTCGAATGCGTCTACATTCCCGAGACCGATCGCGGCACGTTGTGCCTTTCGAGCCAGGTCGGCTGCACGCTCACCTGCACGTTCTGCCACACCGGCACGCAGCGGCTGGTCCGCAATCTGACGGCGGCGCGAAATCGCCGGCCAAGTCGTGCTGGCGCGCGATCGGCTCAACGATTGGACCCCCGCCAACGAACTCTCCCGCAAGGCGGAGGCGACGAGAAAGCGCCTGGTCTCGAATATCGTCATGATGGGCATGGGCGAGCCGCTCTATAATTTCGAGGCGGTGCGCGACGGCCTTGGCCGTCGTCGCCGACGGCGAGGGCCTGAGCATTTCCAAGCGCCGCATCACGCTGTCGACCTCGGGCGTCGTCCCCGAGATCGCGCGCGCCGGCGCCGAGATCGGCTCCATGCTGGCGATCTCGCTGCATGCGGTGACCGACGAATTGCGCGACGAATTGGTGCCGCTCAATCGCAAATATCCGATGCGCGAACTGCTCGACGCCTGCCGCAATTATCCGGGCGCTCTCCAATGCGCGGCGCATCACCTTCGAATATGTCATGCTCAAGGGCATCAACGATTCGCTGGTCGACGCCAAAGCGCTGGTGCGTCTCCTCAAGGGCATTCCGGCGAAGATCAATCTGATCCCGTTCAATCCGTGGCCCGGGACCAAATACGAATGCTCCGACTGGGAGCAGATCGAGAAATTCTCCGAGATCGTCTTCAATGCCGGCTACGCCTCGCCGGTGCGCACGCCGCGCGGCCGCGACATTCTCGCCGCCTGCGGCCAGCTCAAGAGCGCGACCGAAAAGCTCTCGGCCCGCGAGCGCCTGGCGCTGCGCGCCATGGCGATGACCGACTAGTGCGATCACCGATTGACGCGACGGGATCAATCCGGACCATGACCGCCCTTTTCCGCATCACCATGATGATCGTCGGCTATATCTGGGCCTGCGTCGCGGCTTCGCTCGTGCTCACGCTCGGCACGCTCGACGCCGGACTGGAACGATCTCGACGCGCTCGGCCATTCGCTCGGCAATCAATCGGCGGACGTGCCGACGATTGCACTGTGGTCGGTGATCGGGATCGGCGCCGCCATCATCTTCGCCGTCGGTTTCTTGCCGACGCTGCTTGCGATCATCCTGACCGAAGGGCTTCAAGCTGCGCTCGATCGTCATCTACGGCGTGATCGGCGGCGCGCTCGCGCTCGCGGCAGCCTATGGGCTCGATTTCGGCGGTTACGTCACGCGCACCCAGTGCCGACATGGCGCATGAGCGCGAAGTGTTCGCCGCGGCCGGCATCGCCGGCGGCCTGGTCTATTGGCTGTTCGCCGGCCGCCGCGCCGGCGTCTGGACGTGAGCGCGGGAACTGGATCAGGAGCTGGATCATGAACCGGACCGGGCTCACGATCGCGCTCACCATCGCTTTTGTGGTCGGCGTCTTCTGCGCCGTCGATCCGCAGCTCGATCTCGATCTCGCCGGCTCAGCTTTGATCCGGAGCCGGCAACTGTTCGGCATCAACGGCCAGCTTTGGGTGCAGCACGCCCGCGAAGCGGCGCGCCTGATCATCACGCTGTTGGTGCTGCCGGCCTTCCTCGCCGTCATCGGCAAGCTGATCTGGCCGCACCGGCGCATGCTGATCGAAGGCCGCGCCGCTTTGTTCCTGATCGCGACCCTGGCGCTCGGCCCCGGCATCATCACCAATCTGATCCTCAAGGATCATTGGGGCCGGTCGCGGCCGATCGACGTGCAGCAATTCGGCGGCGCCGACAAATTCACGCCGTGGTGGGACCCGCGCGGCGAATGCCCGAACAATTGCTCCTTCGTCGCCGGCGAGCCGTCCGGCGCGTTCTGGACGCTGGCGCCCGCCGCGCTGGCGCCGCTGGAATTGCAGCCGCTGGCCTTCGGCGCGGCGCTCGTCTTCGGCATCGCCGTCGGCATTCTCCGCATCGGCGGCGGCGGGCATTTCTTCAGCGACGTCGTGTTCGCCGGCGTGTTCGTCTATCTCGAAATCTGGCTGGTCTACGGCCTGATCTATCGCTGGCGCGCGACGGCTCTGAGCGAGGACGCGATCGAGGCATTTCTGGTGCGGCTGAGCGACGGGATACGGGACGCGCTTGCGCAAGCTCATGCGCGCTGCGCCGCCGCACTGTCGAGCTAGCCGCGTTATTCGGGCTGGCCGAGCACCTGAAAGATTTGCTGCGAGCTGCGGGCTCATCGGCAGATTGAGCGTCTCGCCGGTCGGCAAACGGCGCATGAACCACTTGTTGTAAAGCTCGGCCAGGCGCCGCTCCGCCGCCATGCGCGCGAAGGCGCGCTCGACGACGGCGGCAAAGCCCGGATCGTCGCGGCGATAGACGAGCCCATAAGGATCGTAGGACAGATATTCGCCGACGACCTTCATGTCATGCGCTGAAGGCTCGGTGGCGATGATGCCATAGAGCAGCACGTCGTCGGTGGCGAAAGCCGCGGCCTTGCCGGCGGCCAGCATGGCGAACGATTCGGCGTGATCGCGTGCCGTGACGATGTTGATGCCGAGATTCTGCTTGTCGGACAGTGTCCGCAGCGCCCCTTCATTGGTGGTGCCGGCGGTCACGACCGCGGTCTTGCCTGCAAGATCGCGATAGGATGTCACGGCGGAATCCTTCCCCACCATCAGCTTGGTTCCGGCGACGAAAAAGACCGGCGAGAATGCCATCTCCTTCTGACGCTGCAGATTGTTCGTGGTCGAGCCGCATTCGAGATCGACGGCGCCCGATTTCACCTTGTCGAAGCGATCGGCGGAGGTGACCGGCGCGAGCGCGATCTTGATGTCCATGCCGTCGAGCTCGGTCGCGGCCTCCTCGACCACCTCCCGGCACAGGTCGATCGAATAGCCGATCGGCTGCTGGCGGTGATTGAGATAGGAAAACGGCAGCGAGCTCTCGCGATAGCCAAGCGTGATCGTGCCGGTGTCGCGGATCTTCTTCAGCGTGCCGGAGAGCGCGCCGACCGCCGCATCCTGCGCAACGCCCGGCAACGCAAGGCCCGCAGCCAGGACGACGCCAAGGAGCGCTTGCTGCGCGGTCATGACACGCTCAGGCCGCCGCCTTGAACGCCGGCGCCGGCTCGACCGGCACGTCGTGGAGCTTCTCGCCTTCCCACTTCGCCACCACCGCGGTCGCCAGCGAGTTGCCGATCACGTTGGTGGCGGACCGGCCCATGTCGAGGAACTGGTCGATGCCGATGATCAGAAGGAGGCCAGATTCGGGAAGATTGAAGCTCGCCAAGGTCGCTGCGATGACGACCAGCGAAGCGCGCGGCACGCCGGCCATGCCTTTGCTGGTGAGCATGAGCAGAAGCAGCATGGTGATCTGCTGCCCGAGGCCGAGTTGAATATTGTAGGCCTGCGCGATGAACATGGTCGCGAAGGTGCAATACATCATCGAGCCGTCGAGATTGAACGAATAGCCCATCGGCAGCACGAAGCTGATGATCTTCTTGCTGACCGGAAATTTTTCCAGTTGCTCCATCAATTTCGGATAGGCCGCCTCGCTCGACGCGGTTGAGAAGGCGAGTAGGAAAGGCTCGCGCACGAGCTGAACCAGGCGCAGCGCGTGGCTGCCGAAAAACAGATAGCCGACCGCGACCAGGAGCGCCCATAGCAGGATGAGCCCGATATAGAATTCGAGCACGAACTTGCCGTAGGTCACCAAGATGCCGAGCCCCTGCGTGGTGATGATGGCGGCCATCGAGGCGAATACCGCGAGCGGCGCGAGCTTCATGATATAGCCGGTGATGGTGAGGATGGCGTGCGACAGCTCTTCGATGCCTTCGACCAGCTTGGTGGCGCGCTCGCCGAGCGCGGCGCAAGCGACGCCGAAGAACAGCGAGAACACGACGATCTGCAGGATTTCGTTGTTGGCCATCGCCTCGACGATCGACCGCGGCACGAGATGGGTGACGAAATCCTTCATCGACAGCGAGGCGACCTTCAGATTGGTCGCGGCCTGCGCGTCGGGCAGCGGCAGATTGAGATGGTCGCCGGGCCGCAGGATGTTGACCAGGACGAGGCCGAGGAGGAGCGAGACCAGCGACGCCGAGACGAACCACAGCATGGCCTTGGCGCCGATGCGCCCGACGATCTTGGGATCGCCCATATGCGCCACGCCGACCACCAGCGTCGAGAACACCAGCGGCGCGATGATCATCTTGATCAAGCGCAAGAAGATGTCCGTCATCAGCGAAATGTAGTCGGAGATCGTCTTGGCAGTGGACGGATCGGGCCACAGCGTGTGGCAGGCATAGCCGACGATGATGCCCAGTATCATGCCGATGATGATGATGGTGGTGAGCGTCGAACGCATGGTGCCCCTCCGCGACGATCCGGTGGAGTAGCTTAGTGTGTTTTGCCGGGCGGGAAAGGGCCTCGATGACCGCTTTTGGGCTAACTTCAAGGCGGCCCAGGCCGCTTAAGATTTAAGGGGCCTTCTTTCGTCGAGCATTGCTTGCAATTTTCGCTTCACCGCCGGCGGCTGATCGGTGCTTAAAAACTCGCCCACGGTCATCCGTCGGATCAGCCGCAGATACGGCTTGCCCGAGAGCACCGCGTCGAGCTTGACGTGCTCCTGCACGACATAATCCTGATGATCGTCCGGATCCCTCTCGAGGGTCCATTGATCGCATTCGTTGTTGTCGTCCGGCCGACCCCTGAAAATCAGGTTCTCCATGCTCACTCCCGGCTTGCGTCGGCCCCGTGCCCCCCTATAGTCCGCGCGAATTTGGGCGATTTTCTCGCGTTCAGCAGGGTCTGTTGCAATGCCAAAAGGCGACGTCAAAAAGGTGGTACTGGCCTATTCCGGGGGGCTCGACACCTCGATCATTCTCAAATGGCTGCAGACGACCTATGGCTGCGAGGTCGTCACTTTTACCGCCGATCTCGGCCAGGGCGAGGAGCTCGAGCCGGCCCGCGCCAAGGCGCTGACGCTCGGCATCAAGCCGCAGAACATTTTCATCGAGGATCTGCGCGAGGAATTCGTCCGCGATTACGTGTTTCCGATGTTCCGCGCCAACGCGCTCTATGAGGGCCAGTATCTGCTCGGCACCTCGATCGCGCGGCCGCTCATCGCCAAGAAACAGATCGAGATCGCCGAGAAAGTCGGCGCCGATGCCGTCGCGCACGGCGCGACCGGCAAGGGCAACGATCAGGTGCGCTTCGAGCTGTCCTACTATGCGCTCAAGCCCGACGTGAAAGTCATCGCGCCGTGGCGCGAATGGGAGTTCAAATCGCGCGAGGCGCTCATCGCCTTTGCCGAAGAGAATCAGATCCCGATCGCCAAGGACAAGCGCGGCGAGGCGCCGTTCTCGACCGACGCCAATCTGCTGCATACCTCGTCCGAGGGCAAAGTGCTGGAAGACCCGGCCGGCGAAGTGCCGGATTACGTCCATTCGCGCACCGAGGATCCGGCGAAGGCGCCGGACACGCCGGAATATATCACCGTCGAATTCGAGTGCGGCGATCCGGTTGCGGTCGACGGTAAGAAGCTGACGCCGGCGGCTTTGCTGACGGCGCTCAATGCGTTCGGGAGGAAGCACGGTATCGGCCGGCTCGATCTGGTCGAGAACCGCTTCGTCGGCATGAAATCGCGCGGCATGTATGAGACGCCGGGCGGCACCATTCTTCTCGCCGCGCATCGCGGCATCGAATCGATCACGCTCGACCGCGGTGCGGCGCATCTCAAGGACGAGCTGATGCCGAAATATGCCGAACTGATCTATAACGGCTTCTGGTTCGCGCCGGAGCGCGAGATGCTCCAAGCGGCGATCGACAAGAGCCAGGAATTCGTCTCCGGCAGCGTGCGGCTCAAGCTCTACAAGGGCCATGCCAACGTGGTCGGCCGCGAGAGCAGATACTCGCTCTACGATCAGGACCTCGTGACCTTCGAGGACGGCAAGGTCGCCTACGACCAGCGCGATGCGGAAGGGTTTATCCGGCTCAATGCGCTGCGGCTGCGCACGTTGGGGCAGCGGAAGCGGAAGTTGAAATTGTGATATCGTCATTCCCGGGCGTGCCAAAGCGCGAACCGGGAATCCATAGCCACGATTTGAAATCGTTCTGCGAGGACGGTGAGTATGGATTCCGGACTTGCCGCTTGCGCGGCAATCCGGAATGACCACGATCTGTGCAGCCGCGCTAAAATCGAAACTGTGGCCTTGTGGTTTCCGCCCAAGTTCGGATAGCGATGTGACTGAGACTCCAGATAACGACATTCGTGCAGCAACGCCGAGTTCGGGCGATCACGTTCGGCTACGTCAGCTATGCCTTGAACATGCCGCTGATCTAGTCGCATCCGCCGAACGACTCCTTGCTGGAGATGGCTTTCCTAATATCGCCTTTCACTTGGCTATCCTCGCGCTTGAGGAAATCGGAAAGGCCGGCATGATTTCCAGTCGTGCGGTCGTTGGAACGGCACGCGATACGGACTGGATGGGCAAGAGATTTGACGACCACGTTTGGAAAATTCAATGGGCGGTCTGGACGCCCAGTCTTGCGGGTCGCATTGATCCTAAGGAGTTCGAGGAGGCGCGCCAATTTGCACAAAGCATTCACGCGCGTCGCATCAGGGGTCTGTACGTCGACCCGAATGCGGATGATACCACTATGGTCCCGCCTCGCGCGGCAGTTGGCTTTGCGCAGGCCGAATCAGTCGTCAACATGGCTCGTGCCCGTTTGAGCATGGAGGCTGCTACCGGGACACCCGATCTCAGTGCTCCAAACGACGATCTCAAGTGGTTTCTCGACACCGTGAACAGCGAGATCGGCAGCAAACGAATCTTCAGTCTGCCGTTCATCGACAAATATCAAGAATTGGGCGGCGACACGCGGGCGTGGGCTGTCTGGGCTCGATCTGAATTCGAGAAAATCGCTGAAGACGAAAAAGCTCACATGCAACGAGAGCTTGCCCGATTACCGAGTGCGCCCCACGCCAGCAAGCCAAAATGGGCGATTAAGATAAGAGTCTATACGCCGTCGCACTCGATCCGCCCAAAAGTGCTTACTTTCTGGAACAACCAAGTCGGCTGGGCTAAGCTCATTTCGACGGGCAAAAAAAACGAATTTCTGCTTGAGCTCGTGATGGCCGAACTCCTTCTCCGCAGATAGCATCTTCGATGCTGGTTTTTCGGCAAGTAAACTTTGCATCGTCGCTCTCAATCTCGGCTCATTAGGTTTCTTCTGGTACGATCTTCCGCGCCAGACAAGCCGCTATTACGAAAGCATCAGAGACCTTGATTCTCCGACGATGGACGTAGCAATCGGCCGAACGGCCGGGCTTCTCGGTGACTGGAAGCAGGGGGCCTTGAGCGAGAAAAACTTGCGCCATGCGATAGAGTGCATGGCCGCTTTCAGCACGATGCCTGATGCCGACGCGTCGCCGATCTTTGGGCCATATCTTCACGGCCTAGTTTATCTGAGCAAATCAGATATCCACCTGTCCTGTGAAATACAGGCGCGTGACGCGTTTATCGAAACTTTGCGGGCCGCCTGCAAACACTTTGGCGACTGGGATGGAAACCCCGGGACGTTCGTTACGTCCCTGCATCGGGCATTCGAAAGCATAATTCCCGAGCAGACTCACCGTGACCTGCTCTTTGCCGTCGTGATCCCCCCGCATCGATCATCGGAAAGTGCCTTTGCCGATGCAATTTCGGCTAAGCGACTCTCGGACCTTTATCTTGTCCTTGTCGCGGACCGCATAATGTCTGAGCGTTTGCGTCAGGCGCCAAGCACCGTTCCCCCTCAAGGGGAGGAAGAACAAAGCCGCTAGTTTGAAGTCTCAAACCTGCCGCTCCACCAGCATCATCTTGATCTCGGCGATGGCCTGCGCCGGATTGAGATGTTTGGGGCACGCCTTGGCGCAATTCATGATGGTGTGACAGCGGTAGAGGCGGAACGGGTCTTCGAGATTGTCGAGCCGTTCGCCGGTCGCCTCGTCGCGTGAATCGACCAGCCAGCGCCGCGCCTGGAGCAGCGCGGCAGGTCCCAGATAGCGCTCGGAATTCCACCAATAGCTCGGGCACGAGGTCGAGCAGCAGGCGCAGAGAATGCACTCGTAGAGCCCGTCGAGCTTCGCCCGGTCGTCGTGGCTCTGCTTCCACTCGGTGCGCGGTGTCGGCGACACGGTCTTCAGCCACGGCTCGATGGCGGCGTGCTGGGCGTAAAAGTTGGTCAGGTCCGGCACCAGGTCCTTCACCACCGCCATATGCGGCAGCGGATAGAGGCGCACCGTGCCTTTGACGTCGCTCATCGACTTGGTGCAGGCGAGCGTATTGGTGCCGTCGACATTCATGGCGCAGGAGCCGCAGATGCCTTCGCGGCAGGAGCGGCGGAAGGTCAGCGTCGCGTCGACATTGTTTTTGAGCCAGATCAGGCCGTCGAGCACCATCGGCCCGCAATCGGCGGTGTCGACGTAATAGGTGTCGACGCGCGGGTTCTGCCCGTCGTCCGGGTTCCAGCGATAGATGCGGTATTCGCGCTCGGTCTTCGCATTCGCCGGATGCGGCCAGCTCTTGCCTTCGCCGACCTTGGAATTCTTGGGCAGTGTGAATTCGACCATTTCAATACACCCGCTTTTTGGGCTCGATATAGGAGACGTCGTTGGTCAGCGTGTAAGTGTGCACCGGCCGGTAATCGATCGTGACTTTGCCGGACGCGGGATCGAGCCAGGACAGCGAGTGCTTCATCCAGTGCTGGTCGTCGCGATCGGGGAAATCCTCGCGCGCATGCGCGCCGCGGCTTTCGGTGCGGTTGACCGCGGAGTCCATCGTGACCACGGCCTGCTCGATCAGATTGACGAATTCGAGCGTCTCGATCAGGTCGGAATTCCAGATCAGCGAGCGGTCGCTCACGCGGACGTCGCCGACGCCGTTATAGACGTCGTGGATAAGCTTTGAGCCTTCCTCCAGCACCTCGCCGGTGCGGAACACCGCGCAATTGCTCTGCATGACGTGCTGCATCTTGCTGCGCATATGCGCGGTCGGCGTCGAGCCCGAGGCGTTGCGGTATTTGTCGAGCCGCGACAGCGCCATCTCGGCGGAGTTCTTCGGCAATTCCGGCTGCTTGTCGTCCGGCGTCAACAGCTCGGCGCAACGCTTCGCCGCGGCGCGGCCGAACACGACGAGATCGATCAGCGAATTCGAGCCGAGCCGGTTGGCGCCGTGCACCGAGACGCAGGCCGCCTCGCCGAGCGCCATCATGCCGGGCACGACATGGTCGGGATTGCCGTCTTTCTTGATCAGCACTTCGCCGTGATAATTGGTGGCGACGCCGCCCATATTGTAATGCACCGTCGGCACGATCGGCACCGGCTCGCGCGCGAGATCGACGCCGGCGAAAATCTTTGCCGATTCGGTGATGCCAGGCAGCCGCTCGGCGAGAATCTTCGGGTCGAGATGGTCGAGGTGAAGGTAGATGTGATCCTTCTTCGGCCCGACGCCGCGGCCTTCGCGGATTTCGATGGTCATGGCGCGCGAGACGACATCGCGCGACGCCAAGTCCTTCGCCGACGGCGCGTAGCGTTCCATGAAGCGCTCGCCAGCCGCGTTCACGAGATATGCGCCTTCGCCGCGGGCGCCTTCGGTGATCAAGACGCCGGCGCCGTAAATGCCGGTCGGATGGAATTGCACGAATTCCATGTCTTGCAGCGGCAGGCCTGCGCGCAGCACCATGGCATTGCCGTCGCCGGTCTGGGTATGCGCGCCGGTACACGAGGCATAGGCACGGCCATAGCCGCCGGTGGCGAGAATGGTCATCTGCGCCGAGAAACGATGGATCGTGCCGTCGTCGAGATTGATGGCGATGACGCCGCGGCAGCGGCCGTCGTCATCCATCATCAGGTCGATGGCGAAATATTCGATGAAGAATTCGGTCTGATGGCGCAGCGCCTGGCCGTACATCGTATGCAGCATGGCATGGCCGGTGCGGTCGGCGGCGGCGCAGGTGCGCTGCGCGGTGCCTTTGCCGTAATGCGTGGTCATGCCGCCGAACGGGCGCTGATAAATCTTGCCGTCCTCGCGGCGCGAGAACGGCAGGCCCCAATGTTCCAGCTCGTAGACCGCTTCCGGCGCGTTGCGGCACATATATTCGATGGCGTCCTGGTCGCCGAGCCAGTCCGACCCTTTCACCGTGTCGTACATGTGCCAGCGCCAGTCGTCCTCGCCCATATTGCCGAGCGCCGCGGCGATGCCACCTTGCGCCGCGACCGTATGCGAGCGCGTCGGAAACACTTTGCTGATGCAGGCGGTGCGCAAGCCGGCTTCGCTGCAGCCGACGGTGGCGCGCAGGCCGGAGCCGCCGGCGCCGATGACGATGACATCGTAGGCGTGGTCTTCGATGGGATAGGCGCGGCCGTTCACGCCGGGCGCTGCGCTTCCGTTGCTTGCGTTTTCAGCCATTGCTTACAATCCGAACGACAATTTAAGGAGCGCGTAGACCGCGACCGCGCCGACGGCGCAACAAAACAGCGTGTTGGCCATCAACAGCGTGAGCTTCGACGATTCGTCGTGCACGTAGTCCTCGATGATCACCTGCATGCCGATTTTCATGTGGGTGACGACCGAGATGATGAACAAGAGCAAAATGATCGAAACGGCGGGCGAGCCCAGGATCTGCGCGGTTGCGGCCTGATTGCGGCCGAGCAATGTGATCAGGATGATCACCGTGGCGATGGTCAGCGGGATATTGGCAACCGCGGTGAGCCGCTGGCGCCAAAAATGCGCGGTACCGGATTTGGCGGCGCCAAAGCCGCGAACGCGAGCTAAAGGCGTGCGAAAATTGGGCGTGCGAAAATCGGCCGGTCCGCTCATCAGCCAACTCCCATCGTCAGCAGGACGAAGATCCACAGCAGCACCGTGATCGCGATCGAGCCGATCAGATTGGCCGCCGCGAGCCATTCGCGTTCGCTCGGGCCGAAACCGCGGCCGGTATCCCAGATGAGATGGCGCACGCCGCCCAGCATGTGATGGATCAGCGCCCAGGTATAGCCGAACAGGATGAGCCGCCCGATCCAGGAACTGGCGAACCATTGGAACCGCGCATAGCCGGTCGGACTTGCGGCGGCGATCAGCCACCAGGCGACGAGCAGCGTGCCGAAATAGAGCGCTGAGCCGGTGATGCGATGCACGATCGACATCAACATCGTCAGGGTCATCTTGTAGATTTGCAGGTGCGGGGAGAGCGGCCGCTCGGCCGGGGTCCGACGTTCGAGCGAGCGTGAGTCAGCCATTGGCATCATCCGAATTCACTTCAGCGCGGGCGCACTGAGCTTAGAACCGTTCCTACCTAATCCGCGGGCGTCCCGCAATGCAGCACCGTACAAATGCCGAGACGCGCCCGCAGGCTGTAATTTCGCCGTTCACGAAGAATAGTGTTGAAATAAGCTAGCGCAATGGGCGATATTGGAAGCCTGACTTCGCCAAATACGAAGGCAGGGTCATTGCCATGCGATTCGATCTCGCCGATCTCAGCCTGTTTCGCCACGTCGTCGAGGCGGGCAGCATCACACACGGCGCCGAGCGCGCGCATCTGGCGCTTGCCGCAGCCTCGACGCGCATCCGCAACATGGAGGATGCGCTCGGCGTTGCGCTATTGACGCGCGGACGCCAAGGCGTGACGCCGACGCAAGCCGGCCGCACGCTGCTTGGCGCACGCGCGCACCATCCTGCGCCAGGCCGAGCGGCTGCATGAAGACCTCGGCGCCTATGGCGGCGGGCTCGCTGGCCAGATCCGGGTGCTGTCGAACACCAATGCGCTGACCGAGTTTCTGCCGGAGGCGCTGTCGTCGTTCCTCGCCGCGCATCCGCATGTCAGCGTCGATCTCGAAGAGCGCTTGAGCGACGAGATCGTGGGCCTGATCGCCGAGGGTGTCGCCGATCTCGGTGTCGTCGCCGGCACGGTGGACTGCAGGCGGGCTCGAGACCTATCCGTTCCGCCGCGATCGTTTCGTGCTCGTGGTGGCGGCGGATCACGCTCTGGCAAAGCGCGCCAAGATCGGTTTCGAAGAAGTGCTCGATCAGGATTTCGTCGGGCTCGACCGCGCCAGCGCCATCCAGCGCTTTCTCGCGGCGAAGGCGGTGCGCATCGGCCGCCCGTTGCGGCTTCGCGTGCAATTGCGCAGCTTCGACGCCATCTGCCGGCTGGTCGAATGCAAGGTCGGCATCGGCATCGTGCCGGAGACGACGGCGCGCCGGGTGTCGAAGACCATGGCGATCAAGCTCGTCACGCTGTCCGATTCCTGGGCGGTGCGCGACCTGACGATCTGCGTTCGTAAACGCGACGAATTGCCGGCCTATGCGCAACAGCTCGTCGAGCATTTGCGGGCGCCGGCTTAGACTCGTCATTGCGAGGAGCAAAGCGACGAAGCAATCCAGCTCCCCAGCACCGAACTGGATTGCTTCGCTCCGCTCGCAATGACGTCAAATGCGATTACGATTTGGCCGACTGTCGCGCGGCGGCGATGGCGTCGCCGAGCGCCGAGATGCGGATCGGCAGCTTTGCAACGGAAATGCCGAGCGGCGCCAGCGCGTCGTTGACGGCGCTCGCGATCGCCGCCGGCGCGCCGAGATAGCCGGATTCGCCGGAGCCCTTCTGGCCGAGCACCGTGAACGGCGACGGCGTGCAGTGATGCACGATCTCGACCTCGGGCACTTCGTGCGACGACGGCAGCAGATAATCCATGAAGGTCTGCGTGATCATCTGGCCCTGGTCGTCATAGACGAACTCCTCGAACAGCGCGGCGCCGATGCCGTGGGCGATGCCGCCGAGCGTCATGCCTTTGACGATGTGCGGATTGATCACCGTGCCGCAATCGTGGCCGATGACATAGCGCTTGATTTTCGGCAGGCCGAGATCGGGATCGATCGCCAACAGCACCACGTGAAATTCGAAGGAGTGGCACGGATACATCTGCACCCGGCCGTCCGGCGTCGGCAGCGTGCCGCCGGTCGGCACCTGATAGACGTGAGTGGCTTCGAGCCCCGGCTCAAGACCTTCCGGCAACAGATGGAAATTGCGGTGGGCGATATTGACGAGATCGAGCCAGGCGAGCCTGCGGTCGCCCTTGGCCGTCGCGACGCCGCCATTGGCATAGACCACCGCGTCTTCGCTCACGCCGAACTGATGCGCGGCGATCGCGATCAGTTTCTGCTTGAGCTTCTGCGCGGCATGAAAGGCCGCGCCGCCGAGCATGATCGCCATGCGGCTGCCGACCGGCGAGTTGCTCGGCAGTGCTTTCGAGCGAATCCGGCCGCACCACGCGGATACGATCGGGATCGATCTCCAGGACTTCGCCGATGACGGTCGCCACCAGCGTCTCGTGGCCCTGTCCGGACGATGTCGTGTTCATGGTGGTGACGATGTCGCCCAGCCCGTCGACATTGATGCGGCAGGCTTCCATCCAGGTGGTGGTCGTGTTCTTCGGATTGAGCAGCGGCTCGAAGGACGAATTGCCGCCGCTCGGCTCCAGGCAGGCGGCGATGCCGATGCCGGCCAGCATGCCGCTCTGCGCGCAGCCGGTCGCGCTCCGCCTGCAGCGCGGCGAAATCGATGTGAGCGAGCACCTTGTCGACCACGGTGTGATAGTCGCCGCTGTCGTAGTGCTGCCGCTCGGGATCAGATAGGGAAACTCGTCCTTGCGGATGAAATTGCGCCGGCGCACCTCGATGCGGTCGAGGCCGAGCGCGCGCCGCGACTTTGTCGATCGCGGTCTCGATCGCGTAATTGGTCGGCGCCTGGCCGAAGCCGCGCACCGCTTCCTGCACCGCCTTGTTGGTGGTCACCGACTGCGCGCGGTATTGCGACGCTTTGAATCTTGTAAGGACCGACGATGGCGCCGATCGGCTTGCCGAGCTGGAACGGCGCGCGGCCGGCATAGGCGCCGACATTGTCGAGCGCGCGCATCTTCATCGAGCGGACGATGCCGTCGTCGTTGAAGGCGACCGCGACGTCGAAGATCCGGTCCGGCCCGTGCGCGTCGCCGCCGCGCATGTTCTCCAGCCGGTCCTCGATCAGCCGCACCGGCCGGCCGAGCCGGCGCGCCAGATAGCGCGCACGAGCACGGTGTGCTTGATGCCGCGCTTGACGCCGTAGCTGCCGCCGACATCGACGTCCTGATGCACGCGCACCGCGTTGGCCGGGAGCCGCAGCGCGCGCGCGATCTGATCGGCATATTTCGGCATCTGGATCGACGCCCAGACGTCGAGCAGTTCGCGCCACGGATCCCAGGCGCGCCGCGACGCCGAAGGTCTCGATCGGCACCGTCGAGCTGCGGCCCCAGACGCACGCGGAACGACAGATGCTGCGGCGCCTGCGGCGAAATCGCGTTCGACCTCGCCCCAGACGAAGGTGCGGTCGAGCAGCACGTTGGAGCCGTGCGCGCGGATGCACCAGCGGCGCGTCCGGCTGCAGCGCCGCTTCCGGATCGATCACGAAAGGCAGCGGCTCGTAGTCGACCTCGACCAGCTCGGCGCGCGTCCTCGGCGAGCGCGCGCGTCTCGGCGACCACGGCCGCGACCCATTCGCCGACATAGCGCGCCTGTTCGACCGCGAGCGGATAGCGCCGCACCTTCGGCGTATCGAGCCCGTTCATCAGCGGATCGGTCGCGGCCGCAAGCTCGTCGCCGGTCAGCACATAATGCACGCCCGGCAGCGCCAAGCGCCGCCGTGGTGTCGATCGAAACGATGCGCGCGGCGGGATGCGGCGACGGCACCAGCGCCACATGCAGCATGTTCGCCGGCCGCGACATCGGCGACGAATTGGCCCGTGCCGGCGACGAAGCGGCGATCCTCGCGCACACGGCGATTGGTGGAGACGTAGCGGAATTGGCGGGGCGCGGTGTTCATCGTCGTTGCTTGCGCCTGCGGCGCATTGGCGAGCGCGCAGCCGTTCGGCGGCGAGCGCGATCGCCTCGACGATCTGGCCGTAGCCGGTGCAGCGGCAGATATTGCCCGAAATCGCCTCGACGATCTCCTCGCGCGTCGGCTGCGGATTGTCGCGCAGCAGCGCGTGCGCGGTCAGCATCATGCCGGGCGTGCAATAGCCGCATTGCAGGCCGTGCATCTCGCAGAACGCATCCTGGATGACGCTGAGCTCGCCGGGCGCCGGCGCGATGCCTTCGATGGTGGTGATCTCGTAGCCGTCGGCCTGCACCGCGAACATCAAGCAGGAGCGCACCGGCTCGCCGTCGAGCAGCACGGTGCAGGCGCCGCAGACGCCGTGCTCGCAGCCGGCATGCGTGCCGGTCAGCCCGAAATCCTCGCGCAGGCAATCGAGCAAGGTCTTGCGCGGCTCGACATCGGCGGTGCGGTTCTCGCCGTTGATCGACAGCTCAACCTTCATTGCGCGCCTCGCCGACTGCGGCTTGCCGCGCATCGCTCAAGGCGCGCCGCGCCAAGCACGCCGCCGGTGCGGCGGCGATAGTCCGCCGAGGCATGCAGATCGCCCCAGATGTCGAGGTTCGCCATCGCGGCATCGACCGCGTCTGCGATCGCCGCGTCGCCGAGATCGGTGCCGATCAGGGCTTCCGCGGCATGATCGAGGCGCACGGGAAATTCGCCGAGGCCGCCGATGCCAACCGCGCAGGCGGTGCAGCGGCCAGCGTCGTCGAGCGCGACCTGTGCCGCGGCGCAGACAAAAGCGAAATCGCTGTGCCGCGCATTCACCTCGTGAAAGCCGGCGCCGACGCGCTTCTGCGGCCAGACCGGAAAGCGGATTGCGGTGAGCAGCGCGCCTTGCGGAATGGCGGTGACCATCGGCCCGAGGAAAAATCTCGCCGGCCTCGATCGTCGGTCTCGCCGCGCACATCGCGCACCACGATCTCGGCGCCGAGCGTCAGCGCCACCAGCGGAATTTCCGCCGACGGATCGGCATGCGCGATCGAGCCGCCGATGGTGCCGCGCCGCCGCGTCGCCGGATGTCCGACCCAGGGAAACACTTTGGCCAGCAGCGGCAGTTTGGCGGCGATCAGCGGATCGCGCTCCGCCGCGGCCTGCCGCGTCGTGGCGCCGATGACGATGGCGTTGCCGCTCTCTCTGATTCCCGACAATTCCGGCAGACGCAGGATATCGATCAGCCGTGTCGGCCGCGCCAGCCGCATCGCCAGCATCGGCACCAGCGATTGCCCGCCGGCAATGACGCGCGCGTCGCCGTCTTGCGTCAGCAACGTGCAAGTCTCATCGACGGAGCTTGGCCGGATGTAATCGAACGGAACGGGCTTCACGCAAGGCTCCGATCAGACGGGCGGTCGGCGCGGATCATATCCGAATATTTTCGCGCGGAAGCCTATTCTTCGATCTTGCTATTGATCGACGGCTCGTCGCAACCACCTTGCGCGGTGTCAACCGCGTGCCTGTGGGGAACAATTATTTTTGCTGAACCTGCAATTTGGCTCGACATCGTAGGATCCGATTTCGCCTTTTTGATCCAGTCCGAGGCTGGACTCCACGATTGGAGGCCTATCGGCTCAGCTGCAGCGACAATCAACGCAATCGCTCGATCACTGTCCTTCTTAACGCCGAGTCCGTTCAGGTACATCCATCCAAGGTCGTACTGCGCCATCGGATTGCCATAAGCGGCGGCTGGACGGAGCCATCCAAGCGCAGCCTGGTAGTCGGTGGGTACGCCGTTGCCATGCAACAGCAAATCGCCAAGCGCGGCCTCCGCAGGTGGATAGGCATGCAAGGTTGATTGATAGAACCACTTCGCCGCGTTCGAAGCGTTGGCGTCCGTGCCCAGGCCATCGCGATATAATTTCCCAAGGTGATATTGAGCCCGCGGCGCTCCCCGTTTGGCGGCCGATAAATACCAGTCAAATGCCTCCTTGTAGCTTTCCACTTTTCGCTCGCCGAGCTTTGCGAAGGCAAGGTTACAAGCCGACTGCAGATCGCCGCTGCCCGCTGCGGCCTCTAAGCGCTCCAGCACGAGAGATCCACCGCGTAAACCGGGGTCGTCGAAATTAAAGCTTCCAGCAATCGCCATGACAGGAAAGAGCACGGCAAAACCTTCCCAGGCGTCGTTTCCAGCTTCTTCGATATCCAGGGCTAGGGCAGCGCGACGAAATTCTTCAGGAACTTGGGTTGTCGGGAATTCAGATGCCGGATGCGCTCGGAAAAATTTTCCAGCCTCAGCGGCCACCTTCGTCCTCGGATAAGCTTTTTCCGCAGCGGAAACATATTCCTCACCCCGTTTGCGCTCACTCGGATCGTCGCCGCTCGCCAGCATCGGCCCGAGCATCGACATCGCTTCAAGATCGCCTTGCGCAACGGCGCGTTCGAGCCATTCCTTCTCAGTCTTTTTCTCCTCCGGCGAATCGGAAGTGTTATGAAACTTCGCTTCAGCAACTTGGGCCGCGGCGAGCCCGGTCTGCGCCGCTCGGAGTAACCACGGCTCGGGTTTTTCATTAAATTTCTGTGCAACGTTCCAGTCCTGGAACAACAGACCTAATGCCAGCATTGCCTGCGTGCTGCCGGCGTTGGCTGCTTCTCGGTACCAATCGACGGCCCTCTCAAAGTCTTGTTCGACGCCGAGTGCCTTCTCGTAGTCGCGGCCGAGCTGGACTTGCGCCGCGACATCGCCTTGCTCGGCGGCGCGGAGAGTTGCTTCGAACGGATGCTGATAGGGCGGGTGGCTGTAATTCGGAGCATCTTCGCAACGCGCTGAGCCTGCGCAAGCGACAGCCGCCGCAATCAGTAGCGCTGCGAATTTGAGCGTCATTTCCCCCTACCCTCGAAAGGCAGGGGACAACCAGAATTTGTCGGCAGTAAGGAATTCGCGCTACCGCGGCATCAGCACCCAGTAATCCAGATCGAGCAGCACGGCGGGGTCGTATTCATCGCCGATTCTTCGCCGGGAAATCGTTGCACGGCCGGTCGCGCGTGGCGATGGTGCGTAGCCGCAGCGCGCCGACATCGGTGCGGCCGGGCAGTTCGGATTTTGCCAAAACTTCCGACCAGGCGAAGATCGTGCCGCCGGCAAACAGCGGCGCGACGTGGCGGCCGCCATTGATGGCGGCGACGTGGAAGGCATTGGCGAGCCCGTTGAACGAGATCGCGCGCGCCAGCGAAATGACGTGGCCGCCATAGATCAGCCGCCGGCCGAAGCGGCCTTTGCCTTCGGTATATTGGTTGAAATGGATGCGTGCGGTGTTCTGATAAAGCCGCGTCGCGATCATGTGCTCGGCTTCTTCGACGGTGTAGCCGTTGACATGATCGATCTTCTCGCCGACGGCGTAGTCGCCGTATTTGGCGCTGCTGCCGGCGAGCGCCAGATCGTAATCGACGACATCGATCGGCGGACAGGCTTCACCCAGAACTTTCGGGTCGAGCACGGTCGGCAGCCGCGGCACGTGATCGCCGGGCGCGGGGGCTGCCTCATCGCGCTTGTTCACCATCACCCAGCGCACATATTCGATGACCGGCTTCTGATCCTGGTTGTAGCCGGTGGTGCGCACGTAAACGATGCCGGTCTTGCGGCTTGAATTTTCCTTGAGCCCGATCACTTCGGACTGCGCGGAGAGCGTATCGCCGGGATAGACCGGCGTGCGGAAATAGCAGCCGGCATAGCCGAGATTGGCGACCGCATTGAGCGAGACGTCCGGTACGGTCTTACCGAAGATAATGTGGAAGACGAGGAGATCGTCGACCGGCGAGCGCGGATAGCCGATGGCCTTCGCGAACGCGTCCGACGACTGCACCGCAAAGCGCGCGCCGAACAGGCCGGTATAGAGCGCGACATCGCCGACGGTCACCGTGCGCGGCGTCGCGTGCCGGATCACTTCGCCGATGCGGAAATCTTCAAAGAAATTGCCGGGACTGTTCTTCGACATAGCTCATCCACCCTCAATACGGACCCCGGCATGCGGCCGCGCTTCATACCCCAGCATTGGCGCGCGGGAAAGCGGCGCGTTCACGCATCCGTGACAGCGGGTCTGAAACTCGGCGGAGCAGCCTCCGTATCTCCATCCGACGACGCGAGACATCTCGTGTCGCCGGCGGCATCCCCCGCCGCAGACCCAAAAATGCAACCCAATTGGAGACTGTCATGTCCAAGCGTTTCGCTCTTTTCGCCAGCGCGGCGATCTTCGCCTTTGCCGCGGCCGTGGCGCCGGCGCCCGTTCTGGCACAAATGTCGGAGAAGACCGTCACCGTCGGCGGCGCGCCGATGTATCCGTCGAAAAACATTGTCCAGAACGCGGTGAACTCCAAGGATCACACCACGCTGGTCGCCGCGGTGAAGGCCGCGGGCCTCGTCGACACGCTGTCCAGCGCCGGTCCGTTCACCGTGTTTGCTCCGACCAATGAGGCGTTCGCCAAATTGCCGGCCGGCACCGTCGACACGCTGCTCAAGCCGGAAAACAAGGCGACGCTCGTCAAGGTGTTGACCTATCACGTCGTGCCCGGCCGCATGACGGCAGTGAGCCTGATGAAGGCCGTGAAGGACGGCGAGGGCCAGGCGCATCTCAAAACCGTCGCCGGCGAAGACCTGATCGTGAAACAAGCGGGCCCCGGCAAGCTCATCGTCACCGACGCCAAGGGCGACGTCGCCGATGTCACGATCGCGGACGTTCTGCAGTCGAATGGTGTTATCCATGTCGTCGATACGGTGCTGTTGCCGAACTAAATGCGGCAAATCACGCCTTATGGGCCCTCTCCCCTTTAACGGGGAGAGGGTCCGCTGACAGGAATGTGAAACGTAAGTGCTCCGGTGTTTTGCTAAAGCTCGGCCCCAGATCAACGAACGCATCATGACCCTCGAAGCCACCAGCAATTTGCCCGTCACCACCGGCCGCGCCACGGAACCGCTCATTCATCCGCGCTGGGTGCGCATCACCCATTGGATCAATGCGCTGGCGATTTTCATGATGATCGGCTCGGGCTGGCAGATCTACGACGCCTCGCCGCTGTTCCGTTTCATTTACTTCCCGAGCCAATTCGCGCTCGGTGAATGGCTGGCCGGCGCACTGTTGTGGCATTTCGCCGCCATGTGGCTCCTGGTCATCAACGGCACCGTCTATGTCACGCTCGGCATCTGTAACCGGCCGCTTCCGCCGCAAGCTGTTGCCGATCCGCGCGCGCGACGTGTGGAACGATTTCCTTGCCGCATTGCGCGGCAAGCTCTCGCATGACGATCTGACGGTCTATAACGCGGTGCAGCGGCTGCTTTACGTCGGCGTCATTCTCGCCGGTGTCGTCATCGTGCTGTCCGGCGTTTCGATCTGGAAACCGGTGCAGTTGAAATATCTCACCGACTTCTTCGGCGGCTACGACACCGCGCGTTACGTGCATTTCTTCGCCATGTCCTCGATCGTGGCGTTCCTGACGGTCCATATCGCGCTCGCGCTGTTGGTGCCGAAGAGCCTGCGCGCAATGATCATTGGGCGTTGAAGGAAACAAACCATGGTCCGCTCACGAAATCTGGCCCGCTCGAAAAAGCCAACAACCGGCGTCGACCAAAAGCTCCTGATCAAGGACGCGGCAAAACTCTTGCCGCAATCGTCGCGCCGCATGTTCCTGCGCGGCGCCGTGTCGCCTCGGCGCGCTGTCGATGCTGACCGGCTGCGACATCATCGACGGCCCGACCTCGGAGAACGCGTTGCGCGTCATGTCGCGGTTCAACGACCGCGTTCAGGCTCTGCTGTTCTCGGAGACAACGCTGGCGCCGGAATATCCGGAAAGCGCGATCACGCGGCCGTTTCCGTTTAACGCCTACTACAGCGTCGACGAAGCGCCGGACGTCGACGGCGACACCTATAAGCTCGAGATCGGCGGGCTCGTCGACAACAAGAAATCGTGGACGCTGCCCGAGCTCAATCAACTGCCCGAAGTCTCGCAGATCACCCGCCATATCTGCGTCGAGGGCTGGAGCGCCATCGGCTCCTGGCAGGGCGTAAAACTGTCCGACTTCCTCAAACTGATCGGCGCCGACACCACGGCCAAATATGTCTGGTTCCAGTGCGCCGAGGGCTATTCGACCACGATCGACATGCCGACGGCGCTCCATCCGCAAACGCAATTGACCCTGAAATTCGATCACAAGACCTTGCCGACGGCCTACGGCTTCCCGATCAAGATCCGCATCCCGACCAAGCTCGGCTTTAAGAATCCGAAATACGTCACCGCCATGTGGGTGCAGAACAACGATGCCGGCGGTTACTGGGAGAACCAGGGCTACAACTGGTTCAGCGGCTCCTAAAGCCTGGCCCCAGCCCGGCTTGCCAAGCCAGACGCGGCCCTTTAGCACTCGTCGCCTCATTTTCACGAGGCGTCTGTCATGCCCACCTACAAGCTCCTTCTTCTCGCCGGCGACGGCATCGGCCCCGAAGTCATGGCCGAGGTGAAACGGCTCCTTGGTTTCTATGCCAAGAAGGGCATCGCCGATTTCCAAACCGAGGAGGGACTTGTCGGCGGCGCCGCTTATGACGCGCACAAGGTCTCGATCACCGATGAGACCATGAGCGAAGGCGCATGCCGCCGACGCCGTGATCTTCGGCGCGGTCGGCGGGCCGAAATGGGACACGGTGCCTTACGAGGCGCGGCCGGAGGCGGGGCTTCTCCGCCTGCGCAAGGACCTCGCGCTGTTCGCCAATATCCGCCCGGCGATCGTCTATCCGGCGCTCGCCGATTCATCGAGTCTCAAGCGCGAGGCGGTCGAGGGGCTCGACATCATCATCCTGCGCGAGCTCACCGGCGGCGTCTATTTCGGCGAGCCGAAAACCATCACCGATCTCGGCAACGGCCAGAAGCGCGCCATCGACACCCAGGTCTACGACACCTACGAAATCGAGCGCATTGCGCGCGTCGGCTTCGAACTGGCGCGCCAGCGGCGCAACAAAGTCACCTCGATGGAAAAGCGCAACGTGATGAAGACCGGCGTGCTGTGGCACGAGGTGGTCGATGAGGTGCACAAGCGCGAATACAAGGACGTCGAGCTCGAGCATATGCTGGCGGATTCCGGCGGCATGCAGCTAGTGCGCTGGCCGAAGCAGTTCGACGTCATCGTCACCGACAATCTGTTCGGCGACATGCTGTCCGATATCGCAGCGATGCTCACCGGCTCGCTCGGCATGCTGCCGTCGGCCTCGCTCGGCGAGGTCGATGCCAAGACCAAGCGGCGCAAGGCGATGTACGAGCCGGTGCACGGCTCGGCGCCGGACATCGCCGGCAAGGGCATGGCCAACCCGATCGCCATGCTGGCGTCGTTCGGCATGGCGCTGCGCTATTCGTTCAATATGGGCAAAGCGGCGGATCTGCTCGATGCCGCCATCGCCGCGACGCTGGCCAAGGGGCTGCGCACCGCCGACATCAAGTCCGATGGCGCGAAAGATCGTCAGCACTTCGGAAATGGGCGAGGCGGTGGTCGGCGAATTGGAGAAGCTGTCGTAACGCCGACTATGGCTTGCGCAACACCGGATTCGGCCCGACACGCTGGCGATCAATACGATCGAGACATCAATACGATCGAGACAATGTCACGGCATTGCCGATCTAGAACGGCGAATTCGAATTGATGCCATCGAACGGCCCGGGCAGCGGATACGAGCCGCGGCCCTGGACGTCAGGACCGAAGAACCAGTTCTGGTGGCCGGGATCGCCGCCGGGCGGCAAAACGTAATCGTGGTAGCTGCGGTCGCCCACCGACACCTCGGTCCCGGTGTCGAGGTAGGAGCGCCGTGGAATGACGAGAACCCGGATGTGGCCCTGGCCGTCGGGAAGAATGGTCGTGGTCGGCTGGATCACGGTGCCGCTGGCGGAGCGGGCGACGATTTCGGGCTGATAGTGCTTCTTCGTGGCTGCATTCGCCGGGGCGGCAAGCGCAGCCAACCCAATACCGGTGGCCAGAAACGCGGCAGTCACGGCTGCAACACTGGCGGATAAACGCATGTCGGCTCCCCGGTTCGGTCGGCAATGTAGCCTGCTTTGGCCGGCCGCAATAGCGCGGTTTGGCAACAGTCGTCGTCAGATGCAGTTCCGCTATATTGCACCGCAGAATAATTTTCTCCCGTTGCGAGTTTTGCGCGGCGTCTTCCCTCTCCATTGCGGCAGGCTTACAATTAAATCCTAAAACCTGACTGCGGTTAGGCGCGCGCGGTGGCGACCGCGCGTGCCGACCGTGCGCCAAAATCGGCAGGCGTGCCGATATCGGGAGGAAGTGCAATGAGGTCCTATTCGCGACCGCTGACCAGGCGTGGTCTGCTTCACCAAGGCGCCGTTGCCGGGCTTGCGGCTTATGGCCTGCCGGGTGCCTTACCTGCGCTCGCAAAATCCACCGTCGATCTGCCGCTGCCGGGCGGTCCGGACGAGCGCGATATCACGACGGCCTTTCCGCAAAAAGGCGCGATGATCCTTCAGCGCACGCGCCCGCCGCTGCTGGAAACGCCGTTCGAGGTTTTCGACAAAGGCGTGTTCACGCCGAACGACCAGTTCTACGTGCGCTGGCACTGGGCGGTGATCCCGACCGAGCGTCGACGTCGATAAATTCCGGCTCAATGTCCACGGCCAGCGTCAACCAGCCGCTGTCGCTGACGCTTGAAAGACATCATGGCGCTGCCGCAGGTTCGAATACGCGGCGGTCAACGAATGCTCCGGCAATTCGCGCGGCTTGTTTCAGCCGCGCGTCGCCGGCGGCCAATGGGCCAACGGCGCGATGGGCAATGCGCGCTGGACCGGCGTCCGGCTCAAGGACGTGCTCGACCGCGCCGGCGTTAAATCCGGCGCCGTGCAGGTCCGCTTCAACGGCATGGATGAGCCGGTCGTGCCGGATGGTCCGGACTTCATGAAGTCGCTGTCCGTCGATCACGCGCGCGACGGCGAGGTGATGCTCGCCTACGCGATGAACGGCGAGCAATTGCCGCTGCTCAACGGCTTTCCGCTGCGTCTGGTCGTGCCGGGCTGGTTCGCGACCTATTGGATCAAGATGCTCAACGACATCGAGGTGCTGGACAGTCCTGACACCAATTTCTGGATGAAGACGGCGTACACGATCCCGGACACGCCGCACGCCGACATGAAGCCCGGGCAGGCCAATGTGCCGATGGTGCCGATCAACAAGCATGGTGTCCGCGATCCTTCATCACCAACATCAAGGCCGGCGCGACGGTGAAGGCCGGCGCTGCCGTCGCCGTCCGCGGCATCGCGTTCGGCGGCGATACCGGCGTCAAGCCGTGGATTTCTCCGCCGACGGCGGCAAGAGCTGGCAGCGCGGCGCAACTCGGCAAGGACGAAGGCAAATACAGCTTCCGGCAATGGCACACGACGTTCACGCCGGCCGCGAAGGGCGATGCGACGCTGATGGTCCGCTGCACCAATAGCAAGCGGCGAGGTGCAGCCGGCGGAGCCGAACTGGAATCCGTCAGGCTTCATGCGCAACGTGATTGAATCGACGTCAGTCTCGGTGACGTGAGGGAGGCCGACATGAACACCAAAATCTCCGCGGCAATATTTGTTTGCTGCTGCTCGTCGCCAGCGTCGCGTCGGCAATCGCTGCGGCGCCGGCGGCGAAGAGCGCTCACGCTTAAATCGGTCAACGTCACGCTGCCGGACGGCGATCGCGATCTGCCCGACGGCCCGGGCCTCGCCGCGGTGCAGAGCAACTGCATTTCCTGCCATACGCCGGGCATGATCCTGACCCAGCCGGCGATGCCGAAAGCGTTTTGGGAAGCCGAGGTCGCCAAGATGCGCAATGTCTATAAGGCGCCGATCAGCGACAAAGACGTACCGGATATCGTCGCCTATCTGACCGCGGTCAAAGGCCCGAAATAACGGGGATACCGCGCTAGCGCATCGACAGGCGGCCGCGCAGCTTCACGGCGCCGGATTTCACGTTGCGCGGCTGCGGCGCCGGCAAAGCGTGTTCCGGTGTCGCCGCGAGGATCGGGCTGCGCTGGCCGCAGAATGTGCGCTTCACCTCGGCGCGGGCGAACAGCGCGGCAAGGTCGGGGTCGCCGCCTGCGGAGAGCATCGTGAGCCGGTCGAGCGCGCACGACAGCGCCGCCCGGTCGACCACTTCCTCGCCGGGGCTGCAATACCAGCCGGAAATCTGCATCAGCGGGGTGCCGAACGGCCGGGCGAAGCCGAGACAGCGCCGCGGCTTGGCGTGATCACCGCCGTGGTCGTTCGTAGCAATGGCAAAATCGACCAGCGGCACGGTGCCGAATTTGGTGTCGATCTTGCCTGCGGCTTTGACGTCGTCGGTGACGGTGAAGGCGACGATGCGGGCCGCAATCTCGCTTTGGGCGTCGATGAAGCGCTCGCCGGCGCTGCCCGGCCGGTAGATTTCGACCATTACATAGGGCCCGATGGCGGCGGGATCGCCCCAGCTCAGCACGTCCTTGCGGCCGCCGTCGGCGGCACGGCGCAGGATGGCGTAATCAGCGTTGCTGGACGCCCATTCGGGCATCTGCAGCTCGAACGCCGGGTGGGGGCGGTCGATACTGGCCCATTCCGGGCGCGGCCCGGATTCCACCGCCGCGACAACCGCTTCGGTGCGGAAAAAGCTCGCCGCCAGCGATGGCAAGGAGCCCGAGCCCGCCCATATACGCTAGGATGCGCACGATGGTGGCGCGAATGTCGCCCGGTGCGGAATACGAGACCGGCGCCACGGCTCCCCCAGCCAAGTTGTGACAAGCCAAGTTCTGACAGCGTTGTGTTCCTGTCGGTTCTCGCCTAGAAGCGCTTCCGCTTCGGTTCCCACGGGGTCCGCGGGACCGCGAATTTTCGGTGGAGAGTTAACGATGGGTTACAACGTCGCCGTCGTCGGTGCGACCGGCAATGTCGGGCGCGAAATGCTCAACATTCTCGACGAGCGGTCGTTCCCGGCCGACGAAGTGATTGCGCTCGCCTCGCGCCGCAGCATGGGCGTCGAAGTCTCCTATGGCGACCGCACGCTGAAGGTCAAAGCGCTCGAGCATTTCGATTTCTCGAACGTCGACATCTGCCTGATGTCGGCGGGCTCGGAAGTGTCCAAGGAATATTCGCCGAAAATCGCCGCCCAGGCGCCGTGGTGATCGATAACTCGTCGGCCTGGCGCTACGACATGGACGTTCCGCTGATCGTGCCGGAGGTCAATGCCGACGCGCTTTCGGGCTTCCGCAAGCGCGGCATCATCGCCAATCCGAATTGCTCGACGGCGCAACTCGTCGTCGCGCTCAAGCCGCTGCACGACAAGGCCAAGATCAAGCGCGTCGTGGTCGCCACCTATCAATCGGTGTCCGGCGCCGGCAAGGAGGCGATGGACGAATTGTTCTCGCAGACCAAGGCGGTGTTTCAGATCAACGAGGTCGAGACCAAGAAGTTTCCCAAGCGCATCGCGTTCAACATCATTCCGCAGATCGATACTTTCATGGAGGACGGCTACACCCGCGAAGAGTGGAAGATGGTGGTCGAGACCAAGAAGATCCTCGATCCCAAGATCAAGCTCACCGCGACCTGCGTGCGGGTGCCGGTCTTCGTCAGCCATTCCGAAGCCGTCAATATCGAGTTCGAGGAGCCGATCACGCCCGACGAGGCGCGCGATATTCTGCGCGGTGCGCCGGGCTGTCTGGTGATCGATTCGCACGAGCCGGGCGGCTATGTCACGCCCTACGAGGCGGCCGGCGAGGACGCGACCTATATCAGCCGCATCCGCGAGGACGCGACCGTCGAGAACGGGCTGTCGATGTGGATCGTGTCCGACAATCTGCGCAAAGGCGCGGCGCTCAACACCATTCAGATCGCCGAATGCCTGATCAACCGCAAGCTGATCACGGCGAAGCGCAAGGCGGCGTAGCTGCTAGTTCCGTCATTGCGAGGAGCAAAGCGACGAAGCAATCCAGGCCGCGACGCTGGCTGGATTGCTTCGCTGCGCTCGCAATGACGCGCTTGGCACGCGGCGTGCAAGTCCATTAGCCTAAGCCGATCAATCCTGGGGGAAGCCATGACCGTCCGTCCGCGCCGCAGCGTGCTTGTACATGCCCGGATCCAACGCCCGGGCGCTGGAAAAGGCGCGCGAATTGCCGGCCGATTGCCTGATCCTCGATCTTGAAGACGCCGTGGCGCCGGAGGCCAAGCGAGGCCGCCCGCGGCGCCATCGTCCAAGCACTCGCGAGCGGCTTCGGCGACCGCGAGGTGATGGTGCGCATCAACGGGCTCGATACCCGCTGGTGGGTCGACGATCTCAACGCGGTGCTCGGCGGCAGCGCCAAGCCCGACGCGATCCTGGTGCCGAAGATTTCCGATCCCAATCAGCTGCAGGATCTAGCGTCGCGCTTCGTCGACCTGCACACCGATCCCCATGTGCGGATCTGGGCGATGATGGAAACGCCGCTGGCGATGCTCAATGCCGGGCGAATCGCCGGCGCTTCGCTCGATTCCGAGACGCGGCTTTCGGGCTTCGTCATGGGCACCAACGATCTCGCCAAGGACACGCGCGCGCGGCTCGTGCCCGGCCGCGCACCGATGCTGCCGTGGCTCATGACCTGCGTCGCCGCGGCGCGCGCCTTCGGCTTGAGCATCCTCGATGGCGTCTACAACGATCTCGGCAATGCCGAGGGCTTTGTCGAAGAGTGCAGGCAGGCGCGCGATCTCGGCTTCGACGGCAAGACCCTTATTCATCCGCGCCAGATCGAGCCGTGCAATGAGGCCTTCTCGCCGTCGCCGGACGAGGTTGCCCTGGCGCGCAAGATGATCGCCGCCTTCGAATTGCCCGAGAACGCCAACAAAGGCGTCGTGCAGATCGACGGCAAGATGGTCGAGCGCCTGCACGCCGAGATGGCGAAGCAGACGGTGGCCATCGCCGACGCGATCGACAAGCGCAAATCGGCCTAAGCAAATCGGGCCTAGACTTGCCAGCCTGAAGACAAGCAGCCTCACTGCCGCTCGATCGCGTTGTCGTCGACGACTTTGTTCCAGCGCGCGATCTCGGACTTCATCCGCGCCGACAGTTCCGCGGCGGTGCCAGGCCAGGTCTCGACGCCGAGGTCGTGGAATTTATTGGCGAGGTCCGGCTCCGCCAACGCCGCGCGGAATTCCTGCGCCAGGCGATCGACGACGGCTGCCGGTGTCTGCCGCCGGCGCAAAAATGCCGTTCCACGACGAAACTTCGAAATTCGGCAACGCCGGCTTCCTTCATCGTCGGCACGTCCGGCAGGAAGACGGTGCGGTTCGCCGTGGTCGCCGCCAGCGCGCGGAGCTTCTTGTCGACCAGCGCTTCGCGGTAGCCGCCATAGGCGTTGATGGCGACATCGACGTCGCTACGCAGCAGCGCCACGGTAAGATCGGGCGCGCCCTTGTAGGGCACGATCGCGAAGTCGATACCCGCAGCCTTCTTGAACAGCAGTGCCGTAAGATAGGGCGTCGTCCCGGCGGCCGACGTGCCGACATTCAGCTTTCCGGGCTCCTTCCTTCGCCGCAGTGAGAAAATCCTGCAGCGTGTGCAGGTTCGAGTCGTAATTGGTCAGGAAGAGATAGGCGAAGTCGCTCATCCCGGAGATCGGCGCAAAGTCCGTCAGCGGATCGAACGGCATCTGCTTGTAGGTCGCAGCGCTCACCGCGGTCGCGTTCGAGAGCATGACGAGCGTGTAACCGTCGGCCGCCGCCGATAGAGCTTCGCGCGCGGCGGTGACGCCCGCCGCGCTCGGCTGGTTCTGCACGATGATCTGCGTGCCGAGCCTGCGCGCCGGCGCGATCGGCGAGGATCCGCAGCGAGATGTCGGACACCGCCCCCGCCGGGAACTGCGTGAGGATGCGGATCGGCCGGCTCGGAAACGCCGATTGCGCCTGCGCCAAAGCCGCGGCAAATCCGAGCGTGATCGCCGTGACCACGTGGAGCGTCGTCAAGACTGCCTTGAATGAAGCGAAAATCTTCATGGCGGCTTAGGCTTGCGCCACGACGCGATTGCGCAGCACGCCGATTCCGGTGATCTCGATTTCGATCAGGTCGCCGGGCTTGACCGCTTCGGGCACTTCATCGGTGCCGAGCCAGACCACGTCGCCGGGCGACAAGGTGTTATAGCGCGACACGTCGCTGATCACTTCGCCCGTGCTGAACAGCATATTGGCGGTCGGAAACGAGTGCGCGAGCCGGCCGTTGATCCGCACATTGGTAGTCATGTCGCGGATGTCGATGCCGGTCACGATCCACGGCCCCATCGGCTTGAACGTGTCGGCATTCTTGCCGCGCAGATTGGTCGGGTCCTTGGCCTGCCAGTCGCGCTCGGTCAGATCGTTGCCGATGGTCCAGCCGAAAATGCACTCCGCCGCCTCGCTTGGGCTGACATTCTTCGCCGATTTGCCGATCACGGCGACGAGCTCGGCCTCGTATTCGAAGCGCTCACCGGCGTCGGCCGGTTTGACGATATCGGCTTCGTGCGCGAGCAGCGCGCTGTTCGCCCGGTAGCCGACCCGCGGCGTCTTGTAGAAGATCGGTTCGCGGCCTTTCACTTTGGCGCGGCCGACCACGTGATTGTGGTAATTCGAGCCGATCGCATAAAACGTGCCCGGCATCACCGGCACCAGCAGCTCGACCTCGCGCAGCGCAAAGCGCGCCGGCGCCAACCTGTATCCGGCGAACGGATCGCCTTCGATGGCGCGCACGATATCGTCTTCGACAATGCCGTAGGACACGAGATTAGAGTTGCGAAAGCGACAAAAGATCATTGAACCGGTCTCGCCCTTGTTCGGACGGTCGGGCTTTGCCCGCGCGATGTCAGGGAGCAACTGGGAGCGAAACTATCGCACGACCACCGACGTGTCAGTGCCGCGCATCGCCCTTGGCGAATATCTCGTCGTAATAGGACTGCGAGACGGTACTGATCTCCCACCAGGTATTGTTGAGGTCGAGCAGTTTGAACGAGCGATGACCGCCCGTCTCGTCGACATCGAGCACGCGCTTGATGCCGTAGTCGTCCTTGTGCGCAAGCGCTGCGGCATGCGCAGCGTCGACATCCGCGGCCGAGTTCACCGCCAACTTGAAGTGGTTCTGCGGGCCTTGTTCCTTGGCGTCGCCGTCCTGCACGCAAACGCAGACCACGGACCATGGGCCACCCTTCCACATATATTGCGCTTCCTTGAGTGGCCGGACGATGTCGAGGCCGAGGAAATCGACGAGAAACCGCCGCGTGGCGGGCATGTTGTTGCACTCATAGGTGCCGTGCGAGAAGAACTCGTTTTGGACCAGCGGCTCGGCCATTGTCATCTCCCTAAAATCGGCATGTTGACGGAGCATGATCTTTTCGGGAAAGCGATTCCCACTTTTCCGGATCATGCTCTAGATCAATCGGCGAATTGGTCGCCCTTTTCGCGCAGCGCGGTGTAGATCAGGTCGGGCGTGCGATACTCGACCTCCCACCAGTTGGAATCCTTGTCAGTCATGTAAATCGCGTAGGAGCCGTTGCGGAAAAACGGCTTTTGCACGCGCGTGATGCCGTATTCCGCCTTGTTCGCGGAGACTTTGGCGAAAGCTTCGTCCACGGCAGCTTGGCTCGGCGCCTCGAAGCCCCAATGGTTCAGCATTTCCTGCGGCACGGCGATTTCGGGGGCCTCGCGCACTTCAAGGACCCAATAGGGTTGGCCGTGCTTGCCTTCGCCCGCACGGTGTCCCTTCTCGCGCACTAGCATGAGACCCTTCGACGGCTCGACACATTCCATGTCGAGCACCTCCTCGTACATGCGGCGGGCGCGCTTGAGATCGGTGGTGACCAGCGTGCCGCAAATCAATGACTGCGTCTTCACGTGCGGCGACGTGGCGCCGGGTTTGACTTGTATGTTCATGGCGGAGCCTTTCGGAAGTGAAACCTACAGATCGATGACTTTATAAATCGAGCACCAATGTCTCGCCCGGCATGGCGCGCGAGACGCAGACTTGCAGAAACTCCTGTCTTTCGTCGTCGTCGAGAATGTCGTCGCGATGGTCGACCTTGCCCGACACATAGCCGACGCGGCAGGTGCCGCAGCGGCCGGCCTGACACAGCGTCTTGACCTTGAAGCCTTCCGCCTTGAGCACTTCGAGGATGCTCTTGTCGGCGGGGACCGTGAAGGTCCTGCCGGCTTTCTTTAGCACGACCTCGAACGGCTGGTTGGTGTTGACGGGCGCGAGATCGGCGGCACTGCCCTTGAACAGCTCGTAATGCACGGTGCCCTTCGGCCAGTCGGATGCGGCGGTGACGGTCGCGCGGATGAGGCCGATCGGGCCGCAGACATAGACATGCATGCCGGGCAGCCGGGTGCCGAGGAGCGTCTTCACATCGAGGGCGCGCGCGGGGTCGCCGCCGTCGAAATGGGTGAGCAACCGTTCGCCGTGCCGGGTGCGCAATTCGGGAAGGAAGGCCGCTTCGTCTGAGGAACGCGCGCAGTAATAGAGCGTGTAGCCGCGGCCAAGCTCGGCGAGCCGCGCCGCCATCGGCATCAGCGGCGTGATGCCGATCCCGCCGGCGATCAGGATATTGACCTCGCCGGCTTCATAGAGCGCAAAGTCATTGCTCGGCGCCGAGGCTTGCAGCGTATCGCCGACCGCAAGCTTTTCGTGGATGTAGGCCGAGCCGCCGAGGCTTTCGGTCTCGCGCAAGACGCCGATCGCGTAGCGTTGCGGCTGGCCCTGATCGTTGAGCAGTGAATAGGAGCGGGTTTCGCCGCTCGGCAGCCCGATGTCGATATGCGCGCCCGCCGTGAAGGCCGGCAAGGCGCTGCCGTCGGCCGGCGACAATTCGATCCGGTGAATTCGGGGCGTCGCCCTTTCGATTCGGTCAACCTTGAGGAGCAACCGGCCCTCCCGATGCGATCGCGCGGTTCGCCCGGCGCGGTTGTTTTGGTAAGTACAGATACTATCGCGCCAAGGCTACTATTGCGCCAAGGCTACTTTCGCGCCGATCCGCTGTCCAGCGTTCCGCAATTGCAGCTATGACGGTGCGGCATGGGGATCGCCCACGTGACCGCCGCGCGGCGGTCCAAGACGACTTTGCGATATATTGAGGTTGGCGGGACGGAAGGTTGTCTCGTCCACCAGACATGGTGCGCCGGCGCCTCAAAAGATCGAAGGTGAGATTCTGCTGAGAATACTCTTGCTTAGACGGCCGCCGGCTTCTTTTTGAACTGGGGCTTCATGCCGCGCGCCAAGGGAACGAAGCGCGGAATTGCCGCAGCGTCGGCTTCCTCCGCGGCGCGGATCGCGAATTCCAATCGCAACAAAAAGATTTCCGCCAACATTGACGCCTCCCAGCGTTCTTGTCGTATCGGGCGGGAAGCAAAGTTACGCCTCCGCCGTTAAAATTTGATGAGGGGAACTGTTCGCATTGGCTCGGAGCGGCTCGAGAGCCGGCGCCCAGAGCCGGGCCCAGGCCTTGCGTCAAATCAGCCGAACGGGATCGTGGTCTAATTCTTCAGCCGATACCCGGTCTTGAAGAACCACCACACGATCACGAGGCAGACCGCGAGGAACACCAGCGTCATCGCGAGGCTTACGCCGACATCGACATCGGCCACGCCGAAGAAGCTCCAGCGGAAACCCGAGATCAGATAAACCAGCGGATTGAACAGCGTCACGTTGCGCCAGAACGGCGGCAGCACGCTGGTCGAATAGAACGTGCCGCCGAGAAACGTCAACGGCGTGATGATCAGGAGCGGCACGATCTGCAATTGCTCGAAGCCGCCGGCCCAGAGACCGAGAATGAAGCCGAACAGGCTGAAGGTGAGCGCGGTCAGCACCAGGAACGCCACCATCCAGAACGGGTGCTCGATGTGCAGCGGCACGAACAGAAACGACGTGGCGAGAATAATGACGCCGAGAACGATCGACTTGGTGGCGGCGGCGCCGACATAGCCGAGCACGATTTCCAAAGGCGAGATCGGCGCCGAAAGGATCTCGTAGATCGTGCCGACGAAGCGCGGAAAATAGATGCCGAACGAGGCGTTGGTCACGCTCTGCGTCAGCAGCATCAGCATGATCAGGCCCGGCACGATGAAGGAGCCGTAGCTGACGCCGTCGATCTGGGTGATGCGCGAGCCGATCGCGGCGCCGAACACGATGAAATAGAGCGAAGTCGAGATCACCGGCGAGACGATGCTCTGGAACAGCGTCCGCCCGGTTCGCGCCATTTCGTACATATAGATCGCGCGCACGCCGTAAATATTCATCGCGCGGCTCCCGGTTTCTGTTGCACCAGGCCGACGAAAATATCCTCCAGCGAGCTTTGCGTCGTCTGCAGGTCCCTGAACTCGATGTCGGCGTGGCGCAGGTCGTCGAGCAGCGCGGTGATGCCGGTGCGCTCGCTCCTGGTATCGTAGGTGTAGATCAGTTTGTTGCGGTCGTCGGAGAGCGCGAGCTGGTAGCTTGCCAGCGACGCTGGCATCGACATCGATCGCCTTGCGCAGTTCGAGCGTCAATTGCTTCTTGCCGAGCTTGCGCATCAGCTCGGCCTTGTCCTCGACCAGAATGATCTCGCCGTGATTGATGACGCCGACGCGGTCGGCCATGTCCTCGGCTTCCTCGATGTAATGCGTGGTGAGGATGATGGTGACGCCCGACGGCCCGCAATTCGCGCACCAATTGCCACATGTCCTTGCGCAATTCGACGTCGACGCCGGCGGTCGGCTCGTCGAGAAACAGGATCTGCGGCTCGTGCGCCAAGGCCTTGGCGATCATCAGGCGGCGCTTCATGCCGCCCGAGAGCATGCGGATCTTGGCGTCTTTCTTGTCCCACAGCGAGAGCTGCCGGAGCACTTTTTCGATCAGCGCCGGATCGGACGGCTTGCCGAACAGCCCGCGCGAAAACCGCATGGTCGCAGGCGGCGTCTCGAAGGCGTCGGTGGTCAATTCCTGCGGCACGAGCCCGATGCGCGCGCGCGCCGTGCGGTAATCCGTAAGAATGTCGTGGCCGTCGACCAGGACCGTGCCGCTCGTCGGCTGCACGATGCCGCAAATCGTCGAGATCAAGGTCGTCTTGCCGGCGCCGTTCGGGCCGAGCAGCGCGAAAATCTCGCCGTGGCGGATGTCCAGGTTGATGTCTTTCAAGGCCTGGAAGCCCGAAGCATAGGTCTTATTGAGATGCGAGATGGAGATTGCGGACGTCATGCTGCCGGGCGCCGGAGTGAGGTGGGATCGAACGGGAGGGGCGGTTTAGCGCGGATCGATGGCCGTGGGAACACCGCGCTCGAGGAGTTTCAGCCGCGGCCCGATGCCGAGCGCGGTGAAGGATTTAGCCAGGTCCTATTGCGTAAAGCCGGTACGCCCGTCGTCCGCGACGGGGTATGCCGGCTCTTTCAGTAGTCGTTAGCGATTTATGCGCGCTTGCGGCGCGATCAAGGGTGCGCGATTGCTGTCGAGCCGGTCGTCACAATCCGGCCGGTCGTCACATCCAGGGCCGCGCCGCCTTGGCCTTGGCCTCGAAGCCGTCGATCTTGGCGTTCTTCTTCATCGTCAGGCCGATATCGTCGAGGCCTTCGAGCAGCGCCTTCTTGCGGTACGGATCGATGTCGAACTTGACCGTGCCGCCGTCGGGGCCGCGGATTTCCTGCTTCTCGAGATCGACGGTGAGCGTCGCATTGGCGCCGCGCTCGGCGTCGTCGAACAGCTTTTCCAGATCTTCCGGCGACACCTTGATCGGCAGCACGCCGTTCTTGAAACAGTTGTTGTAGAAAATATCGCCGAACGAGGTCGAGATCACGCAGGTGATGCCGAAATCGAGCAGCGCCCACGGCGCGTGCTCGCGCGAGGAGCCGCAGCCGAAATTGTCGCCGGCGACCAGAATCTTCGACTTGCGATAGGCCGGCTTGTTGAGCACGAAATCCTTGTTCTCGGAGCCGTCGTCGTTGAAGCGCTTTTCCGAAAACAGGCCTGAGCCGAGACCGGTGCGCTTGATGGTTTTCAAATATTGCTTGGGGATGATCATATCGGTGTCGATATTGATCATGCGCAAGGGAGCGGCGACGCCTTCGAGGGTGGTGAACTTTTCCATTTTCAATCCTGCTTCAATCCTGCCGGCGGTCTTGCGGACAGCCTAAAAGCGCAATTTTGACGGGTTAATGGCGGCTCCGCGGGCGCGGGTCAAGCCCGTGTCGGGTCAAGCCCATGTATTGAGCCAGGATAGCCGCCGCATCACACCTGCTTCTCGAATTGCGGAACGCCGGCGAGCTGCGTGACCCAGTTGCGCGCCGAGCGCCACCAGATCTGCTTGCGCGGCACGAACTGATCGCGCTGGCGCAAAATGCCGACGCGCAGCGTGTAGGACGGCTGCACGCCGTCGCCCGGCGTCGTCGAATAGATCGGCGAGCCGCAGGTGCCGCAAAACGCCTGAACACGCAGATTGCCGCTGTCGGCCGTGGTCTTCACGTAAATCGCCGGCTTGCCGGTCATCTTGAACGCTGTCGCCCGGCACCGGGACCGAGACGCGGAACGCCGTACCGGTCGCGGTCTGGCAATCGGTGCAGTGGCAGATTTGCGTCCTGTTCCGGATCGGCCTCGGCTTCGACCTTGATCGCGCCGCAGGCGCAGCCGCCGTCGACTTTCATGACATTTCTCCCTTCATGCTTTAATCCGCAGCTTGTTCGATCGCTTCCATGTCGCCATCGGACAGGCCGAAATGATGGCCGATCTCGTGCACCAGAACGTGCCTGATGATAGCGCCCAGGGTCTCGTCGTGCTCGGCCCAATAATCGAGGATCGGGCGGCGATAAAGCCAGATCATATTCGGCATCTGCAGCGGCGCGCTCTCGGCGCGAAACGGCAGGCCTGTGCCCTGGAACAGGCCGAGCAGATCGAACTCGCTCTCCGCCTGCATTTCTTCGAGCACGTCGTCGGCCGGAAAATCGTCGACCTGGATGACGACGTCGGCGCACAATTCGCGAAATTTTCGCGGCAAACGGCGAAACACCTCGCTTGCCAGGACTTCAAGCACGGCGAGCGACGGCGCCTTGACCGGACGCCAGTTCAGCGGATCGGATGCGAGATCGGCCATAATCTTATTGTAGCGTCATTGCGAGGAGCGAAGCGACGAAGCAATCCAGCTCCCCGGCACCGAGCTGGATTGCTTCGCTCCGCTCGCAATGACGGTATAGGCCGCGTAAGAGGTAGCGATGTCAGTAAAGCCATTGATCGCAATTATTGCATTCGCCGCACTGCCGCTTCTGGGCGCCGCATCACATGCAATGGCGCAGACCTCGCCGTTCGCCGAACCGAGCCTGTCTAGTCTGCCGCCGCCGCCGCGCGTTACGCGCGGCATCGCATCGAAATCCATCCGGGACGGCTGCTCTATCGCCGCTGCGTCGACTGGTACGAATTGCAGAACCGCCCGAGCGGCACGGTGCTCTATCCGCAAATGCGCTGCTGGTGGGTGCGGGGCTGACGCCGCGTCTAGCGGCCTTGCGCGTGACTTTGCTGATTGTGGCTTTGCTGATGGTCGCTTTGCTGGTTCATGGCAGCGACCAGCGTTTTGAAACCGACCCAGCCCCAATATACCCGGTGTGAATGGATGAGACCGTTTGCTATGTCCATGACTTCGACGAGATCGATCTGATCGCCATTGGGTGTCTCGCGCGGATATTCCCAGGTCAATTGCCGGCCGTTCGAGAAGAACAGTCCGGTGCGGTACCACTTCGCCACATTCGTCTGCAGCTTTTTGAGACCGGCGGCGAAGAACGACCGGATCTCCGCTCGTCCTGTGAGGATGCCCTTGGTTCGGTCTGGCAATGTCGCGATGATCAGAGGTGTTTCAAGCACGGCGTCTTCGGCATAGAGCGCGACGAGGCCATCGAGATCGCGTCCTACGACAGCCTCGTGCCAGCGCTCGTAGATGCGGCGGATTTCTGCGTCGGTGTCAGACATCGTCGGTCCCCATTGCGGGTTGCTCCGACGATAAACTAGCTCAATCGTAGTCCCTGGTGCTTCGTTCCGTGCCGAAGCATCAGTTATTCTTAGTGCCACTCGCGCACGTCGACGAAGTGCCCGGCGATGGCGGCGGCGGCGGCCATGGCCGGCGACACCAAGTGCGTGCGGCCCTTGTAGCCCTGGCGGCCTTCGAAATTGCGGTTCGAGGTCGAGGCGCAGCGTTCGCCGGGCTTGAGCTTGTCCGGGTTCATCGCCAGGCACATCGAGCAGCCGGGCTCGCGCCATTCGAAGCCGGCTTTGACGAAGATCTTGTCGAGGCCTTCGGACTCGGCCTGTTCTTTGACCAGACCCGAGCCCGGCACGATCATCGCATTGACTTTGGCATTGACCGATTTGCCGTCGACCACCTTGGCGACCGCGCGCAAATCCTCGATCCGCGCATTGGTGCAGGAGCCGATGAAGACGCGGTCGACGCGCGATGTCGGAAATCTTCTCGCCGCCCTTGAGCCCCATATAAGCGAGCGCGCGTTCGATCGCCTCGCGCTTATGCGGGTCGGTGACGCCGTCGAGGCTCGGCACGCGGCCGGCGATCGAGACCACTTGTTCGGGGCTCGTGCCCCAGGTCACGAGCGGCGGCAGTTTTGCGGCGTCGAGTCTGACCTCGCGGTCGAAATGGGCGCCGTCGTCGGAGCGCAGCGTCTGCCAATAGCGCAGCGCTGCGTCCCAATCCTTGCCCTTCGGCGCCTTGGGGCGGCCTTCGAGATAGGCATAGGTCTTTTCGTCGGGCGCGATGAAGCCCGCCTTGGCGCCGGCCTCGACCGACATGTTGCAGACCGTCATGCGGCCTTCCATCGACAGCGCGCGGATCGCCTCGCCGGCATATTCCAGCGCATAGCCGGTGCCGCCGGCGGTGCCGATCTCGCCGATGATGGCGAGGATGATGTCTTTGGCGGTGACGCCCGGCGGCAATTTGCCGTCGACGGTCACGCGCATGTTCATCGATTTCTTCTGGATCAGCGTCTGCGTCGCCAGCACATGCTCGACTTCCGAGGTGCCGATGCCGTAGGCGAGCGCGCCGAACGCGCCGTTGGTCGCGGTGTGGCTGTCGCCGCAGACCAGCGTGACGCCGGGCAGCGTGAAGCCCTGTTCCGGGCCGATGATGTGGACGATGCCCTGCCGCTTATCGAACTCGTCGTAATATTCGAGATTGAAGAATTTCGCGTTCTCGGCGAGATAGGCGATCTGGGTGGCGCTTTCCGGATCGGGATTGGGCAGATGACGATCCGTCGTCGGCACGTTGTGATCGACGACGAGCAGCGTCTTGTCCGGCGCGCGCACCTTGCGCCCGGAGAGGCGCAGGCCTTCGAAGGCCTGCGGGCTCGTCACTTCATGCACGATGTGCCGATCGATATAGATGAGGGCTTCGCCGTCCGGCGCCTCCTCGATCAGATGGTCGTCCCAGATTTTGTCGTAGAGGGTGCGCGCTTTGGCCATGGGCCGTCTTCCTATTCTTGCGTTCTGCAGGGTCTATTTAGTCCGTTGAACGCAAAAGCAAAAGTGGTGGTTTTCCTACTACTTTGCGGGGCTGCCGTTGGGAACGACCTCGATGGTCAATTTCGAGGTGCCATCCGAAAGCCGGCGCGCGAGCGACCGCGCTTGTTCAATATCGAAATCTCCCGAGATCTGGCCTGCGCCGCCAGTAATCGGCGTTCGGATGATCGGCGTGTCCATCACGTGTCCGTCGACAACGATGGACGCCGGACACCCGACGTTCTTCGCGGTCAGTTCAGCGAAGGCCCGTGCCGACGTCGGGCTCATTCGAAAAGCGATGACCGGTTTGCCGGTCTGCTGGTCATAGGCCGCCTCAGCCTGAACGACCTCGATCGGAATCGACTGTGCGAAGGCCGCTGTGAAGGTCGCACTTGCGAGCGCACAGACCAATAGCGAAAGGCGCAATAATTTTACGGTTCGCGTTACGCCGTTGCGTGGCGTCACTTCTTAGCTGCGGCCTTCGGTTTGGCTGCGGCCTTGGCCTTGGCCTTCGGCTTGGCGTCGCCCTCGGTCTTCATGGCCTTGGTCGCGGCCTTGGCCGAGGCTCTGGCCGCGCCCTCGGAGCCGAGGGCCTGCTCGCCGGCATGGTCCTGCCGCTCGACAATGCGGGCCGACTTGCCGCGCAGGCCGCGCAGATAATAAAGCTTGGCGCGGCGGACCTTGCCGCGGCGGACCACGGTGATCGAATCGATCATCGGCGCATAAAGCGGGAAGACGCGCTCGACGCCTTCGCCATACGAGATCTTGCGCACGGTGAAATTCTCGTTGATGCCGCCGCCGGCGCGGCCGATGCAGACGCCTTCATAGGCCTGCACGCGCGAACGCTCGCCTTCGACGATCTTGACGTTGACGATGAGCGTATCGCCCGGCTGGAAATCCGGGATTTCCCTGCCGGCGGTGAGTTTCGCCACCTGTTCGGCTTCGATTTCTTTGAGGACGTTCATGGCGAATTCTCCATCCGCTGCGCCCCTTGGCGCGCGCTGTTTTGGGCCGGTTCTACTCGGGTTGGGCGAGCTTCTACGCTACCCTGCAGGCTTTGTCACCCTGTCGTCACCCCACCTGTGAGCCATTGCGGAAACGCCGTAAAAAGCCGGCCCAGAGGTCGGGCCGGCGCTCCCGGGTCAGCCTCTCGGCCTCGGCGCGGCGCCAGGCGGCGACTTTGGCGTGGTCGCCGGAGGTCAGGATATCGGGGATCGGGTGGCCCTCCCAAATTTGCGGCCGGGTATAATGCGGATACTCCAAAAGCCCACCGGCAAAACTCTCTTCGGCGCCTGACGCCGGCGCTCCCATGACGCCCGGGAGGAGCCGCACGCAGGCGTCGATCAGCGCCATGGCCGCGATCTCGCCGCCGGACAGCACGTAATCGCCGATCGAGACCTCTTCCAGGTTCGCGCGCCGCGATCACCCGCTCGTCGACCCCCTCGAAACGGCCGCAGATCAGGACGACGCCGGGGCCCTGGGTCAGCGCCTCGACGCGGCCTTGCGTGAGCGGCGCGCCGCGCGGCGAGAGCAGACAGCGCGGGCGGGTGTCCGCGGCCGGATCGGCGACGATGGCGTCAATGGCGCGGCCGAGCACGTCGGCCTTCATCACCATGCCAGGGCCGCCGCCGGCCGGCGTATCGTCGACGCTGCGATGCTTGTCGGTGGCGAAAGTCCGGATATCGGAAACTTCGAGCGACCAGGCGCCCGCGGTCAGGGCCTTGCCGGCAAGGCTTGCGCCGAGCGGCCCCGGAAACATGTCCGGAAAAATCGTCAGCACGCTTGCCCGCCACATCTCAATTGCTCTCCGCTTCATCACTCTCGACCGGCGGCACGACGACGATATGGCCCGCGGCGATATCGACGGTCGGTACGTGGGTTTCGTCGAACGGCAGCAATTCGGTTTTGCCGCCGGCCTGCGGCATCACTTCGATCAGATCGCCGGCGCCGAAATTATGAACGGCGACGACGGTGCCGCGTTTTTGCCCGGCGCGGTCGACGACGGCGAGCCCGATCAGATCGGCGTGGTAAAACTCGTCGGGCTGTTCCGGCTCCGGCAGCCGCTCGCGCGGCACGTAGAGCTTGGTGTTCTTCAGCCGCTCGGCGGCATCGCGATCGGCGATGCCGGAAATTTTGGCGACGAAGTGATCTTTCGCCGGCCGCATCGTTTCGATCTCAAAGATGCGGCCGTCCTCGGTCTCGAGCGGGCCGTAATCGACAATCGCCGCCGGATCGGCGGTGAAGGAGTGCAGGCGGACTTCGCCGCGCAAGCCGTGGGCGGCGCCGATTTGTCCAAGACAAACAAGACCTGAACAAATACGCGTGCCGCCCGCCATGGCGTCGTCGTCCTAGCTCAGCTCGCCGGCGTCGCCGCCGGCGCCGGGGCGGCCTTGGGGGCCGCGGCCTCTGCGGCCTTCGCCGCCTCGGCTGCCGCCTTGCGCTCTTTGCGCGGGATCGCCTTTTCCGGGTTCTTCCGCGGCGTGCGCTTCATCACGCCGGCGGCGTCGAGGAAACGCATGACGCGGTCCGACGGCTGCGCGCCCTTGGCGATCCAGGCCTTGGCCTTTTCGATGTCCCAGGTCAGCCGCTCGGTCTTCTCCTTCGGCAACAGCGGATTGAAAAAGCCGAGGCGCTCGATGAAGCGCCCGTCGCGGGGGCTGCGGCTGTCGGCGACGACGATATGATAAAACGGCCGCTTCTTGGTTCCGGCGCGGGCCATGCGGATGACGAGGGGCATTCAGTTTCCTTTCGCTAGGTTGATTGTGTCGAACTCAAAAAATCACTTCTTCTTTCCCAATCCGGGCAGGCCGCCCGGAAATTTCGCGCCAAGACCCGGAAGTCCCGGAAAATTCGGCGGCAGTCCCGGCAGGCCCGGCATTTTCGGCGGCAAACCTGGGACGTGGCCTGATCCTTGACCCGGCGCGCCGGGTAGTCCCGGCGGCAGGCCGCCCGGCAATTTTTCCGCAAGCTTCGCCATCTCTTCCGGGCTCGGCATGCCGCCGCCGAAGCCGAACATATTGGCGAGGCCGGCCATCGGGCCGCGCTTGGCGCTGCCCATGGCCTTCATCATGTCCGCCATGGTGCGGTGCATTTTCAAAAGCCGGTTGATGTCTTCGGGCTTGGTGCCGGAGCCTGAAGCGATGCGCCGCTTGCGGCTGGCCTTGAGCACGTCCGGATTGCGCCGCTCTTGGGGCGTCATGGAATCGATGATCGCCATCTGCCGCTTGAGCACCGTCTCGTCGAGATTGCGCTCGGCCAACTGGTTTTTCATTTTGGCGATGCCGGGCATCATCGACATCAATCCGGTCATGCCGCCCATGCTCTTCATCTGGCCGAGCTGCTCGCGCAGATCGGAGAGATCGAAGGCGCCCTTGCGCATCTTCTCGGCGACGCGCGCGGCCTTCTCGACGTCGATCGTGGTCGCGGCCTTCTCGACCAGCGAGACGATGTCGCCCATGCCGAGAATGCGGTCGGCGATGCGCTGCGGATAGAAGTCCTCGATGGCGTCGAGCTTTTCGCCGGTGCCGATGAGCTTGATCGGCTTGCCGGTGACCGCGCGCATCGACAAAGCGGCGCCGCCGCGGCCGTCGCCGTCGATGCGGGTCAGCACGATGCCGGTGAGGTCGAGCCGTTCGTCGAAGGCGCGCGCCAGATTGACGGCGTCCTGGCCGGTCAGCGCGTCGGCGACGAGAAGCACCTCGTGGGGCGCTGCGGCGCGGCGCACTTCGGCGGCTTCGCGCATCAATTCCTCGTCGAGCGTGAGACGGCCCGCGGTATCGAGCATCACCACGTCATAGCCGCCGAGCCGCCCCGCCTGCTGCGCGCGCGCGGCGATCTGCACCGGCGTTTGTCCGGCGACGATCGGCAGCGTTTCGACGCCGGTCTGTTGGCCGAGCACGGCAAGCTGCTCCATGGCGGCAGGCCGGCGCGTGTCGAGCGACGCCATCAGCACTTTGCGCTTCTGCACCTCGGTAAGGCGCTTTGCGATCTTTGCCGTGGTCGTGGTTTTGCCGGAGCCTTGCAGACCCACCATCATGATGACGACCGGCGCCGGCGCGTTGAGATCGATCGGCTGCGCGTCCGAGCCGAGCGTCTCGATCAGCGCGTCGTGCACGATCTTGACGACCATCTGCCCGGGCGTGACCGACTTGATCACGTCGACGCCGACGGCGCGCGCTTTCACTTGGTCGGTGAACGCCCGCGCCACGTCGAGCGCGACGTCGGCCTCGAGCAGCGCGCGGCGAACTTCGCGCATCGCCTCCTCGACATCGGCTTCCGACAGCGCGCCGCGCCGCGTCAGGCGGTCGAGGATCGAACCCAGCCGTTCGGACAGATTGTCGAACATTTTGCCCTTTCACCCCGCCCCGAAGAGCGAGAGAGAAAACACGACGACGCCCGAGGGCGCATCGCGCTGTCGGGCGGTTACCTCCGGTCTCCAGGACCGGTCGGCGGTCAAAAATTTCAGTCTCTTGCGAGAGTGGGCGGAACCTAGTGACGCGGTCCTAGACTGTCAACCGGGCCTTTTGGCCGGAACTCAGCCTGGGACTTAGCCCGGCGCCGTCGGCTGTTTGATCAAAACATAGACGTTAACGACGAGCTTGCCGGCCTCGGATTTGACCGGATCGGTCACATATTCCTCGATGAACATGTCCTTGGCTTCGAGCTTCTTGTCGTCGAGATAGTTGGTGATCGCCTCATAGGTATTGTCGAGGTCGTCATACGAGCCGCGATGGACGAATTTCAGTGCCGCGCCTTCGGGCGACTGGCCGACGGCCATGTCGCCATGGGGCGGGTTCTTGGGCGCCTCGGCGATCGGGACCGCGGCCTGGAATTCGAAGCCGGTATCGTCGGTCGAGGTAAAGATGGTCATCGGCATGCCGGTCAGCCTTGATGCCTTCCTTGTCGAGATAGGCGTCGATCTTCTTCAGCGAATTGGTGATCGTCTCGAAGGCCTTATCCCAGGTGCCGGAGCCCTTCACGTAGATGATGGTCTGCGCCTTCAGCGCCGTGTTCTCGCCGAAAACGTCGCCGTTCTGGCTCCCCGGAGCGGGCGTCGCGTCGGGAGCCGGCGCGCTTTGCGCCGGAGCGGCGGGCGTTGTGGCCGGGGCCGGTGGCGCCGGCGTGGGAGACTGCGCGGCAGCCTGGACTATGGCGATCGATACGGTCGCGAACAGGGCGATAGCCGCCGCAGTACCGGTGCGAAGGCTCAGGCGGAACGGCATCAGGCTCTCCTTGAACACGCGACCGGTGCCCGCGGCCGCACCGTCGCCCCAAATCCATCCGTCGCCCATTCGACTTTAGCACGGCCGGGCGGTCTACCTGCGCAATCGCCGGTGGGCACTGGCGGGATACTGGCGTGGCGATGACTCCTCATATAAGTCGCCGATATTTGTTGCGGATTTTTGGGCTTTGGTATGGGCGCGCTGGCGAACAAGGACTTCGTCAAGATGAACGGCCTCGGTAACGAGATCGTCATCGTCGATCTGCGCGCGGCGCCGAACGCGGCGTCAGGTCTGGTTGCGGCGGCCGAAGCGCAAGCGGCGGCGCGGCAGGAGCCCTACGATCAGCTCATGGTGCTCTATCCGCCGCGCGCGGCGACGGATGGCGCAATCCGCATCTACAACAATGACGGCTCGGAGGCCGGCGCCTGCGGTAACGGAATGCGTTGCGTCGCGGCTTTGGTCGGCGAACAGACCGGCCAATCGGCGCTGACCTTCGAAACGCCAGGCCGGATTGATTCCGTGCTGGCGCGGCGACGGCGGCCTCTACACGGTCGACATGGGCAAGCCGCGTCTGCGCTGGGACGAGATTCCGCTGGCGCAGGAATTCGCCGATACGCGCGCCATCGAGCTTGAGATCGGGCCGCGCGGCGCGCCGATCCTGCATACGCCCTCCGTCGTCAGCATGGGCAATCCGCACGCGATTTTCTGGGTCGACGATCCGGCCGCTTACGATCTCGAAAAGATCGGCCCGCTGCTCGAAAACCATCCGATGTTTCCCGAGCGCGCCAATATCACGCTCGCCACGATCGCCGGCGCGCGACCATATCGTGATGCGCACCTGGGAACGCGGCGCCGGCCTCACCAAGGCCTGCGGCTCCGCGGCCTGCGCCACCGCCGTCGCCGCGGCGCGGCTGTGCCGCACCGGGCGCAAGGTGAGGGTGTCTCTGCCCGGCGGCGATCTCACCATCGAATGGCGCGAGACCGACGATCACGTGCTGATGACCGGCCCGGTCGAATACGAGCACAAGGGCCGCTTCGATGCGGCATCTGGCTGCCGCGGGAGCGGCTTGAGCAATGTCCGTCCAAAGATCTGTGGAGATCGTCACTTTCGGCTGCCGGCTCAATGCCGCGGAATCCGAAGTCATCCGCCGCGAAGCGGAGGGCGCCGGCTTCACCGACACCGTCGTGGTCAATACCTGCGCCGTGACGGCCGAGGCGGTGCGGCAAGCGCGGCAAGCCATCCGCGCGCTGCGCCGCGAGCGCCCGCAGGCGAAAATCGTCGTCACCGGCTGCGCCGCGCAGACCGAGCCGGCAGACCTTCGTCGCCATGCCGGAAGCGGATCGCGTGCTCGGCAACGCGGAAAAGCTTTCCGCCGCGGGCTGGGCGCAAGCGCGCGCGGCTTTCGCTCTCGACGATGCGCCGAAGGCGCTCGTCAACGACATCATGGCGGCCAAGGAAACCGCGGCGCATCTCGTCGATAGTTTTTCCGGCCGCACGCGCGCTTTCGTGCAGGTGCAGAACGGCTGCGATCACCGCTGCACCTTCTGCATCATTCCCTACGGCCGCGGCAATTCGCGCTCGGTGCCGATGGGCGCGGTGGTCGACGATGTACGCCGGCTGGTGGCGAACGATTATCGCGAAGTCGTGCTCACCGGCGTCGACATCACGAGCTATGGCGCCGATCTTCCTGGCGCGCCGAAGCTCGGCACGCTGGTCAAGCAGATTCTCAAACACGTGCCGGAGCTCAGAGCGGCTGCGGCTGTCGTCGATCGATTCCGTCGAGGCCGACCGCGATCTGCTCGATGCCTTGGCGAGCGACGCGCGGCTGATGCCGCATCTGCATCTGTCGCTGCAGGCCGGCGACGATCTCATTCTCAAGCGCATGAAGCGGCGGCATCTGCGCGCCGACGCCATCGCCTTCTGCGAACATGGTGCGGCGCCTGCGCCCCGACACGGTGTTCGGCGCCGATCTGATCGCGGGCTTCCCGACCGAGACCGAGGCCATGTTCCAGAACTCGCTCGATCTGGTCGAAGAATGCGGGCTGACGCATCTGCATGTCTTTCCGTTCTCGCCGCGGCCGGGCACGCCGGCAGCCCGCATGCCGCAGCTTTCCCGCACCGTCGTCAAAGACCGCGCCCGGCGGCTACGCGACGCCGGCGCTGCGGCACTGGCGCGGTATCTCGACGGCGAAATCGGCGCAACGCGCCGCGTCTTGATCGAGATGCGCGATAGCGGCCGCACCGAGCACTTCACGCCGGTGAAGCTCGCGGCGCCGGCCGAGACCGGCGCGATCGTCGACCTGAAAATGACCGCGCATGACGGCAGACAATTGCTGGCGGCTTGAGTATTCTTTCGAAGAAAGAATCGGAGGCGGGGCGATGGACGGCAGAGAGGATCATCTGATCACGACGACCGCGGAGCTTGAAAAGCTCTACAGCGATGCGCCCTACGGCGCGGCCGTTTTCAAGGAAGCGGATCGCATCACGCCGCAATATCGCAAGCTGATCGAAGCTGCGCCGTTCGCGGTGCTCGCCACCTGCGGCCCGGAAGGCCTCGATTGCTCGCCGCGCGGCGATCCGCCCGGTTTCGTGCGGGTCGTGGACGAGCACACGCTGCTCATTCCGGACCGGCGCGGCAATAATCGCATCGACAGCCTGCGCAATCTGGTGCGCGATCCGCGCATCTCGCTCTTGTTCCTCATTCCCGGCGTCGGCGAAACCATGCGCATCAACGGCCGCGCCGCGATCTCGACCGATCCGAAGCTGACCGAGAGCTTTGTCTTCAACGGCAAGACGCCGAAATGCGTGCTGGTGGTCACGGTCGAGCGCGCCTATTTCCAATGCACCAAGGCGATCATCCGCTCGAAACTGTGGGACCCGGCGACCCAGGTCGATCGCAAGACCTTGCCGACGCCGGGCGCGATCCTTGCCGAATTGACCGACGGCAAAATGGGCGGGCCCGAGCACGATCGCCTCGCGCCCGAGCGGATCAAAGAGACGATTTACTGAGGGCCGCCTCGCGCGCCGCGGCATTTGGCGCGAGCAGGGGCTTCTCCTCTTCGCCCCGCCAGCCGCATTGCGCCAACCGCTCGCGCATATGCGGCGGCACCGGCGCGCAGACCCGGATCGGATCGCGGTTCTTGTAGAGCGGCACCACGACCTCGCGGGCATGTAGATGCAGCACCGGCCCGCCGTGACGCGGCGCCTTGCCGTAGACGGCGTCGCCCAAAATAGGCCAGCCCATTTCGGCGCAATGCACGCGAAGCTGATGCGTGCGCCCGGTGCGGGGTTCCAAAGCGAGCCAGGCCAGCGCGCCCGAGGAATCGCGCCCCAGCACCTTCCACCTCGTCACCGCCGGCTGCCCCGCGGGATCATGCTTCATCCACCAGCCGCGCGTGACGTCGAGCCGGCCGAGCGGCAGCTCGATGATGCCTTCGTCGGTCTCCGGCGCGCCTTCGACGACGGCCCAATAGGTCTTGCCGACCTCGCCGTTCTTGAACTTTTTGCCGAGCGCCGCCAGCGCCTTGCGGTGGCGGCCGAGCACCAGGCAGCCGGACGTGTCGCGGTCGAGCCGGTGCGCCAGCGACGGCGGCCGCGGCAGGCCGAAGCGTAAGGCGTCGAAATAGTCCTGCAGGCTCACCCCGCCTTTCGGGCCGTTGTGAACGGCAAAACCGGCCGGCTTGTCGATCACCAGCATCAGCCCGTCGCGATAAAGCAGCCGCGACACCATCTGTTCCGGGGTCATGTCTTTCGGGGACGTGTCTTTCGAGATCATGCCGAAACCGCTATCACGGGCGCCCTATGCAAGACAGTCAGCAAAACAGTCCTGCCGACAGCGCGACGGAAGCCGCCGAAGCCGCCGAAGCCAAGGGCAAGTGGTGGGCGCGCCTCACCGGCGGGCTCAGGCGCAGCTCCACGGCGCTCAGCGCCATCTCGGACCTCGTCACTAAGCGCCGCCTCGACACCGCGACGCTCGATGAGATCGATGATGCGCTCATTCGCGCCGATCTCGGGCTTGAAACCTCGAACCGCATCGTCGCGGCGCTCAGCGAGGGCCGTCACAATGCCGAGATCACGCCCGACGAGGTCAAGGCGGTGGTCGCGGCGGAAGTCGAGAAGACGCTGACGCCGGTGGCGCAGCCGCTTGTCATCGACACAACGAAGAAGCCGTTCATCGTCCTCGTCGCCGGCGTCAACGGCTCGGGCAAGACCACGACCATCGGCAAGCTTGCGGCCAAGCTTCGCGCCGAAGGCCGTTCGGTGATGCTCGCGGCCGGCGATACGTTCCGCGCCGCGGCCATCGAGCAGCTCAAGATCTGGTCGGAGCGCACCGGCGCTGCTTTTCATCGCGCGCGAGGCCGGCGCCGATGCCGCCGGTCTCGCCTTCGACGCTATTGCCGCGGCGAGAGAGCGCGGCGTCGACGTTCTCCTCATCGATACCGCGGGCCGGCTGCAAAACCGCACCGAGCTGATGGACGAATTGCACAAGATCGTCCGCGTCATCAAAAAGCTCGACGCCGAGGCGCCGCACGCCGTCCTTCTCGTGCTCGATGCCACGGTCGGGCAGAACGCCTTGTCGCAAGTCGAGATTTTCAAGAAAGCCGTCGGCGTCACCGGGCTGGCGATGACCAAGCTCGACGGCACCGCGCGCGGCGGCATCCTCGTCGCCATCGCTGCGAAATTCGCGCTGCCGGTGCATTTCATCGGCGTCGGCGAAGGCGTCGACGATCTTTCGCCGTTTTCGGCGCGCGACTTCGCCCGCGCCATTGCCGGACTTGATTCATGACAACGCCGAAGCCGCAGCTCAATCCGTTCCTCAAGCTCGCGCTCGATCTCGGGCCGCTGCTATTGTTCTTCTTCGCCAATTCGCATTACGGCATTTTCGTCGCCACCGCGACTTTCATGGTCGCGATCCTCGCCGCCATGGCGGTGTCCTATGCGCTGACGCGCCATTTCCCGATCATGACCGTGGTCACCGCGATCGTCGTCGTCGTGTTCGGCGGGCTGACGCTCATCCTGCACGACGCGACCTTCATCAAGGTCAAGCCGACCATCATCTATGCGCTGTTCGGCGCGATCCTCCTCGGCGGTCTCGTCTTCAACAAGCCGCTGCTCGGCATCGTGTTCGATTCGCTGTTCCACCTCACCGAGGAAGGCTGGCGCAAGCTGACGCTGCGCTGGGCGATCTTCTTTTTGGTGCTTGCCGTGCTCAACGAGATCGTGTGGCGCAACACCTCGACCGATACCTGGGTCGATTTCAAAGTGTTCGCGGTGATGCCGCTGACGCTCGTGTTCGGCGCGCTGCAAATGCCGCTGTTGAAGAAATACGCGGTCGAGCCGGCGGCAGAGTGATCCGTCATCCTGAGGTGCGAGCGAAGCGAGCCTCGAAGGACGACGGCCCCAGCGCCTCGGCCGTATCCTTCGAGGGCCGCTCCGCGGCCACCTCAGGATGACGGGCTAGATACCGCCAGCGCCTTTTCGATCTGCGGTTTCAGCACTGAATCGAGATTGTCCGCCGTGATCGGGCCGACCAGCTTGTAGGCGATCTTTGCAGTCGCGGCCGATTACGAACGTCTCCGGCACGCCATAGACGCCCCATTCGATGCCGGCGCGGCCGCTGTCGTCGGCGCCGGCAGCGGCAAAGGGATTGCCGAAGCGGGCGACGAAGCGCCGCGCATTGTCGGCATCGTCCTTGTAATTGATGCCGACCAGGCGGAAGCGGCTGTCCTGCGACAGTTGCAAGAGAAGCGGCGCTTCGTCGCGGCACGGCACGCACCACGACGCCCAGACATTGACGACGGTGACGGCGCCTTTGAAATTCGCCGGATCGAGGCCGGGCAGCGGCGCGCCATTGCGCTCGAGGCCGGCGACCGGCGGCAAGGCCGTCTGCGGCGCGGGATGTCCGATCAGCGGCGAGGGGAGGAGCGACGGATCGCCGGCAAAGAGACGGAACAAAAACAAGGCGGCAAGCCCGAGAAACAGCACGAGCGGCAGGAGCACCAGAGCGCGGCGCCGGCGCAGACCGTCGCCTTCGTTCGCGGTGACGCTCATGCTTGTTCTTTCGCCGTTTCCTTCGCGGCATCCGCCCGGTCGGCGTGCGCCGATCCGGTGCCGCGGGTAAAGCCCTGCAGTTCGAGATCGGCAAGTGTGCGCCGCTGCGCGCGGTAATCGAGCGATACCCAGGCGATCAGCGCGCCGATGATAATGACCGCTGCGGCATAAGATGCGGCGATGAAGTCGATATGCGCCGTCGCTTCCATTTTCAGCTCACCGCGCTCGCTTGCAGAAGATGCAGCGTGCGCACGCGACGGCGCAAGATTTCATTGCGCATCGCCGCCAGCAAGAGCGTCGCGAACAGTAGCGTGAACGCGCCCGCCATGATGAAAAGCGGAATGAGAATGGTCGGATAGATCGTCGAGCCGCCGAGGCGGAAGACCGACGCGCCTTGGTGCAGCGTATTCCACCAATCGACCGAGAATTTGATGATCGGCAAATCGATGGCGCCGACCAGGGTGAGGATCGCAGCGGCGCGCGCCGCGCGCGAGGGATCGTCGACCGTATTCCACAGTGCGATGACGCCGAGATAGAGCAGAAGCAGAATGAGTTCGGAAGTCAGCCGCGCGTCCCACACCCAATAGGTACCCCATTCCGGCCGTCCCCACAGCGAGCCGGTGACGAGGCACAGAAGCGTGAAGGCAGCCCCGATCGGGGCTGCGGCTTTCGCTGTGACATCGGCGAGCGGGTGCCGCCACACCAGCGTGCCAAAAGCGGCCACCGACATCACACCCCAGCCCAGCATGCCGAGCCAGGCCGACGGCACGTGCAGGAACATGATCTTGACGGTCGCGCCTTGCTGATAATCGTCCGGAGCGATCATGGCCTGATCGATGCCGAAGGCGAAGACGAGCACCGTCACCCCGCTCAGCCACGGAATGGTGCTGTTGGCTAGTCGCAAGAATCGCGAAGGATTGGCGAGGTCGGTGAGGGCCATCGGCGAATTCCTACAGGCGCTTCCTATACGGGCACAATGCTGATGCGCATGCTTGCTGTCACATTTGCATGAGCATGATGGCTATTTAATTGGGGCATTATTATTCGATTTCTTGCCGCAAAGCGGCAGCAGCGGCAAACGGGCCGACGACGAGACTGGCGAGCGTCAAGGCGCACAGGATGGTGAACGGCGTGCCGAACGGCACCGGGCCGGTGACGGCGGCGTTGGCCGCGGCGACACCGAAGATCAGGACCGGCACCGTCAGCGGCAGCACGATGATTGCGAGCAACAAACCGCCGCGCCGCAAGCGTCACCGCAATCGCAGCCCCGATCAGGCCGATGAAGGTCAGCGCCGGCGTGCCGACCAGAAGCGTCAGCACCAAAGCGCCTTCGGCCGCGGCATCGATATTGAGAAACAATCCGATCAAGGGCGCGGCGATGACGAGCGGCAGGCCGGTGGTAAGCCAATGCGCGAGACCTTTCATGGCGACGACGAGCTCGAGCGGCGCGCGTCCCATCAGAATAAGATCGAGCGAACCGTCGTCGTGGTCATTGGTGAACAGCCGGTCGAGCGCCAGTAGACTAGCCAAGAGCGCCGCGAGCCACAGGATCGCCGGCCCGATGCGCTTGAGCAGCGCGAGGTCGGGGCCGACTGCAAACGGCGTGAGCGTCACCACGACCAGGAAGAACAGCACGCCCATCAGCGCGCCGCCGCCGACGCGTACGGCGATCCGCATGTCGCGAACCAGAATGGCGGTGAGCGCGCTCATGGCTGCACCCTTCCCTGCAGGGGGAGGGTCGACGCTTCGGGCTGGGGTGCTTCCGCCGCTCCGAGCCGCAGCTCCGCGCGTCTTATCGAGTCCGATCGGCCCATGGGTCGCCGCCACAATGAGGCCGCCGCCGCCAAGATGCGCCCGCATCAGCTCGGCCAGCCGGGTTTGCGCTGCGGCGTCGAGCGCGCTGGTCGGCTCATCGAGGAGCCAGATCGGGCGCTTGGCCGCGATCAGCCGCGCAATCGACAACCGCCGGCGTTGGCCCGGCCGAAAGATAGGCGGCGGGAAGCGCCGCGAGCGCGTCGAGCCCGACCGCGGCGAGCGGCGCCGACACGTCATCGGTCGGCGCGCCGAAGAAATCCGCCCAAAACCGCAAATTCTCGGCGACCGAGAGCGACGGCTTGATGGCGTCCTGGTGGCCGAGATAATGGGCCTGTTCGCCGATGCTCAATTCGGGATCGCCGCCGTCGAGCGTAAGGCTGCCCTGCGCGCTGGCGCAGAAGTCCGGCGACGGTGCGTAGCAGCGAGGATTTTCCCGCGCCGTTGCGGCCGGTGACGGTCAAAGCCTCGCCGGACGAGACCGCAAAGCTGACGCCGGTAAAGACATCGCGCCCGCCGCGGTGACAGTGCAATTCGACAGCGGTGAGCCGCATTCAGCCAAACCTTGAGAGAAATACGTCGCTGCCCTATGGCGGCCGTATCCGCGCAAAAATCTGAGCCGATCCGGCTAAACACTGCATGTTAGCGGACAATTCGTTGCCGAACTGGCACTGCATTGGAAAAGACCTTATAAGCCGAGGGTCGGATTGCGGCGCGCCGGTGACGCCTGCCACATTCGATTTCCTCGTCTTTTCTCGCCTCGTCCAGGGGGAGGAAAAGGGAGGGGGTTTGAGGCCCTTCGGCAATCTATTGCCTCCGTTTTGCACCGGCGCCCGGCCGGCAGCTTGGGAAAAAAGTCATGACTTCGCTCGACAGCTTTAAATGCCTGCGCCCGCTCAAAGTCGGTTCCAAGACCTACGCCTATTACAGCCTTCCGATCGCGGAAAAGAACGGCCTGAAGGGGATTTCGCGGCTGCCGTTCTCGCTCAAAGTGCTGCTGGAAAATCTCCTGCGCAACGAGGACGGCCGCACCGTCACCAAGGAGGACATCCAGGCCGTCGCGCAATGGCTCAAGACCAAGACCTCGGACCGCGAGATCGCGTTCCGCCCGGCGCGCGTCTTGATGCAGGATTTCACCGGCGTTCCCGCCGTGGTCGATCTCGCCGCCATGCGCGACGCCATGGATCATCTCGGCGGCGATGCCGAAGAAGATCAATCCGCTGGTGCCGGTCGATCTTGTCATCGACCATTCGGTGGCGGTGAATTTCTTCGGCCACAAGGACTCGTTCAAGAAGAACGTCGAAGAAGAATACAAGCAGAACCAGGAGCGCTACCGCTTCCTGAAATGGGCGCAGCGCTCATTCGAGGATTTCCGCGTCGTGCCGCCCGGCACCGGCATCTGCCACCAGGTCAATCTCGAATATCTGTCGCAGACCGTTTGGACCTCGAAGACCAAGACCACATTCCCCGACAAGACCGTCGCCAGCGAGCTTGCTTATCCGGACACGCTGGTCGGCACCGATTCGCACACCACGATGGTCAACGGCCTCTCGGTGCTCGGCTGGGGCGTCGGCGGCATCGAGGCCGAAGCCGCCATGCTCGGCCAGCCCTATTCGATGCTGCTGCCGGAAGTGATCGGCGTGCGGCTCAACGGCAAGCTCAAGGAAGGCGTCACCGCGACCGATCTCGTCCTCACCGTGACGCAGATGCTGCGCAAACGCGGCGTGGTCGGCAAATTCGTCGAATATTTCGGCCCCGGTCTCGCCGGTCTCACCATCGCCGACCGCGCCACGCTCGGCAACATGTCGCCGGAATATGGCGCGACCTGCGGCTTCTTCCCGATCGACGACGACACCATCCGCTATCTGCGCGATACCGCGCGCTCAGCCGACCGCATTGCGCTCGTCGCTCGCTTATGCCAAGGCGCAGGGCATGTACCGCACCAAGGCGACGCAGGATCCGGTCTTCACCGAGGTGCTCAAGCTCGAACTGTCCTCGGTCGAGCCGTCGCTGGCCGGACCGAAGCGCCCGCAGGACCGCGTCACGCTCAAAGACGTCAAGAACGGCTTCGCGCAGTCCATGGACAAGGAATTCGGCAAGGCGTCCGAGATGGACAAGCGCGTTCCGGTCGAGGGCAAGAAGTTACACGCTCGGCCACGGCGACGTCGTGATCGCGGCGATCACGTCCTGCACCAACACGTCGAATCCGAGCGTGATGGTCGCGGCCGGTCTCGTCGCGCGCAAGGCGGTGGCGAAGGGGCTGACGGTCAAGCCGTGGGTCAAGACCTCGCTCGCGCCCGGCTCGCAGGTCGTCGCCGAATATCTCGACAAATCCGGCCTGCAGAAGGATCTCGATGCGCTCGGCTTCAATCTGGTCGGCTTCGGCTGCACCACCTGCATCGGCAATTCCGGCCCGCTGCCGGAAGAGATTTCGGAAGCGATCAACGCCAACGATCTGGTCGCCGCCGCGGTGCTGTCCGGCAATCGTAACTTCGAAGGCCGCGTCAATGCCGACGTCCGCGCCAATTATCTCGCCTCGCCGCCGCTCGTGGTCGCCTATGCCATTGCCGGCTCGATGCAGATCGATGTCGCCAAGCAGCCGCTCGGCACCGACCAGAAAGGCCGCAAGGTCTATCTGCGCGACCTCTGGCCGACCAGCCGCGAGATCGCCGACGTGATCCGCAAGAACATCAGCAAGGCGATGTTCGCGCGCAAATACGGCGACGTGTTCAAGGGCGACGCCAACTGGCGCAAGATCGCGGTCAAAGGCGGCCTGACCTACAAGTGGGACGACCGTTCCACCTACGTGCAGAACCCGCCCTACTTCGAAGGCATGGAGAAGCGCAGCGAGCCGATCGAGGACATCGTCGACGCGCGCGTGCTCGGCCTGTTCCTCGAATTCGATCACCACCGACCACATCTCGCCGGCGGGATCGATCAAGGAAGAAAGCCCGGCCGGCGAATATCTGCGCGACCATCAGGTGCGGCCGAAGGATTTCAATCAATACGGCACGCGGCGCGGCAATCATCAGGTGATGATGCGCGGCACCTTCGCCAATATCCGCATCAAGAACCAGATGCTGCCCGGCGTCGAAGGCGGCTTCACCATCGCACTATCCGTCGAAGCAGCGCATGACGATCTATGACGCGGCGATGCGCTACAAGTCGGAGCACGTGCCGCTGGTCGTCTTCGCCGGCAAGGAATACGGCACCGGCTCGTCGCGCGACTGGGCGGCGAAGGGCACCGTGCTGCTCGGCGTGCGCGCCGTGATCGCGCAGAGCTTCGAGCGCATTCATCGCTCGAACCTGGTCGGCATGGGCGTCATTCCGCTGGTGCTTCGAGGAAGGCACGTCCTGGCAGACGCTGGGGCTCAAGGGCGACGAGCAGGTCACGATCCGCGGCCTGCACGGCGACCTCAAGCCGCATCAGCGGCTGCAGGCCGAGATCATTGCGTCCGACGGCGGGCTCAAGCGCGTGCCGCTGATCTGCCGCATCGATACGCTCGAGGAACTGGACTATTTCAGGAACGGCGGCATCCTGCAGTACGTTCTGCGCCACCTTGCGGCGTAAATTTCACGCCTCATGCGAAGCCATAAATCGCAATCCCGCCCTGATTCAATCGAATGGGGCGGGGTCGCGAGCACGATCGGTCGGGAACACGATTGGGAAACGATTGTGCTCTAAATTCATGCGTGCCGCTTCGACGTCGCCGTCCCGTCCATTTTTTGCCTCACCGCGAAGTGAGTGGTAGGTGACTGCCGCCGCGCTTAGTAATGACGGCGTCAAGCGTCGCCGGGGAGCGAATCGTCGGAGCGAATGGTCGCCTTGGACTTGTCTTCGCTCGGGGTGAATCATCGCTTAGGGCGAATTTTCGCTCAGGGTGTTGGGGTGGTGGAGGTTGTTGCAATGGTAGGTCGCCGCCTCGCGTCGGCACCTTTGGTGGCCGGCTTGTTGATCGCCACTGTCGCGGTTGCGCAGGCCGGCGAGCCGCGCGCGCTTCTCGAGCTCTTCACCAGTCAAGGCTGTTCGTCGTGCCCGGCCGCCGACAAGCTGCTCGGCGAGTTGTCCGCCGATCCGTCCGTCGTCGCGCTCAGCGTGCCGATCGATTATTGGGATTATCTCGGCTGGAAGGACACGCTCGCCAATCCGGCGCATTCGGCGCGGCAGCGCGCCTATGCGCATCTGCGCGGCGACCGCCAGGTTTACACGCCGCAAATCGTCGTCAACGGCGCGGCGCATGCGCTCGGCAGCGATCATGCGGCCATCGAACATGCGATCGCGCTGACCGATCAGAAGCCGGGCGTGATGTCGTTGCCGGTCTTGGTGTCGATGGGCGGCAGCGGGCTCAACGTGCATGTCGATGCGGCGAAGACCGACCATGTCGCGGGTGAAGTCTGGATGTGTCCGCTGATGAAGACGGTTGAGGTGTCCATCGAGCGCGGCGAAAATCACGGCCGCACCATTACCTATCACAACGTCGTGCGGAACTGGGTCAAGCTCGGCGATTGGACCGGAACGCAGATGAACTGGAACGTGCCGATCTCGGAAATCGAAGTTCGAGCGACGCCGACGCCGCAGCCGTCATGGTGCAGGAAGGCACGCACGACAAGCCCGGCATCGTTCTCGGCGCGGCCTATTATTCGCTCGGTCAGCAGGCAACGGTCGACGGCGGGCTGACGTCGCAAGCCAGATAGCGCGCGCCGCGGCGCATCGCGCCTTCAACAACAAGGCCCCCAACAACAAGAAAGGCCGGCAACTTGCCGGCCTTTTGGCACTTGTGACAACTTGGGGGATTCTACCTTACTGGCCCGGTCCGATCGCGCCCCGGGGGGCTGGGGGGCTGAGGAATCCGGAACGCCAACCGAACCGGGCCCTGAGGCAACAGGCTACTCATTCGCAATCTAGCTTGGCGTGTGCTTGGCCGAATTAGGGCCGCATTATGATTCGCTTAACGAACGCGTGATTCCAACTGTCCAAAACGCCGCAGCACCAAGGCGTTGCCGGCTTGATCGCAAATCGCCTGCGATCCAAATGGGCCGGCATGCGGCCTGTTTGCGAGCCTGCTTGCGTGCCTATTTCGGCGGCACTTTGGACACAGAAGAGGGGCTTGCCGCCGGCTTCGTTCTGGCGCGATCATGAAGCTCCGATGACGCAAACCCGATGATGGAGGCGCCGTATGGATTTCGGCGAGACCGAACCAAGCGCGTGGCGCGGGGGCGAGCAGCGTTCTTCCGTCCCCGCAGCTAAGGTTACCTTCAACCGGCGCGAGCTCGACCGCATTCTGGGGCTCTATGGCCGCAAAGTCGCCGCCGGCGAATGGCGAGATTACGCAATCGATTTTCTGAAAGATCGCGCGGTGTTTTCCGTTTTCCGCCGCGCCTCGGAAGTCCCGATCTACCGCATCGAGAAGAATCCGAAACTCGAACGCCGCCAAGGCGCCTATAGCGTGATTTCGGCGACCGGCCATATCCTGCGCCGCGGCCACGAGCTCGACCGCGTGCTCTCAGCGCTCGATCGTTCGCTGCGGGTGGTGGCCGGATAGCGCTTACGGCTCAGCCGTATCGCCCTTGCCGAGCGCGATTTGCATCAGCGGCGTGTCGAGCCATTTGCCGTGCTTGAAGCCGACCGCGCGCAACGCGCCGATCATCTCGAAGCCCGCCGCCGCATGCAGCGCGATCGAGGGAATTTGCGCCGAATCGCCGATCACCGCGATCATCTGGCGGTAGCCGCGCTGTTCCGATTCCGCGATCAGCTGCTTGAGCAGGACAAGGCCGATGCCGCGGCGGTGAAATTCCGGCGCGACATAGACCGAGTTCTCGACTGTCCACCTGTAAGCCGGGCGCGCCCGATACGGCCCGGCATAGGCATAGCCGGCGATGGCGCCTGAGAATTCGGCGACGAGATAGGGGTACCCGCCGGTCAGAAGCGTGTTCAGGCGCCGCGCCATCTCCGCTTCGTCCGGCGGTTCGAGTTCGAATGATGCCGTGCCATGGGTGACGGCTTGCGCGTAAATCCGCGTGATCGCCGGAATGTCGCCTGAGCCGGCCGGGCGTAGCGTGACGCCGCTGATCAATTTGCTGTCAGTCATGGTGCGAGGTTCCGCGCTTTCCGCCCGCGCTTGCTACTCCCGCCTGCCGATTTCTGCAAAACTTGGGAGGAAGGAGAATCGATTTGTGCGCAGAGCATAAATGAGCGCGGACACGACAAGCGAACCGCCTGAGCGCTCGCGCCGCGTCGTCGTCACGGCGCTCGGGATCTCACAGACGCTCGCCTGGGCGTCGAGCTATTACCTGCCGGCGATCCTTGCCGATCCGATCGGCGCGAGCCTGCACGTTCCGCGCGCTTGGATCTTCGCCGCCTTTTCGATGGCGCTCTTGATCGCGGCCTTCGCCGGCCCGGTCGTCGGCCGCTTCATCGACCGCTATGGCGGGCGCGGCGTCTTGGCGCTGTCCAATATCGTGCTGGCCGCCGGATTGCTCGTGCTCGCCGCCGCCAACGGGATCGTGATGCTGTTCGCCGCCTGGGCGGTCCTTGGCGTCGGCATGGCGCTCGGGCTTTACGACGCCGGCTTTGCCGCGCTCGCCGCGCTTTACGGGCAAAACGCGCGCGGCCCCATCACCGGCGTCACGCTGTTTGCCGGCTTCGCCTCGACCGTGAGCTGGCCGGTCTCGACATTTCTCAACGATGCGCTCGGCTGGCGCGAGACCGTGCTGGTCTGGGCCGCGCTCAATATCGTCCTCGGCCTGCCGCTCAATCGCTTGGTGTTGCCGCTGCCGGCGCAGCCCGTGCATGTTTCTCGCAGCGGCCGACAGATCGATCGGCTGGGAGCCGCGCCGGGAAATGTTTCTCCTCGCCTTCGTCTTTGCCGCCGCCTGGTTTGTCACCGGCGCGATGGCGTCGCATCTGCCGGCGCTTCTCGAACGCGCGGGCTCTACGCCGGTGCAGGCGGTCGCTGCGGCGTCCCTGGTCGGGCCGGCGCAAGTCGCGGCGCGGCTCGCCGAGTTCGTGATCCTGCGCCGCATCCATCCCGCTGGTCTCGGCGCGGATCGCGGCCCTGCTGCATCCGCTCGGCGCCGCGCTGTTCGCCGTCATCGGCGCGCCCGCGGCGGCTGTTTTCGCCGTCTTCTACGGCGCCGGCAACGGCCTTCTGACCATCGCGCGCGGCACCGTGCCGCTCGCGGTGTTCGGTCCGCTCGGCTATGGCGAGCGCACCGGTCTGCTCGGCGCGCCGGCGCGCGCGGCGCAAGCCTTCGCGCCGTTGCTGTTCGGGCTGTTGCTCGACGTCATGGGATTATGGGTCATCGCCGTCTCGGCGGCGCTGTGCCTTGCCGCCTTGGCGGCGCTGTTCTGCCTGTCCGCGAAGAAGACATAGCCGATCACAAAACAAAACGCCCCGGGTTTGGGCCCGGGGCGTTGACGTTGAAGTTGGTTGTTGCTGGCTTAGCGGCGGTCGCCCATCAGGCGCAGCAGCATCAGGAACAGGTTGATGAAGTCGAGATAGAGCGACAGCGCGCCCATCACCGCCTTGCGGCCGGTGACGGTGCCGTCGTCCTGCGCGCTGTACATCTCCTTGATGCGCTGGGTGTCCCAGCCGGTGAGGCCGGCGAACACGACCACGCCGATCACCGAGATCGCCCAATCGAGCCCGCTCGAACGCAGGAAGATGTTGACCAGGCTGGCGATGACGATGCCGATCAGGCCCATGAACATGAACGAGCCCATGCCGGAGAGATCGCGCTGCGTGGTGTAGCCCCACAGGCTCAGCGCGCCGAAGGTCGCCGCCGAGATGAAGAACACGCGGGTGACCGACGATCCGGTATAGATCAGGAAGATCGACGCCAGCGACAGGCCGAGCAGCCCGGCATAGACGAAGAACAGCGTGAGCGCCGTACTCGGCGCCAGCCGGTTGATGCCGAACGAGATGGCGAAGACCAGCCCCAGCGGCGCCAGAACCAGGACCCACATCAGCGGGCTCTGGAAGATCAGGTGACCGAACGACGTCAGCTGCAGGCCGGCGCCGGTATCCGTCACCGCGGCCGAGAACGTGAACCATGCCACCAGTCCGGTCAGCGCGACGCCGGCGGCCATATAGTTGTAGACGCGGATCATATAGGCGCGCAGCCCCGCGTCGATCGCGACCTGGTCCGTGCGATAGCCGGTCCTGGCGGTCGCGAGATTCCGATCGAAGTCGGACATGGAATTAACCCCTGGGTTGTCCCGGCATTTACCGGGCTAGGCGCTCGACGAGCGCCACGTGGGGTGAATCTAGTGCGAAAGCCCGGGCCGCGCCAGATGGGTGCGACGCCATAAAGAGGGCTGTTACGAACAATTCATGGTGCTTAACGGCGGCACGTTAAGACCGGCCAAATCCGCGCATTTTCAGAGATTTCGCAGCACCGGCGCGGGTTTGCGGCCCAGTGCCGAAAATGTTCCGGCAAGCCCGACCACAACCGTAACCATAAGCGCGCTGCGAGCGCCGCGCCCGCCGCCGTGCCCGCCACGAACACGAAGGGGAAATCCATCACCTTGCGTCACGATGAGATCGGCGGCGATGCGAGCCCGCGGCGACGCCGAACACAACCGTCGCCAGCCCGATCAAAAGGTATTCCAGCGCATAGGCCGCGGTGAGCCGCGGCCGCGTCGCGCCGAAGGTCTTCAGCACCACGGCGTCGTAGATGCGAAAGCGCTGGCTCGCGGCGAGCGCGCCGCCGAGAACGAGCGCCGCCGCAATCAGCGTGATCGAGCTCGCGCCGCGCAGCGCCAGCACCAGATTGCCGATCAGGCCGCCGACCGCGTCGAGCGCGTCTTTCACCCGCACGGCGGTCACCGTCGGAAATGCATCGCCGAGCGCCTTGACGATTTTTGTTTCCTCCGCCGGCGTGCCGCCGTCGGCGAAAGTCAGCGTCGCGATATCGGTGTGCGGCGCGCCGTCGAACGGGCCGGGCGAGAACACCAGAACGAAATTGATGCCGAGATTTTCCCATTCGACGGCGCGCAGATTGGCGATCCGCGCCGTGATGTTGCGGCCGAGCACATTGACCGTGATGGTGTCGCCGATTTTCAGGTCGAGATCGTGCGCGGTGCGGCTTTCCAGCGACACCAGCGGCTCGCCGGAATAATCCGCATCCCACCATTGGCCCGCGACGATGCGCGATCCCGCCGGCACGTCGCGCGCATAAGTGATGCCGCGGTCGCCGCGCAGCACCCAGCGCGAGCCTTCGGCGGCTTTCAGATCGTCGGCCTTGATGCCTTTGGCCGAGACGATGCGGCCGCGCAACATCGGCACCTGCTCGACCTTGGCGTTGGGCGCCTCGTCGCGGACGAAGGTGTCGAAGCGGGCGGCGTCGGCCGCGGGCACGTCGAGGAAAAAGAAGGTCGGCGCGTGTTCGGGCAGCGCGGCGGCGAATTCGCGATGCAGATTGCCGTCGATCTCGATCACGGTGACGAGGAGCGCCAGGCCCAGGCCCAGCGACAGCACGACGCTCGGCGTCAGCGCGCCGGGGCGGTGGATATTGCCGATGGCGAGCCGCAGGATCGTCGAGCGCACCCGCGGCGCGCGGCGCGCGATCCACATCGTGAGCTGCGCGATCAGCCGCAGCATCAGAAAAACGACAGCCGCGGCGATGACGAAATACACGGCGACGCGCGGGTCGTAGCTGGTGACGACGCGAGCGCCGCGAGGAGGGCGGCGATGGCCGCGGCGGCGATGACATAGCGGCGGCGCGGCCAGTTGCGCTCGGCGGCGATCTGATCGCGAAACAGCATCGTCACCGAAATATCGTGGGCGCGCCCGAGCGGCCACAGCGCAAAGGCGAGCGCGGTCAGGAGGCCGTAGGCGATCGACAGCGCGAGCACCGCCGGATGCAGCGACGGCGCGACCGGGAGCGGAATGATGCTGCCGAAGCCCCAGGCGATGGCGAACGGCAAGGCCGCGCCGAGCCCGGCCCCGATCAGCGTGGCGAACAGCGCGACGAGCAGCGTCTCGCTGCAATAGATCGCGAACACGTCGCCGCTTGTCGCGCCGAGCGCCTTCATCGTTGCGATCACGTCGCGCTTCCGCGCCAGATGGCTCGCGACCGCATTGGCGACGCCGACGCCGCCGACGAGGAGCGTGGTCAGGCCGACCAGCGTCAAGAACTGCGTGAAGCGATCGACGCTGCGTTCGAGCTGCGGCGAGGCCTTGCTGCGGGTGCGGACTGTCCCAGCCGGCGTCGGGAAATTCCTGCTGCGCCTGTTTTTCGAGCGCGGCGACCGCGCTGTCGCTGGCATGGGTCTCCGGCAAACGCAGCCGGTATTGCCAGCGCACCAGGCTTCCGGGCTGCAGGAGGCCTGTCGCGCGCAGCGCCTGATCGCTCATCAGCACGCGCGGGCCGAGCCCAAGCGCGCCGCCGATCTTGTCCGGCTCGCTCTTGAGCACCGCGCGCAGTTCGACCGTGATCTTGCCGATGGTGATGCGGTCGCCGATTTTCAGATCGAGCCGCGTCAACAGCGTCGGGTCGACCGCTGCGCCGTAGGCGCCGTCCTTCTGCGCAAAAAGATCGGGCAGCGGCATGGCCGGATCGGTGACGACGGCGCCGACCAGGGGATAATTGCCGTCGACCGCCTTCGACCTCGACCAAGATTGGCCCGTCCCCACCCTCCCCCGCAAGCGGGGGAGGGTGGGGAGGGGGAATGCGCGCCATGGCGCGCAAAGTGGCGACGACGGAGACCGTGCCATGCGCATCAAGAAAGCATGCGCTCGTCGGACTCGCCTCGCGCTGAATGAGAGAGAAATCGAGATCGCCGCCGAGAATGGTGCGGCCGGCGCTGGCGAGACCGTCATTGAGGCTCGCCGCCACCGAGCCGACGCCGGCAATCGCCATGACGCCGAGCGCGATGCAGGCGATGAACACGCCGAAGCCGCGCAAGCCGCCGCGCAGCTCGCGCCAGGCAAAGCGCAGCGCGATTGCGCAGCCGCACATAACGGACGGGCTTTGCCGACGGCGCCAGCATCACGCGGCCTCCGCGCAGTTTTGCGCATGTGCGCTCGGCGCCACGCGCGCCAAAACCAAATGGGTCGGCACAAAGACGAGAAGCGGCAAGCCGATCAGCAAGCCCAAGAACCAAACATAGGCCGGCACGACAAGTCTGCGCCGCATAGTCGCTCATGCCCCAGACGTAGTTGATGTTGACCGGCGTCAGTCCCGGATGCGGCGTCGGCGGCGGCATCAGGAAGAAGCAGATCGGCAGCACCACGCAGCGACAACGCGGTCCATGAACGCACGGCGCGCCGATCATAGCCGATCTTCCAGACCAGATAGACGAGGAGGATCGGCAGCCAGCCGTGAAACAGCGACAGCAGCCGCAGAAACAGCGAATGGCTTGCGTCGAACATGTAGTCGGTCATGCCGGTGAGCGAGATAGCCCGCGGCGTTGACGAGAAAATCGATCACCCAATACGTCTGCGGCACCAGAATGCCGACGCAGCACATCGAGATCAGCAGCGCGTTCTCCGGCCAGATCGCGATCAGCGTGAGGATCAGCGCGATGTCGCAGAAGTACAAAAAGTTGGTCGGTCCGTAATAATGCCAGTAGACCGGAATGAGCACCGCCATGATAGCCGGTATAGGCGAGCTTGAGAGCAAGCGGCACGCGCGATGCGGTTTGCGTCATGCCGTGATCGTTCGTCATGCCGGCCGCGGCGCCGACGCGGCTCTCGATCTGGCCCGAGCGCAGCCGGATCACGCGATCGCAGCGCGCGGCGAGCGCATTGTCGTGCGTCACCAGCACCAGCGTCGTGCCGCGCTCGCTGTGGCCGCGGAACAGAAGCTCGACGATGTCGCCTGCCGGTCGTCTCGTCGAGATTGCCGGTCGGCTCGTCGGCGACGAGGATGGCGGGATTGGGCGCGAGCGCGCGCGCCAGCGCCACGCGCTGCTGTTCGCCGCCGGACAATTCGGCCGGATAGTGATGGATGCGCTCCGCCAATCCGACGGCGGCAAGCTCGCGCTCGGCGCGTTCGAGCGCGTCGGCAATGCCGGCGAGCTCGAGCGGCACGGCGACGTTTTCCAGCGCCGTCATGGTCGGGATCAGATGGAAAGCCTGAAACACGATGCCGACATTCTTGCCGCGAAAGCGCGCCAGCGCGTCCTCGTTGAGCCGCTGCAACTCCTCGCCGTCGACCTGCACCGAGCCGGTATCCGGCCGCTCCAGCCCGGTCATCACCATGAGGAGCGTCGACTTGCCGGAGCCCGACGGGCCCAGCAAGCCAACAGCCTCGCCGCGCCCTATATGAAGGTTGATGTCGCGCAGGATATGAACGCGGGCGGCGCCGCGGCCGAGCGACAGGTTGACCCCGCTGAGCACGATGGCGTCGCCGGCGAAAGGAAATCCCGAAATGTCGTTCATGCGTTCTGACCGGTCCAAATCTGCAAAAGAACTTGCCGCAAACAGCCAGCCTCGCCGCAGGACTCGCTACCTGCAGGCGCCCGCTCATATGGGTGGCGGCGCGCGTCGTGCGCCAAATCGCAACTGCGGCGTTTTGTACCTTGTCGCTGACTGTCTTTGGACAATGACCACATCCGGCCGCGGCACAGATGCCGAGCTCAATCTGCACCGATCCAAATCGTCGCATTGGGCGATTCTTTGACCGCCGGCTATGGGCTGCCGGACAAAGACGGCTTTGTGCCGCGCCTGCAAGCGGCGCTTGCCGCCAAAGGCGTCGCCGCGACTGTCGCCAATGCCGGCGTCTCGGGCGATACCGCGTCCGACGGCCTGGCGCGGCTTGATTGGTCGGTGCCCGAAGGCACCCAAGCGGTCATCCTCGAGCTCGGCGCCAACGACATGCTGCGCGGCATCAAGCCGGAGGTGACGCGCGGCGCGCTCGACAAGATCCTGCAGCGGCTGACGGCGCGTCACATCGCCGTCATGTTGTGCGGCATGCGCGCCGCGCCCAATCTCGGCGCCGATTATGGCCAGGCCTTCGAGCGCATCTATCCGGAGCTTGCGGCAAAATACGGCACGCTGCTCTATCCGTTTTTCCTCGACGGCGTAGCCGGCGACCTCAAACTGACGCAACAGGACGGTATGCATCCCAACGCGACGGGCGTCGGCGTCATCGTCGAGCGCATTTTGCCCAAAATTTTGCAGCTGATCGACCAAGTCCATACGCAACATCCCTCATAATGGGTTGCGCAGGCGCGCCGTTCACCGCATTCTGCGGAGGCGGCGAATCGCTAACACGAGCAGGAGTTTGTCATGCCCCGCTTGTTCACCGGTCTCGAAATTCCGCCGCTCGTCGCCCAAACGCTCGCCATCATGCGCGGCGGTTTGCCGGGCGCCCGCTGGATCGACCCCGAAAATTATCACCTCACGCTGCGCTTCATCGGCGATATCGATGACGCGCTGGCGAACGAGATCGCCGGCATGCTCGGCCGCGTGCATCGCCGGCCGTTCGAGCTTCGTCTCGACGGTCTGACCTCGTTCGGCGGCAGGAAGCCGCGCGCGGTGGTCGCGCCCGCGGCGCAGGTCGCGCCGCTGATGGAGCTGCAGGCCGAGCACGACCGCATGCTGCAACGGCTCGGGCTTGAGCCCGAGGGCCGCAAATACACGCCGCATGTCACGCTGGCGCGCTTGCGGGATTCCTCGAGCCATCAGGTCGCCGACTATCTCGCCGCGCGCGGCCATTACCGCTCGATGTCGTTTGAAGTGTCGCGCTTCGTGCTGTTCTCGTCGCGCTCGTCGGTCGGCGGCGGCCCTTATATCGTCGAGGAAGCCTATCCGCTCGCCGCCGAGCGAGATGCGCGGCGCGCAGCGCGCGGGCTGATTACGCCCGCAACATTCTCGTTTGCAGATCGAGCATCGCGGTGGCGAAGCCGTGGCTGTCCGACATCAGTTCGCGCATCACCGACATCGGCGTCGGCCGCGACGATTCGACTTCGCCGACCACGCTTTCGAAATCGAATGTCAGTTCGGCGTCGAATTTGCGCGCCAGCTGCTGCATGCGGTGGTTCTCGGCCATGCACGCCATGTGCAGATGCCGGTAGCCGCGATTGCGCGCGGTCGAGCAATGTGCGCGCCAACAGCGCCGAGCCGACGCCGTGCGACTGCCACGGCTTCTCGACGCTGATCGCGGCTTCCGCCTCGCGCGCAAAGCGGATGCCGAGCGGCCGCAACTCGGCTGCGCCGCGCATCGTGTCGCCGACAAAAAAGCCGTACACGACCGCGTCGAGCGAATTGGCGAGATCGACATATTTGCGGATGAAGTCGTCGGACACGCCGCCGGCGAACCGGTTGCGTCGGCTTTCCGGGATCGAGGCGAAGGATGTGCTCGCGGTATTTGGCCGTTTCGCCGACCCACAATTTGCGGATCGCGCCGCCTTCGGGAAGTACTTCCTGCATTCCAAGGCTCCTGACGTTACGTCGTCAAAAGCCCTCCCTGCGCCTTCCTCCCAGAAAGCAAACGGGCGAAGCGAGATGTCTCGCGCGCCCGCCGAATCAAAACCTAATGTCGGTGTGGCGCGGAAGTTTGGCAAGGCGAAGGATTGAGCAACATGCCTACATTCCGTATACGCATGGCTCGACTAAGAGTTTGCGACTATTTGACGACAATCAAAAACATCGCGCATAGACTTAAACGTAAGATTCCGCACGCAGTGCTGCATCACATCTCGCCACGATGACATCCCGCCACGTTTCTCTCACAACCGTTAATATCCCGTTAACCGTTCATAGCGATTCATGCCGAGCTCGGTCACAGCACACTACGCGGAAGCCGTTGCCGCCGGCCGAGTCGAAGAAGATCAGGCGCAGCTTTCAGTCGTCGCGATGATGGCGCGCGCTCGAAGCGCGCATCGTCGAACATCGTCTGGCGCGAAAATCGTCGGCGCTCGGCTGGCTGTTCGCAAGCCACGCTCGCGCGCAGCCGGCGATCAAGGGCCTCTACATCTACGGCGCGGTCGGCCGCGGCAAAACCATGCTGATGGACTTCTTCTTCGATGCGAGCCCGGTGGCGCGCAAGCGCCGCGCGCATTTTCACGAATTCATGCTCGACGTGCACGAACGCGTTCATGTCATCCGGCAGAAAATGAAGCTCGGCGAATTTCAGGACGAAGATCCGATCAAGCTCGTCGCCGACCAACTCGCCGAAGAAGCGTGGCTGCTCTGCTTCGACGAGTTTCACGTCACCGACATCGCCGACGCCATGATCCTTGGCCGGCTGTTCACGCAATTGTTCGAAGCGGGCATCGTGCTGGTCGCGACCTCGAATGTGGCGCCGGAGGATCTTTATAAGGACGGATTGAACCGCGCCTTATTCGTGCCGTTCATCCACATGCTCGAAGCGCGCATGGACGTGGTGCGGCTCGACGCGCGCACCGACTTCCGGCTGGAAAAGCTCGGCGGCAAGCCGGTGTGGTACGTGCCGGCGGATGCCGCGGCCGACCGGGCGCTCGACGCCGCCTGGGCGCGGCTCGCCGGCGGACATAACGGGGCCGCGCAAGACCTGCCGCTGCGTGATCTTCCGCCTATGGCCGCAGCGTGCATGTGCCGCGCGCCTTCATGGGGGTGGCGCGATTCAAATTTCACGATCTGTGCGAGGAACCGCTTGCCGCCGCCGATTATCTGCGTCTCGCGCACGAATATCACACCATCATTCTCGACCATGTGCCGACGATGACGTTCGACAACCGCAATGCCGCCAAGCGCTTCATCATTCTGATCGACACGCTCTACGATATGAACGTCAAGCTGATCGCGTCGGCTGCGGCGGAGCCCGACGCGCTCTACAAGGCCGATCAAGGCTATGAGGCGCTGGAGTTCAATCGCACCGCATCGCGGCTCATCGAGATGCGCTCGAACGGCTATCTGGCGCGGCCGCATGGCGCGGCGCACGGCCAGACGTCCGGCTCATCAGCCGGCATCGTCGAAACGTAACGAAAAAATCATCCCGTGACGCTCGTCGTCAGCATCGCGGCGACGACAACGGCCATGAGCGCCGTCGCGAACCAGCCGAAAATCATCAGCGCGCGTGAGGCTGAGAACTTGCCCATGATCTTGCGGCTGCCGACGACAATCATCATGGCGATCATCAGCGGCACGGCGACGACGCCGTTGACCACGGCGCTCCAGAACAGCATGCGGATCGGATCGAGCGGGGTGAGCGCCGCGCCCAGTCCGGCAAGCGTCGCCGCCGCGACCACGAGATAGAAGCCCGGCGCGCCGCGGGCGGGCATTTCGAGACTGCCTTCCCAGCCGAAACATTCCGCCACCGCATAGCCGGCAGAGCCCGCCAGCACCGGCACCGCAAGCAGCCCGGTGCCGATGATCCCGGTCGAAAACAGAAAGAACGCGAACGGGCCGGCCAGCGGCCGCAACGCTTCGGCGGCTTGGCCCGCGGTACCGATGTCTGTCACGCCATGGGCATGCAGCGTCGCCGCCGTGGTGATGATGATGAAGTAGCCGATCAGATTCGACAGCACCATGCCCGTGGTGGTGTCTAGTTTTATGCGGAAGGAATCTCGCTGCGCCAGATGATTACGCAGCGCCGCGGCGGCCGCGGCGTCCTTGGCATGACTGCGCAGCTTGCGCCCCTCCGCTTCGAGCGAGGCCTGCCAGAAGAACATGTAGGGGCTGATCGTGGTGCCGAAGATCGCCACCAGCATCAGCGTGTAATCGCGATCCCACGACAAACGCGGCAGGAAGGTCGCTTCGAGCACTTCGCCCCAAGGAATCTTCACGCTGAACGCGGCGGCGACATAGGCGAAGAGCACGAGCGTCAGCGTTTTCAGGTATCCCGAATAGGAATGGTAGGGGATCAATATTTCGGCGGCGAGGCAGCCGATGCCGAACAGCGCGATATAGACCAGGACCGGACCGCCCACGACGAGGTGCAATGCGTCGCCCATCGCCGCGATATCGGCCGCGATATTGAGCGTATTGGCGACCAGCAGCAAGTCCGACGATCGCATGAAGCAGAAAACGCGGCAGCGCCTTGGCCAAATTGGCCGCGAGCCCCTGTCCGGTGACGGCGCCGATGCGGGCGCTGACCATCTGGATCGCGATCATGAACGGGGTGGTGAGAAACATGGTCCAGCCCAGCGCATAGCCGAACTGGGCGCCGCCCTGGGAATAGGTCGCGATGCCGCTTGGATCGTCGTCGGCCGCGCCGGTGACGAGGCCCGGTCCGAGCATGCCGAAATCCGAGCATGCGAAGAAAGCCCTTCGGCGGCCGGGTCTTGGTCCTCGCAGTCGTCATTTCGCGCGCTCGCTTTTGCCGCCGTGCCGGGCCGGGCGGTCGGTCAATCATAGCAGGACCGTTTTCGTTCCCGTCCGGCGAAATCGCCGATTCGTTCCGACTTGAACGCACGCGCCGAAAGAGTTAATGACCGCCACTGCTGGGCCTTTCCCCGTCAATCAAGGAATTCTCTCTATGGCGCGAAACAAGATTGCGTTGATAGGCTCGGGTCAAATCGGCGGCACGCTGGCGCTTCTGATCGGTCTCAAGGAGCTCGGCGATGTCGTGATGTTCGACGTCGCCGAAGGCGTCCCGCAGGGCAAGGCGCTCGACCTCGTCCAGGCGTCGCCCGTCGAAGGCTTCGACGCCAAGTTCTCCGGCACCAATTCCTACGAAGCGATCGAAGGCGCGTCGGTATGCATCGTCACCGCCGGCGTGCCGCGCAAGCCCGGCATGAGCCGCGACGATTTGCTCAGCATCAATCTCAAGGTGATGGAGCAGGTCGGCGCCGGCTTGAAGAAATACGCGCCGAACGCCTTCGTCATCTGCATCACCAATCCGCTCGACGCCATGGTCTGGGCGCTGCAAAAGTGCTGCGGCCTGCCGAAGAACATGGTGGTCGGCATGGCCGGCGTGCTCGAACTCGGCGCGCTTCCGTTATTTCCTCGCCGACGAGTTCAATGTGTCGGTCGAGGACGTCACCGCCTTCGTGCTCGGCGGCCACGGCGACACCATGGTGCCGCTGGTGCGCTATTCGACCGTCGCCGGCATTCCGCTGCCCGATCTCGTGAAAATGGGCTGGACCACGCAGGCGCGCATCGACCAGATCGTCGACCGCACCAGGAACGGCGGCGGCGAGATCGTGAGCCTGCTGAAGACCGGCTCGGCCTTCTATGCGCCGGCGTCTTCCGCGATCGCGATGGCGGAGAGCTATCTGCGCGACAAGAAGCGCGTGCTGCCGGTCGCCGCCTGGCTCAACGGCGAATACAATGTCAAAGACATTTATGTCGGCGTGCCCGTGGTGATCGGCGCCAAGGGCGTCGAGCGCATTGTCGAGGTCGAGTTCAACAGCGCCGAGCGCGTCATGTTCGACAAGTCGGTCCAGTCCGTCGAGGGCCTGGTCGACGCGTGCAAGAAAATCGCGCCGGATCTGGGGAAGTAATTGTGGCGTCATTCCGGGGCGCGCCTCCGATCTCGGGCGTTCCCGAGATCGGCACTTTGATTTAGCCAAGTCGGCAGCGGCCGATTTGGGTGGCGCGAACCCGGAATCCATAATCACGAAACAAGACGCTACTGGTACGACAATCGAACTCGCCAAGACTGCTCGCCAAGACTGTGGTTATGGATTCCGGCTCTCATTCGCTACGCTCCTCGGCCGGAATGACGATAGGCAGGACCATCTCATGAACATCCACGAATATCAGGCCAAAGCGGTGTTGCGCGATTTCGGCGTGCCGGTGCCGCGCGGCATTGCGGTCTTCACCGTCGTCGAAGCCGAAACGGCCGCCAACACGCTCGGCGGGCCGGTCTGGGTGGTGAAGGCGCAGATCCACGCCGGCGGCCGCGGCAAAGCGGGCGGCGTCAAGGTCGTCAAAGAGGTCGCCGACGTGAAGCGCGAAGCGCGAGCGGCTGCTCGGCTCGACGTTGGTGACGCATCAGACCGGGCCGCACGGCAAGGAAGTGCGCCGCCTCTATATCGAGGAAGGCTCGGCCATCGACCGCGAATATTATCTCTCGGCGCTGGTCGATCGCGCGACCTCGCGCGTCGCCTTCGTCGTGTCGACCGAAGGCGGCATGGACATCGAGGAAGTCGCGCACAAGACGCCGGACAAGATCATGAGCTTCTCGATCGATCCGGCGACCGGCTTCATGCCGCATCACGCCCGCTACGTGTCGCAGGTGCTGGGCTTCAACCGCGAGGTCGGCAAGCAGGCCGAGAATATGCTGCCGAAGATCTATCAGGCCTTTGTCGCCAAGGACATGAGCCTTCTCGAGATCAATCCGCTGGTCGTCACCAAAGCGGGCGACTCTGATCTGCCTCGACGCCAAGATCGGCTTCGACGACAACGCGCTTTATCGGCATCCCGACATCGTGGCGCTGCGCGATGTCACCGAAGAGGACACCAAGGAGATCGAGGCGTCGCGCTACGATCTCAACTATGTCGCGCTCGACGGCACCATCGGCTGCATGGTCAACGGCGCCGGACTTGCGATGGCGACGATGGACATCATCAAGCTCTACGGCGAAACGCCGGCGAACTTCCTCGATGTCGGCGGCAGCGCCACCAAGGAAAAAGTCGCGGCGGCGTTCAAGATCATCACCTCGGATCCGAGCGTGAAGGGCATCCTGGTCAACATCTTCGGCGGCATCATGAAATGCGACGTCATCGCCGAAGGCGTGGTCGCGGCGGTGAAAGAAGTCGGCCTGCGCGTGCCGCTCGTGGTGCGGCTCGAAGGCACCAACGTCGCGCTCGGCAAGGAAATCATCGCCAAGTCCAATCTCAACGTCACCTCGGGCGACGATCTCGACGATGCCGCGCAGAAGATTGTCAAAGCGGTGAAGGAGGCAGCGTAATGTCCATCCTCATCGACAAGAACACCAAGGTCATCTGCCAGGGCTTCACCGGCAAGAACGGCACCTTCCATTCCGAGCAGGCGATCGCCTACGGCACCAAAATGGTCGGCGGCACCTCGCCCGGCAAAGGCGGCACGACCCATCTCGGCCTGCCGGTGTTCGAAACCGTGGCCGAAGCGCGCGACAAGACCGGCTGCGATGCCAGCGTCATCTACGTGCCGCCGCCCGGCGCCGCGGATGCGATCTGCGAGTCGATCCAGGCCGAGATCCCGCTGATCATCTGCATCACCGAAGGCATTCCCGTCGCCGACATGGTGAAGGTGAAGCGCTCGCTGTCGGGATCGAAGTCGCGCCTGATCGGGCCGAATTGCCCGGGCGTGATGACGGCGGGCGAATGCAAGATCGGCATCATGCCGGCGAGCATTTTCAAGCCCGGCAAGGTCGGCATCGTGTCGCGCTCCGGCACGCTCACTTACGAAGCCGTGTTTCAGACCACGCAGGTCGGGCTCGGCCAGACCACCGCGGTCGGCATCGGCGGCGATCCGGTGAAGGGCACCGACTTCATCGAAATGCTGGAAATGTTCTTAGCCGACAAGGCGACCGAGTCGATCATCATGATCGGCGAAATCGGCGGCTCGTCGGAAGAGGACGCCGCTCAATTCCTCAAGGACGAAGCCAAGCGCGGCCGCAAGAAGCCGATGGTCGGCTTCATCGCCGGCCGCACTGCGCCGCCCGGTCGGCGGATGGGACATGCGGGCGCGATCATCGCCGGCGGCAAGGGCGACGCCGAATCCAAGATCGCCGCCATGGAATCGGCTGGAATTAAGGTTTCACCTTCGCCGGCGCGTCTTGGCAAGACGCTGGCGGAAGTATTGAAATCCTGATTCAGTTCTTTCGTCTTTTCCGTGCCGCATCTGATGACTAAATAGGGTAAAAGAGAGCTCCCGAGCGCCGGGCCGGGCCGATTCGCTGCCTCTCGCAGCCGGTCGGTTTGTACGTATTGCGCTTTGCTCCCCATCCACTGCTCGGGATTCGCTCAAGGATCGAACCATGTCTCGCCAAGACGCGAACGCTGCCTTCGCCCTCACATCCTTTCTCTACGGCGGCAACGCCGACTACATCGAAGACCTCTACGCCCGCTACGAGACCGACCCGAAATCCGTCGATGCCGAGTGGCAGTCGTTCTTCCAGAGCCTGAAGGACGACGCCGCGCGATGTCCTCAAGAACGCCAGCGGCCCATCCTGGGCGCGCGCCGGGCTGGCCGGTGCCGGAACGCAACGACCTGATTTCCGCGCTCGACGGCGATTGGGCCGAAATCGGCAAGACGCTCGGCGGCAAAGTGAAGGCGCAGGCGCAGGCGCGCGGCGTCGATATTTCGTCGGCCGATGTCGAGCGCGCCACGCGCGATTCCATTCGCGCCTTGATGCTGATCCGCGCCTATCGCGCGCGCGGGCATTTTCACGCCAATCTCGATCCGCTCGGCCTCGAGCCGCGCAAGGACGAGGAAGAGCTCGATCCGCGCACCTATGGCTTCACCGATGCCGATCTCGACCGCCCGATCTTCCTCGACAAGGTGCTGGGGCTCGAATTCGGCACCATCCATCAGATCGTCGCCATCCTGCGCCGCACCTATTGCCAGACGCTCGGCGTCGAGTTCCTGCACATCTCGAACGGCGCGCAGAAGGGCTGGATCCAGGAGCGCATCGAAGGGCCGGACAAGGAGATCACCTTCACCCGCGAGGGCAAGCGCGCCATCCTCAATAAGCTGGTCGAGGCCGAAGGCTTCGAGAAATTCTGCGACGTCAAATTCACCGGCACCAAGCGCTTCGGCCTCGACGGCGGCGAGTCGATGATTCCGGCGCTGGAACAGATCATCAAGCGCGGCGGCGCGCTCGGCGTCCGCGAGATCGTCGTCGGCATGGCGCATCGCGGCCGGCTCAACGTGCTGGCGCAGGTGATGGCGAAGCCGCAGCGCGCCATCTTCCACGAATTCAAGGGCGGCTCATCGACGCCGGACGCCGTCGAAGGCTCCGGCGACGTGAAATATCACCTCGGCGCCTCGTCGGACCGCGAGTTCGATCAGAACAAGGTGCATCTGTCGCTCACCGCCAATCCGTCGCATCTGGAAATCGTCGATCCCGTGGTGCTCGGCAAGGTGCGCGCCAAGCAGGATCACCTCGGCGCCACGCCGGAAGACCGCACCATGGTGATGCCGCTGCTCATCCATGGCGACGCCTCGTTCGCCGGCCAGGGCGTCATCGCCGAATGCTTCGGGCTGTCCGGCCTGCGCGGCCACCGCACCGGCGGTTCGGTGCACTTCATCGTCAACAATCAGATCGGCTTCACCACCAATCCGCGCTTCTCGCGCTCGTCGCCCTATCCGTCCGACGTCGCCAAGATGATCGATGCGCCGATCTTCCACGTCAACGGCGACGATCCGGAAGCCGTCGTGTTCGCCGCCAAGATCGCCACCGAATTCCGGCAGAAATTCCAGAAGCCTGTCGTCATCGACATGTTCTGCTATCGCCGCCACGGCCACAACGAAGGCGACGAGCCGTCGTTCACGCAGCCGCTGATGTACAAGGCGATCGCCAACCATCCTTCGACGCTGCAAATCTACGGCGACAAGCTGGTCGCCGAAGGCGTCGTCACCGCGGCCGAAGTCGAGAAGATGAAGGCCGATTGGCGCGGCCACCTCGACGAGGAGCTCGATGCCGCGCTCGGCTACCGCGCCAACAAGGCCGATTGGCTCGACGGCCGCTGGTCGGGATTCAAGACCTCGGGCGACGCCGACGATCCGCGCCGCGGCAAGACCGGCGTCGATCTCGCGACGCTCAAGGAGATCGGCGAGAAGATCACGGCGCTGCCTGCGGGCTTTCATCTGCACAAGACGCTCAACCGGTTCCTCGATAGCCGGCGCAAAGCGATCGAGACCGGCGAGGGCATCGATTGGGCGACCGGCGAGGCGCTGGCCTTCTGCTCGCTCTTGCTCGAAGGCCATCGCGTGCGGCTGTCCGGCCAGGACAGCGAGCGCGGCACTTTCTCGCAGCGCCATTCGGTGCTGATCGATCAGGAAACCGAGCAGCGCTATACGCCGTTCAACGAATTGCGCCCGGGCCAGGCGCGCTACGAAGTCATCAACTCGATGCTCTCGGAAGAGGCGGTGCTCGGCTTCGAATACGGCTATTCGCTCGCCGAGCCGAATGCGCTGACCTTGTGGGAGGCGCAGTTCGGCGATTTCGCCAACGGCGCGCAGGTCCTGTTCGACCAGTTCATCTCGTCCGGCGAGCGCAAATGGCTGCGCATGTCCGGCCTCGTCTGCCTGTTGCCGCACGGCTACGAAGGGCAGGGGCCGGAACATTCCTCGGCGCGTCTCGAGCGCTTTCTGCAGATGTGCGCCGAAGACAATATGCAGGTCGCCAACTGCACGACGCCGGCGAACTATTTCCACATCCTGCGCCGCCAGATCCAGCGCGACTTCCGCAAGCCCTTGATCCTGATGACGCCGAAGTCGCTGTTGCGCCACAAGCGCGCGGTGTCGAAGCTCGACGATATGGGGCCGGACACGTCGTTCCATCGCCTGCTGTGGGACGACGCGCAGACTTCGCCCGGCGAGAAGATCAAGCTCGTGCCCGACGCCAAAATCCGCCGCGTCGTGATCTCGTCCGGCAAGGTCTATTACGATCTCTACGACGAGCGCGAGAAGCGCGGCATCGACGACATCTATCTGCTTGCGCATCGAGCAGCTCTATCCGTTCCCGACCAAGGCGCTGATGACGGAACTGTCGCGGTTCAAGGAAGCCGAGATCGTCTGGTGCCAGGAAGAGCCGCGCAATATGGGCGGCTGGGTGTTCGTCGACATCTTCCTCGAATGGGTGCTCAACCAGATCGGCGCCAAGCACCGCCGCGCGCGTTACGCCGGCCGGCCGGCCTCCGCCTCGACCGCGGTCGGGCAGATGTCGCTGCATCTCGCGCAGCTCAAGAATTTCTTGGAAGACGCTCTGGGGTAATGGATTTGTCATGGCCGGGCATAGGTGAGCGAAGCGACGCCGTTCTTCGAACGGCTATGTCCCGGCGATCTCGATACGGTGGCATGATCGTGCCCGATCAGTCGGGATGCCCGGCACAAGGCCGGGCATGACGCGAAGAACGCAGAGGATTTTATGGCTGAGATACGCGTGCCGACGCTCGGTGAATCGGTAACCGAGGCGACTATCGGCAAATGGTTCAAGAAGGCGGGCGAAGCGGTCGCGGTCGACGAGCCGCTGGTCGAGCTCGAGACCGACAAGGTCACGATCGAAGTGCCGGCGCCGGCCGCCGGCGTCTTGAGCGAGATTGCCGCCAAAGACGGCGAGACCGTCGCCGTCGGCGCGGTCCTCGGCCAGATCAAGGAAGGCGCGGGAGCAGCCCCTGCCGCGAAGCCCGCGCCTGCTGCCGGCAGCGCCGCCTCCGCCGCGAAACCGGCGCCGGCCCCAACGACTGCGCCAGCACCCGCGCCCGCGAAAGCAGCAGACGCGCCGCTTGCGCCATCGGTACGAAAGCTTTCAGCCGAAACCGGCGTCGATGCCGCGACCGTGCCGGGCAGCGGCAAGGACGGCCGCGTCACCAAGGGCGACATGCTGGCCGCCATCGAGCGCGCCGCGGCGCAGCCGACGCCTGTCGCGCAGTCCGCGGCCGCGGTCCAGGTCCGCGCGCCGACGTCCGCCGACGATGCCGCGCGCGAAGAGCGCGTGCGCATGACGCGGCTGCGCCAGACCATCGCCAAGCGGCTGAAAGAGGCGCAGAACACCGCCGCCATGCTCACGACCTTCAACGAGGTCGACATGGGCCACGTCATGGCGCTGCGCACGCAATATCGCGATCTGTTCGAGAAGAAGCACGGCGTCAAGCTCGGCTTCATGGGCTTCTTCGTGCGCGCCTGCGTGCAGGCGCTCAAGGAAATCCCCGACGTCAACGCCGAGATCGACGGCACCGACATCATCTACAAGAACTACTATCACATCGGCATCGCGGTCGGCACCGAGCGCGGTCTGGTCGTGCCGGTGGTGCGCGATTGCGATCAGAAATCGCTGGCCGAGATCGAGAAGAGCATCGCCGATTTCGGCCGCCGCGCCCGCGACGGCGCGCTCAAGATCGACGAAATGCAGGGCGGCACGTTCACCATCACCAATGGCGGCATCTACGGCTCGCTGATGTCGACGCCGATCCTCAACGCGCCGCAATCCGGCATTCTCGGCATGCACAAGATCCAGGAGCGGCCGATGGTGATCGGCGGCAAGATCGAGGTGCGGCCGATGATGTATCTCGCTTTGTCCTACGACCACCGCATCGTCGACGGCCGCGAGGCGGTGACCTTCCTGGTGCGGGTCAAGGAATGCCTGGAGGAGCCGGCGCGGCTGGTGCTGGATCTGTAATCCCGTTATGCCCGGACATAGGTGAGCGAAGCGACGCCGTTCTTCGAACGTCTATGTGCCGGGCATCCACGTCTTCGCACTTCGCAGAAAGACGTGGATGGCCGCAACAAGTGCGGCCATGACGACTGAGGTGTGGAGTTTTCATGACTTACGATCTCATCGTTATCGGCTCCGGCCCCGGCGGCTATGTCTGCGCCATTCGCGCGGCGCAGCTCGGCATGAAGACCGCCGTCATCGAGAAGATGCCGACCTTCGGCGGCACCTGCCTCAATATCGGCTGCATCCCGTCGAAGGCGATGCTCAATGCGTCGGAGCTCTACGAAGAGGCCGCGCACAAATTCGCCGACATGGGCATCAAGGTCGGCAAGCCGAGCGTCGATCTCGCCGCCATGCTCAAATACAAAGAGAAGGGCGTCGAGGGTAACGTCAAAGGCGTCGATTATCTGTTCAAGAAGAACAAGATCGAGACCTTCATCGGCACCGGCCGCATCGCCGCGCCCGGCAAGGTCGAGGTGAAGGCCGCCGACGGCAAGACGCAGGTGCTCGAAACCAAGAACATCGTCATCGCCACCGGCTCCGACGTGACGCGGCTCAACGGCATCGACATCGACGAGAAGCGCATCGTGTCGTCGACCGGCGCGCTCGAGCTCGGCAAGGTGCCGCAAAAGCTGCTCATCGTCGGCGCCGGCATTATCGGGCTCGAGCTCGGCTCGGTGTGGCGGCGGCTCGGCGCCGAAGTGACCATCGTCGAATTCCTCGATCACATCCTGCCGGGCATCGACGGCGAAGTCGGCAAGCAATTCCACCGCATGCTGCAGAAGCAGGGGCTGACGTTCAAGCTGTCGTCGAAAGTCACCGGCGTCGACACCTCGGGCAAGATGCTCAAGGTCAAGGTCGAGCCGTCGGCCGGCGGCGCCGCGGAGACGCTCGAAGCCGATGTGGTTCTCGTCGCCATCGGGCGCGTGCCGTTCACCGAAGGGCTCGGCCTCGAAGCCGTCGGCGTGAAGAAGGACAATCGCGGCCGCGTTATCGTCGACCCGCATTTCCAGACCAACGTGCCCGGCATCTATGCCATCGGCGACGTGATCGCCGGCCCGATGCTGGCGCACAAGGCGGAAGACGAGGGCGTCGCGGTCGCCGAAATCCTCGCCGGCCAGGCCGGCCATGTGAACTACGACGTCATTCCGAACGTCGTCTACACCTATCCGGAAATCGCCTCCGTCGGCAAAACCGAGGAAGAGCTGAAAGCAGCCGGCGTCGCCTACAATGTCGGCAAGTTCCCGTTCACCGCCAACGGCCGCGCCAAGGTCAATCTGACCACCGAAGGCTTCGTGAAAATCCTCGCCGACGCCAAGACCGACCGCGTGCTCGGCGTCCACATTCTCGGCGCCGATGCCGGCAACATGATCGGCGAAGCCGCCATCGCCATGGAATTCGGCGCCTCGTCCGAAGACATCGCGCGCACCTGCCACGCGCATCCGACGCTGACCGAAGCCATCAAAGAAGCGGCGCTTGCGGTCAACAAGCGCGCGATTAATTTCTAATCCGTCATTGCGCAGCGAAGCGAAGCAATCCAGCTCGGTGCCAGAGAGCTGGATTGCTTCGTCGCTACGCTCCTCGCAATGACGGCCTGCCGTGCGCTCTACAACGTCGCGATAAACGGCACCGCATGCGGCGCGAAAAGGCCGAGCGACAAGAGCGCCAGCCCGACCAGGCCGAGTCAGGCCGGCAAGCCAGGCCAGCGCCGACCATGCCGGTGATCACCGCGGCTGACGCCAGCACGATGCCGATCTGGAACGCCGCCGACGACAATTCATAGTGGTGGTATTTCGCCAGCGACAGATCGCGCTCCGCTTCGGCGTCCTTCGCCTTTTCCTCAAGTTCCTTGCGGCCGTTCCCTGCTTGCGGGTCCGACTCGTAGCGTTCCGCAGTCTTGCGCCAGGTTTCGACCTGCTTTCCGATCGCTTCCTTGGCTGCCGGATCGCTCAGGCCTGCGGCCAGCACGTTGGTCTGATCGGCCGCGACATTCAGCGTTGTCCGGCGAATGTCCTTGGCCTGGAAAAACGCCCAGAGATCCGACGCTTCGATGTTTTTCGTGTTGGCCTCGTTCTGCGCGCCTTTGCCCAGCGTCTCCGAGAAAGCAAGGAACAGCGCCAGGATCGCGATCACCAGCGCGATCTTGCGATTAAAGCCCTCGCCGACCTCGATCTTCTCGCCTTCCTTGGCCTTTTCGATGGCTTCGCTGATTTCCGACATGATGGCCCCTCGTTTTTTGTCTCGCTGGGGTGGGTTAGCCGAAGGCGTAACCCACCGCAATCGCAAGGCGGATGCGCTTGCATCCGCCCTACAGGCTACGCCGTTACCAGCGGATTTGGATCACGCGCGCGGATGCGCGGAGCGATAGGCCTCGATGAGGCGGTCGGCGTCGACTTCGGTGTAGATCTGCGTGGTCGACAGCGAGGCGTGGCCGAGAAGCTCCTGGATCGAGCGCAGGTCGCCGCCGCGCGCCAAGAGATGCGTGGCGAAGGAATGCCGCAGCGCATGCGGCGTCGCCGTTTCGGCAAGCCCGAGCGCGCCGCGCAGCCGCGCCATGGCGAGCTGCACGAGGCGCGGCGACAACGGCCCGCCTTTGGCGCCGACGAACAGCGGGCCTTGTTCCGGCAGATCGTAAGGGCAGAGCGCGACATAATCGGCGATGAGTTTTGTCACCTGCGGAATGAGCGGCACCATGCGCTCTTTGCGGCCCTTGCCGATCACGGTGAGCACATCGCGGGCGCCGAACTCGCCGCGCTTCAATCCGAGCGCTTCGGAAATGCGCAAGCCGCAGCCATAGAGCAGGCCGAGCACGGCGGCGTCGCGCGCATGAATCCACGGCTCGCGGCCGTCGCCCGCGGCGATATCGGGATCGGCGACGGCGCGGCGCCGGCGACCGCGAGCGGCCGCGGCAAGGTCTTGCCGATCTTCGGCGCGCGCACGGCGGCGAGCGCGCCGACCCGGCCTTTGCCGTTCCGCTCGAGAAAGCGCGCGAAGGCGCGGGTGCCGGCGAGCGTGCGCATCAGCGAGCGGCTGCCGATGCCGTTCGCGCGCCGCGCCGCCATGAAGGCGCGCACATCGGCGGGCGTCAGCGCGGCAAGCTCCTTCAGCGACGGCGCGCCGCCGAGATGCTCGGCGAGGAAAGCCAGGAACTGCAGCACGTCGCGCTGATAGGCCTCGACCGTCTTTCGGCGACATGCGCCGCTCGGCGCCGAGATGCTTGAGCCAGTTCGCGATCTCGGCGGCGACTTTCGGTGCGACGGCGGTGAGTTCTGCTTTCCGGCATCTTCCGCTCGTCCCCGCGAAAGCGGGGACCCAGTCCTTTTTTGCTGCGCTTTCGGCATTAGATTCCCGCTTTCGCGGGAATGAGCGGGAATCTAGCCCTCCGCCCTTTACCCTTCCTAAACCGCCGGGAATCGGCCCAGACTTCGCTACAGCAATGGCCAAGCGCGTCGTCGATGTTCTGGTCCCGGTCGCGCTCGACCGGGCCTATTCGTACCGGGTGCCGGACGGGCTTGCGCTCGCTCCGGGCGACATCGTCTGCGTGCCGCTCGGCGCCCGCGAGGCGACCGCCGTGGTGTGGGCGGAAAATCCGACGCCCGATATCCGGCTCGACAATCGGCTCAAGGACATCGAGCAAAAACTCGAATTTCCGCCGCTGCGGCCCGAGCTGCGCAGCTTCGTCGATTGGGTGGCGAATTACACCGTGTCAGTTCGCGCGGCATGGTGCTGCGCATGTGCCTGCGCATGGGCGAGCATCTCGGCGCCGAGCGCGAGCGCGTCGGCGTGCGTCTCGCCGGCGCGGCGCCGCAGCGCATGACGCCGGCGCGCGCCGCGCGTGCTCGCGCTCCTCGCCGACGGCATGACGCGCGGCAAAAGCGAAGCCGCGCGCGAAGCCGGCGTCTCGCGCGGGCGTCATCGACGGCCTGATCGACGAAGGCACGCTGCAAACCGTGGTGCTGCCGCCGGAGCCGGTCGCGGAAAAGCCCGATCCGGATTTCGTGCAGCCCGAATTCTACGTCCGATCAGAGCGCCGCCGCCGACACGCTGAAGGCCACGGTCGCCAAAGGCGGCTATTCGGTCACGCTGCTCGACGGCGTCACCGGCTCGGGCAAGACCGAAGTTTATTTCGAGGCGGTGGCGGACGCGATCCGCGAGCGGCCGGCAAAGCCTGATCCTGATGCCGGAGATCGCGCTCACCGCGCAATTCCTCGACCGCTTCGCCGCGCGTTTCGGCACGCGGCCGGCGGAATGGCATTCCGAGCTGCACGCCGCGCAAACGCGCGCGCACCTGGTCGGCTGTCGCCAAAGGCGAAGTGTCGGTCGTGGTCGGCGCGCGCTCGGCTTTGTTTCTGCCCTATGCCGATCTCGGGCTGATCGTCGTCGATGAAGAGCACGACCCCGCCTACAAGCAGGAAGACGGCGTGCATTATCACGCCCGCGACATGGCGGTGGTGCGCGGCCATATCGCCAAAATCCCGATCGTGCTGTCGTCGGCGACGCCGTCGGTCGAGAGCGAAGTCAATGCGCGGCGCGGCCGCTACCTGCGGCTCGCGCTGCCGGAGCGCTTCGGCGGTCAGCGTCTGCCGTCGGTCGAGGCGATCGATCTGCGCGCGGCGCCGCCGCCGCGCGGCCGCTTCATCTCGCCGCTGCTCGCCGGCGAAGTGAAGACGGCGCTCGAGCGCCGCGAGCAGGCGCTGCTGTTCCTCAATCGCCGCGGCTATGCGCCGCTCACTTTGTGCCGCGCCTGCGGTTTCCGCTTCTCCTGCCCGAACTGCGATGCCTGGCTGGTCGATCACCGTTTCAGGAAGCAGCTCGTCTGCCACCATTGCGGCTTCGCCATGCCGCATCCGCCGGCCTGTCCGAAATGCGCCGCGCAGGATTCCTTCGTCGCCTGCGGCCCCGGCGTCGAGCGGCTCGAAGAGGAAGTGCACGAGCTGTTTCCCGAGGCGCGCGTGCTGGTGCTCTCCAGCGATCTCGTCGCCACGGTCGAGCGCATGCGCGAGGAATTCGCCGAGATCGCCGCAAGGCCGCTTCGACATCGTCATCGGCACGCAACTTGTCGCCAAGGGCCACAATTTCCCGATGCTCAATCTCGTCGGCGTTGTCGACGCCGATCTGGGCCTGTCGCAACGGCGATCCGCGCGCCGCCGAGCGCACCTTTCAGCTTCTGCATCAGGTCATCGGCCGCGCCGGCCGCGACGCCGGCATCGGCCGCGGCTTCCTGCAGACGCACCAGCCCGACCATCCGGTGATGCGCGCGCTGATCGCGCAGGACCGCGAGGCGTTCTATCACGCCGAGATCGACGTGCGCGAGAAGACGCATTATCCGCCGTTCGGCCGCCTCGCCTCGATCGTCGTCTCCGGCGCCGACAAGCACGAGACCGCGGCCTATGCGCGCGCACTGGCGCGCTCGGCGCCGCTCAACGAAAACGCGATGCACGGCGTGCGCGTGCTCGGCCCCGCCGAAGCGCCGCTCGCGCTTGATCCGCGGCCGCCACCGCATGCGGCTGTTGCTGAAGGCGCCGCGCAACTTCGATCTCTCGGCCTATCTGCGCGCCTGGCTCGCCAAGGCGCCGAAGCGCCACGGCTCGATCAAGCTCGATATCGACATCGATCCGCAGAGTTTTTTGTAAGATCGCCGCATGACCGAGACGATCGAAACCATCCTGCTCCTGCTCGGCGTGCTGGTCGTCGTCGCCGTTGCCGCGCGGCGGCTCAATACCGCGCCGTCGATCCTTCTCGTCATCGCCGGCATTGCGCTGGCGCTCGCGCCCGGCCTGCCGCGCATCGAGCTGGCGCCGGAACTGGTGCTGCTCGGCATCCTGCCGCCGCTGATCTATTCCGCCGGCGTCGCCATGAGCTGGCGCGAATTCAAGTTCAATCTGCGGCCGATCACGCTGTTTGCTTTCGGCTGCGTCGTCTTCACCACCTGCGCGGTGGCGGCCGCCGCGCATTGGCTCCTCGGCATGCCGCTCGCGGTCGGCTTCGTGCTCGGCGCCATCGTGTCGCCGCCCGACGCGGTGGCGCCGCTCGCCATCGTCCGCCGCCTGGGCGTCCCGCGCCGGCTCGTCGTCGTGCTCGAAGGCGAAGGTCTCGCCAACGACGCCACGGCGCTGATTCTTTACCGCTTTGCCGTCGCCGCGGTGAGCACCGGCTTGTTCTCCTTCGACACGGCCGCCGGCGAATTTGCCCTCATCGTCGTCGGCGAGATCGCCTATGGCATCGGCGTCGGCTGGGTGAGCCTGCGGCTGCGCCGCTGGGCGCGCGATCCGCGCGTCGAGATCACGCTGTCGCTGATGACGCCTTACGCCGCGTTTCTCGTCCCGCAACAATTGGGCGGATCGGGCGTGCTGGCGACGGTGGCGGCCGGGCTGTTCGTGAGCTGGAACGGGCCGCTGCTCATTCCGGCGGCGACGCGGCTGCAAGGCATCTTCTTCTGGGACTTGCTGATCTATCTGCTCGAAGGCTTCGTCTTCCTGGTCACCGGCATGCAGACGCGAACGCTGTTCATTCGCATGCACGAGGTGCCGTGGCAGCACTTCGCCTTCGCCATCCTGCTGACCGTGGCGGTGGTCATCGTGGCGCGCTTCGTCTGGGTCTTTCCGGCGATCTATCTGCCGCGCTGGCTGAGCCCGGCGCTGCGGCGGCGCGATCCGCTGCCGCCCTGGCAATGGCCGTTCTTTCTGTCGCTTTGTCGGCGTGCGCGGCGTGGTCTCGCTGGCGGCGGCTTTGGCGCTGCCGCTCTTCACCGCGGCCGGCGCGCCGTTTCCCGATCGCGATCTCATTCTCTTCGTCACCTTCGGTATCATCGTCGTCACGCTGATCGGGCAGGGCTTGGCGCTGCCCGCTGTCGTGCGCTGGCTCGGGCTTGCCGAGCACGCGGCCGACGAACGCGAGCGCGAGCACGAGGCCGAACTTGCGGCGCGGGCGCAAGCGCTGAACGTGGCGCATGCCCGCTTGAAGCAATTCGTCGACGCGAAGGCCGGATCTCGCCCGAGGCGCTCGCGATCCTGCGTGCCCGCCACGAATACCGCGCCGGCCGGCTGCCGGAGACCACGTCCGGACGGCATGGACGCCGCGATGGCGGCGATGGATCTGCGGATCGAGCTGATCGCCGCCGAGCGCGAATACATCTACGAGCTCTTGCAACGCGGCGAGATCACCGACGAAGCCCGCCGCCGCATCGAGCGCGAGCTCGACCTCGAAGAGGCGAGCATCGCCTGCAAGAAGGAAGGCGGCGAGGAGCCGCCGTTATAGCGTCGACCCGGCGTTCTCGGGGCGCATGGCGGATTGCCGTGAAAGTGATGTTGCAGAAAAAGCAGGCCGGATGAACGAAGCGCCGTCCGGGGTTTATCTCACCAGGCTTATCGCGGGAGAGGCCGATGTATACCAACATGCTGTTACCAACAGATGGGTCGGAACTCGCCGGCGAAGCCGTCCAGCACGGCATCGCCTTGGCGCATCGGCTCGGCGCCAAGACCACCGTGCTTACGGTCGTGCCGCCTTTTCACACGTTCACCACCGACGCGCAGATGATCGAGGACACGCCGGCGCTGTATGAGGCGCGCATGCAAAAGCATGCCGAGAAAACCCTCGGCGCCGTCGCCGACGCGGCAAGAGCCGCAGGCGTTGCATGCGAGACGGTCCAGGTCGAGCACGAGCATCCCTACCGGGCGATCATCGATATCGCGGCGACGAAAGGCTGCGATCTTATCGTCATGGCCTCGCACGGCCGTCACGGCATCTCCGCGCTCGTCCTTGGCAGCGAAACGGTCAAGGTTCTCACGCATTGCAAGATTCCCGTGCTGGTCCATCGCTGAGCTAGGCTTTCGTTCGTCGCGTCCCGGCCTTTCGTGTGGTTCGCTTGCGCGGCGCCAACTTCTTTCGTTCCGCAATCGCAAATGCCCGCCGCGCCCAGACCGCAAGCTCATCCGGATCGTCATAAAGCCGCTCCGGCAGCCGCCAATAGGACAGCGAGGCACGGCCGACGCGGCCTTTGCTCTTGGCGCGGGTATAGACGAAGGGGCTGGAGCCTTCGCGTTCGAAGTCCGGGATGGTGCCGTCGTCGACCTTGAGAAAGATCGCGCCGTCGAAGACCAGCGCGAAGGTGAGACCGTCGGCTGAAATGCCCGAGCCGCCGAACAGGCGCTTCACCGTCACCGGGCCGAATGGCGCGAACAGGTCGCTGATGAATTCGGGGTCCATGTTCCGGGTCCCTGGGGCGGCGCTCCGCCGTCACTCGCCCGTCATTGCCGGACTGTCGATCCGGCGATCCATGCTGCAGATCGGCGTGACGGATCTGACCGCCATTATTGCTAAGGCGCACATGGACCGCCGGGTCGGCCCGGTGGTGACGATGCGGAGATGACTCAGCTCATCTTGAGCGGAATCTCACCCAGGAAATCGCGCTTGCCGACGTCCACGCCCAAATGACGCAGGATCGTGTAGGCGGCGGTGCAATGAAAATAAAAGTTCGGCAGCATGAAGTGGTTGAGATAATCGTCGCCCTTCATGTGGCCTTTCTTTTCCGGGCCGAGCGGGAAGGTGATTTCGCGCTCGGCCGACGCGTCGATTGCCTTGCGGTCAAGCGTCTTCAGATAAGCCACCGTCTTTGCGATGCGCTCCTTGAGCTGCGCGATCGTCGTTTCGGTGTCCTCGAATTTCGGCGCCTCGGCGCCGGCCAGACGCGCCGAACCGCGCCTTGCCCCATCCGTTGCCACTTGCACTTGGCGGACGAGATCGAACATGTCCGGCGCCAGCCGCGAATGCAGCAGCACCGAGGCATCGATCTTCTTGGCGGTGGCGAAGGCTTCGGCCTTGTCGAGGACGCCGGACAGCGCGTTGAGATTGATCTCGAAAACCGGCAGCGAAGATTGCGACATTGATTGCGGCATGAGTGATCCGTGGCTTTGGGTGGGTTGATCGGAGGGAGCGCAAACGGCCGGATGTTGCGAAGACGGCTGGCCGCAACCCGGATATGGTTCCGCCGCGGCGGCCCCGCAAGGCTTCGATTTTGCGTCAGCTACGCTCCGGCCTTTATGCGCCTTTGGATTCCCGGATCGACCGGCGCAGCAGTGCCAATAGCGAGCCGCCGCTGATCGCGCCGAGCACGTAGATGACCGCCGCCAAGAGCGCGAGCGGCGCGCTGATGCGAAAGCCCAAAAACGCCATCGTGACCAAATCGAAATTCTGCAGAACGAAGATCAGCATGGCGGCGGCGAACAGGATGACGATCGTCAGATAGAACCAGCGCATGGCGGCCTCACGATCAGATTGGACGGGCGTTGCAAGCCTATCCCGGTTCGGGCGGCGGCGAAATCCGGGGCAAAAACCGGAGCGAAATCCGGGGCCTGCCTTGCCCCGCTCGTATAGTATCGGATTTTAGGAACAAAACGATTCGCGATGCGGCTCCGCACGGTCATCCTGGGTGCCCTGGTTCTCGCCGGCTCTTTCGCCGGCGCGACGCTCCTGATGAATGTGCTGTGGCCGGCCGCGCCGCAGCAGGCGCGCCCGGCGCTCGTCGCGATGCCGCCCTTGCAGCCGCTCACCGGCACGTCGGTGGTGCTGGCGCCGGCGGCGATCGCGCTGTCGGCGATCGCGCGAGGCGCTCGACGCCAAGGCGCCGAAAAACCTCACCAGCAAGCCGCAGAATCCGGTGTCAAAGCTGCTCGCCAACGCCCAGCTCACGATTAACGTCAATCGCGGTCCTTTCGTCATGAGCGGACAGCCGGGCGTGCTAACCGTCACCACGCCGCTGTCCGGCCAATTCCAGGCGCTGGGCACCATCACCGGCGGCGTCGGCTCGGCGTCTCCGCGGCCGGCGGCGCCATCGGCAATCTGCTCGGCGGCAATGTCGGCCAGCAGGTGCAAAACCTCGCCGGCAAGGCGTTCGATCAGCACACCAACATATCCGGCACCGTGACGACGACGTCGCGCCCGACCATCGCGCCGAACTGGCGGCTGGCGCCCAATCTGGCGGCGCAGGTCAATGTCGTCGACGTGGTGCTGCCGATCGGCGGGCTCAAGCTCAGCGTCGCCAATGAGGTGAAGCCGGTGCTCGACAGCCTGGTCCACCAGCAGACCGATGCGCTTGGAGACGCAGCTGCGCAACAACCCGTTCATCGAGAACGCGGCGCGCAGCGAATGGAGCAAGCTCTGCCGCGCCGTTTCGCTCGGCGCCGCCGGGCAAGGCAGCTCGCAAGCGATGCCGAATCTCTGGCTCGAAATTCGCCCGCGGCGCGCCATCGCCGCGCAGCCGCAGATCGACGGCAAAGCGGTGACGCTGTTGGTCGGCGTGCAGGCGGAAACCCGCATCGTGCCGAACCAGACCAAGCCCGACTGTCCGTTCCCGCAGCAGCTCGATCTGGTGCCGCAGGCGAACCAGGGCCGCGTCAATATCGCCGTGCCGATCGATATCCCGTTCACCGAAGTCAGCCGTCTCCTGGAAACGCAGTTCGCGGGGAAGACCTTTCCGGAGGACGGCTCCGGCGAGTTCGCCGCCACCGTCAAACAGGCCAGCGTCGCGGCCGCGGGCGATCGCCTGTTGATCTCGCTCCTGGTTCACATCAAGAAGAGCGGCTTCTTCTCGATCGGCGCCGACGCGACGGTCTATGTGTGGGGGCGGCCGGTGCTCGATCAGGATCAGCAGATTCTGCGCTTCACCGACGTCACGCTCGATGTGCAATCGGAGGCCGCCTTCGGGCTCTTGGGCGCGGCGGCGCAGGCGGCGGTGCCCTACCTGCAAAAGACGCTGGCGGAAAAGGCGGTCATCGATCTCAAACCGTTCGCCGCGGATGCCAAGACGCGCATTGCGGCTGCGGTCGGCGATCTTGCGGCGCAGGCGCCGGGGCTGCGTGCCACCGCCAGCGTCGACGATCTGCGCCTTGCCGGCATCGCCTATGACGACAAGACGCTGCGCGTCATCGCCAATGCCAACGGCGCCGTGAGCGTTGTGATCTCGTCGCTGTCGATGCAGTAAAGCTTAGGCTTAGTTCTTCTGCCGCAACATCAAGTCCTCGGCCTTAAAATAATGCCGGGCATGCGCAACGAGCTCGCCGTCGCTCGGGTGATCGACGGACTCGATGCCGACGATGATCTTCATCCGCTGCGGATGGTGCGTGCTGATGTGTTTGACCAGCTCGGTCTTGGCATTGGCCGGCCCGGTGATGAGGACCGCGCCCGCATCCGCGATGGATTTCGCCACCGCCTCGAGGAAGTTGTGATCTTCGCCCGCATGCCCGCTGCCGATCGAATTGGCTTTGTGGTGGATATGCACATGCGGATTGTCCGGGTGCAGCACCAGCTTTTCGGCATCGGTCGGGCTGAAATGGAAGACCCGCGCCTCACGGTGATCAATCCAAACAACGGCATGAAAATGATGGATTATCATAAAATTTGGTCCTCTTCGCGCGGAAGCTTAATGAAAAAGAAGTTCTCTAGGACGCCGCGGCCGGCGCTTCCACTTCCACCATCGTGCTTGTGTTATCGACGCTGTCATAGATCGAGACCTGAACGATCGGATAAGCGGTCTTGATACCCAGTGCCACCGTCTGCGCGGCTTCGGAGGTTGTGTAGGAGCCCTTGGTTTGCCGGTCGACCTGGAGCAAATAACGGCCGCGTTCCGGCCGTTTGCGCTGCGAGAACACGTCGTCGACATCCTTTTCCGAATCGTCTTTTTCTTTTGCCGGCATTTTGATCTGGCGCGAGGCCATGACGTGCTCTCCTGTGGGGGGAAGGCCTTTATGTAGTGTGTTCGGACCCCGGCCGCCAGCCATTTCGGACTGGCGCTCGGAACCGGCCCGGAGCTGCGTTTGCGGCTGATCAGCTCCTCAACTCGATCGGGTCACACCCGCAGTAACGGGACTTCGCTTCGCCCGGCCATTGCGACATACTATGGCCGCCGGGCTACGCGTTGTGTTTCAAACCCGTGATGCAAGTGTGTATTTTCATGCCATTCGGCCAATTTTGATTACGTTTCGGTACTAGCGGAGGAATTTGTTGTGGCGTCGTCGGTCTCTGCGAAAGCCTGGTCGTTTCCGCGAAGTTTCCAGGCGCGGAACATCAAAACCAACGGCGCGACGATCCATGTTCGCCATAGTGGCGAGGGGCATGGTGGCGAGGGGAATGGCGGCAAGGGGCCGGCGGTCGTCCTGCTGCACGGTTTTGGCGACACCGGCGACATGTGGGCGCCGGTCGCAGCGGCCTTGGTCGAGGATCGCACCGTGGTCGTGCCCGATCTGCGCGGCATGGGCCTGTCGTCGCATCCGCCCGGCGGCTACGACAAGAAAACGCAAGCGTACGACATCGCCCAGGTGCTGGACCGGCTGAAGATCGGCAGCACCGCGCTCGTCACCCACGATATCGGCAACATGGTCGGCTACGCATTCGCCGCGCAATTTCCGGCGCGCGTCACGCGCTGGGTCGTCATCGACGCGCCGCTGCCGGGGATCGGGCCTTGGGACGAGATTTTGCGCAGTCCGGCTTTGTGGCATTTCAATTTCCGCGGGCCGGATGTCGAGCGCCTGGTCAAAGGCCGCGAGCGCATCTATCTCGACCGCTTCTGGAACGAGCTGTCGGCCAATCCGAAGAAGATCGACGAAGCGACGCGGCGGCACTATGCGCGGCTCTATGCGCGCCCCGGCGCCATGCATTCCGCCTTCGAGCAATTCGCGGCCTTCACTCAGGACGCCATCGACAACACGGCGCTCGCCGCGCAAGGGCAAGCTGACGCATGCCGGTCCTGGCGCTCGGCGGTGACCACTCCTTCAACACCCAGATGGCCGACATCATGCGGCTCGTCGCCAGCGATGTGACCGGCGGTGTCATCACACAGTCAGGTCATTGGGTGATGGAAGAGCAGCCGAAACAGACGACGACGGCGATCGTCGATTTCATCGCCAAATGATTTCATCGCCAAGTTTTCACCGCCAAGTGAGGAGGCTTTAATGTCATTGCTCGAAATTCACGTTGCCTTGAGCCTGATCGGAATCGTGTCCGGCCTCGTCGTGCTCTACGGCCTGCTCAGCGGCAAGGCGCTCGGCGGCTGGACCGCACTGTTTCTCCGACGACGATCTTGACCAGCGTCACCGGCTTTCCGCTCGCGCCTTTCGGTTTCGATCCGCCGCGCGCCATCGGCACACTGTCGCTCATCCTCCTGGCAATCGCGGTCGGCGCCTATTATCTGTTTCATCTCGCCGGCGCGTGGCGCTGGGTCTATGTCGTGACCGCCATGACGTCGCTGTACCTGAACTGCTTCGTACTGGTTTTCCAGGGTTTTTTGAAAGTTCCGGCACTGCACGATCTGGCGCCGACGCAGTCGGAGCCGCCGTTCCTCATCGCCCAAGCCGCCGTCCTGATTGTCTTCGTCGCGCTCGGTTTCCTTGCCGTGCGCAAATTTCACCCCAGAACCGCCTGAGACCAATTCGGTGATCCGTGCGTTATCCCCGCGCGGTTAGGCATATTTAGAGCATGATCCGGAAAAGTGGATGCCGGTTTTCCGAAAAGATCATGCTCCATCAAAAAGCTAGCAAAGAAAGGATCCGACCCATGAACGCCAAGACCTCGCGGCCTGCCCTCGCCACTCCGACCGACCTCAAGGACAATGCCGTCGGCGATATTTCCGGCGCGCTGCGCATCCTGCTTGCCGACATGTTCGCGCTCTATGTGAAGACCAAGAATTTTCACTGGCACATGTCGGGCTCGCATTTCCGCGACTATCATCTGATGCTCGACGAGCAGTCCGATCAGATCTTCGCCACCACCGACGACATCGCCGAGCGCGCGCGCAAGATCGGCGGCACCACGATCCGTTCGATCGGCCATATCAACAAGCTCAAGCGCGTCCTGGACAACGATGCCGACTTCGTCACGCCGCTCGACATGCTGGCGGAGCTGCGCGACGACAACAAGCAGCTGACGGCGCATATGCGCGAGCTCCACGATCTGTCGCGACGAGCACGGCGACGTGGCGACCACAAGCCTGCTCGAAGTCTGGATCGACGAATCCGAGCGGCGCACCTGGTTCCTGTTCGAATCCTGCCGCACCGAGCAGGAGTGAGAGGTCGAAGCGGCGGCGTGAAAAATCGCCGCCGCGTTTCACAGCCTCATACCGCTTCGGTCTCCGGCACCGGGACATTGAAGCCGTTCAACGTCACCGAGACGAGGCAATAGAGCCCGACCAGATAAATGAGCTCGGCGGCGCCGTGCTGCCCGAACGCCTGCACCGCCGCGCGATAGCTCAGTTCCGGCAACGTGCCGTGATGCAGCAGCGAAGAGGCGACGTCGTAGGCGACGCCTTCCTCGCGCGTCAGGTCGGGCGGCCGCTGGCCGGAGACGATGGTGGCGAGCTTGTCGTCGGACAGCCCGCGCCGCTCGGCGGCGATGACATGGGCGTAAAGCTCATAGGATGAATGAAACACCGTGCCGGTGACCAGGATCGCCACCTCTCGCACAGTGCGCGGCAGCGACGGCGAGATCGACAGTGCCAAGGTCAAATCCCAGATCGGCTTGCCGAATTTCGGCTCGTGCAGCCAGGGATTCCACGGCCCCAGGAGCGCGCCGTTTTTGGCGATGGTCGGCAAAGCCCGAAAAATTCTTTTCGATGCCGGCTTTCATGTCGTCGTAGACCGGACGCTGTTCGGGGGTTAGATCGGCGGGAGCGATCAACGGCAGGCGCATGAAGTTTCTCCTTGCAGGAATGGCGCTTCGTCAGCTTTCAGGACGATCGCGGCGACAGCATGAGGATGCTTGATGGCTGATGACAAGGCGGCGACAATCCGGCGGCTCAACCCGCCCGAACTGGGCGATCCGCCCGGTTACTCTCAGATCGTGGAAGTAAGGGCCAGCCGCCTCGTCTTCATCGCCGGTCAGACCGCGCTCGATCGCGATGGCGAACTCATCGGGCGAAACGATTTCGCGGCGCAGGCCGATCAAGTCTTCCGAAACTTGGGTGTGGCCTTGCAAGCGGTCGGCTGCACCGCGAGCAATCTCGTAAAGCTGACAGTCTTCGTTCGCGACATGGGCCACCTTCTGACTTATCGCGAGGCCCGGAATCGCTTCTTTGCAACGGTCGCCCCGCCGGCAGCACCCGCAGTCACATTGGTCGAAGTGTCGAAGCTCTACGGGCCCGACTTTTTGATCGAGATTGAAGCCATGGCTGCGATTTAATTGGCTGCGATCTAAGTGGTAACTTCCCGCACCGACGCGGCGATAGCCCGCATTTCGGCGGCAACTGCCGGATATTTTTGCGAGAGCGCCTCGAGATTGCCGATCTCGACATCCGCCGGAATGACGCCCGGCCATTCGGTAGAGGCGCCGAGAAACCATCGGCCTGGTCCAGGACCTTGGCCGAGCAGCCGCGCGGTGTGAAACGTATGGCCAGGGATCAAAAACTGCACCCGCTGGCCGGCGCGAATATCCGGGCCGACGACGACGCGCTCAGCGCGGCCGCCGGCGTGCAACAGGAACAGCTCGATCGGGTCGCCGAGATAATAATGATAAAGCTGGTCGTTGCGGATGCGATGCATCCGCACCGGCGCTTCTGGCGTTACCATGAAATAAAGCGCCGAACCCAGCGGCCGCGCGTTCCGTAAACGGCGCGGCGAGCGCGCCTGCCGCGAGCGAATGCGGGCTCGCGAATGTCAGCTTCACGAAACCGCAGGTCGCGTTCGGTTCGAGATCGAGGAGCCTTCGAACGTCGTCGGCGCTCAGACTGCCGGTCATGCGAACCGTTCTCTCGCCCGTTCGCGCGCTTTCGCCGCTTCGATTTCGCGGTTCTTCGCCGGGCTCGATGTTTCAAGCGCAGCTGAGCAGCCGGCGCGCGGCCTCCGTCACCTCGTCGACGGCGCGTGTTGAAGGCCGCCTCGTTGGCATGCGATGGCTTGGCAAAGCCAGATAGCTTGCGCACGAATTGCAGCGCCGAAGCGCGGATTTCATCTTCACTCGCCGGCGGCTCGAAATTGAACAGCGTGCGGATGTTGCGGCACATGAGTTACTCCACTCGTCACATAAACGCCTGGATGCCGGTCTGCGCGCGGCCCAGGATCAGCGCGTGGATGTCGTGCGTGCCCTCATAGGTGTTGACGGTCTCGAGATTACAGAGCACGCGCATGACGTGATATTCCTCCGAGATGCCGTTGCCGCCGTGCATGTCGCGGGCCATGCGCGCGATATCGAGCGCCTTGCCGCAATTGTTGCGCTTGAGCAGCGAGATCGCCGGCGGCGACGCCTTGCCCTGATCGATCAGCCGGGCGACAGCCGCAGCGCCGCGTGCAGCCCGAGCGTGATTTCGGTCTGCATGTCGGCGAGCTTTTTCTGGACCAGCTGATTGGCGGCAAGCGGCCGGCCGAATTGCTTGCGGTTGAGCGTGTAATCGCGGGCGCGATGCCAGCAGAATTCGGCCGCCCCCATGGCGCCCCAGGCGATGCCGGTGCGCGCCATATTGAGGCAGCCGAACGGACCGGCGAGGCCGGATACGTTCGGCAGGATATTCTCCTCCGGCACCACCGCGCCTTCGAGCACGATCTCGCCGGTGATCGAGGCGCGCAAGCTTAGCTTGCCGTCGATCTTCGGCGTGGAGAATCCCTTGGTGCCGCGCTCGACAAGAAAGCCGCGGATCTTGCCGTCGAGCTTGGCCCAGACCACGGCGATGTCGGCGACCGGCGCATTGGTGATCCAGGTCTTGGCGCCGGTGAGGCTATAGCCGCCCGCGACCTTCTCGGCGCGCGTCACCATCGAGCCGGGATCGGAGCCGTGATCGGGCTCGGTGAGCCCGAAGCAGCCGACGATCTCCCCTTTGGCAAGCTTCGGCAGATAGGTCTTGCGCTGTGCCTCGCTGCCATAGGCATAGATCGGGTGCATGACCAGCGAAGAGATCACCGACATCAGGGAGCGGTAGCCGGAATTGGCGCGCTCGATCTCGCGCGCGATCAGCCCGGAACAGACATAATTGAGACCGGCGCCGCCGTATTCCTCAGGGATGGTGGGGCCCAGGAGCCCAAGCTCGCCCATTTCCTTGACCACGTCCGGATTGAAATTGCCGTCGCGATTGGCGGCGATCACGCGCGGAAACAATTTCTCCTGCGCATAATCGCGCGCGGTGTCGCGCACCATGCGCTCTTCCTCGGACAGCTCGCCTTCAAGGTCGAGCGGATCCTCCCAGTTGAACGCGGCATCCTTGATCTGGACGCCTTTCGGCTCGCGCTTTTCCGCCTTGGGGTCGGCTTTCTCGGCAAGTTGCGACATCGGTTGCTCCCGTCGTGTAATCCGTCATCCTGAGGTGGCCGCGGAGCGGCCCTCGAAGGATACGGCCGAGGCGCTTGGGCCGTCGCCCTTCGAGGCTCGCTACGTTCGCACCTCAGGGTGACGGATAATCGTTAGGCAAGCTTAGGAGCCGACGCCACCTGCGGCAAGCCCGCCGCCCGTTGCCGGAGCGCCCTGGTTTCGCTATCTAGTCCGCACCGAACCGGCTCTGCGCGCCCGTAGCTCAGCTGGATAGAGCGTTGCCCTCCGAAGGCAAAGGTCAGAGGTTCGAATCCTCTCGGGCGCGCCACTTCGCGTATAAAACGCAAATGGGCTCGTTCGCGGTCGGTTGACCGGCGATGACGGATGCGCCGGCCGCAATCTGGTTTATGATCGATCGTCACGACGTGTCGTGAGGCGCGTCCGGTCGTGTTCATAGGAAAACAGCGCCGTGAATGATCTGATCCCGCTTGCCGAGACGATCGCGCAGCGCCTGAAGGCGCGCCGCGAGTCCATTGCGATTGCCGAGTCCTCGACCGGCGGCCTGATCTCGGCGGCGCTGCTGGCGCTGCCCGGCGCGTCGGCCTACTTCCTCGGCGGCGCGGTCGCCTACACCCGTCCGGCCAAGATCCTGATGCTCGGCCTCGATGAATCCGAGCTCGCGCAATTTCGGCCGGCGACCGAACCGCACGCGCTGCTTGCTCGCGCGCGGCGCGCGGGTACGCTTCGCCGCGACCTGGGGCCTCGGTGAAACCGGCGCGACCGGGCCGACCGGCAATCGCTACGGCGATCCCGCCGGCCACACCTGCCTCGCGGTTGCCGGCGCCGCCGAGCGGGCAATCACGATCGAGACCGGCAGTGCGGAGCGGCTCGCCAATATGCGCGTTTTTGCGGCTGCGGCTCTTCAGCTTTTGGCCGATACGATACCGCCGTGATTGCGGGCCGACCGCCCGCTATTGAATGCGGAGTCAGCCGCCGCGGCCCGTTACTCCTCGCCGCGCCGCATTGGCGAAATAGCGCACGGTCTTTGTTCGGCAAAGCGTCACATTGCGCAACTACATTATGGGATCGGCTCCAGCGGCGCGAGCTCGCGCGAGCATCAAATGTTGTTTGAGCTGGCCGCGCCTTAACGCGATACTTCGCGCGCACGGCTTGTTGCGGTCGCCGGAATGGACTAAACTTATAGTTGCATCAGCGATTGTCTCGACATGCCCACCTGGCGCTCAAGTCGGGGGGCCTCAATAAGGGGCGTCCTATGAAACAACCAGTCAAAGCAAAACGTCACACATCGTCGTCCAAAGCTTCGCGCGCCGCTTCGGCACGCGCCGCAGCTTCGCGCTCGAAGACTTCTCGTTCGCGGGTCTCGCGAGGCACGGCCGCGAGTGCTCCGGGCTCAAGCCCTTCGGCCAGTGCAAACGCCGCAAGCCAAGATCCGCAGGCCGTCGTCGCGCGCAGCGCGCTGCGGCCGGGCGAAGTGCGGCCGCCGCCGCCGGCCAAGAGCTCGCAAGCGCATGGCGGCGTCGCGCCGCTCAATCCCGTCACCCATCGCAATGTCAGTTTTCAGCCGCTGCCGCGGCCGCTCGGCGCGCCGCCCTATCACTACGACATCTCCGCAAGATTTCCCGACATCGCCAAGAACATCCAGGCCGAGATGGTCTTTCATGTCGTCGGCGACACCGGCGGCGTGCAAGACGGCGAATTTCAGAACAACGTCGCCGCGCAGATGATCGACGATCTGGCGCAGCGGCAAGGGCGGCAAGCCGCAGTTCTGCTATCACGTCGGCGACGTCGTCTACTTCACCGGGATGCACGACGATTACTACGCGCAATTCTACGAGCCCTATGCCCATTACGACGTGCCGATCTTCGCCATTCCCGGCAATCACGACGGCGAAGTCGACGATCCCACGGCCCAGACCTCGCTCGACGGCTGGGTCGATTATTTCATGCAGGCCAATCCCGACGTCGATCCGATCTCCAAGGATGCTCCGCGCGTGCAGCTTGAATCTGCCCAATGTCTATTGGACGTTGCGTCACGCCGCTACGCCACCATCGTCGGCATGTACACCAACGTGCCGGAAGGCGGCTCGATCGACTCGACTCAACAACAATGGCTGACCAACGAATTCGCCACCGCGCCGACCGATCGCGCGCTCATCCTGGCGCTGCATCACCCGATCTATTCGTTCGACGTCTATCACAGCGGCAGTTCGAAAATGGCGGACGTGCTCGAAAACGCCATCCGCGACACCGGCCGGGTGCCGAACCTGGTGCTGTCGGGCCATGTCCATGACTACCAGCGCATCGAGCAGACCATCGTGAAAGGCGGCGCCGACGCCGTTCGTCGTCACCGGCAATGGCGGCTACCACAATCTCCATGCCGTCCACACCAGCGTGGGCGGCAAAGCTCCCGATACCGGCGCCGTGCTGAAATACGCCGCCGACAAATCCTGGGGCTTCGTGAAGCTGACGATCGACAAGAAGACCATCTCCGGCGTCACCACCGAAGTCGACCGCACCGGCAAAGTGAAGAGCGGCGACTCGTTTCGTTACTCGGCGGCGCCGCTGCGCCTGTCGGACCCGAAATCGGTGCCGACGCTGTAGTCGTGATCTAGCGCCGCAGGAGACGCGGGCCGCGCCAAGCGCGGCCCATTACGGTTGCTGCCCCATCGCGATTTGGTTATCTGGACGGATACCGAAGCGGCCTCACGCGCCCGTAGCTCAGCTGGATAGAGCGTTGCCCTCCGAAGGCAAAGGTCAGAGGTTCGAATCCTCTCCGGCGCGCCACCCATTTCACTTATGACGGGCACTTCGCTCAATATCGAAACCGCGCACGTAGTCGCGCAAAGCTGTAGCGATGCGCCCGATCACAGGGCCCCAATCGCGGGCGGCATTCTGTCGAAACAGGCGCACGCCGGGATACCAGGGCGTGTCGTCACGATCCCGAAACCAGCGCCAGCAGGTATTGTAGCGGTTCATCAGCCAAACGGACTTGCCGAGCGCGCCGGCAAGATGCAGTACCGACGTGTCCACTGAGATCACCAAGTCCAGATTCTCGATCAAAGCCGCAGTGTCGGAAAAATCATGGAGGTCGTCCGTGAAATCGACCGCACGGTCGCACCAAGGACCCTCACGCAGCTGCCTTTGGGCGTCGTCGCCTTTTTGCAGGCTATAGAAGCTGCACGCGTCCACTTCTAAGAGTGGTGCAATCTGGTCGAGAGCCAAGCTCCGTTCGTGGTCGAGCCGATTGATGTGCGGCTGGTCCTTCCGCGGATTGCCGGCCCAAACCAGGCCAATTCTGGGCTTTGTGTGTGCGCCGAGCCGCTCGCGCCATGCGGTCACCTTTTCGGCCGGCGCCGACAAATAAGGAATGTCGCATGGGATCGTGTCGAGCCTGGTCCGGAACGCCAATGGCAGACTGAGCAACGGACATTGCAAGTCGAAATCCGGAAGAGGATCGCCAGCGGAAACGATCTGCGGCTTGCCGGGCAGACTTGCCGTCAGCGCACGCAATGGACCTGGGACTTCAAGAACGATCCGCGCGCCAAAAGCTGCGACGAGCGGCACATATCGCGCGAACTGGATTGTGTCGCCAAAGCCCTGCTCGCCGTACAGAAGAATGGTCTTGCCGGCGATGTCGTCCGACCCGCGCCACAAAGCCTGCACAAAGCTCCGTCGGTTCGCCTTGAAGCGCGCCGTTTGCCAGCGCCATTCGTATTTTTCCCAGCCCCGTTCGAAATTGCCCAACAGAAGACGATATGTCGCCTCATTGACATGCGCCTCGGCGTAATCGGGGCGCAGGCTTTGGGCCCGCGCAAAGCTGTCCAATGCCTCGTCGATCCGATCCAACGCGGCGAGCGCAATACCACGACCGCAATGCGCCTCGGCGTAATCAGGCCGCAGCTTTAGCGCCTGGTCGTAGCTTTGAATTGCCTCGTCAACGCGTTTCAAGTTCGCGAGCGCAATACCACGACCGCAATGTATGTCGGCGAGGTCCTGCCGCAGCGCCAGCGCATGACCGTAGCTTTCAATGGCTTCCGCATCTCGCCCGAGCTCGCGCAGGACATCGCCACGATGGACATGCGCCTCGGCGTAATCAGGCCGTGTGGCAACCACAGCCGAGAAGCTCGCGAAGGCTTCAGCAAAGCGTCCCTGCACAGCGAGAGCGCTGCCGAGATTATTCAGCGCGATAACGTCGTGCGGATTTCGTTGCAGTGCCAAGGCTATCAGCCGAGCGGCCTCGGCGTAATCGCCAAGCTGATAAAGCGCGACGCCAAGCGCGTGCAGACAGTCAAAATGATCCGGCTCTACCGCGAGTATTTGTTTGTAGACGTATTCCGCTTCGCGAATGCGGCCGTCCCGGTGCAACTTGGAGGCGTCGGCGAACAGCGCCGCGATCAATTCCGATTGCCGGCGTCTGAGTTCGTGCAGACCTGCAGGCTCGGACTCGACGTCATTTCCGGACGCCGGTCCGGAAGGAATGTCCGCTTTCTCCATCACCGTCCTATAGCGGCCGAAACAATGTTGCGCGGACCGCGCCGTCATTTGGCTAACGCACTAAAATCATTATTTGATTTGCAAGAGCCGACAAAGCGGTGGGGCGCACCGGCGTCGTCATCGCGCCAGGCGGGCTTGCTTTTGCTTTGCGGCTGTGATCTACTTTGCATCGCAAAGTGAACGCGGCGGTGGGACGGGATGCCTGATCTCGACAAGGCGCTGGCCGATATCTTGGCGATCCGCAGCCAGATTGCGGCGGGGACGGCGTTTCAAGGCTATGGGCCGACCGCGGTCGCTGCGACCGGCGGCGTGGCTCTGATCACCGCTTTTGTCGCAATTGATCTGGCTCGACGATCCGACCGGGCATCCCCTGACGTTCTTCTTGGGCTGGACCGCGGCGGCGCTGGTGTCGGCGGCGCTGATCTTCATCGAGATGCGGGCGCGCTCGCGACGGCATCATTCCGGTCTCGCCGACGCCATGGTGCAGCAGGCGGTCGAGCAGTTTCTGCCGGCCGCCATCGCCGGCGCTTCTGCTGGCAGTGATGCTGTGGAAGTTCGCGCCGGAGACGCTCTGGCTGTTGCCGGGACTGTGGCAGGTGCTGGTCAGCCTCGGGATATTCGCCTCCGTCCGTTCGCTGCCGCGCAGTGTCGCGCTGGTCGGCGCCTGGTATTTCGTCGCCGGCTTTACCGTCTTGCTGATCGGCAGCGCCAGTCACGCGCTGTCGCCCTGGACCATGGGACTGCCGTTTGTGATCGGCCAATTGCTGATGGCGGCGCTTTTGTACATTGCATCCGAGGAAACCGATGCCGAACACTGACACCAACACCGCGCCGTTTTCCTATGAGGGTCTCGATCGCGTCATTCACGAGAAGGCGCGGCTCGGTTTGCTGACCTCGCTGATGGCGCATCCCAAGGGCCTGTCGTTTTCCGATCTCAAGCAGCTTTGCGCGCTCACCGACGGCAATCTCAGCCGCCATCTGCAGGTGCTGCAGGAAGCCGGCCTCGTCGAAGTCATCAAGGGCTACGAAGGCAACCGGCCGCACACGACCTGCCGGCTGACCAAGACCGGCCGCAAGCGCTTTCTCGATTATCTCGCCGTCCTCGAACAGCTGGTGCGCGACGCGGCGAAAGCCGCGGGGAAGCACGACAGCAAACAAGACGCCAAGCAAGAAACGCGCCGCCGCCCGCTTGAGATCCTTCCCAGCCTAATTTTTTTGCATGGAGACTTTGTAATGCAAAGTACTCGTCTATCCAAACTTACGTCGAAACTTCATATCGGCATCATCATGGATGGCAACGGACGCTGGGCGAGCCGCCGGCTCTGCCGCGCCTGCGCGGCCATGAAGCCGGCGTCGAGGCGATCCGGCGCGTCGTCGAAGCAGCCCCTTCGCAAGGCGTCGGCACGCTGACGCTGTACGCGTTTTCCAGCGACAATTGGCGGCGGCCGAAAGCGGAAGTCGCGGCGCTCATGGGGCTGTTGCGCTTTTATCTGGCGAGCGAGATCGAGAGCCTCGCCAGAACGGCGTCCGCCTCAAAGTGATCGGCCGCCGCGATCGCCTGCCCGACGGCATCGCGTCAGCGATCGCGCAGGCCGAAGCCGCAACGCGCATGCGGCGACGCGCTCAATCTGCGCATCGCCATCGACTACTCGGCGCGCGACGCCATTCTCAATGCTGCGGCGAAAGCGGCCGGAATGAACAATCTCACCCGCGAACTGTTTTCGCAACTGGTTACCGGCGAAGCCGAGTTTCGCGACGTCGATCTCATCATCCGCACCAGCGGCGAGAAGCGGCTGTCCGATTTCCTGCTCTGGGAAAGCGCCTATGCCGAATTCTATTTCACCGAGCGAATGTGGCCGGATTTCTGCGGCCGAAGATCTCGCCGACGCGCTCGACGCTTTTCACCGGCGCGAACGGCGTTTCGGCGGGTTGCAGGCGGAGGCCGCCGAGACGGCTTTGAGCCCGGCGTGAGAGCCGAGGCGTCATGCGTAGTATTAGGGCGCGTACTCATAAATCGAGCTTGATTGGTGCGGCTTACTCGATTTCCGTTATGCCGCGATGGCGACCAAATTCTCTGGCGCAGTCCGGCTATGGCCGCTTTGCCCCGAAAGCGAAAGTAACTTCACTGTATTTAGCGGCTGCCGCTATCAACCACGCCGCGCCCTAAAACTCCGCCACGGCCGCGATCAGCCGCTCGATATCTTCCGGCCGCGACAGCCGGTGATCGCCGTCCTTGATCAGCGTCAGCACGACGTCGTCGCAGGCAAGCCGCGCCACCAGCGCCTTGGCGTGCTGCCACGGCACGTCGGGATCCTCGACGCCTTGCAGGATGCGCACCGGGCAGCCGGTCTCGATCATGTCGCCGAGGAGAAGATGATGGCGCCCGTCCTCGATCAATTGCCGGGTGACGAGATAAGGCTCCGCCGAATATTCCGACGGCCGCTGTCCACACGCCGGTCTCGGCGAGCTCGCGCTTGATCTCGGGCGTGAACCGTTTCCACATCAGTTCTTCGGTGAAATCCACCGCCGGCGCGATCAGCACGACGCCGGCGACGCTCGCCGCGTACCCTCTCCCGCTTGCGGGGGAGGATGCGAGGGCGCGGCCGCCGCCGCAGTTCGCGGATCAGAAGCAGCGCGAGCCAGCCGCCCATCGACGAGCCGATCAAAATCTGCGGCCCGCGGCAGCAGGCGTCGAACACCATCAGGCTTTCGGCGAGCCAGCGCGAGATCGTGCCGTCGGTGAACGCGCCGCCCGATTCGCCGTGTCCGGAATAGTCGAAACGCAGGCAGGTGCGGCCTTGGCTGCAAAGCCCAATCGGCGAGCGCCACCGCCTTGGTGCCCTTCATGTCGGACTTGTAGCCGCCGAGCCAGACCAGACCGGGCGAGGCGCCGGGTGGCGCGCGCACAGCGATGGCGCGGCGGCTCGGCGCCTTCACCAATGTGCAGGAATTTCAGGCTTTTATCGTTCATTGCTGGTTTGCCGGCGGGCGTTGCTGGCGGATCGGGGTGAGGGAACATAAATCATGTTGGCGAAGGTTCGCCCGACCGATCCAGACGCGTATTGGCGTTGACTTGAAGCCCAAAACGCTCGATTCTCGCGTCTACCGTCCGGCATCGCCGATTAGTGTCCATCGTATCGTGCGATGCAGATTTGTAATGCGTCATGTTCAATGCGTAAGCGTAAAGTGTAAGCCGCGCCATCGCTGCATCTACCCTGCCGTCACTACCAGTCGCAACCACACAGGAGATAGTACCCATTCGTCGCCCCATCAGACTGCCGCAGCCCGCCACCAAGGACGGGCCGCGCATCAACGAGGACATCCGCGTTCGCGAGGTCCAACTCATCGACAAAGACGGCGCCAACAACGGCGTCACCGAGATCAACGCCGCCATCGCCATGGCGCAGGAAGCCGGGCTCGATCTGGTCGAGATCGCGCCGAATTCGGTCCCGCCGGTCTGCAAAATTCTCGACTTCGGCAAATACAAATATCAGGCGCAGAAGAAAGCCGCCGAAGCGCGCAAGAAGCAGAAGGTCGTCGAGATCAAGGAGATCAAGCTCCGGCCGATGATCGACGATCACGATTACGACGTGAAGATGCGCTCGATGCAGCGGTTCTTCGAGGAAGGCGACAAGGTCAAGGTGACGTTGCGCTTCCGCGGCCGCGAAATGGCGCACCAGGAGCTCGGCTACAAGCTCCTCGACCGCGTCAAAGGCGATACGCTCAAGATCGCCAAGATCGAGCAGGAGCCCCGCTTCGAGGGCCGCCAGGTCGTCATGGTGCTGGCGCCGCGCTAAGCGGCGCCGGAATTATTTCTCTGTATTACGACGATGCGCCGCGTGAGCCGCCTCGGCCGCGCGGCGTTTTAACAAATCATGTTCCCGCTTGTTGCCGGTGAGCGCTGCGGCGCTTTCGAAAGCGGCGTGCGCCTCTTCGTAGCGGCCGAGCTTGTGCAGCAAGTCGCCGCGAACGGCTCGGCAGCAAGTGATAATTTTTCAGCGCCGGCTCGCCGGCAAGACGATCCACCATCGCCAGTGCCGCTTCCGGACCTTCGGCCATGCCGACGGCGACCGCGCGGTTGAGCTCGACGATGGGCGAGGGCGTGAGCGCCGCCAGTTCCGCATAAAGAGCGGCGATCCGCGGCCAGTCGGTTTCGTCCGCCGTCGCGCGCGCGGGCGTGACAGGCGACGATCGCGGCCTGCAGCGCGTAATTGCCCGTCCGTGCGCCGCCGAGTTCGCGCGCGCGGGCAAGCGCCAGCATGCCGCGGCGGATCTGCAGCTGATCCCAGAGCGCGCGGTTCTGCTCCAACAGCAGAATGGGCTCGCCTTGCGCATCCGTGCGCGCCGCGGTGCGCGAGGCATTGAGCTCCATCAGCGCCAACAGTCCGAAAGCCTCGGGCTCATGCGGCGCGATGGCGGTGAGCACGCGGCCGAGCCGCAGCGCTTCGTGGCAAAGCTGCGGACGCAGCCAATCCTCGCCGCGCGCGGCGGTATAGCCTTCGTTGAAGATGAGATAGACGACCTCCAGCACCGAGGCGAGCCGCGCCGAAAGCTCATCGCCGCGCGGCGTCTCGTAAGCGAGCCCCGATTGCGAAAGCGTGCGCTTGGCGCGCACGATGCGTTGCGCGATGGTCGCCGCCGGCTGCAGGAAGGCGCGCGCGATCTCCTCGGTGGTCAGCCCGCAGACCATGCGCAGCGCCAGCGCGGCGCGCGCCTCGCGCGACAATAGCGGATGACAGGCGGTGAAGATGAGGCGCAGCATCTCGTCGCCGATATCGTCGTCGAGCGCGGCGTCGAAGTCGGGCACGGCCTGCTGCTCCTCCGCCATCTCGGCGGCGATGACATCGTGCTTGCGCTTGAGCATCTGGCCGCGGCGCAGGTGATCCACGGCGCGGTTCTTGGCGCTCGCCATCAGCCAGGCGCCGGGTTTTTCCGGGATGCCGGTCACCGGCCAGTGCTCGAGCGCGGCGACGAGCGCTTCCTGCGTCAGGTCCTCGGCGAGCGGCACGTCGCGCAGCATCCGCGCCAGGCTCGTGATCAGCCGCGGCTGTTCGATCCGCCAGGCGGCGAGGATCGCGCGATGCAGATTCTCGCGATGCAAAGTCTCGAGATTGATGTCGGCGGCCGTCATGACCGCCGAACATTTGTTGCGGGCGTTTGCCTCAAGACATGCTCGGGGCAAAGGCGCGAATCTCGCAAGTGCCTTCCCAGTCCGGCATCAGATCCCTGTGGAGCTGCATGAACTCCTTGACCGAGGCGAGCGCCTCTTCCTTGCCGGGCAGTTCGAAGATCGCGTAGCCGCCGATGACCTCCTTGGCTTCGACGAAGGGTCCATCGACCACGCTGAGCTTGCCGTCGGCGATGCGCACCTCGGCGCCGGTTGCGAGCGGCATCAGCCCGCCACTGTCGAGCATGCGGCCGGCCTTGATCTCGCGGTCGGCCATCTTGTGCACCGCCTCAAGGAACGCCGGGGTCGGCGGGCCGTAATGAGCGGATTTGACGATGAACATGAAACGCATGTGAGAACTCCTTTTGGGGCGAGCCGCGCGCGCCATCGCCGCTGAACTGTCTCGCTCGATAAAGACGACGAACCAGCCAGGCGCGGATCGACAGGCGCGCTCTATAAAATCGCAACTTGGCGCGAAAGACGATCCGCGATCGGCGGGAGCGCACGTTGCGGCCGGTAAGCTATTGTAATAACTATAATAATCGATCTCTGCCACGGTGCAGGCAGGGCCGGGCATCGCGCCCTCCCGCCGATTGCGTTTGGCGGCGCTCTCTGCCATAACCGCGCCCTTCCCGCCGCCCGGCCGATTAAGGGCTGCCGTGGCGGCGGTGAAGTGCTCATCAGCACGCGATCATTAACGATCGCCGGCGCTGCCCCACCCGACCCTCTCCAGCAGCGGACGAGGGTAGGGCGAGGGTCGCGCTTATTTCATGAGGAGAGCCAAATGCCCAAGATCAAGACCAAGTCGGGCGCGAAAAAGCGCTTCAAGGTGACGGGGACCGGCAAGGTCCTCTACGCGCAGTCGGGCAAACGCCACGGCATGATCAAGCGCACCAAGAAGCAGATCCGCCAATTGCGCGGCACCAACGTGCTGTTCAAGACCGACGGCGACAACATCAAGAAGTACTTTTTGCCGAACGGCTGATCCCCCGCCCTGCCCTCCCCGCAAGCGGGAGAGGGAAGAGGCGGAGCAGCACTTCCGGCGTTCGATAATCTTTCCAAAGGAGATCGACCATGGCTCGCGTCAAACGCGGTGTCACCTCTCATGCCAAGCACAAGAAAGTGCTCAAGGCCGCCAAGGGCTATTACGGCCGGCGCAAGAACACGATCCGCATCGCCAAGCAGGCGGTGGAGAAGGCCAATCAATATGCCTTCCGCGATCGCAAGCGCAAAAAGCGCACTTTCCGCGCGCTGTGGATTCAGCGCCTCAACGCCGCGGTGCGTCCCTTCGGCCTCAACTACAGCCGCTTCATCGCGGGTCTCGACAAAGCCAGCATCACCGTCGACCGCAAGGTGCTTTCGGATCTCGCGATCCACGAGCCGGCGGCCTTCGCGGCGATCGTCGAGCAGGTCAAGTCTGTGCTCGGCAAGTCTGCGCCCGACAAATCCCCGCTCGCGGCATAGGCGCGTCATGACTTGGCGCGCCCATACTTGGCGCGCCCATCAAGGATCGCGCACATGATTGACCGTGCTTATGTCCAGCGCATGGCGCGCTACAATCGCTGGCAGAACGAAAATCTGTACGGCGCAGCCGACCGGCTCTCCGACGAAGAGCGCAACCGGGAGCGCGGCGCATTCTTCGGCTCGATCCACAAGACGCTGAACCATCTGCTGTGGGGCGACCGCAGCTGGATGGCCCGCTTCACCGACCTGCCGCGGCCGGAAGTCGGCATCCCGGGCTCCGTCGCGGTCCATCCGGATTGGGCGGAGCTTAAATCCGAGCGCGCGGCGTTCGACAAGAAGATCATCGACTGGGCGGATACGGTCGACGACGCCTGGCTCGCCGCCGACATGACCTATTTCTCCGGCGCCACGCAACGCGAATGGACGCGGCCGCGCTGGATGCTGGTCACCCATATGTTCAATCACCAGACCCATCATCGCGGCCAGGTTCATTGCCTGCTGACCCAGGCCGGCAGCAAGCCGTCCGACACCGATCTGCCCTTCATGCCGGATTGAAAAGACAATGTCCGACATTGCTCAGATCGAACAACAAATCCTCGGCGAGGTCGCGGCCGCCGGCGATGAGTCGGCGCTCGAAGCCGTGCGCGTCGGAGCACTCGGCAAGAGCGGCTCGGTCACCGCGCTGCTCAAGACGCTCGGCACGCTGACGCCCGATGAGCGCAAAAGCCAAGGCCCGCTGATCAACGGGCTGAAGGATCGCGTCAATACCGCGCTCACGGCGCGCCGCGAGGCGTTCAAGGACGCGGCCTTGCAGGCGCGGCTCAATACCGAGAGCGTCGACGTCACGCTGCCGGTGCGCGAAGCGCCGATCGAGATCGGCCGCGTCCATCCGATCACCCAGGTCATCGACGAACTGACCGCGATCTTCGCCGATATGGGCTTTGCCGTCGCCGAAGGTCCCGACATCGAGACCGACGATTACAATTTCACCAAGCTCAACTTCCCGGAAGACGCATCCGGCGCGCGACATGCACGACACGTTCTTCTTCAATCCGAAGCCGGACGGCTCGCGGCTCTTGCTGCGCACCCACACCTCGCCGGTGCAGGTGCGCACCATGCTGACGCAGAAGCCGCCGATCCGCGTCATCACGCCAGGCCGCACCTATCGCTGCGACAGCGACCAGACGCACACGCCGATGTTCCATCAGGTCGAGGGCCTGGTCATCGACAAGAAGTCGCATCTCGGCCACCTGAAATGGATTCTCGCAGAATTCTGCAAGGCCTTCTTCGAGGTCGACAGGGTCGGCATGCGCTTCCGGCCGTCCTACTTCCCGTTCACCGAGCCGTCGCTCGAAGTCGATATCCAATGCCGCCGCGACAAAGGCGAAATCCGCTTCGGCGAAGGCGACGATTGGCTGGAAATCCTCGGCTGCGGCATGGTGCACCCGAACGTGCTGCGGAATTGCGGACTCGACCCCGACGAATATCAAGGCTTTGCCTGGGGCATGGGCATCGACCGCATCGCCATGCTCAAATACGGCATGGCGGACCTGCGCGATTTCTTCGCGGCCGACGTGCGCTGGCTCACGCATTACGGTTTCAGGCCGCTCGATTTCCCGACACTGGCTGCGGGCTTGAGCGCATAACGCGGGGAGGTCATGCCTGATCAACTCGACCATCCAAGCGGTGGACCGGATCTTGTTCCACGCGATGACGCGCGGCTGGCCGCAAGAGCGCATCGCGCGCTACACCGAGCATCTTGCGGTGGACGGCGACGGCACGCTCGGCCCCAATCCGATCCGCGTCAGCTTTCAGGTTCTCGACAACAAGGCCGGCGGTCTTCTCACCCATACCTCGATGATGATCGCGGCGCTCGGCGTGTCGGCGCCGGTGGTTGCCGACAATCATTTCGAACAGGGCGTGATCGTGCTCGAGATTATGCTGTATCTCTTGGTGGCTTTGGGCTGCCTGCGCTGCCTCTCCATGTTCCATCGCGATCCCTCGCGGCCCCTGGAACAGGTGGCGCTCGAGGAACTGATCATCCGGCGCGAACTGTTCAAATGGTGCAATCACGGCGCCATTCTTCTGACCATCCTGGTCTTCATCAGTCTGCCGCTGCTCTATCTCTATGTTCCGGAAAAAGGCGTGGGGCTCTAATGAAATCGAGAAAGTTTTTTCCCTCCCCCGCTTGCGGGGGAGGGTAGGGAGGGGGCCAGCAGCCTCACCGCAAATTATGAGCAGCTGCCTTCCCAAAAAGCCAACATGGCGTGTGAAGCCGACGACGCGCACGCGCGCACGGGCATTGCGGAAGGATTCGACCAATGCAGAGCGCATTGTATGGGGCCTGCTTCGGGCCCATCGGCTAGAAGGCGTTGGATTTCGCCGCCAGACACCCATTGGACCCTATATCGTCGACTTCGTTTCGCATGCGGCTCATCTTGTTATCGAAGTGGACGGCGGTCAGCATTTTGAGGATTTGCACGAGGCGCGAGACGCGCGGCGCGACAATTTCCTTCGCGCGAAAGGCTTCCGTGTCTTGCGATTTAGCAATCACGATGTGATGACGAATCGGGAAGGAGTTTGGGACGTGATCGCTGCGGCGGTCGGCACGGCCGTAGCCCCCTCCCTACCCTCCCCCGCAAGCGGGGGAGGGTTTGTGAACTCCAAGCGAGGGAAATACCTCTCATGAAATTCACCTTCGCCTGGCTGAAGGAGCATCTCGACACCGATCGTGCGCTCGGCGAGATCGCCGACAAGCTCACCATGATCGGGCTCGAGGTCGAGCGCCTCGAGGACAAGGCGAAGCTGTTCGCGCCCTTCGTCATCGCCAAAGTCGCTCGAGGCGAAACAGCATCCCAATGCCGATCGGCTGCGCGTCTGCATGGTCGATACCGGCGACGGCAAGCCGATCCAGGTGGTGTGCGGCGCGCCGAATGCGCGCGCCGGCATGATCGGCGTGTTCGCGCCGCCCGGCGCCTTCATCCCCGGCAAGAACATCACGCTCGGCATCGGCAAGATCCGCGACGTCGAAAGCCGCGGCATGCTGGTCTCGGAAGCCGAGCTGCAAATCTCCGACGATCACGACGGCATCATCGATCTGCCGGCCGACGCGCCGGTCGGGCAGGCTATGCGCAATGGGCGAAGCTCGACGATCCGGTGATCGAGATCAACCTGACGCCGAACCGGCCCGACTGCACCGGCGTGCACGGCATCGCCCGCGATCTCGCGGCGGCCGACATGGGCAAGTTCAAGGACCAGGCGATCAAGCAGGTCAAGGGCGAGTTTCCCTGCCCGGTGAACGTGTCGCTCGATTTCGGCGCGACGCCGTCGCTGTGCCCGGCCTTCGCGCTGCGCCTGGTGCGCGGCGTCAAGAACGGCCCGTCGCCGGATTGGCTGCAGAAGCGGCTGATCGCGATCGGGCTGCGCCCGATCAATGCGCTGGTCGATATCACCAATTTCATCACCTTCGACCGCGGCCGGCCGCTGCACGTGTTCGACGCCGCCAAAGTCAAAGGCGATCTCACGGTGCGCCGCGCCAAGCCCGGCGAAACGCTGCTGGCGCTCGACGGCAAGACCTACGCGCTCGACGACACGATGTGCGTCATCGCCGACGACGAGGGCGTGGAATCGCTCGCCGGCATCATGGGCGGCGAGAAAACCGGCTGCGACGAGACGACCACCGACGTGCTGATCGAATCGGCGCTATGGGATCCGGTCAATATCGCGCAGACCGGCCGCAAGCTCGGCATCAATTCCGACGCGCGCTACCGCTTCGAGCGCGGCGTCGATCCGGCCTTCATGCTGCCGGGCTCGAGATGGCGACGCACATGGTGCTGGAGCTCGTGCGGCGGCACGCCGTCGGAGATCACCGTCGCCGGCAATGCCGAGCCGCCGGAAAAGATCATCGACTTTCCGCTGTCCGAGCTCGAGCGTCTCGCCGGTCTCGACGTGCCGCTCACCGACATACGGCGCGTGCTCAGATCATCTCGGCTTCTTCGTCGCCGGCCAAGGCGAGCGCGTGAAGATCGCCGTGCCGTCATGGCGGCCGGACGTCGAGGGCAAGGCCGATATCGTCGAAGAAGTGGTGCGCATCGTCGGCGTCGATCGGGTGCCGCTGACGCCGTTTCCGCGCGGCGACGCGCCGCGGAAGCCGGTGCTCACCCCGATCCAGGTGCGCACGCGCAAGGCCAAGCGCGCGCTCGCCGCGCGCAATCTGGTCGAAGCGGTGACCTGGTCGTTCATCGCCAAAGCCGCAGGCCGAATTGTTCGGCGGCGGTCAGCCCGAACTGGCGCTCGCCAATCCGATCGCGGCCGAGCTGTCCGACATGCGGCCGAGCCTCGTTCCGGGCCTGGTCGCGGCGGCACGCCGCAACACCGATCGCGGCTTTCCCGATGTCGGCCTGTTCGAAGTCGGGCAGATTTTCCGCGGCGACCGGCCGGAGGATCAGTTCACCGCCGCGGCCGGCATCCGCCGCGCTTTGGCGAAACCGTCCGGCATCGGCCGCCACTGGTCGAAGCGCGAGCTCAATGACGAAGTCGATGCCTTCGACGCCAAGGCCGATGCGCTCACCGTGCTGATCGCGGCCGGCGCGCCGGCGCAGGCGCTGCAAGTCGTGCCGGGCGGCCCGGCCTGGCTGCATCCCGGCCGTTGCGGCACGATCCAGATCGGGCCGCAAAACGTGCTCGGCTATTTCGGCGAATTGCATCCGAGTGCGCTGGAAAAGCTCGATGCCGAAGGCCCGCTGGTCGGCTTCGAAGTCATCCTCGAACGCATCCCCGAGCCGAAGGCGAAAGCGACGCGCGCCAAGCCTGCGCTCGAACTGTCGCCGTTCCAGCCGGTGGAGCGCGACTTCGCCTTCGTCGTCGAGCGCAATGTGAAAGCCGCCGATCTGGTGCGCGCCGCCCAGTCCGTCGACAAGAAGCTGATCTCCGGCGTCAGCGTGTTCGATGTCTACGAAGGCAAAGGCATCGAGCCCGGCAAGAAATCGATCGCCATCGCGGTCACGCTGCAGCCGCGCGACAAGACCATGACCGACGCCGAGATCGAGGCGCTCGCGGCCAAAATCGTCGCCGAAGTCGGCAAGCGCACCGGCGGGGTGCTGCGGGCGTAGTCGCGCCCGAAGCAGCGGTGCGCCGCATTGTCACTGCGCCAGCAAACTGGATGCGGCCTGAACTTTCGTGACCGGCGGCGGGTTCCACTTGCCGGTCAGCGCCTCCGACTTCGGGCCGTAGAGGCGCATGGTCAGGTTGAATGGCCCCTTCGGCGCGGGAAGCCAGTTGGCCTCTTTGTCCGCTCCCGGGCTCTCGTTCTGGAAATACAGGTCGAGAGAGCCGTCAGCGTTGTACTTGAACGGCATCCAGCTGCTCACAGCGAAACGGTTGAGGCTGTTTGCGACCTGGAAGCCGTCCGAGTCGTAAAGCGTGATCGACCAAAAGGCATTCACCGGTGGCGTAGCGCCCTTGTCGAAACTGATCGTGTACTTGTTGGCGCCGTCGAGCGGCTTTCCGGATTCGTCGCCGAGATTGAGCGGGATAGATGGCGTCCTCGGGCAGGTTCGCACCAAGGCCGAGCTGGGCGACGATGGCGCGCTTGAGGTAGTAGTTGCCGTAGACGCCCATCGTATCGGTGTTCATCGACCAGCCGTTCGCGACCCTGGCGAGCGTCGGCACTTTCCAGGCCATCAGCTTCTGCCCGTCCTCCGGCAGCGCCTTCCAGTGCCTTCTTCACCGCCGGATCGACTTTGTCGATGTCAAAGCTCTTTCCGGGCTCGATGCCGATCCGCTTTAATTGCGCGACGATCGGCTGGTCGGTGAGGTGGGGCGGCTGCAGCTTGAGAAGTTCGGCCGCATAGGCGAAGTAATGCGCCGGCCGTCATGGTGTCGACCTGAATCTTGGGCGGCGTCTTCATGTCGACACTCGGATCGATCTTCACCTCGGCTGGCTTGGCCGGCTTGCCCCACTCCGAGAGCGGCGTGATCTTGTAGCCAGCCTGGATTTTGTGAACGGCATCGTAATCCGGCGGGCCGTCGGTCTTGGTGCGGCCGATGATCCAGACATATGGCGTCGGCGCGTCGATTCGCGTAAAGTCCGCCGGGACCGTTCCGCTCCAGCCCGGCGGCGTGATCGAGAAAATTTCCGGCCTGGGTTCCCGTGGTGCGCCAGCCCGGGCGAGGCGAAGACGTCGGTCCACATGTCGAGCATCGGCAGCAGGTAATAACGCCCGCTCGTATCCGGGACCGAGACGACCATCGGCTCCTTGGTGAGGTCGAGGTAGCCAAAGGAGTACAGCGTATCGAAATTGGGCCGAACGACCTGTCTCATCTCGGCGGTGGGAAACGCCGGAACATTGAACAGCGCGTTCATCGGCGCGCCGATCCCTTTGCCGGGCTCGACATTGGTGAGCTGCTTGCGGGTCACGTCCATGGTCACGAGCGGGTAGAAATAAATGTAGGCGTCTACGCCGATGGCGTGGGCCTCCTGTTCGGTGATGGCGCTCTGTGCATGCGCGGCGAGTGGAAGGACTGGACAAAGAAGCAGGGCCAGTATCGCGGCAATTATGCTTTTCCTCATGTCGCTCTCCCTGTGATCGGGCGGCCTGCCTGACTTTCGGCGACGTCGGGGCGGCGCATCCGTTTGTGGTACTTCCTGGTCGATCGCCTCATTCGTTATCGTGTCGAACAAGCTTTGCGGTGGCGCCGCTGCGCCAACGGCCATTCGAGAGCAAATCGCGATCGAAAATAATGTCGGGTTTATTTGTTCGATATTTGGAGCGCCGACTTATTCCGCCCGCAAATTGATGCGGCTTCCGCGAAGCGCTGTGCCAGGGGCCATTCTAGCATAAGGCGCTCAGATTGTCGGCCGGAATACTGAACGGATTATGACAGGCACGAAGCTATGGTGCGGTGCAATCTAACAAACTGCGTCAGCGCTCGTTGCCCATGATGCGCGTCTATGCACTTTCACGAACGCGCTGGGTGAATGCGATGGCGGCGCCGTCGCGCGAGCGCCGTACTTCGATCGTGCATGCCGCAAGATCGAACGCGGATGTGAACTCGAAGCCGTGATGCCCGCTGCCGATCGCCCGTTCGAGGTCGGCGCGATAGCGATTGGCGAGAACCTGACCGATCAATTGGTCGTCGGCAAAGATATCGAGGCACACCGGCGCTTCGGGATGATCGGGGCTCTGCGCCCAGCCGACGATGCGATGTGCGCTCGCTTCGTCGATATAGCCGCGCAGCTCTCCGACCCATTCGCCATCGGCGGCGCGCAGAAGGCCCGCGCGCAACGCAATGCGTCGCCGTGCAGCTTCAACCTCGTAGCCTTCTTCGAGGCGCGGCGCGCAATAATGCGCGGGCGCCGCGGCAACGTCTTGATAAAGCGTCTCGTATTCGTATGCGTTGTGGAACATCAGGCGGTTGTCGTCGTCGAGGTAAGTTTCCGACAACGCGCCTTCGGCGATGATGACATCGTGGGTGTCGAGCTCGACGTGAAAATACTCGACCCGCTCGACCCGCTCGGCCTGCACGATCGAGACGCCGTTGACGAGGTCCTTGGCTTCGATCAGTACTCCGTCCAAATACATCGCATGATGCGGCGAGATCCAAAGGTCGCGCTCCGGCACCTTCTCATCGAGCGCGCCGGCCTTGATGCAGATCGGAAGCACATCCTTACGGCCCATGACGAAACGGCCGGCATAGCTGCGCTTGCCGATCCATTTGATCGGCCGTGCCGCGCCGGACGCGGTCCTCACTTTGTCGCCGATCTTGAGTTTCTCGACGCGCTTTTGGCCGCGTGCCGTCCGGATCAAGGTGCCGGGGCAGTAACAGGTGACGTCGATCGTGCCAAAGGCCGAGTCCGAGAGCGAGCCGCCGAAGCCGGTATTGCCGTTGTCGTCGATAGTGAGTTCGAGCTGCACATTGGCCGGCGTTGTGGTGTTGTCGACATAGGTCAGGTCGCTGGTGCCGCCGGCGCCGAGCAGCGCATCGAGCTCTGCGATGGTGCCATCGAGCGTCAGGACCGCGGAATTGTTGCCGGACTGCACCGTCACGCCGCTATCGCCGACCGTGGCGTCGAGCGTGCCTTCGCCGACAGTGACGGTCAGCGTCTCGCTGCCGCTCTCGCCGTCCGGATCGGCGACCGAGAGGCCGGCAGTCTTGAGATCGAGCGTCTGCTGCTCGGCCACGGTAAAGCTGTGCGCGATGCTCGCCGTCGGCGGATTGTTGATGGCCTGGATGCCGACCGCGATATCGGCCGCGACGCTGAAGGCGCCGTTGACCGGATCGGTGCCGCTGAACGTATATTCAAGCGTGACGGTCGGTGGCGGCGCTTCGCTGCTGTCCATGTATTCGACGTGCTGCACCGCGTCGTCGACCAGCGCCTGCGTCGCTGCGGTGGTGGCATTGGCGCCGCCGAAGCCGATGACGAATTCGCCGGGCGCCGAAGTCACGGCGGTGCCGAATATCTGTCCGTTCGCGTTCGACACCAGATCGACGCCTCCGACACCGCCCAGCGTGGCGTCGGGCGTCGTCGTGTAACCGTTGCCGTTGGTCACTTCGAACGTATCGTCGGCATCGGCCCCACCGGCGCGCATGATGGTGACGCTCGCGCCGGCATAGCCGGTCGCTTCTCCGGCGAGATTGATGTCAGTTACCGTGGCATTGACATCGAGCGGCAGAAATTGCTGCTCGGCGCCGGCGCCCGTCGCGGTGAGGTCGATGACGGCGGCGGTCGGCGTTTCGCTCTGCGTCAGCGTGACGGTGTTGCTTCCGAAGGTCTGGGCTTCGCTGAAGCCTGCGCCGGTTCCGGCAATCGTCTGGCCCTCCAAATTCGGCAATGCGAAGAAGTTCCGGTCGTCGCCGCCATAGGTGTAGCCGATGACGGAAAACAGCGCCTGATACTGCGCAACCGGTAGTATCTGGCCGTCGGCAAGCAACCATCCGACCGGAGCCGTCGTTCCGGCATAGGCAACAATCTCGCCGACGTCCGGAACGCTGGGATCCAGCGATGTTTGCCCACCAGGAAATACACCAGTATAGGCGATCAGATAATTCAGGCCGAGCGACGGCTGCATATTGTTGAGCGGCGCATCGGCGCCGGCCGGACTGGGCAGATTGCTCGTGCCGACAGTCTGCGTATCGGAGCCGACGTCCTGCCCGAGACTTATCGCGCCGCCTGCGCCGACGATGGTGCGGCCTTGCAGGTTGGGCAGCGCAAACGTCCCTATCCCGGGATTGCCGCCAAAAGTATCCCCGATTTTCTCGAACAAGAGTGCGCCGCCACCGAACTGTGACAGCGTTTGACCGTCGGCCAGCATGTAGCCGTCCGGTGCAACATTGCCGGCATACGGAATGATGATGCCGAGGTCGTCGAGGCTCGCAGTCGGCCCCGCGGGGTCGAGATTACCGCCGGTGTTTATGATGTAGTTGATGCCAAGCGAAGGCTGATCGTTGTTGAAGCCTTGGCCGCCGCCGTTGAGGCTCGTCGGCAAATTCGCGGTCGTCAGCGTGACGGTATTCTGGCCGGATTGCTGTCCGAGAACGATCGTGCCGGAAGGTCCGGCGCCGGCGCCGATCATGATCTGGCCGGCCAAATTCGGCAGGGCGAAGTCCGTTATGCCGTTGCCGCCGTAAATGTTGGCAAAGACCGTGAAAAGGAGCTGGAAATTCACCATGGAATTTACAATGGGCAAGATCTGGCCTTGCGCCGGTTGCGCTTGCCCCACCGCGTCGGGTAGCACAACAGTATCCGCAAATGCCCTGATTGCGCCGAGCGGGAGTCCGCCGGGATCGGAAAACGCAGAGCCGCCGGCTGGCAGGAACAAGCCGTTTTCGAAGACAAGTTCCGGCAGTACGATCGTCTGTTGATCGTTGTCGAACGACGAGGTCATTTCCCCACTCCCAACATATGGAAGGCTCAGCTTCACCCGCAACGCATGCAACGATGCGAGGCCGAATGGTCGTCAGCTTGGGAATTGCGGCGAATAGCTCTCGCGCGCGCTGGGATCGGGAGCGATCTACGCCCACAGCCGCGCTGCCCGCGGCGATCCCCACACTAAAAGGTAGCAGCAAGCGATGCCGCGAACAACAGCTCAAGTTTGTTGAATGGATCGAGGAGAAATTTCGTTGCCGAAACCGCGGCTTGTTATGGATTCGTCACATCAGGAATAAAATCAGAATTGGAAATCGATAGCTTCGGACCTTGGTCGGCTGTCACGCGCGGCCGGCCGTCTTGGCTCTCATGATGCGCGTGAAGCGCGTTTATGCACTTTCACGAACGCGCTGATGAATGCGACGGCAGCGCCGTCGCGCGAGCGCCGCACTTCGATCGTGCCTGCCGAAAGGTCGAACGCGGATGTGAACTCGAAGCCGTGACTTCCGCTGCCGATCGTCCGTTCAAGGTCGGCACGATAGCGATTGGCGAGAACCTGACCGACCAATTGGCCGTCGGCAAAGATATCGAGACAGACCGGCGCGTCGGGGTGCTCGATGGTCTGCGCCCAGCCGGCAATGCGATGGGGTCTCACTTCATCGAGATAACCGCGCAGCGTGCCGATGCGCTCGCCATCGGCGGCGCGCAATAGACCGGCGCGCAAGGCGAGGCGTTGCCGTACCGCTTCGAGCTCGTAGCCTTCTTCGAGCCGCGGTGCGCAATAATGCACTGGCGCCAGCGCCGCATCCCGACAACGCGCGTAGTAATCCGGCGCATTGTGGAACATCATGCGGTTGTCGTCGTCGATATAGCTTTCCGCCAGCGCGCCTTCGGCCACGATCACGTCGTGGCTGTCGAGCTCGATGTGGAAATACTCGACCTTCTCGACCCGCTCGGCCTGCACGATCGAGATGCCGTTGATGAGGTCCTTGGCCTCGATCAGCACGCCGTCCAAATACATTGCGTGATGCGGCGAGATCCAAAGATCGCGCTTGGGCACATTCTCATCGATCGCGCCGGCGCGGATGCAGATCGGCAAGACGTCTTTGTCGCCGCGAATGAAGCGTCCGCCATAGCTGCGCCGTCCGATCCATTTGATCGGCCGCAGCGCGCCCGAAGCGGTCATCACTGCGTCGCCTATCTTCAGCTCCTCGACAGGCTTCTCGCCGTGCGCCGTTTTGATCAGCGTGCCGGGACAGTAGCAGGGGACCGGACCGTTGATCGATCCAAGCCCGGCGACGATGAAGGCCTGACCGCCGCCGCCGCCACCACCAGGGAGGCCATTCGTGCCCGGCTGTCCGGGCTGGCCGGGCGCGCCGCCCGCGCCCGCGTCGAAGCCGTTGCCGCCGGCCGCGCCGGGTGCGCCGACGCCGCCATTCACTCCGGCGATGCCGCCGGCGCCTCCCGCGCCGCCCCCGTAGGCGCCCCCGGCGTAGAACCCGTAGCCGCCCGTGCCGCCGGCGCCGCCGACTGCGGAATCGGCGATGAAGGAGTCGCTCGATGCAAGATAGATGGTGGCTGTCTCGTTGACGTAGATCGCGCCTGCCGCGGATCCGCCGGCGCCGCCGCCTTGATATTTGCCGCCGTTGCCGCCGACACCTCCGGTCGCCGTGTCGTTCTGCAGGACGGAATTCGTGAGCGTCAGAAAACCGGAATCATAAATGCCGCCGCCGCCGGCGAAGCCCCCGGTACCGCCCGCACTGCCGGAGTTATAACTGCCGGCCGTACCGGTGACGTTGCCGTTGGCGATGACCAGGCCGTCGAACGTCGTAGTGACGCCGGCATTGATGGTGAAGTCGGAGAAATTACTCGCGCTGCCGCCACCACTGATGGTCACGCCGGGCGTCGTGGAGCCCGGCTGCGCGCCTTCGATCGTGACATTCGTTGCGACGACCAGCGACGAAGCGAGATCGATCGTGGTGACCGAAGGATCGAATACGATCGTGTCGCCGGGGCGCGCGACTGCGAGCTCGTAGCGCAGCGAACCGACGGTGTTGATATCGTCGGTGTTGTTGGTGACGACGAGAGTTGCGGCACCGGTAATGGTTCCCGCGCCCGCGACATTGGCGAAGGCGGTGCCGCCACCGCCGCCACCGCCCGGGCCTACATAGGGGATGGGGCCGGCGACGACCTTGCCGGGGTATCCATATTTTCCGGGCGCGCCGCCGGCGCCGCCATTTGGGCCGCTGCCAGCTTCCCCGGGCGCACCGAGGCCGCCATTGATGCCTGAAATGCCACCCGCGCCACCGTTGCCACCGTCGTAAGTTGGTCGGTCGGGCCCGCCACCACCGGTCCCGCCGATGGCGAAGTCATTCCTGAACTGATCGCTCGCCGCCAGACTGAGGCTACCGCCAGCCGCGACATAAATGCCGCCTGCTGCGGGTCCGCCGCCGCCGCCCGCGTAATATTTATAGCTGCCGTCGGCGCCCGTTCCACCAGTCGCGGTATTGTTGCTCAGCACCGAGTTGGTGAGCGACAGCGACCCCGCATCGTAAATGCCGCCTGCAGCCCCGCCTCCTGTGCCGCCGACGTAGAAGGAAAAGCCCTGGCCATTATAAACCAAGGGACCGGCCCCGCCGGTGGCGCCGGTGGCGTTGCCGTTGGCGATGATCAGGCCGTCGAAACTCGCGGTGACGCCGGCATTGGGAGAAATCGTGATGCCCCTTTTGACGTCACCATTGATGGTCACGTCCGGCGTGGCGGAACCGGGCTGCAGACCCTCGATGGTGACGTTCTTGGAGATGACCAGCGACGAAGACAGATCGACCGTTGTGACATCAGCCGCGAAATTGATGGTGTCGCCAGGCAATGCGACGGCGAGCAGGGCGCGCAGCGAACCCGGGCCGCTGTCATTGCCGTTCTGAACCGTGATCGTCCCCATGGTCGCCCCTCCGTCTCGATTACGCGTCCGCCGATGTCAGGCTAAGCCATCACGCTCCACGTGCAGTCGTTGTCGCCGCTTCCGGCCGCGACACGATCAGATTGGCCTCACTTGGCGTCGCCTCGGTCCAGAAACTCTGCGCCTTGAAGCGTTCGTAGAGGTCGTGCGGCAACACCGATTTCCGCGGCTTCGAACTTCACCTGCGACCGCACCTTGTGCAGCCCGGGCATGCGCAGCTCTTCGTCGAAGTCGGGCTCGTCGAACACGAGATTGTTGAAGTCGTGCGCGAACGGTTCCTCGCCGAGGAATTCGTAGATCAGCGATGTCACCTTGGCGGGCGCCTGCGCCAGATAGTCGTAGTCGATGACCAATAGAGAGTTTGCGTTGGGGCCGTAGAAGGCCTCCTTCAAACAGGTCCAGGAGCTGCCGACCAGGCGGTTGCGCTGCGACAGCGCGTCGGTGCGCGTATAGACGTTGGCGCGCTCGTCGTCGCTGAACAGGCGCGACGGCAGCAACGGATTGCTGCGGATCAGCCGCTCGATCGAATCCATGATCGCGGCGACGCTGCGCACGGTGCAGATGATCTTGGCGTCCGGCATGATCGCGAGCAGCGCCGGCAGGCGCGCCGTCCATAGCCGGTTGGTGTCGAACACGACGGTATTTTCCGGCAGATGCGCGGCCCAGGACGCGAACAGGCCGCGCAACACGTTTTCGCGGCGCTCCTTGCTGATCAGCGCGTGGCCCTCGCCGGCCATGACGCTCATGGCGCTGGTGAATAACGGGCAGAGCGAACTTGAAATGCCGGCGTGGAAGCGCGGATTCTGCCGCAGGATGGCGCTCAGCAGCGTCGAGCCGGAGCGCGGCAGACCGGAAATGAAGTGGAACCGCGGCACGGCATTCTCTCACGGGAGGCCGATGCCCGTATTCTCTCAGGGGAGGCCGGATGCCCGTGAGTTCGCAATTGCAGCGAGCAAATTAGTGCCCGGATCGGGCGTTATTCACCGCTCGGCCGCCCCCACGGCAGCCCACGCGAAAAAGTAGCAGGCGCGGTTTCTCTCGCCAACAGTTTTTTCGGGGGAGAAATTTCGCTGCAGAATCAATTTGTTTGTGGGCTTGGTTTGTTTGTAACGCTTGGTTTTTTTGCAGGCTTGGCCGGGTTTCGCTCATTCCTGTCTTTTGACACACCTGCTGGCGCGGCTGGCGATGTCAGGCGCGCGACGCTCGTCGGTGCACTTTCACGCGCGGCACAAAACGGTCCAGGAGGTTCATCTGTTTGCTGCCGTTTGCTGACGCGCGTGCGATGGCGGCGCCGTCGAGCGAGCGGCGTACTTCGATGACATGAGCTGAAAGATCGCGTGGCGGGGCAAATTCAAAACCGTGGCAGCCGCTGCCGATGCCGGCCCGCGCGAGATCGTCACGATAACGATTGGCGAGAACCCGTCCAATCAATTGGCCGCCCGCGTAAATGTCGAGACACAGCGGCGCTTCGGGATGTTCAACGGTCTGCGCCCAGCCGGCAATGCGATGCGCGCTCACCTCATCGACATAGCCGCGCAACGCGCCAATGCGCTCGCCGTCCGCGGCGTGCAGCAGCCCGGCGCGCCAGGCGATGCGGCGCCGCGCCCCCTCCACCTCGTAGCCTTCGTCCAGGCGCGGCGCGCAATAATGTGCGGGCGCCGCGGCGTCCTGGTAGCGCGCGAAATAATCTTGCATGTTGTGGAACATCGCGCGGTTGTCGTCGTCGAGATAGGTCTCCGACAAGGCGCCTTCGGCGACGATGACGTCGTGGCTGTCAAGCTCGATGTGGAAATACTCGACGGTCTCGACCTGCTCCGCCTGCACGATCGACACGCCGTTGACCAGGTCCTTGGCCTCGATCAGCACGCCGTCTAAATACATCGCATGATGCGCTGAGATCCACAGATCGCGTCGGGGCGTGTTCTCATCGAGCGCGCCGGCCTTGATGCAGATCGGGAGAATCTCTTTGCTGCCTTTGATGAAGCGCCCGCTATAGCTTCTGCGCCCGATCCATTTGATCGGCCGCAGCGCGCCGGACGCCGTCATCACTTTATCGCCGACCTTCAATTCCTCGACACGCTGTTCGCCGCACGCGGTCGCGATCAGCGTGCCGCGGCAATAGCAGGCGACGTAACCGGTAATCGTGCCGGCTCCGGCGATATTGGCGAAGGCAAAGCCGCCGCCACCGCCGCCACCCGGCGAGGCCGCGTAATAACTTCCGTAGTGATTACCGATGCGTACGCGAAGCGATCCACCAGGCTCTCCGGGTGCACCGCCCGGCGCACCCAACGGTCCGGGCGAACCAGGTTGGCCGACGCCGTTGTTGACGAACGAGAATCCGCCGCTGCCGCCATAACCGCCATAGTCGGGGTAGCCAACCCCGATGAGACCGATGAAACCTTGGCCCCCGGTGCCGCCGATCGCGGAGTTGCCGCTGAACGCGTCGTTGCTCGCGAGATCAAGCGAGGCGCCGTAGGCGACATAGATGCCGCCGACTGCCGTTCCGCCGGCGCCGCCGCTGAAGCGCGCGGCTGAACCGCCGACTGCCGTATCGTTTTGCAGCACGGAGTTCGTCAGCGTCAGCGCACCGGAATCGAAGATGCCGCCGGCGGCTGGCCCTCCAGGTCGGCCTACATAATTGCCGTCGAATGCGGGGCCGGCGGCGCCATGGTTGTAGCCGTTAGCGATGACCAGGCCGTCGATGCTCGCGGTAACGCCGCCATTGATCGTGAAATCGGGATAGTCGTGGTTGCCGCCGCCGCCGTTGATGGTCACGCCCGGCGTTGTCGCGCCAGGCTGCAGGCCCTCGATGGTGACGTTCTTCGAGATCACCAGCGACTTGGCAAGATCGATCGTGGTCACCGACGGCTCGAAGGTGATGGTATCGCCGGGATTCGCGTGCGCCAGCACATAGCGCAGCGAGCCGACGATATCGCCCTCGACGTCGTCGCCGTTGTTGGTGACGACATCCGTCGTCGCGGTCCCGTTGATGATGCCTTTGCCGCCGACATCGGCGAAGGCCGTGCCGCCGCCGCCGCCGCCGCCGGCACCGAGACCATATGCGCCGTAGCGTCCTCGCGATCCGGGCTCGGCCGGCGCACCGCCCGCGCCGGCATCGGGGCCGCTGCCGCCCGCGCCGCTGCCGCCGTTGACGCCCGTCACGCCACCGGCGACGACAGCAAAGTAACTCGATACGCCGCCCGCGCCGGCGGCGCCGCCAGAGTAGTAGTTGCCCCGGGTGTAGCCGGCGCCGCCCTGGCCGCCGGCGCCGCCGGTCGCGGAATTGCCGCCGAAAACATCGTTTGCCGCAAGATCGAGGCTGCCGGTGTGTGCGACATAGATGGCGCCCGCGGCGGAGCCGCCGGCGCCGCCGCCATCGTTCAGGCCGTCGGTCCCGGCACCGCCGGCGCCGCCGGTCGCGGTGTCGCCTTGCAGAAACGTGTTGGTGAGCGTGAGATCGCCCTTGACGTAGATGCCGCCCGCGGCCGCGGCTCCGGAGCCGCTGACGCCGTAATTGCCGACGAATTCTTTGCCGGCGGCGCCCTTGGCATTGCCGTCGGCGATGATCAGGCCGTCGAACGTCGCGCTGACGCCGGCATCGACGGTGAAGTCGGAGAAGTTGCTCGAACTGCCGCCGCCATTGATGGTGACGCCCGGCGTCGTCGAGCCGGGCTGCGCGCCCTCGATGGTGACGTTCTTCCCGATGACCAGCGACGAGTCGAGATCGATCGTGGTGACGTTCGACGCGAAGTTGATGGTGTCGCCCGCCGCTGCGGCGAGGAGCGCGGCACGCAGCGAGCCGGTGCCGCTGTCATTGTCGTTGGTGACGGTGATGGTCGCCATCGCCTTCGTCTCTCCCAGTCAGAGTCAGAGCGCCGCGCGCCGATACACTTTCACAGTCGCGCGGGTCGTTTGCGGCGCGCGCGGCAGACCGGCGCCATCGCGCGAGCGCCGCAACTCGATCGTGCAAGCTGAAAGATCGCGCGACGACGAAAATTCAAAGCCGTGACATCCACTGCCAAGACCCGCTTGCGCGAGGTCATCGCGATGGCCGTTGGCCAGCACCTGCCCGATCAGAGCGCCGTCGGCAAAGATGTCGAGGCAGACCGGCGCCTCGGGGTGCTCGATGGTCTGCGCCCAGCCGGCGACGCGATGCGCGCTCACCTCATCGACATAGCCGCGCAGCGCGCCGATGCGCTCGCCATCGGCGGCGCGCAACAAACCGGCGCGCGCCGCGATACGCTGGCGCGCGGCTTCGACCTCATAGCCTTCGTGCAGGCGGGCGAACGCAATAGCGGGCCTGCGCGGGCGCGGAGTCGCCATGGCGCGCGTAATAATCCCGTGCGTTGTGGAACAGGCCGCGATTGTCGTCGTCGATATAGCTTTCGGACAACGCACCTTCGGCGACGATGACGTCGTGTGTTTCAAGCTCGACGTGGAAATATTCCACTTTCTCGACACGCTCGGCCTGCACGATCGAGACGCCATTGACGAGATCCTTGGCCTCGATCAGCACGCCGTCGAGATACATCGCATGATGCGGCGAGATCCAGAGATCGCGCCTGGGCACATTCTCATCGAGCGCGCCGGCCCTGATGCAGACCGGCAGAATGTCCTTGCGGCCCATGACGAAGCGCCCGGCATAGCTGCGCCGCCCGATCCATTTGATCGGCCGCGCCGCGCCCGACGCGGTCATCACCTTGTCGCCGATCTTCGAGCGTCTCCACGCGCTTCTCGCCGCGCGCGGTCTTGATCAGCGTGCCGGGGCAATAGCAGGGCGTGACGTCGATGGTCGCAGTCTCGCTGGGGCTGGTCTGCGCGCCGCCGGAGCCGGTATTGCCGTTGTCGTCGAGGCTGAATGTCAGCGTCACGGTGGTCGGCGTGTTGGTATTGTCGATGTAAGAGAGATCGCTGGTGCCGCCGCTGCCGAGGAGCGCGTTAAGCTCGCTGATCGTGCCGGACAGGATCAGGTCCGAGCTATCGTTGCTGAACTCCAGCACCGTCACGCCGCTGTTGCCGACCGTGGCATGCAGCGTGCCCTCGCTGGCCGTGATGGTCAGTGTCTCTTGGCCGTTGCCGCCGTCCGGGTCGGCGACCGAGATGCCGGTATTCTTGAGGTCGAGGCTCTGCTGCGCGGGCGTCGAATAGAGCGCGCTGCCAAGCGTTACGGACGGCGCCTGATTGGGCGGCAATTCGCTTGTGGTAAGGTTGTAGGAATTCGCTCCGTATGTTTCGCCGAGCGTATAGGTCTGTCCGGAATTGCTGCCGGTCCCGGCGACCACCTTGTCTTCCAAATTCGGCAGATCAAACGTCGCTCCGCTGCCGCCGTACGTGTACTCGATTTCAGCAAACAGAGGTGTATTCGCATTGACGGCAAGCGTCTGTCCGGCCGCCACCACCCAACCGGTTGGAATAGTCGAGGCCTTCCCCGCATAGGCCATGATCTCGCCGAGATAGGGTGTGTTGGCGCCGAGCGCTCCCGACGTCGGGTAGAAAGCGCTGCCAGGCGCATCCACGTCGATGATGTAATACAGCGCCAGCGTCGGCTGCTGGTTGTCGATGGATTGATCGGACCCAGTGGGAAACGGCAGATCCTGCTGGGTGAGTGTGGTCGTGTCTGAGCCGCTTGCGGTACCAAGCGACTCGGTCGGAGATTCGGGTTTCCGTTCGCGTTGTCGGCGCCGATGACGGCGCGGCCCTCGAGATCGGCAGCGCGAAGGTTCCCGCGCTTACACTGCCCCCATAAGCATTGCCGATCCGGGCATAGAGAGCTTCGTTTTGCGTAATCTGCAATATCTGGCCTTGGGCCAAGACGTAGCCCGCGGGAGCGAAATCACCGAGGAACGGCACGACCATGCCGGGCACATCGACGCCTGTGCCGCTGCCGCCGATATTGATCAGATAATTGACGCCGAGTGACGGCTGGTCGTTGCTGTAGGGTTGATCCTGGCCGCCGATGGTCGCCGGCATGTTCGCTTCGCTGAGCGTCACCGAATCTTGGCCGTAGGTTTCGCCTAAATCGACTCCGTCGCCAAAGGGCCCATCAGCGCCGAGGCTTTCGCCGGTATCGACCATGACCGTGCCGGCCAAATTCGGCAGGTCAAAGGTCGTGATGCCGCTGCCGCCATAGGTGGTGCCGAGAAGTGAGAACAGCGCCGCTTGCTGGCTAATGCTCAGAATCTGCCCCTGGGCCAGCTGCTCTTCGTCCGCAATGGACGATATGTCGCCCGCGAACATCCTGATCGTGCCGATCGGAAGGCCGCCAGAATCGGTGCCGTCGAGGATCGGGAAATTGCCGCTTTCAACGACGTCCTCATTGAGAACGAATGTTTGCTCGTCGGTGTCGATAGGCGATGTCATTTGCGCATTCCCGATTTCGGCGCGGCGTCATTCGCGCAAATGCTCTTAGGCTGGCCGTTCAGGCGTTGCTGCGTGAGGCCCAAATCGTCGTCGTTCAAAGGAAAATGTGGGTGAGGCTTTGCAGTCCCGCTCGGGGATTATATGCATTTCCAACCGCGACCGCGTGCGCGGTCCCCTTCCCACGCCGAAATTAGCAGCGTGAAGGATTGACGACAACCAGGCTTGTGGCGGCGCCCCGAGCGAAATTTCGCTGGTGCAACAAAGGGTAAGGGGACACCAGGGCGGGCAGGCGGAAGCGCCGTTTCAGCGCTCAGTGCCCATAATATTGGGCGTGCCGGTATAACCTGACGTGCCGCGATATTGCGGCGTGGTCTCGCCATAGCGCGGCGCGCGGCGCTCGGCCTTGGCGCGGTTGGTTTTGCGCTTGTCCTGCGTGTCGGTATCGGTGTCGCTCGCCACCGGCGTCGCCGGCCGCAGTCCGCCCACTGCCCGTAACGCAGCGTCGGCGGCGCGCTCGCCGGATTCCCAGGCGCCGCCGACCGTGCCCCATAACGTTTCATGCGCGGCCTCGCCGGCATACCAGACATTGCCGGTAGATCGGGCCGAGTAATTGGCGGCGCGCGAATTGGCTGCCCGGCACCGCGGCCGACCAGGCGCCGAGCGCATAGGGATCGCTATTCCAGCGCGTCGCAGCTTTGCGGCCGATCGCGTTCTTGATCTCCGCGCCGTAGAGGCTCGCGAGCCAGTCGCCGGCGAAGGCGAACATCGCGGCTTCGCCTTGCGCCGAAAGATCGTGGCCGAAAGATCCCGCGACATCGATGACGCAGAGCGGCGTGCCGGAAATATTGGCGAGGAGAGCCGCGGTGCGATTGTCGTTTGATTTCTCGAACACCAGATCGTCGCTGTCGAGCCCAAGCGGATTGCCGACGAGCTCGAGCGCGATGTGATCGTAGCTGCCGAGCACCGTGCGCCCGAAGGCGTCGAACTGATGATGTTCGAGATCGGGCGTGAATTTCAGGCCGCCGGACGAAATGACATTGGTGGGAACCGTCACGATCGCGGTGCGGGCATTGATCGTGCCCTTCGCCGTGGTCACCGAAATTCCGCCGCGCGTGTCGATCGACGTCGCCGGCGTCGAGAGCTGCACGGTGAGACCTTGGGCCAGCGAGGCGAGCAGGGCGCCGAGACCTTGCTTGGCGAAAGCCGCGGTCTTGCGCTCGGCCGCCTTGGCGAAATCGAACGACGACACTTGCAGCAAATCCTTGGCGCAATTATACGGGCCGAGCACGAATTCAACGGTCGGCTTCCAGTCGCCGAGATCGGCCGGCATCGCCTGTTCGCACGGCGCGTCGGTTTTGCGCGCGATATCGTCGATGGCGCGCGTGGCGTGGACTTGCGCCGACAAAAAATCCTCGAGCTCGCCCGCGCGCGCGAAGCGGCGGCCGATGCGCACCTTCTGGCTGCGCGGCGCCGGATAAATGTCGCCGCGGTTTGGCGCGAGCTTGGTGAGCGGATTGGAGTCCGGCAGATAAAGCCAATGCGCGCCGCGGTCATAGGGCACGCCGAACGTCGCGGTGTCGGTGATGCAGCGGCCGCCGACATGATCGGTCGCCTCGATCAGGACATAGCGGCGGCCGGCGGCGGCAACCTTGCGCGCGGCGGCGATGCCGGCGGCGCCGGCGCCGACGATCGCGACATCGACCGGGCCGGATGCTCGGTGTGGTCGCGGCGAATACGGGATTACCTATGGAAAGCATTCCCGCGGGAAGCATCTGGCGCGCAGCCAGAGCTGCTGAAGCGGCGAGGAGGGAACGTCGGCTCAATCGCCATGCGCGGTTTAGTCGCGTTATGCTTTCCAAGTGCTGAACAATGCCGGTGCACCTTGCCCGAACCGCGCCCGGCGTGCAATTCCGGCCAATTCCGGAATTCTGCACGTGAACGAAATCGCAACGGAGTTCGATTAAATTGCGACCAAGAATTGCGACCAAGAAAAGATGCGGTCAAACCGCGCGCGAGCATGATCCGGAAAAGTGGACACCGGTTTTCCGAAAAGATCATGCTCTGAAGAGAGGCTGGGAGGCCACCCCATGAGCAGGATGCTCGATGGCATTGGGCGCTTGATCGCCCGCTATCTGCAAAAGCCCATTCCGGGCTACGAGCCCTTTACGCCGAGCGATCCCGAGGCGCTGCGCCAATCGCTGCAGCCCGGCGACGTGTTGCTGGTCGAGGGCAACAACAATGTGTCCGGCGTCATCAAATATCTCACGCAATCGACCTGGTCGCATTCAGCGCTCTATGTCGGGCCGCTTGCCGGGCCGCGTCGCCGAAGACGGCGAGCCGCATGTGCTGATCGAAGCCAATCTCGGCGAAGGCGTCGTCTCGGCGCCGCTGTCGAAATACACGCCCTTCCACACGCGCATCTGCCGGCCGGTCGGCCTGGTCGAAGAGGATTGCGCCGCCGTCTGCGCCTATGCCATCGCGCGCATCGGCTTTGCCTACGATCTGAAAAACATCATCGACCTGTTGCGCTATCTGTTCCCGATGCCGGTGCCGCGACGCTGGCGGCGGCGCTTGATCGCGCTCGGCTCGGGCGATCCGACGCGGATCATCTGCTCGGCGCTGATCGCGGACGCGTTCACGGCAGTGCGCTATCCGATCCTGCCGAAGATCAAGCTCGCCGGCAGCCAGCAGGCGCGCGAGGAGATTCTGGAGATCCGCCATTCGTCGCTCTATTGCCCGCGCGACTTCGACATTTCGCCCTATTTCAACGTGGTGAAGCCGACCATCGTGCGCGGCTTCGACTACAAGCGCCTGCAATGGGCCGACCAGTCGCGCGGACGCCGACGACGTCGCCATTCCGCTGGTGCCGGAAGCCGGCGGAAGACGAAGTCGAGGCGATGGTCGCCTGAACCGCAACTCGGTTTCGCTATTGTACCTGCTCTTGTACTTGGCGATCGCCATCGCTACCTCTGCCGCACGGTAGAGGGCCCCATGATCGACGACGTCATCAACGCGATTACCCAGATGTTCTCGCCGCCGCTGCGCGCGGTGCTGTGGCGATCGATCGGGCTGGCGCTGGCGCTCATCGTCGCCGTCGGCATCGCGCTCGAACGCCTCATCGTCTGGCTGCTCGGCGCCGGCAGCGCCACGGTCGAAACCACGCTCGGCCCGCATGCGCATGCGCCGGTGACCGCGCTCGCCTGGCTTTTGTCATTCGCGGCGGGCCTCGGCATTGTCGTCGGCAGCGTCATGCTGATGCCGGCGGTGACCGCGGTGGTCGGCAGCTTTTTCGCCGACCGCATCGGCGACGAGGTCGAGCGCGAATATTATCCGGCCGATCCGCCCGGCAAGGCGCTGCCGCTGATGGCTCGCGCTGTGGGAAGGCTCCAAGACCGCGCTGTTCGCCGTCGTGATCTATCTGGTCGCGGCGCCGCTCATTCTTTTTGCCGGTTTCGGCGCGGTGATCTTCTTCCTCGCCACCGCCTACATTCTCGGCCGCGAATATTTCGAGCTTGCCGCCATGCGCTTCCGGCCGCCGGTCGAGGCGAAAGCTCCTGCGCAAGCGCAATGCCGCGCTGGTCTATGTCGGCGGCCTGTTCATCACCGCCTTCGTCTCGATCCCGATCGTCAATCTGGCGACGCCGATTTTCGCCATGGCGCTGATGGTGCATCTGCACAAGCGGGTGAGCGCGAAGGCGCTTGTTCGCTAAGCGCCTATCTGATCGGTATTATTACCTAGCCAAGTTCCCCGGTTATTTGATCGGCGACGAGTCAATTTGAGACTGATGAGCTGTTCCCAAACAGCGAATCGCTCACAATGAAACCAATTGAACTTTGATTGTCGCCGATCACCGGGCCTAGCATGCCTGCCATAGCCCGAAGTCCGGTCAGGAGGCTGCCATGTCTGGCTCTGCCACGTTTCGCTCGCTGCTTGTCGGATTGCTCGTTGCGGCCTTGAGTTTCGCGCCGGTGGCGCAAGCCTGCACGGGAATCCGCCTCGTCGCCAAAGATGGCGGCGTCATTGCGGCGCGCACATTGGAGTTCGGCGTCGATCTGCACTCCGACGTGTTGGTTGTCCCGGCCGGAACCGCGCTCACCGGCACACTGCCGGATGGCGGCAAGGGCATCAGCTATACGACGAAGTACGGCTTCCTCGGCGCCAATGCCGAGGGCCTCACCGCGATCGTCGACGGCATCAACGATCAAGGCCTCTATGTCGGCCTGTTCTATTTTCCGGACTATGCAAGCTACCCCGACGCGACGAAGGACAATGCCGCGCGCGCCATGGCGCCTTACGAATACGCCAACTGGCTGCTCGGCAATTTCGCCAATGTCGACGAGGTGAAGGCCAATTTCGACAAGGTCGCGCTGGTGCCGGTCGTCATCGATGCGATCAAGCAGGTGCCGCCCGTTCATTTCGTCGTGCAGGATCGCGGCGGCAAGGCGGTGGTGATCGAGCCGTTGGACAAGACGCTCAAGATCTATGACAACCCGCTCGGCGTCGTGACGAATTCGCCGACCTTCGAATGGCACATGACCAATCTGCGCAATTACGTGAATCTCTCCGCCACCAATGTTCCGCCGCTCGGTCTCGGCGGCGTCACGCTGGCGCAGTTCGGCCAGGGCTCTGGCCTGCGCGGCCTGCCGGGCGATTTCACGCCGCCGTCGCGCTTCGTACGCGCGGTCGCCTTTTCACAGTCGGCGATGCCTTCCGATACGGCGGCGGAGGCCGTATTGGCGGCGTTTCATATCCTCAACAATTTCGACATTCCCTACGGCGCGGTGCGCGATGTGCAGGGCGGTCAGGTGCACGCCGAATACACCACCTGGACCGGCGCCTCCGACCTGAAGAACCTCGTTTGGTATTTTCGGACCTACGGCGATCAATCGATTCACAGCGTCGATCTGAAGAAGGCGCTCGCTGCGGCGCACGGCAAGATCAAGCTCATCAAGATGGAATCGCCGCAACCGATCGACGACGTGTCGACCGATTTTTGATGAGGCAACGGCTAGCGCTATAGCGCTCGCGCGTCAGCGCCACACCTCGTCCGCCAGTTCCACGACCATGCGCAGCTTCGCCCATTGTTCTTCCTCGGCGAGCACGTTGCCTTCTTCGGTCGAGGCAAAGCCGCATTGCGGCGACAAGGCGAGCTGATCGAGGCTGGCGAATTTGGTCGCTTCGTCGATGCGGCGCTTGACGTCGTCTTTCTTTTCCAGCGTGCCGGATTTCGTCGTGACGAGGCCGAGCACGACGATCTTGTTGCCTTTGGGCAGAAAGCGCAGCGGCTCGAAGCCGCCGGCGCGCGACGTGTCGTATTCGAGGAAATAGCCGTCGTAGTTCAGCTTGCCGAGCATGATCTCGGCGACCGGCTCGTAGCCGCCTTCGGAAATCCAGGTCGAGCGGAAATTGCCGCGGCAGACATGCGTCGTGATCACCATGTCGGCGGGCTTGCCTTCGAGCGCCATGTTGATGACGCGGGCATAGTCCTGCTGCAGGCGGTCGGCATCGAGCCCGCGGTCGCGCGCCTTTTTCAGCTCGGCCTGCGAGCACAGATAGGCCCAGGCGGTGTCGTCGAATTGCAGATAGCGGCAGCCGGCGTCGTAGAAGCCGCGGATCGCCTGCTTATAGGTTTTCGCCAGATCGTCGAAGATGGCGCTGCGGTCGGCATAGAACTTCGTGTCGACGGCGTTCGGCTCGAGCCGGAAATGCAGCGTCGCCGGGCTCGGGATGCACATTTTCGGCGTGACGCGGGTATGCGCCTTGAGAAACTTGAAATGCTCCAGCATCGGATGAGTGGTGAAGCCGAGCTTGCCGGTGATGCGCGGGGTCAGGTGCCGCGTCTGCACGCCCTGGAATTGGATGCCGTGATCGATCTCGTGGATCTCGACGCCGTCGAGCATGCCGTAGAAATCGAAATGCCACCAGGAGCGGCGGAATTCGCCGTCGGTCGCGAGCTTTAAGCCCGACCTCTTCCTGCTTCTTGATGATCTTCTCGACCTCGCGGTCCTCGACCTCGGTGAGCTGCGCCGCGGAGATCTCGCCCTTCTCGCGCTTGGCGCGGGCTTCCTTCAACGGCGCGGTGCGCAACAGGCTGCCGACCACGTCGGCACGGAACGGCGGCTTGTTTCTCATCATCGGGCGATCCTCCGCAAAATTTGTTGGCGCTTAACAAGCCGGAGGCGCGGGCTTTCGTCAACTGCAAATCGCAACGCGTGCGGATGGGCGCGGCCCAATCGTCATTGCGAGGAGCGCAGCGACGAAGCAATCCAGCTCCCGGCACCGAGCTGGATTGCTTCGCTCCGCTCGCAATGACGGAGCCTCACACCTCGATCGTCACCTTGCCGTCGACCACCTCCACCGGATAGGTCTTGATCGGCACCATGCAGGGCGGCGACACAACTTCGCCGGTGCGGATATTGAACTGCCCGTTGTGGAAGTTGCATTCGACGACGTCGTCTTCGATATAGCCTTCCGACAGCGAGCCCGGCCCGTGGGTGCAGGTTCGTCGGTGACGAAAAACGCGCCGTCGACATTGAACACCGCGAGCACCAGGTCCTCGATCTCGACCTTGAGCGCGGCGCCGGGCGCGACGTCGGCGGTGCTGCAGAGATCGATGCGTTTTGCGGACATGGCAGGCAGTCTCGTTTGTGGATTTGCCGAAGCGGAGGAGGGCCGTTATACAGGACGGAACGTATAATGAAATGCCCAAGACGGGCGGTATATGCGGGCGCGTTATAGTGCGGTCCGCTACGGACGGTACGGCGTATCAGGAGCGTGCAGCCATGGAAAGTGAATCGGCCCGGATGGCCTCGGCGGCGCAGGCCAAATTCCGCATCGACCGGCCGAATTCGCAAGCCCGCGCCGTCAAGGTGATCGCGCTCGATCGCGCCGAGCGAGCGGGTGGTCAAGGAACTCGCCCAGTCGCAGTGGCAGCGCGCGAGCTTCCTCACGGCGACGGCCTTTTCCGGCGCGCCGCGCAAGGGCGAGCCGTTTTCCATGAACGGCTGGCTCAACGATCTCGCCGGCCGCACCAAGGATCTGGTCGACGAAGTGAATAGCGCCGATCTCGTGGTGATGGTCGCGACCGCGGGCGAAAACGCCGCCGCCGCCGCCATTATCGGCGAAGCCTGCAGCCTCAAGCATGTGATGACCACCGCGCTGATCCTCGGCGGCGCGACGTCGAGCGACGACGACGCTGTCGAAGATGCTCGCGCAGTTGCGGCCGCACGCCATGATGCTCGTGATCGCGAGCGCCGACGAATACATCAAGGACATGCTCACGGCGCTGCGCGCGTAAGAGCAGGTGACGGAGTTCGAAATGAAATTTACCGGTGAAGTTGACGGTGAAGGTGCCGCGCGCCGAAGTCTACAAGGCGATGCGCGACGCGCGCATGCTGGCGTCCTGCGTCGACGGCGTGCGCGATCTGCAAGAGACCTCGCCCGATCATTACGCGGCCGTGTTCGAGACCAAAGTCGCCTACATGAAATTCAGCTTCAAGGTCGCGGTCGAAGTGACGCGCGCCGTCGAGCCGAGCGAGATCGAGGCCAAGGTCGAAGGCACGCCGCTCGGCATTGTCGGCCGGCTCACCGCGACGTCGCTGACCCGGCTCTCCGACGCCGGCGAAGGCACCCAGCAAGCCACCAAGATCGACTACGAGGTCGAGGCCGCGCTCACCGGCAAGCTCGGCAGCCTCGGCCAGCCGGTGCTGCGCTCCAAGGCCAAGGAGATGGAACGGCAATTTGCCGCGCGGCTCGAAGCGGCATTTGCCGCGCCGGCGGGGTCTTCGCGCCGCTCCGGCTTCGTGACCTGACCGGATCTTTCCGCTAGACTTTGACGATGAGGGTGAAGGCGAGGGCGCGCGTCGCGCCGAAGCAGGATCAACCTGCGCTTGCCTTGGGGCATGATCCGGAAAAGTGGCTACCGGTTTTCCGAAAAGATCATGCCGTAACAATGTGCGGGGAGGCCGACATGGCGCAGATGACCGATGTTTCCACGAGCGCGCCGGGCGAACTGCCTTGGTACAAGTCGCTCACCGGCAACCAATGGCGCATGCTGATTGCCGCCAATCTCGGCTGGCTGTTCGACGGCTACGAGACCTATGCGCTCATTCTCACCGTCGGCCCGGCGATGCATTCGCTGCTCGAGCCCTCGCAATATCCGCAAATCCCCGCCTATGCCGGCACGGTGATCTCGATCACGCTGCTCGGCTGGGGCATCGGCGGCATCTGCGGCGGCATTCTCGCCGACTATGTCGGCCGCCGCCGCACCATGATCTACGCCATTCTCGCCTATTCGATCATGACCGGGCTGACCGCGTTCTCGTTCAACTGGATTTCGTTTGCGGTGCTGCGCTTCCTGGTCGGCATCGCCATCGGCTCGGAATGGGCCACCGGCACGTCGATGCTCGCCGAGCTGTGGCCGCAGAACGCGCGCGGCAAGGGCGCCGGCCTGATGCAATGCGGGCTCGGCATCGGCTTCTTTCTCGCCTCGTCTGATCTGGCTGTTCGTCTCCGGCTACGGGCCGGATGCCTGGCGCTACATGTTCGTCATCGGCATCCTGCCGGCGCTGCTCACGGTGTGGATCAGAAGCTCGATCGAGGAATCGCAGCCGTGGCAACAGGTCGACGCGCAGCGCCGCGACGCCAAGGCGCGCAAGGCAAGCCGGCGCCACGCTCACCGCGCACGACCAGGCGCTCACCCGCTTCACCGTCGCCGACCTGTTCGTCGATCCGGTGACGCGCACGCGCACCATCATCGTCTTCCTGATGTCGCTCACCACGACGCTCGCCTGGTGGGGCATCTCGTCCTGGGTGCCGCCCTATATCGCGTCGGTCGCCGCGAAGTCCGGCCTGCCGGGCCCGCAATGGGCGAGCTATGCCGGCATGGCCTATAATGTCGGCGCCATCCTCGGCTATGCGAGCTTGGGCTTCCTCGCCGATCGCTTCGGCCGAAAGCCCGTGGTGATGATCTTCTTCGCCATGGCCTTCGTGATGACGCCGGTGCTGTTCCTGTGGACGCAGGATCTGACGCTGCTTCTGATCGCCGCCGCGGTGAATGCGTTCTTCACGCTCGGGCAATATTCCTGGATGCCGGTCTGGCTGCCGGAACTGTTCCCGACGCGCTCGCGCGCCACCGGCGTGGCGTTCGCCTTCAACGCGCCGCGCTTCATCGCCTTTCTCGGCCCGCTTTATGCCGGCGTCCTGATCGCGCAATTCGGCGGCTTTTGCCGCGCCGCGATGACCATCGCCTGCATCTACGCGCTCGGCTTCATCGTGACGCCGTTTCTGCCCGAGACCAACGGCAAGCCGCTGCCGGCGTAGGGCTCTGAGATCGTTTCCCGGGCGCAGCGCAGCACGCAGTGGTGCGCCGCAGACCCGGGATCGTTACGAACTCCGCATACTGAGTTTGCGAAGGCCCCGGATCAGCGGAGCAGCACTTCGTGCTGCACCGCGTCCGGGGAACGGGCAGCCTCTAGAAATTCGTGCACATCGAGAACAGCCCGGTGCGGGTGCAGTTGAGCCCTTCGTCATTGGTGTAGTGCACCGTGCCGTTCGGCGGCGTGCAGACACCGACAATGCCGTAACTGTGGCAGACGTTTCCGGTGTCGGAACTGATATAGGTGTCGTCTTGGGGCGCGGTGCGCGCAGTCCTGCGCGGCTGGTCCTGCACTTCTTTGGTCGAGCGGTACTGATAACCGCGGCCGGCCATGCAGTCCTTGAACGCCTGGGTGTCGGGCTCGGTGCGCGACTCGTGGGTCTCGCCGTAGCAGTAATCGAGCGCGGCGTCGTAGATCTTCTGGCTGCGCAGCTGTCCGTGCGGCCGGATCGTGTCGCGATACATCGTCTCGTAATGCGAAGACGCGAAAGCCGTCGACAGCGGCAGCAGCGCGAGCGCGGCTGCGGCGATCGCTATCTTCGTGGTGGTCATGCGGGTCGGCAGGTGGGCGGGCATGGTGTTACCTCCGGGCGTTATCCTCATCTGTTGATGGGTTGCGCGCCGGGCTGCCGCGGTTCTCGCCTTACCGGAGTTTCATCTTCGGGTAATGCGACGTTTAAAAACGGCGGCAGACGGGGAAGGGCCAGCCGGCCACACAATCCACGCCCTGCCAGTACCGCCGCGGCGGCACGCATTCCGCGGCCCAGCCGGTGTTGCGGCAATACATGCCACTCACCGGATCGATATAGCGGCTGAAGTCCCATCGGGGTTTGTAGATCGTGATGCGCTCGGGCGCATGCGGCCCATAGCCGTACGGTCCGTAAGCCGTCTTGTGACGCGCAGCGGCGAAGGCCGGCGACGGTAACGTGGCAAAAAGCCCGGCAATGAGCGCTGCCATCACCAAGAGCGCAGCCATCATGGAAAATCTTGCAGCCTTCATGGAGCAATCTCCTGCGGCACCATGCCGGTTAGCCATGCCGGTTCGGCGGCATTCGAGCCTTGTCCACAGTCTGTGGATTCTACGCGATTTCGTTTTGACTCCGCCATATTGCGCGCCGAGCATCGCACCATGGAGCGACTCGATCATACCCGCACCGTCGCCGCTGCGCTGGCGCAACTGGAAGCGTCCGGTTTCGACCGCGCGCGCTTGTGCGTCAATGTCGATAAGCTCGTCAATGCTTACCTCGCGGGCTTCATCGTCAGCGCCAAGCAGACGACGGCGATGCGCAAGATCCTCGGCGACGAATTTCTCGCCGCGGCGCCGCTCACCGAACTGAGCTACCGCATCTGGCGGCGCATCATGCGCGAGGACACCGACCTGCCCGAGCCGATACTGCACGTGGCAAGCGATCAGCTGATGCCGGAGCTCGATTTCTCATCGCGGCCGGCCTTCATCCCGCAACGCGCCGTCGCAGTGAAACCATCGGCGCTGGCCGAAAAAAAGCCGCGCTCGTTCTTCCGCTTGCGGCGGTCGTAGCCGCCGCAAGCGTGCCCGCCCGTTTGAACTTCAGCCGCGCCGCCGCACACCAACCAGGACGCCGACAAAGCGGATCGCGCACAGCGCTCCCTTCGCATTGCCCTTAAAGGACACCATGAAACCCGCCGTCATCACACTTACCGTCCTCATCGGCGGCACCATCCTCGGCTGTCTCGCCATCGCCTTCGGCTACATCGCCTATGCGGACAGCACGAATTATTTCGACCGCGAAGGCGCGACCGGGATGGGGGTGGTGTTCTTCTACGCGCCGCTCGGTGGACTCATCATCGGCATCATCGCCGCCGTCGTGACGTTCAAGATTCTCCATCCGCGTCCGCGCTAAAGCTCAGCAAGTGTAGCCCGGATGAGCGAAGCGACATCCGGGTCAGCATTTCGGTTTGTCTCGCACGCCATGTCACACCAACGACTCGTCACCGCCGGGCTTGACCCGGTGGTCCATGCTGAGTCTCAGCAACGAAAACCGTGAGGTCGAGCGAGCGGAGGCGCCGTATGGATTGCCAGATCAAGGGCGATTATGCGGTACTTGTCTGGTAGCACCATGCCGTGGAATTCTACTTCTGGGGGAGCGATTCCCCATAGAAGGATTTTTCCCGTGTCCTACGTGCTCGATTTGCCAATTTCGTTACCAAACTTGGGGATTGATCTGCCAGCTCCCCATTTTTGGTTCACGGGCTCGGTGTTCTACACAATGGGCAGCTTTGCCTTGTTCGCCGCTCTCGGCTTCGCCGGGATTGCGAGCATGACTGCCGGATACCGCAAGCTAATGGTCAGCGGCTATGTGGTTGCAATCATTCTCTTTGCTTTGGGTACTTGGCAGAGTGCTCAACAGGAAAAGGCGGCGGCAGAAACGAGATCGTTATTAGATAATCTCGCCCACCTGAATCCGCCCGCTCAACCAGATTTAACATTGCGGTTCTTAGACCCAAAAGAACCTACGATACAGGTCGTAAATCCATCTGACGGGATTGCGCGAACCGTCCGATACTCTCCAGCTCTATTTAATATTGATGCGGCCGACCATAATCAGAGTTTGTTGGTGATCCCAACGGGAGGCCCAGATTTTATTCGACCACATAGCGTGGCCGGGCCCACTGTTCTATTCGCACCATTAGCAAAAGCGAACCTTAAATCTGGCGATAGAATATTTGGAACGATTGGTTTGCTATGTCCCGAATGCAAACAAGGAAGAACATTTGTTGTGTATATCGTTTGGGGGGAAGGCGGCTGGTTTAGTGAACTAAACGACGTGCGCAACGGCGAGATACTAACGCCTAAAGGGCAGAACTATTGGAATATTGATGACGTCACCAAATTTGTAAACTCAGTTCCAGCCCAATCGAAAATTGAGATTAAGGATCGAGATCATATCGATGCTAACAACCCTTAATCGCCGCTCCGAGGATGTCCGCGTTGTTCCGGTTGCTGGACCGTCGCGCAAATCGCATTGGCAAAGCACCAAATGCGCTCCGGGCGGCTCTGAGGGCTATCGGTTCTCTTTGATCTTCAAGCGCGGCGTGGTCGGCACATTTCATAAGGTCAGCGCAAAATACATCGCGCTGTATGTTGCTGAGTTTCAGTTTCGCTATAATAATAGCTTCAATGCTGACATTTTCGACACGGCGATAAGCGGATGCTGAAAGTCGCTCAAATAGTCGCCGCCATAGCGCTAATCGCACTTTTCCTCTCATTGGCAGGGATTTCATATCTATCATCGCCACCATCCGGTAATCCAGGCCAAGAGCAATCCGCCGCTAAAACAAAAGAGGGCAACCAAACCGAAGAAAAACGCACGTTCCGCGGTTTCATCCGCTTCCTGTTTCCCGATGCGATTTCGTATTTCACTTTCTGGCTGACGCTGTCGACCGTCGTTCTTGGGATCGTCGCCATTATTCAAATTGGATACTTGCGTAGGGCGGAAAGTATTTCTGCGGATGCCGCCAATGCTGCAAAAAAGGCCGCCGATGTTGCGGAAGGAACTTTGGTCGCCACCAATCGACCGTGGATCGCCATCAAGTCGATTTCCATTATCAGCCCGCTCATATTTGAGCCAACCCCCGATGAGCATGAAGCGCGTATCGATCTGGCCATCGTTGTTAAGAACGTCGGTAAATCCCCGGCCATCCGGGTTCAGGTGAACGTCAATCTGACGATTAGTAACACTGTCGATTTGCGGAGTGCTCAAAGGACTCTCGCGGACGCCATTAAGGCTGGACGCGAAGAGGCTGAAGCCCACCCTAATATAATTCAACCTGAGATCACTCTCTTTCCCGGAGACGAAAAGACCATCACCGTTACTGCTTGGATGTCTCCCGAACCGCTTGCCAGATTTAGAGAGTGGGCTGGACGCAATCCCGGCGCTATTGTCCTCCCCGCAATTGTCGGTGCGGTCTATTACGGGTTTACTTTCAGCAAGGGCCATCACGAAACAGGAATTATCTACGGTCTGCGAAAGCGAACGCCTTACCCCGCAGGACAGGCATTGCCAGCTTACTCCACTGTTCCGGCCGGGTTTCCGATCACAAACTACGAAGGCGCGATTCATCCGGAGGGGACAATTCCTGCCGTCGATCTTATCCTTCAGCAGGATTCTGTCGGCACTGGCCCTATTGACTGAGAGGGCCTCAGATCAGGAGACGACCGCTTCGTAAAAGGTTGAAGGCCCCGATTACGAATATGAAGTTTAGCAGCCCCAGCCGAGGGCTTTTTCCGTCTGTCACCGGAGTGGGGCCTGTCACGCCAGTTTCCCTAGGGTTGTCTCTTTTCTATTGACATTTGTCTCTTTTTCAGTTACATCACTGCGAATCTCGCTCACATGGGACGCCATCGCGAGGGTGCTCTCGATTGTGCGGAGCGAGTGCGGTGCCCGCGCGCGGAGCGACACACTCCGCACCCGGGCGGCTTCGGGCATCAGCAGGCCGGCATTACGACCGGTCGGTGGGGTGCTGCCACTGGACTGGGATAGGTTTGGGCGGGTAACGCCCGCAACAACTGCGTTCGATGCTGCCCCCGGAAGGGGGACCGTTACAGATCGGCGTTCTTGCCGCGTCCCAGGAAGCCTGGCCTGAAGTCGCGCGCACGGGCGAAAGCCCGTCCGTCAGAACCGCGGTGGAACGCCGACAGGCGAGCGCATCCCGATAGGGTGCGCGGCCGTGCCAGCTGCACGGCAGGTTACTGCAAGCGTCTGTCGGCGTTCCGCTTCCCTTTCTTGCTTTCGTCATTGCGAGCGAAGCGAAGCAATCCAGTCCGGTGGTGCCGCGTGTGAATAGGTAAGACGAGTTCTGTGGCTCCGTCCTGGATTGCTTCGTCGCTTCGCTCCTCGCAATGACGGCATAACTCGGGCGCGCATGCGCCGCGAGAAGGTTTCGTCATTGCCGGGTGACGAGGGTAGATTATGCGCGCTACGAAAACACCTGAGCTGAGCAAACAAGCAGCGCAAGCCTTGGCTGCCGAGTACTTCAAAGCGCGCTTTCGCGAGGAGAAAGCGAAGCTGCGGCGCCATTACTGCACCGTGTTCAAGTTCTGGCGCGCCTGCCGCTTCAAGCCTTGCCGATGCGCACGCGCCTGCAGGGGCGATGCCGAGGCCTGTCTCAAGCGCGGCGTGGGCGCGATTTCGCGCGACACGCAATGGGAGGCGCGGCAGAAGATACTTGCCGAGACGCCGGCAAGCACCGGCGACCCCGAGCGCGCCGCACGCCAATGCATGCCGAGCGAACTTTGTCGCTAGCGCGCCGCTTTCGTCTGCGACGCATCCGCCAGTTTCAAGCTATCCGCACGGCGCTGGCTGGCGATCATCGCGGTGCGCAGCAGAAATTGCCGCGCGCGCTCGGCGTCGGCGGCCATGGCGCGCAATTCGCCGAGATTCTTCTTGCGCGTGTCCGGGTCGCGCGCTTCGAGCCGGTTCTTGTTGGCGATCGATTGCTCCTGGACGAATTCGACGGCGACGGTGCGCCGCTGGAGGTCGTAGAGATCGAGCAGCGTGTCGGGTTCGCCATCGCGCACCACGCGCGCGAGCTTGTCCGCCAGATTCACCGCGTCCTGGATGCCGCCATTGAGCCCCATGCCGCCGATCGGATTGTTGACGTGAGCGGTGTCACCCGCCAGCAGCACGCGGCCTTTGCGAAAAGTCTCGGCGACGCGCTGATGCGTGACGTAAAGGTTGCGATGCACGATCTCGTAAGGCGTGTCGGAAGGGAAGAACGATTGGATGCGCGCCTGCGCACCGGCATCGCTCAAGATATCGTTCTCGCTCAGCGCCGGATCGGCCGGATAGACGGTGCGCCACAGGCCGGGCGGGCCGTCGGCGGAGACCTTGAAGCAATTGCACCATTCGCCGGGGTCGGCGAAATAGCTGCGATAGCAGTAGCCGCGATGCGCCTCGAAATCGAACGGCGTCGTCAGTACGATGAAGCGCTCGGGCCAGGTGAAGCCCTCGAACTTGATGTCGGATTGTTTGCGCACCGTGCTGCGGCCGCCTTCGGCGCCGATCAGATAGGCGCCTTTGTGCGACGCGACGCCGTCAGGGCCGCGCACCGTGACGCTGACCGAATCGGCGGTCTGCGCCACGTCGGTGACTTCGTGGTTGAACAGCACTTCGACATTCGGAATTTTCCGCAAGCGCTCGAGAAGGAGATTGGACGTCTTGAACTGTTCGCACTGGATGACGAAAGGGTGCCGCGTATCGTTCTTGAGCACGGCGTGGTCGAACTCGGCGACCAGTTCGCCGCTCGGTCGATCCCAGAACTGGAAGATCGGCGCCACGAGGCCAACGCGCGCCATGTCGGCGACAAGCGCGTCATCGAGCATATCGAGCGTTGCCGGATGCGTCGTCGCCGCGCGCGGATCGGCCTGCGGGCCGCTGTTCAAGTCGAACAGCCGCACCGGCACGCCGCTGCGGCCCAAAAGCCAGGCGCACAGAAGCCCAACCGGCCCGCCGCCTGCGATCAACACTCTATGGTCGTCACGCGTCACGCACTTGCTCCATTTCCCCTTAAGACCCGGGCGGCCGGACTATGGACGCTCATCCGCACGCCGCCAATGCACAGAGCGCGCCGCAATGCTTACGGCGCAAAGCCTGCGGCGAAGCCATGCTTTTCCGTGCTCTTTACGCGGCCCTATGATGCGGCTCCGTCGCGCAAAACCCGGTTCCTTGACAGGCCCGGCCGCGACAGCGCAGAACGCCCGCACCCACTCCAAGATCAGAGAAAAAGCCCCCTACATCATGAGCCCTGAACGAAAGCCGGTTGCGTTCGGCGACATACGCGGATGGATCAAGGCGCTCGACGCCGCGGGCGAACTGCAGCGCGTCGAGGCCGAGGTCGATTGGAATATCGAGCTCGGCACCGTCGCGCGGCTGGCGCAAGGCGCCGGCACCGGGCCGGCGCTGCTGTTCAGCAACATCCGCGACTATGGCGCCAATGCGCGCTGCCGGCAGGTCTTCACCGGCGGCCTGTCGAGCGCGCGCCGCGTCGCCATGATGTTCGGCCTGCCGCCCGACACGCATCCGCGCGAACTGGTGAAGCTCGGCCGCACCGTGCTCACCGACAGCGTGCCGCCGAAAGTCGTCAAGACCGGTCCGGTGAAGGAGAACATCGTCAAAGGCGACGACATCGATCTCTACGAATTGCCGGTGCCGCAATGGAACCGGCTCGACGGCGGCCGCTACATCATGACCTATGGCGGCGTCGTCACCAAGGATCCCAAAACCGGCGTGATGAATGTCGGCATCTATCGCGGCATGGTGGCGGGCAAGAACAAGATTCCGATCCTGATGTGGCGCGCCCAGCATATCGGCCATCACGTCACCGCCTGGCAGGAGACAGGCCACAAGGAAATGCCGATCGCGGTCGCCATCGGCTGGGAGCCGTCGCTCGGTTTTGTCGCCGGCTCGCCGGTGCCGAAGGGCATGTGCGAATACGACGTCATCGGCGCCATGCGCGGCGCGCCGGTCGATCTCGTCAAATGCGAGACCGTCGATCTGCACGTGCCGGCCACCGCCGAGATCGTGATCGAAGGCTATCTCGGGCTCGATCCCGAGACCTACATGATGGAAGGCCCGTTCGCCGAAGTCACCGGCTATGTCGCCGGCGACACGTCGCCGAAGCCGACCATCCGCGTCACCGCCATCACCCACCGCAACGACCCGATCCTGCGCGGCACCATCGAAGGCTCGATGCCGGGCAGCTTTTCCGAGAACGGCATGTGCTCCTCGATCATGCGCGCGGCGACCGCCTGGAACGTGCTCGACCGCGCCGGCGTGCCCGGCGTCACCGACGTGTGGTGCCCGCCGGTGCAGGCCGGCGTCAACATCGTGGTGCAGATCAAGCAGAGCTATCGCGGCCAGGCCAAGCAGGTCGCGAATGCGCTGTGGGGCTCGTCGGCGGCGCACGTGCGCTACAAGCACGTCACCGTGGTCGACGACGACATCGACATCCACGATTACGCCGCGGTCGATTGGGCGATCGCCTATCGCGTCAATGCCGGCGAGGACGACATCGTCATCATGCCGGCGACGTTCGGCGCTCGGGCTCGATCCGTCGACGCGCCAGCGCGACCGCAATACGTCGCTCTATCGGCACCGGCAAATGGAACCGCGTGCTGATCGACGCCACCATCAATCTCGACTACGACCCCGATCCCGATCTCGGCGGCGCGCGTTTCCCGCCGACGGTGTGGCCGGCGCAGGACGACATCGACGCCGTCAAGGCGCGCTGGAGCGAATTCGGGTTCGACAAGCCGAAGAAGTGACGTTGTCACGGCACCGGCAACTGCGGCTTGCCGTCCGGCACCTGCATGTCGAACGCCGCGAGCAGCACCGCGGTGCCGGCGTAAGTGCCCATCAGCATGACGAGCTCGAACAGCTTCGTCGGCTCGAACAACGCTTTCACGCGCGCAAAGGCCGCCGACGTGACTTTGTGGTCGCGACAGCACTTGGCGGCCGAACTCGATGATCGCGGCGTCGGTTTCGTCGAGACCATGCGTGCTCTTGCGGTGCTTGATCACGTCGATGATTTCGGCCGGCACGCCGACTTTCAGGCTTCCGGCTCGTGCGCCGCCCATTCGAACCGGCTGTCCATCTCGCGCGCGACGGTAAGGATCGCGACCTCGCGGACTTTCGGATCGAAGCCGGCCTGATAGCGCAGATACGAATTCATCGTATTGTGCGCTTCGACCGTCTCGGTGCTGTAGAGGTGAATGCCCGCCAGGGCCGCGCAAACCGACGATGGTCTTGCCCGGCGTGTTGGCGCGGTCGTAAGCGCGCTTGCCGGCCTCGTCCAAGTCCTCGCGCTTGGGCAGCGGCAGGCGAAATCCGGATTGCGGGTCGATATCTGACGGCCATGTTCTTCCCTTTACGTTCGTTTTACGCGCGGCGAATGTGCCATGCGGCGGTTGCGAGACCAGCCGATTTACTCGATCATCTGCGGGCTAAAGACAATAGCCCCGCCGACAATAGAGTGGAGACGACGCCCGATGTTCTTCGAAGGTTTCACCCGCACCGAAATCAAGACCAGTCGGCGCGCGCATCGTCACGCTCAACGGCGGCAAGGGCCCGCCGCTGCTGCTCATGCACGGCAATCCGTTCAGCCATCTGTCGTGGCAGAAATTCGCGCCGCGGCTGGCGGAGGAATTCACCGTGGTCGCCACCGATCTGCGCGGCTACGGCGATTCCGAAAAGCCGCCGGGCGGCGACAATCATTCCGAACTATTCGTTCCGCGCCATGGCGCAGGACCAGATCGAGGTGATGGAAGCGCTCGGCTACGAGCGCTTCTACTGCCGCCGGCCACGATCGCGGCGCGCGCGTGCTGCACCGCATGTGCCTCGATCATCCGGAGAAGGTCGCGCGCGCCGCCATCCTCGACATCATTCCGCAGCATCATCTGTTCAACCACATGAACAAGGCCTGGGCGACGTTCTCGTGGCACTGGTTCTTCATGATCCAGCCCTACGATTTCCCCGAGCGTCTGATGAGCGCCGATCCGGATTTCTTCATCGAGAAGAAACTCGCCAAGACCAAGCAGGGCTTGAGCTTCTTCGATCCGGCGGCGCTCGCCGAATACAAGCGCTATATCCGCAATCCAGCGACCGTCCACGCCATGTGCGAGGACTATCGCGCCACCGCCGGCATCGATTTCGAGATGGACACCAAGGATTTCGAAGCCGGGCGCAAGATCACCTGTCCCGCTGCTGCTGTTGTGGGGCGCGACCGGCGGCGTCGGCCGCAACTCACAAGCCGGCGCCGGGCGAAATCTGGCAGCGCTACGCCACCGACATCCGCGGCGCCAAGGCGCTGCCGTGCGGACATTATCTCTCCGAAGAGGCGCCGGAGGAGACGTATCAAGGAGCTGCGCGAGTTTTTTGTGCGGTGGAGACGAGCTTGCCTAGCTCGCCTCCGGCGCCGGTTCCGCCGAGAAAGTTCTTCATCGCGTACCACAAGCAGCTGCCGGTTCTTGCCGAACACTTCGCTGTGCGCCGTACTCGGCAGGATCACATATTGCCGGTCGCCGTTCGGCAGTTGGCGCGAAGAAGTCGAGCAGGTCGTCATTGGTCGAATTGCCGTCCCATTCGCCGCGCGTCATCAGCACCGGGCACGTCACTTTGGTCGGATCGACCAGCGGCAGGTTCGCCGCCATGTCGATATAAGTGCCGGCCGGCACTGTGTCGCCGTATTTCATTTCGTTGGCGACGAGCGCGTCGGCCAACGGCAGGATCGTAAGCGCGAAGGATGGCCGTCGCGGCTGAAGATCGAATGGATCATGGCGGCGTCGCGCTTGCGCCGCGGACTGGCGCGCAATTCGGCGAGATGCTCTTGCCGGCGGCCGATCTCGGCGGCGCCGTTGCCCTTATAGGTGAAGGCGGTGAGGATGAGCCGGTCGACACGATCCGGCTGCGCCTGCGCAAAGGCGCCGGCGCGGATCGCGCCCGAGGACTCGCCGAAGACATGATATTTGCTCTGGCCGGTCTCGTGCGCCAGCACGTCCAAAGCCGCCGTGAGGTCGGCGACGCCGCTTGCGATATCGGAATTGCCGTTGGTTACCGTCGAACGGCCGTAGCCTTCGTGGTCCATGGTCCAGACGTCGAAGCCGTAACGGGCAAAGACATCCATCAGCGAGTATTCGCCCTTGCCCGGCACGGTCAGGTCGTAGCTCGACAGCGACGACAGCGAGGAGCCATGCACCAGAAACAGCACCGGAAGCGGCTTCGCCCCGGCCGCAGGTGCGCCGACGCGTTTGCGAAACATGAAGAGCTTCACATCGCCCTTTTTGGCCCAATATTCGCCGCTCCAGATATTGCCTGCAGCCGGCTCGGCCGCGTCGGCTCGGGCCGGCGCGCCGGCGCCGAAGAGGCCCGTGCCAAATGCGAGACCCGCGCCGAGGCCGGCTCCCGCGATCAGGGTCCGTCGTGCGATGGAATATTCATTCATGGTGCCCTCTCAATGCCTTGTCGGCTTATCGGATCGGAGCGTTTCCTCAAGGATTTGCGGCGAGGATAGCAGGCGCCGGCGACGCTTGGCAGATGGGGGTGTGGCCAAACATCGCGCGTACGGCAAGTGTTTAGGTACGAATACGGACCCAAATAGGGGGTGTTCAGTGGAATTGCCGCTCTCGCGCTGCCGCATAACATCTGCTAGTTGGGGCCGGCTCCCGCTGGCGTCCGATTCCGAATTTCGCAAGTCTTTGCGGCACATGTCTTTATCTTTGCGGCACTTGTCGATGCGAGTTTCGGCATTACTGGGACACCGAGATATGTATGTTGCAAATATCTGCGCTGGCCGTGCGGGTTTCGAGTTTCCTAAGCAAGCTTATGGCTTGATTCCCGAAACTTAGAGCGAAACGAGATTTTGTCGATGGATGCGCAAGCAGCCGGTTCCGAGCGCGGTCTCTTGAAGTCGCTGCGCAGCCCCGTGCGCTTCTTCGACCGCAAGATCGGGCTGCGGCGGCTCGGCATCGCCATCAGCCTGACCATGATCGTGGTCGCCGTGATCGTGCTCTATCACATCCTCCACGACATCGATCCCGACGCGCTCGTCGACGCCATGGAGGCGACCGACTGGAAGACGCTGATCATCGCCGGCCTGTTCGTCGTCGCCGGCTATCTCACGCTCACCTTCTACGATCTGTTCGCCCTGCGCACGATTGGCCATCCCGAAGTGCCGTATCGGGTCGCCGCGCTAGCCGGTTTCACCAGCTATGCGGTCGGCCACAATGTCGGCGCCAGCGTCTTTTCCGGCGGCGCGGTGCGCTACCGCATCTATTCGAACTGGGGCCTTTCCGTCATCGAGGTCACCAAGATCTGCTTTATCGCCGGCCTGACGTTCTGGCTCGGCAACGCCACCGTGCTCGGGCTCGGTGTGCTTCGCGCGCCGCAAGCCGCGCGCGCCATCGATCAATTGCCGCTGTGGTGCAATCGCGCTATGGCGCTGGTGATCCTCACCATGCTGGTCGCTTATGTCGCTTGGGTTTGGGTCAAGCCGCGCGTGATCGGCCGCGACGGCTGGCAAGTGACGCTGCCGGGCGGCCCGCTGACGCTCATTCAGATCGCGATCGGCATTATCGATCTCGGTTGCTGCGCGGCGGCGATGTATATGCTGGTGCCCGACGAGCCCAATCTCGGCTTTGTCACGGTGGCGGTGATTTTTGTTGCTGCGACGCTGTTGGGTTTTGCCAGCCACGCGCCCGGCGGTCTCGGCGTGTTCGATGCCGCCATGATGGTGGCGCTCTGGCAGTTCGACAAGGAAGACCTGCTGGCCGGGCTGCTGCTGTTCCGTCTGCTTTATTACATCATCCCATTCGTGATCTCTCTTCTCGTGCTTGGAATTCGCGAAGCCTTGCTCAGCCGTGCCGCGCGTCGCATAAATCAAGCGTCGCCGCCGTCGTGAGTTTGCGGTGATACTCGGTGTGATCGGTCGCGATCCGCCGGGGATACCGCGAGGATTTTCATGAGCTTGGCTGAAGACCGAGCATCGCAGTCGGGCAAACGCTGGCGCGGCGGCCGGCTGGTGATCGCGGCGGCGGCGCTCGTGTTCGCAGGTTTGGCGGTTGCGGGCGCGCTTCCTTATTCCTATGCGCTTGCCGGTTTTGCCGTCGTTGCCGCGGCCGCCGTGCTTGCGGTCCGCACCGGCGAAGACGATGAGCGCCGCAGGCAGCCGATCGCCATTTCCGAGCGCGGCGACGATTTGTTGCGCGCCGTCGTCGCCGGCCTGCCCGATCCCGTTGTTGCGCTCGATCGCGATGGCCGGGTCTTGGCGCTCAACGAGCGGGCCCGCGCGCTGGCGCCGGCGCTGCGCCAAGGCGAGCCGGTTTCGTTTGCGCTGCGCATGCCGGAACTGATCGAGGCCATCGGCCGCGCCGGGTCGCAGGGCGAAGAGCAGCGCGTGGTTTATTTCGAGCGCGTGCCGCTCGATCGCTGGTTCGAAACCATCGTCATGCCGGTCAAGCGCGAGGCCGGCGCAACCCGGCCCGATCTGGTGCTGATGACGTTTCACGATCTCACGCCGCTGCGCCGGGTCGAGGAAATGCGCGCCGACTTCGTCGCCAATGCCAGCCATGAATTGCGTACGCCGCTTGCGGCGCTGCTCGGCTTCATCGAGACCTTGCAGGGCTCGGCCCGCGAGGATCCAAAGGCCCGGGCGCGCTTTCTCACCATCATGCAGGAACAGGCGCGGCGGATGGCGCGCCTGATCGACGACCTCTTGTCGTTGTCGCGGATCGAACTCAATGCCCATCGCCGTCCCGACACGCCGGTCAATCTGGTGCCGATCGTCCGGCAGGTTGCCGATGGTCTGGAAACGCTGGCGCGCGATCGCGGCGTGACGCTGCACATCGATGCGGCGAATGCGCTGCCGGTGAACGGCGACCACGACGAATTGGTTCGGGTGTTCGAGAATCTGGTCGAGAACGCGCTCAAATACGGCGCCGCCGGACGCCGCGTCGACATCAAGCTCGGGGTCGGTTCCTCGGCCGACGGCGAGCCCGAGGCGCTGGTGAGTGTGCGCGATTATGGGCCGGGCATCGCGCCGGAACATCTGCCGCGGCTCACCGAGCGCTTCTACCGGGTCGATGTCGGCGAAAGCCGCGCGCAAGGCGGAACCGGGCTCGGGCTGGCGCTGGTCAAGCACATCCTCAACCGCCATCGCGGCCGGTTGACCATTGATAGCGCACCGGGAGCGGGCGCCACTTTCACCATCCACCTACCCACTGCCGTTCCCGTCAATCCGCGATAAATTGACGCCGGTTCAATAGCTTATACTGTCATCTAATTGTCATCTGGCACTCATAGAACAGTGATGTGCGGAAACTACCCATAGCCGCGCTGCGGATCAGTCTTCAAAGGCAGCTCCCTTTGCAGCGCGTATCTGCCAGACGACCAACTCGACTCTAGCGTTCAGCATGGACGCTAAATCCGGCGCGGGTCGGCGATCTGCGTCGTCCGATTTCAGTACAGGAGAGATCAAGTGAAACATCTCAGGACATTTGCCGTCGCCGGCTTCCTAGCCGCGACGATTCTTCCCGCCGCCGCCATGGATATCTCGGGCGCCGGCGCCACGTTCCCCTATCCGATCTACGCCAAGTGGGCGGACGCGTATAAGAAAGATACCGATGTCGGTCTCAACTATCAGTCGATCGGCTCCGGCGGCGGCATCAAGCAGATCGAGGCGAGAACCGTCACGTTCGGCGCCACCGACGCGCCGCTCAAGGGCGACGACCTCGACAAGAATGGCCTGGCGCAATTTCCGATGGTCATGGGCGCCATTGTGCCGGTCGTGAACCTCGACGGCGTCAATGCCGGCGATCTCGTTCTCGATGGGCCGACGCTTGCCAAGATCTATCTTGGCGATATCAAGACTTGGGACGATCCGGCAATCAAGAAGCTCAATCCCAACGCGAAGCTTCCGTCGCAGGCCATTGCCGTCGTGCACCGGTCCGACGGTTCCGGCACCACCTTCAATTTCGCCTATTACCTCGCTCAGGTCAGCGATGATTGGAAGTCGAAGATCGGCTTCAACACCTCCGTCGAATGGCCGGTCGGCATCGGCGCCAAGGGCAATGAGGGCGTGTCGAACAATGAGGCCCAGACCAAGGGCTCCATCGGTTACGTCGAATACGCCTACGCTCTGCAGAATAAGCTTGCCTACACGAAAATGATCAACAAGGACGGCAAGACCGTTTCGCCAACCAGCGAAGCCATCCAAGCTGCTGCGGCGAACGCAGACTGGAACTCTGTGCCGGGCTATGGCGTGATTCTCGCCAACCAGCCGGGCGCCGGCTCCTGGCCAATGACGGCAGCGACCTTCATCCTCATCCCCAAGCAGCCGCAAGATCCGGCTGCTGCGACGGAAGCGCTCAAGTTCTTCGCATGGGCCTATGCCAAGGGCGCCAAAATGGCGGAGGACCTCGCCTACGTCCCGATGCCGGCAAAGGTCGCCAAGGATGTCGAGGCCATGTGGGCCAAAGACATCAAGGACGGCACCGGCAAGCCGCTCCACGTGACGTCCAACTGATCGCAACTGCAACTACGGCAAGGCGCCCATTTCGGGCGCCTTGCCTCTTGTTCACCGGCCAGCCGCGTAGGAGTCTTATGTGGCGGCCGGTAGTCCGTTTGAGTCGGCGCTCCCAGGCCTGGATTTGAGGGGCGTCGTGATGGATCCCGCGGGGAGTCGATCCATGGCAGATGTTGCGTTACAAAACGAGATGCTCGTAACGGCGGAAGCGACCACGCGCGCCAAGGTGCTCAACCGGCTCCGGCTTGGCGACGATACGTTTCGTCACATGACGCGTGCCGCGGCGATGGGCGTGCTGTTGCTGCTCAGCGCCGTCATCCTCTCGCTGATCATCGGCTCGCTGCCGGCGATCAGGACCTTCGGCTTCGGCTTTCTGGTGAGTCAGAGCTGGAATCCGGTCACCGACAAGTTCGGCGCGCTTCCGGCGATCTACGGCACCATCATCACGTCGTTCATCGCCATGCTGATCGCGGTGCCGATCGGTTTGATGATCGCCTTCTTCCTCACCGAACTGTGTCCGCAATGGCTGCGGCGGCCGATCGGCATTGCCATCGAACTGCTCGCCGGTATTCCCAGCATCATTTACGGCATCTGGGGCTTGTTCGTGTTCGCCCCGTTCCTGCAGGAAACGCTGCAACCCTTCCTGATCAACACGCTCGGCAACGTGCCGGGCATCGGGTCGCTGTTCGCCGGGCCGCCCTATGGCATCGGCATGCTGACCTCGGGACTGATCCTCGCCATCATGGTGCTGCCGTTCGTGACCTCGATCACCCGCGACGTCTTCGAGGCGGTGCCGGGTGTGCTCAAGGAAGCGGCCTACGGTCTTGGCTGTACGACCTGGGAAGTGGTGCGCAACGTGGTGCTGCCCTATGCCCGGGTCGGCGTCATCGGCGGCGTGATGCTCGGCCTCGGACGTGCGCTGGGCGAGACCATGGCAGTGACTTTCGTCATCGGCAACGCGCACCGTATCTCGGCGTCGTTGCTGGCGCCCGGCACCACCATTTCCGCCACCATCGCCAACGAGTTCACCGAGGCGGTGGGAGATTTGTACACGTCCTCCCTGATCACGCTCGGTCTGATCCTGTTCGTGATTACTTTCATCGTGCTTGCCATTGCGCGTTATTTGCTGATGCGCATCGAACGCCGGATCGGGTGACGCCATGCCGGACACAGTCTTACCCTCTCGCTATATCGGCCGTCGCACCACCAACGTCGTGGCGACGGTGCTGGCTTTCGCCGCCACGGCCGTCGGGCTGAGCTGGCTGGTGCTGATCCTGGGCTCGCTCTTGTGGCATGGCTTCAGCGGCCTGTCGGTCGCGGTGTTCACCGAAATGACGCCGCCGCCCGGCTCGGCCGGCGGGCTCCTCAATCCCATCGTCGGCAGTCTGATCCTGACGTTCATCGCCGTCGTCATCGGCACGCCGATCGGCATCCTTGCCGGCACCTATATGGCCGAGTACGGCCGCTACGATAAGTTGACCAGCGTCGTCCGCTTCATCAACGATATCCTGCTCAGCGCACCGTCCATCGTGATCGGCCTTTTCATCTACGAAGTGATGGTCGCGCCGATGGGACATTTCTCCGGTCTCGCCGGCGGAGTCGCGCTTGCCGTGCTCGTCATCCCGGTGGTCGTGCGCACCACCGAAGACATGCTGACGCTGGTGCCCAACGCCCTGCGCGAAGCCGCGACCTCCATCGGTCTGCCGCGTTCGCTCGCCATCAGGCACATCTGCTATCGCGCGGCGCGCGCCGGCATGGTGACGGGCGTGCTCTTGGCCGTCGCCCGGATCAGCGGTGAAACCGCGCCGCTGCTCTTCACCTCGCTCAATAACCAGTTCTGGAGCACGAACCTCAATGCGCCGGTTTCCAGCCTCCCGGTCGTCATCTTCCAGTTCGCGCTCAGCCCCTACCACGACTGGCAGTCGCTGGCCTGGACCGGCGCCCTCATCATTACGCTTGCCGTGCTCACGCTGAGCGTCACCGCACGCGCCCTTGTCGCATCAGGAAAACAGTCATGAGCATGAGCAGCGTTGCTACAGTGTCCGTACCCACAGTCAGTCATGCGGCGACTGATCGGGCGGGCCTGAAGGACAAAATCACGATTCGTGACCTCAATTTCTTCTACGGCGAATCAAAGGCGCTGAAATCGATTACGCTTTCGCTCTATGAGAACAAGGTCACCGCCTTTATCGGCCCGTCGGGCTGCGGCAAATCGACGTTGCTGCGTGTGCTCAATCGGATGTACGATCTTTATCCGCGCCAGCACGCCACCGGCGAAGTCTTGTTCGATGGCGGCAATATCCTGTCGCCGAGACAAGACCTCAATTTGCTGCGTGCGCGCGTTGGCATGGTGTTCCAGAAGCCGACGCCGTTCCCGATGTCGATTTATGAGAACATCGCCTTCGGCATCAGGCTCTATGAAAAGCTGGCGAAATCGGAGCTCGACGGCCGCGTCGAAACCTCGCTGCGGCGCGCCGCTTTGTGGGAAGAGGTCAAGGACAAGCTCAACGCCAATGGCCAAAGCCTGTCCGGCGGCCAGCAGCAGCGGCTGTGCATCGCCCGCACTGTCGCCGTGCGGCCGGAAGTGATCCTGTTCGACGAGCCCTGTTCGGCGCTCGATCCGATCTCCACCGCCAAGATCGAGGAGCTGATCGACGAGTTGACAGACGACTATACGATAGCAATCGTCACCCACAATATGCAGCAAGCCGCGCGCGTCTCGGAGTTCACCGCTTTCATGTATCTCGGTGAGCTGATTGAATTCGATGCGACGAGTAAAATGTTCACCGCGCCGCAAGATCAGCGTACGCAAGACTACATCACCGGGCGCTTCGGGTAACAACAGACATGACCGATACCACCGCGACCACCAGAGTCGACCACACCGCCAAGGCCTTCGACACCGATCTGCAGGACATCACCCGCAAGGTCGCCGAAATGGGCGGGCTCGCGGAACGCCAGATCGCCGATTCCGTCCAGGCTCTGGTCGACCGCGACATGGAATTGGGCGAGCGCGTGATCGCCACCGATCCCGCGATCGACGCCATGCAGCGCGAAGTCGAGGAAAAGGCCATCCTCACCATCGCGCGCCGGCAGCCGATGGCGGTGGATTTGCGCGAATGCGTCGGCGCCATGCGCGTGTGCAACGATCTCGAGCGCATCGGCGACCACGCCAAGCATATCGGCAAGCGCGTCGTCGCGCTCGACGGCGATTTCTACCCGCAAAAACTGATCCGCGGCGTCGAGCACATGTCGGCGCTGGTTTTGGCGCAGCTCAAGCAGGTGCTGGATTCCTACGCCAACCGCGATCTGCAGGGCGCGCTCGCGGTGTGGAACGGCGACGAAGAAATCGATTCGATGTGCACCTCGCTGTTCCGCGAGCTCTTGACCTACATGATGGAAGACCCGCGCAATATCACGTTCTGCATGCATCTGATGTTTTGCGCCAAGGACATCGAGCGGATGGGCGACCACGCCACCAACATCGCCGAGACCGTCTATTACATGATCGAAGGCCGTCCGATTACCGACCAGCGTCCCAAGGGTGACACCACAAGTTTTCCGGCAGCACTGCAGAAATAGGAGACCGGGATGGGTGCCAACATCCTCATCGTGGAAGACGAGGAGCCGCTGACGACATTGCTACGCTACAATCTCGAAGCCGAGGGCTACGAGGTCGACGCCGTGACGCGCGGCGACGACGCCGATACGCGATTGAAGGAAACCGCGCCGGACCTCGTGGTGCTGGATTGGATGCTACCGGGCCTCTCCGGCATCGAACTGTGCCGGCGGCTGCGGGCGCGGCCCCAGACGCAGAGCCTGCCGATCATCATGCTGACCGCGCGCGGCGAGGAGAGCGAGCGGGTGCGCGGGCTCGCCACCGGCGCCGACGATTACATCGTCAAGCCGTTCTCGGTACCGGAACTCTTGGCGCGGGTGCGCGCGCTGTTGCGCCGCGCCAGTCCGGAACGCGTCGCCATGATCCTCAATATCGGCGACCTCGAGCTCGACCGCGAGAAGAAGCGCGTATCGCGCTCGAGCCGTCCGGTCGATCTCGGCCCGACCGAATTCCGCCTGCTCGAATATCTGATGGAACGTCCGGGCCGGGTGTTTTCACGCGAGCAATTGCTCGACGGCGTGTGGGGCAGCGATGTCTATATCGACGAGCGTACCGTCGACGTCCACGTCGGCCGCCTGCGCAAGGCGCTCAACCGCGGCCATACCACGGACCCGATCCGCACCGTGCGCGGCGCCGGCTATTCGCTGGACGATCGTTTCGGCAAAGCGAGCTGAGGCTGGCAACATTTCCCGACGCGGTGCACCGCTGATCCGGGATCATTTCAAGTTCCGCGCCTGTTACGATCCCGGGTCTGCAGCGCATCACTGCGCTACGCTTCGTGCCGCGCCGCGCCCGGGAAACGCAGCGCTGGTTCAGTTTCAACGCGGCGGGCGCTTGTCGCGGCGCCGGTCGCTCGCCGGCTGATAGGCGACGCGCGAGTGATAGGCGCAATAGGGCAGGCCGCCGAGCGTGTTGCCGCCGCAGAAGAAAAAGTCGCCGCTGCCGGGATCGCCGACCGGCCAACGGCAGGTCTGCTCGTTCAATTCAAGAATGGTGCGGCGCTGGCCGATCGGGATGATGTTGTCGATCAGTTCCGGCTCGGCGTCGCTTTCGATATCATAGGCATGAGCGAGCGCCGTATTGCCGCGGATCGCGGGCCGCCCGATGCGCAACATGTGCGACGGTGCGCGCGCTTTGCGCTGCCGCGGCGCCGCGCTCGACGTGCTCTTGGCACGGCCGGAGAGGCCCAGCCGATGCACTTTGCCGATCACCGCGTTGCGGGTGATGCCGCCAAGCTCGGCCGCGATCTGACTGGCCGACAGGCCGTCCGACCACAGTTTCTTCAGAAGCTCGACCCGCTCGTCTGTCCACGACATGAGCAAATTCTCCTCACCGGTACGCACAGGGCGTTCGTTCAATTCTTGTCAGTCCAGTCCTTGCCACTCCTTGCCGGACCAAGCTTCGACAGACCAACTTTTGACAGACCTGGGCGGAATCCATCGCCACGCCAGGCGACCCAAGGCCGCCCAACACGCACTCAACCAATGACGCTTTAGATGACTGTCCGCCGCACGATATGTCGTACTTGACAAGAAAAATGCTACAATATGGCGGGACTCCGGCGCAAGAGTTCGCACAAGCCACTTCCACACATTCCTGCATATATGTGGATGACATGGGTACAAAACGAGTCCGAAGCGGCTAATTATCCTGTGTTGACAGTGGGGCGCGGCGAAATAAAATATGTGTCGGTGCCGCCCGGAGAGGCGGCACAATGCTTTTTTAGCTGTGCAATTGGCTTTTTATCTGTGCAAAAAGCCGCGCAGCTCCCGCGGATTTGACCCGTGACATCGCACCCGTGATCGCAAATGACATCGCATCTGTTGCCAACTTACGCCCGCGTTCACCTCGCTTTCGAGCGGGGCGAAGGCGTATGGCTGACGGCGACCAATGGCGACCGTTATTTGGATTTTACCTCCGGCGTTGCCGTCAACGCGCTCGGGCATGCGCATCCGCATCTGGTCGAAGCGCTGACCGCGCAGGCGCAGAAGCTGTGGCACGTCTCCAATCTCTATGAGATTCCGGAAGCCGAGCGGGTCGCGGAGCGGCTGTGCGACGCCTGCTTTGCCGACGTCGTCTTCTTCTGCAATTCCGGCGCCGAGGCCATGGAAGGCGCCATCAAGATGGCGCGCAAATACCACGCCGCGAACGACGCGCCGGAACGCTACCGCATCATCACCTTCGAGGGCGCGTTCCACGGCCGGACGCTGGCGACGCTCGCCGCCGGCGGGCAGAAGAAATATCTCGAAGGCTTCGGCCCGGTGGTCGAAGGCTTCGATCAAGTTCCGTTCGGCGATATCGAAGTCGTCAAGCGCGCCATCGGCCCCGAGACGGCCGCGATCCTGATCGAGCCGATCATGGGCGAGGGCGGCGTGCGCGTGGTCGAGCCGTTCTTCCTGCGGTCGTTGCGGGACCTCTGCGACGAACACGGTCTTTTGCTCGTGTTCGACGAGGTGCAGACCGGCATGGGCCGCACCGGGCATTTGTTCGCGCATCAGCGCGTCGGCGTCACGCCCGACATTATGGGGCTTGCCAAGGCGCTCGGCGGCGGGTTCCCGGTCGGTGCCTTTCTTGGCACCGCCGAGGCGGCCAAGGGCATGACCGCGGGCACCCATGGCTCGACCTTCGGCGGCAATCCGCTGGCGATGAGCGCCGCCAATGCCACGCTCGATGTCATGCTGGAGCCCGGATTTTTCGAGCGGGTGCAGCGCACCTCGCTGGTGTTCAAGCAGAAACTCGCCGAGCTCAAGGACCGCTATCCGTCGGTCATCACCGAGGTGCGCGGCGAAGGTCTGCTCATCGGGCTCAAAGCGCTGGTTCCGGTCGGGGAGTTCGTCGACGCTTGCCGCGCCGAGAAGATGATCACGGTTTCGGCCGGTGACAATGTCATGCGCCTCTTGCCGCCGCTCATCATCAGCGAAGACGACATCGCCGAAGGCGTGGCGCGGCTCGACCGCGCTTGCGCTAAAGCTCAGCCGCGCCCACTCCGAGAAGGCTGCCGAGAGGCACCAGGAAGAGGCGGCGCGATGAGCGGCGCGATGGCAGACATTCGTCACTTCCTCGACCTCATCGATGTTCCGGCCGCCGATCTGCGGAGGATGATCGAAGACGCGCGCGTCATGAAGTCGAAGCGGGTCGCGGCCGCTCGTCCGCTCGCCGGCAAGCCTTTAGCGGGTAAGACGCTGGCGATGATTTTCGAAAAGCCCTCGACGCGTACCCGGGTGTCGTTCGAGGTCGCCATGCGGCAGCTCGGCGGCGACGTTCTTCTCCTCACCGCCGAGGAAATGCAGCTCGGCCGCGGCGAGACGCTCGGCCGACACCGCGCGCGTGTTGTCGCGCTATATCGACGCCATCATGATCCGCACGCTGAACCCCGATGATGTCGCGGAACTCGCGCGCCATGCCACGGTGCCGGTGATCAACGGGCTGACGCGCCGCTCGCATCCGTGCCAGGTCATGGCCGATGTCATGACGTTCGAGGAAAAGCGCGGCTCGATCCGCGGCCGCACCGTGGCCTGGACCGGCGACGCCAATAACGTGCTGACGTCGCTGGATGCACGCCGCCGAGCGTTTCGACTTTCGGCTGCGCGTGGCGTCGCCGCCGGAACTGGCGCCGAAAAAGCCGCTGCTCAACTGGATCAAGTCGTCCGGCGCCGACATCAGCATCGGGTCCGATCCGGACGAGGCGGTGAAGGACGCGGATTGCGTCGTGACCGATACCTGGGTGTCCATGGGCGACCGCAACGGCGCGCGCCGCCATAACCTGCTCAAGCGCTACCAGGTCAATGCGCGGCTGATGGCGCGGGCCAAGCCCGACGCGCTGTTCATGCATTGCCTGCCGGCGCATCGCGGCGAGGAAGTCACCGACGAGGTCATGGACGGCCCGCAGTCGGTGGTGTTCGACGAGGCCGAGAACCGCCTGCACGCGCAGAAGGGCATTTTGACCTGGTGCCTGCACGCCGACGGGCGCTAGTTCTACTGCGAATTCCGCCGGCATTTTCCGCACAGACTTTTCGTCGACAGTCATTTTCGTAACATGCTCGAGGGCTCACAATTGAGCCCCAGACACCTATATTATGGCGCGATGAATAAGCCCGATATCGCCATTCCGGTTCGCGAGCCCGATCGCAACGGTCTCGACGACACGATCTTGCCGTTCGCGGTCAAGGCGCTCGACGTCCGCGGCCGCATCGTGCGGCTGGGTCCCGTGGTCGACACCATTCTGAGCAGTCACGATTACCCCGCGCCGGTGGCAAAATTGCTCGGCGAGGCCATCGTGCTCACCGTCATGCTCGGCTCGAGCCTCAAATTCGAGGGCCGCTTCATCCTGCAAACCCAAGGCGACGGCCCGGTGCGCATGCTGGTGGTCGATTTCACCTCGCCGGGCAATGTGCGGGCCTGCGCGCGCTTCGACGCGGCGCGCGTCGCGGCCGCGATAGCTGCGGGCGAGGCCGATCCCGGCCGGCTCCTGGGCCGCGGCCATCTCGCCATGACCATCGATCAGGGCGCGGAAATGAGCCGTTATCAGGGGCTGGTGGCGCTCGACGGCGGCGACCTCGAACGAGGCCGCGCACGAATATTTCCTGCGCTCGGAGCAAATTCCGACGCGCGTGAAGCTTGCCGTCGCCGAAGAATTTCGCGCCGGCGACAACGGCCCGCGCCGGCACTGGCGCGCCGGCGGCATCATGCTGCAATTCCTGCCCAATTCGACCGAACGCACGCGGCAGGCCGATCTCGATCCCGGCGATGCGCCGCCCGGCACCGCGCCGCACGTCGTCGCGGAGGACGACGCCTGGGTCGAAGGCCGGTCGCTTGATCGAGACCGTCGGACGATATCGAACTGCTCGATCCGGATCTGTCGAGCGAGCGGCTGGCCTATCGGCTGTTCCACGAACACGGCGTGCGTGTGTTCCGCGCAGCGCCGGTCAACGCGCAATGCTCGTGCTCGCGCGCAGAGCGTCGAGAACATGCTGAAGAGCTTTTCGCAGGAAGATCGTGACGACATGGTCGAGGACGGCAAGATCACCGTCACCTGCGAGTTTTGCAGCTCGACTTATGTGTTTGCGCCGGACGAAATCTTGGCGCAGGAAACGCAAGTCTCCTAGCTAAGCCGCGCGGCGTCGACGATTTTGCCGTTAGATCTTGCCTTGCTGCGGGGCCACAACGCTCGAGCGGATGCACGCGATCGTAGCGGCCGCGAACCCGCTCCAAAAGCTTCTGCTGGAAGGCCGGATCAAGTTCCGCGGGGCCGAACATGGCGGACGACGCGACCGTGCCGGTCACGTCCATGCCGTACGCATCGTAATGCGCGGCGGCGCGCACGCACTCGGCCCCGATCATGACCGTCAAGCCCGCCAAAATCGCCGCAATAGCCTGTGAACGCACTGAAATCTTTCGCCAAATCATGGCCCCTCCAATTGAGTTCCAAATCTGCCAGGCAATTTAGCCGTATTTGTGCATTGCAATGTGACTGCCCGATAATTCGGCTTAATTTATCTATTATACTATTGAAATATATAGGTATTATTTTTTATACCGCAATGCGGTAAAAACAGTGCTGCCCTGCCAGTTTATCGGCACGGCAAGGTGAGCCTGACGAGCCTTGCGGAACCAGAGACGGCGCGGGCGATTGACCCACATACACAGCAGGTCCTGAGCGGGTCCGGAGCTACCGGAAGCAACCTCGACAGGAGGCTCTCATGGACAACATCGTCGGCAAGATTTTGATTGGCGTCGCGACGGCCGCCGTGTGGTTCGCGCTCTCGCATGCCGCCAGCGCCGAACAGGTGTGCCGGCAGGTTTGCGACAATGGCGCATGTATTTCGCGATGCGTAGACCGTCCGGATTCCGAAGGCATCATTCGCCAACACAACGACGACGATTATTATCGGGATCACGATCGCGGCCGCGATAGCGGCGCCGGCGTGGATATTCGCGCGCCGGGCGTCGGCCCCTGAAGGGGCTGCGCTTTTTCTATTTAATTCAACGTCCGTTTGGTGGCGACGCTGTCGAGCGAGAATGCCGGCACATCGATATCGAAATGCTCGCCGGCCGCGCTCACCATGCCGTAGCTGCCGACCATGAAACCCGACGGCGTCTGCAGCGGCACGCCGCTGGTATATTCGAACACCTCGCCGGCCTTGAGCACCGGCTCTTCGCCGACGACGCCGGCGCCGCGCACTTCCTGCCGCCGGCCGTGGGCGTCGGTGATGCGCCAGTGGCGGGTTTTCAGCTGCACCGTCTCGCTGCCCGTTATTGGTGATCGAGATCGTATAGGCCCAGAAGAAATAATTGTTCTCCGGCGACGACCGGTCGGCGACGAAGCGCGGGGTCACGACGACCTCGATATCGCGGGTCACCGCCCGATACATGTCTTCAGTTCCCATCACGACGCGTCCCACACTGCTTGTCACGGTGCTTCTCGCCGTTCTTGCCGGCATTCCCGATGCGCTCAAGTTCCGCTTGCGGTCTTGTATGGTTCTTCGCCAGGGTTCTTGGCTAGGGTTCTTGGCTTGCCGCACTATCGGCGCAAAGCTCAACCAGCCATATTAGCTAATGATTCCACGGAAAAGTGAATAACGTCGCGGCCCTTGTTGCAATAACCATGCGGACCAGCTTTCTCAAGTCAGGGCATGATCCGGAAAAGTGGAATCCGGTTTTCCGAAAAGGTCATGCTCCGCCAAGATGCTCGGAGCCGGACGGACTGGATTAACGACTGTGGGATGGACCGCGCCGCCGCGTTGGGGCGGGCGGAAATGATCGCAACGCCTATGCTGGTATCGCCCATAACGACGGCTACGCCGCTTCCGGTGGTCTCGGCCGAGCGCGACCTGCGGCTCGATCTGTTCCGCGGCGTCGCGCTGTGGCTGATTTTTCTCGACCATATCCCCGGCAACATCCTCAACTGGTTCACCATCCGCAATTACGGCTTCTCCGACGCCACCGAAATCTTCATCTTCATCTCCGGCTATACCGCGGCCTTCGTCTATGGCCGGGCCATGCGCGAGCGCGGCATGCTGATCGCGAGCGCGCGCGTGCTGCGGCGCGCCTGGCAGATCTATGTCGCGCATATCTTTCTGTTCACGATCTTCATGGCCGAGATCGCCTATGTCGCGGCGACCTTCGACAACCCGCTCTACGCCGAGGAAATGAACATCCTCGATTTCCTCAAGCAGCCCGACGTCACGATCTTTCAGGCGCTGCTGTTGAAGTTCAAGCCGGTCAATATGGACGTGCTGCCGCTCTACATCGTGCTGCTGCTGTTGTTTCCGCCGATGCTGTGGATGCTGTTGCGGCAGCCGGGCTTCGCGCTCGCCGGCTCGGCGCTGATCTATGTGCTGGCGTGGAATTTCGATTGGAATTTGCCGGCCTATCCGAACGGCGTCTGGTTCTTCAATCCGTTCGCCTGGCAATTGTTGTTCGTGTTCGGCGCCTGGTGCGCGCTCGGCGGGGCGCAGCGGCTGTCCGGCGTATTGCGCTCGCCTTTCGTGCTGACGCTCGCGATCGCTTATCTGCTGTTCGCCTTCGCCATCACCTTGACCTGGTATATCGAGCCGCTGCAGCGCTTCGTGCCGCAATGGTTAAGCGACTGGATGTATCCGATCGACAAGACCAATCTGGACGTGCTGCGCTTTGCGCATTTTCTCGCGCTCGGCCGCGGTCACGGTGCGCTTCGTGCCGCGCGATTGGCCCGGACTGAAATCGCCGTTTTTGCAGCCGGCGATTGTGTGCGGCCAGCATTCACTGGAAATTTTCTGTCTCGGCGTATTCTTGGCCTTCGCCGGACAGTTCATCATCAGTGAGTGGTCGGGCGGGCCGCTGATCCAGACGCTTATTAGCCTTGCCGGCATTCTGATCATGATTGCGACAGCGAGCCTGATATCGTGGTACAAATACATAGAAGGACGAAGTCCCACATCGCGCGTCAAAACACCGGACGCCGACCTCGCGGGAGGCGGGGCATGAAGCTTGTTGTCATCCTCGCCGCGAGCACGCTCGCCGGCGCTACTTTGGCCGCCGCTTTCGGCGGCGCCGCGCGTGCCGATCCGCCGCCGGAAGAATGCGACGTGCCGCAATCGTTCCTCGAAAGCGATATCGACTCTGCCGCACGTCACCGAAGAAGTGAAGACCAAACACCGTTTGGACATCAGCGTCGTCGGCACCGGCTCGTCCTCGATCGCCGGGCCCGAAGGCCCGCATTTCGCTTATCCGGCGCGGCTTGAAGACGCGCTTGAAACATCAGCTTGCCGGGCGTCGATATCAAGCTCACCGCGCACGTTCAGTCGCGCGAAACCACGGCGGTGATGGTGTCGGGCCTGGGCAAGATTCTCGCCGACGACAAGCCGTCGCTCGTGGTGTGGCAGGCCGGCACGGCGGATGCGCTGAGCGGCGTCGAACCGGAAGATTTTCGCACACAGCCTCGATCAAGGCGTCGACCCAAATCCAAGCCGCCAATGCCGACGTCATCCTGATGAACATGCAATACAGCCCGCGCACGGAATCGATGCTCGATGTTTCCGCCTATGCCGATGTCATGCGCTGGGTCGCGCAGCAGCGCGGCGCGCTGCTGTTCGATCGGTTGGCCATCATGCATTACTGGAACGATGCGGGGACCTTCGACCTCTATACCGCTACCAAGAAATATGATATGGCGCGACGTGTTCATGAGTGCATTGGCCGGGCCTTGGCGTCGCAAATCATAAACTCTGCTCATCTTGACGCCGTGAGAATGCAAACAACGCGTTAATGTCCCCAAACAAGCAAACAAAACTCTCCTGCCTGGCGCGGGTCGCGGCCGCGACTGCATTTTTTGCGGTGCACTCTGTTGCACTGCACACGGCCGCCAATGCGCAAGTGCAGCCTGCGCATTTTGTCGCACCCAAATTCCTAACGACGTCATGCCGGTCGCTGCGCCTTCGGCGACGCCTGCGGCCGTTCCCGCGGTGGCTGCGTCCGCGGCGCGCCCGGCAACGTCCAACCTGATCAGGCCGGCCGTCATGCCGACGACCTTGCCGGCGCCAGCTCTCGCCGCGGCTGCGCCGCCGGTCGCGTGCAGCGCGCCGGCCGCGTTCACGCATTTGGATCGGCCGCTGTTGCACACGATGCGCCATCTCGCGAGCGGCGCGCCGCTCACCATCGTTGCCATCGGTTCGTCGTCGACCGCGGGCGCCGGCGCGAGTTCGGCCTTAGCGACGTATCCGAGCCAGCTTGCCGCCGATCTGCGCGAGCGGTTTCCCGGCCACGACATCACGGTGCTCAATCGCGGCGTCAACGGCGAAGAGACCGACAACATGATGGCGCGATTCTGCCTCGGACGTGATCGCTGCGCATCCGCAATTGGTGATCTGGCAAGTCGGCACCAATTCGGTGTTGCGCGATCGTTCGCTGGAGAAGCACGCGGCGCTGCTGCATGACGGCATTGCCCAACTCAAGGCCATCGATGCCGACGTGGTGCTGATGGACCTGCAATATGCGCCGGCCGTGATCGCCAAGCCGGAAACCGACGACATGGTCGAGCAGATCGCGCTGGCCGCCAAGAGCGAGAACGTCGATCTGTTCGAGCGCTTTGCGATCATGCGCAACTGGAGCGAAGTGCAGCATCTGTCCTTCGACACGTTCGTGGCGCCGGATCGCTTGCACATGAACGATTGGGGCTATGGCTGCGTGGCCAAGCTCCTCGCCGGCGCGATCGCCGAAGCGGCGACCCGGCCGATCACGTCGGCCGCGGTGCATCCGGCGCCGGCCGCTGCGCCGGCGAAGCCGGGCGCTCAGTAAGTTCGCACCCCTGTCGTTATTCCGGAAGACGCGAAGGGTTCGGCTCTTTGGGCCGCTCCCGGAACGACGGCTACACTGCTTCCAACGCCGCGAGCACGTCTTCCACGATGTCGTCGGGATGCTCGAGGCCGACGGAGACGCGCACCAGCCCGTCGCTGATGCCGAGCTCGGCGCGCTGCGCCGGCGTGAGCCGCTGATGCGTCGTCGTCGCCGGATGCGTGATCAGGCTCTTGGCGTCGCCGAGATTGTTGCTGATGCGTATGAGCTTCAACGCGTCCTGAAAGCGGAACGCGGCCTTCTTGCCGCCGTCGATCTCGAAAGCGACCAGCGTCGAGCCGCCGCGCATCTGCTTTTGCGCAATCGCAGCCTGCGGATGATCGGGCCGGCCCGGATAGATCAGCCGCGAAATCTTCGGATGTTCGGCAAGCGCGACCGCGAGCGTCGCCGCGCTGTCGGTCTGCCGCCGCACCCGCACCGCGAGCGTCTCGAGGCCCTTGAGCAGCACCCAGGCATTGAACGGCGACATCGACGGGCCGGTCTGGCGCAACAGAATATGGACATGGTCCATGATGAATTTCTGCGAGGCGAGCACGATGCCGCCGAGGCAGCGGCCCTGGCCGTCGATATGCTTGGTCGCCGAATAGACGACGCAGTCGGCGCCGAGCGCGAGCGGCGACTGAAACAACGGCGTCGCGAACACATTGTCGACGACGAGCGTCGCGCCGGCTGCATGCGCGATCTTCGCCACTTCGGCGATGTCGATGACTTCGAGCGCCGGATTGGTCGGGCTTTCGAGAAAGAACGTCTTGGTGTTCGGCCGCACCGCTTGCCGCCAGGCATCGAGATTGCAGCCGTCGACCAGCGTCGAGGTGACGCCGAAGCGCGGCAGATAATCCTCGACGATATAGCGGCAGGAGCCGAACATCGCCTTCGCGGCGACGACGTGATCGCCGGCCTTGACCTGGCCGACCAGCGCCAGCGTCACCGCGGCCATGCCGGTCGCGGTCGCGCGCGCGGCCTCGGCGCCTTCGAACGCCGCCATGCGGCGCTCGAACATGTCGACGGTCGGATTGGCAAAGCGCGAATATTGATAGCCGGGGTCTTCGCCCTTGAAGCGCGCCTCCGCCTGGGCGGCGCTGTCATAGACATAGCCCTGGGTGAGAAACAGCGCTTCCGAAGTCTCGCCGAACGGCGAGCGCAGCGTGCCGGATTGCACCAGACGGGTTTCCGGGCGGTAGATTTTTTGTGCGGACGCGGACATGTGTGTTGCTCCATGGCCGAACGAGACATCGGCCGAAAAACAAAAACCCGGCCAGGAGGAAAATCCTCGGCCGGGCACACGTGTCCCCGGCCTTTTAGCAACTTATTTTACGTGGCTTGCAAGCCGGCCGGCTCAAATGACCACGGGATAAGCGAGCTGTATACGCCGCGACTGTCTTTGCGTCAAACCGGGCGTCGGGTTAGATCGCTCCCCGTGGCGCCCGCATCCAAAACTTCGGCCGAAGGCATTCTTCCCGACCGCATGATCGCGGCGCTGGCGGAGGCGGGCGGGATTCGTCCGCTTTATCCGTTCGCGCCCGATCAGATCCAGCCGGCGAGCCTCGATCTGCGGCTCGGCGCGATCGCCTATCGCGTGCGCGCGAGCTTTCTGCCCGGCCCGGGCACGACGGTCGCGCAGCGCATCGACGAACTGAAGCTGCACGAATTCTCGCTCGCCGACGGCGCGGTGCTGGAGACCGGCTGCGTCTATATCGTGCCGCTGATCGAGAGCCTCGCTTTGCCCGCGGATATCGCCGCCGCCGCCAATCCGAAAAGCTCGACCGGCCGGCTCGACGTTTTCACCCGCGTCATCGCCGACGAGACGCGCGGCTTCGATCGCATCGCCGGCGGCTATCACGGTCCGCTCTATGCCGAGATCAGTCCGAAGACTTTTCCGGTGCTGGTGCGCGAGGGCTCGCGGCTGTCGCAATTGCGCTTGCGCCGCGGCGACGCAGTGCTCGGCGCCGAGGCGCTTGCGCGCGCTGCACGCGAGCGAACGGCTGGTCGATCGCACCGAAGCGGTGATGGGCGACGGCGTCGCCGTCAGCATCGATCTGTCGGGCGGAAGCCCACCGCAACCTGCCGCAACGGGAGGGAACGGGAGGGCAACGGCATTGTCGGCTATCGCGCCAAGCGCCACACCGCGGTCATCGAAGTCGAGCGCCGCGCCGCTTACGAGGTCGCCGACTTCTGGGAGCCGATCGCAGCGCGCGCCGACAGGAGCCTGATCCTCGATCCGGACGAGTTTTATATCCTGGCGTCGAACGAGGCGGTGCAGGTGCCGCCCGACTATGCCGCCGAGATGGTGCCGTTCGATCCGCTGGTCGGCGAATTCCGCGTCCACTATGCCGGCTTCTTCGATCCCGGTTTCGGCTATGCCGGCGCCGGCGGCACCGGCTCGCGCGCCGTGCTCGAAGTGCGCTCGCGCGAAGTGCCGTTCATCCTCGAGCACGGCCAGATCGTCGGCCGGCTGGTCTACGAGAAGATGCTGGCGCGGCCCGATCGGCTTTACGGCCAGCGGCATCGGCTCGAACTATCAGGCCCAGGGCCTCAAACTGTCGAAGCACTTTCGCGGCTGAAATCGTCCGCGCGACGCGAAAATAGCTGTGGCATTTCGCGCTAAGGAGGCGTTCTTCTGTGCCGGGGACGGCTGAGGCTTAAGAGCTTGGCGCGATGACGCGGGCGCTGATGGTGGGCTTTGCTGTGCTGCTCGCGGCCGTCATAGGCGGCGTGAGCGGCGGCGTGACGCCCGCTTTGCCGCAGGCCGGCTACGATCGGCCGGGCGGCGACTATTCCAGCGCCGCGGTCCCGGGCGGCGATCCGGCGACCTGCGCGGCGCGATGCGAGCGCGACAAGAACTGCAAGTCCTGGAGCTTCTCCTATCCGGCCTCCGGCACCCAGGCGATGTGCTTCCTCAAGCGCGAAGTGGTGCCGCCGGTGGCGTCGAGCTGCTGCGTGTCGGGCGTGCGCGGCGCCGGCGTGATCGAGCCGCAGGCCGGCGCCACCGAATATTCGATCGATCGCTACGGCGGCGATTACCGCTCGTTCGAAACGCCGGCCGATCCCACGGGCAAGGCCTGCGCCGAGGCGTGCCAGTCCGAGAAGCAAGTGCCGGGCCTGGACCTATCGCCGGCCGGGCTATGGCTCGGCGGCCGCGCGCTGTTTCCTCAAAGAGACGATCAAGCCGCCGCGGCGCCGGCCATGCTGCATTTCAGGCGTGGTGCGCTAGAGCATGATCCCGAAAAGAACAGACCGCTGTTTTCGGAAAAGATCAGGCGCAAACGAAAAATCCCGGCTGCGGCTTATTTCACCGCCGTGAAGAACCGCGACAGCCGCAGCGCCGCCGGCCATTCCCAGACCGGTTGGCTTTTTGCCGTCATGTCCCAGGAGCCGACCAGCGCATCGACGCGTCCGACCAGATCGGACACCGGCAAGAGGCCGACACCGCCCCATTGCAAGCGGGACCCGGCTGTCGGCCGAATTGTCGCGATTGTCGCCCATGACGAACACGTGAGCCTGTGGCACCGTGACCTCGGGCGTATTGTCGAATTGGTTCGATCGTCGCGTGCTTGAAGATCGTATGTGCCCGGCCGCCGGGCAGCGTCTCGATGAAGCGTGCGACCGGCTCTTGCGAACCGTCCTCGGATTCGTTCTGACCGATGCCGTCGGACGTCATGCCGACCGCCGCGCCGTTGATCCACAGCCGGCCGTCCTTCATCTCGACGCGGTCGCCGGGAAGCCCGACGACGCGCTTGACCCAGATCTGCGAACGGTCGCCCGGCCAGCGGAACACGACGACATCGCCGCGGCGCGGCAGCGCGCCGAGAATGCGCTCGGATTCCGGCAGCGTGACGAAGACCGGCGAGCGAGGCCGAGCTATAGCCGTAAGGATATTTGGTCGCCAGCAATTCATCGCCGATCTGCAATGTCGGCTCCATCGAGCCTGACGGCACGTAATAGGGCTCGGCGATGGCGGTTTTCGCAGCGATCACCAGCACGACGATCACGGCAATGTCGGCGAAGGTTTTGATCCATCGATTCATGACAATCCTGCGTGGCTCCGCCCCCAGGCGGCTCTCAGACCAACGGCTCATTGCAAAAATTCTCCTGCGCGGCGGCGCCTTAATCCGCCTTCCGATCGTGTCGCAAAAATGGCTTAGCGTTTGAGCATGATCTTTTCCGAAAACCGGTTCCCACTTTTCGGGATCATGCTCTAGGAGCCTGTTCCGCCGACCGTAATGCGGTCGATGCGCAGCGTCGGCTGCCCGACGCCGACCGGCACGCCTTGGCCGTTCTTGCCGCAGGTGCCGATGCCGTTGTCGAGCTTGAGGTCGTTGCCGATCATGGAGACGCGGTGCAGGTCGGTCGGCCCATTGCCGATCAGCATGGCACCCTTGATCGGCGCGCCGACCTTGCCGTTCTCGATGCGATAGGCCTCGGTGCACTGGAACACATATTTGCCCGACGTGATGTCGACCTGGCCGCCGCCGAAATAGGTGGCGTAGATGCCGTCCTTGACCGACGCGATGATTTCTTCCGGGTCGCTTTGGCCGGCCAGCATGTAGGTATTGGTCATGCGCGGCATCGGCACGCAGGCAAAGCTTTCGCGCCGGCCGTTGCCGGTCGGCTTCATGCCCATCAGCCGCGCGTTCTGGCGGTCCTGCATATAGCCCGACGAGAATGCCGTCCTCGATCAGCATGGTGCGATTGGTCGGCGTGCCTTCATCGTCGATCGACAGCGAGCCGCGGCGCATCGCCATGGTGCCGTCGTCGAGCACGGTGACGCCTTTCGCAGCGACCCGTTGTCCCATCAGACCGGCAAAGGCCGACGTTTTCTTGCGGTTGAAATCGCCTTCGAGCCCGTGGCCGACCGCTTCGTGCAGCATGACGCCGGGCCAGCCGGGGCCGAGCACGACATCCATTTCGCCGGCGGGCGCCGGAACCGCTTCGAGATTGACCAGCGCCTGACGCACCGCATTGTCGACCGCGCCCTGCCAGGCATCGGTTGCGATGAAGCGCGCGTAGCCCTCGCGGCCGCCATAACCGTCGCTGCCGCTCTCCTGCCGCGTGCCGTCGCCGACCACGACCGAGACACTCAACCGCACCAGCGGCCGCACGTCGCGATAGGTCTCGCCGTCGCCGCGCAAAATCTCGACCGCCTGCCAGGTCGCGGCGAGGCTCGCCGAAACCTGGCGCACGCGCGGGTCCTTGGCGCGCGCATAGGCGTCGATGGTTTCGAGAAGCCGCGCCTTGGCTTCGAAAGTCGGGCTGCCGAGCGGTGAATCCTCGCCGTAGAGCCTGACATTGGTGCGTGCCGGCGCGTCGGCATAACTGCCCGAATAGCCGCCCTTGACCGCGCGCACCGCATCGGCGGCGCGCTCGATGGCCGCTTCCGATACGTCGGAGGCATGCGCATAGCCGACCGCCTCGTCCTTCACGGCGCGCAGGCCGAAGCCTTGCGACGTATCGTAAGTCGCCTGTTTCAGCCGGCCATTGTCGAAGCCCAGCACCTCGGACTGGCGGTATTCGAGAAAAAGTTCCCCGTCATCGGCGCCGTCGAGCCCGCGCGAGATGATCTTTGCGAGCCGCGGCCGGTCGAGGCCGGCGCGGTCAACGAGGGAGATGGGAGAATCCGTCATGGTGCTATCCCTTGGGCGATTCTTTGGGGGCGATTCTTAGGGGCGGTTCTTGGTGGCGATCCGGCGGTGATTTAGCCAATACATAGGTGCTTCGCGGCCGCACCGCGAGGGCCGTTCAATCCCGCTTGGCAATGCCCGCCTTTTCGATCACCGCGCCCCATTTGGCGATATCGGCCTTCATGCGGGCGGTCATGTCTTCCGGCGTGCTCCAGCGCATGGCCATGCCCATTTGCTTAGCCCGGTCCTGGACGTCGGGCGTCGGAATGACGTCCTTCATGGCGCGGTTGAGCGTTGCGATGACGCCGGGCGGGGTCGCCGCGGGAACCGAGAGGCCGTTCCAGCTCACGACTTCGAAACCCCTTGAGGCCGCTCTCGATGACGGTCGGCACGTCGGGCAAGTAGGCCGTCCGCTGCGGGCCGGTCGAGGCCAGCGCCATGAGCTTCTTGTCGGCGAGAAGGCCGTTGATCGCGGCATAGAACTCGAAGGCCACATCGACATCGCCGCGCAGCACCGCGCCCGCCATGTCGGGCGAGGCGCGGAACGGCACGATCGCCGCATCGATGCCGGCGGTGTTGACGAAGAGATCCGCGGCGAGGTTCTGCGTGCTGCCGGGAGTGATGGTGCCGATATTCAACTTGCCGGGATTTTTCCGTGCCGCGTCGACGATATCCTGCACCGTTTTCAGCGGCGAGCCGGCCCGCGTCACGATCAACAGATCGAAGAAGGCGGCGGTCGAAACCGAGGCGAAATCGGTGAGCACGTTGAACGGCAGCGACTTGAACAGCGCTGCGGCGATCGCATTGTTGTTGCCGGTCATCAACAGCGTATAGCCGTCGGGTGCGGCGGCTGGCGCCTGCCTGCGCCGCGACAACGCCGCCGGCGCCGGGCCGGTTCTCGACGACGAATTGCTGGCCGAGCTTGCTCGACAGCTTGTCGCCGAGGATGCGCATGCCGACATCGGCGACCCCGCCCGGCGCATAAGGCACGATCAGCGTCACCGGGCGCGTCGGATAGTCGCTGTCGCTGTAAGCCGGCGGCGGCAGCGCTGTGGCGAGAACCGAGAGTACGGTTGCGATGGCCGCAACAGTGCCGAGCGCACGCATGAACGTTCCCCCACATTATATTTTCGGCGAGGGTATCCGTCCGGCGGACAGCGTCAATCGACGCCAAAGTCGCACTGAAGTCGCACCGCAGGATCGTTGAACCGGCGTTTACGGCAGCTGATCGTAGCCTTCGCCGAAGCCCTTGAGGCTCATCGGGAAGCCGATGCCTTCCTCGGGCGTCTGGAAAATGATGAAGGTCGAGGTCTGTCCGGTGCGCAATTGGCCGATCAGCTTGTCGTCCATGACCACTTCGGCGACGCAGCCATTGGGCAGGCAGCGCACGAAACCGGCGCGGCCGACATCGGCATTGTCGATCTTCAGCCCGAGCCCCGACGGCAACAGCACGCCGAGCGGCGCGACGACGCGCATCAGCCGGCTCTTCTGGTCCGAGGTCTTGAGCACGATGACGGTTAAGCCCGACATTGGGCCGGTCTTCCGCCGTCACGCTCTGCATCAGCGCGCATTGCTCGCTTTGGGCGCCGGGCGGCGTGTCGCAGCGGATCTGCCAATCGCCGTGAACCGATTTGACTGCGCCCTGGGCGTGGGCGGTGCCGCTCCACATGCCGCGCCAAAACAATGGCGCCAGCGGCGAGCGCGGATGCCGATAGCCGCAACCGCCATGCGCCGTCGAATATCGCCATGATCAAGTTTCTCCTCGGGGAGCCGTCCGGCTTTTCGGGCGGCCGACAAGCCGCCGACAGCTGCCCCGGCAGGCTTGCCAGTCACGCGAATCAGCCGACTCTTAACGGGCCGCCGCGCGAAGGCTTGCCTACATCGTGAGCCCACCGTGTCAAGGTCGATCCAGACCAAGCCATTGTGGCTGCCCAAAGGTCGCCGCGGCGTGCCGGAAGACCCCAATTCGGCCGCAGCCCAAGCCGCTGTGCACGACCGGCGCTCTGGCGCCGAAGAGCGCATTGCGGCAAGGCCGGATTTGTGGTTTGGAGAAACCGGGATTCCCTATCCCGTCGCTACCAGCCAAGGACGCCGGGCCAAGGCTTCGTGAAGGCTTCTTGAAGGCATCTTTGCAAGGCTAACAAGGCTACTTACAAGGCACAATGCCGTCCAAAGCTGCGGCGTCACACTGTTGCGGTCTGCGCTGAAGTAAGGTCTCCGCGCTCGCTGTCGGTAGCCGTGACCAATAATAGAAACAGGGAGAAGAACGACAGATGAAGGTGCGTGCACATTTGACCGCTATTGCGCTTGCCGCGAGCGCCGTGCTGGCGACCGCAGGCGTGGCGCTGGCCGCGCTCGGGCACCCGGTGCCTTGGCAGATGGATCTGCAGGACGCCGCGACGCCGGTGATGGAGGAGATCGCCGGGTTCCATTATTTCCTGCTCTGGGTCATCGCCGCGATTTCGGTGTTCGTCCTTGCGCTCCTCCTGATCGTGATCGTGCGGTTCAACGCGCGCGCCAATCCGACGCCGTCGCGCACCACGCACAACACGCCGATCGAGATCCTCTGGACGATCGTCCCGGTCATCATCCTTGCGGTGATCGCGGTGCCGTCGTTCCGGCTGTTGTTCAACGAGCTCGTCGTGCCGACGCCCGACCTCACCATCAAGGCGACCGGTAAGCAGTGGTTCTGGAGCTACAGCTATCCCGACAACGGCAATCTCGAATTCGACTCGCTGATGGTCGCCGAGAAGGATCTCAAGCCCGGTCAGCCGCGCCTGCTCACGGTCGACAACGAGCTGGTCGTGCCGGTGAACAAAGTCGTCCATGTGCTGGTCACCGGCGCCGACGTGATCCACTCCTTCACCGTGCCGTCGTTCGGCTCGCGCATCGACGCCGTCCCCGGCCGCTTGAACGAGACCTGGTTCAAGGCGACCGTCACCGGCATGTTCTACGGCCAGTGCTCGGAACTGTGCGGCAAGGATCATTCCTTCATGCCGATCGCGGTGCGGGTCGTGAACGACGCCGACTTCAAAGCGTGGCTCGTCGACGGCGAAACAGAAATTCGCGACCGACGATAAAGCCCCGGCGAACACCTTTGCCGCTGGCGAAGCCGCGCCCGGCGATGCGTCGGCGCACTGAGATCGACGACAAGAAAAGCGAAGGCAAGACAACGAGCCGAAAAGCGACGAGCGGTCGCTAACGAAGGGACTGGCAATGGATACGATGGCACACGCGGCGCATGGTGACGAAGGCGGACACGCGATCCCGCATGGCTGGCGGCGCTTCGTCTATTCGACGAACCACAAGGACATCGGCACGATGTACCTGGTGTTCGCGATCTTCGCCGGCATCATCGGCGGTATCCTGTCGATCCTGATCCGCGCCGAGCTGATGTATCCCGGCATCCAGATTTTCCACGAGACCCATACTTTCGACGTCGTCGTCACCGCGCACGGGTTGATCATGATCTTCTTCATGGTCATGCCGGCCATGATCGGCGGCTTCGGCAATTGGATGGTGCCGCTGATGATCGGCGCGCCGGACATGGCCTTCCCGCGCATGAACAATATTTCGTTCTGGCTGTTGCCGGCGTCGTTCGCGCTGCTCCTGACTTCGATGTTCGTCGAGGGCGAGCCCGGCACCAACGGCGCCGGAACCGGCTGGACGATCTATGCGCCGCTGTCGACCTACGGCCATCCCGGCCCGGCGATGGATTTCGTCATTCTGTCGATCCATCTCGCCGGCGCCTCGTCGATCCTCGGCGCCATCAACTTCATCACCACGATCTTCAACATGCGCGCGCCCGGCATGACCATGCACAAGATGCCGCTGTTCGTATGGTCGATCCTGGTGACGGTGTTCCTGTTGCTGTTGTCGCTGCCGGTGCTCGCCGGCGCCATCACGATGCTGCTCACCGACCGCAATTTCGGCACCACCTTCTTCAATCCGGAAGGCGGCGGCGATCCGCTGTTGTTCCAGCACCTGTTCTGGTTCTTCGGCCACCCGGAAGTCTACATCCTGATCCTGCCGGGCTTCGGCATGGTCAGCCAGATCGTGGCGACGTTCTCGAAGAAGCCGGTGTTCGGCTATCTCGGCATGGCCTATGCGATGGTGTCGATCGGCGCCATCGGCTTCATCGTCTGGGCGCACCACATGTACAATGTCGGCATGTCGGCGAGCGTGCAGGCCTATTTCATCGCCGCCACGATGGTGATCGCGGTGCCGACCGGCGTGAAGATCTTCTCCTGGATCGCGACCATGTGGGGCGGCTCGATCGAGTTCAAGACGCCGATGCTGTGGGCGATCGGCTTCATCTTCCTGTTCACCATCGGCGGCGTCACCGGCGTCGTGCTCGCCAATGCCGGCGTCGATCGCACGCTGCACGGCACCTATTACGTCGTCGCCCACTTCCACTACGTGCTCTCGCTCGGCGCGGTGTTCGCCATCTTCGGCGGCTGGTACTACTGGTTCCCGAAAATGACCGGCTACATGTACAACGAGACCATCGGCAAGCTGCACTTCTGGGTCACCTTCATCGGCGTCAACATCGTGTTCTTCCCGCAGCACTTCCTCGGCCTCGCCGGCATGCCGCGCCGCTATGTCGATTATCCCGATGCGTTCGCCGGCTGGAATCTACGTGTCGTCGATCGGCTCGTACATTTCCGGCTTCGGCGTGCTGATCTTCCTCTACGGCATGGCGGTCGCCTTCGCCAAGAAGGAGCGCGCCGCCGATAATCCGTGGGGACCCGGGCGCCACCACGCTCGAATGGACGCTGTCGTCGCCGCCGCCCTTCCATCAATACGAGACGCTGCCGCTGATCCGATGAGCGTAACGTTTGTCCGAAGCGGAAGTCGGTGATACCGGCGTCGATCCCAGCATTGCGCCGAGCATTGCCGGCGCCGGCGATTATCTCGAACTGATGAAGCCGCGGGTGATGTCGCTCGTGGTGTTCACGGCGCTGGTCGGGCTCGTGCTCGCGCCGGGTCATATCCATCCGGTCATCGGCCTCACCGCGCTGATTTGCATCGCGGTCGGCGCCGGCGCCGCGGGCGCGCTGAACATGTGGTACGACGCCGATATCGACGCGCGCATGTCGCGCACCGCGGGACGGCCGATCCCGGCCGGGCGGCTGCGGCCCGGCGAGGCTCTGGCCTTCGGCCTGACGCTCGCGGCTTTTCCATCGTCGTGCTCGGGCTTCTGGTCAATGTCGTCGCCGCGGCCTTGCTCGCGCTCACCATCGTCTTCTACGTCGTCGTCTATACGATGTGGCTCAAGCGCTCGACGCCGCAGAACATCGTCATCGGCGGCGCCGCCGGCGCCCTGCCGCCGATCATCGGCTGGGCCGTCGGTGACCGGCGGCGTTTCGCTCGAGCCGATCGTGCTGTTTCTCATCATCTTCATGTGGACGCCGCCGCATTTCTGGGCGCTGGCGCTCTACCGCAAGGACGATTACGCGCGCGCCGGCGTGCCGATGCTTCCCGTCGTCGCACGGCGACGAGGCGACGCGCCGGCAGATCCTGCTCTACACGCTGATCCTCGCGCCGCTCGGCGTCGCGCCGTGGCTCCTCGGCTATGCCGGCGCGGCCTATGGCATTGCCGCGATTGTCGCCGGCGCCATCATGGTCGCGCTGGCATTTCGCATTCGCGCGGAAAAAGCAGGGTTACGCGGCGAGCAAGCAAATGTTCGCCTTCTCGATCCTTTATCTGTTCCTGTTGTTTGCCGTGCTGCTGGCCGATCGGATGTCGGGAGGGCTGTTCGGCCACTTCACGACATGACCTTGCGCGACATGACATCGCACGACATGACAATGAGCGTTTCGATGAACGACAGCGACAGCACCCCCGTCCGTCCACCGGAGCCGGAGCCCGGCATCAGGCTGACGGAACAGCAATTGCGCGCGCGGCGTTCGCGCTCGATCGCGATCGCGGTGTCGCTCGGCCTGCTGGTGATCCTGTTCTACATCGTGACGCTGGTCAAAGGGCCGGGCGTGCTGGAGCGGCCGCTGTGAGCACGCCAAACCCGCCGCCGCGCAAATCCGATCTCCTTGTCGCCTTTGCCTGCGGGGCATTCGTCGCGCTGATGGTGGGCGCGTCCTATGCCGCGGTGCCGCTTTATTCCTGGTTCTGCCGCACCACGGGCTTCGGCGGCACCACGCAGGTGGCGACGTCGGCGCCGGCGACGGAAGTCGCCGGACGCACGATCACGGTGCGCTTCGATTCCAACGTCGCGCCGGGCCTGCCGTGGAGTTTCGAGCCGGAGCGCCGGACCATCGACGTCAAACTCGGTCAGGTCGTCACCGTCTATTATTCGGTGACCAATGAATCCGCGCGCATGACCACGGCGCAGGCCGGCTACAATGTCACGCCGCCGACCGCCGGCATCTACTTCGAGAAGATCAACTGCTTCTGCTTCACCCAGCAGACCATGAAGCCGGGCGAGAAGCGCGACATGGCGGTCGTGTTCTACGTCGATCCCAAGCTCGCCAAGGATGCCGAGCAGGACGCGCTCAAGAACATCACGCTGTCCTACACCTTCTATCCGGTGCACGAGCCGGAGCGGCCGGTGGCGGACAGCGCAAGTACGGAAAAATCTGGACGCATTTAACGGCAACAACGCGGTGCGGCTCAGAAGGCCGCGCCAAGGGTGGAGAAGATAACGATGGCTGATGCGCACGCCGAACCGCAACACGACTACCACCTGGTCAATCCCAGTCCGTGGCCGGCGATCGGCGCGATCTCGGCCTTCGTCGCCGCGGTGGGCCTCATCCTCTGGATGCACCAGATGGCGAATTATGCGCCGCTCATCATGGGCGCCGGCATGATCGGCATCGCCTACACCATGATCGGCTGGTGGCGCGACGTCATCCACGAAGCCGAGGTCGAAGGCGACCACACCCGCGTGGTGCAGATCTCGCACCGCTACGGCATGATCCTGTTCATCGCCTCGGAGGTGATGTTCTTCGTCGCCTGGTTCTGGGCCTATTTCAACACGCGCTTTGTTCCCGGACGAGCTGCGCGACGTGGCGCGGATCGCCTATACCGGCGGCGTCTGGCCGCCCAAGGGCGTCGAGACCTTCGATCCGTGGCATCTGCCGCTGTCTCAACACGCTGATCCTGCTCACCTCCGGCACCACGGTGACCTGGGCGCATCACGCGCTGCTCGAGAACGATCGCAAGGGCCTGATCTGGGGTCTGGTCTGACCATCGCGCTCGGCCTGAGCTTCACCTGCGTGCAGGCCTGGGAATATGCGCACGCGCTGTTCCACTATTCCGGCAACATCTACGGCGCGACCTTCTTCATGGCGACGGGCTTCCACGGCGCCCATGTCATCATCGGCTCGATCTTCCTGATCGTCTGCCTGTTCCGCGCCATGGCCGGCCAGTTCAAGCCGACGCAGCATCTCGGCTTCGAATTCGCCGCCTGGTACTGGCACTTCGTCGACGTGGTGTGGCTGTTCCTGTTCGCCTGCATCTATGTGTGGGGCCAGGGACCGCACGTCGGGATAGCGTCGGCGATCCTCTCCGCTCATTCCAGCGAAAGCGGGAATCCAGTCGGACGGAATGAGCTGCGGTCCCCGCTTTCGCGGGGACGAGCGGAAACATACATTGCGTCTATGACCGATAAGACGATCACGACGCTTGCCGGATCGATGGCCGCGGGATTGGCCTGCGCCTGTCCGCGCTGCGGCCGCGGCAAGCTGTTCCAGGGCTTTTTGACCTTGCGGCCGCGCTGCGAGCTGTGCGGCCTCGATTACAACTTCGCCGATGCCGGCGACGGGCCGGCGGTGTTCATCATGTTCCTCGCCGGCGCCATCGTTGTCGGTGCGGCGCTCATCACCGAGATCGAGTTTCATCCGCCCTATTGGGTGCATGCGGCGTTGTGGCTGCCGCTGATTCTCGTCGTGACGCTCGGCCCGCTGCGGCCGATGAAGGGCCTGATGATCGCGCTGCAATTCCATCACAAGGCGGCGGAAGGCCGCTTCGGCGCCGACCAGCCGTGACAAAGCGCCGACGCTCAGGCGCGCGTTCAGGTCGCCGTTCAGGCCAGCGTTCCTGGCTCGGCCTGTTGGTGCCGGCGATCCTTGCCTTCGCGATCCTCATCGGGCTCGGCGTCTGGCAGATCGAGCGCAAGGCCTGGAAGGAAGGGCTGATCGCTGAGCTGACCGAGCGGCTCGCCGCGCCGCCGGTGGCGCTGCCGCCCGTGCGCGATTGGCCGGGATTGGAACAGGCGAGCGACGAATACCGCCGCGTGACTTTCACGGCGCAATTCGACAACGACAAGGAAGCCCTGGTCTTCGCCTCGGCTTCCGCGTTTCGTCCCGACGTTTCCGACGCCGGACCGGGCTATTGGGTCTTCACCCCGGCGCGGCTTGCCGACGGCAGCATCGTCATCGTCAATCGCGGCTTCGTGCCGGATGCGCGGCAAGGACCCGAAATCGCGGCCGGAGGGCGAAGTGTCGGGGCCGGTCGCGCTCGCCGGCGTGATGCGCTGGCCGGACAGCCGGCATTGGTTCACGCCGGCCGACGATGCCGCACATAATCTCTGGTTCGCGCGCGATCCGGCGGCGATCGCGGCTGCGAAGGCGCTCGGTTCCGTTGCGCCGTTCTATGTCGAGCAGGAGACGCCGGCGCCGCCCGGCGGCTTGCCGCAGCCCGGCAAGCTCGATCGTGAGCCTGCCCGACAACCACCTGCAATACGCGCTGACCTGGTTCGGCCTGGCCGCCGTTTTGGCCGGAGTTTTTATCTCCTGGGCGCTCACTTCCGGGCGCGGCCAAGGAACGGAAGAAGAGACGGAAGAGGCGGCGGAGGAGGGGTAAACTCCCGATTTGACCCCCCGATTTGGCCCGGCCCGGACCGCTGCGCCATTCCTTGTGGAGGCTGCGGTTTTCCTATTACTGTGATCGTGGCTCCGGCGTTATCGCCCTGGGCGGCTGCGGCCGGCCTCTGTAAAATATCGTTCGGAATCAATATGTTAATGCTTCAGGCCAGGGACCGTCCGGCCATCTGGGATCGCCACAAGGTGCACTACGTCTCGACCAGGGGTGCGGCCCCCGCATCCGGCTTCGCCGAAGTCATGCTCGCGGGTCTTGCCCGCGACGGCGGCCTCTATGTGCCCGACATTTCGTCAGGACACTGGCCGCGGCTCGAGCCCAAAGACGATCGCGGGTTTCGCCGGCCGGCCCTATGCCGAGGTCGCGGTCGAGGTGATCCGGCCTTTCGTCGGCGACGCGCTCGGCGAAGCCGATCTCGCCCGCATGGCGCGCGAGGCCTATGGCACGTTCCGCCATCCCGCGGTGGCGCCGCTCACGCAACTCGGCGTCAATACGTTCGCGCTAGAACTGTTTCACGGGCCGACGCTCGCCTTCAAAGATCTGGCGATGCAGCTCGTGGCGCGGCTGATGGATCATGCGCTCGCGGCACGCGGCGAACGCCGTACCATCGTCGTGGCGACGTCCGGCGACACCGGCGGCGCCGCCGTCGAAGCTTTCCGGAACCGCCACCAGGTCGATCTCGTCGTGCTGTTTCCGCAGGGCCGCGTCTCCGACGTGCAGCGGCGGATGATGACGACGACAGACGCCGGCAATGTCAGCGCGCTCGCCATCGAAGGGCACGTTCGACGACTGCCAGGCCATCGTCAAAGGCATGTTCAATCACCACGCTTTCAGTGACCAGGTGCGGTTGTCCGGCGTCAACTCGATCAACTGGGCGCGTATCGTGGCGCAGGTCGTCTATTACTTCACGGCGGCGGTGGCGCTCGGCGCGCCGGCGCGCAAAGTCGCCTTCACCGTGCCGACCGGCAATTTCGGCGACATCTATGCCGGCTATGTCGCGCAACGCATGGGCCTGCCGATCGACCGGCTGGTCATTGCCACCAATGTCAACGACATTCTGGCCCGCACGCTTTCGACCGGCAGCTATGAGCTGCGCGACGTGGTTCCGACGACATCGCCGTCGATGGATATCCAAGTCTCGTCGAATTTCGAGCGCTTGCTGTTCGACGCCTATAGCCGCGACGCGAGCGCGATTCGGGCGATCGATGGCTCGCTCGCGCAATCGCGGCGCTTTACGCTGTCAGCGCCGGCGCTTGCTTATATCCGCGGCCTGTTCTCCGTCCGGCCGCGCCGGCGAGGACGAAGTCGCAGCCACCATGCGCACGGTCAAGCGCGAGACCGGCAATTTCGTCGATCCGCATACCGCGGTCGGCATCGCGGTCGCCGAGAAGGAACAGCGCGATCCCGCGGTGCCGATGGTGGTGCTTTCCACCGCGCATGCGGCGAAATTTCCCGATGCGGTCGAGGCGGCCTGCGGGGCGCGGCCGCATCTGCCCGATTGGCTTTCCAACATCAATCAGCGTCCGGAGCGCGTCACCGTGCTGCCGGCGGATCAAGCTGCGGTCGAGCGTTTCGTCCTGAAGACGAGCCGCGCGGCGCAGGAAGGAGCGGCAGCATGAGTGTTGAAGTAACGACCCTGAAGTCCGGCATCAATGTGGTGACCGACGCGATGCCGCATCTCGAGACGGCGTCGCTCGGCGTATGGGTCGCTTCCGGCAGCCGTGACGAGCATCACGACGAGCACGGCATTTCGCATTTCCTCGAACATATGGCGTTCAAGGGCACGCGGCGGCGCTCGGCGCGCCAGATCGCCGAAGAGATCGAGGCCGTGGGCGGCGATCTCAACGCAGCGACCGGCGCCGAGAGCACCGCCTATTACGCGCGCGTGCTCAAGGCCGACGTGCCGCTCGCGCTCGACGTGCTGGCCGACATTCTTTCCGAGCCGGCCTTCGACTGCTACGGAATTGATGCGCGAGAAGAATGTCATCGTCCAGGAGATCGGCGCCGTCGCCGACACGCCGGACGATCTCATCTTCGAGCATCTCAACGTGATGGCGTTCCCCGATCAGCCGCTCGGCCGCTCGATCCTGGGCACGCCGAAAACGGTGCGTTCGTTCGACGGCGACAAGCTGCGCCATTATCTGACGCGCAATTACCGCGCGCCGGATATCGTGGTCGCCGCCGCCGGCGCCGTCGACCATCGAGGCCGTGCTGGCCGAGGTCGAGAAACAGTTCGGCTCCTTCAACGGTCCCGCCAGTCCGGCGCCCGAGCCGGCGCGGTTCGGCGGCGGCACCCATGTCGAGAAGCGCGAGCTCGAACAGGTGCATATCGCGCTCGGTCTCGCCGGCCTCTCCATCACCGACCCCGAGCTCTACAGCTTGCAGGTCTTCACCAATATTCTCGGCGGCGGCATGTCGTCCCGGCTATTCCAGGAAGCGCGCGAGAAGCGCGGCTTGTGCTACTCGATCTATTCGTTCCACGTGCCCTATTCCGACGTCGGCATGTTCGGGCTCTATGCCGGAACCGATGCCGCCGACACGTCGGAGCTGATGCGCGTTATCGTCGACGAGATCGCGAGCACTGCAGAGACCATTTCCGAGGCCGAGGTGGCGCGCGCCAAGGCGCAGATGAAGGCCGGCCTTCTGATGGCGCTCGAGAGCTCCGGCGCCCGCATCGAGCAATTGGCGCGGCAGATGATCACGCGCGGCCGCCCGATCCCGCTCCACGAACTGGTGGCGCGGGTCGAAGCCGTCACGGTCGAAAGCGCGCGCGCCGCGGGCCGCGGCCTCCTCAAACGCGGCAAGCTTGCCACTGCGGTCATGGGCTTGGGATCCGGACTTGAAAGTGCCGCAGCGATTGCGGAAAGTCTGACACGCCAGGCTGCTTGACGAGCCGCCGCCGGCGTTTCCGATGGTCACGCGTTCGTCGTAAGCCTGGTCGCAAATTGGTCCGATGGCGTTTTTCCGCACCATCAACTTTACCGAGCCGTTGCCGACCATCGAGGGCGACGGCCTTTTGCTGCGCACCCCGCAGATGACCGACTACGAGGAATGGTCGGCGCTGCGCGAAGCGAGCCGCGATTTCCTCACCCCCTGGGAGCCGACCTGGCCGGATGACGATCTGACCCGCAGCGCATTCCGGCGGCGGATCAAGCGCTATAGCGAAGATCTGCGCAGCGACCAGGGCTATGCCTTCCTGATCGTGCGCTATTCCGACGGCGCCACGGTCGGCGGCCTGACGCTGGCCAATATCCGCCGCGGTGTCGCTCAGGCCTGCAGTCTCGGCTATTGGATGGGTCTGCCCTTTGTGCGCCAGGGCTATATGACGGCCGCGGTCCGCGCCGTTATTCCCTTTGCCTTTGCCACGCTCCGGCTGCATCGCCTCGAAGCCGCTTGCATTCCGACCAATGCCGGCTCGATCCGGCTTTTGGAGAAAAACGGCTTTCTCCGCGAGGGCTATGCCCGGGAATACCTCTGTATCAACGGCACCTGGCAGGACCACCTGCTGTTTGCCCGGCTCAAGGATGCCGCCAGATCCTGACCGTCTTAACCATGCTACCTCCCTTTCCCTCCGCCGCTATTGGGGGAGGGTAGGGTACCGCCTTGGGATGGCCATGGTTGGCTTGGTATAAAATCCTGGGCATCGCGTTCGCTTGCGATGAGTTGGGGATGCCGCGCGACTTTCAAACGATAAAGTGGGGCGATCGTCTACCGATCGCGACTCTGCTCTCGATTGTGCTGCTGGCGCCAGGTTGCACCGGCAGCGGCAATATTGGCGTGCCGACGACGTCCGTGCCGGCGGGTACGCACCGCCACAGCTGCACCACCCCCTTCCGCGCCGCCTCCGCCCTCGGGCTCGCCCTCGTTCAAAGACAAGGTCGCGAATTTCTTCTCCGGCGCGTCCGACAAGGCGCCGCAGCCGGTGGCCAATGCGCAGCCGGACGTCGATTGTCCGTTCATCGACGTCCGCCAGGGCGCATCGACCTTGATCATCCCGCCGCCGCCGCCTGACGGCAGCAATGAAGCGATGGCGCTCAATACCAGGGCAGCTTTGTCCGTGCCGCGCGCGAATGCGCCGTGGTCTCGGGCCAGATGGTGATGAAAGTCGGCATCCAGGGCCGCGTCATCGTCGGCCCGGCCGGCGGGCCCGGTCACGTCGACGTGCCGCTCCGCATCGCGGTGGTCGACGCACCGTCCTCGGGCATGAAGGTGATCACCACCAAATTCATCCAGATTCCGATCGACATCGCCAACGACGACGGCGCCAATTTCAGCCATATCGAGGAGGGGTTGACCTTCCCGCTGCCGACGCCGGTGTCGGAGCTTGAAAACTACGTGATCTATATCGGCTTCGATCAGTTCTCGGCGTCCGCGGCAAAGCCGGCGCCCGCCGGAAAGCCCAGGGCGAAGCCGAAGCCCAATCCGAACGCGCCGACCGGATAATTTCTCCGCTCATTCCCGCGTATGCGGCAATCCAGCTGGGCGTTGCGGCTATTCTCCAAGCTTCGGATGTCTAGGTCCCCGCTTTCGCGGGGACGAGCGGGCAAAGCTTCACCAGCCGCGCAAATCGGTGATCGCGCTCTTGAGCGCCCGCATATCGGCGACGATGGTGCGGGCACCGCGGGCGGAGAGTTCGGCCGCGAGCCGTCCCGGCGTCTGACTGCCGCCGACGAAACCGATCGGCGTCATGCCCGCCGCTACCGCAGCAGCGACGCCGGGCACGGAATCCTCAACCACGATACATTGCGCCGGATCGACCTCGCCGCGCGAAGCCGCGAGCAGGAAAACGTCCGGCGCCGGCTTGCCGCGATAGACATTGGCCGCCGAGAACAGCCGCGCCTCGAAAAACCGAATAAGGCCGGTGACTTCGAGACTGAGCCGGATCCGCTCCGGCGACGACGACGAGGCCACCGCCTTCGGCCCGCGGATCCATGTCAGCGCATGCGCGGCGTGGGCAATGGCGCGCAGATCCGCCCGCAAACGGCGCAGCGTTTCGGTTGCGACCTCGCCGGGGAAATGCGCCGGGATCTTTTTGTTGGTTGCTCTTTCGACGGCGGCAAAAATGTCGGCCGGCCGCCGCCCCTGGAAACGGCGCATCAGGGTGTCGGCTGAAACGGCAATGCCGATGCGGTCGAACGCGTCGGCGAGCACCGCAGCCGCGATCGGTTCTAAGTCGACAAGCACGCCGTTACAATCGAAGATGACCAAGGGTCCCTCCGATCCACGGCCGACAGAGTCGGCCGCCATTTGGCTTTTCAAGGAAATTGTGGAGGGAACATAGCGCCGGTTGCGGCGCTGCAAAGAGTACAAGCGGTGGGACTTGGCGATTATGCACAGGAATCAGATCTGATCTGTGGATGACGCGCTGCCTCGCGCGCTGCATCGGCGAAAGCGCGGGCGATCCGCCCGGCCGTAATGTCTTCGCAAAGAACGTCACTACCGTCCGAATGGATAGGGTGACGGATAAGTCGGCGTTGCGATGCCGCCGGTGCGCCGGCCACCGTAGCTGCTCACCGCCGGCGGAATCGGCTGGTCCAGCGGGCCGCGGCCGGTCGGAACCGCGGTTCCGCTGTAAACCTTGCCGCCGGTCGAGGTGCCGCTGCTGCCGCCATTTCCGGAGGCACTCGGGAAACTGTAGTCGTGGACGCCCTGCGCATAGGCCGCTATCGGGCTCGCCGCCACCAGCAATGCCGAGAGCAACAGACGTCGGAAAAGCGGGCTCATCGCTCTCTCCTTCGCAGCTCGCCGCCCACCCGCACCCTCAGAGGTGTGAAGCGCGCCCGTCGATATCAAGGCTCGATTTGCCGCGCCGGCGTGGCAACGGCGCAGCCGCGAGCATCAGTTGAACTCAGTTTGAAGAAAAAGCCGCAAATCCAAAGGATCGAAACCGGCGTCAGTTGAATCGCTTTTTGACGTCTTCGATGCCCCGCGCCAAGAGATCCTCGGCGACCTTGCCCTTGGCCGATACCGAGAGAATCCGTTCGGCTGCCGCAACCGCGGCATCGGCCGCGGCGGATTTCACGTCGGCGAGCGCCTGCGTCTCGGCCTGGGCGATTTTCGCTTCCGCCATCTTGGTGCGGCGCGCGACGAATTCTTCCATCCGCGTCTTGGCCTCGGCGGCAAGCCGCTCGGCCTCGGTCTTGGCGCTGGCGATAATGGCCTCGGCTTCGCCTTCCGCCTCGCGGCCCTTGCGCTCGAATTCGGCGAGCAGCGCCTGCGCCTCCTCGCGCAGCTTGCGCGCCTCGTCGAGCTCGGACTTGATGCGCGCCTGACGCGCATCGAGGCTGGCGAAAACTTTGCGATGCACGCCGAGATAAACGAGCAAAGCGAGAAAGCAGAAGAAGCCAAAAGCGACCCAGTTTTCGGTTTCCGTCATGGCCGTTCTCGCTCAGCTTTTGCCGGCGTCAAGCGCGGCGGCGATTTCGTGGTCGGCCGGCGCCTTGCCGATCAGGCGTTCGACGATCGCCGAAGCAGTGTCGGCGGCGATGGACCGCACATTGCCCATGGCGGCGGTGCGCGTCGTCGTGATCGACTGCTCCGCCGCCGTGAGCCGCTCGTGGAGCTGCGCCTCGAGCCGCTTCTGCGCGGCCGCGGCCTCGGCCGCCTGCTTGCTCCCGTGTCGAGCTTGCGATCGACTGGGCGCGGCTGCGCGCGTCGGCGAGCGACTTCTCATAGGCCGCGTGCGCCGCGTTCGACTGCTCCTTGAGCCGTTCCGCCGCCGCGAGATCGTCGCCGATCAGCTTGCTGCGCTCGGCCATGATGGCGCCGATACGCGGCAGCGCGATCTTCGACATCAGCACGTAGAGCAGCACGAAGCTGATCGTCAGCCAGACGAGCTGCGACGGGAAATGCTCCGCCTGAAACGGCGGAAAGGCAGTGTGCCCGGCGGGGTGCTCGGTATGGGCGGTCGGTTCGGCCATTAGCTCTGCCTAAGGTTTGGCTGCTGCGCCGGAAGCTTAGAGCCCGAACAGCAGCAAGAGCGCGATCAGCAGCGAGAAAATGCCGAGCGCTTCGGTGATGGCGAAGCCGAAGATCAGGTTGCCGAACTGGCCCTGGGCCGCCGACGGATTGCGGATGGCGGCTGCCAGGTAATTGCCGAAAATGATGCCCACGCCGACGCCGGCGCCGCCCATGCCGATGCAGGCAATGCCAGCCCCGATATATTTCGCGGCGATCGGATCCATAACAAAACTCCTTTTTCAGGTTGGTGCGAGCTGGGTCTCAGTGGCCCGGGTGGATCGCATCGTTGAGATAGATGCAGGTGAGAATGGCGAAGACATAGGCTTGCAGGAACGCCACCAGGAATTCCAGCGCGGTCAGCATGACCACCATGAAAAACGGCAGCGCCGCGCCGAACCAGCCGAGCACGCCGGCGCCGGCCAGCATGATGATGAAGCCGGCGAAGACCTGAAGCGTGATGTGGCCGGCGAGCATATTGGCGAACAGACGCACCGAATGCGACACCGGCCGCGACAGAAACGACAGCACTTCGATGAAGACGATCGCCGGCAGGATCAGCTTCGGCACGCCCTTGGGCACGAACAGATTGAAGAAGTGCAGGCCGTTGCGATAGAAGCCGTAGCCGACGACGATGAAGAACACGAGCAGCGCCAGCGCCGCGGTGACGATCAGCTGGCTGGTCACCGTAAACGAATACGGAATGAGCCCGATCAGGTTCGCGAACAGCACGAACATGAACAGCGTGAACACGAAGGGGAAGAACTTCATGCCTTCGGTGCCGGCCGAGCGACCGCACCGTATTGGCGACGAATTCGTAGGAGATTTCCGCGATCGATTGCAGCCGCCCCGGGATCACCGCGCGCGGCGCTGTCGCGCCGATGAGCAGAGCGAGACCGCGCCGACGATGATGAACATGTACAGCGCGGAATTCGTGAACGAGATGTCATGCCCGCCCATGCTGGTCATGGGCATCAGGTTCTCGATCTGGAACTGGTGGATCGGATCGACCTGCATGGTCCTGTTCGCCGCCCTGTATGTCGCCGCACGCGTCTGGCGCCGCTGCGCCTCCGTTTATTCTTTCCGGTTGCCCGGGCCGTCGAGTGCGTTGCCCGCGACAACTCCCGCGGAGCGCATAACATTGAGCACGCCCGCCGCAAAGCCGAGCAGGAGGAAAATCATCAGCCCCCACGGCGAGGTGTGGAACCAGCGATCGATGAGCCAGCCGAGGCCGGCGCCGACCACAACACCTGCAACGAGTTCGCTGGAGAGCCGAAAGCCCTTGGCGTAGCCGGATGCAGTTGTCGCCCGATCCGCCTCAGAGCTTTCGGAAGACCGGCCTGCACTACGTATTTGGCCGAGACCTTCGTTGAGCCGCTGAAGCCTCGCGGAGAGAGCGGCCTCGTCGGTATGCTGCTTGCCCCGGTCGCCGTTTTCGCGTGCGTCGCTCATGGTCCCGTCACCCGGTCCCGACACTCGCGGCTTTCAGCAACGGCAGCACGCGCGCACCTTGAAGCCGCGCGGACCATACTGATTGGGTTCTACCAAGTCAAGAACGGTAGACCCGAGCTAATCGTTTGAAATCATGAGAAAACTTGGCTGTGCACAAGACTTTCAGCGGAGCCTTTTTGCGCGCCTGTCAAGTTGCCGCAAGACGTTCTAAGATCGGAGTGCTCCGGATATCCGCGGGAGGACCTGATGACGATCCTGAAATATCGCGCCGCATCATCTTTGCCATCGTCACAACCACCGTCTTCGCAGTCGCCCGCCATCGTCTTCGCAGTGCCCGCCATGGCCGACGACGCGACGCCCGACAGCGCCGGCGGCCGCTACATCTTCAACAAGACCGCCGACGGCGTGGTGCGGCTCGACACGCCAGAGCGGCCAGGTCGCGCTGTGCAGCCAAAAGGCGGTAGGCTGGGCCTGCGAGACGGCGCCCGAGGATCGCGCGGTGCTGGAAAACGAGATCGCGCGGCTGCGCGCCGAGAACGGCGCGCTGAAAAAGGACATCCTGTCGCGCGGCCTGCCGTTGCCGCCCGGCGCCATGCCGGAACCATTGCCGGCGCCGCCCGTCGCCGCAAAACAGCATCACCGTGCCGCTGCCGAGCGATGCCGACATCAATCGCATGGCCGATTTTGCCAACCGGGTCTGGCATCGCTTCAAGGAGATGGTCGAGCGGGCGCAGCAGCAGATCTTGAACAAGAGCTAGAGCATGTCCAAAAAGGTCTTGCGAAGTCCGTTGAGTAAATTGTCCGACCGTCAAAACCAGCACGCGTCGAGACCATCGCGACGGCGGTTCTGACCGTGGAAACGTCCGGCGAAGGTTTTTTCGAGATCACGCGCGATGCCGCGGCGTTTCTCGAAACCGTCAAAGCGCGCGACGGCGTGCTGCTGCTCTATATCAAGCACACATCGGCATCGCTCGTGATCCAGGAAAATGCCGACGCCGACGTGCGCACCGATCTCGTGACCGCGCTCAAGCGGCTCGCGCCGGCGCATGCCGGCTATGTCCACGAGGTCGAAGGGCCGGACGACATGCCGGCGCATATCAAGTCCATGCTCAACGGCGTGTCGCTGCAGGTGCCGGTCACGGCGGCGCAATTGGCGCTCGGCACCTGGCAGGGCATCTATGTCGCCGAGCACCGCGCCCGTCCGCACCGGCGCGAAGTGGTGCTGCAGTTCCTCGGCAGCTGCGGCTAAGCACCGGAACGACCAGCCTTTTTGCGGTTCATGCAGTTTGCACATTGCTGCAATGAGAGGCGCGGGCGTGGTGCATCGCCGCGGCCCTCCATAGATGCACAAAGTGTTCCCAGCCTCGGACATCTCCGGCGCATTTCCCATAAGGATGCGCAAATCGTGGATCGTTTCGTCGGAATGGCCGTATTCGCCAAGGTCGTCGATTCCGCGAGCTTTGCCGCTGCGGCGCGCCACTTCGGCATGTCGCCGGCCATGGTCAGCAAACACGTGCAGACCCTCGAAGAGCGGCTCGGCGCACGGCTTCTCAACCGCACCACGCGCCGCGTCAGCGCGACCGAAGCCGGGCAGGATTATTACGAGCGTGCCGTGCGCATCCTCGCCGAAATGGAAGATGCCGAGACCGCGGCCGGCGACATGCAAACCTCGCCGCGCGGCCAATTGCGCGTCACCGCGCCGGTCTCGTTCGGCACGCATCGGCTCGCTCCCGCGGTCGCCGACTATCTCGTCCAATATCCGGACGTGTCGATCGATCTCAGTCTCGACGATCCCTATGTCGATCTTGTCGAAAAGCGGTTCGATCTCGGCATTCGCTTCGGCCATCTTGCAAATTCGAGTCTGATCGCGCGCAAGCTCTACACGCTCGAAATCTATTCTCTGCGCCTCGCCCGATCTATCTGGAAAAGAACGGCACGCCGCATAAGCCGGCCGATCTCGCCAAGCATAGATGCCTGATCTACACGCATGCCGCGCCGCTGAACGCTCTGGAGCTTTATCGATCGCAACGGCAAGGAAGAGGTCGCAAACGTTTCCGGACGTTTTCAGGCCAATAGCGGCGACGTGCTGCTGCCGCCGGCGCTACGCGGCTGCGGCCTCTTGCTGGCGCCGGATTATCTTGTCGAGGACCACATCAAGGCCGGCCGCCTGGTTCGGATCATGCCGGACTATCAGACGCATGAGACGCCGGTCTATGCCGTCTATCCGAGCCGCAATCCATCCGCCAAGACCAGAACCTTCATCGATTTTCTCGCCGCGCGGTTCGGCCGTTCACACGACGGCGACCACAGCGGCGTGAACGGAAACGGCAAGGCGGTCGTAGCGCCTGACGTGTTGGCCATCAAAGCCTCTCCGCCAAAGGAAACGCGGGCGAGCTAGATCTTGTCCTCGTTATCGTCACCTCGACAATTGTGGAGATTCGCACGGCGTGAAACCCGCGCGGCGGTTCCGGGTTTTCGTCGGCCGGCGGCCTATATCAAGGGCGCGACACGCCGGGAAAATTGGTGCACATTTGCGCCAATGGAGTGCGCCAAGCGTGGAGCGAGGCCAATGCACGGATTGAGCACGAGGGCCGCTATCGGCGCGCTTGTTATCGTTCTCGGCTGCAGCGCCGCCGCGGCGCAGGGCGCCGCGCCGCCTCCGGCAGTTTCCGTAAGCCCGGTGGCGAGCCGCCAAGTGACGGAGACCGGCGACTTCATCGGCCGCGTCGTCGCGATCGACAAGGTCGACATCGTGGCGCGCGTGACCGGCTTCATCGGGCAGCGCAATTTCACCGAAGGGCAGATGGTCAAGACCGGCGATCTGCTGTTTCGCATCGAGCCGGACACCTACAAAGCGACCGTAGACCAACAGGCGGCCAATCTCGCCAAGGCCCAGGCGACGGAGGTGAACGCCAATCTGCAATTGAAGCGCTCCCAGGAATTGGTGAAAAACCAGAACGTACCGCAATCGACTGTCGATCAGAACTTGGCCACCGAACAGTCGGCGCAGGCCGACATCTTGCAGGCGCAAGCGCTGCTCGAACAAGCCAAGATCAATCTCGGCTATACCGAAATTCGTTGCGCCGATCAGCGGCCGCATCGGCATTGCCAATTTCACCGTCGGCAATCTGGTCGGTCCGACAACGGGAATTCTGGCGACCATCGTCAGCCAGGATCCGATCTATGTCACGTTCCAGGCGAGCGAAGCCGATATCATCGCTTACCGGAAGCGGGTTGCGAATTCGGCCGACAAAGACCCGCATGTGACGGTTCACATCAGACTGCCCGACGGCACCGAATATGCGCATCCCGGCGTGACGAACTTCCTCGACGTCCAGGTGCAGACCGATACCGACACCGTCACGGTACGGGCGCAGATGCCGAATCCGGATGGCGTGCTGACCCCGGGCGGCATCGTCGGCGTGATCGTCGAGCGCGGCAAGCCGCGTTACGCGCTCATGGTGCCGCAATCGGCCGTTCTGCTCGATCAGGCCGGTCATTACGTGCTGGTGGTCGACGACGCGAAGAAGGTCGAGCAGCGGCGCATCACGACCGGCCCCGAGCACGGCAAAGACGTCGAGGTGGAGACCGGGCTCAAAGAGGGCGAGCTCGTCATCGTCGACGGCATTCAGAAAGTACGTCCAGGGCAAGTCGTAACAGCGAGCGTCGTGCCGGAAAATTGAGCCGAAAATTCAGCGCGTAGATCCAGGCCGGTAAGTTCAAAGCATGTTTTCCAGCATTTTCATCGACCGGCCAAGATTCGCCATCGTCATTGCCATCGTCATCACGCTGGCGGGGATCATCGCCATCTCGGCGATCCCGATCGCGCAATTTCCCGACATCGTGCCGCCGCAGGTCACACTGACCGCGAACTATCCGGGCGCCGACGCCGAAACGGTCGAGACCACGGTGGCGCAGCCGATCGAAGAGCAGGTCAACGGCGTCGACAACGCGCTCTATTACCAATCCGCGAGCGGCTCCGACGGCAGCTATACGCTGAACGTGACGTTTGCGCTCGGCACCGATCCCGACATCAATACCGTCAATGTGCAGAACCGCGCCAGCCTCGCGATCCCGCAATTGCCCGATGAAGTGTCGCGCTCGGGGCTCAGCGTGCGCAAGAAATCGGCGGCGCTTCTTCAAGTCATCAATATCTATTCGCCGAAGAACACCTATGACGCCGTCTATCTCAGCAATTATGCGGTCATCAATGTCATCGACACTTTGGCGCGCATCAAAGGCGTCGGCCAGGTCGTGCTGTTCGGCCCGCTGAATTATTCGCTGCGCATCTGGCTCGATCCGGACCGGCTGACCGAGCTTAACCTCACGCCGAACGACGTCATCGTCGCGGTGCAGAGCCAGAATGTGCAGGCCGCGCTCGGCCGCATCGGCGCGGCGCCGACGACCAACGAGCAACAGGTCCAGATCAACATCAAGACCAAGGGCCGGCTGACGCGCCCGGAGGAGTTCGCCAACATCGTCCTGCGCGCCAATCCCGACGGGTCGGTGGTGCGCATCAGCGACGTCGCCCGCGTCGAAATGGGTGCGCAATCGGAGGATCGCTATAGCCGCTTTAACGGCGCGCCGGCGGCGGCGCTCGGCATCTACCAGTCGCCGGGCTCCAACGCCGTCGACGTGGCGAAGCAGGTGCGCGACACCATGGCGACGCTTTCGGCGCGGTTCCCCGCCGATCTCACCTACACCATGTTTTTCGACACCACGGTGTTCGTGACCACGACCATTGTCGAGGTGGTCAAGACGCTGGTGATCGCGATCGTGCTTGTTGCCGTCGTGGTGTTTTTGTTCCTCGGCAAATTGCGCACCACGCTCATTCCGCTGATCGCCGTGCCGGTGTCGATCATCGGCACCTTCGCGGTCATGCTGCTGATCGGCTATTCGGCCAACACCGTCTCGCTGTTGGCGCTGGTGCTCGCCATCGGCATCGTCGTCGATGACGCCATCGTCGTCGTCGAGAATATCGAGCGTGTGATCGAGGAGGAGCCCGAGCTTTCGATTCCGGACGCCTGCAAAAAGGCGATGTCCGAGATCACCGGCCCGATCCTCGCCATCACGCTGGTTCTGTTGTCGGTGTTCGTTCCCGTCGCCTTCACGCCCGGCATCAGCGGGCAATTGTTCCGGCAGTTCGCCGTCGCCGTCTCGATCTCGATGCTGATCTCGGCGCTCAATGCGCTGACTTTGAGTCCGGCTTTGTGCTCGGTGCTCTTGAAACGCGGCCAGAGCACCGGCGGCATCATGCGCCACGTGCTCGGCACCATCGACAAGGCGCGCGACGGCTATGTGGCGATCGTGCGCCGGCTGGCGCGCGTCGCGATCGTCGGCGTGGTCGTCGTGGCCGGCGTGCTGGCGGCGGCGGCATTCATATTCGCGAAGACGCCGCAAAGCTTTTTGCCCGATGAGGATCAGGGCGCGATCTTTGCCGCTTTGCGGCTGCCGGAAGGCGCTTCGATCCCCCGCACCGAAGCGGTGGTCAAACAAGTCGAAGACATCGTCAAGCCCATTCCCGGCGTCGAAGGCGTGCTGTCGGTGGTCGGGCTCAATTTCATCGACTATGTCGCCTCGTCGAACCAGGCGTTCTTCGTCATCCGCCTCAAGCCTTATGAGGTGCGCACCGATCCGGCGCAGAGCGCGGGCGCCATCATCGCCAAGCTCCGGCCGCAGCTGTCCGCGATCCAGGGCGCCATCGCCTTTCCGTTCAATCTGCCGCCGATCCTCGGCCTCGGTAATACCGGCGGCTTCCAATTCGTCCTGGAAGCGCTGCAAGGCCAGTCGCCGACCGATGTTGCCTCGGTCATGAATGGGCTCTTGGTCGCGGCCAATCAGCAGCGCGAGCTCGCCGGCGTATTCAGCACCTACGCCGCCAACACGCCGCAGATCTATCTCGATATCGATCGCGACAAGGCGCAGGTACTGGGCGTCAAGATCAGCGATATTTTCAACGCGCTGCAATCGACGCTCGGCAGCTTCTACATCAACGACTTCAATGTTTTCGGCCGCACCTGGCAGGTCAATGTCCAGGCCGAGACGGCGTTTCGCCAGCAGATCGACGACATCGAACGCATTTATGTGCGCAACGCCAAAGGCGGCATGGTGCCGATGCGGGCTCTGGCGGAAGCGAAGCTCGTGCAGGGGCCGCAAACGGTGGTGCGCTATAACGGCTATCGCGCAGCCGTCATCAACGGCGCCGCGAAACCGCCGGCAAGTTCCGGCGAGGCGCTCGCGGCGATGGAGCGCATTTCTGACGCGACGCTCCCGCCGGGCTTCTCCTACGAATGGACCGGCACTGCGCTGCAGGAAAAGACCGCGAGCGGACATACTGCGAGCATTCTCGGCTTTGCCGTTCTGTTCGCTTATTTGTTTCTGGTGGCGCTGTACGAGAGCTGGAACATTCCCATTCCGGCTTTGCTGTCGGTCAGCGTCGGCGTGCTCGGCGCCGTGAGCGCGGTGGCGCTGGCCGGATTGAGTTTCGACGTCTACGCCCAGATCGGGCTGGTCGTACTGGTCGCGCTCGCCGCCAAGAACGGCATTCTGATCGTGGCGTTTGCGGTCGATCAGCGCGCGCTCGGCAAGGACATCAACGCCGCTGCCATCGAAGCGGCGGCCTTGCGCTTCCGCCCGGTGATGATGACGAGCTTTGCCTTCATCTTCGGGCTGTTTCCGCTGGTGATTGCGACAGGCGCCGGCGCCCTCACACGTCATGCGGTGGGAACGCCGGTATTCGGCGGCATGATCGCGGCTTCGGTGTTCGGTATTTTCCTCATTCCGCTGCTTTTCATCACCGCGGAACGTCTGCGTCACTGGAGCGGTGGGCGATCAAGGTCGTAATGCCCGGCGCAGTGGACCGGCCCCAACGATCGGCGGTAATATGAAAGACGCGCGCAAACCTGCGTGCAAGCTCGCGCGCAAGCCCGTGCGACCAATTGGGGCGTGTCTTTGAGCGACAGCGAGTTTCATCATCTATTGATTGCCGACGATCATCCGTTATTCCGCGGCGCGCTGCGCGAGGCGGTCAACGGCCTGTTCGACCGCGCCGATATCGCCGAAGCCGGCACCTTCGAGGAGGTGACCGAATTTCTCGAGCGCGGCGGCGATGCCGACTTGATCCTGCTCGATCTGCGCATGCCAGGCGTGCGCGGCTTTTCCGGCCTGATGTATCTGCGCGCGCAATATCCGAGCCTGCCCATTGTCGTCGTCTCGGCCAATGACGATCCCGCCGTGATCCGCCGCTGCATGGAATTCGGCGCCTCAGGCTTCATTCCAAAAACGCTCGGCGTCGAGGCGCTGCGCCAGGCCGTCGCCCAGGTGCTGCGCGGCGAAGTATGGACGCCGCCCGACGTCGATCTCGGGCGCGACGCCGACTCGGAAGGCGCCGCCGTGATCGCGCGGCTCTCGACGCTGACGCCGCAACAGGTGCGCGTCTTGATGATGCTCTCGGGCGGGCTCCTCAACAAACAGATCGCCTATGAGCTCGGCGTGTCGGAGGCAACCGTGAAGGCGCATGTCTCCGCCATCCTGCAAAAGCTCGGCGTCGAGAGCCGCACCCAGGCCGTCATCGCCGCCGGCAAGATCGAAGCCGGGCAATGGCCGCAGGTGCCTGTAAAGGAAAGTTAGCCGGTGAAGGAAGTCTGACTATTATTCCGCGGCAACGCGCTGCACCCGCCACTGCGTGATCAGCGCGCGGAGCGACGCCGGCTTCACCGGCTTGTTGAGCACGTGCACGCCGTCGGCGCGGGCTTCCTCGCGCACATGGCGCGAACGGTCGGCGGTGATCAGGATCGCCGGCACATGGCGGCCGAGGCGGCGGCGCAATTCGGCGATGGCGCCAACGCCGTTGCCGCCGTCGAGGTGATAGTCGACCAGAAGCCCGTCCGGCTCGAGGCCGCTTGAATTGATCGCGGCCAAAGCTTCGCCGAGATCGGCGGCGGTGAGCGTGCGGCAGTTCCAGCCGCCGAGCAGCGTTTCCATGGCGTCGAGAATGGCGCGCTCATTGTCGATGCAGAGCACCACCGTGCCGTCGAGCCGGCCGATATCGGGGCGCGGCGCGGCGCGCAGTTTCGGCACCATGGCGCCGCCGGTCGTGCGCGGAACTTCGATGGAAAAGCGCGAGCCATGTCCGGTGCCGTTATGGCCGATATTCGAGCGCAGCATGACCTCGCCATCGAGCACGCGCGCGATGCGTTCGACGATCGACAGGCCAAGCCCCAAGCCGCGCGCCACCCGCGCGCCCTGGTCGAGCCTGTGGAATTCCTTGAACACCGCGCGGCGCTTGGCCTGCGGAATGCCGATCCCGGTGTCGTAGACTTCGATGCGCAGCTTGTCGCCGCGGCGGCGGCAGCCGACCAGCACATGACCTTCCGGCGTATATTTGACGGCGTTCGAGATCAGATTTTGCAGAAGCCGCCGCAGCAGCCGGCGGTCCGAGCGCACGCTCAGGCTGCAGGGCATGAAGACGAGTTTCAGTCCCTTGGCGCGGGCGAGCGGCGCGAATTCGACTTCGAGCCGCGCCAGCAAATCGTCGATGCGGAAATTGGCGATCTCGGGCTTCATTGCCCCGGTATCGAGCCGCGAAATATCGAGCAGCGCCGTGAAGATTTCCTCGACCGCTTCAAGCGAGGCATCGATATTCGCCACCAGATCCGACTCGTCGCCGGGGCGCTGACGCTCGCTCAAGCTCGTCACATAAAGCCGCGCCGCGTTGAGCGGCTGCAAAATATCGTGGCTCGCGGCGGCGACGAAGCGCGTCTTCGACACATTGGCTTCGTCGGCCTCGGCCTTGGCGCGCTCGAGCTCGGTATTGAGCCGCGTCAGCTCCCCGGTGCGCTCGCGCACGCGGCGTTCCAGCGTCGCATTGGCGCGCTCCAGCGCCTCGGCCGCCTTCACGCTGGGAGTAATGTCGGTAAAGGTGGTGACCAGGCCGCCATGGGGCATGCGGTTGGTGCGCGCTTCGATCACCAGCCCCCGGTCGGCGAAGCGTTCGAGGAACGGCTCGTCCTCGGACGTGTAGTTGGCAAGGCGCTCGGCGACGAACTCCTCGCTCGTCTTGTCGTTGCGCTCGGCATGCTGGGCGATATGGCGCAGGATTTCGGCAAGCGCCACACCGACGCGGGTGAGGCCGTGCGGCAGATCGAAAATCTCGCCGAACTGCCGGTTCCAGCAGACCAGCGTCAATTCCTTGTCGAACACCGCGATGCCCTGGCGGACGTGGTCGAGCGCGGTCTGCAAAATCTCGCGGTTGTAGTGAATGGCGGCGTTGGCATCGTCGAGCAGCTTGAGCGCGGCTTTGGTCGAGACGTTGCGCTTGCGCAGCAAGAGCGACAGCACGAGCCGCGACGACGCCGCCCCGATGGCCGAGGCGAGCAGATATTCGGCATATTGCAGCAGCTGAAAATCGGCTTCCGCCTGCGGCTCGACGTCGATGCGGCGCGTCAGCGCGAAGCTTGCGAACGATTCGCGGGTGCGCTCTTCACCGAGATAGCGGGCGACGGTCGTGATCAGTTCCTCGACGGTGACCGAGGCGCGGCGCAGCCGGAAGCTCGGCGCCATCGGCGCGAGCGAGGAGGGAACGAACAGATCCGCCTGTACATGCTCGATGGCGGTCGGGCGGCGAAAGAGCGAGCAACAAATGTAGAAGGCGATGTTGAATCCGAGACTCAACAGCACGCCGTGGACCAGCGGCGGCAGCTCGAAACCGAACAGCGCCTGCGGCCGCAGCAAAGCAAGCCCCCAAGGCCCGTCGACGAGGATGCGATGGCTGACAATGCCGGCGTCCGAAATGCTCGGTAGCAAGAGCGTATAGGCCCAGACCAGAATGCCTGAGCTCATGCCGGCGATGGCGCCCAGAGCCGTGCCGCGCCGCCACAAGAGACCGCCGAAGAAAGCCGGCGCGAACTGCGCCACCGCAGCGAAGGACAACAGTCCGATCGACGCCAATTGCGCGTCGCCCGCCGAACGGTAATAAATGTAGGCGAGCAGCAGGATGACGAAGATGGCGATGCGCCGCGTTGTCAGAAGCTGCGCGCCGGCGTCGCCGGCCTGTTGCGATTTGCCGGCGTTGAGCGCGGCGCGGCGCTTGAGCACCAGCGGCACCACGAGATCGTTCGACACCATGATGGCGAGCGCGACCGTCTCCACGATCACCATTGCGGTTGCCGCCGACAGGCCGCCGATGAAGGCGATCAGCGTGATCGCTTCGGAATGTGCGGCAAGCGGCAGCGCCACGACGAACATGTCGCTGTCGACATGACCCAGGAATCTTGACCAGCCGGAAACGTCAGCAATCCGGCCATGGCGATCGGCAGCACGAACAGATTGATCAGCACCAGATAGACCGGGAACATCCACGCGGCGCGGCGGATTTCGGCTTCGCCGTGATTCTCGACCACGGAGACGTGGAATTGCCGCGGCAACAGAATGATGGCGAAGAACGACAGCGCCGTCATGGCGGCGAACGGCGCGAATTGCGGTGCCGTAGTCAGAACGGTGGCGACATGCGGCTGCGCCATGGCGCGCGCGAACAGATCGAACGGGCCGTGGAACATGACGAAGGTGACGAAAATGCCGACGGCGGTGAACGCCATCAGCTTGACGATCGATTCGGTCGCGATCGCCAGCATCAAGCCGTCCTGATGCTCGGTGGCGTCGGTGTGGCGGGTGCCGAACAGAACGGCGAAGGTCGCCATGGCCAGCGCCACGAACAGCGCGACGTCGCCGAGCAGCGGTGTGCCGCCGGGCGCCGCCTGCGCCAGAATGGTCGCGACCGACGCCGACACTGCTTTGAGCTGCAGCGCGATATAGGGAATCATGCCGACAATGGCGATCAGCGCCACCGTCGCCGCCACCGCCGGGCTTTTGCCGTAGCGCGCCGCGACGAAGTCGGCAATCGAGGTGATGTTTTGTCCCTTGGCAAGCCGCACGATGCGGATGATCAGCGGATAGCCCAGCCCGACCATCAGCAATGGGCCGATATAGATGGTAAGGAAGTCGAAGCCGGTGCGCGAGGCGATGCCGACCGAGCCGAAAAACGTCCACGACGTGCAATAGACGGCAAGCGACAGCGGATAGATCAGGAGCCGGTACGAGGCGCCCAGACCGCGCATACGGTCGCCGTAGCTCGCGACCAGAAACAACAGGCCGATATAGGCAAGCGCAATGGCGACGACGATCCACCCTTGCAGCATGACCTAGCCCTAAAACCTGCCGCCCGATGATCCGTTATGGGACCCGCGCTGTGGGCGTTTTCTGCCCGATTTCAGGTCAGGTCACCACAGTTTGGCGCTACTGTCTATCGGCGGGGCAGGGGGCCGTGAAGTCTCAGTAAATCAGCGAATTTCCCGTCACGGCGCGGACCGGTTGGCTCAGCGCCATGACGAGGTTGATAGCTCAAGGACTCTCGTTGACGGCTCTTGCCGCAGCGGGCATTCATGCCGCGCAAATGCTGCCCATTTTTCCGCAACGGCGCGTGCTGATCGAGACGGCGGAGACGCTCGCGATCGCGCTCGCCGGCGGCTTAAGCTTCATCCTGCTCAATCTTCCCGCGGCGCTTGTGTCGGGCTCCGTGGTCTTCGTCGCGGCGGCGGCCTTGTTCGGCCGGCCCATGCGGCTGCCGCTGCCGCTCGCCCGTGTCTGTTATGTGATCGTCGGCATCCTCCTTGGCACAGTGGTGACGCCGGAGACGCTGCACGGCATCACCGCCTGGCCCGGCAGCATCCTGCTCCTGATGCTGTGCTCGCTCGTCATGATGGCCGCCACCATGGCCTATCTGCATATCGTGCACCGCTGGGATCTGTTCTCGGCGCTGCTCGGCGCCAGCCCGGGCGCCATGGCGCAGGTGATCTCGCTGTCGACGGAGCTTGGCGGCGATCTGCGCGCCATTGCCATCGTGCAGACGATGCGCGTTCTGCTGCTTGTCGTCGGCTTGCCGAACGGCTTGGCGCTGTTCGGACTGGTCGTGCCGGCTATACCCGCGGCGCGCGGCGAAGCGGATCTCGCCGTACTCGGTCAGATGATCCTCCTGGTCGCGGTCGCGACGGCTTTCGCGCTGGCCTTTGCGCGCCTGCGCTTCCCCGGCGGGCTTATGTTCGGCGCCATGGCGGGATCGGGCGTTCTGCACGGGACGGAGCTCGTTCACGCCGCCTTGCCGTGGTGGCTCGGCTCGTGCGCGGTGATCTCGCTCGGCGCGCTGGTCGGTTCGCGCTTCGCCAATACGTCATTGCGGATGCTGGTCGGCTATCTCGGCGCGGCGCTCGGCTCGTTCGCGGTATCCATGGCGGTCGCTACATTTTTCATTCTGATCGTCGCGCATTTCTTTCCGTTTTCGATCGCCAATATCGTCATCGCCTTCTCGCCCGGCGCGCAGGACACGATGATGGTGTTGGCGCTCGCGCTGCATCTCGACCCCGTCTATGTCGGGGCGCATCATCTGGCGCGGTTTCTGGTGGTGACGCTTACCGTCGGCATCGCCGCGCCGCGGCTGGCGCAGAAGCAACCGCCGCCGCGAAAATAGTGCGCAGGCGAGGTTTACTCGGCCGCGAGCGCGCGCTCTTTGAGCGGCAAGCGGAGCCGTTGCCACACGTCGACCAGGGCTTCGGCGAGCGCGTCGATCAACCGGTCGTCGTGATAGGGGCTCGGCGTGATGCGCAGCCGCTCGGTGCCTTTCGGCACGGTCGGGTAATTGATCGGCTGAATGTAGATGCTGTGATCGGCGAGCAGGAGATCGCTCGCCTGCTTGCACAGTTCCGGATCGCCGACGAAGACCGGCACGATATGCGTGCCGCTCAGCATCACCGGCAGCGCCGCGGCCGCAAGTACCGCCTTGGTGCGCGCGGCGCGATCCTGGTGCCGTTCGCGCTCGAAGCTTGACGTCTTCAGGTGGCGGATCGCAGCCGTCGCCGCGGCGCAGACCGGCGGCGGCAGCGCGGTGGTGAAAATGAAACCCGGCGCATAGGAGCGCACCGCGTCGATCAGGGCTGCGGAGCCCGCGATATAGCCGCCGAGGCAGCCGAACGCCTTGGCGAGCGTGCCTTCGACCACGTCGATGCGGTCGACAACGCCGTCGCGCTCGCTGATGCCGCCGCCGCGCGGCCCATACATGCCGACCGCGTGCACCTCGTCGATATAGGTCATCGCGCCATAGCGCGCGGCGAGATCGCAAATGCGCTCGACCGGCGCCACGTCGCCGTCCATGGAATAAAGGCTCTCGAACACGACGAGCTTCGGCCGCGCCGGATCGGCCGCCGCCAACAGCTCTTCGAGATGCGCCATGTCGTTGTGGCGGAAGATCTGCTTCTCGCAATACGCCTGGCGCACGCCTTCGATCATCGAATTGTGATTCCAGGCATCCGACAGGATCAGGCAGTTTGGCATCAATTTGGCGAGCGTCGAAATGCCGGTCTCGTTCGACACGTAGCCGGAGGTGAAGACGAGCGCGGCTTCCTTGCGATGCAGATCGGCGAGCTCGCGCTCGAGCTCGACGAGCGGATGATTGTTGCCGGCGATATTGCGGGTGCCGCCGGCGCCGGTGCCCATGCGCGACGCGGTCTCGATCATGGCGCCGATCACTTTGGGATTCTGGCCCATGCCGAGATAGTCGTTCGAGCACCAGATCACGACGTCTTTCGGTCCGGCGGGCGAATGCCATACCGCGTGCGGAAAGCGTCCGGCGATGCGCTCGAGATCGGCAAACACCCGGTAGCGCCGCTCGCCATGGAGCCGCGCCAACGCATCGGAGAAAAAGCCGCTGTAATCCATGGTTTTACTTTTGGTTTTAGCCTTTGATTTGGTCTTCTCGCCCGGCGAATTCGGTAATAGACAGCCTTTTTAGAGCGGTTCCAGGGAGCTTGTCGAGCTACCTCTGCGGGAAAAAACGCCGCGCTGATATGCGATAGATCAAATGCAAGCCAAGCTGGGGAAAACGCCCTTCCGCGATCCTGTCCGGAGCGGGTTTGACAATAAGATGTATATTAAATACATCTTATGCGACCCGCCGCGCGCGGCCGGCATCGCGCGGCCGGAATGGAGACCAGAATGCGGCTCACGCTTCATTCCGATTATGCGCTGCGCGTCTTGATCCAGGTCGGGCTCGGCAGCGGCAAGCTGACCACGATCAGCGATATCGCGAACAGTTTCGGCATTTCGCGGCATCATCTGATGAAGGTCGTCAACGATCTCGGTCAAAAAGGCTATCTGGACACCGTGCGCGGCCGTCACGGCGGCATGCGGCTGATGCGTAAACCGGGCGATATCAATGTCGGCCAAGTGGTGCGCGACACCGAGGACAATCTCGCCGTCATCGGTTGCCTGGAAAGCCGCGGCTATTGCCGCATCGAGCGCGCCTGCGTGCTGCGCGGCGTCTTACGCGAAGCGACCGAGGCGTTCTTGGCGGTGCTCGACGCGCACACGCTTGCCGACTTGATCAAGCCGCACAAATCGCTGTCGTCTTTGCTGCTGTTGGAGCAGCAAAGCTCGGCGCGCCCTCACGAGAAGGTGAATCCGAAATGAGCTCGATCAACGAGGAAGGCGAAGCCCGCCGCAATCTGCTCATCGCCGACATCGTCGCCCGTACCGGCATCGACGAGGCGATGATCGATCGGCTGGTGCGCAGCTTCTATGCGCGCGCGCGGCGCGATCCGCTGATCGGGCCGATCTTCGAACGGCACGTCGATGATTGGGAAGACCACTACGCGCGGCTCTCCGATTTCTGGTCATCGGTCACGCTGATGAGCGGCCGTTATCATGGCCAGCCGGTGGCGAAGCATCTGTCGCTGCAGATCGACACGCCGCATTTCAATCGCTGGCTGGAACTGTTCGTTGCGACGGCGCGGGAAGTGTGTCCGCCGGCGGCCGCTGCGCATTTCATCGACCGCTCCCATCGCATCGCCGACAGTCTGGAAATGGCGATCGCGACACAGCGCGGCGAAATCAGGTCGCCGCCGCGGCGCCCGACGCATGTGCTCCTGAGGCAGACGTGACGATCGTGCGTGGGTCTATCCGGCCGCGGCGCGGGTGTGGAGCAGCGAACCGGCATTGGCAAATCGCGAACTGCCGAGCCACGGGCTCCACGGCTCGGGCGGCACCAGCCCTTCGGTGACCGAGACCGGCAGGATGCGGCCGTCGTCGCCGATGCGGCCGATCATCACCGGTTTGAACAGATGGTTGGTCTTGCCGTCCATCAGCACCGAGAAGCCGCTCGGCGCGGTGAACCGCCGGCCGCCGAGCGCCGCGCGCACCTTGTCGACCGCGGTGGTTCCCGCCGCTTCGACGGCGGCGACCCACAAATGAAAGCCGATCCAGGTCGCTTCCATCGGATCGTTGGTTACGGCGTCGGGCTTGCCGGTGAAGCGCCGCCATTCGGCGATGAAGGTGCGGTTCTCCGCCGTGTCGAAGGCGTGCAGATAATTCCACGCCACGAAATGGCCGGCGACGTTCGAGCGCATCAGCGCCGGTAGCTCGGCCTCGGTGATCGACAGCGACATTACCGGGATTTCGGACGCCGCGACTTCCTGGTTGGCGAGCTCGCGGAAGAAATGGACATTGGCATCGCCGCTCACGGTCGCGACGATTGCGGTCCTGCCGTCGCCATTGCCGGTTTTGGCGAAACGGCGGATGTCTTCGACCACGTCGCGGAAATCCGACTGGCCGATCGCGGTGTAGCGTTCGGCACATTCCCGCACGCCTTCGCTCGCGAGATAGCCTTTGAGCACGGCATTGGTGATGCGCGGATAGATGTAATCGGTGCCGACCAGAAAGAAGCGGTTGACGCCCTGTTCGCGCAGGAAGTTGACCGCGGGGATCGCCTGCTGCGGCGGTGTTGCGCCGGTGTAAAAAATATTCGGCGAGGTTTCCTCGCCTTCGTACTGGCTCGGATAGAACAACAGCGCGTTGTCCTTTTCGACGATCGGCAGCACCTCCTTGCGCGACGCCGAACTCCAGCAGCCGAACAAAGCGGCGACCTTGTCCTCGTGAATGAGCTTCTTGGCCAGCGCCGGATAGGCCTTCGGATCGGAATGCGGATTGACGATGACCGGCTCGATCGGCCGGCCCAAGAGGCCGCCGCGCGCGTTCTGCTGCTCGATCATCATGACCAGGAGCTCCTGCAGCGGCCGCTCGCTCGCGGTCAGCGTGCCGGACAGCGAATGCATGATGCCGATCTTGATCGCGCCGAATTCGAGATCGGAGAAATAATGCGTCACCGCCTCGATCAGCCATTGCGAGCGGCCGAGCAGATCCTCGGCGGTGGCCAGCACGCCGTTGCCGGCTTCCTCGACGCTCGACGCGATGGTCGAAATCTCCGGCAGCACGCCCGCCACCGCACCGGCCACCTGTTCGGCGCGGTTGCCGATGCGATTGATCTCCTCGGCCTGGTGATCGAGGATGCCGGTCAATTGCCGGTTGGCGTTGCTCATGGTCGTCACGCTCGACGACACGCCGGCGATGGCTTCGACGGTCTTGTTCACCGCCTGCTGGATGTCCTGGACCTGCGCGCTGATGTCGCCGGTGGCTTTCGCGGTCTGCTGCGCTAGCGTCTTGACCTCGGAGGCGACAACGGCGAAGCCGCGTCCGGCGGCGCCGGCGCGCGCCGCCTCGATCGTGGCGTTGAGCGCAAGGAGCGAGGTCTGCGAGGCGATGGCCTCGATCAGCTTGACCACGGCGCCGATGCGCTCGGCGGCGTCCGACAGGCTGCGCACGGTGGAATCGGTGTGGCCGAGATCGGCGATGGTGCGGTCGGTCGCATCCTTGGCGGCGGAGGCTTCGGCCGTGCACTGCACGATGAGGTCGAGGAGGCCGCGCGAGGCTTCGGCGACCGCGGCGACGTCGCGGCTGGCGCAGGTGGCGGCTTCGACCGCGTGTGCCGTGCGCTGCGACATATCTTTGTTGCGGGCGCCGAGATTGGCGGTGGTGACGCGGATTTCCTCGCCGGCGGATTGAAAGGTGCCGGTGAGCTGGTCGATGGTGCCGCGAAAGCGCTGGGTGAAGAAGCCGCGATTGGCCTGGCGCAGCCGGCTTTCGGCCTCGCGGCTGCTTGTGATCGACCGCCAGCGCGTCGGCATCGATCAGCGACCTGCCGCATGGTTTCGGCGGCGGCGACGCTTTGCGCCACGGCGCCGCCGTGAACACGGCTCGGCAGTGCGGCATAACGGTCGCCGCCGGCGATCTGAGCGATGGCGCCGACGACCGCGCGCAGCGTGCGCTCGCACCACCAGGCCGCCGAGGCCGCGCCGACACATGCTGTCGCCAGACCGAGAAGGAGACTGCCCGTTCCCCAGGTCGTCAGCACCGCCACTGCGGCTGCGAACAGAAACGGCAGTACGATCCAGGCCGGCAGCGGGCTTTTATGAGATTCGGCGGCCATTTTCGGCGTCGTTCCGCTGCGGCTGCAAAAGTGCTGGAGAACATTTAGAAAGTGCGCATATTCGATTACTAATTCCTTTCCCAATGCTGCACCGCACCGCACGAATATTCGGCAGTTACGCTCAAAATATATGCGGGTTAGTGTGATGCGCCGCATCACCGGCGGAACGGTGGAGCACCCGCCGCCGCGAGACACTGCCAAAGACGTGCAAAGACCAGGATATGACCGACCCATGACAGAACGCGCTGCCGGCCTGAACGAGGGCCTCACCGATTACGGCGACAAGGATTTTTCGCGCTATCTGCGCCGCTCCTTCGCGCAATCGATGGGCTATTCGCGGGCATTTCTCGACAAGCCGGTGATCGGCATCGCCTTTACCGGCTCCGACTTCAACAATTGCCACCGCCATTTCCCCGAACTGCTGGCGGCGGTGAAGCGCGGCGTGCTCGCCGCCGGCGCGCTGCCGCTCGAATTTCCGACCATCTCGCTCGGCGAAGTCTTCCTCACGCCGACGAGTCTGAAATTCCGCAACCTGATGGCGATCGACACCGAGGAGATGATCCGCGCCCAGCCGATGGACGCGGTCGTGCTGATGGGCGGCTGCGACAAGACCGTGCCGGCGCAGCTCATGGGCGCGGTCTCCGCCGACCGGCCGGCGATCTCGCTGATCGGCGGGCCGATGATGACCGGGCGGCTATCGCGGCGAGCGGCTCGGCGCCTGCACCGATTGCCGGCGCTTCTGGGCGCGCTATCGCGCCGGCGATATCGACGCCGACGAAATCTCCGCAGTCGAAGGCCAGCTCGCGGTGACGGCGGGCACCTGCGCCGTGATGGGCACCGCCTCGACCATGGCCTGCCTCACCGAAGCGCTCGGTCTGTGTCTGCCCGGCACCGCGGCGATCCCCGCCGTGCATGCCGACCGGCTGCGCGCCGCCGAAGCGACCGGCGCCGCGGCGGTGAAGCTGATCGGCTCGAAGCTCACGCCGTCAACGATCGTCAATGAAAAATCGGTCGAGAATGCGTTGCGCGTTCTGCTGGCGCTCGGCGGCTCGACCAATGCGGTCATCCATCTCACCGCCATTGCCGGACGCGCCGGCGTGAAAGTGTCGCTCGATCAGCTCAACAAACTGTCGGACGAGACGCCGGTCCTGGTCAATCTCAAGCCGGTCGGCAACGGCTATATGGAAGATTTCTGCGCGGCCGGCGGCATGGGCGCGCTGCTGCGCGAGTTAAAGCCGCTGCTTGCATCTCGACTGCATGACGGTGACCGGCGAAACGCTCGGCGAGCGGCTCGACGGTCGATGACAGCGGTTATGTCGACCGCACGATCATCGCGACAGCGCGACAAGCCGCTCGAACCGGAGGGCGGTCTCGTCGCGCTGTTCGGCAATCTGGCGCCGCAAGGCGCGATCCTCAAGCGCTCGGCGGCCGACGCAAAGCTGTTCGAGCACGAAGGCCGCGCCGTCGTGTTCTCCTCGCTCGCCGATCTCGCCGAGCGCATCGACGATCCGGCGCTCGACGTCGAGGCGAACGATATTCTGGTGTTGCAGAATGCCGGTCCGCACGCGCCGGCCTGCATGCCGGAAGCCGGCTATCTGCCGATCCCGAAAAAGCTCGCGCAGCGCGGCGTCAAGGACATGATCCGCATTTCCGACGCGCGCATGAGCGGCACCGCCTTCGGCACCATCGTGCTGCACGTCACGCCCGACGCCGCGTCCGGCGGCCCGCTCGGGCTGGTGCGCACGGGCGACCGCATCCGGCTCTCGGTCAAAGAGCGCCGCATCGAATTGTTGGTCGACGACGCCGAGACTGAAAAAGCGCGCCGCCGCGGCGCCGATCGCGGCGGAAAAGCCCGAGCGCGGCTACGCCAAACTGTTCGCCGAGCAAATCCTCGGCGCCGACGAAGGCTGCGATTTCAAGTTTCTGATGCCGGGGTGATGACGTCAGCGCTCGCTCACCCCTTCGCCACCGCGATCTCCAGCGGGAAATCGTCGACCACTTCGTGGCCGGTCTCGGTCACGATGAAAGTGTGGCCGAGGAAAATGCCGAACAGCCCGTCCGGCGTGATCGGATTGGGCTCGGCCATGATCACCATGCCGGGCTTCAGCACTTCCTCGAATTTCTCCGCCGATACATGCTCGGCGACGACATGCGGCTTGTCGGTGACGAGATCGATGCCGTGGCATTGCGTCGGCCGCGACTGATAGCCGTTGTTGCGGAAGAATTTGCTGGCCTCGCGCATGGCTTCCGCCGGCCTGCCGGGCGCGATCTCGGCGACGATCTTGTGGTAGCCGGGCAGCGTGATCTCGTGCCAGAATTTCTTCACCATCTCGGTCGGCTCGCCGACGCAGATGGGCGAGCCGATCTGCGCGGTATAGCCGCGATAGCCGGCGGCCAATTCCATATTGATGATGTCGCCTTTTTGCAGCACGCGCGCCGACGGCCGCGGATTGCCGAAAACCTGCGCCGGGTTCGCCATCGGCGTCGAGCCGATGATCAGAAAGTCGATATCGCCGCCGCCTTCGAGAATGGCTGAGCCGGCCGCGGCGCGCAGCTCGTATTCCTTCACGCCCGGCCGCGCCCGCGCGACCATCGCATTCATCGCGTTCTCGCACAGCACGCCGGCCTTGCGCACGCAGTCGAGCTCCTCGGCGCTGTGGATCGACAGCAATTCGTGCAGAAAGCCCTCGGTGAAAACCAGTTCGGCGCCGGGCAGGTTGTCGCGCAGCACGTTGTATTGATTGACCGGCAGGTAATCGCCGTGCCGCGGATCGATCTCCATCAAGCCCGATGCGCCCGCGCTCGAGTTTCAGCTCGCGCAGCCGCTCGACCATGACATCGGCGTAACGGCCGCTGCGGCTGTGCCGCACGTCCGTCACCGCGACCTCGACCTGCCGGCGCACCGCTTCGGCATGCGTGCCGCCCATCGAATAGATCATGGTCGGCTCGCCTTCGAGCGGCACCAGCACGTAGCTCGAGAGCGCGTGCCATTCCCAATGGCCGGTCAGCCACAGCATGCCGCCGCCGAAGCTCCAATGGCTCGGGCCGCCCGGCACGATCAGCGCGTCGAGCTTCTGCTTCGCGCATCTTCGCCCGCAGCGCCTTGTAGCGGCGCTCGTACTCGGCCTTGGAGAACTGCTCCCACACGCATCGCGGTAATACGGCGTGTCGCGCATATTGGCGAAGGGCAGCGACTGGTCGAGCTTGGTGCGGACGATGTCCCACGGCTGCGGGCCGATGCGCGGCGGACGGATTTGCGTATTCATGGACGTGACCTCGGGACTTTTCTGGATGGCATGAAGATGAGCGGGCCATTGGTTCACAAACCGATTGCCGGATCAATGCATCACGAAGACATGCACGCTATTCACGTCACGGCTTCATCCGCACACCGGCGCGCTCCAGCCGCGGCAGCACCTCGTCGCAGAAATACGGCACCTCGGCGAGAAAATTGACGAACGATAGCCCGATGCCGCGCACGCCGGCTTGGCTGATGATGGCGAGCTCCTCGGCGACGCGATCCGGGCGTGCCGACGAACGGATAGCCGCCGATCGAGTTGCGCGGCGAAGTAGCGGCGCTTGGCGTCATATTCCTCGGGCGGCATGGTCTGCGGCGTGATGCTCTTGTTGGCGAGCATGCCGTCGATCGCGCCCCAGTCGGCGTTCTCGATATTGACGTGCTGATAATAGTCGTCGGCTTCCTTCTGCGTCGGGCGGCAGATCACCTGGCCGACGGTGAACACCTCGATGTCGCGGCCGAGCTGCTGCGCCGCGGCCTTGACCTCGGTCACTTTGGTGGCGCTGCCGCGCAAGCGACGTGCGCGAGCCGGCGGTCGCCACGAAGAACGCGTCGCAGTTGCGCAGCGCAAAGGCCTGGCCGACGTCGGACGAGCCGGCATTCATCAAGAGCGGCCGCGTGTCGCCGTAAGGCTTCGGATAGGCGCGCGCGCCCTTGAGCTGCAAGAAACGGCCGTCGAAATCGAAAGTGCCGTCGCGGCTCCACGCCTGTTTGACGATATCGATCCATTCCTGCGCGTAGTCGTAGCGCGCGTCATGCTCGCGCTGCTTGACGCCGAACATGTCGAATTCGCCTTCGTTCCAGCCGACCACGATGTTGACGCCGACGCGGCCTTCGCCGATGTGGTCGGCGGTGACGAATTCCTTGGCGGCGATCAAGGGATGAAACAGCGGCGCGTGGACCGTGCCGAACACGGTCATGCGCTTGGTCGCGCCGAGCAGCCCGACCGCCCAGGTGATGGTCTCGAGCGAGCGGCCGTGAAAATCGGTGTCGCCGCCATAGCCTTTCCAGCGCGCGATCGGCAGCATGAAATCGAGGCCGGCCGTCGTCGGCGAGCCGCGCCAGCGCCAGACAATCCGGCCAGCTCGCCGACCAGCGCTCCGGCACCTTGGTGGCGGAGCGGCCGGACGAGCAATTGGCGCCGAACAGCCCGATCTTCAGCGCATTGCCATTGTACATGGCAATTCTGCTCTTCATGGATGCGCGCGGCGCCAGCATCGCGTTTCTCCCCGTTCGCCGCTTCTGTTTGTCCGAGCCAGCCTAGCATTCGTTACGGCGCAGGCTGCAAAACTTTAACCAAATCCATACCTCCGTCATGGCATTAAGCCGTTGAGGAACCGGGCCAAAATGACCACCCATCGACTGTTGCAGTGGCTCCGCGCTTTGTTGCGGCCCGCGCCGATGCTCGGCGTGGCGATGATCGCCGTTCTCTGGCTCGGCCTGTTCTATCTGCTCGTCCGATCATCACGGCACTTTGGCGGACCCGCAACAGCGCCGCGGCATCTTCGTTCCCGTCGTGATCCTTCTCACGCTTCTCGAACTGATCATCATGGTCGCCAGCATCCGGCGCCAGTCGTCGCTCGAACAGACCAATCTGCGGTTCAACACGGCGCTGGAAAATCATGACCCACGGCCTGTGCATGTTCGACGCCAACAAGCGGCTGGTGATCTGCAACGACCGCTATGCCAGCCTGTACCGCCTGCCGCCGGAATTGTTGAAGGTCGGCGCCACGCACGAAGCGATCATCGGGCATCGCGTCACGAACGGCATCCTCAAGGGCGAAACCAGACGCCGGCGCGGTCGACAAGAAGCTCGGCGCCTTGGAAAAGATGTCGTCCGAGAAGATTTCGAGCCGGATCGACGAGCTTGCCGACGGCCACCTCGATCCGCGTCACCCGGCAGCCGATGCAGGGCGGCGGCTGGGTCGCGACGCACGAAGACATCACCGAGCGGCAGCGGCTGGAGAATCAGCGCGAAACCATGCTGGCGCAGGAAAACCGCCGGCTGCTGACCGAAAGCGCGATCGCCTCGTTCCGCGACGCGCATCGAGGAAATGCTCGGCATCGTCAGCACCAGCACCAACGCGATGAAATCGACGGCGAACGCGCTGATCGCCTCGTCGCACGAAACCACGCAGCATGCCGAAGGGGCGTTGCGCGAATCCGACGAAGCCTCGGCCAATGTCTCGCTGGTCGCGGGCTCGGCCGAGCAACTGTCGGCCTCGATCGCGGAAATCAATATCCAGCTGGCGCAGACCACGCATCTTGGTCGCGAGCGCGCGTGGACAAGGCGCAAGGCGTCGAACGGCGAATATGCCGGCCTGGCGCTGGCGGCGGAGAAGATCGGCGACGTCGTCAAGCTCATCCGCAACATCGCCGGGCAGACCAATCTGCTTGGCGCTCAACGCCACCATCGAGGCGGCGCGCGCCGGCGAAGCCGGGCGCGGCTTCGCCGTGGTCGCCGCCGAAGTGAAATCGCTCGCGGTCGAGACCGCGAAGGCGACCGAGGAGATCGCGCGTCACATTCTGGCGGTGCAGGAATCGACCGGCGGCGCGGTCGAGGCGGTGCACGGCATCGAAGACAGCATGCACGAAATCAATACGCGGGCCGTCGAGCGCCGCCGCCTCGGTCCTGCAGCAGAACGCGGCGACCTCCGAGATCAGCCGCAACGCGGCGAATGCGGCGCGCGGCACCAGCATGGTCGTGTCGGTGCTCGGCAAAGTCTCCGGGGCCGCGACGCGGCACGCGCAGCCGCCGCCGAGACGGTGCTCAACGCATCGAATTCGGTCGATACCTCGGTCGGCAAATCTGCGCGCCGAGATCGAAGGCTTTCTCAAGAAAGTCGCGGTGTGAAAAGCACCGCCGCGTGAAGCGGCGGCGCGTCATCGCTTCGGGTTGAAGCGAGCGGACTATTTGTCGTCGGACGCGAACAGCTTGTCGGCGGCGGTGATGAGCCCGACGTCCGGATGCGCGGCGCAGTATTCGCCGAGCTTCTTGGCGTTATCGACAAATTGATCGGTCTCGATCACCGGCGGATCGTCCTGATCTTTGTAATAGCCGTCAAGCCAGGTCAGGATGAGCTTGATCGTCTCGTCGTCGGAGTGCTGAAATTTGCTGCAGGTCAAGGTGGACAGATCGATATCGTCCGCAAACGCGGTGGCGGACGAGCACGCGATCATTCCAGCCGTTAACAGGCTAACCAAAAGCTTCATTGCATTCTCCGTTGTCGCTGCTGGATTTCACTTGTTGGATGACGCTCAGTAGAGGCGGGACCTGGTCCTTTTGAATATCCGAGCGTTTGACTGTCGTGCGACCGCCGCACTTCGACCGTACCGAGCGCAAGCGTGACCCCTGCCGGCGGCCTGAACACGAAGCCATGCCATCCGCTGCCGAGGTTCGCCTTCGCGAGATCCTCGCGATAGCGGTTGGCGAGGGTCTGCCCGATGAGCCGGCCGCCCGCATAAATGTCGAGGCACACCGGCGCCTCCGGATGCTCCGCATTCTGCGCCCAGCCTTTGACATAGCTCTCGCCGACCGCATCGACATAGCCGCGCAGCGTGCCGGCGCCGCCGTCGACCGAGAGCCCCGCACGCAGCGCGATAACACGGCGCACAGCTTCCAGCTCGTAACCCTGGTCACAGCGCGGCGCGCAATAATGCGCCGGTTCGCTCGGCGTGTCGGCATAGAGCGTGTCGTATTCATGCGCGTTGTGGAACATGCCGCGGCTGTCGTCGTCGAGGAATGTCTCCGACAGCGCGCCCTCGGCGACGATGACATCGTGGCTGTCGAGCTCGATGTGGAAATACTCGACCTTGTCGACGCTTTCTGCTTGCACGATCGAGCCGCCGTTGACGAGGTCCTTGGCCTCGATCAGCACGCCGCCGCGATCTTCAAAATACATGGCGTGGTGCGGCGAGACCCAAAGGTCGCGCTTGGGCACATTCGCATCGAGCGCGCCGGCCTTGATGCAGACCGGCAGGATGTCTTTCCGCCCCATGATGAAGCGGCCCGCATAGCTGCGCCGCCCGATCCACTTGATCGGCCGCGCCGCGCCTGACGCGGTGATGACCTTATCCCCGATCTCAAGCGTTTCGACCGGCACCTCGCCTTGCTGGGTCGCGATCAGCGTGCCGCGGCCATAGCAAGCCACGCTATTCTCAGTGATGTCGGTGCCACCAAGACCGCCAAACAGGCCCGAATTGTCGGTCCCCAGATGGAAATACTCGTTGCCGGGAATGCCGGAAAGCGTGAGGTCGTAGGTCTGGCCGTTTTCGGTGATCTGCAGCTCGTTGCCGACGAGATTGGCGCTGCCCGTGCCGTCGTAGGCAATGCCGGCAAGATCGATGGTGTTGCCCGGCGCCATGCCGAAGAGCGTGTTCGACGGCATCGTCGTGCCGTCGATCTTCAGCGTGTCCCCGGTGCCGGAGAAGCTGATCGCGCCAGAGCCGGCCGCGCCCGCCGTGCCGATTTCAAGCGTGCTGCCACCCTCGATAATCGATCCGCCCGAATAGGAATTCGCGGCGTTGTCGAGAACGAGCGTGCCCCCGCCCCACAGGACAATGCCGGGGCCGGTGATCAGGTCCGTGTCCGTGATGGTGTGCCCGGACGCGACGTCGAAGCTCAGCGCGGGGATGACACTGGCATTGCCGACGATGATTTGTTCCGGCGTGCCGTTCGTGATCGTCAGCGTGACCTGCTTGCCGCCGTCTCCCAGCGCATTGAGGTCCTGCGTCGTGAATTGCAGCACCGTCCCGGACCCGGGCGCTGTCGATGTGGTGACGTCGTATGTGGTCTGACCGATCGTGACGCCATTCACTGTCGCCGTGACCGTCAGCGGGCCGGAGCTCGGCGCCTCATCGTTGCGGGTGCCGACGTCCAGTGAGACCATCAGCAGGTTAGGTCCGCTCGTGACGTTGGGCGCCGTGAAGCTCTGGGAGAGCGCGCCGCCGCCATTCACATACTCGGCCACCTGGCCGCCGAAGAAATTCGAGGCGAAGGACGTGAACGCCTGAGCGCCGGTATTGCTGCCCGACCAGCCCGCGGGCGGGCCCGTAAAATTGCCTCGCGTCGGATCGGTGGTGACGCCGGGTGCGCCGCTCGCCAGGTTGACGTCGTTAAAATTGCCGTCGACCAACAGATTGCTGACCGCCTCGACAATGGCGTCACCGACCACGAGCTGCGTGTTTGTCCCGTTGCTGATCGACAGCGTGATGTTCTGGTTGGCAAGACTGAGCGGGTCGATGTTTCCGGTGTAGAACGACAGCTGTTGCGACGCGCCGACCGCGCCCGCATTGTAGGTCGCCTCGCCGATCTCGACGCCCCCGGCCGACAAGATCACGGTCGCCGTACCTGAAGGTGTCGGCGTATCGAGGCGGCTGCCCAGATTGAGCGAGACGACAAACTCATAGCCGCTGCCCGGATTGGCGCTGGTCGTGAAGGTCTGAGAGAGCGTGCCGCCGGGGTTGTTCAAATACTCGGCTTGCTGGAAGGCCGGCGTGGCCTGCGGCGTAAAGTATTGAGGGCCGGTATTGGTGCCCGACCAGCCTGGCGCCGGCGCGTTCGTATAATTGCCCTTGGTCGGCTCGATGGTGACGCCGGGCTGGCCGCTCGCGAGATTTATCTGGTCGAAATTGCCGTCGGTCAGCAGGTTGGACGCAGTGATCAGCGTGCCGCCTTGGCCGTCGCTGGAGAGCTTGAAGGTGACGCCTGTGTATGAATGGTCGAGCTGCAGATCATAGGTGTGGCCGCCTTCGACGATTTGCAGCACGTTGCCGGACGCAACCGCGATAGTGCCGGCCGCAAAGGCGATGTTGGCGAGGTCGATGGAATCGTCGCCCGGCGCGAAATCCACGATCTCGTTGCCCGGCATCGTCGTGCCGTCGATCTTCAGCGTGTCGGCGCCCGGGCCGAACACAATGGCGCCGCTGAATGAACTGGCGCCGTCGAGCGCGACCGTGCTGCCGCCACTGATGATGATCTCGCCGGAGCCGGTGATGGTGTTCGAGATCGTCGTGCTCGACGTCACGTCGAGGATCGTTCCGCCATCAAGCGTCAGCGTCCCGCTGCCGAGAGAGGCGCCTGAATTGATCGACAGCGCGCCCTGCTCGACATGTGTCCCCCATTGGTAGGAGTTGGCGTGCGTAAGCACCATCGTGCCGCCGCCGGTAATGACCAGCTCGCCAGCTCCGCTGATCGTGTTGGTGAAGCTGACCGTTTCGCTCGCGCCAGCCCAGAAATTCACAGCACCGTTGATCGCGATCGCGTTGCTGACTGTTGTACTCGTGTGTACGCCGAGCCACGTTCCGTCATCGAGCGTCACCGTCCCGCCGCCGAGAGCGGCGCCGACATTGATATCGAGCGCGCCCTGCTCGACGACTGTCCCGCCCTGGTAGGTATTTGCCGCCGACGCCAAATAGACGTCGCCGGCACCGTCGATGATGAGGGAGCCTTTCTGTGAATAGGCGCTGATGGAGCCGTTCTGGTCGGCGATGATGCCGTTGACTGTCAGCGTCTGCCCCGAGGTCGGGCTCAGAGTGACGCTCTGGTTTCCCTGGATGAAGAGCCCATTGCCGAAGGCCGAGCCGCCATCTGTGACCCGCTGACTAGGGGCGCCTCCCGAGCCTCCTTGAACGGTTCCAGCCCCGAGGCTTCCACCCTCGATCGTCAGCGAGCCGCCCTGCTGCACAAAAATATCACCGCCGGCCCCGAGGCCGCCGCCACCACCTACGCCGCCGCCGCCGGCACCAAAGCCGCCGGCTCCTCCTTGGCTGTTGTTTGATCCAGCACCGCCGCCGCCGCCAAAGCCGCCGTGGCCGCCGTTGACAAAAAAACCGCCCGCAGCGCCGCCGCCGCCGCCGAAGCCGCCCGCTCCACCGTTGCCGAAGCCGGCAACGCCGCCACCGCCGCCACCACCAAAGCCGCCGTTGCCGCCATTGTTATTGCGGCCGCCGTCATTGCTGCCGCCGCCGCCGCCGACGCCACCACCGCCACCGCCGTAGCCGCCGCCGCCGCCCCAGGCGCCGCCGGAACCGCCAGTCCCTGAACCGCCGCCGGTCGGGCCGACGATGATGCCCATTCCCCCGTCGGGGCCGTTCCCTAAATGGGCTCCGCCGACTGTTACCGCATTGGCATCGCCGCCGTCGGCGCCGACGCCGACGCCGCCGCCGCCGCCGCCATTACCAAACCCGCCGGAGCCGCCGAGACCGCCGCCTCCGCCTCCGCCCCCAACACCGCCGCCGTTCGTGCCGCCGCCGTTGCCACCGATTGCCTTGTCGCCACTGAAGGTGACGTTGTCGAGCGTGACGCTCGCGCCTACTCTCGCGCCGCCGCTTGTGCCGGCAATAAACAGACCGCCGCCCAGCCCGCCGCCGCCGCCGCCGCCACCGCCGAGAACTCCGCCGTTTCCGCCCCTGGCGACCGCATTGGTGATCGCCAGGTCTTTAAGGGTGACGTTACCCTCGTAGACAAAAATCCCGCGCTGATCTCCCATGCCGTCGATCGTGAAGCCGTTGCCGTTGATCGTCAGCGTCGAGTGGCTCCCCAGATTGATCGCGAACAGCGCCTGCGTCAGATCGATGTCCTGGGTCAGATTGATCGTGTAATTGACGTTCACTCCGTAATTGCCGCCGCCGACATCGATGGCTTGGATGACGCCGTTGAGCGCCGAGTCGCCACTGTTGGCGCCACCTTCGGTGCTGACATCCCAGGTGTTCAGCCCCACCACCGGATCGACGACCGCCGTGCCGCCGTGTCCGTCGCTCCCGAGCGTGAAACTATGCCCGGCGTAATTTTGCGCCGGGTCGAACTGCAGGCTGACAGTCTGGCTGCCCTCGGTGACATTGAGCACGTTGTTGGCGGTCAACACCGCGGTGCCGCTCGTCGAATACGACAGCCCGGTAAGATCGATCGTCTGGTTCGGGCTGACGAAGCCCGCGATCGTCACCGTCGGCATCGCGGTGCCGTCGATCTGCAAAGTGCCGGCACCCGTGAAGGTGAGCGTACCGGACAACGTGCCGCCGTATTGGACGTCGAGCACGCCGCCGGAAATCACCGTATTGCTGGCGACGCCGCCGGACTGGACGATCTCGGTCCCGCCGGTGCCAACCGTAGTGTTACTGGCGATGCCACCCGACTGGATGGTCTGCACGCCGCCATTAGCAATCAGCGCGCTGTCATCGCTGCCGCCCGAGAGGACTGTTTCGTTACCCGCGACAGTGAAGTCGAGTGCGCTGCCGCCCGCGCCAACGTCAAGGATGCCACCCGCGCCCACAGTGCCGGTATCGGTTTCCCCGTCCGCGACAAGCCACTCGGCCCCGTCGTTGATCATCACCCGCTTTGCCAAGACGATCTCCTATGACAAGACGACGCCGTTTTCGGTTAGGGCGTCGATCAATGGCTGTAATTGCGCGGCGTAGCGTCGCCACCGTCCGAGCCCGCGCGCGTTGATGGGTTGCTTGACCTGCGATCGGCTGACCGTCTGCACCCGGGACGTGCTTTCGTAGAAGCGCTCGCAGGCGGGGTCGTAGGGCAGCTCGATGAAATCGAGGACGCGGCGCAGCGTGCCGCCGAAATCCTCGACCCAGTCTTTGAGCGCCAGCGTCAGGATCGGATTGGGAAGCGTATCGCGCCAATGCGCCATCAGGCGGTCGTGCTGGGCGATATACCAGCCCAGATCGCCGAGATCGTGCGCATAAGGATGATAGCCGTAGAAGCGGAAGCTGAAGATCGACAGCCCGATGTCGCGCGGGTCGCGCACGCAATGGATGATGCGCGCGCCGGGCAGCATCAGCGCGGTGAGACCGAGAAAATTGAAATTGCCCGGCATCTTGTCGACAATCCGCGTCTTGTCCGGCGCGAGCGCGTGCAACTCGCCGAGATAAAGCTGCGCGGCGGCATCGAGAGCCGGGGCGTCGAGCGCCGCGATCCGCGCGACACCTTCCGGCGTTGTGGCGCCGAGCGCGCCGAATGCCTGCGAGAGTGCCCCGCGCTCGCCCGCGCCGAAGCTTTGCGGATGCGCGGCGATGATCTGCTCCGCCAAGGTCGTCCCTGAGCGCGGCATGCCGACGATGAAGACCGGCGCCGCATCGCGGTCTTGCGCGCGCGGCCCGTCATGCAGCCGTGCGCGATCGAAGGCTGCGATCATTGCGTCGACGAAGGCACGGTGACGCTCGCGCGAAAACGGCTGGAAGCGGCTGAGTTGACGGTGCGCGGCGGTCCAATGGGTGAAGGTGCGATCGGCCTCACGCTGTTCGCTCCAGAAGCGCGCGAGATCGAAATGCGCCATGATCCGATGCTCGGGAACGAGGCGATCCGTCGTCAGGGCCTGGTCCATCGCGAGCGCATGCGTCCGAGCGCTCTCATGGTCGTTCGCCGCCAGCGCCAGGAGGACGCGCCGCCACAGCATCAGCGGCTCCATCTCGGGCGGCACGCTGCCGATCGCGGCGACGACCTCGCTCGCCTCGGCTCCCCGACCGACCTGCAACAAAGCCAGCGAGCGCTGCATCTGCCAGTGCTGCGCTAGGCGCGGATCGGCCGGAACGGGTTTCGCGTCGAGCAGTTCCAGAGCCTCCCGCGGCCGCTCTTCCGAGAGCAGCGCCGCCGCCTGGTTGACCCGAACCTCGGCGGCATCGGGGTTCTGTTCGAGCACGTCGTTGAGCAGCTTCTCGCTTGCCTCGGTCTGTCCGGTCAGCCGCAAGAAGGCGCCGAGATTGCTGGCAGCGCCGACGTGCCCCGGCACGACGGCGAGCGCGCCGCGCATCGCGGTCTTGGCGCCTTCGATATCGTTCCGCCGATAGCAAATGACGCCGATATTGACGAGGGCATCGGCGAGCTTGGGATCAAGCCGCAACGCCGCTGCGAAAGCACGGATCGCATCGTCAAGGCGGTCGGCCGCCATCGCGGCAAGGCCGAGCATGTAGTGCACTTGCGGTAAGTTGGCGTCGCGCCGGCGTGCGTGCTTAGCGGCCCTGACCGCTCCGGCTGCATCTCCCAGCGCCAGCAGCGCGGCAGACAGGTTCAGGTATGGCGCCGGATCGAGCGGCAAGAGCTTGGCGCTCGAGCGGAATTGCGCTGCGGCTTCCGCGTGCCGGCCGGCGGCATGCAGAACCAGCCCGTAATGCAACTGAGTCTCAGGATCGGCGGGCGCCGCCTTAAGGGCTGCTTCCAGCAACGCCAGCGCCGGCTCGAGTTTGCCCAGTCGAAAGCGCGCGAGCCCAAGCATCCGCAATGGTGCGGGATCACTCTCGTCTGCCGCTCCTTGGGCCGTCCCTTGCGCCTCTTCTTGCGCGACACGGAGCCGGGCGAATATCGCCTCCGCCTCGGCATAGGCGCCGGCCCGGTATCGCTCAACGCCCAAGTCGAAGCTCGGCGCATCCTGCGGTTCGGCGGTTACGGCGCGCGCCGATAATTCGATCGCTTCGGCGAATGCATTGGCCCGCAATCGCTCGACGCCGCGCGCACCCAAGTCACCCGGCGAGGCTCCGGCCTCGCGAGATGGTTCGCTCGTTCTTCCAGGATTCATGTCCGCAGATTTGATAGGCTTGGCACGTGCGGGAGGCATCGTATAAATTCTAGTGAACTTCACATTTTTAGTGATTGTGTGAAGCTAGCAGACGGCGCGATCCGCCGCCATGAATTTTCGACCTTTGGCTCAATTCGTTCGGGATAAAGCTAATTCCCCAGCGTCGCGGAATTTCTGTTGTTTGCCAAGCGGTTAGGAAGGTTCGCCGCGAGGCGATCGGTATTGGGGTAGCGAAGGTCCGCTATTCGACAGGCTGCTTTGCCAGTCCGGGCGGTCCGGCGAGCAGAATGAGAACGATGCTGATCAAAAGCGCTGCCGCGATGAGGCCGAACATCGCGGTCACGCCTTGCGCGCCGAGGAGCGGCAGCAAGACAAGCGGCACCAGCGCCGAGACGACGCGGCCGACGCCCCAGCTCACGGAGGTCGCGAAGGCGCGCAGCTCTGGTCGGAAACAGCTCGGCGCCATAGAGCAAGAGAACGGTGCTGTAGACGGCGCTCGCCAGATTGAAACCGATCCCGAGAACGATCAGCGGGGTGAGCGCCTGATCCGCGGCGAAGCCGAGGCCGATCGCGATCATCGCCGCGGCAGCGAGCATCAAAGCGCGCTGGCGCTCGATGCGGTCGACAAAAAACGCCACCGATACCGATGCCGAGCGTCGGCCCGAACATCGAAATTCCCGCGAACAGCAGCGCGTCGCCGATGCGAAAGCCCTTTTGCACCATGACGGCTGCACTGAGCAGCGGGAAACCAATGGTCGCCCAAGGCCCGAGCGCGTAAAGCGCGCCGAGCAGGAGCACGCGCCGGACATGACGCGGCGTCTCGGCGATCGCGGCGAATCCAATTTTCACTTGACCGATTTTGACCTGATCGGTTTTGACCGGATCAAGCGCCGCGCCGGCTGCCGGCTGCGTTAGCGCAAACGGCGAAGCGGCGAGCCCGGCAGCCGCTTCGAGATGCCGGCATGAGCGTTCGGCCTCGTCGGTCCGGCCAAGCGCTGCGAGCCATCGCGGCGATTCCGGGACCAGGAAGAACAAGCCGGCGGTTGCGGCGGCAATGCCGGCGCCGGCGATCAGCGCCCAGCGCCAGCCTTCGACGCCAAGCGGCGCAAGCGGCGTGAGCCAGCGGATCAGAAAGATCATCGCTGGCGCGCCGAGAAAGGCGAGCGCCGCACACAGCATCATCAGGAAACCGCGCCGCAATGGCGGCAAGAGGTCGGCGAGATAGGCGGCGGACAAAGGCGGATAGGCGCCAAGCGCAAGGCCGGATACGAAACGGAACATCGTCATCCAGAAGATGTCCGCACTCCAAGCGACGGCGAGCGAACTGAAGAAGAGAACCGCGAGCGCCGTCTGCAGCGCCACGCGCCGGCCGAAGCGATCCGCCCACCAGCCAAACAGCGGCGCGCCGACCGCGCCGCCGGCAAAGACGGCGGCCAGCAGCAAAGACACCTCGCTGCGCGACGCATGGTAAGGCGGAGCGAGGAAGATCGCCGAAAAGGTGTTGCTCAGCGCCACTTCGCCGATATCGGCGGCAAGCCCGAGCGTGCATAGCGCAACGATCGCGATATGAAGGGGCGTCAGCGGCAGGCCGTCGAGCCGTTCGGCAACAGATATCCGCTCGATTGCCGGCGCCGCTATTCCCGCAGTCACGCGCGACCTCGCTTGGTTTCCGGCTTGGTGTCTGGCTTGGTTTTTTGTTCGTTTTTTCGTTTGGTTGCTTGATCCGGGGCCTTGCGCGTCCGGCGCCGGCCTGTGACCTGAATTTCGGCGCAGCCGTGAAGAATGAAGTCGCACATTTCGCGGTAGCGGCGCGCTAGATCGTTCGGCGGAACCGGCGGCAGGCGCTGGTTGACGCCGCGCGCGCCATTGGCCAGCGCCTGCGCCGCCTGATCGGCGGTGACGCCTGGCGCAGCCGCAACAGCCCGGCGTCCTGAAGCTCGACGATCAGCTTGCCCAGCTCCGCCTCGAAAAAAAGCGCGACCTCGGTGACGATATCGTTGCAGCGCTTGAACACCTCGGCGTTGAGCTCGACGATGTGCGGCGAGGCATTGGCGATGCGGCGGGTGTCGCCGTAGCGGATGTTGATGACGGCGGTGAGGATATCGAGCGCATCGCCGCCGTCGGCCCGCTGCTTTTGTCCGGCCGCAAAGCCCGTGCGCAGCGCCAGGTCGTTGCGAAACCGCACCATCGCGCGAAACGCTTCCTCTTTATTGCTGAAATAGAAATACAGCGCCCGTGTCGAGAAATCGCAGGCCTTGGCCAGGCCCCGCATGGTCAGCTCGCTGTAGCCATGGGCGGGAAATGCACTCTCGACCCGCAACATCAAAGCTGGCGCAGGCTGGCTTCTTTTTGTGGTCATGCCTCAGCCCGTTCTGCCCGGATGCATCGCAAGCGAATGGATGCATGCGCCGCCCCGACCTCACCTCCGGCTGAAACTGCGCAATATTCAATACGATCAGTGGCGCGTGGGGAATATCGAAGTGCTAGCGACTGCGCAAAGGTGTCGCAAGTCCGGAACAAGACGTTGATGCGCATCAAGCAGAGCTGAAGGACTGGAGCATCCGTATACTGGTGCTGCCGCACAGGATTGAACTGTGGACCTCTCCCTTACCAAGGGAGTGCTCTACCACTGAGCTACGGCAGCGGCCCGAAGCGGGTGTCGCCGGCCGAAAGGCCAGTCTCACCGACGGACATTACGCTTGTACGAAAAGCACTTTGCGTGGAAGCGCGGCGATCCTTGCCACAGGGCGGGGGTTAAGCGCAAGCGCGGTTACCTCCTCGACGACGCTCCAGGTTGCGGCACGCCCGGCCGCGTGCTTTGACCCTGTCCATGGCCAAGCCCGGCAAAACGCAAAAATCGACAGCGCGCAGCGCGCGGCTGGCGGCGGCGCTTCGCGAAAACCTCAAGCGCCGCAAGGCGCAAGCCAGAAAGCGCGAACTGGAACGGGAGCTCGTCCGCGGGGGTCCCTCGGACGGGCAATCGGAAGGGGATTCTTCACCGCGAGATGCACAAACGGGTGCCTCTCCCGAGTTCCGCCGCAATCCGGTACGCGAGTAGGGACTGGATGGGGGACTGGATGATTGGGCCGGGTTCTGGTCCAATCGGTGGCGATTGGCTTAGGACGGCGATTGGGTCGGGCCGGGGGTAAAAATGTTGGATCGCATTCGCATTGTCGGCGGCCGGCCGCTTCACGGCTCCATCCCGATCTCGGGCGCGAAGAACGCGACGCTGCCCTTGATGATCGCAGGTCTCCTCACCGACGAGACGCTCATTCTCGACAACGTGCCGCGCCTTGCCGACGTCGCCGCGCTGCAGCGCATCCTCGGCAATCACGGCGTCGACATTACGGTCGGCGGCAAGCGGCCGGGCGAAACGGCGGATACCGGCCAGACGCTGCATATTTCGGCGGCCAATATCGTCGACACCACTGCGCCTTATGAGCTGGTTTCGAAAATGCGCGCGAGCTTCTGGGTGCTGGCGCCGCTCGTCGCCCGCATGGGCGAAGCGCGGGTGTCGATGCCCGGTGGTTGCGCCATCGGCACGCGGCCGGTCGATCTTCTCATCATGGCGATCGAACAACTCGGCGCCAAAGTCGACATCGACGGCGGCTATGTCGTGGCCCGCGCGCCGCAAGGACTGAAAGGCGGCGAGATCGTTTTTCCGAAAGTCACCGTCGGCGGCACCCATACCGCGATCATGGCGGCGGCGCTCGCCAACGGCACGACCGTGATCGAGAACGCGGCGCAGGAGCCTGAAATCACCGACGTCGCCGATTGCCTCAACAAGATGGGCGCGCGCATCGCCGGCGCCGGCACGCCGCGCATCGTCGTCGACGGCGTCGCCAAATTGCGCGGCGCCCGCCACGCGGTGCTGCCGGACCGCATCGAGACCGGCACCTATGCCATGGCGGTCGCCATGGCCGGCGGCGATATTCTCTTGCAGAACGCGCGGCCCGAATTGTTGCAATCCGCGCTTGACGTGCTCACCCAAGCCGGCGCCACGGTGTCGGCGACCAATGAGGGCATTCGCGTCGCTCGGAACGGCTCAGGCATTTCGCCGGTCGATGTGACGACGGCGCCGTTTCCGCAATTCCCGACCGATCTGCAAGCGCAATTGATGGCGCTGATGACGCGTGCGCGCGGCACTTCGCAGATCACCGAGACGATTTTCGAAAACCGCTTCATGCATGTGCAGGAACTGGCGCGGCTCGGCGCCCGCATCCAGCTCGACGGCGAGCGCGCCACCATCGAGGGCGTGGCGGCGCTCAAAGGCGCGCCGGTGATGGCGACCGACCTGCGCGCCTCGGTGTCGCTCGTCATTGCGGGGCTTGCCGCCGAAGGCGAAACCATCGTCAACCGCGTCTATCATCTCGACCGCGGTTTCGAGCGGCTCGAAGAAAAGCTCGGCCGCTGCGGCGCTGCGATCGAGCGGCTGTCGGGCTAGCGCTTGGATCATAAACGCGACGGCAATATCCAGCTGCCGTGAGTCAGCCGTCAGTTCGCAACAGCTTTCATGAGGGCCGCAATCTTTATTGTGGCGAAATTGGAGTACGTGTCGGATATCGCGTACGGCAGGATAATCTGATCGCCGTGACGCATAGCACCGCATGTATAGACGACGTTGGGCACGTAACCTTCACGTTCGGTGGGTTCGGGGCGAACCAGCGGCTCGCGCGAGCGTGCCAGAACTTTTGATGGGTCCTTTTTGTCCAAAAGGACCGCGCCGATCGAATATTTTCTGACCGGACCAACGCCGTGCGTCAGCAGCAACCAGCAGTCATCCAGCTCGACGGGTGAGCCGCAATTGCCAATCTGGACGAACTCCCAAGGATACTCGGGCGAAAGAATGGGATGACCGCCGTCCCACGTGTAGAGATCGTCGGAATAGATCAAATAGAGATTCTCGTTGTCCTGCCGGCCGATCATCGCATAGCGGCCGTCGATCTTTCGTGGAAACAGAGCCATTCCTTTATTGCGCGCCGCCGATCCGCGCAGCGGAGTCATCCGGAATGAGCGAAAATCCGCGGTTTCCACCAACTCCGAGCGAATCGCCCTCCCGCTATACGCGGTATAGGTCGCGTAGAAAGTTTTTTGCCCACCATCGTTGAATTCGACGAATCGGGCGTCCTCGATGCCGTTGGCCTGAGCCTCGGTAATCGGAAAGATGATGCGTTCGCTCAGCTCTTCGTCGTCCCGGAAGACCACTTCGATGTCGTCGCCATTTGGCGTTGGCGTCCGCTTTCGAACCCTTGGGACCGCGGCGAGACGCGCGGTCGGATCGACTGTGACGCTTCCGTCGGCAGCTAAGCTGCCGGAGCGAAACGTCAGCGACGAAATATGTCCCTCGCCGACGGCACGCAGACTTAAGATAAATCGACAGCCACTTTCCGGCGCGCCGGTTTGGTCGGGGTGCCGGACGATGCTTGGGTTGAACAAGGCCGACGCTTCGAATGAATATTCGCTGAGAAAATATGCGCCAATCAAGCGGCGTTGCGTTTTGTTCAATTGCGCATGCGGTTCGAGCGCGTCTTCCATATCCGCCGCGCGCGTCTCGAAAATATCAATCAGATTCCGGTGCCGCCCCTCGAAGGTATCGAGCACGTCGCTCAATTGTTGTTCGGCAGCCTCGGTATCGAGACGAAGCACTCTTCCAACAATATTATTGGCCCGAATCTTATCGGTGGGGTTGAGGTCTCGCGGTTCCGTTGCCGGTTTGAACGGTCGAACGAGAACCCTTGCTGGATCCGGGCGCAGATACAAGCTTTGGCGATTAACGAATCGGAATTGGGACAAAGAGGCTTCCTGCACTTGCTCGAGGTGGCATCGCGCGATTGACGTCGCCGCCTATGAACCTGGTTGCGGGTCTTGTTCGGCCTATCGCGGTCGAACGCTTGAGCCCGCGAATCTCCACAAGACTGAGAAGATACGCTAGCACCGATTCTGCACCCTTGTTCTCATTACATCGATCCGGATGAAGTCCGTCCAGGCAACTGCCCGTTTCCGGATCGATCAACGCCGTCTGCAGGTCGTTTTCACCCAGAAACCATTGAAATGCGCGCAGCGCCTCCATCGGCCAATCAGCGTCATCATCCGCTCGCGATGCAGCGAGGCAAGCGGAGATTGTCGCCGAAGCCTCGACTGGCTGCTGATCGAACGCTTCCGGTTTCTGGCGCTGCCGGCCGAAGCTCTCGGTTCCAACCGGTCTAAAGTATCCCGATGACGTGGTCTGAAGTGAGTTGAGCCAGCGCAGCGATCGGAGACCAACCTCGACATACGGCACGGTGTGGGTCGCCAGTCCGGTCTGGATCAGCGCCTGGGGAAGCCGCGCATTGTCGTATGCGAGCGAGTCTTCAAACCAGACCCAGTCATCGGTTTCTGTCGCCGAGAAGAGCGACATCAACCTGTCGGCCAACAGCCTGCGGAGGTGGTTGGCGAGAACGTCGCCGCCGGCCTGCGTGCAGTAGGCGTCCAAGCCCAGAAGTGCGAACGCCCAGGCTCGCGGCGACGAGAATTCCTCGACGACGGGAAGCGCAGTCTTGAACAATGCCCCGGCCCATCTGCGGCGAGACGGATCGGTATCGTTGCGTGCGCATTCGGCCAATGCCCAAAGCGTCCTGCCATGACTGTCTTCCGAGCCCTGCGCTTCCAGCCATCTGCGGTCGTAGCTCATAAAATTTCGGAACCGGCGGGTGTCCGGGTTCCAGGCATGCTGGATGAACGCCGCAAAGTGCGCCGTGACCGTTTCTGCCAATTGCACTTCGCCGCAATTCACAAGCAGGTTTGAAAACAGCAACGCGCGGGCATTGTCGTCGATGCAGTAGCCGTGGGCGCGATCCGGCACCGAATGGACGGCGTGCTGGAGCACGCCCGTGCTGTCGCAGAGCGAAAGGAAATGTCCGACCCGAATCTCCGGTACGGCGTGCCCGCTTCGCCCGGAACCGATGGCATCGATGGGGAGCGCTATTCCACGCCGGGCATTCTCGCTCTCAGTCTCGAAGACGGTAAGATAGCGCTTTGCCGTTTGCACCCAGGTCATCGATCGGCTTGCCGCGTATGCGCGTTTGCGCATGGAATAGCGGCGGACATCGTTGGTCAGAAGACCGGAGATTTCGGTGCCCAAAGCCTTGGCATCGGCAAAAGGAACCAGAATGCCGCAGCCGTCGCTCAGTAATTCCTTGGCGTGCCAATAGGGCGTCGACACGACTGCCTTGCCCAATCCGAAACTGTACGCAAGCGTTCCCGATGTCATCTGGGCTTCGTTAAGATAGGGCGTCGTATAGACGTCGCACATTGAAATGAAGTCCAGCAACGTGGCTTGATCGACGAACTGGTTGAAAAAGACGACATGATCTTCGATGCCGAGTGCGCGCGCCCGCGTCATCAGACTTTCACGATAGGCCTCACCCTGTTGCTGCATCAGCTTCGGATGAGTAGCGCCAAGAATGACATAGACGGAGTTCGGGCAGGATTTGATGATCTCGGGCATGGCATCGAGCATGGTCTCAATGCCTTTATTTGGCGACAGCAGACCGAAAGTCAGAATGACCATCTTCCCGGCGAAGTCGAATTTCACCTTGGCATGATGCGGTTCGAGAAACGGGAAATCGGGTATGCCGTGGGGTATGACCTCAATCTTGCGCGTTGGCACGGCGTGAACAGAGCGGAGGAATTCATGGCCTGTTTCCGACATGACGATAATTCTCGCCGAAATATCTATGATCCGGCGCATCACGTCATGCTGGGCGGCTGTGGGTTTGGCGAGCACCGTGTGTAATGTTGTGACAACCGGCATTTCGAGGCGCGACAGAAGTTCGAGGATATTGCCGCCGGCCTCACCGCCGAAGATCCCGTATTCGTGTTGAAGACACACAACATCGTATCCCGCGCCATTGAGGAATTCTGCCGCTCGGATGTAGTCGCCGATTATCTCGTCGTGAATTTCGAATCGCACGGCCGGTGGATAGTCATAGGTCTGTTCCGCATCCGTCATGGCGACGACGCACGTCTCGACATCCGGCCGAGCGGCCGAGACTGCCCGATGAAGATCCTGGGTAAATGTAGCGATCCCGCAACGGCGCGGAAGATAATTGCCGATGAACGCGATACGCTGGAGGGCTTTCATTTAATTGTCTCCCGGCGCCCATTCCTTGGGCCGGCTTTCGCTTCAGTCAGAGAGATTGGCATGGGTAACTCCCCTTGGTCGCCCGGCATCGGTTGACCCCGGCCGCGTCAGACGCTGCAACAAATGTGAAACCGGGCCGCCGCCCGTGTACGCCACGAGGCCCACCATGCCGCTCGTTCCGGCATCGATCTCGACACGGTCCAGTTGCGCAAAGAGCGCATCACCCAGTGCAACCTCGAACGATCCGGCGACGGCGCTGCCGCTGAGAACGAGAAGCCAAGTCTCTCGTTCCGCTTCCAGATACCAGGAGGAATTCGCTGCCAGATCGATGCGCTCAAATACGAAGTGCGGGTTGGAAACAAGCAGCCGCCGTTCGGCGGTGAGCTGGTTCGGATGCATTTCAAAATTAGCCGGCCCGGTGTCCGCCACCAGGATGGCGTCTTCGATGTGGAGTTGGCGATGCCTGCCCGGATCGAACAGGCGGAATGTGGTGTCGCTTCGCTGCTGGAGTTCCGCAATGATGAGGCCGGCGCCAATCGCATGAATCGTTCGGCCGGGAACAAAAATAACATCGTTTGCCGACACCGCATGCCACACGATCAAATCGGCGATCGAGTCGTCGTCGATGGCTTCGCGTAATTGCAAGGGTGTGAGGCGCCGGGCAAGACCGAGAGCAACCTTGGCATCAGGGGCGGCGGTCAGAACGTACCAGGCTTCGGTTTTGCCATTTGCCAGACCCATCGCATGCGCAAACGCATCGTCCGGATGCACCTGGATCGAAAGTGGCTGGCCGGTGAAAAGTAATTTCAGCAGGAGCGCTGGAATTGGGGCCCCGTTACAGGTCCGCTCGTACAAGATTTCACCGATCGCATGACCGTCATGGCCCGCGTTACTCCAGGGCCGCAGATCTTCAACGCCCCACGGCTTTGTTACGGCGTGCGCGCGCGCATGTTCGATCGCCATAACCTTACCTGACGGTCGGCCGAGACAGCTTGTTCGATCGCAGCGGCGCGTCGAAACCTTCGAAACCACCAAGGCTAGCGGCGCGCGTCTATCGGCCGTTGATAACAGGCGCTGGATTAGCGATGGGCGAAAGAAAGCGGCGTGAAGAAAAGAACAAAGAAATTGATAAGAACTTTTCAGCTACGGACAAGCGTCGCGGCCTTTGAACCGGATTGCCCGCTCAGTTACATATGCGGACGAGTGGAGACAATTACAAGATCAAGAGCCAGAGATATCGTCCATTTCTGGCGTCCAAGAAAACACCTCGTGGCCGTCTTGGTCCAAAATCCGAAGGCCGTCGGGATTCTGCGGCATGTTCAACGTCTCGAACAGTGACCTGGCCTTCACCTTGGCGCTTTCCAGATCAGGCGCCATGTGAGTAATCCGATCGAGCGTGGCGCGCGCATTGTCCTCTTTTCGAATGCGGAAGAACTCAATCGTAAACATCATCTACCGTCGCTCCCTGCCTCAAGCCACCAATGACGATCCTGGTCGGTTGACGATGATGACGAAGAGGCCGCCAACTGAGGCGGCCTCGGGGATTCATCGGCTTCGGTTGCTAACGGTTTGTGGGATTGCCCATTAGTAGCCGCGATAGGGCTTACAGGCGCCATCCTGCACCGTGTAATGCCGCGGGCAGCCGTTGCCTTCGCCGTATCCGGGAGAATAGTCATAGTAGTGGCGGTCCCGATCGCCTCGACCGTCGTGCCGGTAATCCCGGTCGGGCTGGCCGAGCTGAACGTTCAGGCCCCGTCCATCGAGATAAACGCCCTGCGCGTGGACCGGGGCGGTTGCTCCAATTGCCATTGCGCCAACAAAGCCGAGCGCGATGGCGGTTTTCGCTAAGGTGTACATGATGTTGTCCTTTTGCATCTTTGGAAGATGCTTCCGAAACAGACAACGCTGGGCCACCGCGTTTAGTTGCTTGAAAATAAATGATTATTCTTTTTAGGACACCGTATCCCGCATGGCGAGCAAGCCGGCCCATGCCCATATGAGCTACACCGTCGACAGCGACCTTTGGTGAGGCATCGGCGGCTGAGAGTTCGGTAACGCTCCCGCCTGTCTCAGGGAGCGCAACCTTTGACCACTCTCCCATTTCCTTCGCGCGCAGACGCGTCAGCATTCGACCCGGAAGTCATTGAAATTCTAAGCGACGCCTTTGACGGTGCTTGGCAATCCCTGAACACTGGCGCTTCTACCGTTCATCTCGGTGGGCAGGAGGAGCAGACGAGCGAAATCCTCGCACGCTGTATTATCGAACTGGCAAAGCTTGGCGAACGAGATCCTCGCCGACTACGCGACGCGGCTCTCGCTCACCTTGCCGAAGCAAATGTCCGAAGAGGACGCGATTGAGCCGGCTGAACGTCACTCGATACAAAACACGCGGCGCCAAGGGCGGTTCCAGGAGCGGTTCATCGATGGATCGGCACCGCGATCTCGAAATGGGTAGGTACCCTAATCATTCAGAGTCGATCCTCAGAACGGTTTGCTTCGTTTCCATTCTGCAGGCCGGACAGGCGTAAACGACCTCGTCAAGCGGTGCGAAACTGATAACTGGGGTAGTCGTCTTGATCTTCATGGGAGCGTCACAGCGCAAGCAGACTACGGCCAGATCGAAGTCGCGCGTTTGTCGACGTTCATACTGAGGCGAAACCATCGCGGCCTCCGTGGATTGGATCAGATGCCTTCCGTTATACGGTCTTGACCACGTGATGTGTTGGGCGCGGCAAGGGTTCGTAAAAGCGATCAGCGACTCGCTATAAGCATCGAACCGAGGTTCTGACACTATTAGAACACCTAAATCGTTTTCGTTCTGAGCAATTTGGAACAGTTTGTTGTTGTCATGGGGAGAGGAGCCGGTGAGCAATTTTGATCAGTAATCGCTTTGGCATGGAGCTTAACTTCCATCGACTGACAAACCGCTAGAGGAAGTTCCATGTCGTATCGAACCGTCATTTTCATCGCCGCGGCGGCCATTTGCACAGTGATGTCTGGGATTACGCAAGCCGCACCCATCAGACCACTACCCGCAGGTGTCGTCACTGACACCGGCAATGCAACGCAGATTTATTATTACCGGTATCATTACCGGTATCACCGATATGCTCGGTATCATCATTATCGCTACTATTGATTTCGCTATTCGCGACGCAGAGCTGCACGGCGATCGTGAAATGTGCCCTGCGGCTTTAAAAATCCGCACGCAATTTCGTCGACAGCCGTTCGCCAACCCTGGAGGATACGAAGATGCAAATGTCAGGTGACAGTCTCCTGATTATATTGCTGGTCGGTCTCATTGCCGGATGGCTGGCCGGGCAAATCGTGCAAGGCACCGGATTCGGGATCATCGGCGATCTCCTCATCGGAATCGCAGGCGCCTTCATTGGCAGTTGGCTGCTACCTCAGCTCGGTCTCCACCTCGGCTCGGGCCTCATATCGGCGATCATCAACGCCACCATTGGCGCGCTGTTGCTGCTGTTCGTCATCAGGCTGATTCGTGGCAGGGGCGGATGGCGAGGTGGGTGGGGAGGCAATTGGGGCCGGCGCTGGTGACCGACACGATGCCCTTTCCTTCGGCCATCGTTACGTTGCGACACGGCAAGATATCATCGCATGCAGCATCGATGACACGAGCGAGACATGTTGGGATCTGCTGATCTCCAAGATTGGGCCGACGAGGGCGACTTGGCGCGCGCTGAAATTCGCCTTTTGCCTGTTGTCGCCCGCTTTGCGTCCGACCCCGGACCCGCGCAAATAACTCTAGGAGATGATCTTTCAGGACGACTGCGCGCATTCATGAGGGGCCGAGATTTAAATGTTGAGGCGTTACGTTGCCTTCTTGCTGATTTGATCGCATCCGGCGGCGCAGCGGAGAAAGGCCAAAAGCCGTCGCAGTGCGCTCTGGGCCAAAGCGGCCAACGCGAGCGGCCTACATCACTCCATCTGCATTTGCGCGCGCCGTGAACGGCGCCGAATATCGTCCGCCAGCCGTAGCCATTCGGCCGCCATTTCGCGTTGAATAACCTCGGCATCCCGATCTGTTGTTGCAGGCGCCATCCCCAAACAGTGCTCGGCGTAGCGGACGTATTCCTTGTGCTTGTCTTTGTTCAGAGTTGCCATGATTTCCGTCGCTGATTTACCCGCTGGCGCGCCGAATCTGGGCATATTGCCGGGGTGAGTCTGTTCAAAATTGACCACCCGCGACAACAATTGCGGCCTTGCGGTGCGGGATCACGGTCGCTGGCGCGCTCATCACAGACGTCATGGCCTTCGCGCGAGCAATTGCAAATCCAACCCTAGGCCTCTGGCTGGTCGTGCAAGATTACGTTCAGCCAAAAAATATAAATGGCATCAACATCACAACGATCAATGCAAGAACCCGCAGAGGCAATTCAGTTGATGGCTTCATCCCAAATTTCAACGCGCTCCAGAAAGTCTGGTGCAATTGGCTCTGACGGCGCGTTGATATACCCCGATCATTTCGCGGCCGGCCTCAACTGGGCCACCAGTGAACAGCGCGTAAGCGCCGGCGATCTGCGCGGTCGAATAGGCTGCCTGCTTCTCCATGACCATAAGCCGCACTTCGCGCTGGCTCAGCTCGCCCTTCATCATACCGATGACGCGCCTGGCAATTACCTCCTGAACGTCGAAACCAAATCGCCACAGATCGAACATGGTGAGCTTTCTTTTCGTTGGGCCGGAAACAAAACGCCTACAAGGTCCGTTTGTTCCGATTTCGCTGAAGGCCGCACGACAACCTTGCTCATCTACCGATCTTCGCCGCTTTGAACGCGTCAAACTGCAGTGAGCAATTTTGCTCAGATGCCGTTCGTCATTGACTATTTGGAACGATCGCGGCGGGCCAATGTTGTCTCTTCGCACATCCACAAAAGCAAATCATTGCGGAGCGTCTGAGGAGACATCCATGAGAACTCTACGACTAATATCCACCACGGCGGCAATATTGCTGCTGGGTACCGCCATTGTCTCGGCACAAGGCATTAAGACAGATCAGCCGTCGGGCGTTCCCGCGGCACAGCAGAATGCCCCTGCGGAGAAGATGGCGCCGTCCCTTAAATCCGATCAACTCAAAGTGCCCGATAAAGCCGGGCAAGCGGCGCCGATAGCATCCAAATCTGACAACAAGCTGCAGACGACGGACAAAGGCGCCTCTGCGAGCGGCGCGGCCAAGGGTTCAGCCGATGGCAGCGCCAGTGCAACGTCCACGCGAACGGCGCATCATAATGGAGCCCGATATGCGAGCCGCCGCCATGGGCCGTTTTATGACAGTTACAGAGGCAATTTTGACAACCGCGGATGCCGAAGTCGCCATCATACCTGGACGCCCTGGCTGTGGTGCTAACTGATCGGCCGTTTGTTTGTAGCGGCTAGGAATTCTGAAAGCAGTACTCAAGGGCTGCCGCCTTAGCTAGTTGGAAGTGCGGTTTCCCAAGAGACATCAGGCGGAAGCCCCGAACGTTCGGGGCTCTTTCCTTTGTTATCTCCGGTATTGGTGCGGAGCGAGACTGGCCAGGCCCAGTGATCGCAAGACGAGATTGCAAGACTTGATCGCAAGAGGAGTCGTTCAAATGATCAGAAAAAAGAAGCTATTGAAAATCATTGAGAAGGCGGAGAAAAAGGCAGTCAAGAAAGCGGCGAAGAAGGGAAAACGATCCAATATAAAAGTAGACAGGTCGGACGTTTCTCTCATTTGACCGCTTTCTCGTGGCGACATTTCAAGCTGCCGCGAGATACGCCATTTCGAGTCCCAAGTGAGTTAGGTAACCGCTTTCATTTCCATCTTGCAGGCTGGGCAGGCATAGACGACCTCGTCAGGCGGCACGAAGCTGATGACCGGGGTCGTCACCTTGATCCTCATCGGCGCGTCACAGCGTGCGCACATCACGGGCATATTGAAGTCCCGCGTGGCTCGACGTTCGTACTGCGGCGAAACCATTGCGGCCTCCATGCATTTGATCGGTTGCTTTCTTCCATTGGCCTTGACGGCGTGACGTGTTGGGCGCCGAGGAGAGTCCGCATAGGAGTAACCAGCGGCTCGCGGCTTCAACCTGAGACGCCGCTTCCATTCATCGAAAGTCCCTCGTCAGAGGGTTATTAGAACACCGAACCCATTTTCATTGTGAGCAATTTGGCACAGTTGTGGCTCCAAATTTGGCGCAGCTTTCGGCCCCTATAAAGGGAATTGCCGGAACGCGAGGCTATGTCTGGATCCCTACATTGCGATCTCGTCATCGCCAATGGTGCGAATAACCAAGGTGCTAATCTGCGCGAAATGAGCTATTATGTACGGGTGCGTCGTTTGGATTGTGACTGCATCCGACTGTCAAGGAACGGAAATGCGCAGACGAAGAATAAAAATCAAGACCTCAAACGGCAAGGCGACATCGAACGGCAAGGCGGTATCGAACGGCAAGGGATCGTTTGATCCGGTAGCGTTTTTAGAAACCACCGCCCAGGGCCGGATCATCGCGGCCCATCGAAAGAAAGATATCATCTTTTCGCAGGGCGACCTCGCGGACGCGGTTTTCTATATCAAAAAGGGCAAAGTCAAAGTCACCGTCATATCCAGGGAGGGCAAGGAAGCGGTGGTCGCTATCCTGGGTGTCGACGAATTCGTCGGTGAAGGGTGTTTGATCGGACAGCCGAAGCGCCTGTCGACGGCAACCACGATGACCGAATGCGTGACCATGCGCGTGGACAAGACGGAGATCCAGCGCGTTCTTCGCGACGAGCCGGCATTTTCGCAAATGTTCGTCTCGCATGTTCTGGCAAGAACCGCGCGGGTCGAGGAAGACCTGGTCGACCAGCTCTTCAACTCGACCGAGAAGCGGCTTGCACGGCTGTTGCTGCTGCTGGCCAATTTCGGCAAGGAAGGCCGCCCGGAGCCGCTCATTGCAAAGATCAACCAGGAGACGCTGGCGGAGATGGTCGGCACCACCCGCTCGCGCGTCAGCCATTTCATGAACAAATTCCGCAAAGCGGGGTTTATCGATTACAACGGCCATCTCGAAGTCCATAGCTCGCTGCTGAGCGTCGTGCTGGCCGAACAGCCGCGCACTGTGAGATCGCCGTCTAACATTTCGTGAGCGGTCCGGCGACGGTCGGAAACGCCATCGCTAATTGCGTCTCGCTAAAATCACGCGAGAGAAGATAGATCACGCCAGAGAAGAGATGGGAGCATCCGATGCCGGGTGAAACTCGCGAAGAAGAACGGCTGACCGAGGACGATATAGCGCGCAGCAAGCTCGGGCCGCGAGGTGTGCCGGGCGGGCCGGATACTTCGAAAATGACGCCGCAGCAGGAAAAGAATATTCCCAAGACCGGCCGCTTCGACGGGCACACCGCCTGATTGGACCTGATTATGGTCTGAGGGAGTAAGACGCCTATTGGTCACGGCGACGAATATACGGAAAAGAGACCTGCCGTCGGCCTTATCATTGTGTTCACGCAGCTACGCGAGCGGCGTCGGCACGACCCATGCAGTTGCATGCTCGGTCTTGGAGTGATTGTCGGCTCGGCGTAATCCCGATCGAATTGGCTCGAAAGCGTCCGGAAGCCGGAAGATATCTGTTACCGCTTCCTTAATTCCGTTCAATTGTGAGCAATTTGGAACAGTGCCGGCGCCGCTGCCGGTGCAGTTTTACCGGAGAGGCGACGGCTCGGCCTACGAGCCGGGTCAGCATCTCTGCCAAGGAGCGCTTTTTCGACCTCGTGAGAGCGTGGAGGAAGAAGGATGAGCGGCTCAACCCAAAGGTTTGCAATTCCGTTTCCTTGGGGCCGGGCGGCCTCCCGCGATCGCCGTGCACAGTTTGGCTATGATGCGCTGGCTGCCCAATTGCAGGCGGCGCTTGCGCGGGAAGAGGTAAGCCTTCGTGAGAAGAGCGACCTCTTGAAGCGGCAAGAGATGCTGACCCAAGAGTTTGAGCATCGGCTGGTCAACAGTCTCCAAATCATCGTCAGCCTTTTGTCATTGCAAAGCCGGACCGCTACCCCCGAGGCCGCCGCGCAATTGACCGTCGCGGCCAATCGGGTTGCTTCGTTCGGCCGGGTACATCGCGCGCTGCATCTTCTCGACCATCAAGAGAGCGTGGAGTTCAAGCAATATCTCCAACACCTGTGCGAAGACCTTTCGGATCTGCTGTTTAAAGGGCAGTCGGCATGCACGATCGTGGTCGAGGGCTCGAGCATTGAAATACCGACTGTATTCGCTATTCCGCTCGGCTTCATCGTCAACGAGCTCATCACCAATTCGGCGAAATACGCTAAGAGCAACATCACCGTTCGGCTAGAGACAGCGCCGTCTGTCGGTCATTCGCTGTCAGTGTTGGATGACGGGACGGGGTTGCCGGCGGGATTCGATCCCGCTCAGAGCAAAGGTCTTGGAATGAAAATAGTCAGTTCGCTGGTAAAGCAGATTGGCGGCAAGCTGCAAATTGCGACCGGCGAAAGCGGCTGCGGCACGCGCTGTACGGTTGCGTTTTGCTCTCCGAGATAAATCCGATGGCGACTAGCGCGACAATCTCAATCGTTCCATTTCTCGGCGACGCCGTATTCGAGCCTGCCGACATCAAGGTCATGTCTGATGCCTACAGCAACGCAATCGAATTCATTTGGGGCTTTGGCCATCCTAATAGGATCGTGAGAGAGATTATTGCCACTAGAATTATAAAACTCACAAAGGGTGGCGAGCGCGACCCCTATTGTTTATGTGAAAAAGCTCTCGCCGCATGCGGCTTCCAGTTAAGCGGAAGTGACGCCGGCAAACGGTAATATCGAGTTTTGCTGGCACCGCAGGCGAACTTTCATCATAGCAGCCGCAATGCTCGAAGCGTGTCGGACGCCGAGCCACATGAAAAAGACCCCAGCAGGTAGGGCCCGGCTGGGGTCTTCATACGCGAACAAATTCGGGGCGCCTGTAGCTGGGAGCCAAAAACGCGCCCGGTAATGCCCAACCTTGATCCGGACACCTTTCTGAAACTGTATCAAATAGCTCAATCTGAAAATGATGGTGGATAAGTCGAGCAACTCTTCCTCGCGTGCGACGGAACCAAACAAGGCACCGCCCGTTGTAGAGCGCCCCATGGAGGAGGCCACCAATGAAAATGAAACTTATCACTGCTGCCGCTCTCGTAGTTGCGTTCGCGATGCCTGCCTTTGCCGCCGGCGAGTTTTATGTCGTGCAGGATACGGCAACGAAGAAGTGCTCGATCGTCGAGGCCAAGCCTACGCTCAATACAATGTCGGTCGTAGGCGCCGCCTATAAGTCGCACACGGACGCCGAAGCCGCGATGAAGACGGAAAAGACCTGCGTCACCCTCTAGTTTGATGGCGTCAGGCCCGAGTGGCCGGCCCTCAATGAGCGTTCGCGATTTTGAACGACGAGCCGCTGGTCGGCTGGCTCATTTGCCTATCCCCGAAGCCAGCCGATCGGTACTCAACTCCCGACGTTAGTCGGGGGTTCTGCTTGTTTATTGTCAGCCTGGTTCGTCGGCCGCACGCGCGAACTGGAACCGCCGCCCGGCGGTAGCGCCCAACGATGGAAAACACTGTGCGAGTCAGGTCGGCCCCGGAGAAGATCAGCAACTTCCTAATGCAACGCCAGGGACGGATGTACTGTGACAGCTGCATTCAGGAACGATTGGGGTGGAAATGGCGGCAGCAGGTTCAGCTTATCACCGCGACATTGGCGGTCACGACTTCATTCCAACGCGAATTGAACCGGTGCTGCATTTGCGATGCGGTTAAGCAGGTGACTTCATATCAGCGAGGGCATGATCGCCGAGAAGACGCGGCGTGAACGATTAGTGCCTTGCAATCGGAGCGATTAGTGCACACCGACCTGAACGGCGCGGACAACTCGTTTGTGTGGCCACATGCTCCAGCACAACGTTCCGGACCCGGTAGATTTCTTCCGCTGGATTTATGCTAAGTCTGGCGTCCCGCCGGCGCGGGAGTGCGCCGAACATAACAATCCTACCGTTGATTTTACGCCCATGCGTGTCGTGCCTTCCAAGAAACTGCCGCGATGCGTAACCGCATTCGCGTTTGCCGCATTCTCGATTTTTGCCGCGGCCCCGGCGCCGGCCCAGGACTACCCGGCGCGTCCGGTGCGGCTGATCGTCGGTTTTGCGCCGGGCGGCACGACCGATATCACCGCGCGCCTGATCGCCGACAAGATGCATGACACGCTCGGCGGGGTCGTCGCGGTGGAGAACAAGCCGGGCGCCAGCGGCGCGCTTGCCGCGCAATATGTGGCGCAGTCCGATCCCGACGGTTACACGCTGTTCTTCACCACCGTCGGCGCGGTGGCGCTTAATCCCGCCTTCCGCAGCGATCTGTCCTACGATGCGCTGAAGGATTTCGCGCCGGTCGGCAAGGCCGCCATCAATTCGCCGGTGCTCGTCGTCTCCACCGAAATGAAGGTGAATTCGGCGCGCGAGTTGGCCGAACTCGCCCGCAAAAAGCCCGGCGCCGTTACCGTCGGCGTGACCGGACGCGGCGCGATGTCGGATCTCAGCCTGCAATTGTTCGAGGCCGAAGCCGGCATCCAGTTGCAATCGGTGCCCTATCGCGGCGCGGCGCCGGCGATCACCGATATTCTCGCCGCCCATCTCGACGGCTTGGTTGGCGACGTGCCGACAGTGATGGGGCAGGTGCGCGCCGCTACGCTCAAAGCGCTGGCGACATCGTCGAAGGAACGCTCCGATATCCTTCCCGATGTGCCGACCTTCGTCGAACAGGGCTTCGCCGGCGTCATTGGCGACAATTGGGCCGGCGTGCTGGCGCCCGCCGGAACGCCGCCGGCCGTCATCGCGAAATTCAACACTGCCATGGTCGCGGCGCTGAACGATCCGGGCCTGCGCCAGCGCTTGCACGAATCCGGAACCACGCCGGCGCCGAGCCCGCCCGGCGAATTCGCCGCTTATATGCGCGAGGAGATTTCGCGCTGGGCGACGGTGATCAAGGACAAGGGGCTTAAGGGCGAGTAGGGCGCGATCCGCATCCTCCAAGCCGTATCCCCCAAGCTGCATCCCCAAGCCGCATGTTCGACGATGACGCCGGCTTCGCAGTCTTGCTATAATTACCGGCAAGAATGCGGGCGGCGGGTGTTCCGGGAAGAAGGCATCACGTTATGAAAAACCAGATCATGAGAATGTGCGTTCTGCGGAATTTGGCGCTGTCGACATTCACGCTGCTGGCGCTCACCGGTGCAGCGCATGCGCAGGGCGAAAACGTCAATACCATGACGGAAAAACAGGACGCCGAGGAACGGCGCGCCGCCAAGGCTTACATGGACAAGCTGGAACTGGATCAGAAATACAAAGCGACGCTGCAAAATCAGCAAGCGGCGCCGACCTCCAACGATCCTTGGGGCAATGTGCGGCCGACGACAACGCCGGCCAAGCCCGCCGTCAAGCCTGCGACTGGCGCTGCGAAGCCGACGGGCGGCGCGAGCAAATCCGCGACCGGCTCGGGCAAGCCCGCCATCGGCGCCGCGGCCTCCGCCAATGGCGTGCCGGCGAAGGGCCAGTGACGGCGCGCCGAGCTTCGCATCGTGCGGAAGCCCAAGAGAGAGGCGCCAAGAAGAGGCGCGATGGATAAGATTGTCCATAAATACGGTACGCTCTCTTCATCGACCACGTGTATATATTTATGCAATCTCAGGTGTGCTGCGTCTGACGCTAAAGACCATCCGCCTTGGAGGGATTGCGTATGCGCACATTTGGCATCGAGACGCGACGTAAACCCGCGCGCACCAGCGCCTTCAACAAACGCGCTTATGTGGCCTGCGCGCTTCTCGCAATTGTCTGGGCGCTCATTCACTTCCGAAACGATCTGCCGGTGCTCAATGTGTCGTCAGCCCTCTCGCACGAGAAGAAACACGATCTGCTGACTGGCTCGATCCTACTGCCTTACGCCGGCGACGTCTGCCGCCAGCGTCGGATCAACAATGCCACAGGGCAAATTCGGGATGACGGCTTGGTGAACTGCTCGGCTGCAACGGCCAATAACGCGCAAGCGTGGGGGCAAGTCATGACCGATCAAAAGACGACGCAGATCCGGAGCGCGTTCCAGAGCCAGTAAGCCTGAAGCGCTGCTTACGAGCTGTGGCCACGCTTGGCGAAATCGATCACGCGGCGAGATTTCTCATGATGCGACAACGCCGCGCCTGGCCTCCCGGCCCGTTCTGAACCCGGAAAATGTCGTTCGATCAAACGCCACGAAAAGAGTCGCGTCGGGCTTTGCTTCAGTCGCTGTTCGCAAGATCGCCTCAAGGCGAATGATGAAGATTTCCGCCAGCATTTTGGCCACCATTCTCTAGCGTCGGATGCGTCATTGTATTGTAACAATACTGTCATGCTGGAGCCCGCGCTGTGACCAACAGCACAAATCAGCGGCTTTGCTCAAGCAGTCGCCGTTTCCGGGAATGCCGCCAAAACAACTGATCTATGCCGCAAGCTCTTTCATGATGCGATAAAGCCTCTCCTGGCCCTCGAAGCCGATGCCGGGCCGGTCGGACAGCGTCAGATAGCCGTCCTCAAGCTTCGCGTCGTCGGCGAAGCCGCCGAAATCGCCGAACACGCCGGGATAGGATTCCGCGCCGCCGAGGCCGAAGCCTGCGGCGATGGCGAGCGACATCTGGTTGCCGCCATGCGGGAACATCAGCGCCGCGCGGCCATTGATGCCGCGCCAGCATGTCGAGCGTGCGCGCATATTGCACGATGCCATAGGCCTGCGGCGGATCGACCTGGATGACGTCGTGGCGGTGCCGGCTTGAGCCCGCCGAAGCGCACCAGATTTTCCACGTCCTGCGTCGAAAACAGGTTCTCGCCGGTCGAGAGCGGCGCGTCGTAGACGCCGGCGATCTCGGCGAGCAGCGCGAAGTCGAGCGGATCGCACGGCTCCTCGAACCAGCGCAGCCCGAACGGCTTTAGCCCGCGCGCATAAGCGAGCGCGTCGTCGCGAAAGAATTTGGAATTGGCGTCGACCGCGAGCTTGCCGCCTTTGGGCAGTATCGATTTGACCGCTTCGACGCGGCTGAGATCGTCTGCAAGCGGCATGCCGCCGACTTTCATCTTCACCATCGTGTAGCCGGAATCGAGATGGCCCTTCATCTCGTCCTGCAAGTCCTTGGTGGTCTTGCCCGGCGCATACCAGCCGCCGCCGACATAGCAAAAAACCTTCGTCGGCGACTCTTGCCGGAATTGTAGCGCTCGGCGAGCACGCGATGCAGCGGCTGCTCTGCGATTTTTGCCACCGCGTCCCACACCGCGACCTCGATGGTGCCGATACCGACCGAGCGCTCGCTGTGGCCGCCGGACTTCTCGTTCTGCATCATCACGGCGAGAATTTTTTCCGGCGCGAAATTATCGCCCGCCGCGTTGAGCAGCGATTGCGGCGGCGCTTTGAGGATGCGCGGAATGAAGCGCGCGCGCATCTGCGCGCCGCAGGCATAGCGTCCGGTCGAATTGAACGCGAAGCCGCATGACCGGCTTGCCGTCGCGTTTGACGTCGGTGATGACGGCCACCACCGACGTCGTCATTTCGGAGAAATCGATGCTCGAATTGGCGAGCGTCGAATTGAGCCGGACGGAAGTCTCGCGGATATCGACGATGCGCATGGCCGGCGACGTGCTTACTGAATCTTGCGGAATCTTGGCGTCGATGATGACCTTGTGCCACTTGTCGATCTCTTTCTTGATGTAGACCGCGAAGTCCGGCGCGTATTGGCGACGACGTCGAAGCCGAGTTCGGCGCATTTCGCCTGCACGTCCGGGAGACTGCATCGCCTTGACGATCTCGCGGTTGAGCAGATCGACGATATCCTGCGGCGTTCCGGCCGGCACGAACACGCCCTGCATGGTTTCGGATTCCTGGTCCGGGATGCCGGCTTCCGCCATGGTCGGCACGTCCGGCAGCGCGCCCGAGCGCTTTGCGCGGTGTCACGGCGAGGCCGCGCATATTGCCGCCGGCTATTTGCGGCGCGGCCGGCGGAATGGTGCAAAACGCGATCGGCGTGTGATTGCCGACGACGGACTGCACCGCCGGCTCGCCGCCGCCATACGGCACGCTTGGCGGCGTCGAGCTTGTAGGTCAGCTTGAACAATTCGGACGCAAGCTGCGGCGTGGTGCCGAGGCCGGCATTGGCGATGCGTATATTTGCCGGGATTGGCCTGCAATGAGCGCGATCAGCTCCTTCACGGTCTTGGCCGGCACCGACGGGTGGACGATGACAATATTCGGCGAGGCGGCGGCGAGCGTGATCGGGATGAAATCCTTGTAACGGATCGTAGGGGTTGTTGGCGTAAAGGCTCGGATTGACCACGTAGCTCGAGCTCGCCACCAGGATCGTGTAGCCGTCGGGCGCCGAACGCGCGGCGAGCGTCATGCCGATATTGCCGCCGGCGCCGACATGGTCCTCGACGATAGAACTGCTGCTTGAGGCTCTCCGAAAGCTTTTGCGCGATGATCCGCGCGATCACGTCGGTCGGGCCGCCGGCCGCGAACGGCGCGATGATCTTCACCGGATGATCGGGATAGGCTGCCGCGCGAGCGGGATTCGCTCCGGCGACGCAGGTGATTGCCGCCGCCAGATCGCGGCAAGATATCGCCGCATGTGTCGCCAGACGTTTGCCGCCAAAGATATTTTGCGCATGCGCGCATGAACTTCTCCCTGTCTTTCCGCCACTTGCTTTCGTTCTTGCTAGTCGACGTGAATTCCCGCCGCCTTCACCACCGCGTCCCAGCGCGCCATTTCGCTCTTGATGCGCGCGCAGAATTCGGCCGGCGTATTGGCGACGGCAATGAAGCCGAGCGTATCGAGCTTCTTCTTGATCTCCGGATCGGCGGCCATTTTCGACGATGGCATCGTGCCATTTGTCGATGATGGCTTGCGGCGTGCCGGCCGGCATCACGATGCCGGTCAAAGTATCGCTTTCGAGGCCCGGCACGCCCTCTTCGCCACTGGTCGGCAAATCCGGCAGCGACGCCACGCGCGCATTGGCGAGGATCGCGATGCCGCGCACGCTGCCGTCCTTGATATTGCCGATGGCCGGCGGCAGCGCGGTGAACGCGATCGGCGTGTGGTTGCCCATCGTGGAATTGACGGCGAGCGGCGCGCCGTTGAACGGCACCATCACCAGGTCGAGGTTGAATTTCTGCTTGAACAGCTCGCCGGCCAAATGCGGCGTCGAGCCGGTCGCGGGCTGGGCGAAGCTGTATTTGCCGGGATTGGCCTTGATGAGGTCGATCAGCTCCTTGAGGTTTTTCGCCGGCACCGACGGATGGACCATCACCACATTGGGCGAGGCCGCGACCAGCGAGATCGGCGCAAAATCCTTGATCGGGTCATAACCGATCTTGGAATACATGCTCGGATTGATGATGAATCCGGTCGAGACGGCGAGAATCGTGTAACCGTCCGGATCGGCCCGCTTGGCGGTTTCGACGCCGAGATTGCCGCCGGCGCCGGGCATGTCCTCGACATAGATCTGCTGGCCGAACTCCGCCGACAGCCGCTCCGCGACCATGCGGCCGATGACGTCGGTCGGGCCGCCGGCGGCGAACGGCACGATCATGCGGATCTTGTGATCGGGATAGGCGTCGGCCGCCCGGGCCGACGCGGCGCAAACGAGGCCGGCGCAGACAAGAATTGCGCATAAAACGGCCGCGCGGGCGCAAGCAATCATTGCCCTCATTCCGTCCTCCCCGGTTTTGCCGACAATGCTATCATCGCTTCCTGCGGCGACGCAGTAAACCGGCAAACTGGCGCATGACGGGGGGTGTGCAATGACTGATCCGGCATTTGCAGGTCACGGGTCTCGCCGCCGTGCTCCATGTCAAGGACATGCCGGCGGCGCTGGCCTATTATCGCGACAAGCTCGGCTTCGAGGTGAAATTCAGCTGGGAGGATCCGCCGCGATACGTTTGCCTCGAACTCGGCGATGCGTCCGTGCACCTGAACGCCTACGTGCCGCCCGCCGCCACGTCGATCGTCTGCATCTTCTGCAAAGGCGTGGACGCATTGCGTGACGATCTCGCCGCGCGCGGCGCCAACATCACGCGCGAGATCGTGAACCACCCTTACGGCATGCGCGACTTTGTCGTAACCGATCTCGACGGACACGAACTGGTGTTCGGCCAGGGCATCTCCGAATAAACACTCCTTCCAAGCCACTGCAAAGGGACGACAATGGCAGCCAAGAAAGTGACGCGTGACGATCTTCGCGAGGCCGCGGAGAAATACAAGAACTGGGGCAAATGGGGCCCCGACGACGAGATCGGCACGCTCAATTACACGCAGCCCGGAAGACATCGTCGCCGCCGCGCAGCTCGTCAAAAAGGGCAAGGTGATCTCGCTGGCGCTCAATTTCGACAATAACGGCCCGCAAGGCGGCAAGACCAATTATCCGGTGCTCGGCCGCATCAATCCGCTGCACACCATGCTGCGCACCGGCACCGACGCCTATTCCGGCGTGCTCGACAAGCGCGGCATCCGCGCCGCCGACGACATGGTGGTGATGCCGCTGCAATGCGGCACGCAATGGGACGGGCTCGGCCACGTCTTCTACGAAGACAATATGTGGAACGGCTACGATTGCCGCGAAGTGTCGTCGTTCGGCGCCGCCAAATGCGGCATCGAGAAAACCAAGAGCAAGATGGTCGGCCGCGGCGTGTTCCTCGACGTCGCGCGCGCGCTCGGCAAGGACTGCCTCGACGACGGCTACGGCATCACCTGCGACGATCTCGACCTCACCGCCAAGAAACAGAAGATCGAGTTCAAGCGCGGCGATTACATCGTCGTGCGCACCGGCCAGATGGAGCGCTGCCTCAAGGCCGGCAATTGGGACGGCTATCCGGGCGGCGACGCGCCGGGCTTTGCCTTCGAGACGCTGGAATTCGTCAAGCGCACCGAGCTCGCGGCGCTCGCCAGCGACACCTGGGGCTGCGAGGTGCGGCCGAACAATACCGAAGGCGGCATCAACCAGCCCTGGCACTGGATCACCATCCCGATCATGGGCATGACCATGGGCGAGATTTTTTATCTGAAAGATCTGGCCGAGGATTGCGCCGCGGACGGCGTCTACGAATTCATGTTCGTCGCGCCGGCGATCCCGATCACCGGCGCGGTCGGCTCGCCGACCAATCCGCTGGCGATCAAATAAGTGCGTGAGGCGGGTTTCGCCAAAGCGAAACCCGCCATCCGCCGGGGAGGAAAACATGAAAAAGCCGATGCTGGCATTGGCGCGGTCTGCTGCCTGATCGCAAGTGTGCGCGGCGTGCTTGCGCAGGCATCACGCAGCATGGCCGCAGCAGCCCATCCACATCATCGTCGCGTTCGGCGCCGGCGGCGGCGCCGACATTATCGGACGCATTCTCGCCGACGCGATGCAGGAGCGGCTCGGCAAGCCGGTCGATCGTCGAGAACAAGCCGGGCGCCGGCGGCATCCTCGGCAACGAATTGGTCGCGAAGGCCATGCCCGACGGCTATACGCTCGGCATCATGACCGCGGGCCAGATCATCGCCGCGGTCACGCGCAAGGACATGCCCTACGACACCGCGGCGCTTGACGCCGGTGGCGCAGGTCGCGAGCGCGAGCCTGCTGATCGCGACGCGTCCGGATTTTCCGGCCAACAACGTCAAAGAACTGGTCGCCGCCGCCAAGGCCGATCCCGGCAAGATCGTCTTCGCCAGTCCGGGCTTTGCCGCCACCCAGCATTTCGCCGGCGAATTGTTCAAGCAGATCGCCGGCGTGAACCTGCTGCATGTGCCGTTCCGCAGCTCGCCGGAAGCCATCAACGCGGTGCTGGGTCATCATGCCGACGTGATGTTCGACACCGTGTCGGCGCTGATCGGCCAGGTGCAGTCCGGCGCGCTCAAAGCGCTCGCGGTCACCGGCAAGGACCGCTTTCCCGCGGTGCCGAACGTGCCGGCGGCCGTCGAATTCCGGCGTGCTTCCCGGCTACGACGTCACCACCTGGTACGGCGTGTTCGGCCCGCCGGCATGCCGGCTGCCGGTCGTCGCCACGCTGAACAAGACGCTCATCGGATATCATCGCCGACGACAAAACGCGGCAGCGCCTGGTCGCGGTCGGCGTCGTCGTCAAAGGCTCGACGCCGGCGGAATTCGGCGCCTTCATGAACGGACGAATACAAAAAATGGAACGCCGTGCGCGAAGCCGCCGGCATCGCGCAGCAGTGAAACCGCTTCTTTAACTTCAACGAGTGGAGCACGCATGATGAACGACAAAGACCAGCACGATCGCGGCCTGAAGCTGCGCACCGAAATGTTCGGCCGCGAAGCGGTGGAAAAGCGCATGAACGCCTTCGGCGAATTCGGCAAGCCGCTGCAGCACATCATCAATGCCTATGCCTATGGCGACGTCTGGAGCCGGCACGGCCTTGCCGCTGCCGACCAAGTCGCTCGTCATGGTGGCGATGATGGCGGCCGCGGGACACGAGAAGGAGCTGGGCGTGCACATCCGGGGCGCCTTGAAGAACGGCTGCACGCCTGAGCAAATCCAGGAGGTGCTGCTTCTCCTGGCGCTCTATTGCGGCATTCCGGCCGCCAACGAAGCGCACCGGATCGCGACCGACATATTGCGCGAGCACACGCTGTAGTGAGGCAGGCGCGGGTTGCGCTTTGTCCAGCAAGACTTACTTTTATGCCATCCCACCATCGCAAAACGGGGCGCGCGTCATGAGCACCACCACCGACACCAAGCAATATCCCGTCCACCATACCGATGCCGAGTGGCGCAAGATCCTTTCGCCGGAGCAGTTCCACATCATGCGCGAGCACGGCACCGAGCGGCCCGGCAGCTGCGCGCTGAATTACGAAAAGCGCGCCGGCACGTTCTACTTGCGCCGGCTGCGAGCAGGCGCTGTTCTCCTCGAAGAAGAAATTCGAAAGCGGCACCGGCTGGCCGAGCTTCAACGATCCGGTGCCCGGCTCGGTCGAGACCACGACCGACAGCAGCTACGGCATGGCCCGCACCGAGGTGCATTGCAGCCGCTGCGGCAGCCATCTCGGCCACGTCTTCGAGGACGGCCCGCCGCCGACGCATCTGCGCTACTGCATCAACGGCGTGGCGACGAATTTCAAGCCGGAGTGAAATCGGCCTCTCGCCGGCGCCCGGACCGCTATGGCGGTCCCGGCCGCACCGGCGACACCGCCGCCTCGCCGCGGTTGAGCCAGGTCATCGACACATAAGCGCCGACCCACGAGCCGCCGCGGCGAACACCACATAAATCGCGATTCGACGTGTAGCTGATCACCGAAACGGCGGCGAGCAGATACCAGATCGCGCTCCAGTTCGCGGCGCGGAAGCGGTGGCGTGAAGCGACCGCGGCCGTGAACATCACAAAGACCGCATCGGTGACGATCGTCGCGCCGAACACCGCGAGCGCGATCAGCGGATTGAAGGTGATATGCGCGATGGAAATGTCATAAGCCATGTCAGTCTCCCGAAAGCCATGTCAGTCTCCCGAAGCCAGTCTCTGGCGCCACGTCAGTCTCGCCATGTCAGTCTCGCCATGTCAGTCTCCCGGTGCGTCGCCGCCGCTCGGACCCGTCGACAGCGGGGTTCAGCTTCGGTCGGCGGCTCGCTATCATGCCGGTTCGCGAGAAGGAGCCGCGGGGACGTTACTACGAGTTCTGCCGTTTCGTTCCAACTGTCGCGGTAACAGTCAGCAAGGAGGGGCCCCAATGGCGACCCCCATGGCAACGCCCATGGCGACCCCCATGGCAACCCCCATGGCGCGGCGGCAGGATTCTCGACGAATAGGCCTGCTTCTGCCGTCGTCAAACTCGGTGCAGGAGCCGGAATTCTGCCAGCGTCTTGCCCAAAGGCGTCACGCTGCACGTCGCGCGGATGCGGCTGAGCAATGTCGAAGCGGAGTCCACGCTGCGGATCGTCCAGGAGATCGAAACCGAGAGCAGTAAGCTCGCCGATGCCGATGTCGACGTGATCGTCCTTGCGGCGACCGCGCCGTCGTCGCGCAACGGCATCGGCTATGACCAGGAACTGATCAAGCGCATAAGCGCCGCAAGCGGCAAGCCGGCGACCACGGCTGCGACGGCGCTCGTCGAAGCGCTGCGCGTGCTCTCCGCCAAACGCATCGTGCTCGGTGCGCCCTGGAGCGAGGCCGTCAATAAGACGACTACCGCCTTCATCGAAGCCAGCGGATTCGAAGTTCTGGCGCAGGAGGCGCTGGGCTTGGTTCGCAACCTGGAGATTGGTCTTCTCGATCCGCAATCCGCCTACGATGTCGGGCGCCGCGTCGACAGGCCGCAAGCCGACGCCGTCATGCTTGCTTGCGGCAATTGGACTACGCTCAGCGTCATCGACCGGATCGAGTCCGATCTGGGCAAGCCGGTGCTGACGACGAATCAAGTCAGCCTTTGGCATGCGCTCAAGATAATCCGCAACGGGCCGGTTAACGGTCTTGGCGTTTTGCTGCGCGACCATCTCCACGGTGAAGCCTGACGACGGCGCAGGTTCGTGCAATTCGTCGAGGGCGCGGATACGGCGGATCTGAAAGCGGCTGAACGCCTGTTGGCGGCGTTGGGTAGCCTTGCTTGCAGCTATTGCTTTTGTGGTGTTGTTTGAGGAGCGGCATCCGCCTCGGCGGCTTTCGTCAGCCAATCCAGCTTGACCTTCTGCCGAAACAGCACGCGTTGGTAGGGGCCATGATTGTCGTCCATCCGCACGTAATACAAATAAGGATGGTCGGTGATCGTCGCATAGCTCAAATCGCCCGCCTTCGGATCGATCAGTGAAAAGTACGCGTAAGACCAGTTTCCTTCCGGCTCGCGCCGCAGCATCTGGTTGCGCGTCAGCGCGAGAGCGGGCTTGCTCCAGTGGATGAAGTCCGGCGAGGTTGAGAAATACACGCCCTCCGGACCGAACCCGCCCGAGCCTTGGTTCCATAGCGTCGCGACGAAGAGATGCGCCGCCTCGTGGAAATTAATGGCGTTCGCGTAGTCGAGATAGGGGACCGGCGCGCAAACATGCGCCTGCGGATTTGCCACCGGGCCTGCGGTAAGGATCGGCGAAGGTCACGGTAAAGTCCTTGCCGTCGAAGCCGCGCCAAGATGTCGGGTCGAGAATATTTGCCGTGCGGATCGGGCAGGTGGCGTCGGGGACGAGACAGCCCTGCTGCCCTTTGCCTTGCCCGCAGCCTGGCGGCCACGCCCAGGAATAAGCCGTCGCGTAGTACCAAGTGCCGACCTTGAGAATGTTGGTATCGACGCTGTAGCCTTCCGGTCCCTTGTTCGGCTCATACTTGGCAGGAAGGCCGAGCAGGTAGTTGGCCGGCGGTCTGGCCGAGGCGAAATGATAACCGCCGTCGTTCGACGTGAAAAATGTATCGACATTGTACCAGCAGCTCGGCGTGTCGGCCTTTGACGCGCACATGCCGGGATGCTCCCAGCCATGATACTCCATGTGCCCGAGCGCGACGATTTCTTTGCCGTCGACGCTGTAGAACTGCGTGAGCCAGGTATAATCGTCGAAATGCGCAGGGTTGCCGTCGCGCTGTGATTTGAACACCACTTGGCAATTGTGTTTTGCCGTCTCGAGCGTCGGCCCGACGCTCGCGCGCGTCACATAATGCGACGCGATCAGATGGGTAATTCCTTTGCTGTCGCGAAACGCGCGCGCGCCGGCGTCGGGAATATCGATCAGCTCGCAGGAATCCCGCTTGGTATCGAAGGCTGTCACCGGCGGGCCGTCGAGGAAGGGGGGCGTCGGCGGATCGGGCGGCCATTTCGGGCTCGGCAGCGCAAACCTTCCCGAACCGGCAATCGCGGCATTTTCCACATTGCCGACAGCCGCGATGCCATGCGCCCACAATTTCTTGTTTTGGAAGCTCCGTAGCAGCTGATTGGGCAGCGCGATCTTGAAACGGTGCTTGCCGCCGTCAGCATCATGGCATTCGTGGTCGACGGCCGGCTCGTTTGGCAGATCCGCCGTGCCCGGCGTGACGAATGTGCCGGGCGGTTTGCCGCCCGCGGCGCCGCCCGCATAGATGTGAACGCCGATGGAATTTCTGACGCCTTGCTGGCAGGCCCAACCGAAGACGTAATACTGGTCGCCGTCGTAGCGGACACTGTCGATGACGCCGGTCACCGGACCGGCCTGTGGGGCTGCGAGCGCGACGCGAGCCGATGCCGACAAAAATAGGCTCGCGATCGAGGTCGCAAGCGCGCACGACAATCTCAACCCGGTGACAACGCGCAGCATTCCTTGCCGTCACTAACCTGCCGTCACTAAATCGTCGTGTCTCGCAAACACGGCGGCGGACGAAAGAGACAATCGTGCCAACAGGGCGAAACTACGACCTCCTGCATGTTCCCCGACGCAACTTCGACAATTCGTTATATCTATGAAAATATAGCGTCATCGAACTGCAGGGCCACATCAACTAGGTTCACAATGGGAGAGCTTCGCATGCGGCTCAGCTTGTCATATGCACTATTGGTGATCCTGAACATGTCCATATCGGCGGCGGCGGCCGACGAAATCCGGCTCTATGCCGCGGGAAGCCTGCGCGGAGCATTGACCGATGTGAGTGCCGCTTTCACGGCCGCGACCGGCCATCATGTTGCGGCAAAATTCGGCCCGTCAGGCGTGCTCAAGGACGAGATCGCCAATGGCGCCAATGCCGATGTCTTCGCCTCCGCCAATATGGCGCATCCTGCGGCGCTGAGCGAAGCGCACCGAAGTGGTCCCGTCTACTTGTTCGCGCGGAACCAGTTGTGCGCGCTGGCCAGGCCCGGACTCAAAGTGGACAGTTCAAGCCTGCTTGCGCGGCTTCTCGATCCGGCGACAACGCTCGGCACGTCGACGCCGAAAGCCGATCCTTCCGGCGATTATGCTTGGGAGGTATTCGACAAGGCCGAGGCCGTGAAAGCCGGCGCTCGGGCCGTTCTGGCGCAGAAGGCGCGGCAACTGACCGCCGGTCCCGATAGTGCGGCGCCGCCTCCGGGCCGCGCCGTGTATGGCTGGCACATTGCGGAAGGGCATGCCGATATTTTTCTCGCCTATTGCACAGCGTCGGCCGAAGCCAAGCAGCAGTATCCCGATCAGCAGATCGTCGGACTCCCCGCCGAGCTCGCGGTTGGAGCCGACTACGGCCTCACCGTGATCACAGGGGCGCCGGCAGCGGCGGATGAATTCGCCAAATTCATTCTATCGGATCAGGCGCAAAAAATTCTGCAGAGCTACGGCTTTGCGCCGGGGCAAGGAGAAATGTGAATTATAAAGTGTCAGACCATCACGCCGCCTTGGCGCCCCACAGCCGCTGGCTCGCGATCTCAGCACCTTCGCTGAGCGCACGCAGTTTCGCCCAGACGATGCTGTCGGCCACCATCGGCTCCTCGCGCACCGCGGTGCCGAAGCCACAATCGACGCCGGCGATGACGCGCTCGCGGCCGACCAGATCGGCGTAACGGCCGATGCGCTGCGCCACCAGCTTCGGATGCTCGACGAAATTGGTCGTCGAATTGATCACGCCTGGAATCAGAATCTTGTCGTCGGGAATCTTGATCGTCTTGAGATCTTCCCATTCGTGATCGTGGCGCGGATTGGCGGCCTCGATGCTGATCGCCTGCAGCTTCGCCTTGAACGCGATGTCGATGATCTTGGTCACCGGCAGATCGTGGGTGTGCGGCCCTTCATAATTGCCCCAGCAGATATGCAGCCGGATGCGGTCGGCGGGCAGGCCTGAAAGCGCGGCATTGAGGACGGCGATATTGCGTTCGGCGATTTTGCTGCGGAATTCGTCGTCGGAAAGATCGCGGTATTGGTTGTTGCGCGCCGAGCCGAGATCAGGCGCGTCGATCTGCAGCACGAAGCCGGCTTCGACAATGGCGCGATATTCGACTCTTGAGAATATCGGCGAGCGCCGCGAGGTATGCGTCCTCGGTCGGATAATAGAGGTTGATGATGAAACGGGTCAGGATGCCGGGCGACGGCGCGGTCATGAACACGTCGGTCGGCTTTCCTTTCGCGGCGGCGGCTTTGAGATGCGCGAAGTCGCGGTCGATCGCGGAATGGTCCTTGTAGCGCAATTCGCCGACGCAGCCGGGAAACGCCACATTGCCGAAGCCGCCGACGCGGGCGAAATCCGGATGCGCCAACAGATCGCGGCCGATCATGATGTCGCGGCCCTTGTCGGCGGCGCGCGGGTCCATCTCGATGCCGGAGACGCGATGGCGGATATAAGTCGTATAAGACGGCTTGCTCATCTCGCCGTCATTGACCACGTCGATACCGGCTGCGACTTGCTGCGCGACGATATCGTCGACCGCTTTCGCGGTCGCTGCTTCGAACACGTCGGGCGGAATGACCGCGCCTTTTTCGCGGTCGAGAATGAGCGCGATCAGCGATTTCGGCCGCGGCAGGCTGCCGGTATGCGTGGTCAGGATGCGGTCGGTCGAGGTCTTCATGGCGGCTCCCTACGGCAGCATTTTTGCGATCCGCGCGGATGGCGTTGTCGAAGATCGGAGCGGAGGATACTGTGCGCGCCGCGCCTCTCCGGCAAGGAGACAAGGTGCAAGGCAGAGGGTGGAAAACAGCATGCGTATCGTCGATCTGAGCCGGGAGCTTTATCACCGCACGCCGTCCTATCCGGGACAACCGCCGGTCATTCACGGCGTCTGGAAGACGCACGACGAGGCCTTCGCCGAGTCCGGCAATGTCCAGGGCAACAGCGTGATGTTCTTCTCGATGCCCGATCACGGCGGCACGCATATCGACGCGCCGCGCCACTTCGGCAAAACCGGAACGCCGATCGACAAATATCCGCTGGAGAACTGCATCGTCCGAGGCATCTGCATCGATCTGCGCCACATCGCGCCGCGCGCCGAAATCACGCCCGCCGATCTCGAAGCGGCGGTGAAAAAGGCCGGCGTGCCGATCCCGAAAAAAGGCACCGTGCTGTTGTGCACCGGCCACCACGAGCGCACGTTTCCGAAGCCGGCTTATTCGACCGACAATCCCGGCGTCAATGTCGCAGCGACCGAATGGCTCGCCAAGCAAGGCATCGTGCATTTCGGCATCGACTCGATGCGGCCGGGGCCGGAAGGCAAAGTCAATTCGCTCGTGCACAAAGCCTGCCTCGAGCTCGACATCACGCATATGGAGAGCCTGTGCAATCTGGAAGCCTTGCTCGGGCAGGGCGAATTCCAATTCATCGGCCTGCCGCTGAAATGGCGCGAAGGCACCGGCTCGCCGATCCGCGCGGTCGCGGTGTTCAACGACTAATCGCCAAATAATAATCTTGAGAGTGGAGGGCGCCGGCACATGATGCTCGGGCACAATCGTAAAATGACCGGGGCGCAATGCCTCGCCGACATGTTCAAGGGCTACGGCGTCACCCACATCTTTCATGTGCCGGCGGTGCTGCGCACGACTTTCGCCGAGATGGAGCGCCGCACCGACATCAAGCGGCTGCACGTGCATGGCGAGAAGGCCGCAGCCTACATGGCCGACGGCTATGCGCGCGCTTCGGGCAAGCCCGGCATCTGCATGGCGCAGGTGATCGGCGCGCTCAATCTCGCCGCCGGTCTGCGCGACGCCTGGCTCGCGCATTCGCCGGTCATCGCCATGACCGGCGGCCGCGAGCCGAAGACCAAATTTCGCAAAGTCTATCAGGAGATCGACGACATGCCGGCGTTCGAGCCGGTGACGAAATTCAACGCCACCGTCGACGACGTCGCGCGCTTTCCCGACATGGTGCGGCAGGCGTTCCGCACCGCGGTGACCGGCTGCCCGGGCCCGGTGCATCTGCAATTCCGCGGCAATGAAGGCCAGATCGACGTCGAGGAGGCGGACATGGAGCCGCTCTGCCGAGCCGCAATTCGCCCGCGTGCCGGCGTTTCGTCCCGAGCCCGACGAGGCGAGCGTGCGCGCGGCGCTGCAGATCCTGCAGGACGCGGCGCGGCCGGTGATCGTCGCCGGCGGCGGCGTGCGCGCTTCGGGCGCGGCGGCCGAGCTCGTCGCGCTCGCCGAGGCGCTGCAAATCCCGGTCGCGACCTCGCTCAACGGCAAGGATACGATCCCCGGCAATCATCCGCTCTCGGTCGGCGTCGTCGGCAGCTATTCGCGCGAGAGCGCCAACCGCGTCGTCAACGCGGCCGATCTCGTCTGCTTCATCGGCACCGAAACCGGCGGCATGACCACGCATTTCTGGGCGGTGCCGAAGATCGGCACGCAGGCGATTCAGATCGATATCGAGCCGGAGGCGCTCGGCCGCAACTATCCGCTCGCGGCGGCCGTCAATGGCGATGCCAAGGTGACGCTGGCGAAAATGCTGGCGCAATGCGATCGCGGCAGCGCGGCGAAAGCGCAAAGCCTGGATCGCCGAGGCGCAAAAGATCTGCGGCGAGTGGCAGGAGAAATACCAATCGGCGCTGAATTCGGACGCCGTGCCGATCCGCCCGGAGCGGCTCTGCCACGAATTGACGCGACACGTGCCGGACAACGGCATCGTCGTCGTCGATACCGGCCATGCCGGCATGTGGATGGGCGGCATGTACGATCTCACCTCGCCGCGACAGAGCTATATGCGCAGCGCCGGCCATCTCGGCTGGGCGTTCCCGGCGGGGCTCGGCGCCAAATGCGCCTGTCCCGGACCGGCCGGTGGTGACGTTCACCGGCGACGCCGGGTTTTGGTACCATATCGGCGAAGTCGAGACGGCGGTGCGCTGGAACATCAACGCCGTGACCGTCGTCAACAATAATGGCGGCGGCAACCAGTCGAAGCGCGGCTTCGACCGCGTCTATGGCGGCGAGCAAACGCGAGAAGGCGCGCGAATTGTGGACCTTCAGCAAGATGAACTTCGCCCGCCTGGCCGAGGACATGGGCGCGCTCGGCATCCGCGTCGAGAAGGCCTCGGAGTTTCCGGCGGCGCTTGCGAAGGCGCTCGCCGCCAACCGCCCGGCCGTCATCGACGTCGTCACCGATATCGAGGTGCTGGCGCCGACTGCCGTAACTTGAGGAAAATTGAATTGAGGCAAAATCCGGGCAGTTTCGACAAGCCGAGGGTTCCCGTTCACGGCGCGGTCACAAATTTGCAATCGAGGATGGCAAATCGACGCCTCGTTCGCGTCCGGGAATTGTGACAGACTGCAATGACTCGGATGGCGATGATCGCAAACGATGAGCACAGCACGGCAATCGGCGGTTCGCCTCCTCAAGCTGATGATGATCGCGTCGCTGGTCCTGCCGGCGGCGGTGTTCACCTATGCCTCCTGGGTCACCTATCACGACATTCAAGCCGCCGCCGATGAGCGCATCGAGCGTTCGATCGACGTCATGCAGCAGCAGGCGCTGCGCGTCTTCGAAACCGTCGATCGCACCTTCGCCGAAGTCGACGAAGTCGTGCGCGGCATGTCGAACGATCAGATCCGCGCAGCGCAGACGAGCCTGCATGCCCGCCTCGACCGCATCAAAGGCGTCATGCCGCAGGTGCAGACCATCATGCTCATCGGCAATGACGGCCACGCGCTGGCCTCAAGCATGCTTGAGGCGGTCAAACCGGACGCCGATTTCTCCGACCGCGATTATTTCATCGCGCAAACAAGTCACGACGCCGGGACCTATGTGAGCGACCTGCGCGCGCCGCGCCTGTCCAATACCGGCGATGATTTCTTCGTGCTGTCGCACCGGCTCCATTCGGATGACGGTTCGTTCCGCGGCATCATCGCGGTCGCGTTACGGCCGACTTATTTCGAGAATTTCTATGCGCTGGTCGGACAGACGCCCGGCAGCTTTCTATTCGCTGGTGCGCGGCGACGGCACCATCCTCGCGCGCTTTCCCTACGACAAGACGCGCACGCGTCAGCTCAGCGGCAAGAGCGGGCTCCAGCTCGCGATCGGCAAAGGCGAGGAACGCGGCCTGTTCACCGTCAAGTCCGAGATCGACAGCATTCCCCGCCGCATGGGGTTCCGCAAGCTTGAAGGCTTTCCGGTTTATGCGCTCGCCGGCACCGAGACCAGCGAGATCCGCGGCGGAATGGCTTTCGGCGGTGGGCTCGTATCTGATGTTCGGGCTGCCCGCGACGCTGCTTGTTGTTCGGCGTGCTGTGGATCGCGCTCAAGCGCACCGAGCGGCTGCACGACGAGGCCGAGCGCCGCGAAATGGCGGAAGACGCGCTGCGCCAGGCGCAACGCCTCGAAGCGATCGGCCAACTGACCGGCGGCGTCGCCCACGATTTCAACAATCTGCTCATGATCGTCAGCGGCACCGTGCAGCGGCTGCGCCGGCACGTCACCGGCGACAACGGAAACGCATCTCCTCGACACCATCACCAATGCCACCGAGCGCGGCGGCAGCCTGACGCGCCAATTGCTCGCCTTCTCGCGGCGGCAGATGCTGCAGCCGAGCGTGATCGATCTCGCCGAGCATCTGCCCGAGATCAAGGACATGCTCAGCCGCTCGCTGCGCGGCGACATCGTCATTCGCGTCGTCGTGCCGCGGCGGCCCTGCTACGTCAAAGTCGATCCGAGCGAATTCGAACTCGCGCTGCTCAATCTCGCCTTCAACGCGCGCGACGCCATGCCGTCCGGCGGCACGCTGACGATCACGGCGAAGCCGGTGCTGATGCGCGGCAAGGCGTCGGAAGAGGGGCTGAGCGGCGAATTCGTCGCCATCAGGATCGCCGATACCGGAACCGGCATCCCGCCCGGAAGTCCTGCCGCGGGTGTTCGAGCCGTTCTTCACCACCAAGGAAGTCGGCAAGGGCACCGGGCTTGGTCTTGAGCCAGGTCTACGGCTTCGCGCGCCAATCCGGCGGCGCCGCCAGCATCACCACGTCGTCGCGCCGCGGCACCGCGGTCACGCTATTTTTGCCGCGAACCTGGGAAGCGCCGGCGCAGCCGCGCGAGCAGAATGAGGCGGCGCGGAACGCGCCTGCCGCCGGCACCGTGCTCCTGGTCGAGGACAATGCCGAGGTCGCCGAGGTCGCCAAGGCCTATCTCGAAGCAGCTCGGCTATCAGGTCGAGGCACGCGGCAAGCGCGCCAGGCGGCACTCGATCTGCTCGAACGCGACGCCGATGTCGATCTCGTATTCTCGGACATTCTGATGCCGGGCGGCATGAACGGGCTCGAACTGGCGGACGCGGTGCGCCGGAACTATCCGGAACTCGCCGTGCTGTTGACCACGGGCTACAGTTCAAGCGCGCAGGACGCGCTGCGCCGGGGTTTCGAGGTGCTGCAGAAGCCCTACGATCTCGCCGCGCTCGAACGCGCCTTGCGTGAGGCGCAAGGGTCGAGCGAACAAGCAGCGAGCGAACGAAGGGCGCGCGAAGCGCCGCCACGGCAGGAGGCGGTCGGGTGACGCGTCCGGATTCAGTCCTCAAGCTTAGCCCAATGGGAATTTCGGCAGCGCGCCGATGCCGAGCAGCGAAGCGGCAAGGCTGATCGACATCAGCCAGCCGATGGCGCAGAAACCGATCACCATCCAGGCGTCTTTGGCGCCGAAGTCGGCGGGCCGTGCCGGAATTGCGAGTTCGCCGCGATTGGGCATGTCGTGCTCCTTGTGTTCGCCTGGCACGGGCTACCAAGCAAATCCCGCGCCGCAGGCCGCAACACACCCGGCGATAGCTGGCCTGCAAAAAATGAATTGTGACAGCGCAGGGTAAACGATTCGGTAAGCACCGCCGCGTGACGGCCCGATGTGCGCCTCAGCCGTCCAGCTAGACTGCAACGGCCGGCTGCGCCAGCCCGCTCACCAGCAGTTTCTTGTCCACCGCGCCTTCCCATTGCGCGATGACGATGGTGGCAAGCGCATTGCCGAGAATGTTGACGGCGACGAAGGCCGACGACAGCAGCCGATGCACGCCGAGGATCAGGCCCACGGCGGCGACCGGAATGGTGCCGGTCGCGGCCAGCGTCGACACCAGAACGACGATGGCCGATCCGGCGACGCCGGCGCCGCCTTTCGACGTCACCAGCAGGATTCCGAGGAGCCCAAGCTGCTGCGTCAGCGACAGATCGATGCCGGTGGCCTGGGCGAGAAAAATCGACACCGCGGCGAAATAGAGACAGGTGCCGTCGTGATTGAAGGCATAGCCGGTCGGCAGCACCAGCCCGACGATCGATTCATCGCAGCCGAGCGCCGTGAGCTTTTGCACGAGCTGCGGAAACACGGATTCCGAAGAGCTGGTGCCGAACACGACCAGAAGCTCGGTGCGGATATAGCGGATCAGCGACAACAGGTTGATGCCGTTCCACCACCCGATCGGCAACAGCACGATGACGATGAAGAGAATGCAGGTGAGATAGAATTCGCCGACCAACGCGCCGAGCGTCGCCAGCGAGCCGATGCCGAACTTGCCGACGGTGGCCGCGATCGCGCCCATGGCGCCGATCGGCGCGAGCCACATGATATAGCCGATGATCTTGAACACCGTGAGCTTGGTGATCTCGATCATGTCGATCATCGGCTCGCCGCGCGGGCCGACGGCGAGCAGGCCGAAGGCGAACAGCACGGACAGGAACACGACCTGCAGCACATTGCCGTCGGTGAAGGCGGACAGCGCCGTGTGCGGCACGATGCTCGAGCAAAAATCCGCCCGCCGAAATCGTTTCGGCCGTGTGCTGGTAGGAATCGAGCGCGTGCGCCGGCAGCGCCGCCAGATCGAAATGGGCGCCCTTGCCCGGCGCCAGCAGATTGATCGTGACGAGCCCGATGACGAGCGCGAAACTGGTCACCACTTCGAAATAGATCAGCGCCCGGATGGCGACGCGGCCGACTCGTTTGGCTTCTCGCACCGTGGCGATGCCGTGCACCACCGCGCAAAAAATGATGAGGCCGACGAACATGGAGATCAGGCGGATGAACAGGTCGCCCAAAGTGGACATGAACTCCGCGCTTTGCGGCCAGAAATGGCCGATCGCCGCGCCCAAAAGCATGCCGGCAAAGACCTGCACCGACATGTCCTTGTAGAAGGGCGGCCGCCGGGTCGCGGCTGTACCTCGGGTTGTATTCGCGGTATCCACGGCTCGCTCCGGCTCTTTCTTGGCGCTCGTCATGCCGCGCCGGGCCCGCCGTGGCAAGGCCGTTTGAAAGCCCGTTTGAGCAGCGCCGAGTCGTTGTTTATTCACGTTTTATGTTGACGCGGCGGCCGAGGAATTGGATATCCCGGCGCGAAGATCGCGTGATATGCACCGCGTGAGGTCCAATGCCAGCGTCCACCGTCATCGACATCCATCCCCACATCATCTCGCCGGACCTCAAGCGCTATCCGCGCGCCCCGCTCGGCGGCAAGCAGTCGGACTGGTCGGCGACCCGGCCGGTCTCGCTCGAGCAATTGATCGCGGCGATGGACGCAACGGGCGTGGCAGAAGGCCGCGATCGTGCAGGCCTCGACCTGCTACGGCCACGACAATTCCTATGTCGCCGACGCGGTCGCGGCGCTATCCGAAGCGCTTCACCGGCGTGTTCTCGGTCGACGTGTTGGCGCCGGACGCCACCGTCACGCATGCGCCACTGGATGGAGCGCGGGCTCACCGGCATGCGCCTCTTCACCTTCGGCAGCACCATGAGCGAGCAGGCGTCATGGCTCGACGATCCGAAATCCTATCCGGCCTGGACCTATGCCGCCGACCACGGCCTCTCGATCTGCATGCAGATGTCGGCCTCGGGCATTCCGCAGCTCGCCAAGATGATCGAGCGCTTTCCGAAAGTGAAAATCATTCTCGATCACATGGCGCGGCCGACGCTCGACGACGGGCCGCCCTATGCGGCGGCGGCAAGCCTGTTCGGGCTCGCGCGCTATCCGAGCGTCTATCTGAAACTGACCAAGCGCAATTTCGAGCAGGCCGGAAGCGGCAAGGCGACGCCGGAAACGTTCTTTCCGAAGCTCGTCTGCCGAATTCGGCGCCGAGCGGCTGTCCTGGGGCTCGAATTATCCGTCGTCGGAAGGCACGATGCCGGAAATCCTGGCGCTGGCGCGAAAGACGCTCGCCGTGTTGCCGCAACAGGATCGCGACTGGATTTTCGCCAAGACCGCGCAGGTGCTTTATCCGGCGCTGCAGACTGGATTGAGGACGCAGAGTCATGAGTCAACGACCAATCCCGTGCTGCACACGATGTTGGGCAATTATCCCGACACTGCGGCGCTGAAGAAAAAAGAGCTCAAGCCAAAACTGTTCGACTTCGATTTCGCCGAGGTCAAGGTCGCCAACCAGCTGTTCAAGTCGCTGGTGCGCGACGCCAAATACGATATCGGCGAGCTCGCCATCGTGACGTTTCTGCAGGCCAAGGCCTACGGCAAGCCTTACGTGCTGCTGCCCGCCGTCATCGTCGGCCGCGGCCAGCATCACACCATCGCCTATAATCCGGAGCGCGGGCACCTGAGCCCGGCCGATCTCGAAGGCAAGCGCGTCGGCGTGCGCGCCTATACGGTGACCACCGGCGTCTGGGTGCGCGGCATCCTGCGCGAGCAATACGGCATCGACGAAAAGAAGGTGAAATGGGTCACCTTCGAGGATCCGCATCTCGCCGAATTCAAGGATCCGCCCTATGTCGAGCGCGCCGCGCCCGGCAAGACGCTGCCGCAAATGCTGCTCGACGGCGAGCTCGATGCCGGCATTGTCGGCGACCACATGCCCGATCCGCGGCTCAAATATCTGATCCCGAATCCGGAGGAGGAGGCCAAAAGATGGGCGCTGTCGCATGGCGGCGTGCCGATCAACCATCTCGTCGTGGTGCGGCAATCGGTGGCGCAGGCGCGGCCCGACATCGTCAAGGAGCTTTTCCACCTGCTGCACGAGAGCAAGATGGCGGCAAAGCTGCCCGAGACCGGCACCGCGCTCGATCCGCTGCGCTACGGCGTCGAGGCCAACCGGCAGGCGCTCGACGTCATCATCGACTTTGCCTTCAGCCAGGGCATGATTCCGCGCCGCTTCTCGGTCGACGAATTGTTCGACGACACGACGCGCAATCTAAAAGTGTAAAGCCCGCAATTCGTGCCACCTATGCGAATGGGGCTAGGTATTTGCGCCCATAGCCTTTAACGTGAGAACGCGGCCACGAGCCGGGCGGTTTTGGAAGTGTAAATGTCCTATCCAATGCAGTTGTGGAATGCGTGGTTTGCGTTGTCATCGGAAACAGCCCGGCTTGGTTTTGAGGCACAGCGCGTCATCGCGATGCGCATGATGCGACTCGCCGGCGGCGGCAGGAAGGCCGAGGCGGAATCGCGCCGGATGTTCTCCGAGAAAATCGCGGCCTTTGCCGAGGCGCACGCGGCGGCCGCGGCCGTGATGGCGGAAGACGGCGACCACCATCGCGCGGCGCAAAAAGTCCTCGGCATCTACCAGAAGCGCGTTCGCAGCAACACCCGCCGGCTCGAAAAGTAGCAAACATGCGCCGGCGACGATCTTGATTATTCACGGCGCATGAACAGACTTTTTCTGATTCACATCATACTCGAATGTTATCGGCGGCCACATCTCCGGGGCCACGCCGCGGCAAGAAGCTGCGGTCGGCTTGAAGAGGAGGAGATGTGCCATGAAGAGGTTCATTGTCAGCAAGAACCTTCTTTCGACGGCGTTCGCGGTAGCCGCGTTCACCGCCGCGAGTTTGGCGCCGGCATTTGCGCAGTCCCGGAGTCATTATGGGAGCCCGTTGCCGCGCTATTATAACGCCGAGGGCGAACAGATCTGGGGATCATGGGCACCCCCGACGACGGATCAGCAGGCGGCGCAACCCTCGCGGCGTCTCTATCTCTATGTCAAGCCACGCGCGTCTCACGCCCGGGTCCATTGAGAAGATGGCAGCACTCTTCATCCTCCCCGTGAAAACGGGAGAGAAGTTCTATTTTACCCCTCACCGAGAACGGCGTCGCTTCGCTCGGCCTATGTCCCGGCCATCCACGTCTTTGCCAAAAACCGGCCTCAGCAGATCTTCTGGAAGCGCGCCCGCCAGCGCGGCACCTTGACGGCCGGCAGCACGTAGCTTTTGCCATCGGCCGAGATCGTCAGCGGCTGCCCGCAGTCCAGAAAATCGAAAACGCTATTTTCCAGCGCCCGCCATTTATCCCCGTCAAGCTCGGGACGACCGAGATTCGCCTGGTTGAAAAACGGTAGATCGGTCGGCATTTCGACTTCGGGGTTGTGGAAGACGTTGCCGGCGAAGTCCATCTGGGTCTTGCCGCTGGCGATCGTGATCGAGCCCGTGGTGTCCTCTTTCGGCGCCGCGCCCGGATAGACCGCATTCATCTCGAAATGCGCCCCGCAAGCGATGCCGAATATTCTCCTGCCACGGGTGTCGTAATAGCTCAGCGCCGGCTGATCCTGCCGGTCGATCTCGAATTTCCAGGAGCCTTTCCAGACATCGCCGGCGGCGAGCGCCTCGCACAGACCAAAACCGAATACGACGGCGGCAATTCCGACGAGCCTTGGATACATCGGCATGGCGAGCCCCAACGCGTTTGCCCGAACATCCTAGCGCAAGCATGAGCGGCGATGCATTCTATTCCTTTAAAGCCGACGTCGCTTCTGGCACATCGGCGACATGAAGCAGCGGTGGCTTGATATCCAATCTCTACGGCATCCGTTCGGATGTCGTATTCCCGAAGGCGCAGCCGTGCACGGCTGCGCCGTTTCGATTCTGGATAGCCAAGGCCGCCCCGTGCTGATGCCAATTACTCCCCGCCTTCAGCAGGAGGCCGTTCAAGATGGGCTGGCCGGTCTTCGTACAGCTGCTTCACATAGCGCAGCAGGTCACCCGGCAGAGGCTTTTTTCGCCACAAGTAGCTCTTCGCGAGTATGCAAGCCGTCAGGGTCACGTCGAATACGATATGATGAAGCTCAACAAAGCTCATCTTCTCGCTGCTTGTCTGAAGACCATGGTTCGATATCCACATCGTCAACGTCTTTCCATCGAACCGCGAAGATTTGATCATTCCCTCAGTATGCTTTGAGTAGTTATAGAGTTGGTTCAATCGCCAGTTCAGTTCAGCACGCCCTGAGATAGCCTTGTCAAAGAATGGTGCATTCCGCCCACCAAACAGCAACTCGTGCCCTTGGTATGCCGAGGACAAACAAACTTCGAAATGATGCAGAGCATCAAAATATCGTTGGGTGTTTTCTTTATCTCGAAAGAACGCTCGATAGTCGCGCCGCGCTAGGCCATATTCTTCGTGGACCTCTCTGGCACGGCGGATGAAGTTCAGCGTCCTTGCCCGTGTTGTCGCGTCGATCCCTAGTAAAATGGACGTAATGACAAATTGCAGAGGATCCGGCTTGAGCACTCGCGGCACGGCTTTGATCGGCTGCTCCGCAATTTGAGAAATCCCCGGCACAAGATGTGTGTCCCACAACGGATGCCGAAGATGCGAAGACGAGCGGCGTCTTTTCATGTTTTATCGACACTGATGCCGCACGAGATTGCTAATCGCCAAAGCTCCTCGCAGTGAAGCACAGGTGACGGAAATGCCCGTCTATTCCGCCCGGCAATGAGCGCTCACCTTCAGGTCCCAAGTATCGCGCGACACCCCTCAGCGTTGCAATGCGGGTTAACTACTATCCAGGGCCACGCACGCACAGAAATGTGACGTCTCATTTACATTGACATTTGTCACTGTTTCGGTTACATATCGCCTCTGTGATTCTCGCTCACGTGAAAGGACCTGCCGCGCAGGCATAGCGCGGCACGGGAGCGAGGGCGGTGCCTGCGGGCGGAGTTGCAAGCCGCTCCCGGGCAGCTCCGGGCATCAACCTCCCAGCACTACCGACTGGGGCGCGAGGTGCTCGCTGGACTGAAGGACAGGTGAAGGCGGGTAACGCCCGCAAAAACTGTGTCGGTTCTGCCCCAGGAATGGGGACCAAACGGGATCGGCGCTAGATCCAAGTCCCAGGAAACGTGGCCTGGAGCTGGGCCCTTGGGAGGAGATCTCTCCTGGGTCGGAGCCGTGGTGGAACGCCGATAGGCGTGCGCGCTCTGCTGAGCGCGCGGCCGTGCCAGCAGCACGGCAGGTTGGATACAGCGTCTGTCGGCGTTCCATATCCTTTCTTCTTATTTGTTATTTGCGACGAGAGACGGCAAAGAGCGACACGAAGGCACCACCCCTTCTTTTCCTGAACCGCTCTCTTCGCGCTTCACACCGTAGCGTCGACACGAAACACGCAACGCATTGTGTCGCGCGAACGGGAGGGGTTGTTCACCTCTCCCCGCGCGCGGGGAGAGGTCGTCCGCGCGGAGCGCGGCGGGTGAGGGGGCCTCTCCGCGAAGTTTGAGCGCCGAGAGTCTCAGGCTAGCGGCGACGCCCCCTCATCCCGACCTTCTCCCCGCCTGCGGGGAGAAGGAGCAGTGCGGGGCAGGATGAGTTATCCTTCGCCGATCTCGCGCAGGATTTCGGCGGTGTGCTCGCCAAGCCGCGGCGCCGGACGCTCGGACGCCATCGGCGTCTTGTCGAGCATGATCGGCGTGCGCAGGCCCGGGCTGGTGCCGCCTTTGGCGGCATCATTCTTCAGCGTGAGCTTCATGCCGCGATGCACGACCTGCGGATCGGTGAAGACCTGTTCGAGATTATTGATCGGCCCGGCCGGGATGCCGGCATTTTCCAGTTTCTCCAACAGCTCGTCGCGCTTTCTCTGCGAGGTGAGCTCGGAGATCTTGCCGACGAGTTCCGCGCGATGCGCGAGCCGGCCCTTGTTGTCCTTATAGGCTTCGACCTCGGCCAGTTGCGGCATGCCGAGAATGCCGCACAGCTTGATGAACTGGCCGTCATTGCCGGTGGCGATGATGACCTGGCCGTCGGCGACCGGAAACACCTGGTAGGGTACGAGATTGGGATGGGTATTGCCGATGCGCTTGGGGACTTCGCCGGACACCAGATAATTCAGCGCCTGGAACGACAGGACGCCGACGGTGGAATCGACCAGAGCCGTGTCGACATAACCGCCCTGTCCGGTCTTCTCCCGCCGCAGCAGGGCGGCGAGAATGCCCACGACGGAATAGACCCCGGAGAAAATATCGGACACCGCAACGCCGACCCGCATCGGTTCGCCGTCGGCGGTCCCGGTGAGCCCCATCATGCCGCCGATGCCTTGGGCCATCAGATCGTAACCGGCGCGCGGCGCCGCCGGACCGTCCTGGCCGAAGCCGGTCACCGAGCAATAGATCAGGCGCGGGTTGAGCGGCTCAAGGCTCTTATAGTCGAGACCGAATTTGACGAGGCCGCCGACCTTGAAGTTCTCGATCAGCACGTCGGAACGCGCCGCGAGTTTCTTGACGATGCGCTGGCCTTCGGCGCTGGCGAAGTCGACCTCGATCGACCGCTTGCCGCGATTGGCGCTGTGAAAATAGGCCGAGCTGAGGTTGCCGCCGTCGGCCGCCGGCACGAAGGGTGGGCCCCAGGCCCGGGTATCGTCGCCGGCGCCTGAGCGTTCGACTTTGATGACGTCGGCGCCGAGATCGGCGAGAAGCTGGCCGGCCCATGGCCCGGCCAGGATCCGGGCCAGTTCCACCACGCGCACCCCGGCTAAAGGACCTTGTTTTGACGGACCCGGCAAAGGACCCTCCATGAACTAACTCCTGACACGGCGGCCTGCCGCGAGGGCGCTTAAGTGGCAAAGTAGGGCTGTTTTGTCCAGGTTTGTCTACAGTTCTATACCTTTCGCCAGCTTGTCACGGCGGCGTTCGATCATTAGCTATTGACTGGCCGGATGGGATGAAGCTGTGAACACGTCATTCTTCAGCGAGATGCTCCAGAGCATCGCCGACCGGAGCCGCGCGTTGATCAAGCGCGAGCGTCGCGAGCCGGCGCATGAACGTTCGGCAAGCCTCATCGAACAATGTGAGGAACTGCTCTCCGGCCGCGGCGAGGCGTCCGGCGTCGCGCTCGCGCAGGAGATCCTGGCGCGCTATGCCGACACCACGATCGGGCCGCGCATCGGCTTCTTCGAGGCGCTCGCCACCACATTCGGCCACGACCAGGCGCGCATCGACCGTGCCATTGCCGCCTACCGGGCGTCGCCGAGCCCCGAAAACGCCTCCGAACTGCATCGCGTCAGCGAACCGCGGCGGCTCGAACTGTTTCGCCGCCTCAATCTCGCCCCCGGCGGCACGGCGGCGCTCGTGCATATGCGCGAGCAACTGCTCGACGCCATGGCGCATCGCGACGATCTGAAAATCATCGACAGCGATTTCGTTCATCTGTTCTCGTCCTGGTTCAATCGCGGCTTTCTGGTGCTGCGCCGGATCGACTGGTCGACCTCGGCGGCGATCCTCGACAAGATCATCCGCTATGAGGCGGTGCACGAAATCCAGGATTGGGACGATCTGCGCCGCCGTATCGATCCGCCCGACCGCCGCTGCTACGCGTTCTTTCACCCGGCTTTGGTCGACGAGCCGCTGATCTTCGTCGAAGTGGCGCTGACGCGGGAAATCCCGGGCGCCATCGCGCCGATCCTGTCCGACAAGCGCGAGCCGGTCGAGCCGCAGCGCGCGACGACGGCGGTGTTTTATTCGATCACCAATTGCCAGCGCGGCCTCGCCGGCGTCACCTTCGGCCACTTTTTGATCAAGCAGGTGGTCGAGGAAGTGTCGCGCGAGGTCTCCCGCGTCGCCACTTTCGTCACGCTGTCGCCGGTGCCGAATTTCGCCTCTTGGCTCAAGCGCGAGCGCGCCAATGCCGCCTCGCAGGTGCTCGACGACGACGATCGCGAGGCGCTGGCGGGCCTCGATAGCGAAGGCTGGTGGCGCACGCCAGAGACAGCCGAGAAGATCCGCGAGCCGCTGATCCGCGCTGCCGCCTGGTACTATGTGCGCGCGCGCAACAGCCGCGGCTTGCCGGTCGACGCGGTGGCGCGCTTCCATCTCGGCAACGGCGCGCGGCTCGAGCGGCTGGATTGGCTCGCCGACATGTCGGAGCGGGCGCTCAAACAGTCCCACGGCCTGATGGTGAACTACCTCTACGATCTCGATTACATCGAGCGCAATCACGAGGCCTATGCGCAGCAGCGCACCATCGTCGCGGCAAGCGCCGTGACCCGGCTGGTGACGGCCCCGACGCGCGAGATCGTCCCGGTTTCGGGATAATCTCTATTCCGTCACCCTGAGGTGGCCGCGAAGCGGCCCAACCAAATTGGCTTGCCAATTTGGACAATGTAAAGTTCAAAATCGGGTACACCCGATTTCGTTGGGACGACGGCCCGAGCGCTTCGGCCGTTCATCCTTCGAGGCTCGCTGCGCTCGCACCTCAGGATGACGGGACCAAGGCCATGCCCACTCTGCTCGGTGTTCTTGAAACCGTTCTTTACGTCGACGATTTCGTGCGCGCGTGCCCGTTCTACGAACAGGTTCTCGGCCTGAACAGCATCTATCGCGATCAGCGGCTATGCTCCTACGACGTCCATGGCCACGGCGTGCTGTTGTTGTTCTTGCGCGGCCACTCGCTGGAAACGGTGCGCCTGCCGGGCGGCACCATCCCGCCGCATGACGGGCACGGCCCGGTGCACATCGCATTCTCGATCGCCGCCGATGAGCTCGCGGCTTGGGAGAACGAACTGCAGGCGGCCGATATCGAGATCGAAGGCCGCACCAAATGGCCGCGCGGCGGCGAGAGCATCTATTTCCGCGATCCCGACGGCCACCTGCTCGAACTGGCGACGCCGGGATTGTGGCCCGGTTATTAGGACTTCCCGTAAACCGACACGATGGCGCCGCGGGTGACGCGGTTCTCGGGCGAGGCGAGGAAGCCGATGGTGGCGGCGACTTCTTCCACCTTCGGCCATAGCGTGTAATCGGCTTTGGGCATGGCATTGCGGTTGGCTTGAGTGTCCATGATCGACGGCGCGACCGCGTTGACCAAAATGCCGTCCTTGGCGACTTCCTCGGCAAGGGCCGCGGTAAAAGCCGCGACCGCTGCCTTGCTCGCGGTATAGGCGGTCATGCCGGCGCCGCTCCGCCATTCAAGGCCGGCGCGGGCCGAGACATTGACAATGCGGCCGCCACCGCTTGCCATGGCTGTCACGGCGGCGCGGCAGCACAGCATGCAGCTGACGAGATTCATGTCGATCTGCTGGCGGATCGTGGCGAGGCTGGTGTCCTTCAAGGCGCCTGCGGCAAAGCCGCCGGCGATATGGATCGACGCCCAGAGCGGGCCGATGCCTTTGTAAAGGCCGGCAATGGGCGCTTCTTCGGCGAGATTGCCGGCGACGGTGACGACGACCTGTTTGTGGTCGCGGAGCCGAAACCGCTTCGCCTCCGCCTGGTCGAAGCAGGGCACGTGGCAGACGGCGCCGGCTTCGATCAAAGCGGTGACGACGGCGGTGCCAAGCGCGCCGGCGCCGCCGGTGACAACGATATGACGATCGCGGAAATCCATGCCTGTATCTTCGCTTATCCTGAGAACTAGGCAAGACGGGTATCAAGGCCGCCACGAGGATTTGATAGTCTAGGAAGAGAGGAGAATCAGTGGCCGACTTCGACCTCGCTGTCATCGGCGGCGGTATCAACGGCACCGGCATCGCGCGCGACGCCGCCGGCCGCGGCTTGCGCGTCGTCTTGATCGAGCAGAACGATCTCGCCTCCGGTACCTCGTCGGCGTCGTCCAAGCTCATTCACGGCGGCTTGCGTTATCTCGAGCATTACGAATTTCGCCTGGTGCGCGAGGCGCTGCGCGAACGCGAAGTGCTGCTGCGCGCGGCGCCGCATCTGATCCGGCCGCTGCGTTTCGTGCTGCCGATCAACGAAGCGCGCCGCTCGGCTCTGCTGCTGCGGATCGGCCTGTTCATTTACGACTGGATCGGCTGGCGCAAGATTTTGCCCGGCACGCGCGAAGTCGATCTGGTGACCGACGAAGCCGGTCAGCCGCTCAAGTCGCGTTTTCATCACGCCTTCGAATATTCCGATTGCTTCGCCGACGACGCCCGCCTCGTCGTGCTCAACGCCGTGGATGCCGCCGAACGCGGCGCCGTGATCCGCACGCGGACCCGCTGCGTCTGGGCCGAGCGCCACGACACCTGGCGGCTGGTGCTCAACGCCCGCGGCCAGCGCGACGTGGTGACGGCGCGGATCCTGGTCAACGCGGCGGGCGCCTGGAGCGAATTGTTTGCGGAAACAGCGCTGCGCACCGCGCCGGCAGCACCGGCTCCGCCTCGACAAAGGCTCGCATATCGTGGTGCGCAAACTCTACGATCACGACCGCGCCTATATTTTGCAGGCGGCGGACGGCCGTGTCGTGTTCGCCATTCCGTTCCAGCGCGACTTCACGCTGATCGGCACCACCGATCGCGCCTTTGCCGGCGATCCGTCGACGGTGATCCCGACCGGCGAGGAGATCGAATATCTCTGCAGCATCATCAACGAATATTTTCGCACCGAGATCGGCGCAGCCGACGTGGTCTGGGCCTATGCCGGCGTGCGCTCGCTCTATGACGACGGCGCCGGCAAGCCGGAAGACATCGGCCGCGACTATACCTTGATGCTCGACGAGCGTTACGGCGAGGCGCCGCTCCTCACCGTCTATGGCGGCAAGGTCACGACCTATCGGCGTCTTGCCGAAGATGCTTTGACGAAGCTGTCGCATTTCTTCCCGCACTCGCGGCCGTGGACCGCGCATAGCCCACTGCCCGGCGGCGATTTTCTCTACGACGGTATCGCGACGCTGATCGAGCGCACGCGGCAGACCTGGAAATTCCTCACCGCCGATCATGCGCGGCGGCTCGTCTCGCGCTTACGGCACGCGGGTGGATCGCGTGCTCGGCGCGGCGAAAAGCCTCGACGATCTCGGTACGCGGCTTGGCGCCGATCTCACCGCCGCCGAAGTGCGCTATTTGATGAAGAAGGAATGGGCGCAGAGCGCCGATGACGTGCTGTGGCGGCGCTCCAAGCTCGGCTTGCGGTTTTCTGATGCGCAACGGGCGGAACTCGATCGTTTCATGAGCCAGGTCGACGCCACCGCCCGCACTTGATAGTTCGCGGCGTTAACCGAACGCTCACCACGTTGCATGGCGTCGTTGTCGGCAAATGGCGGCCGCAGCGCGAATCGTTGCGAATTGCAGGTTTCAATTTTACCAAGCCGCAATGCCGCCGTGGTCTGATTTGGCGTGACTTTCCGGTCGGAGTGCCATGTCGTCCAAACATTCGAAGCAAGAGATCGAGACCGTCATTCAGTCGCTGTGCGTGCTGGTGGTCGACGACAATCAGTACATGCGCAAGGTGGTCCGCACGCTGTTGGTCAATTGCGGCGTCAAGGACATCTATGAGGCGACGGACGGCATCGCCGCGCTTGACTCGATCCGCACGGTTGCGCCCGACGTGGTGATCCTCGACTGGGAAATGCCGCTCTTGAGCGGGCCCGAACTGGTGCGCATCGTGCGCTCGCCGGGCGTGTTCCCGATGCCGGACGTGCCGATCATCATGCTCACCGGTCACGGCGAACGCTGGCGCGTCGTCGAGGCGGTGCGGCTCGGGGTCAACGAATATCTGACCAAGCCGGTGTCGGCCAAGTCGCTCTACGATCGCCTGGTCGCGATCACGCTGCAGCCGCGGCCGAATGTGCAGCTCGGCGATTACTACGGTCCGGAACCGCGCAAGCTGATGACGGACGCTCTCGACGAGCCCACCGTGACGACGGCGCCGATCGAATTCGTGAGCTGACCGGCGCATTTGCCCGTTGCGCTTTTATCTCCGTAGTTTGCCGTATTCCGAACATGCGCTAGCGTAGCGTGCGGATCGCGCGGCGTTGGGGTGTGGCAAGCGCTGCTGTCTTGGGGCAGGGATGCTTGGGGCAAGGATGCTTGGGGCAGGGATGCTGGGGCAGGGATGCTTGGGGCAGGGATGCAAGCTGTCGAGTCGGCAAGGACTTTGCGCAACGCGGTTTCGCGAAACGCGGCTTTGCGCCTTGGGCCGATCGCACCGCGGCGCCGCTGCTGCGCATCGAAGGCCTGCGCAAGCGCTTCGGCACCTTCACCGCGCGTCGATCAGCTTTCGCTCGATATCTACCAGGGCGAGTTTTTTGCGCTGCTTGGGCCTTCCGGCTGCGGCAAGACCACGCTGTTGCGCCTGATTGCCGGCTTCGAACAGCCGGACGCCGGCCGCATCCTGCTCGACGGCGTCGATCTGGCGCAGGTGCCGCCGTATCGGCGGCCCGTCAATATGATGTTTCAAAGCTATGCGCTGTTTCCCGCATCTCAATGTCGAGGCCAATGTCGCCTTCGGCCTCAAGCAGGAGGGCCTGCCCAAGCCGCAGATCGCCGAGCGCGTCGCCGACATGCTGGCGCTGGTGAAGCTCGAAAGTCTCGGCCGGCGCAAGCCGCACGAATTGTCGGGCGGCCAGCGCCAGCGCGTGGCCTTGGCGCGCTGCGCTGGTCAAGCGCCCGCGCGTCCTGCTGCTCGACGAGCCGATGGCGGCGCTCGACAAGAAACTGCGCGGCGAGACGCAATTCGAGCTGATGGAGCTGCAGCGGCGGCTCGGCGCTCACTTTCATCATCGTCACCCACGACCAGAGCGAAGCGATGACGGTGGCCGACCGGATCGCGGTGATGGATCGCGGCCGGCTGATGCAGGTGGCGCCGCCCGCCGAAATCTACGAGCAGCCGAATTCGCGCTGGGTCGCGGACTTCATCGGCGACGTCAATCTGTTCGAGGGCCGCGTCGGCGACGATCGCACGAGCGTCGAGGGCACGGCTTTGGGCCGGCTGCGGGTTGCCGCAAAAATCGACGCCGAGCCGCAGGCCGCGGTCTGGGTCGCGGTGCGGCCGGAGAAAATGCGGATCACGCGGGCGGAGCCGGCGGCGTGACCAGCAAACCGGCGTGGAAAACCGGCGTTGCCGCAACGGTTGTCGATGTCGGTTATCTCGGCGATCTGTCGATCTACAAGTTGCGCAGCGACGCGGCCTGCCAGATCAAGGCGGCGATCGCCAATACCGGCCGCTCGGCCGAGGAGGCGATCGGCTGGGATGACAAAGTGTGGCTGAGCTTTTCGCCGCAAGCCGCAATCGTGCTGACGCGATGAAGCCGTGCAGCAGCTGAACGATTCATTCTGGCAAAAGCTCGTCGTCCGTATTCCCTATGCGTGGCTCGTCGCTGTTCTTTCTCGTGCCGTTCCTGATCGTGCTCAAGATCAGCCTGTCGCAGACCGCGATCGCGCAGCCGCCCTATACGCCGATGTTCGACCTCGCCGCCGGCTGGCAGCGGCGTGCGAAGCTTCTTCGCCGGCCTTTCGCTCGACAATTACGGCTTCCTCGGCACCGATCCGCTCTACATCTTGTCCTATGTGAAGAGCCTGCAGATCGCGGCGTTCTCGACGCTCTTGCTGCTCGTCATCGGCTATCCGATCGCTTACGCCATCACGCGCACGCCGCGGCGCGTGCAGGCGATCCTGGTCGTGCTCGTCATCCTGCCGTTCTGGACGTCGTTTCTCATCCGCATCTATGCCTGGATGAACATCCTGCAGCACGACGGGCCGCTCAATCAGTTGCTCCTGGCGCTGCACATCGTGCGCGAGCCGCCGGCCTGGCTGTCGACCGACACGGCCGTCTATATCGGCATCGTCTATTCCTATCTGCCGTTCATGGTGCTGCCGCTCTATGCGACGCTGGAGAAGCTCGACGAACAGCTTCTCGAAGCCGCCGCCGATCTCGGCTGCCCGCGCTGGAAGACGTTCTGGCTCGTCACCATGCCGCTGTCGGCGCCGGGCGTCGTGGCGGGCTCGCTGTTGTGCTTCATCCCGATCGTCGGCGAGTTCGTCATTCCCGATCTGCTCGGCGGCTCGCGCACATCGATGATCGGCCAGACGATCTGGACCGAATTTTTCGCCAACAAGGATTGGCCGACCGCGTCGGCGGTCGCCGTCGTCCTGGTGTGCCTCCTGGTCACGCCGATCGTCATTTTCCAGAACCAGGCCATGCGCGGCGCGGAGCGCGAGTGACGATGCGAAAACTCTCGCCGTTCAATCTCGCGGCGCTCGTCTTCGGCCTCGCCTTTCTCTATCTGCCGATCGTCATTCTGGTCATCTATTCGTTCAATGCGTCGCGTCTGGTCGCGGTGTGGGGCGGCTGGTCGACGCATTGGTATGCCGAACTCGCCGGCGACGCGCCGCTTCTCGATTCCGCCTTCATCAGCCTGCGCGTGGCGCTGATTTCGGCGAGCGCGGCGACGCTGTTGGGCACGCTTGCGGCGGTGGCGCTGGTGCGGTTCGGCCGCTTTCGCGGCCAGCTTCTGTTCGCGGCGATGATCTATGCGCCGCTGGTCATGCCGGAGGTCATCACCGGGCTGTCGATGCTGCTGCTGTTCGTCGCCGTCTCGGTCGACCGCGGCTTCTGGACCGTGGTCATCGCCCACACCACGATGGCGATGTGCTTCGTCGCAGTGATCGTGCAGTCGCGGCTCGTCGATTTCGACATGAGCCTCGAAGAGGCGGCCATGGATCTCGGCGCTTCGCCGGCGCACACCTTTGTCGCGGTGACCTTGCCGCTGATCCTGCCGGCGATCGTCGCGCGCCTGGATGCTCGCCTTCGCGCTGTCGCTCGACGATCTCGTCATCGCCAGCTTCACCACCGGACCGGGCGCGACGACGCTGCCGATCCGCATCTATTCGGAGGTCCGGCTCGGCGTGAAGCCGGAGATGAACGCGGTTTGCAGCATCATGATCGCCGTCGTCGGCGTGGCCGTCATCGCCGCGTCGCTCCTCACCAAGCTCAATGCGGCAAGGGGCACGCCGGCGCGGGCGTGAAGTCGGCTGCGAGGGGGCGGCCGTTCAATCCGGGCTCTCGCCCGGCGGGCGGAACAGATAGATCACGAACCAGATCGGAATGATCACCAACGAGCCGAGCAGCAGGTTCGGCAGCGCCCAGGAGATGCCGTCGCGCGCCAAGTCCTCGATGCCGCTCGGGCGAAAGCCCGGCCGTCTTGATCAGCTCACTGGTGCTGATGCCGAAATGGGCAAGGACCGTTCCGACGATCAGCGACGCGATCAGCACCTTGACCATCGTGCGCGTGAGGCGGCTGAGCATCAGCTGAGCATCCAGCGGGCGAAAACCCGCGCTGATTCGGACGCCGCGAAATCATAGAGCAAAATGTTAAAACCTGCGCGCATGAGCAGCGCTTGCGGCGGCTGAAAATCGGCAGCCGAAGCCTATTGGGTGGGCTTCGGCGGCGCCGTCGTCGAGGCCGGCGATACGGCGGGCGCCGGCGCCGAGCCGGACGGCGAGGCCAGCAATTGGTCGATCACCGAGCGCACGGCGTCGCTCGCATTATGCGTCTTGGCGGCGTCAAGGAGCGGTGCGGCGGCGCCCGAACGGCGGATCAGGGCCTGCGCGTCCGGCAGCATGATCGGATCGTCCCACGGCCCCTGCACGACGAAGGGCAGGTCGAACTCATCGGCGCTGGCGGTCGAGACCAGCGTCGCCACGCCTTTGAGATCGAGATCGCGCGTCGGCACCGAAGCCTGGCCGCCGACCGCGAGTTTCACCGACGGTCCGTCGACATGCATGTCGTCGATCGACACCGTGCCCTGATCGATCTTGAGATTGATGGCGAGTTCGTCGAACGGCGTCGAGCCGGAGCGGAAGTCGCCGCTGCCGGACAGCGGCCGGCGCTGCAGCCGGCGCAGCAATTGCTCGACATTGATGCCGGACAGCGCGCCGGAATGCGCGCGTTGAGGCTTGCCGTGCCGTTGAGCGCGCGGGTCACCGCCATCACCGAAGCGCCGGAGCCGTCGACATTCATCGCCAGATTGCCGCGGCCCGCGACCTTGTGCACGCCGAACAATTGGCCGAGACAGTCGTTCAGATCGACATCGACGAATTGCATATGCGAGGACACGCCGACGCCGCTGATCGGCGACAGTGAGCCCCATCGTGCCCTTGGCGGTGCCGCCGAAGGCCTGCGCCTCGCCGATGGTGAGGTCGAGCTTGCCGTTGCGCAAATTGGCGGCGACGGCGGTGCGGCCGAGTTGCGCGGTGGAGAGCTTGATGCTGGCCGCCGAAAGCCGCAGATCGAGATTGAAATCGCCGAAGCCGTCGAGCGCGATCGGCAGCGCATCCCAGTTGCGCTCGTTTCTTGCCAACAGCCGCACGCCGGACAGGTAAGGCGTCAGATCGAGCGCGTCGGCGGCGAGCGTGCCTTGCACCAGGCGCTGGCCGTCGGTCGATATTGTCAGCGCGCCTTCGGCGGCGTTGCCGTCGACCTCGACATTGACATTGGAGAGCGCGATGACGCCGCCGCCGATATCGCTCTGCGCGCGCAGCGTAAAACGGCCGAAACCGCCGAACGGCAATTTGCTGCTGCCGGTCCAGCGCATGGCGTCGCGCAGCGACGGCGCGTCGACGCCGAGCGCGCCTTCGATCTTGAGCGTGGGCCGGGCGCTGGCCGAACCGTCGAAGGCGAGCTGCAGCGGTGCGCCGGAGACGCGCACCTTGAGGCCGGAACGGTCGCCGGTCAGCGCCGCCAGGAAATCGGTGAGCGCGAGGCGAGCTTCGACCGGCTCGTCGTTCCAAACGAAGTGGCCGTTGGCGCCGAAGCTGCGCGAGATCGACGGCCACGCCACCTCGAATTCGACGTTCTCGAGCCGCTCGGTCGCGTCCTTGCCGACGTCATGTACGACGACGGTGCCGTTCTGAATGCCGATCTCCGAGAACGAGGCCGTGCGATGGTCGGGGTTGGGCGCAAGCGCGCGCGCCAGCGTGTCGATCAGGCCCGACCAATTCGATTCACCGTTGGCCGCGAAGGTCACGTTGATGGTCGGGCGCACCAGCGTCACGTCGGCGATTTCGATGTGCCCGGCGAGCAGCGGGAAATAACGCAGCCGCGCCGTCAATTCGTCGGCCGCGACCGCCGGTTCGCCGCTGCGGTTGTCGCCGAGCAGGACCTTGTGGAAGGTCACGGCGCCGGACGGAAACAGCGACAGCGAAATGTCGTCGCCCAGCATCGGATCGAGACCGGTCACCGCGCGGATTTCCGATTTCACCGCGTCGCGCACCGAACGTCGCCGGAATGAGAATGGACAGCGCCACCAGCGTGACGAACGCCGCCGCAAGAATGGCGGCAACAGCAATCGCGAGGCGCTTTAAGCCAATGGCCGCGGTCAAGAGACGCTTTTCCGATGTTGATTGGGCCGGGGTGAATATTACCGGGCGGCAGATCGGCTGCAAACTGGCGGGTATCTGTGTCGCTTTCGTGGCCGCCACGCGTCGCGGGCGTGCCCAAATGCCTGCTGCAAATAAACAAATTTGGTTTGGCGGGCGCAAACCAAGCCGCGTCAGCGGGCCGAGTAGCGCGTCGCTTTCGGCAGGCGATGCTCGGCCACCTCGGCGATCAGCTTGCCGATCATGGCCTGGCCGAACGAGTTGAAGTCCTTGGCGACCATGACGAAGGCGCCGGGGCCGCCGATCACGTTGTTGCGGTAGTAATTGTCGAGGCCGCCGGGCGGATTGGTGTGATCCGGATTCCACGACATCGGGTTCTCGCTGAAGATGACGAGCCCGTTGATGGTGACGCCTTGGGCCACCGCATCGTCGCGCGCGGCAGCAACGTCGCGCCCGGCATTGTTGGTGCCGTCCCCGGAAATGTCGATGATGCGGCGGGCTCGCGGTGAACGGCGTGTGGCTGAACTGATCCATCGCGAATTCGATCGCGCCGCGATCGAGGTGCGGTCGGCGAACGAGCGCGGCGCCTCGAGCAGGCGATCGCCGAAATCCTTGGCGCTCGCGCCATCGCCGATCGTCGTCCAGTCGATCACCACGTGCTGCGCGCCGACGCCGGACCATTCGACAAAGGTCACGCCGATGCGGCCCAAGTGACCGGATTTGATCGTGTCGAGAACGCGCGGATCGGAAACGGCTGCGGCATAGCCGTCGCGCTGCAGCTGGAATTTCGCCGCATCGATGCTGCGCGAGACGTCGGCTGCCAGCACCAGAAGCAAATCGACATCGTCGCCGGCCATCGCCGGCACCGGCATGAGCGCGCCGGCGGCGAGGATCAGTGCCACTACGATCTTGGCCATACGATTTGGCCGGTACGATCTTGATCATGCGCATCGCCGCACCTGAGCGGGGAATCCTGGCGCGCAAAGACGGCGAAAACGAGTTCCCCGATTCTCAAGTCTGTTGCGAAGTCTAGCAGATATTGGCGCCGGCCGGATGACACACGGCGCCGCTGTCCCGCTTCATGCGCCTATTCGGCGACGACGCGGCTCGGCGGGAAGGCGATTTCAACCAGCGTGCCGGCATTCGGCGCGCTGGAAATGCTGAAATGGGCGCGGTTGGCCTCGGCAATCGCCTTGGTCAGCGGCAGGCCGAAGCCGGTGCCGCCGGAGCCGAAGCTGCCCGAGGTCGCGGTCTGCGCGGAACGGTTCCAGCGCCGCCTGGATATCCTTCTCGCTCATGCCGGCGCCGGTGTCGCGCACGCGCAGCACCGCCTCGCGGGCGTCGGAGAACACCGTCGACACGATCACTTGGCCGCCCGGACCGGTGAGCCTGATCGAATTCGACAAGCAGATTGAGCACGATCTGGCGCATCGAGCGCTCGTCGGCGACGACCTGCGGCAAAGCCGGCGTGAGCGCGGTGCGGATGATGATGCGCGCCTTGTTGGCCTGCGGCTGCATGATGCCGACGCATTGCTGGGTGAGCTCGTTGAGGCTGATATTGGCGAAATTGAGCGTCGGCCTTGCCGCTCTCGATCCGGGACAGATCGACGAGATCGTTGAGCATCGCGACAAGATGCGTGCCGGCGGCATGGATGTCCTTGACGTATTCGCGATAGCGCTCGTTGCCGATCGGGCCGAAGCGCTCGGCCATGATGACCTCGGCGAAGCCGGTGATGGCATTGAGCGGCGTGCGGATCTCGTGGCTGACCTTGGCCAGGAATTCGGTCATGAATTCGGTCTTGGCGGCGGCCGCCTTGGCCGCCTCGCGCTTGGCGTTGCGCAATTCCTCGTCGCTCTGCCGGCGCGATGTGGTGTCGTTGAACATCGCGGCGAAGCGGTCGCTGCCGAGGCGCGTGATCGTCAAGGCGAGCGGTGCCAGCCGGTTCTCGCCCAGCGCGCGCCGCGACATCGATCGCGTTGTCGTTGCCGTTTAAGCCATTGACGACACGATCGAGGTAATCGCGCGCCGCGCGGTCGCTCTCCGGCGCCAGCAGTTCGCCCAATGTGCGTCCGGTCAAGGAGCGCCCCGTCATGTCGCCTGAGGATTTGCCGAACAGGGCTGCGGCGCGCGCATTGGCGTCCGCGATCAGGCCTTGCGGATCGAGCGTGACGATGGCGTCGGCGACGGTGTCGAGGATCGATTTGATCGTCGCGGTTTTCGCTTTCGGCCGCAGCGAGCGCGCGTTGCGTCTTCTCGAGTGCCGCTTCGGCTTCGCTATTGGTGAGAACCAGCGCCAGCGCCGAAGAGCCCTGCCAGGGCACGGTGAACATGCGGCCCGCCGCCGGCAATTCGTAACCGCTATGGGTGCGGATTGAAAAAGTCTGCAGGCCGCCGTTTTCGCTTGCCACGGCGGCCGGGCCGGCGAACAGCGTGTTCAGGCCGCCCGACTTTTCGATCGCCTCGACGGCTGTCATAGCCGCTCCAGTCGAGGAAGTGCCGATTGGCGTAGACGCAGCGAGTCGTGCCGATAGAGCAGGATGCCGATCGGAATGCGGTCGAGCAGCGTCTGTTCGAGGATTGCGGCGTCCGACGGCGCTGCGGCCGCGGGTGCGCTTGCCGGCGTTGCGACGGGCTCGGCTTCGGCGCCGTCGTCCTCGGCCGTGGGCCCGGAGCCGCGCAGGCGCGCCGTGAGTTCCTGCGCCAATTCGCGGAACGCCCGCCGCTCGACCGGACTCAAGGGCGGCGGCGTTTTCGTTTCGGCCGGGCTGCGATTGGCGGAACGGCACGACATTGGCTGAGCTCGGCGCAGTACTGCTCGGCGCAGTACTGCTCGGCGTAAGAGTGAGAGCGGGGCGCGCCAGCGGGCGTTCCATATGTTCGGCGACATCCGGTGCCGCGCTGTCTTCGCCGGTTTCCGGCGCTGCCGTTGCGAGCGGCGCAGCCGCGGCCTCGACGAGTTGCGGCGGCGCTTGCGGCGGCGGACTGACGTCGACCGGACGTTCGCGGCGTTCGCGCACCAGGTCATTGATGCGCTCGATATCGCGGCATACGCCGAAGCCGCGATAGCCGCGGAAGCTGCGGTCGCGATCGAACACCGGCAAGCCGGACAATTCGACCGTGAGCCGCTCGTTGGAATCGTCGACCGGCCACGACACGACGATGCCGCTCCAGGTTTCTTGCGTCGCAATGGCGCGCGCCACCTGATTGTCCGGATCGAGATTGAGCGCGTTCGCGATGTCGCTCCACGGCCGCCCCGCCGCCGCCATGGTGCGCGGTCCAACCAATTCGATGAATTCGTCCGAGCCGACAACAAAGCGTCCCTCGGCATCCATGTGCCAGACGAAGCGCAACGGATGGCGGCGCTCGGCGATTGGCTCGTCGTGGGACGCAGGCGGCGCGAGGTCCGGTTCCAAGGCCGGCTCCAAGGCCGGCTCCAAGGCCGGCCCCAAAGTCGGTTCGATGGCCGGCTCTTCTTGAGGGACAGTCGTCGCCACGGTCGGTTCTTCCATGGCGACGGGCGGCGCTGGGATGATGGCCGCGGCGACAGGCGCGGCGGGCGCCGGCTCGATGATTTCAGGGATTGTTTCTGGGACGGGTTTGGCCACAGGTTCGACCCGCGGCGCTTGCTCCGCCTGCGGCCCTTGCCCCGCTTGCGCCGCTTGCGCCGGCAAGGTGAGAAGAAGCACGCGCGATTGGTCTTTGCCGAGGCGCTCGAGCGTGACACCAACGGACGTTTCCCCGACGCGTGCCGTCGCCGGCATGCTCCCGGATTCCGGCACAGTGAGATCGGCGATGCCCAAGGCCGACAGCGTCGGCGCGCCAGGAAGCCGCGCCTGCGCCGCCGCATTGGCATAGACGAGCGCGCCGTCGGGCGCGAAAGCAGCGATTGCATCGCCATTCTCGGGAAAGAGCCGCCGCACCCGCTCGCGCAGCGTCAGCACCGGGCCGGCTGGTTCGGTCGCGACGATGAGCACGGCGGCTCGCCCGTCATCGCGCACGATCCGCGAGCAGATGCAGGTCAGCGCCCGACCAAAGCCCGCGCCGAAGGCGCGCAGCCGCTCGAGCCGCTCTTGCGATCGCGACGGCAGCGTCGCGCCAAGCCGGATGACTTGAGCTGCCGACGCGTCGCTTGCCTTGAAATGGCGCTGGTCTAGCGCGCTCACGGCCGCGGCGCCGAAGATCGCGGCGCCGACGGCATTGGCCCAAAGAATACGCGACCCGTCGGCGCTCCATAGCCACGCCGGCCAGGCGCTGGTCGCAAGCGCCGCGAGCCGCGGGTCACGCAACGGAGCGAGCTCTGAATCCACAATCGGCATGCGACCGAACTCGTTACCCTAAAGGAATTCTTAATAAAGCGGGCCGCGCACGGCGTGTCCATGCCGGGCGCCGCCCGGCTGCCGGACTCGGCAAGATCTTGGCAAGATAACCTTAATCGGCGGGACTTTTGCCGCCAGCACCGCTCGGGAACTTCGCCCGCGACGCCGCTGTGGACCGGCCCGCATTAGGCCTGTGCGCTTTTGACGCCGAGGTTCGCGCGCGGCGTGCCGAAAGCGCTTGCGGACTTTCAAATTCGAACACTAGGATTGTGGCACCGGGATTGTTGCGTCTGGACCGGGGTTGTTGTGTCTGGACTATGTGTCTGGGGCAGAGGAGCAGGTTATGGCCAAAGATCCATTTGAGCAGTTTGCCATTCCAACCGAGATGCGGGCATTCGCCGAGCAGAGCGTGGCGCAGGCCAGGAAGGCCTTTGAGAGCTTTATCGAGGCGGCGAACCAGGCCATGGGCCAGATCCAGGGCCGCGCCCAGGCCGCGCATAGCAGCGCTACCGAAATCGCTCACAAATCGCTGACCTATGCCGAGCAAAACGTCGAGTCGACGTTCGATTTCGCGCAAAAGCTGATGCAGGCCAAGGACGCGTCGCAGCTCATGGCGCTGCAGTCCGAGTATTTGAGCCGCCAAATGCAGACGCTTTCGACCCAGGTCCAGGACCTCGGACAAAGTGCGGCCAAGATTGTGGTAGATGCTGCCAAAACTAAGTCCTGAGCAAAACTAAGCCTTGAGATAATCACGACGTAAATCGTGACGTGCATCGCGGCCTTTGCCGCGCGCGCAGGACGACGTGAAAACCAAATAGTTTCAATATGTTGCGATTAGTTATTGCATTGCAATAATTTCTGTTGCAATGCACCAAAGAAGTTGCTATTTATACCGTTAAGCCATCCCCGGGCTTCGAAGAGTTAAAGCGTTCAGCCGCGGGTCGAGAATTGAGGCACCGCGCAACGGGCGGCGAGGCCTAGGAAAAAGAAAACATCTCTTCTGTGAGACAGCCCCAAGAGTAGCGAGCAAAACCAAGGACAAGTGTCATGACGGATGCCACAATGGCCACCACCACTCCGAAAGCAAAAAAGTCGACTGCCGGCGCGTTCGAGATGCCGAAATTCGAAATGCCGAAATTCGAGATTCCGAAAGTTGAAATGCCGGCGGCGTTCCGCGAACTCGCCGAGCGCGGCGTTGCGCAGTGCAAGGACACCTACGAGAAGATGAAGGCCGCCGCGGAAGAGGCGACCGACGTGATGGAGACCACCTATTCGACGGCCGCCAAGGGCGCCTCGGATTACGGGCTCAAGGTGATCGACGCCGCCCGCGCCAACACCAATGCGACGTTCGATTTCTACGGCGAGTTGCTCGCCGCGAAGACGCTGTCGGAAGTGATCGAACTGTCGAGCACGCATGCGCGCAAGCAGTTCGAAACGCTCACCGAGCAGGGCAAGGAACTCGGCGCGCTGGCGCAGAAGGTTGCGACCGAGACCGCCGAGCCGATCAAGAGCGGCATGAACAAGGCGTTCACCAAGGTCGCCTAATCGCGCCGCTATCGCGATTTGAAGTTACTCGCTTACGGCGAGGGGAAAGCCCGGGTCCAGACCCGGGCTTTTGCTTTTTCGGCGTCCGGGACGCCGCAATCTCAGACGCCGACGCCGACTGACGAACGGGTTTAAGTGCGGATTTACCGCCAATTCGCTAGTCTTGCCAAAATCAAGCGTTGCCCATAGGTTCCGCTCGCTTGCCGACCGCGAGCGCGTGCAGCTGTAGCTCAGTTGGTTAGAGCGCCTGTCTGTGGAACAGGAGGTCGGTGGTTCGAGCCCACCCAGCTGTACCAATAGAATCAAGAATTTACCCAGGAATTTATGGCCTAAATCTTTGGCCGGCGGTTTCCGCCAGGGTGAGCTTGGCGATCAGCAAGGCAAGCCGTGTCGGCCGTTCTCAGCTTTTGCTCAGCGCGCCGCGGACAAGGCGCGCATAGATCCAGAGCGAGATGCTTTTTGGGTTCGTCAGACCCATCCGATCAAGGCAGCCGCTGTGATCGGCGCCGGCGGAAAGACCGCGTAGAAACGTCGACGCGATTTGCGCAAGCGAGGCCGCTTGCAGCTTCTCCAGCGCCGGAATGAGACGCTGCTCGACCTCGGTGAAATCGGTGCCGAACGGAAATGGCGGCAACAGACCGGCGTCCGCGGCGGGTTTGAGCGCACGGACGACGGCGTCCGGCGTGTTGTCGCGCGCCGATTTCGGCAATTCGTAAATGCGCTCGATCTTGCCGGCGTCTTTGGCTTGGCGCAGCAAGTTCGTCCTGGAAGCGCGAATCCGTGATCTTGAGCATCGCGGCGATCACTTCGCGGTCGCTTTTGCCGCGAATGTCGGCGATGCCGTATTCCGTAATGATCATATCGCGCAGATGGCGCGGGATCGTGGTGTGCCCGTAGCGCCAGCGAATATTTGATTGCGTCTTGCCCTTGGCGCTGCGGGTTGCGCGGAGCACGATCGCCGAGCGCGCGCCTTCGAGCGCAAAGCCCTGAGCGATGAAATTATATTGGCCGCCGACGCCGCTGACGACGCGGCCGTCCTCGAGACCGTCGGAAATCACGTCGCCCAAGAGCGTCGCCATCATCGCGTCGTTGAGGAAACGGGCATTGACGCGGGCGCGGCGCTTCTCGTCTTCGCCGTGATAAAGCTCGTTGACGTAGGAGATCGACGTCATGCCGAATTTCCCCGCGGTCTCCGGCGCCATGTCGCGCAGCGCCCGATAGAAGGCGCGCGAGCCGATGAAGAAGCCGCCATGCAGCACGACGCCGTCGACCTCGCGCTTGAGGATGCCGGCGCGATAGAGATCGAGCATGCCTTCGACGAACATTTCCGAGCAGCCGTAGAGGCCGACATCGAAGGGCTCGGTGCGCACTTCCGGGTCTTGCGCCGGCGCATAGCCGAGCTTTGACAGCAATTGGCAAAATTCGGAATTTCGCCTCTGCCGCAGCACCAGACCCTGCGCAACGGCGTCGCCGAGCGAGCCGATGCCGATCTGCAGCGTGCCGCCGTCGGGCACGGTGCTCGCCGCGTGGAGCCCCGCCGCATAGTCGGCGAGCGACACCGGCTCGCGCGGTGGCGCGAACAGCGGAAAGTCGGTTTTCGGACTATCGAGCAAAAGATCGAATTCACTCGCCGCAACCGCCGCGTCGCCGCGCATGAACGGCAATTCCGCATTGGTCTGCCCGCAAAACAGAAAGTCGGCTTTGCCGGCGCGGCGTAGCTTCAAGAGATCGCAGGTCAGATCGGGATTGCAGCTGAGACTGTAAGGATACGCCGTCTCCGCGGGCCGATGCGCCACCAACTGGCCGACGACATTGACGCCGCGATCGAGCACGTAGCCCAGCGCATGGGTATAATTCGCGGAAATATAATGCTGTTGCGCATAGGGCGAGCCGAGCCATTGGCCGGCCTCGAAGAAAAATTCGTTGATCTCGATATTGGGCGGTACTTCACCTTTGTGGATCGCCGCCGCGTAATGCAGCGCCGGATAGCCGGCAAAAACGCGCTGCGCGACCGGATCGAGGAAACAGCGCTCCAATTCGTTCTTCGCGCGCGGCGCTTCGAGCGTGAGCGCGGTGAAGATGGTGAGCTTGAGCGAAGGATCGGCGGCCGCCTTGTCGTAGAGCGCATTGGCGATGTGGGTCGCCTTGCCGAGCCCGAGCGGCAGGGCAAGCACGATGGTCTTGCCGACTTTTTCGACGATGGCGTCGGCGAGCCGCGCCGGATCGTCGACTGCCGCGGGCGCCGTCCCCGTATGAATCATTTCAGATTGTCCCAGCCCGGATCAGGCTGGAAGCGCGGCCCGTATTTCTCGGCGAGCCGCTTGAGTGTATCGCGCACGTCGGCCACACCACGGCTGCGCGCGTAGTGCATCGGCCCGCCGCGAAACGGCGCGAAGCCGGTGGCGAAGATCATGGCCCCGTCGACGACCTTCTCGTCGGCGACAATGCCCTCGCGCAGGCAGGTGACGCAGACATCGAGCATCGGCAGCACCATCCGGTCGACGGCATCGGGCGGGGCCGGGGCGGCTTGGTGGCCCTTCACGGCGTGGCCGTCCTTCCAATCGTAGAGGCCCTTGCCGGTTTTCTTGCCGAGTTCGCCCTTGCGGACTTTGTCCTTTAGCCATTGCGGCGGCTCCGGCATATCGCGGTTAAGCGTGCTCTTGAGCATCTCGGCGACATGCAGGCAGATATCGAGCCCGACTTCGTCGGCAAGCTCGATCGGGCCCATCGGCATGCCGAAATCCTCGGCCGCCTTGTCGATGCTTTCTTTGCTCACGCCGGAATCGAGCAACACCAGGGCTTCCAGCAGATAAGGCGTCAGCGCGCGATTGACCAGGAAGCCCGGCGCGCTCTTGACTGGCGCCGGCAGGCGATCGATGCGGCCGAGGAAGGCGCGCGCCTCGGCGAGCACATCGGCTGCCACTTGGTCGTGGCTGACGACCTCGACAAGCTGCATCCGCGACACCGGATTGAAGAAGTGAATGCCGACCAGCCGTTCCGGCCGCGGCAGGCCCTCGCGCAATTGCTCGAGCGGAATGCTCGACGTGTTGGTGGCGAGAATGGCGTCCGGCTTCATCTTCGGCTCGATGCCGGCGAAAATCTTGCGCTTGAGATCGAGGATCTCCGGCACCGCTTCGATGATCAGGTCGGCACTCGCGACGCCTTCGCCCTTGAGATCGGGGATCAGGCGGTCGAGTGAGTCGCGCACCCGGCGGCGGTCGTCGCGACCGATCTTGCCGAACAGATCGGCGGCGCGCTTGATCGCGCCGGCGATCGGCTCCGGCTTGGTGTCGCCGAGGCTGACGACAAAGCCGTGCCAGGCGCACCACGCCGCGATGTCGCCGCCCATGGCGCCGGCGCCGATGACGTGGATGCGCTTGCCGTCCCATTTGCCGTCGGCAAGGCTCTTGAGATTTTCCCGCAGGAAGAACACGCGGACGAGATTTTGCGCGGTCGAGGTGACGAGAAGCTTGGCAAAAGACGTAACTTCCGCCTTTTGCATTGCGTCCGGATTGCCGCCGTGGGCCTCCCACAAATCGATCAGCGCATAAGGCGCCGGGTAGTTTTTATGCGGCGCTTTCTTCTCGGCTTCGCTACGCATCCGCGAGGCGAGGAGCCCGCGCACCGGGCCGAGATTCATCGCCTTGCCGAGCAGATCCTGCTTCGCCCGGTTCCATTCGCCGGCAACGGCCGAGCGCACCGCGGCGCGCACATGGCGCTCCTGCGTCACCGCGTCGACTAGACCGAGCCGCTTTGCCGAACGGGCGCGTTCGGTCTTGCCGGTGAGCATCATCGTCATGGCTTGCGCCGGACTGATCAGGCGCGTCAGCCGGAAGGTGCCGCCGAGGCCCGGATGCAGCCCGAGCAGAACTTCGGGAAAGCCGAAACTCGCGCCGTCGATGGCAAGGCGGTAGTCGCAGGCCAGCGCCACTTCGAGCCCACCGCCAAGGCAATAGCCGTGAACGACCGCGATAGTCGGCAGCGGCAAGCGGTCGAGGCGATCGAGCACCGCGTGCCCGCGCGTCAGCAGCGCCTCGATCTGCGCGCTGTCGGTGACGCCGGTGAATTGCGTGATGTCGGCGCCGGCGATGAAACCGCTCGCCTTGCCCGAACGGATCACCAGTCCGCGCGGCCGCTCGCGCTCGAGTTTCTCCAGAACGCCGTCGAGCTCGGTGAGCACCGCTTCCGACAGCGTATTGGCGCTGGAATCCTTCTTGTCGAACAACAGCCAGGCGATGCCGTCTTCGTCGGTGCGCAGCCGCCAGTTCGCCCAGGGGCCCGGCTCCTGCTGCGTTTCGCCGACGGCGAACGGGCCAAGCTCGAGGTCGCGTTTGCCGAGAATAGCCATCGTCGGCTTCGGCGCGGGTAAGGTTTTCATGCGCGCCCCCTAAATCGCTTCGATCAGCATCGCGCCGCCTTGGCCGCCGCCGATACATTCGGTGGCGATGCCGCGCTTATAGCCGAGCCGCTTCATGGCGTTGACGAGATGCAGCACGATGCGGTTGCCGCTGGCGCCGACCGGATGGCCGACGCCGATGGCGCCGCCGTCGACATTGAGCCGGTCGCGCGGAATTGTGCCGGCCGCGCCGTCGAGCCCGAGCGCGTCGCGGCAGAACTCGGCATCGTCCCAGGCGGCGACGCAGCCGAGCACTTGCGCGGCGAAGGCCTCGTTGAGCTCCCACAATTCGATGTCGCTGAGCGCAAGCTGATGCCGTTTCAGGATTGCGGTCGAGCAATAGACCGGACCTAAGCCCCATGACGGAGGGATCGAGCGCCGACCATTCGCTGTCGACGATGACGGCCTTCGGCACGAGCTTGTGCTCGCTGCACGGCGTCTTCCGAAGCCAGGATCACCCACGACGCGCCGTCGGTGATTTGCGAACTGTTGCCCGGCGTGACTTTGCCCCACGGCCGTTCGAAGGCGGGCTTGAGCTTGGCGAGCGCGTCGGCGCGAGCTGTCGGGCCGCACGCCGTCGTCGTGATCGAACACGGTGCCGTCGCGGGCGAAGGCAGGCTCGACTTCGCCGGCGAGGTAGCCGTTCTTCTGCGCTGCCGCCAAACGCTGCTGGCTCTCGGCGGCATATTCGTCGGCTTGCCGCCGCGTGATGTGGAACAGATGCCCGACAAGCTCGGCGGTCTGCCCCATATTGAGCTCGGTGATGGGATCGGTCAGGCCGCGCTCGAGGCCGATCACCGGGGTGAGCATCGACGGACGGAAACCGAGAAACGCCGAGAGTTTTGCGCCGAGACCGCGGGCGGCGAACAGCTGCGCATACCATTTGACGGCGTTGCGGTTGAACACGAGCGGCGCGTGGCTCAGCGCTTCCGCGCCGCCAGCGAGCACGAGATCGTTGACGCCTTCGCGGATATAGCGATAGGCCGTGTCGATCGACTGCATGCCCGAGCCGCAATTGATCTGCACGGTGAACGCCGTCATCGCCTCGCCCATGCCGAGCCGCAAAGCGGCGACGCGGGCCGGGTTCATTTCATCGGCGATGACATTGACGCAGCCAAGGATGACCTGATCGAACGCGTCCGGCGCGAACGGCTGCCGCAGCAACAGCGGCCGGCCGCATTGCACCGCGAGATCGACCGGCGTGAACGGGCCCGGCTGGCCGCGCGCCTTGATGAAGGGCGTGCGGCTGCCGTCGACAATATAGACCGGACGATGTGCTACTCCGCCGCCACCGGCGGGGCTTGTGATGTCGCTTGCGATGACACAGCTCCCTTGCTCGCCGCGCCACGGGCGGTCAGTTCTTCCGGCGCGAAATCATTGACCGCGACCGCAGCAGAGACCGCTTCGGCCGCGGTTTTGAGTTTTGCCGCTTCGTCCGCGGTGATGGTGCCTTGCTTCACCGCCTGATCGATGTCGCGCACACGCGCCGCATGCATGCGGTCGCGGATCGGCTGCAACCTCGACGGTCATGGCGAAGGCGCGCTCGACCAGCGCGATGCCGTTGCTGCCGTCCATCTCGGTCGGATGAAACAAATCGACGGTGAGACGATCGCGCGCCGCCGACGGCTCGGTGATGATGTCCGCGCATTTGTCGGTGACATGATCCGACGGGCCGCGGCGGCGCCTGCCGAACGGCTGGATGAAGAAGCGCAACAGCCAGGCGACCGGCCGCACCGGGAAATTGCCGATGATCTCGTCGAAGCGGGTCTCGATCGTCGAGAAACTCGATTCCAGGCAGTATTCCAGAAGCGGGAAGTCGTCCTCCTGGCGGCCCTCGTCGTTCCAGCGCTTGAGCGCCGCGCTCGACAGATAAAGCTCCGAGAGAATGTCGCCGAAGCGCGCCGATACCATTTCCTTGCGCTTGAGCGCGCCGCCGAGCGTCAACAGCGACACGTCGACGGCGAGCGCGAAGGCTGCGGCATGGCGGCTGAGCTGCCGGTAGAACGGCGTCGCCGCTCCGGCATCCGGCGCCGGCGCGAACAGGCCGCCGGTCCAGGCGCGGCCGATGGCGCGGCACGCATTGGCGATGCTGTGGCCGACATGGCCCCAGAACGCCTGATCGAACGCATCGAGGCCGCGGGCGCGATCGGTGTCTTCCAGCGCCATCATTTCCTTGAGCAGATAAGGATGGCAGCGGATCGCGCCCTGGCCGAACTGGATCAGCGCGCGGGTGACGATATTGGCGCCTTCCACCGTGATGGCGATCGGCACGCCGCGATAGAGGCTGCCGAGATAATTCAGCGGGCCTTCGATGATGCCTTTGCCGCCATGCACGTCCATCGCGTCATTGACGGCGACGCGCATGCGGTCGGTCGCCTGCGATTTCATGATGGCGGTGACGACGGCCGGGTGATGGCCGTCGTCGAGCGCCGCGCAGGTCATGCGGCGCGCGGCGTCGAGCAGATAGGCGGTCGCGGCGATCCGGCCGAGCCGCTCCTGCACCGCCTCGAATTTCGCGATCGAGACGTGGAATTGCTCGCGGATGCGGGCATAAGCGCCGGTGATATCGGCGCAGAAGGCGGCGCCCGCCGCCGACAGCGACGGCAGCGAAATGCCGCGGCCGGCGGCGAGCGCGCTCATCAGCATTTTCCAGCCCTTGCCGACCTGGTCGACGCCGCCGATGACATTGTCCATCGGAATGAAAACGTCGTGGCCCCAGTTCGGGCCGTTCTGGAACACATGCATCGCCGGCAGATGACGGCGCCCGATGCTGATGCCGGGCAGATGCGTCGGCACCAGTGCGAGCGTAATGCCGATATCGTCGCGCTGGCCGATCAGATGATCGGGATCGCGCAGCTTGAAGGCAAGCCCGAGCACGGTCGCGATCGGCCCGAGCGTGATGTAACGCTTGTGCCAGTTCAGCCGGATGCCGAGCACCTCCTGGCCGTTATAGGTGCCGCGGCACACCACGCCGGAATCGATCATCGAGGCGGCGTCCGATCCCGCTTCCGGGCTGGTCAGGCCGAAGCACGGGATTTCCTCGCCGCGCGCCAGCCGCGGCAGCCAATAATCCTGCTGCGCCTTGGTGCCGAATTGCAGCAGCAATTCGCCCGGGCCGAGCGAGTTCGGCACCATGGCGGTGCACGCGCAGCAGATCGAGCGCGTCGAGAGCTTGCGGATGACTTCCGAATGCGCGTAGGCGGAAAAGCCCAAGCCGCCATAGGCCTTCGGAATGATCATCGCGAAGAATTTTCGTGTCTTCAGAAAGTCCCAGACTTCGGGCGGCAGATCGTGCCATTCCCAATTGATCTTCCAGTCGTTGAGCATGCGGCACAGCTCTTCGACCGGGCCGTCGAGGAATTGCTGCTCCTCGTCGGACAGTTTCGCAGGTGCGAAGGCCAAGAGCTTGTTCCAGTCGGGATTGCCGGTGAACAGATCGGCATCCCACCAGACGTCGCCCGCCTCGATGGCTTCGCGCTCGGTATCGGACAGGCGCGGCAGCGCATGCTGCGCCATCCGAAAGATCGGTTTGGTGATCCAATCCCGCCGAAAAGATGAGGGCATGGTGCATTCCCCCGGCTTGTGGGCGGCTTCGGTTGGGCCGCCGCGAGTTCACGCCAAGACTATAGAAGCCTCGCGTTCCAAGTGTTACAATTTCCGTTACAATTTCGGGGCTGGCCGGCCCGCCCGCCAAGAACATAGTGATCGGACGGTTAGGCCGCCAGAGACCAATCCAGGGAATAGGCAGGATTTGGCTCATGTTCGCTTGGCTTGAAAAATACCTCAGCGACAAGATCCTGACCTACATATCGCAGCCGACCGGGCGTTATGCACCGTTTTATGCGCCAGATCCGGAATTAGTCCGCAAAGCGCTCCAGCCCGGCGACATTCTCCTGGTCGAGGGCAATAGTCGGCTTTCCGCCACCATCAAATACCTGACGCAATCGACCTGGTCGCACGCCGCGCTCTATGTCGGCGAACGGCCGGGCGACGTGGCGGCAAACGGCGAGCCGAATGTGTTCCTTGAGGCGGAGGCGGATACCGGCGTCGTCACCGTGCCGCTGTCGAAATATGTGCGCTTCCATACGCGGATTTGCCGGCCCGTGGGCCTCGACGACGCCAGCACCAAGAAAGTCCTCGACTATGCGCTGGCTCGGCTCGGGACGAAATACGACTCCCAGCGTATCGTCGATCTCGCGCGCTATCTGTTCCCCTATCCGCCGGTTCCCGTCTGGTTTCGCCGCCGCATGCTGTCGATCGGCTGCGGCGACCCGACACGTGCCATCTGCTCGACATTGATTGCGCAAGCCTTTGCGTCGATCCATTATCCGATCTTGCCGGAGCGCGCTTCGATCAACGGTAAGACCTACGCCATGGCGCCTTATGTGCAGAGCGAGATCGATCACATCCGCACCTACGGCCTCTATACGCCGCGCGACTTCGACGTGTCGCCGTATTTCGCCATCGTCAAACCGACGCTGGTCGCCGGCTTCGACTATCGCACCGTGCAATGGGATCCGCCCGGCATGACGGACGCGGAGCTGGCCGCTGCCAAAATCGTGGCGCTGCCGCCGTCGTGAATTAGCTCGCCGCCACCGCTTGCGGCTGGCCGTCGGCGTCGACCCGCACATAGGTGAAGAGCCCTTCCGTCACCTTGATCGGGATGGTGTCGGCGCCGCGCGCGCGACGCGCCCAGCTTTCGATCTTGATCGTGATCGAGGTATTGCCGGTTTTCGCGACGCTGGCGTAGCAGGACACCTCGTCGCCGACGCAGACCGGGCGGTGAAACACCATCGCGGTGATGGCGATGGTGACGACACGGCCGCCGGCGTGCCGGGTCGCGACGGTGGCGCCGGCGAGATCCATCTGACACAACAGCCAGCCGCCGAAAATATCGCCGTGCGGATTGGTATCCGCCGGCATGGCGATGGTGCGGATGGCGGGCTCGAAAGTGGGGGGAAGCTCCGGGACGTCCGGCGCTTTCACGGCTGGGTCTTCGGTCACGGCCATAGTGCAGTTTTCCAAGGCGGTTCGCTTCTTCGACTCATTTCATAGCCCGATCAAGCGCCGGATAACATCCTCGAACTTAAGGTCGCTGCTGCCGTCGTTTGCGGCGGCGGGGGCATTTGACACCGCCCGGCACCTCCTTAGACTCCGGCAATGCGACCGCAGCGTAGAACGCGGCGCCTTGATTGCCGGGGGAGGGAATGACAGGGGCCCGCACCATGTGGCGGCTCGCGATAGTCGCAAGCGTAGCGTGCGTTATCGGCGCCGCCGCCAGCGTGCATGCGCAAGCCGAAGAGCAATATCCCAACCGCACCATCACCATGGTGGTGCCGTTCGCCGCCGGCGGGCCGACCGACATCCTCGGCCGCGTCGTCGCGCAATTCATCAGTCCGCTGCTCGGCCAGCAGGTCGCCGTCGACGACGTGACCGGCGCCGGCGGCACGATCGGCGCCACGCGCGTCGCACGCGCCACGCCTGACGGTTACACCTTGTTGATGGGCAATCTCGGCACCAATGCCGCGAGCCTCGGCATCTACAAAGATCTGCCCTACGACCCGCGCATCGATTTCGAGCCGGTGATCCTGGTCGCCTCGACGCCGATGGTGCTGGTGACGCGAAAGACGCTGCCTGCGCATACGCTCGCCGACGTCGTCGCCTATGCCAAAGCCAACAAAGGCAAGACCACGATGGGCTCGGCCGGCATCGGTTCGATCTCGCACCTGACGCTGCTTCTGTTCAACCACTTGACCGGGGCCGACGTGGTCCACGTGCCCTATCGCGGCCTCTCCGAAGCCAGCAACGATCTGCTCGGCGGCCAGATCGATACGCTGTTCGACCAGGTCGTCACGGCGACGCCGCATATCCTCAATGCCAGCGAGAACGCCATCGTGGTGACGATCCCGCAGCGCGCCGCCGCGATCCCGAATGTGCCGTCGGCTAACGAGGCCGGCGAGCCCGATCTGCAAACCGTCGCCTGGACCGCTCTGTTCTTGCCCAAGGGCACGCCGGCGCCGATCGTCGCGCGCATCAATGGCGCCGTGCAGAAGGCGCTGGAAGATCCGGCGACCAGCAAGCGGCTTGCCGAACTCGGCGCCGATATTCCGCCGCCGCAACAGCGTTCGCCGCAAGCGCTCGGCCATCTGGTCGCGAGCGAAATCGACAAGTGGGTGCCGCTGATCAAAGGCAGCGGCATAGCGGTGCAGTAAGAATGGCCGTGCAGTAACAACCGTGAAACTCAGCCCCGAAGAACAGGCGATGCGCGCGGGCGAATTCGGCCCGTTTCGCCAATGGGCGCTCGAGCATCAGATCAAGGTCGGAGACTATCTCGGCGCTGCGGATTTCGTTCCGGTCGGGCAGGCGCACATCATGGCCGACACGGAATCGCTCGGCGCCGCCGGCGTCGCGTGGCTCGAACATTGGGCCGAATTGCCGCGAGACGCAGCGCCAAGTTCGCATTCCGACCATCACCGATCCGCGCGGCACCGATTTCGCGCACGCGGCGCAACTGAAGCAGCAGCCTGGATGCTCGATCTCGAGCGCCGCGCCATTGCGGCGTTCGAAGCGTTCGGCGTGCTGATGACCGATACCTGCATCAATTATCAGACCATCATGCCGCCGGTGCGCGGCGAGCATATGGCCTATGGCGACACCGGCGTGGTGATCTTTTCCAACAGCGTGTGCGGGGCGCGCTCGAATTTCGAGGGCGGCCCCTCGGCGCTGAGCGCGGGCCTCACCGGGCGGACGCCGCGCTACGGATTTCACCTCGACGAAGAACGCCAAGCCACATTTGTCGTCGAAGTGTCGTTCACGCCGCGCGAGTTGTGCGACTGGGGCACGCTCGGCGGCATTGTTGGGCGGCTCGCCGGCGATTATTCGCAAGTGCCGGCGCTGATCGGCGTCGATCGGGTGCCGAGCGCCGATGAGATGAAGCATTTCGGCGCGGCGCTGGCGAGCTTCGGTTCGGTCGCACTGTTTCACATGGCCGGCATCACGCCCGAAGCGATGCGGCTCGACGATGTCGTTCCGGCAGAGTCGGAGTTGCCGACGCACGAGATCGGGGAAGCCGATATCCGCGCCTTGCAGGCGAGCTATGGCAAAGATGTCGATGCAGTCGATGTCGTCGTATTCTCGGCGCCGCAGCTCAGTCTGGTAGAAATGCAAAGCCTGGCGGCGATGCTGGACGGCCGCCGCGCCGAAATTCCGCTGCTCGTCGTGACGAGCCCGCAGGTCAAGCCCGATGCCGATCGCATGGGGCTTACGGCGCGGATCGAGCAGGCCGGCGGCAGCGTCCTGTCCGGCATGTGCTTTTATCAAAGCTATGCGCGCGAAATCGGCGAAGCCAACGGCTGGCGGCGGCTCGCGACCAATTCGGCGAAGCTGACCAATATCCTCGGCGGCTACGGCTATAAGCCGGTGCTCTTGCCGATGGAGCAATGCGTCGCGGCGGCCTGCGCCGGCGGGAAGTTACGATGAGCGCAAAGATATTCTACGCCGCCGCGGGAATGGGCCGCAAAGTCCAGGCACAGGCTTTGGTCGCCAGCGACGGATTTTCCGCGCGTTACGATCTCGACCGCATTGCCGGCGTCTTCTCGCGTCCCGAGCACAAGCTCGCCGGCCAAAGTTACCGCGGCCGCGTGCTGGTGCTCGACGCCGCCAAAGGCGGCGTCGCCACTGCCTGGATGCTGCATGAGATGAGCGCGCGCGGCGTGGTGCCGGCGGCTTTGGTCTTAAACCGCGCCAATCCGATCATGGTGCAGGGCGCGGCGCTCGCCGGCTTCACCATGATCTCGGATTTCGGTCTCGATATCACCAAGTCCATTCCGAACGGCGCCGAGGTCGAGGTCGATCCGACGGCAGAGCGGCCGTTTATCCGGGTGTTGTAGAGGCGACGCCAACTTCAAATCACTTCTTCGGTCTTATCGTCCGTTTCGCCGTAACGGCGCAGCGTGGCCGGTTTGGTCCCGGCATAAAGCCGATCGAGCCCCGGCGCGATCTTGGCGTTCTCGCGCTCGAACAGGCTGTTGCCGGCAAGATCGCTCTCGACCAGGAACGGGCCGAATTTTTCGACGTCGAGCACCCATACGGCCTGCGCCAGGCCGAGCTCGTCGAGCCAATAGACGCCGGCGACGCGCTTGATGCCGCGGCCGAGCAGCGCGCCGGTGCCGTAGCCGACCGTGGTGAGATAGATCGCGTTGTTCGGCACGAACGCGTCGCGATAGGTCCGCGACGTCATTCCGCCTTTGCCGATGATGATGTTGCAGCCGGACAGTTTGAACCAGCCTTCGAGCCATTGCGCGAAGCGAAACGAAGCGGTCGCGGTGACGGCGCCGACGGTGTAGCTGCCGTCGGGATTGACGCTGGCCGCCGGCGAGCAATGAAAATTGGTGATGCCGAGCGCGTCCTTGCCCGCCGGCATGCCGACGCCGTCGCCGATGGCGCGCTTATAGACGCCTTCGCGCGCCGTGAAGACGCGGCCGGTGAGATAGGCGACCGAGCCGATCTCCAATTGCCGCAAATCGTCGGTGCGCGCCGGAAGATCGATGTGGACGGTTTTGAGATCGGCCATAAGCTTAAGACTTTGGCTATTCCGCAGCTTCCGCGGCGTGCTGTTGCCACTCGACGGTCGAGCGCCGCATATAATCGGTGAACCACATCGGATCGGTGCGGAACTTGGCTGTGCCGTCAGGCGTGATGCGCGCGCAGGCGCGGCGCGACGACAAGCAGAACATGTGCACCGACATCGGCATGCCGCCGGTGTGGCAATAGCCGACCTCGATATGGCAATCGATCACCATCGAGGAACCGACAAAGCCCATGGCGCCCATGCCGATCGAATTGCCGATCTCCTTGAACTCGTCTTCGAGCGCAGCGATTCTCGGGTCGGGATTGCGCGAGCCGACGATGCGCAGACACGACGCCTGTTTGCCGAGCACCATGCTGGTGTCCTTCGAGCCGCCGAGGCCGATGCCGACAATGGCCGGCTGGCACGCCAGCCCGCGCTTGCCGAAGCCGATCAGCGTATCGAGATAAAACCGCTTGATGCCGTCGATGCCGTCGCCCGGAAACAGCATGCGGTAATCCGAGCCGAACAGGCCGCCTTTGTGCACGGTGGTGAGTTCGATCCAATCGGCGTCGGGATGAAAGGCATATTCGATCTCCGGCGCGCCGATGCCGACATTATTGTTGTGGTCGGTACGCCACAGCGGATGCACCCGATTGGGCCGCAACGGCACCGCTGTGGTGGCGTGCGCGGTGGCGCGGCGCAGCGCGGCTTCGAGCGCAACCGGGCCGCCTTCGACCTGCGCTTCATTGCCGATTTTGACGTACCAGCGCGGCAAACCGGTATCGCCGCACATGGCGCGGCGGTCTTCCTTGGCGGCTTCGTAGTTCTCCAGCATGGCCTTGATGACGAAGGACGACAGATCGCCCTTTTCGGTATCGGCGCATCGCCGCAGGCCTGCGAGATAATCGTCGGGAATTTCGATGGCGGCCTTCGCCATCAAATCCTCGGCGGTGCGTTGGATGGAAGATAAGGGAATCATATTCGCCTCTACTCGGCCGCGGCTCGATCGCGCAAAATCGTTTCGCCCGGCAAGACGCGCGTAAACTCGACCGGCCGTTCCGTGATCGCGATGCCGCTTCCGGCAGTTCCTGCTATCTGGCGCGCCACGGTAAAGGTCGAGGTCGCAAGCTCTCCCGGCTCCGGGAAATCGCAACGGAAATGCGCGCCGCGCGAATTCTCGCGCTTCCGCGCCGCCAGCGCAATGACCCGGCTGATCTCGCACAACGAGCGCAGATTGAGCCAATCGTGCCAGGTCAGATTGAAGCGGCGGTCGTCGCCTGCGACGCCGGTCACGAGGAGCTCGCTTTCGATCTCGTCGATCGCAGCGATCCCGCGCTCGATGCCTGAGCGGTCGCGCACCACGCCGACCTCGTCCCACATCGTGTCGAGAAGTTTTTCGCGCAAGCGGTTGAGGTCACCAAGCTTGTGGCTGAACGGCTGTTGCGCGCGGGCGATCTCGGCGTCAAACACGTCCGGATCGGGCGCGCGATGGCCGGGGTTCTTGACGATCCAGCGCGCCATCACGTCGCCCGCAATGCCGCCGAACACCGTCGAATTGGCGACGCCATTGCCGCCGAGGCGGTTCGCGCCATGCATGCCGCTCGCGTCCTCGCCGGCGACGAAAAGACCAAAGCGTTCGGTCGCGGTCTCGACATCGCAGATCACGCCGCCCATGAAATAGTGCGCGGTCGGCACCACTTCGACCAGGCCGCCGGCGAGATCGAAGCCGCAATCGCGGCAGCGATCGACCATGCCTTTGAACTGCTTCGCCACCTGCGCCGGGCCGAGATGGCTCATCTTGATATAGACGCCGCCATTCTTCGTCGTGCGGCCGGCTTTCATCTCTGCAGAGATGGCGCGGCTGACCACATCGCGCGTGGCGCGTTCGAGCTTTGCGTCATAGTCGCCCATGAAGCGATGCATCGCGCCATTGAGCAGATGTCCGCCGGAACCGCGTAAGCCTTCTTCGAGCACGGTGCCGGTCATGCGCGTATGGGGCCCCGCGAGCAATCCGGTGGGGTGGAATTGCACCATTTCCATGTCGCGCAGCGGCAGGCCGAGGCGGAGCGCCATGGCGAGACCGTCCATCGTCTTGTCCCCGGACGGCGTGTGATAGCGATACATGGTCGGGCCGCCGCCGGTCGCGAGCAGCACGGCCTTGGCGGCGACGAAACGGAACGCGCCGGTGCGGATGTCGATAAACAACACGCCGGAGAGCGCGCCGTCGCGCGACGGCACAAGCGCGATGGCACGGTGTTCCTCGAGCCTCCGGATCGGCCGCGCCCAGACCTGCTCCATCAGCCGATTGACGATCTCGATGCCGGTCAGGTCGCCTTTGTGCACGGTGCGATCGAAAGTCTGGCCGGCAAAAGCCTTGCCGTGCAGCGTGCCGTCGGGGTTGCGGTCGAAGAAGCACCCGATCTCGTTTTCCAGCTCGCGCACGCGCTCGATCGCCGTCGTCACCAGCGTCCAGGCGAGTTCTTGATGCGGCAGCCATTTGCCGCCCTCGATCGTGTCCATGAAATGGCGCTCGACCGAGTCGCCCGGATTGAGCGCGACGTTGTAGCCGCCCTGGACCATGCGGGTGCAGCCGCATTTGCCGAGCAGCCCTTTGCTGGCGACGGTGATATCGAGATCGGGATTGGCCTTGAATGCGTGCAACGCGGCGAACAGGCCGGCGCCGCCGGAGCCAAGGATCAGAATATCGGTCTTGAACCGCTCCATGATCAGAAGACGCGCACGAGGAAAAAGAATCCAACCAGTGCCGATACCGCGGCGGCGAGCGTCGCAAGCTGCTTCTGACCGTCGCGCCAGTCGAAATTCTCGATGACAAGCACGCGCAAACCGCCGAGCAAATGCACGGTCAGCAAGAAGACAAGCCCGCCTTCGGCAAGCTTCACCAGCGGCTGGTCGCTCCAGCGCAAAAAGCCATCGAGCTTCGCTTCGCCATTAATGGCGAGCCCAAGCGCCAGAAAATGCAGCGGCAGAAAAATTGCGAGCGCCAGCCCGGAAATCCGGTGCACCATAGCGGCGAGCCATAGCGCGCTGTTGCGATGTTTCGTGTGCCGTGCGGTCACGACAGCACCACGGCGGCAACGGCGCGCAAGCCGAGCGCCACGAGGAGCAGTCCGAAGCCGATGGCGAATTGACCGGCGCGCCGCTCGGTGAGCGGCGACCATTCGCGGAGGACGTTGCGAACGCCGATCGAGGCATGAACGGATGCGGCGGCGACGAAGAGACCGTAAAAAATGGCCCAGGCCGCGCTGCCATGCGTGCGCGAAAGTATATCCGCACCCGTCATGCCCTGGCGGGTGGCATAGAAGATGACGGCGATGTGCACCAGCACGAGCGGCGCCATCACGGCGGCCGTCGCACGCTGCCAGATGTAGAGCCGCACATTCATGATTCGATCTCTGACAGCTCGCCCTTGAGATAAGCCACCGCTGTGCGCCGCTTCAGCCCGGCGATGCTGGCCGTCGGATTGAGCGTCTGCGGGCAAAGCTCCTGGCAGGATTGATGCGAATGGCAGGCGTGGCAGCCGCCGCTGGCCGCGACGGCCTGCAAACGTGTGGCATTGTCAGCGTCGCGCTCATCGTTCATCAGCGTCCAAGCGCGCGTCAGCGCCGCCGGGCCGAGGTAGTCGGAATTCCAGCGCACCGTATCGCAGGCCGCGTAGCACACCCCGCAATTGATGCATTCGATTCCCGCGTCGACTGCGACACGCGCCGGCGTGTCGGGTCGGATTTGCGCGATCGGGTCGCCCCGCGTTTGCGACGGCGCGAATACGCCTTTCGCCGTTTGCCATTTCTCGAAGAAGACCGCCATGTCGGTGGTCAGATCCTTGATCACCGGAAGGTTTTCGAGCGGGCCGATCTCGATGCGTCCGCCGTCGGCGACCTTCGACACGTGCGTCCGGCAGGTCCAGCGCGGCCGGCCGTTGACGGTCATGGCGCAGGAGCCGCAGACGCCGACGCGGCAGGCAAACCGATAGGACAGCGTCGGATCAATGTGGCGCTGCACGAATGTGACAACGTCGAGCACAGTCTGATTTTCGTGCGCCGGCACGGCGTAGGCCTCATAGCGCCCGTCATGCGCGCCGCGCCACAGCGATACCGAAAGTTCCGCAGGCTTGCCGGTCATACCGGATATGGCCTCCCCCAGTCGCGCTTATGGCCGCGCTTTTTGGCGCGCGTTTTGCGAGAGCTTAGCAAAAGCGCCGCCGCGCGCCAAAAGTCGACATGGAACCGCGCTTTAGCAGCACCGTCAGGCCACCCAATGTCTCATTTCGAGACGCAATGGAACTTTCGCCCACCTTTGCAGAACGCGTATTTCTGGTTAATGTATCGTGAACTTCGCGCCTGCGTTGCTGCCGGAAATTTGGAATGGCGTCGGTACCTGTAAACATCCCGCGCATCGTGCCAACGATGAAGCGGGATTTTGTCTCGCCGCAGCGCGATCAAGCGACGTTCCATCTGCTCAGCGCAGAGGCCATCGACAGCAACGACGTCGACGCCTACTGCCGCGCCGCCGAAGTTTTCGAAGCCGGCCGCACGCACACGCCGGGCTCGGCCGGCAAGGCGGTCGCGCTCTTATTCTTCCAACCCAGCACGCGAACGCGGATCGGCTTCGAATCGGCGACGGCAGCGCTGGGCGCCACCGCGATCGGCGTCGACGACATGTCGGCGTCGCGCTCGAACACGAGGTCCGGGGAGACGCTCGAGGATTGCGCCGCGGTCGTCTCCCGCTTCAGCGACGCCATTGTCGTTCGTCATCATGAAAGCGGCGCGGCCGCCCGCATGGCGAGGAAATCGCTTAAGCCCGTCATCAATGCCGGCGACGGCTGGAACGAGCATCCGACGCAGGCGCTGGTCGACATCTTCGCGCTGCGGCGCGGGCTCGGCACGATCCGCGACAAGAGCATCGCGTTCGGCGGCGATCCGCGCGGGCGGACGGTGCGCTCGCTCGCGTATCTCCTGCGCTACGAGGCGCCGCGCGAAATCGTGTTCTGCCCGCCGTCCTATTACGACATTCCGCGCGACGTGCTGGCGCTGTTCGGCGAAAGCGGCATCCGCTGCCGCCTGGTGACGGATATCGGCTACGCGCTGGCCGAATGCGATGCGATCATGATGGCCCCTTACGACATGTCGGATATCGGCGAGGCGGCCGGCTCCGATTACGTGTCGCCGAAGACGACGCCGGAGAGCCACGCGATCACGCCCGACAAGATCGAGCGGATCGGCTCAAAGGCGCTGCTCTACCATCCGCTGCCGCGGCATGACGAGATCGACGCCGCCTGCGACGATCTGCCGAACGCCATGTATTTCGAACAGGTGCGGCTGTCGAAATTCATGCGCATGGCGGTGCTGGACGGGTTCCTCTCGGCCGGCTGAACGCTGGCGCTAATTCTGGATCAGATATGAGACGGCGCTGGCCGCAGCGCCAAATCTCTATTGATTGCTCGCCCACCATTTTGACTTCGAATTCCTCTCAGGCACCCTTTGGCCGTGCAATCAATGGATAAATCTGGCCGGTGGCGGTCTTATATGTGCGGAGCCGCGACACGCGCTCGAAGGCCGGAAAGGCGGCACGCGACTGACGTTTAAGAAGCAGCCTTGCGCTGCCGGGCCATCGCGGATCGGCCGGACAGCGCGTTGCGCTTGGCGATCTCGGTCATGATCGGGTTGACGATGACCTGGCGTATCTCGCTCGCCGGCAACGGACGGCAGAACAGATAGCCCTGCATGGCGTTGATGCCGAAGCGATACATGCGCTCGAGCTGATTTTCCGTCTCCACGCCCTCGGCCACCAGTTCGATGTGCAGATCGCGCGTCGTCTTGGCGATGCCGCCGATGATGGCCGCGGTGCGCGGCGAGCGTGTCGATGGCTTGCGAGAATTTGCGGTCGATCTTGATCTTGGAGAACGGAAAGTCGTTGAGATAAGCCAGCGACGCAAAGCCGGTGCCGAAGTCGTCGAGCGAAATGCCGATGCCGTGCTCGCGCAACCGCTCGAGAATGGTCAGCGCCGCGGCGGAATCCTCGATCAGCACGGATTCCGTGATTTCAAGGTCGAGGCGGCGCGCCGCCAAGCCGGTCGCGGCAAGCGTGCCGGTGACGATGGCGACGAGATCGGTGCTGCGGCGGAATTGCACCGCCGACAGATTGACCGCGACGCTGATATCCGCCGGCCAGTTGGTGGCTTCCCGGCACGCCGTATCGAGGACCCAGCCGCCGATGGGAACGATGAGGCCGGTCGTCTCGGCGAGCGGAATGAATTCCATCGGACTGATCTGGCCGAGGCTCGGATGATTCCAGCGCAGCAGGGCCTCGCAGCAGATGGCGCGGCCGGATCGCGGATCGACGATCGGCTGATAGGCCAATTCCATCTCGCCGTTTTGCAGCGCGAATTGCAGATCGTGTTCGAGCTGCACGCGCCTGTCGTAACGCTCGGTGATCGCGAGGGTGTGGCGGACGATCTGCCGGCGCCCGGCCTGCTTGGCCTCGTAGAGCGCGAGGTCGGCATTGCGGAACAACTCTTCCAGCGTCGAGCCGTGTCGCGGCGCGATGGCGTAGCCGATGCTGGCGCCGCATATATGCTGGTTGATGCCGACCAGGAACGGATGGGAGAACGTCGCGAAGATCTGCTCGGCAGTGACGCGCGGCCGGTCGTCGTCGGTGCCGACGACGATCACCACGAATTCGTCGCCGCCGATCCTGGCGACTTCGTCGCCCGCGCGCGTGACGGATTTGATCCGGTCGCCGACTTCCTTGAGCACGGCATCGCCGGTCTGATGGCCGAACGTGTCGTTGATGTCCTTGAAGCGGTCGAGGTCGATCAGGATCAGCGCGACGTTCTCGCCGGAATTCGGCGACGCCGGACAGGCGCTTCTCCAGAAGCTCGATCAGCGCCGTGCGGTTCCACAGATCGGTGAGCGCGTCGCGGCGCGCGATCAGCTCGATCCGGGAGAACGCGGTGTGACGGGAAATGATGTTCTCGAACACCGCCCGGCAGATGACGATGATGCTGAGAAGGAGCGCGCCGATGAAGACGGCGAGCACGGTGTGCACGACGTCGAAGCGCAGCAAGAGCGCGATGAGGAATGGAAAGGCCGTGAGTGAGACTTGGCCGATGGATATGATCGGCCGGCTGGCATTGCGCGAGGAAATGCCGGCGATGTAGCCCATCACGCAACAATTGACGAGAAGCTCGATATCGCTGCTGGGATGGGCGACGACGCTATAAGCGCCGGTGAACCCGACAAGACAGGCGAACGCCCAGGCGCCGACCAGCGCCTGGCGCTCCCACAGCACGGTTGCCGCGCTGTCGTCGGGGTCGTGCGGCGAGGCTTGATACCGGAGGATCGATACGGTGCGGCCGATGCCGACGGCGAGAAATCCGGTGAAAATCCACGCATAGGTGGGATCGCCGCTCAACATAAAAGTGAACGCGACGACCAAGAGCGCGGTGACCGACGCGGCGAATATCGATTTCGGCGTCGAGTAGAGCGCATCGACGAGTTCGAAACGCAATTTCTGTTCGGGTGTCGAGACCAGCCAGCTGAAGATCGCCGTCCTTGATAATAGGCGTTGCATGTCTCGCACTCTTGGCGCCGCCTTTAAAAGGCGCGCTAACAAACGCAAAATCGCGATTTGGCCGGTCTGGATTGTGACCTGCCTTTGCTAACAAACGGGCGTACGCAAATGGTAAAATAAACGGCTAAGCCGTCGATAAAGACTTAACAAATCGGAACTGCGCATCGCGAAACATAAACACCGCGAAAAATCGGCTGTCGTGGAACTCGGCCGAAGCGGTGGTCACAGCCGCAGCCGACGTTGCACCATGAGTGCCGTGAGGCTGACCACGGCTGCGAACATCAGATAGAAACTCGGCGCGACATTGCTGCCGGTCACGCTGATCAGCCAGGCATTGATGAACGGCGCAAAGCCGCCGAAAATCGCGACACAGAAGGAATAACTGACCGCCAGCCCGGTCGTGCGCATCCGGGTCGGGAAGATGTCGGACATCATCGCCGCGAGCGGTCCCATATAGGCCGCGCCGAGCACGCCCATGATCGCCTGAACGACCAAGAGCGTTTGCAAGGTCGGCACCGCAGCCAGCCACGCGAACATCGGATAGCTCACAACCAATACGATAGAGCCCGCGGCCAGCATGATCGGCGTCCGCCCGCGCCGATCGGAGACGGCGCCGAAGAGCGGCGCCAAAACGATCTGGATCGCGCCGGTGAGCAGCGTCGCGAAGAAGCTTCCGGCTTGCGGCAGGCCGAGCTGGCGGATGGCGAAGCCCGGCATGAACAGCGTCGTGTAGGTGAGGACGGTACAGAGAACGACCGCGCCGAGAGACATCAGCATGCGCGCCTTGGCATTCGACAGCGCTTCCAGGAACGGCTTCGCGCTCTGCTGCAGCGCTTGAAACTCCGCGGTCTCGTCGGCGTGGCGTCCGAGATAATAGGCGACGGGCCCGATCAGAAGTCCGAAGACGAAAGGAACGCGCCAGCCCCAGCTGTCGATTTGCTCGGTGGTCAGGACGCTTGTCAGGATGGCGCCGGAGGCGGCGGCGATGACGGTGGTCAGGCCCTGACTGGCGAACTGCCAGCTGGCGAAAAAGCCCCGCCGTTTCGGGTCTTGTTCGGCCAGAAACGCCGTGGCGCTGCCGAAACCGCCGCCGGCGGAAATGCCCTGAATGAGGCGGGCAACGACGATCGCGATCGGCGCGAGCGGACCGATCACCGCATAGGTCGGAATGACGGCGATGATCGCCGTGCCGAACATCATCAAGGCGATCGTCAGCATGAAGGCCTGTTTGCGGCCGCGACGATCGGCGAAAGCGCCGAGCAAGATCGCGCCCAGCGGCCTGATGAAGAACGTGATGCCGAACGTCGCCGAGGCGATGAGCAGCGATTCGAGATCGCTCTTCGACGGAAAGAACAGCCTGGCGATGGTCGCGGCGAAATAGCCGTAGATGACGAAATCGAACCATTCGAGCGCATTGCCGAGCGAGGCGGCGGCGACCGCGCGCCAGCGCTTGGACGGCACGGCGGAATCCGCCGTGGCGTCGCGCGCGGCCGGCCAGAGAGCAGACCACAGTCCGATACGGTGTGGTGGCTTACCGAGCTCTAATTGCGTCACAGCGACCTCCAGGGCCTTGTCCCAACACGGGGCTTGATCGCTTGTCGGCCACGTTAGCCGGGGAGGGTGAATAGGACCTTTATCCGGAGTTTTCAGAACCAAAGCCGCATTCCGTATCGGCGCGCCAAGCCCTATGATCGAGCTTAATAAACTGAAGGAATCCCCTTGGAGGAAACCACAATGGCCGGGCTCAAGCTCAGTTACGTCCATGGTGCAAGCAATCAGCCGCTGATCGGCGAGACGATCGGGCAATTCTTCGATGCGGTGTGCGACAAATGGCCGTCCCGTCCGGCGCTGGTGGTGCGGCACCAGAAAGTGCGGTTGGCTTATGCGCGAGCTGCAACGGGAAGTTGATCGGCTCGCCGCGGGGCTCCTCACGCTCGGGCTCGATCCCGGTGACCGCATCGGCATCTGGTCGCCCAACAACAGCGAATGGGTGCTGACCCAATTCGCCAGCGCCAAAGCCGGCCTGATCCTGGTCAATATCAACCCGGCCTATCGCATCGCCGAGCTCGAATACGCGCTCAACAAAGTCGGCTGCAAGGCGCTGATCCTCGCCGAGCGCTTCAAGACCTCGGACTATATCGGCATGTTGCGCGAGCTTGCGCCCGAGCTCGGCCATGCGACGCCGGGAAAACTGGAATCGGCGCGGCTGCCGGCGCTGCGCTCGGTGGTGTTGCTCGGCGACAGCTGGCATCCCGGCACGCTGCGCTTCTCCGAGATTCTGTCGCGCGGCAGCGCCCGCGGAGACGGCAGCGCATCGCCGAGCTGGCGCCGCAACTGCAATTCGACGAGCCGATCAACATTCAGTTCACGTCAGGCACCACCGGATTCCCCAAAGGCGCGACGCTGTCGCATCACAATATCCTCAACAACGGCTTCTTCATCGGCGAAGCGATGCGGCTGACGCCGCAGGACCGGCTGTGCATTCCGGTGCCGCTCTATCATTGCTTCGGCATGGTGCTCGGCAATCTCGCTGCCGTCACCCACGGCGCCTGCATGGTGTTTCCCGGCGAAGGCTTCGATCCGCTCGCCACGCTGGAAACCGTCGCCGAGGAACGCTGCACCGGACTGCACGGCGTGCCGACGATGTTCATCGCGCAGCTCGATCATCCGGAATTCGCCCGGTTCGATCTGTCGTCGCTGCGCACCGGCATCATGGCGGGTTCGCCGTGCCCGATCGAAGTGATGAAGCGCGCTGTCGCCAAGATGAATCTCTCCGAGATCACCATCGCCTACGGCATGACCGAGACCAGTCCGGTCAGTTTCCAAAGCTCGACCGAAGATCCGCTGGAGCGCCGGGTGGCGACCGTCGGGCGCATCCAGCCGCATCTCGAGGTCAAGATCGTCGATATGGCCGGGCGCATCGTGCCGCCCGGCACGCCGGGTGAATTGTTGACGCGCGGCTATTCGGTGATGCTCGGCTATTGGGGCGACGAGGAACGCACCCATGAGGCGATCGACGCGGCGCGCTGGATGCATACCGGCGACCTCGCCACCATCGATGCCGAGGGTTATTGCAACATCGTCGGCCGCATCAAGGACATGGTGATCCGCGGCGGCGAGAATGTTTATCCGCGCGAGATCGAGGAGTTTCTGTACCGCCACCCCAAAATCCAGGACGTCCAGGTGATCGGCGTGCCGGACGACCGCTACGGCGAGGAAATCTGCGCCTGGGTCAAGCTGCGCCCCGGCGTGAGCTCGACGGAAGAAGAGATCAAGGCGTTCTGCCGCGAGCAGATCGCCCATTACAAGGTGCCGCGCTACGTCAAGTTCGTCGACGAATTTCCGATGACGGTCACCGGCAAGATTCAGAAATTCATCATGCGCGAGCGGACGATCAACGAGCTTGGTCTCAAGGTGCAAAAGACGGCGTGACGATCTGAAAATGCGCGGGATAAGGCCGCCCACCGGGGACGGCCTTATCCGCGCAAGCTACGCCATTTCCCTGGGATCCTCCGACGATTACCGCTCCGGATTCGGAACGCCGGTCCGGCCGCCGTCCTTGCCGTAGCCGGGGATCGTGTCGTAAGCGGCGGATTGGCCGTTGTGCGCGACGCGCGTCTTGGTCGCGGCCGAGGCCGAGAGCGTGGCGCAAAGAACGATCGCGGCAGCGAGCGCGAATTTTGTCGTCGTAAACATGTGAACTCTCCTCGTGTGTGCGGCCGCGTGGATCGGAATGCCCACTCGGCCGGATACCTAGGAGACTTCAGATCGCTCGAGCTTATTCCCGGCGGCCGGGCTTCGGCGCGCCGATCCGGATAACGTTTGCATCACCGCAGAGTGAACGTGCGGCCGGAATAATCCCGCTCACACTTTGATCTTCTCATTCTCGACGACGCGCCCGACGGCGTCGCGCTTGAGCATGCGGTCTTTATGCGCGGTGTAGTTCTTCAATTCCGCCATTGGCAGATCGCGGCGCACGCCCCAGGTGTAGAAGACGAAGCCGTAAGGATCGAGCACGGAATATTTGTCGGAGAGCCATTCGCGTCCGGCGAGCATGCCGTCGATCTGTTGCAGATAAGTGTGGAAGGTTTTCAGCCCGGCTTCTTTGATGCCCGGAAAGGCCGACGTGTCGGCGGTATAGCGTTCTGGCCGGCCGACATGGGCATGCGCCGGATGCACGCTCGAGGCAAAGTAGCCGATGAGCGACAGCGCCCCGGCGTCGGCGCGGGCGTCCTTCGGCCACAGGTCAAAGCGCTTGCCGAGATAGGGCAGGATCGCGGTGTTCTCGGTGAGCGGGGTGCCGTCGTCGAGGCCGAGCACCGGCACCCGGCCGAGCGGATTCATTTTGAGATAGGCATCGGTGCGCTGCTCGCCGCCGGCGAGATCCACCTTGCGCGGCTCATATTTCTCGCCGCTCTCCTCGAGCACGATGTGGGACGCCATCGAGCATGCGCCCGGCGCGTAATACAGCGTCAACATGTCAAAACCTCCATTGCCAAACTTTTCCTGTAAAGTGGAAAGCGGATTATTTCGCGGATATCTTTTCCAAAATCGGCAGCCAGGTTGCCTGCTGCTGATCGACGAAGGTCAGCGTCTGTTCGGGATTCATCGGCTGCGTGTAATTGCCGATTTGGCCCAGTCTTTTTCTGAGATCGGGATCGCTCATCACCTTGAAGAGATCGGCGCTGACTTTGTCGATGATCGGGGTAGGCGTGCCGACCGGCGCCACCATCGCCTGCCAGCCGGTGGCGAAGAAGCCCGGCAGCGTCTCCGCCACGGTCGGCACATCGGGAAATTCCGGCAGCCGCTCGCGCGACGCCACCGCGATGATCTTGAGCTGTCCGGCCTTCACCCCGCCCATGATTCCCGAATAGCCCTCAATGATCATCGAGACGCGATTGGTGCCGACATCGGCCATCGCGGCGGCGGGGCCGCCGTTATAGGGCACCGGCACCAATTGGATATCGGCGCGCTGTTGCAGCAACAGGCCAGTGAGATGGGTGAGCCGGCCGACGCCGGTCACCGCGATCGAAATCGTTCCCGGCTCCTTCTTGGCGTGCGCAATCAGTTCCGGCAGCGTGTTGATGCCCAGCGTTGGATTCACCGCGATGAACATCGGGTTCTCGATGGTGAATCCGATCGGCACGAAATCGCGTGGCAGCCGCAGCGGCAGATTGGGCGCGACCGACGGCAGCGATGCGAAAGTCGAAAGCGCCGGCATGAATAAGGTATAGCCGTCGGGTATAGCCTGGGACGCAAATCTGGCGGCGATGCTGCCGTTGGCGCCCGGGTGATTGGCGACGATGACCTGTGTGCCCCAAATCTTGGTCAGGCCCTCGGCGGTAAAGCGCGCGTCGATATCGGGCGCCGAGCCCGGGCGCGCTGTCGCAGATCAGCGTCACCGGCTTACTCGGGTAGTCGCCCGATTGCGCCAGTGCGGCGCCCGCGGCCGGCAAGGTCATCAGGCAGAGCCCGGCAATGCGGAACCAGTACCGACACCACGTCATCGTATCCTCCCCGGTTTCGCCAGATGTGTGCCAAGCACTTGTCCAACGCGGCAGGCGGCGAATTAATAAGCTCAGGATAGGGCTGTCAAATCGGCGGTTCCATAGGCATAGCCGGGCTGCGCCAAACCGACACGCCCGGTTTCCGGCAATCGCCGCTCGGCCGGTTTGCCCAATGATTTCCGCGCAATACCATCCGCCCAATAGCCGTCACTGTCTTTACCTTAACTCAACGTAACCGTGCGGCGGCCACGCGCACTTAACGAATATCCCTTATGACAGACTGCCATAGCCTCACAGTCTGCTTGGTTCATGCAGTGACGCGTGCGACACCATTGACGGCGCTTCGAAGCGCGAACTCGCAGGCGGACGTGATCCCCTCGGCAGCGAGGCCCGCGGCGTTGCCGCGCTGGAACGATGTGTCCACCGAGGCCGCGCCCGAAATCAGCATCAGCATTCATAGCAGTTTGGCCGACGTCGAAGACGAATGGCGTCGGTTCGAACGGATTGCCGACTGCGACGCCGTTCCAGACTTACGAATGGCTCGCGGCGTGGCATCGTCATATCGGAATTCGCGACGGCGCGGTGCCGGCCGTCGTTGTCGGGCATTTCGCCTACGACCAGCATGGCGAAACCGCATTCATCCTGCCGCTCGCCATCGATCCGCGGCATTCGATACGGCGGCTGCGCTGGCTCGGCCAGGATCTGTGCGACTACAACGCGCCGCTATTGTCGCGCGATTTCGCGCAAGCGCGTTCCGCCGAGCCGCTTTCTTGCACTGTGGCGGAAGCTGCACGCACGAAATGCAGGCCGATCGCGCAGTTGCGCCACGACTGGGTCGAATTCGAGAAGATGCCGGAGACGATCGGCGTCCAGATCAATCCGTTCACCTGCCTCGACCTGACGCCCAACGCCAACAGCGCGCATATCACGCATTTGGACGGCGACTGGGAAACGTTCTATCGCGCCAAGCGCTCGTCGGCGACGCGCCGGCACGACCGCGCCAAGCGCAAGCGCATGTCCCAATTCGGCGACATCCGCTTTGTGACCGCCGCCGACGCGGCCGATGCCAGGAAGACGCTCGAAACATTGATGCGGCAGAAGAGCTTGTCATTCGCGCGCAAGGGCATTCCCGACATGTTCGCGCGGCCGGGCTGCCGGGAATTCTTTCTCGATGTCGCGTCCAATCCGGCGACGCAGCATCTGGTCCATGTCAGCCGCATCGAGATCGGCGGCGACCTGCGCGGCGGCGAATTTCGCGATCGTGTTCGGCGATTGCTACTATCACGTCCTGTCGAGCTATTGCGACGGACGGCTCGCGCATTATGGGCCGGGTGCGCTGCATCTTCGCGAATTGATGGCGCATGCGATCGGGCGCGGCCTGCGGCGGTTCGATTTCACCATCGGCGACGAGCGCTACAAGAGCGAATGGTGCGACCAGCATTTGCGGCTTTACGACTACAGCGCGGCCGCGACCTGGCGCGGCTGGCCGGCGAGCGCCTTGTCGGCGGCGCGGCGGCGGCTCAAGCGCTATCATCAAGCAGACGCCGGTGGTGTGGCGCGTGGCGTCGCGATTGCGCTCCGCTCTACGGCGCGCTGCTGGGCCCGCGCGGCTCCAGTAAGCAGTCTTCTCTACTTCTCGATCCGGTCGAGATTTTCCGTCATCCGCGCGATGACGCGGCGGAACGCGGCGAGGTCGCGCGCGGCGATGCCCTGTTCCGCTTCCTCGGTGATGCGCCGCGCCACGCCGAGCAATTCGTTGCGCAGCCGCTTTGGCCTTCGCGGTCAGGAAGACCCGCACCTTGCGGCGGTCGTCGTCGCCGCGAACGCGGCGGATCAGCCCGGACCGCTCCATGCTGCGCAGCGCGATCACGGTGGTCGGTTCCATCATGCCGACCCGCGCCGACAATTCGCGCTGCGACAGCCCGTCCGTGATCCACAACACGCGCAGGAAATACCATTGGCCGCGCGTCACGCCGTAGGGCGCGATGCGCCGTTCGAGCAGCCATTGAAAGGCGCGATGCGCATCGCGCACCAGATAGCCGGAACTGGTTTCCGGCGGAAATCCGGCCGCGCCGCGCGCGTGGCGGCTTTGTTTCGCGGGGAGCGGCGCGGCATCGGCGTTGACAGGCTCCGTTGACAGCTCCGGCTCGGAGAGCGGATAATACTTAGAAATCTATGCAATGGGAACGCAACCGATGCAACAGCCTGCTGCAGTCAAGGACAAAGCAGCGTACGCGACAACAATCCGCAGCGCCGAACCAGGCCTTCGATCTGCGCTCGACGCTCGAATGGCTGCGCGCCTCGGGCGAACTGATCGAGACCGACAAGGAAGTCGATCCCGACCTGCAAGTCACCGGCCTGCAAAAGCACATGGATGGCGGCTGCCCGATCCTGTTCAACAACGTCAAAGGCAAGCCGAACCATCGCGTCGTCACCAATCTGTTCGGCGACATGGCGATCATCAACCGCATGTTCGGCTGGAAGGACGATGCCGAGCGGGTGCGCAAGCTCGCGCATGCGTTGTCGCATCCGCTCAAGCCGGTCGAGATTTCGCAAGAGCGACGGCGCCGTGCCAGGAGCACGTCATCGACGAAGCCGGACGACGTCAACAAATGGATGGTGCCGATCCGCCACACCACCTACGAGCCCGAGCTCACCGTCGGCTCCGGCATCCGCTGCGTCACCGGCCCGCAATTCGATGGCGGCTCCGACCTCGGCTACAACCGCATGAATTTCCGCTGGGGCAATGTCGGCACGTTCCAGATCTCGCCCGGCTCGCACATGTGGCAGGTGGTCAACAAATACTACAAGGAAGACCAGCCGGTGCCGATCACCATGTGCTTCGGCGTGCCGCCGGCCTGCACGCTGCTCGCCGGCGCCGGCTTCGACTATGCCGTGCTGCCGATGGGCTGCGACGAGATCGGCATCGCGTCCGCGGTGCAGGGCGCGCCGATCCGGCTGGTCAAGGCGCGCACCGTCGACGCCATGGCGCTCGCCGATTGCGAATTGGTGCTGGAAGGCTACGTCAATCCGCGCGACCGCCGCTTCGAGACCAAGGAAGCGGAAGATGCCGGCGTGCAGGGCCGCTATCACTTCCATCCGGAATGGGCGGGCTATATGGGCAAGTCCTACAAGGCGCCGACCTTCCACGTCACCGGCATCACCATGCGCAAGCCGGAATCGAAGCCGATCATCTTCGCGCTCGGCGTCCATATGCTCGACGATCACAATATCGACACCACGGTGCGCGAGGCCGCGATCTACGAACTGTGCAACCGGCTTGCAGCCCGGCATCGTGCAGAACGTGGTGATCCCGTACTGCATGACCGATTGGGGCGGCTGCATCATCCAGGTGAAAAAGCGCCATCAGATCGACGAAGGCTGGCAGCGCAACTTCATGGGCGCCGCTCTGTCGTGCTCGCAAGGCATGCGGCTTGCCATCGCGGTGAGCGAGGACGTCGATCCCTATTCGATGGACGACATCATGTGGTGCCTGACCACGCGCGTGAACCCGCGCACCGATATCCTCAATCCGATCCCCGGCGGCCGCGGCCAGACGTTCATGCCGGCCGAGCGCATGACCGCGGGCGACCGGCAGTGGACCGCGTCGAACACCCAGTTCGAGGGCGGCATGGGCATCGATGCCACCGTGCCGTTCGGCTATGAGAGCGACTTCCTGCGGCCGGTCTATCCGGTCGACAAGGTGCGGCCGGAGGATTTCTTCTCCAAGGACGACATCGCCAACGCCAAGAAGCGCATGCACGGCTGGGTGCATTCGCTGGCGCGGACGGGACGGTAAAGGCGCGCTAAAGCCGGTCCGGTTACGGTATTGCAGATGAGCCGCCCGGGATGCGACAAACACGCTGCATCCGGGGAGATCGTTCATGGCAGACGCTGTCCCGTCCCGCGCGAATTTGGTATCAAAGTTTCGTCCATCCGGTCGAACAGGCGCCTTACATCAAACGGCTGCAAGCCGCGCTCGACTGCGCCGCCGGTCCAGGCGTGCGGTTCGAAGTTCACGGCCTCGATCCGCCCGATCATCTTTTCCATCCGCTGACGGAATTGCGCTGCGCCGCGCAAGTGATCCGGCTTGCCGTCGAAGCGGAGCGCGCGGGCTACGACGCCTTTGTCATCGGCCATTTTCAGGAGCCGGGGCTTTTGGAAGTCCGCGGTGCGTTGGACATCCCGGTGATCGGGCTCGGCGAAGCCAATCTGCTGGCGGCGCTCGGCATGGGCAGCAGCGTCGGCCTGGTGACGATCGATCCCACCTTCATCACCTGGCACAAGCGGCAGGTGAGGGCGCACGGCCTCGATCAGCGGGTCGTGGACGTGCGCGCCATTCACGTCGACCTTCCCGGCTTCATGCGCGCTTTCACTGACGATGCCGCTTATGCGCAGGTCCGGGCCGATTTCGTCGACCAGGTCCGCCCCATGGTCGTCGAGGGCGCCGAAGTCATCCTGCCGGCGGGCGGCATGCCGATGCTGCTGTTTGCGCGCGAGTGTCCCTTCTTGATCGACGGTGCGCTCGTGCTCAACGGCATTGCGGTCGTGGCCAAGGCCGCCGAGATGGCGCTCTCGCTTTATCGCCTCACCGGAGCGGTGGTTAGCCGCCGCGGCACTTACGCTAAGGCGTCGGCCGCCTGCATCGAGGAATATATGGCTCGGCGCTGGTAAGTCCGGTGCGCTGGTCCGCGCTACTTCGCGCGGAACACCGCGTAATTGATGCTGCGCACCGCGTCGAGGAACAGCGGCATCGGTCTGGCCGGCACTTCCTCGAAACATCCAGTGGCGAGAATGGCGGGCTTGGCCCAGCCGATCGCATTGTGCGAGGAGCTTCCGTAGATGACGAAGCAATCTCTTTGATGCGCTTTCAGCGAAGCAACGATATTGCCGAGCACCTCGTCGAAGATGTCCTGGGAAAACGGATTGTAGAAAAACAGCACGAGCGGCGTATCCGGGAATTGGTATTGCGTCGCGTCGGCCTCGACAATCTCGAGATCGCGGCATTTTTGCCAATCGGATTTGAAGCTCGCGATGTTGCGCGTGGCGCAATCCACCAATTCCTTGGCAAACTCGACGCCGACGACCTTTGCGAAATTATATCGCGACGCCAAGAGCAGCGTCCGCGATTTGCCGGCGCCGATGTCGACGAAGGTGTAATCCGACACATCGCGCGGCAGGCTCTCCATCATGAAGTCGAACGATTTCGGCGAAGTGCAGACGCTCTCATTGCCGAAATCCCGGTTCGGACCGGTAATCGTCAGCGCCTGCAGTTGAATGGAGCCCGCGGTATCGACGCCGTGCGTCGCGATCCCAGCGCAGCGCCAGGCGATGGGCGATGATGTGGCGGATGTTGTGCGCGGCAAAGTCGACGCTTTTGCGCAGGCCGTGGTGGCGAACCAAGGCGAGGAGTTGGCGCAAGCCGATCTGGCGGACGGTGCGGATCGCGCGCCGGATGCGCCCGCGCGAAAGGTCCGCCATTTCACGCCCGCCGTCAAACGGCGCGTTACGCGAAGCGGTCTCCGGCAGCGACATAAGACAATCTTTCATGATCAGACGGGCGCTGGCGCGATGAGTGCACGATAAATCGCAGGCCCAGTGCCGGCCAATGTTGTGCCGGAAAGCGGTTAATTAAGTTCTTTTGGAATCCGGCTGATTGCCGAGCCAACGTTGCGCCAGCGCCTTGCGGTCGAGCTTGCCGCGCTCGCTTTTCGGCAGCGATGCGCTGAGCACGATCTGCTTGGGCGCCTTGAAGGCCGGCAGCACGGTTCCGCAATAGCGCAGCAGTGCCTCGGCATCGATCTGCGCGCCGGGGCGGGTGACGACGTAGCTCACCACTTCCTCGCCGTAGATCGCGTCCGGCACGCCGACGGTCGCCGCTTCGATCACGTCGGCGCATTGCATCAGGCAGGAATCGATCTCGACCGGCGAAATCTTGGCGCCGCCGCGGATGATCAATTCCTTCTCGCGGCCGGTCAGCGTCAAGAAGCCGTCGGCGTCGAGGCAGCCGATATCGCCGGTGCGGATGCGGCCGCGGCTATGCGTTTTCACCTCGCCGTCCTCGGCGAGATAGCGGAACGGATGATCGGCAACGCCGCCGATTTCGACATGGCCGATTTCGCCCACCGGCAAGCGCCGGCCGTCGGCGCCGACGATGGCGAGGTCGTGATAGGCAGGCGGCCGGCCGACGGTGCCGAGGCGGCGCTGTTCGCCGGGAATGGCGGCGATCCAGTTCGCTTCGCTGGCGCCATAGCCCTGCGCGATCGGGATGCCGAACTTCTCCTCGAACCGCTTCCATTCTTCGAGCAAGAGCGGCGCCGAGCTCGACGTGACGAAGCGCAGCTTCGGCAGATTGCGGCGATGCGCGTCGCTTTCGCCGTTGAGCAGGATATTGATCGTCGTCGGATTGCCGGCGGCGATGGTGACGTCGTGATCGCGCAGATGCGCGAAGAACCGGCTCGCGGAAAATTTCTCGCCAAGCACCAAAGTGGCGCCGCGATTGACCGGAACCAGCGCGCCCAGAAGCTGCGCCGAGGCCCAACTGAACGGCCGGAAGTCGTAGATCCGGTCGTCGGCGCGTGATGCCGAAACCGTCCGCGACCGGATCGATATTCGACAAGATATTCGCGAAAGTTCAAAACGACGCCCTTCGGCCTGGCGCTGGTCCCCGAGGTGAAGAGGATGACGGCATCGTCGTCCGGCGCGCGCCGCGCTTTGCGACTCGCTCGGCGCGCAGCGCGCAAGCTCGGCGAACAGCGTGTCCGGCTTCCGGCTTGTCCCAGTGGCCGATGCCGCAAACGCGGCACGGATGTCTGCGCCAAGAGATCGTCGAGCTGCAAGCCGTCTTGATAGAGAACGAGCTTCGGCTTGAGCCGCTCGAAAATATTGTCGAGCTGATTGCGGTTCATCTCGACGTGAACGGTGCAGACGGTACAGCCCGGCGGCCATCACGCCGAAATAGCAGAGCAATTGCTCGATCGAATTGTTGGCGAGAAGCGCGACGCGGTCGTTGCGGCCGAGGCCGCGCCGGCGCAGCAAGGTGGCGAAGCGGCCGGCGATGTCGCGCAATTGACCGTAGCTGACCGTCCGGCCATCGTCGGCCTAGATGACCGCACGGGCTTGTCCGGCGCGCGCGCCGCGGCGCGCGCGATCCAGCTTTGCAACAGGTTTGAGCCGGCGTTTTCTGGCATGGCGGAACAGCCAAGGTGAATTCCTTAGTATTATAAGCATTTCGGCGGAAGGTGGAAGCGGGAGGTGGAAGACGAGCAGTGAGCCAAATTCACAATGGCCGGATCTGCCGCTCGCAGCCTGGAGCGAGCACCTGCGATACGCTGCAATTGTGGACCCAGATCGTCGGCAAGGTCCGCATCGCGCTCACGCCGCTCGTCAATCATTGGTGGAATGCGACGTTGCACGTCACGTCGCGCGGGCTTGCGGCGCCGGCGATGCCCTATCGGGGGCGCACCGTTCGATATCGTCTTCGACTTTGTCGGTCACCGGCTCGATATCGAAACCAGCGATGGCCGGGTCGAAACCATCGAGCTCAAGCCCATCGCGCTGAAGCCCTGGCCCTGAAGCCCATGGCGGTCGCCGATTTCTATGCCGCATTCATGGCGGCGCTGCGCCGGCTCGGCATCGACGTCCATATCTGGACCATGCCGAGCGAAATCGAGAACGCGATCCCGTTCGAGAAGGATCGAACGCACGCGCAGTACGACCCTGTTTACGTGCAGCGATTCCACCGGGCCTTGCTGCAGACCGATCGCGTGATGACCGAATTCCGCGCGCGCTTTCTCGGCAAAGCGAGCCCGGTGCATTTTTTCTGGGGCAGTTTCGATCTTGTCGTGACGCGCTTTTCCGGCCGCACCGCGCCGCCGCCGAAAGGCGTCGACGCCCAATGTCGCGACCTGGGTGATGGCGGAGGCCTACTCGCACGAATGTTCAAGCTGCGGCTTCTGGCCCGGCAATGGCGGCTATGGCCGCGCCGCGTTCTACGTCTATGCCTATCCGGAGCCGGAAGGTTACGGCGATGCGCGGCTGACGACCGCTGGCGCCTTCTACGACAAGAATGTCGGGCAATTCATTCTGCCTTATGATGTTGTCCGTGCGGCCAGCGATCCCGACGCGCTGCTTGCTCGGCTTCCTCGCAGGAAACCTACGCCGCCGCGGCCGATCTCGCAAAGTGGGATCGCAAAGCGTTGGAGCGCTGAGCTCATTGCGGTGCGGTTGCTCCCGTCCCAAGCCACTGCTTGATCAAGCCGGGTATTGTTCCGTCCGCCATCAACGCCGCTTGCGCCTTGCCGATCGCGTCGGCGAGCGCGGTGTTGCCCTTGCGCACGCAAATGCCGAGAAGCTCATGGGTGATGCCGGTCTCGACGACATTGAGCTTTCTGCGGTCGCGCACGAACCATGCCGTCACCGGCGCGAGCTTCATGAAGGCGTCGCAGCCGCCGGTCGAGAGATCGTCGAGCGCCGTCTCGATCTGGTCATAGGCATAGACGCGCACGCGCGCCGCGCGATGCTCGGCGACGAGTTTTTCAGCGACCGGCTGGCTGGTATTGCCTTGCTGCACGCCGATCACCAGGCCCTTGAGATCGCCGGTGCCATGCACGTTCGGATGGCGGCTCACATCGACAACGAGCGATTGGCCGGAGGCCACATAAGGCGGGCAGAAATCGGCGATCTTTTGCCGCCCGGGCGTGATGGTCGTGCCGGAGGCGACGCAGTCGTAGCTGCCGTCGTTGAGGCCCGCGAAAATGCCGTTGAAGTCGGCGCCCTTGTAGGGCACGAGCTGCCATTCGCGGCCGAGTTTCTCAGCGATCTTCTGCATCAGCGTGATGTCGAAACCGGCTGGGCCGTCTTTAGTCGTGAGTTCGAAAGGCGGGTCGGGAAAGGCAGCGCCGACCTTTAGCGGTGCAACGCCCCTGGCGGCGCCCGCGCTAAGTCCGGCCGCCGCGAACAGCGGCAAAGTGGCAAGCAAATGGCGTCGCGTCATGTTTGCTACGCGCTCAATTCTACGCGCCCAATTACGCGCCGTTCAGCTCGCGCCGCACCAGTGCTGCGCCTTCGGCCATCGCTTTCATTTTGCCGAAGGCGACCGCGCGCGGCAGATATTTCATGCCGCAATCCGGCGCGACGACGATGCGCTCCGCCGGCACATAAGCAAGCGCGCGGCGGATGCGGTCGGCAACGATCTGCGGCGTCTCGACCGTCATGTCGGACGAGATCGATGACGCCGAGGATGATGGTTTTCGACGGCAATTGCTTCAGCACGGCGAGATCGAGCTTGGGCTGCGCCGCCTCGATGGAGACTTGCTGCGCCTTCGAGCCTTCGAGCTCCGGCAGGAACGAATAGCCGGACGGCTTGTCGTGGACCACCGCGGCATAGCCGAAGCACAGATGCACCGCGATCGTGCCGGTGACGCCGTCGAGCGCGCGATCCAGCGCTTTCAGTCCATACTGCCGCGCCTTGTCGGGATGCTGCTGCATCCACGGCTCGTCGATCTGCACGACGTCGGCGCCGGCTGCGAACAGATCCTTGATCTCGGCATTCACCGCGGCGGCATAATCCATCGCCACGGCTTCTTCGTCTTTGTAATAGTCGTCCTGCGCCTGCTTGCCCATGGTGAAGGGGCCGGGCACCGTCGCCTTGATGCGGCGGTCGGTATTGGCGCGCAGCACTTTCAAATCGCGCAGTTCGACCGGATGCCGGCGCCGGATCGGGCCGGTCACGCGCGGCACCGGTATCGCCTTGCCGGTGCGATTGATGGTCGAGCCCGGATTTTTCACGTCGATGCCGTCGAGCGCGGTGGCGAAACGGTTCGAATAGCTTTCGCGGCGCTGCTCGCCGTCGGTGATGATGTCGAGGCCGGCGCGCTCCTGATCGCGGATGGCGAGGATGGTGGCGTCGTCCTGCGCCGCTTCAAGCTTGTCCGGTGCGACCAGCCAAAGATCGTCGGCGCGCACCCGCGGCACTTGTTTCGACAGCTTGTCGCGGTCGATCAGCCATTCCGGTTGCGGATAGGAGCCGACCAGGCATGTGGGCAGCAACATTTCATACAGACCATTTCATTCTCCCCCGCCGCGTTTGGCTCGGCGGGGGAGAGCATGCGGATAGGCCTACTTCAGCGCCTTCTCGTAAGGATAGATCACGCTGCCGGTCTTTTCGTCGGTCGGCGTCAGCACCGTCTGGTAGCTCATGCCGCGCCAGGTATCGAGGTTCGCGGCATCGGTGAGGTCGTGATACTGGACCTGCAACATGCCCGACTTGGTCCATTCGCCGTCCTTGCCGAACTTCACGTCGGCCATGATGGTCTTGAACTCATGGCTCTTGAGATAGTCGGCGAGCTTGGCGTCGTCGATGCTCTTGGCGCCTTCGACGGCCTGTTGCAGCACCTGGAAATAGGCGTAGCCCCAGCCGCCGAGATAATAGCCGAGCGGATCGACGCCTTCGGCTTTGGCGCGGTCCTGATATTTCTTGAAGAAGTCTGCCGCCGGCGCCAAGAGCTTCGGCGATGGCACCCAGGTCTCGTAGTTCACGATGCCGTTGAGCTTTCCCTTCAGCTTGTCCTTGAACACGGTGGCCTGCAGGCCGACCATGGCGCCGCCCATCATTTTCGGATGGAAGCCGATCTCGCCCGCGGCCTGCAGCATGCCGACCGAAGACAGCGGATAGGAGCAGATCACGACGAGATCCGGATTTGCCGCCTGGATGGCGCGGATGATCGGCGAGAAGTCGGTCGTGTTCGGCGGATAGGATTTGTCGTAGACGAGATTGAAGCCGTATTTCTTCACGTTGTTGCGCGCGCCTTCGCAGGCATTGCGCGAGAACTCGGCGTCCTCGGCCGCGAGCGCGATGGTCATCGGCTTCGGATTCTGCGCCGCCGCCACCTGGAAGAAGCCCTCGGTGAATGATTCCTTCGGCGTCGGGCCCGACGGCAGCATCGAGAAGTAGCGCGGATAGTGGAATTCGCTGTTGGCCGCGAGCGCGAACAGGCCGATGAAGGTCTTGTTCTTCTGCATCACGACCGGAATGGCCGGCGCCACCATATTGGTCGCATAGCCGGAGACGACGAGATCGACTTTGTCGACGTCGAGCAGCTTGGTGTAGATGCCGGGAACGGTCGACGGATTGGACTGGTCGTCGTAATTGACGAGCTCGACCTGGCGGCCGAGCAGACCGCCCTTGGCGTTGATTTCTTCCGCCCAGATCTTGGCGCCGAGCAAGGCTTGCTTGCCGTTGGCCGCGAGCGGGCCGGTCAGCGCCATGCTGAAGCCGATCTTGATCGGCGCGGCGCCCTGCGCGGCGGCGGGCAAATGGCCCCCGCGAGACCTGCCGCAGCAAAACCGGCCGCAAGCAGAACAGCACCGACGGCGCCTGCGGCGCTACGGCGCGAAAAGTGAAAACTCATGGTTCCCTCCAAAAGACGGCTTTTCTAGTTACCTCACCCTGACGTGCCGCCCGATATCGGGCGAAACGCGACAGTGTCGGCGGGAGAATGCCCTGCTTTCGCGCTCCTGAAAAGACATTAGCAGCGTGGCAAACTGCCCGGCGAGCCGGGCCGGTTAACGCGCGCCTCAAGGGGACGACTGGCTAGAATGCGGGCAGTGGGCGCCTGCCCGATTTATGCGTTCTCGTAGAGCGTAGCGGCGCGGACGTCATTCTCGATCAGCCGCCAGATATGATCGACTAGGCCGACGAATGTGGCGGTCCGCTTGATCTCCAGCATTCGCGGCCGCGGGAGATCGATTTTGACCTCTTCTTGCAGACGGCCGGGACGGCGGGCGAAGACCAGGACGCGATCGGAAAGGAATACGGCTTCGTCGATCTGGTGCGTCACGAACAGCACGGTCTTCTGGCCGCGTTCCCAGATGCGTAAGAGCTCGGCCTGCATGATCTCGCGGGTCTGCGCGTCCAGCGCCGCGAACGGCTCGTCCATCAGCAGAATCTCGGGATCGATCGCCAGCGCCCGCGCCAGATTGACCCGCTGGCGCATGCCGCCGGAGAGCTGGCGGGGATAGTAGCGCTCGAAGCCCTTAAGCCCGACGAGCTTCAACAGCTCCATGGTCTGGCTGCGTTCGGCGGGCCCGACACCGCTACTGACTTCGCGTCCGATAATGGCGTTGTCGAAGACGGTGCGCCACGGCAGGAGACTGTCGTTCTGAAAGACAAAGCCGCGATCGGCGGCCGGCTCGCGCACGACGCGGCCGTCCAGCAGCACCTCGCCCGACGTCGCCGGTTCGAGCCCGGCAATGATGCGCAGGAATGTCGTCTTGCCGCAGCCGCTCGGTCCCACCACCGAAATGAATTCACCGCGCTCCACGGTCAGGTCGATATCGCGCAGCGCGTCGAGATCGCCGAACCGTTTGCCGAGGTGCGATACCGCAAGCTTCGGAACCATTTTACTCCCTCGTCCGGCTCACTCTTTCGTCCATGGCACGAGCCGGCCTTCGAGCCAGCTGAAGCCCGCAGTCATCACGATTCCGGCGACGGCCAGGATGACGACGCCGGCAAACAGTTCCGGCATGTTGAAGGCATCGGCGGATTGGCTGATCAGGCGGCCGAGACCGGCGCGCGAGCCGAACAGCTCGGCGACGACGACGCCGATCAGTCCGCGGCCGATGCCGAGCTTCAATCCGGCGAGAATGAAAGGGACCGCCGAGGGCAGCGATACTTTGAGGAAGATTTGCCGCCGCGTGGCGCCGAAGCTGCGCAGCATTTCGATGAGCCGATCGCTGGTGGTGCGCAGCCCCGCCTCGGTATTGATCGCGACCGGGAACAGAACCAGAAAAATCACCACGATCACTTTCGACCAAATGCCGATGCCGAACCAAAGAATGAACAGCGGCGCCAGCGCGATCGTCGGCGTTGCGTAAAGGCCCGAGACCCAGGGCTGCAAGGCCTGTTTCATGGTTGCGCTCGACGCCATCGCCAGGCCAAGCCCGATGCCAAGCGCGCTGGCGACGACATAGCCAAGCGCGAATTCGGCGGCGCTGACGCCGATGTGGTGCCACAGTTGGCCGGTCACCGCGAGATGATAGATCGCACCTGCGATCTCGGAAGGCCCGGCGAGAAACAAGGCATTGGCGACCACGAACCGGCTGATGATTTCCCACGCGGCGAGGCCACCCAGAACGGACAGGGTGGCGGCCAGATAACGGCGGCGCAGCGCGGCGAAAATCGGAGCCAAAGACCAAGCGCCGGCGCCCGCCGTCGGTGCGGCCGGCACGGTCGCGGATTTCAAGCTTTCCGTGCTCATGCGGTTGAGCATATCACTCGGCGATCTGCGTTACGCCGGGCAACAGGAAGCGGTCGACCGACTGATCGCCTGAAACATCGCCGAGCTGGTGCAGAGCGTCGATCACGGTCGTGATTTTTCTTTTGGAAACGGCGCCGGTCGGCTCGAACAGATTTTTGTCGTGAAGAAAAGCATAGGCCTTCTCCACGTCGTCGGGAGAGATATGGCTGATATCGGTCTGAATCTTGACGGCGGCTTCGTGGTTCTGCGGATCGTCGAAAAAGGCAACGCCCTTGGTGTAGGCGGTAAGGAATCGCTTTAAGACATCGGCATTCTGTTCGGCCCATGGGCGGTTGACCGCCATTCCCGCGAACGGCATGTCGGGCAAGACGTCGCGAGTGAAGCCGAGATTGGTGTAGCCCGCCGTCTCGGCATAGAAATTGAACGGCATCGTCAGCAGCGCGGCGTCGACCGCGCCGGATTTCAACGCCGAAAATCGCGCGCTGGTGGCCCCGGCGAAGACATAATCGTAGTCGCCGGTTTTCAGTCCGTGTGGCTGCAGCATCCGGTCGGTGAACAGCCGGGTGATGTCGGCCGAGCCGCCGACGATGATGGTCTTGCCCTTCAGTCCTTCGACCGTCTTGATCTCGGGCTTCGCCAACAGCGCATAGGGCGGCGCCTGGATGACGATGCGCACCAAGGCCACCGGCGCGCCTTTATCGATGGCGCGGATCGGATCGACGATGCCGGCGCTGGGCGCGATGCTGTACGATCCAGCGGCGAGTTGTTGGATCACCGACGCGTTCGACTGCGCAAACACCAGATCGATCTTGATGCCGGCGTCGTCAAAATAACCGTTCTTCAGCGCGATCTGCAGCGGCCAGAGATTGGCCGATGTGGCATCGACCGAGCCCACCGAAACCGTATCGGCGGCGAGTGCCGCGGGCGAGACAGCAAGCATCGCGCAGACAAAGAAGGCGATCGTGCTTATTCGCATCGCGGGCTTAAGCCTCAATCCGACATCTGGGTGACGCCCGGCAAAACGGCCTTGTCGATATCGAGCGCGCTCGGCAAGTCGCCGAGGCTCTCCATCGCTTTCGCCAGGTTGCCGAGCTTGGTGCGCGACACTTTTCCGGTCGGCTCGAAATAATTGCCGTTGCGGAAAAAGTCGTAGGCCTTCGCGACGTCGTCTTCCGGCAAGCCGCTGGCGGCTTTAAGGATGCGCACCGCGTCGGCGCGGTTCTTGTCGTCCGTGAACCAGGCGATGCTCTTGTTCTCGACCCGCAGCAATTTCTCCAAGACGGGCTTGTTGGCGCTGGCCCAGGCATTGTTCACCGACACGCCGGAGAACGGCAGGTCTTTGACATAGTCCACCGTGAGGCCGAGGCTCTTGAACCCTTTGGCCTCGGCCTGAAAATTGAAGGCCGGCAACAGAATTGCCGCATCAACGGCGCCGGCGGCCAGCGCCGAAGCGCGCGCTGCCGTGGCGCCGGCGAAGACCATGTCGAATTCGCCGGGCTTGACGCCGTTCGGCGCCAGCATGCGCTCGACATAGATACGCGTAATGTCTTTCGGGCCGCCAAGTGAAATGAGCTTGCCCTTGAGATCGGCAAGGTTCGCGATGCCGGGCTTGGCGACAAGGTCGTACGGCGGCGCCTGCACCTCGATGCGGGCAATGGAGATCGGCGCGCCCATTCCGACGGCGCGTAGCGGATCGGCGAGCCCGGTCGAGATGCTGACCGGAAGCGAACCGGCCGTGACCTGCTGCACCAAAGCGGCGCTCGACTGCACATAGACGATGTCGACGTTGAGATCCTCGGCTGCGTAAAAGCCTTGGTCGAGCGCGATCAGGGCCGGCCAGATATTCGCCGAAGCCTGGCCGACATTGCCGAGCGTGATTTGCTCGGCTGCGCCCGCCGGGGCGGCGGAAAGCCCGGCCATCGCGATCGACAAGGCCGCCGCATATCGGGTCCAGATCGGGTTACATCGCATATGTCTCTCCGGGCACAGGCGCCGCCGGCTATGACCTCGCGGCCTGCGCGCGGTAATGGCTTGCAATCTCCGCGCCAGTTGCCTTCCAGACTTTGCCGTGCTGGCCGATGTAGCGCAGCGCCGCGTCGAAAGCGTCGATCCGGTGCGGCACGCCGGTCAGGTACGGGTGGATCGCGATCGCCATCACGCGTCCGGATTTGGCGCCTTCGCGATAGAGCACGTCGAATTGCCGGCAGATCATGTCGCGGAATTCGTCCGCGGTGCGATGGAATTTTTCGAAGGCCGGTTTGTCGTTGATTTCGTGGCTGTAGGGCACGCTGACGAGTGTTTTTCCGCCCTCGAGACTCATGATGTAGGGCTGGTCGTCATTGGTCCAGTCGCAGACATAGTCGCAAGCCTCGCTGGCGAGAAGATCGAGCGTGTCCCATGTCTCCTGCAGGCCGGAGCCGAGCCAGCCGCGCGGACGCGCGCCGGAGGCGCGTTCGATGGTCGACAGCGTCGTCTTGATGATGCGCGGCTCGTCGCCGGGCGGCGCGGTATTGAGCCGCCGCGTATTGCTCTCGCAATGGCCCATCCACTCCCATTTCAGTCGATTGCCTTCGTCGATGATCGCGGGGTGTTCGGCGCAGAGCTCGCTGTTGAGCGCGACGGTGGCGCGGATGCCGTGGCGCGCGAGCACCTCCATGAGCCGGAACACGCCGACGCGGTTGCCGTAATCGCGTGCCGACCACGCCGGGATATCGGGGACCGGCGCGCCGGTGCCGCCGGAGCCGGGCGGCACTTTCTCGTCGAGCGCGAAAAACTCGATATTGGGAATGACCCACAGCGCCACATGCGCACCGTCCGGCCAGTGCAGCGCCGGGCGATGGATGATCGGCGAATAGGGGAACGGGCCGTAACGCGCAGGCTTCATCTCAGCTGGCTTTCTTCACCGATGGATTATGGGCGAGGTGCGCCGTGACCGCGTCGACATGTATGACGTCGGCATATTTGTGGTGCAGGTCGAACAGGTTCACCTTGTGCGACAGGAGACTGCGATCGAAGCAGCATTCCTCGACCAGCACCACGTGGTAGCCGTGCGAATAGGCATCGACCGCGCTCGCCCGCACGCAGCCCGACGTGCTCTCGCCGCAAATGATCAGCGTCTGAATGCCGAGCTGCGTCAGATGCGCCGGCAGCGGCGTGCCGTAGAAGGCGCTGGCGCGTTGCTTGGTGATGACGACGTCGCCCGGCTGCGGCTTGAATTCCGGACGAATGGCGTAGTCGCTCGGATCGACTGAGGGCTTGGTGCGTTTGGTGGCGCTGACGAAATTCGGGCGGCTCTCGCTGCGGGTGTCGCCGGTTGAATAAAAAATCGGCAGTCCGGCGGCCCGGGCGGCGGCGAACAGGCGCTTGGTCGGCTCGATCGCCTCATAGGCGTAGACGCCGCAGGCGCTAGGAAATTCCTTGGCGAGCTTGGCCGGCGGCTGGGCGCCGCCGCGATAAACCAGTTCATAGAGATCGATGGCGAGGAGCGCCGCGGCCGGTCCGACGAAGGTCTTGCGCTTATAGTGCGTATAGATGTCCAAAATGTCCGGCGGGACGAGGTCTTTCCAGCAATGGTCCTCGAAGTCGTCGCTCATTTTTCGCGCTCCAACCACTTCTCCGGCGCGCCATCCTTCGATCATTGTTGCTGCAATGCAAGGCGCAAAAAATCATTGCTCAAGCACAAGTCATGATGCCTTAATCCGCCTAAACCGCGCTTTCGCTTTGGCGGCAAATCGGGTTATCTTACCGCCGTCAGATTTTGTCAGAGGGATCGTGCCACTTTGACGCAATTCCTAGATTTCTCACTGGGCATGGTCTTTTCCGAAAGCCGGTTTCCGCTTTTCTGGATCATGCTTTAAGGGCAGGCGGCAATGATCGCACTATCGATCAACGGCAAAACCCATAATGTCGACGTCGAGGACGACACGCCGCTGCTGTGGGTCTTGCGCGATACGATCGGGCTCACCGGCACCAAATATGGCTGCGGCATCGCCCAATGCGGCGCCTGCACCGTGCATATCGACGGGGTGGCGACCCGCTCCTGCCAGGTCCCCGTCGGCACGCTTGCCGGCAGGAAGGTCACCACGATCGAAGCGCTGATGCAGGACGGCAGGCTGCATCCGGTGCAGCAGGCCTGGATCGATCACGACGTGCCGCAATGCGGCTATTGCCAGAGCGGCATGATGATGGCGGCGGTGGCGCTGCTCGCGGAAAATCCGAAGCCGACGGATGCCGATATCGACGCGGCGCTGACCAATATCTGCCGCTGCGGCACCTATCAGCGCGTTCGCTCGGCGATCCACGCCGCCGCCGGCCGCATCCGTGACGGCAGCAGCCAGGCGGCCTCGGCGCAGTAGTCGGGCGGAATCATTTGTCTTGGCTCGCGCATATGAGACTGCCACGAGGCAGATTTTCCCATTGATTGCACGCCCAAACGCTGCCTGAGAGAAATTCGAAGTCAAGGATGCGCGGAGCGCACCGCCTTCGGCGGCGACCCTTTGGGTCGTCCTTGAGTTCAAATTTCTCTCAGGCAAAATAGTGGGCATGCAATCAATGGGGACTTGGCGCTGCGCACAGCGCCGACCTCAAATGTCTGAGACAAGAGAGTTTACTCTTTCACGTCCTTCACCGGCGTCTCCGGCGTCAGTCCGCCGCGGCGGCGCGCGAATGTCTCCTTGCCGCTGTCTTCCCATTTGCCGGTGACGGCGCGGCTGGCGTAAGTGTCCCAAACCGCATCCCACTCGCCGAGCGAATAGCCGTGCCACGGCGATTGCGGCGTGAGCGCGGGGAGGCCGAGCTCGTCCCAGATCTTGCGCGCGCCTTCCATGAATTCGCGCTTCGGCAAAGCGAGCGGCGGCGCCGGCTCCTTCAGCGTGGCGTCGATCAGCATGGTGGAATCCAGCCGTGCCCGCCCGACTTCGGGCCGTGCCCCGGCGAGCGATACGGCGCGATCTGCACGTCCTCGATCGGATTGGCGCGATAGGCGAGCGACCAGAACACCGCGTCGGTATTTTCCGGGTCGATGTCCTCGCTCACGGCGATGACGTATTTGCCGATATCGGCCTGCAGGCTCGCCGCGCCATGCAGCGCGCGCCAGATTTCGGTGCGCGCCGTTCCCGGCGCGAATTGCACGAACATCACTTTGCGCAGATTGGTCAGCGGCTCATGCAGCACGACGCGGCGCACGCCCTTGATGGCGAGCGTGTCGCGCAGATGCGACAGATAACGCGGCTCGTAGGCGACGCGCTTCATCACGCTCAATTCGCTCGGCGTCACTTCGCTCAAGATCGAGACCCAAACCGGCTTCTTCTTATGCGTGATCGCGGTGACCTGCATCGACATGTTGAAATCTTCGAGCGCGACATGGCCGTGGCTTTCGCCGAACGGGCCTTCCGGCTCGAGCAATTCCGGATCGATCAGGCCTTCCACGACGCATTCGGCGTCGGCCGGGATATCGAGATCGACGGTGACGCCCTTGACGGTGCGGATCGGCGCGCCGGCGAGCCCGCCGGCCACCGCCATCTCGTCGCAATCGATCGGCAGCTTTTGCGGTCCGGTGAACATGACGACCGGCGCGCAGCCGACGACGATCGCGATCGGCATCGGCGTTTTCATCTTGCGGTGCTTCTGCCAGTGCAGATAGCCGCCGGCGCCGCCGGGCCGCGCCGCCATGCGCACGCCGAGCCGGTCGGTCGCTTTCAGCTGCGCGCGATAGGTGCCCATGTTGCGGACGCCGGTTTCCGGATCCTTGGTGATGCACAAAGTGGCGGTGAGATAGGGCGCCGCGTCATAGCCCGGCGTCGAGATCGGCACCGGCAAGAGTTTCAGGCCGCCGTCGGGCTTGCGCAGCGCGTCGCCCTTGATGACGACCTCCTGGCACGGCGCCGATGTCACCACCGTCGGCGCGATCGGATTGGCGATGGCCTGCCATCCAGGCGTCGCCGATCTCGCTCGACCGGCCGGCCCATGCCGACGGCGTAGATCTCGGCCGAAGCCGCGAGCGCGCCGATCGCGACCGGCATGTCGTAGCGGCGGCCTTCGCTGTCGACCACGTTGGTGAACAGGAAGGCGCGCCGCTGGTTTTCCTTCAGCCCGCCCTGGAATTGCCAGCGCACCAGCGGATGCAGCTCGGTGTCCTTGTTGATCGGCCGCTCGATGCGCACGAGCAGGCCATCGGCTTCGAGCCGCGCCAAATGCTCCTGGAAATCGAGCGGCGGCCCGGAGACGTTTTTCTTTTTCTTGTCCGATGCGGACTTATCGAGCATGGGGCCTCTATTTCTCTCTTGTCGTCATCACCGGGCTTGTCCCGGTGATCCCGATAGCTATTGCACTGCGTTATCGGGATGGCCGGGACAGGCCCGGCCATGACGCATCACGTCACTTCTTGTTCTTCATATATTCGGCGATGATCGGCTTGGCGACGCGGAAGCAATCGACGCCCATCGGCGCGCCGCAATAGATCGTGATCTGCGTCAGCGCGGCGCGGATCTCGTCCGGCGTCAGCCCGTTGTTGAGCGCGCCGCGCACATGGGTGGCGAACTCTTCCATCTTGCCGAGCGCGCCGATCATGCCGAGATTGAGGATCGAACGCTCGCGGGGTTTGAGCGTTTCGTCGCCCCAGGTCTCGCCCCAGCAATATTCGGTGAGCAGGCGCTGAAAATCGCGATTGAAATCGTCGACGTTTTGCAGCGCGCGGTCGACATAGGCGTCGCCCAAAACCTGGCGGCGCTTGGCGAGGCCGATATCGTAGCGTTTCTGGTCCATGGTGTTTTCCTCGTTCCTGGTTGGCGCGGATTATTCTTCCGCCGGACCGCCCTTCCAGCGTTTGACGGTGCCGGTATCGATGCCGAACAGATCGAGCAGCCGGCCGCAGGTGTGATTGACGATGTCGTCGACCGATTGCGGACGATTGTAGAACGCCGGCACGATCGGCGCGATCACGGCGCCGATATCGGCGAGCGTCGTCATGGTGCGCAGATGGCCGCCATGCAGCGGCGTCTCGCGCACGGCCAGCACCAGCCGGCGCTTCTCCTTGAGCACGACGTCGGCGGCGCGCGACAACAGCGACGACGGTCACGCCGGTCGCGATCTCGCTCATGGTGCGGATCGAGCAGGGCGCGATGATCATGCCCATGGTCGGGAACGAGCCCGAAGAGATCGCCGCGCCGATATCGGTGACCGGATAGTTCACCGCGGCGAGCGCGCGCACGTCCTTCGGCTTGAGGTCGGTCTCGTAGACCAGCGTCATTTCCGCCGACTTGCTCATGACCAGATGGGTCTCGATCTCGGCCTTGCGCAGCATTTCGAGAAGCCGCACGCCGTAGATCGTGCCCGAGGCGCCGGAAATGCCGACAATCAGCCGCGCTGCGCAGTTTTGCCGGCCGTATTCGGCCATTTGCCAGCCCTCGTTCCTCTGCGGCGCCGGTTGTGCCACGCGGCGCGGCGCGGTTCCAGTAGGGCAGGGCCCGGCGAAGCGGTTAATGCCGAAGCGCAGTGGCAAACGCGGTGGCAAGCAGCGCGATGGACGATTTCGGGAAAGTTTACGCCCAGCACGCTTTCATAGGCCGCGACATTGGCGCATCGCCGCGACCGGGCGCCGGAGCCTCGGTGCCGAGCGGGCCGGATTTGGCGAACTCGTACAGCGCCTCCTGCTGCAAGCGCTCGGCATCGAGCTCGATCGCCTTTACCTTGTTGCGGAAGGCTTCCTGCTTGCCCGGCTCGACGAGCGTCGCCGCGCCCTTCAATTTTCGCCGCGTGTCGCGGATCGGAACGATGGTGAGATTGCGCCAGTCGCGCACATTGTCGTCCAGCATCTTGACCTCTTCGGCCGACAATTGCCGGTCGTCGGAGGCGAGCCAGAACAGAAACAGCAACAGATTGACGTCGACGCCGTAGCTCGTCCTGCAAGGCGATGCAGGCTTCCGACACGCCGGCCTGGCGGTAGAACTTCAGCGAGAACCGCCAGAACGGCGTTTCGGTCGATGTCGGCGTGTCGGTCATGGCCAGGATTGTCCGCTACGCCGTCTTGACGCCGAGCTCCGCCATCTCCTTGGCGTAAGCCGCATCCATGCGCGACGCGATGCCGTGCTTGGCGAGTTCGGCGGCGAAGATGCGGCGGATTTCCGGCTTCTCGTCGAGATAGTCGATCTGGTCGCCGCCGGCGCGCTTGCTGATCCAGGCCTTCGGCACGCCCTGCGCGTTGCGGATGGCGACGCCCTCGTGCTTGAAGGCGAGATAGCGCGACGGCGTCGTGCCGGTATTGAAGTGCTGGTGGAACCACATATTCGGCGGCACGATCAGGTGCCGATTTCCCAGTCGTAGCGCTGCGGCTCCTCGCCTTCCGGCCACATCAGCGAAAAGCCGTCGCCGGACAGCACGATGACATGCGCGCCGGGCCCGTGCGCGTGGCCCTTCTTGTAGGTGCCGATCGGGAACTGCGAGATGTGGCTGTTCATCGAGCCCTTGGCCATGTTGAAGCGGATATGGCCGCCGCCGGCGCCGCGCTCCGTCGCCGTGATCAGCGGAATGATTGACCGCGTCGGGCACGAAATTCGTGGTCAGCAGAAAGCCCTTCTGCTCGCCCTTGGACGAGAAATAATCCGGCTCGCCGGCGAAGCGATCCTTGAAGTCGTATTTGGTGTTGAAGATGAAATCGAGGTCTTCGTAGAGATTGATGATCGGCGGCGCATTGGTGACGGCGACATAGCGCGCCGGCTCCTTGCCCGAACCGTTGAAATGCTGGTGATGGCAATTGAGCGGAATGGCGAACAGCGCGCCGTCCTTCCATTCGAAGGTGATGCGGGCGCCGGCGTCGTTCCACACCGTGGTCGAGCCGCGGCCGCGACAGCACCAGGATCATTTCCTCGTAGAGCTGCCGGTGCGGGCTGAGGCTTTTGCCCGGCGGAATTTCCATCACGTAGCAGTCGTTCGAGGTGCGCGAGGCGTCGTGGTTGAGGAACACCGCATTGCCGCCGCGGCGCGCCCACGGCTTCAGCGCGACGGTGTTGCAGGTTCTGCACGTAGAACGACGGGATGATGTCGAGGCCTTCGGCCTTCACCCAGCGCGTGTAGGGCGTTTCCTTCTCGGTCTTGAATTTGCTGGCGAGGTCTTCGGAAACGACGGCGTTCTTTGGCCATTTGGCCATTTGCATCCCTTATCTATTCCGGCGCGCGGCGCCGATCTTAGCGAAGAATCGGCGGACACCGGCTAGCGGTGATCCGCATCGGTGTGGTGCTCGTGCGCGTGGTCGTGGTCGTGATCATGGTCGTGATCGTGGCCGTGATCGTGATGATGGTCGTGCGTCATGATCGTGGTCATGATCATGGTCGTGGTCGTGGTGATGCAGGCGCTGGCGCGGCCGCGGTCCGCGCGGGTCTTCGTTGAACACCAGCGATTTGATGGTGACCGGCACGGTGTAGGACGGCATGCGGATGCGGCCGAGATCGATATAGTCGAAATCCCACAGCACCACGCCGTCGATCACCAGAATCTCGCTCTCGACATGCAGCTCGTCGCGCAGGATGTGGCCGAGCGTCTGCGCCACGTCGCCGTCGAGCATGATGTAGAGCGGCAGCTTCTTGGCGATGCGGTCGGCGAGCCCGCGCTTGATGCCGTCGGCGAAGGCGGCGAGCCGCTGATAGGACGGCATGCCGGTCCAGCGCAACGCCAGCGCGATCTCGTGGTCGGTGTCGGCGATGTCGAACGCCGTCATGTGGCTGCGGATCGCCTTGGCGAGCTGCTCCGGATCGATGGTCTCGTCGCAGACGAAAGGCGGCAGCAGGACCTGGAGATTGCGGCGCGGCAACAGCTCCGCCGGCGCCGAGATGTAGCTGGTATTGCCGGAGAGCTGCACGCTGTATTCCGAGGCGCCGAGCGCGGTGGCGCGGATGCATTCGCCGGCCGGCAGCACCGGCCAAGGCAACGCGCCTGCTTGTCGATGCGCGCGCGGATGGCGCGGCCGAGTCGCGGGCCCATATCGCCGAAGTCGCGCGTCTTCGCGCTGCATAGACGTATTCGGCGACGCCGCCGGAAAACATCACGCCGTCGATGCGGCCGAGATCGGCGATCGGATCGGTGAGATAGAGATGCGCGATGTCGTGCGGCATCGGCCGCGCCGTGACGGCGGCGACCAGCGCATCGGCCATGCACGTCGGCGACCTGCTGCAAGCTCGTCCGCCTCGACGGCATCGCCGCGGTTCCAGGAAAAGCCGGCGCGCTTGGCGTGATGCTTGCCGGCCGGATCGAGCCGCACGATCTTGCCGTCCTCGACCACTTGCAGGCGGCCGCCGATATGCACCGCGGCGGTCGCGATCACCTTGCCGTTCTCGACCAGGCCGAGCTTGGTGGTGCCGCCGCCGATATCGATATTGAGGATGCGCTTTGTCTCGTCGCTCGAGACGCGCGCGGCGCCGGAGCCGTAGGCGGCGAGCATCGCCTCCATGTGATGGCCGGCGGTGGCGGTGACGAATTCGCCGCCCTGCTCGGAGAGGATTTTGGCGATGCCTTGCGCGTTCTCGCGCCGCAGCGCCTCGCCGGTGAGAATGACGACGCCGGTATCGATCTTGTCGGGCGACAGGCCGGCCGCGACATAGGCGTCGTCGATGATCTCGCCGAGCTTGTCGTCGTCGATGCGCTCCTCGCTCTGATAGGGCGTCAGCGCGACCGGCGACTGGAACAAGGTCTCGCGCGAGACGACGTAATAGCGGCTGGTCAGATCCTCGGCCAAGCGGCGCAGATGGACGCGCGAGAAGATGACCTGCGTGCCCGACGAGCCGATATCGATGCCGACCGTCGTCAGCGAGACATTGTCCTGGCGCCAGAGCGGATTGTCCTCGAGCGGCCCGTCGTCGTCGTCGAAATCGTGGTCATGATCGTGATCGGTGTCGTCGGCATGCAGGTGCACGACGTCGCGGCCGTAAAGATGGTCGGCAAGCGTGTGGCCCGTTTTCTTATTGTCGTCGTCGGCCATTCCTAGTTTCGTCCTCGCGCGCTCGGGGCTCTTATTCCCGCGCCTGCCGTCGCGGGTCAATACCGCCGCCAAACCCGGTGTTTTCGGGGCGTTACGGGTGTAAATTCGGCCTGAACGGAGCCTTTCAATGAGCGAAAATGGCCTGACCACGCTGCCGAGCATTCATAGCGCGAAGGAAACCATGGACCGCCTCGAAGCCGACGTGAGAGCCAAGGGCCTGACCGTGTTCGCGCGGGTCGATCACGCCGCCGGCGCCAAGGCGGTCGGCCTTGCGCTGCGCCCGACCGAGCTTCTGATCTTCGGCAATGCCCAAGGCGGCACGCCGCTGATGCAGGCGCTGCAGACCACCGGCATCGATCTGCCTTTGAAGGCGCTGGTCTGGGAGGATCCCGGCGGCAAGGTCTGGCTGTCGTACAACGAGCCGGCCTGGATCGCGCAGCTGCGCACGGCGATGCGGCGCAGGTCAGCGAAGTGACGGGGCGCTTGCCGGGGCGCTCGCGGCGTTGGCGAAGCCGCGACGACGTAGATCCGCGAACGGCGCTGGCTGCAGCGCATCTCAGATTGCTCGTCCGCATGCCTGAGAGGAATTCGAATCAAGGACGAGCACCAACGGCGGCCTTCGCGTCCTTGACTCGATTCAGACGCGTGGACGGCAATCGATGTGCCGGCGTCATCATCCGGAGCCGGCGATCACCCGACCGGAATCACATTCACCGACACCGCGATCCGCTGCCCGCCCGAGCCGAAAATAACGCCGTCCATCGGCGCGACGTCGGTATAGTCGCGGCCGATCGCGAGCATGACATGGGCGTCGGAGGCGAGCACCGCATTGGTCGGGTCGAGCCCGATCCAGCCGACGTCCGGGCCGCACCACAGCATCACCCAGGCATGCATGGCATCGGCGCCCTGCAAGCGCGGCCGGTCGGTGAGCGACACGGTGCGCAGATAGCCGCGACATAAGCGGCCGGCAGGCCGATGCCGCGCAGCCCGGAAATCATGACATGGGCGAAATCCTGGCAGACGCCGCGGCGCTGCGCGAAGCGACATCGGCGGCGTGGTCGTGACGGTGGTGGCGCCGATCTCATAGACGAGATCGGATTTGATGCGGTCGATGAGTTCGATCGCGGCATCGAGGATGGCGCGTCCGGGCGGAAAACTCTGGCGGATATAGTCGCGGATATCCGGATCGAGCGAGACGATGCGGCTCGGAAACAGAAAATGCGCCGGCGACAGCGGGCCGATATCGCTGGTCGCGAAGGCATCGTCGCGCACCTCTTCCCAGGCCGGCGTCGAGAGCGGCGCCGCCCTCCTTACCTCCCCCGCTTGCGGGGGAGGCAGGAGGCGGATCGACGGCGACGCGCGCCGATAATTTGACCGTCACTTCATTGTGCGGCTCGTCGATCTCGATCCAGGTCAGGCGATTGCCGAAAAAATCCTGGCCTTCGCGCCGATGCGCCGGTTCCGGGACGATCTGCAGCGCCGCGACCTGCACGCGTTCGCCGTCGCGCGATACCGGCGTCAGGCGCAGCACGTGACGGGCATGCGAGACCGGCGTCGCATAGCTGCATATCGTCGTCTGCCGCACGTCGTAGATCACGCCAGCGCCTCCCACATCGATTCCGACCGCTCATTGTTGGTGAGAAAGGCCGAGCTGATCGCATCCGACAGTTTCATCAGCGAATTCTCGATATCGACGATCAAATTGTCGTCGACGGCGCCGGCATTGACGGTGCGCAAGCGCGTCGCGATGCCGGCGGCGATCTGCTGCGCCGGCGACAGGCGGCCTTCCGAATTCGGCTTCGGCAAAGCGCCGAGATGGGTCTCGATGCGGTCGAGCTGAAATTCCACCGAGCGCGGATTGTTCGGATCGAGCATGACGAGATCGATGACCGGCGCCAGCGCCGCGATCATCACATAGCGCTGCCGATAGCTGATCTGGCTGTCGGCGAGTTCCAGCAAGAGATCGAGTTCGCCGTCGGGCGCGCCCGGCTCGGCGAAGGCGCGCGTCAGCCGGCAGGTCAACAAGGCGCGCTCGATGCGGCGGCCGAGCTCGAGAAAACGCCAGCCGGCAAGCTGCGTCATGTTTTCCTGCGCCAGGCCGGAAAACGACGAGATGATGCGCAGCGCCGCTTCGACGCGCTCGGCGATCGCGCTTTCGGTCGGGCCGATCGCGAGCGGCGACGCGATCATGATGGCGAGATCGTTGATCGCCCGCCAGGCGTCCGGCGAGAAGCGGTCGCGGATGACGGAGGCCGCCGAGCGGGCGGAGCGCGACCAGGCGCGGCAGCGATCCGTCGAGATCGCCGCGCGTGAGCACCGCGCGCGCGGTAAAGGTCGCCGGCGACTGGAAGGTGTCGCTGGGCGCTGCGCTCCAGGCGACGAGCAAAGAAGCCGATGCTGGCGATGACCGGTGCGGCGGCGTCGTCGGCGACGCGATTGATGATGGCGCGCACCAGCCGCAGCGTCGCCTCGGCGCGCTCGACATAGCGGCCGACCCAGAACAGATTGTCGGCGGCGCGGCTCGGCAAGAGCCCGGTGGCGCGCTGCACCGGCATGCCGTCCGCGCGTCGGCAGCAGCGTCGTCTCGGCGACCGGGCCGCGCGCCAGCACCCAGGCATCGGCGGTCGCCGCGCCGTGCTGCAAGCTGACGGCGCGGGCGTCGACATCGTCGGCGATGCGCACGAAGCCGCCGGGCAGCACCTGCCAGCCGTCGCCGACTTTGGCGATGAACAGCCGCAGCGTGAACGGCCGCGGCTGCAACCGGCCGTCGCGCCACACCGGCATGCTCGACAGCGTCACCGCTTCCTGCGCCACGTAATCGATGCCGCGGTCGCGGATCGACCGCATCAGCGCCTCGCGCTCTTCGGCGTCGAGCTTGGCGCCCAATATTTCGCTGCCGAAGCGCGGATCGTTGAGATGCTCGGTGAAGGCCGCCGCGATCACCATGCTGTCGAGCTTGCCGAGCATTTCCTCGCGCATGTCGGCGCGGCCGAGCCACCAGGTCGCGACATTCGGCATTTTCAGTTCGTCGCCGAGCACGATCGGCGCCAGCGCCGGCAGGAACGCCAGCATGGCGCGCGCCTCGATCAGTCCGGCGCCGAGCGAATTGATGATGACGATCTTGCCGTCGCGCACCGCTTGCAGCAGCCCGGCGACGCCGAGCCGCGACGCGGCGTTGAGCTCGAGCGGATCGGCGAAATCGGCATCGATGCGCCGCAGCAGCACTTCGGTGCGGCGCAGCCCCGACACGGTGCGGATGAAGACGCCGTCGTCCTCGACGATGAGATCCTCGCCTTCGACCAGGAGCAGGCCGAGATAGCGCGCGAGATAGGCGTGCTCGAAATAGGTCTCGTTCATCGGCCCGGGCGTCAGCAGGCTGGCGCGGGCATCGTCGCGGCGGTTGAGCGCGAAAATCTCGGCCTGCAGCGCCTGGAAGAACGGCGCGACGCGCTCGACGCGCGTGGTGCGATAGATGTCGGGAATGGCGCGCGACAACGCGAGCCGGTTCTCGATCGCATAGCCGGCGCCCGACGGCGCCTGCGCGCGATCGCTGAGCACCCACCAGCGTCCGTCGGCGCCGCGGCCGACATCGACGGCATAGAAGCGCAGATGCGCGCCGCCCGGCGGCGCGACGCCGACCAGCGGACGCAAGAATTCCGGATTGCCGGCGATCACCGCGGCAGGCAGCCGGCCGTCGCGCGTCAGCGTGCCGGGGCCGTAGGAATCGGCAAGCACCGCTTCGAGCAATTGCGCGCGCTGCACCAGGCCCGCTTCCAATTGCCGCCATTCGCCGGGCTCGATGATGAGCGGGACATGGCTGAGCGGCCACGGCCGCTCGATGCCGGCGGCGTCCTCATAGACGCGATAGAAGACGCCGGAATCGCGCAGATAACGGTCGGCGGCCGCGAAGCGGCGATTGATCTCGTCGCAGCCCAAAGCCGCGAGCATGGCGAGGAACGGCTGCCAATGCGCGCGCACGCGCCCGACGCCGTCCATCATCTCGTCGAACACGCCCGACAGCGGCCGATAGCCGGAGACCAAAGCCTCCAGCTGGCCTCCAGCCCGGCATTTTTCGGGCCGAGAGCGCTGTCGACTTGCGTCTGGGTTTGCAAGTGGGTTTGCATGTCGGCTGGTGTGGCCATGACGCGAGAATCGCCGGAATATTGCGCCGAAGTGTCTCAGCTTGTGCGCCGCAGGTCGAGAGTGAGCGGGTATTCCAGCGAGATTTCGAGCGGCGGCGTCTCGATCACCCCGCCGGTATAGCCGTGATCCTGGAAGCGGGCGCGGCGGCGGCCTTCCGCCTCGTAGGAATTGACCGGAAACGTCTCGTAGGTCGCGCCCGCCGGGATGCGCGACATGATAGACGCAGCCGCCCAGCGATCGCCTGTTCCAGGTGTCGACGATGTCGAATGTCAGCGGCGCCTGCACGGCGACGGTCGGCTGCAGCGACTCCGCGAGATTCCAGGCCTTGAAGCGCACGCCGGCGACGAACTCGCCCGACCGTCCGGTCGCGGTGAGCGGCACGCGCCGGCCGTTGCAGGTCACGACGTGACGATCCGGATTGAGGCCCGCGACCTTGACCTGGAGCCGGTCGACCGACGAATCGACGAAGCGCACGGTGCCGCCAGGTGTGCCCTCTTCGCCGAGCACGTACCACGGCTCGATCGCCTGCCGCAGTTCGAGATCGACGCCGCCGCGGTGCACGGTGCCGCAGAGCGGGAAGCGGAATTGGCGCTGCGCCTCGAACCAGCCCGGATCGAATGTGTAGCCGGCATATTTGAGGTCGTCCAAGACCTCGATGAAATCGTCCCACACGAAATGCTCGAGCATGAAGCGATCATGCAGCGTCGTGCCCCAGCGCATCGGCTTGCCGTCGAGCGGCGTGCTTCCAGAACCAGGAGATCAGCGCACGGATCAGCAATTGCTGCGCGAGACGACATGCGCGCATCCGGCGGCATTTCGAACGAGCGGAATTCGACCAGGCCGAGGCGGCCGGTCGGGCCGTCCGGCGAGAACAATTTGTCGATGCAAATCTCGGTGCGGTGCGTATTGCCGGTCACGTCGACCAGGATGTTGCGGAACAGCCGATCGACCAGCCACGGCGGCACCCAATTCTGATTCTCCCGGCCGCGGCACTTTGCTGGTCGCGATTTCCAGCTCGTAGAGCAGATCCTGGCGCGCCTCGTCGATGCGCGGCGCCTGGCTGGTCGGCCCGACGAACAAGCCGGAGAACAGATAAGACAGCGACGGCCGCCGCAGCGCATAAAGCACGAGGCTCTTGAGCAGATCGGGCCGCCGCAGGAACGGGCTGTCGGCCGCGTTCAAGCCGCCGAGCACGACGTGATTGCCGCCGCCGGTGCCGGTGTGCCTGCCATCGAGCATGAATTTGTCGGTGCCGAGCCGCGCCTGATGCGCGTCGTCGTAGACGCTCTTGGTGATGTCGACGGCCTCGCGCCAGGATGCCGCCGGGTGAATATTGACCTCGATGACGCCGGGGTCGGGCGTGACTTTGAGCACGTTGAGCCGCGGGTCGGGCGGCGGCGCGTAGCCTTCGACATGGACCGGCAGATCGAGCTCGGCCGCGGTCGTCTCGACGGTCGCGACCAGTTCGAGATAATCGTTGAGCGTCTCGGTCGGCGGCATGAAGACGCACAAATGGCCGTCGCGCACTTCGACCGACAATGCCGTGCGCACTGCGTAATCCGAACTGACGGTCGCGACCGGCGCGCGCTGCATGACCAGAGTCTCGGGCGCGAGCGGCGGCGAATCCGCGTGCCCGGGTGAGCCATGAAAGACGCGCGACGCGATGGGATGCGTGACGCGCGGATCTGACAACGGCGTGCGGGGAGCGAACGGATCGGCCGGTCCGAGATAGGGATAAGCGGCCGCGCCGATATGGGGCAGCGATTGCAGCGGCAGGCGGAAGCCGGCGGGCGAATCGCCCGGGAGCAGAAACAGCCGCCCGCGGCGCGTGCGCCAAATCTCGCTCAGCCATCCGGGTCTGGCCTGCGCCGTCCAGCGCTGCATCGGCAGCACGAAGCCTTTGGGCGCGCCGACATGGCTGTCGAACAGCCGCAGGATCCGCGCGCGTTCATGCGGGTCGTCGATCTTCGGATCGCTCGGATCGAAATTCTCCGGGATCAATCCCTGCTTGAGCATCCGGTCGACCGGATCCTCATAGAGCGGCTGGACATATTCGGTCGTCAATCCGGAACGCGCGGCAATTCCCTCGGCGAAACGCTGCGCATCGCTCGGTCGAAGCTTCGCGCGCGGGCTTTTGCGCGATTGATCAGGCCGGCATCGCGCCAGACCGGCACGCCGTCGCGGCGCCAATAGAGCGCAAAGGCCCAGCGCGGCATCGGCTCGCCGGGATACCATTTGCCTTGGCCGTAATGCAGCAGACCGCCCGGCGCGAAGCGGTCGCGCAGGCGGCGGATCAGATCGTCGGCGCGTTCGCGCTTGGTCGGGCCGAGCGCGTCGGTGTTCCACTCGGCGCCCTGATAATCGTCGACCGACACGAAAGTCGGCTCGCCGCCCATGGTCAGCCGCACGTCGTTCTTTTTCAGATCGGCGTCGACCTTCTCGCCGAGCGCATCGAGCGCGGTCCAGGCCTCGTCGGAAAACGGCGCGGTCACGCGCGGCTGTTCGTCGATCCGTTTGACGCTCATGTCGAAAGCGAAGGTGACCTCGGCCGGTTCGACCAGGCCGCTGATCGGCGCCGCCGAACGGTAGTGCGGCGTCGCCGCGAGCGGAATGTGGCCTTCGCCGCAGAGCAGCCCCGAGGTCGGATCGAGCCCGACCCAGCCGGCGCCCGGCAGATAAACCTCGGTCCAGGCGTGCAGGTCGGTGAAATCGACCTCGGTGCCGGCAGGGCCGTCGAGCGCTTCAACGTCGGGCCGCAACTGGATCAGATAACCGGAGACGAAGCGCGCCGGCAGGCCGATGTGGCGCAGAATCTGCACCAGGAGCCACGCCGTGTCGCGGCACGAGCCGGAGCCGGCGACGAGCGTTTCCTCCGGCGTCTGCACGCCCGGCTCCATGCGCACGAGATAGCGGATCATGCTGTTGCAGGCGCTGATTGAGCTCGACCAGAAAATCGACGGTGGTGCGCGGCTCGCGCGAGATCGAGCAGACGAATTCCTTCAGGCGCGGGCCTGCGGGTTCGGGTCCGATGAAGGCCAGCAAGTCTTCGTAAAGGTCCGGCTCGAATTTGAACGGCCATTTGTCGGCATAGGGCTCGACGAAGAAGTCGAACGGATTGATGACCTCCATGTCGGCGCGTGAGGTCGACGGTGATGGAGAATTCGGTGGTCTTTTCGGGAAAGACGTAACGCGCCAGCCAATTGCCGTGCGGATCCTGCTGCCAGTTCACGAAATGCTGCGCCGGCGTGACCGTGAGCGAGTAACTCGGAATGCGGGTGCGGCTGTGCGGCGCCGGCCGCAGGCGTACGACCTGCGGGCCGAGATTGATCGGCCGGTCATAGGTGTAGCGGGTGGCGTGGTGAAGCCCGACGAGGATCGACATGTTTACGCGTTACGCCCGGAGAGTTGACCACGGAAATGCACAATTTCCATGCAATTTCCGGGCCGCCATTAACCGATTTCGTGGAGTTGCCGCGGTCGCGTAAGGGGCATTATGCCTCAATCAAAGCGCTTGGCGACGCTGTTATCGACACACGCTTAACCTTCAACCAGCAAACGCCACTTCTGATTGGTTTCCGCCCTCTATTTTGCGTCCCAATCAGGCCAGGAAAAGCGCATAATAAGGGCTGGAAGCGGAAGGAACATTCTCGCCAAACAGGCAGTGCGTCGTTGGCAGTGCGTCGGTTGGGATGAATTCCGATGAGTGGTCAGGGTTCTAAGACCATCCGCAAGGTCAGGCGGAAGAAGGTCGAACCTAGCAAACGCTATTGCCGATATCGCCCCGGCGGCGAAAACTCCGACGCCGGCCAGCCTCGACGCCTTCACGGTCATCGCGCAAAGCGCGCTCGACGCCATTCCGATCGGCTTCTGCGTCTGCCGCGCCGACACCAGTCTCGTCCGCTACAACAGACGCGCGGTCGAACTGTGGGGCCGCGAGCTTCCGCTCGGCGAGCCGACCGCGCATTACAGCGGCGAGCTCCGGCGCTACCGGGCCGACGGCGAGCCGCTGCACTTCGATTCGACGCCGGTCGCGCAGGCGATGCGCAGCGGCGAGCGCGTGATCGGCGCCGAGCTTGTCATCGAACAGCCCGACGGCACGCGCGTTCCGGTGCTGATGAATGTCCAGCCGCTCAAAAACGATGCCGGCCATGTCGAGGGTGCGGTCTGCAGCTTTCAGGAATTGACCGAACGCAAGCGCGCCGAAGAAGCGCTGCGCGCCAGCGAAGCCGAACTGCAATCCGTCATCAATCGCACGCCGTTCATGATGGTGCGCTGCAGCCGCGACATGCGCTACCGCTTCATGAGCGAGGCCTATGCGCACCTGCTCGGGCACGAGCGCAGCGAGATTCTCGGCAAGACCATCGGCGAAATCCTCGGCGACAAAGGCCTCAAGACGCTGCGTCCCTATATCGAACGCGTGCTGCGCGGCGAAGCCGTCAATTTCGAATGTAATCTCGATTTTCCCAATGTCGGCTCGCGCCGCCTTCACGTCGCGTATCGGCCCGAGCTCGATGCCAAGGGCAAAGCCGTCGGCTGGATCGCGTCCCTGCTCGACGTCACCGAGCAGCGGCGCGCCGAAACCGCGATGGCGCGGCGCGCCGACGAGCAAGCGGCGCTCTACCGATTCACCGACCGGCTCTATCGCGCGACGTCCTTGAACGACGTCTATGAAGCGGCGCTGGACGCCATCGTCGGCGCCTTGCATTGCAACCGAGCATCGATCCAGCGCGTCGATGCCGACGGCGTCATGCGCTTCGCCGCCTGGCGCGGCCTCTCCGACCATTATCGCGTCGCCGCCGAAGGTCTGTCGCCCTGGAAAACCGACGAGACCAATCCGGAGCCGGTTTGCCTTGCCGACATCGATCGCGCCCGCTTCGATGCCGTGGGCAAGACCGCGGCGAAACAGGAGGGTATCGGCGCGCTGGCGCTGGTCCCGCTGATGGCGGCCGGCCAGCTCGTCGGCAAATTCGTGACCTATTATGACGCGCCGCGCGAGTTCGCCCAGGAAGACATCGAGCTGACGCTGACGCTGGCGCGCCAGCTCGGTTTCGGCATCGAGCGCATGCGCGCCGATCACGCCCGTTCGCGGATCGAGGCGGAGCTGCGCAAGCTCTCGGAACGGCTGGAAGCCGAAGTCCACAAGCGCACGCTGGAGCGCGACCGCATCTGGAACGTCTCCGAAGATCTGCTCGCGGTATCGAATTTCGAAGGCTATTTCCTCAGCCTGAACCCGGCCTGGACGCGGCTTCTCGGCTGGAGCGAAGACGAAATCAAAGCCATGAATGTGAGCGAGTTGCGGCATCCCGACGACGCCGCGCATTCGATCGCCGGCCGCGAGCAATTGGCGCAGGGCGTGCCGACGGTGCGCATGGAAAATCGCTTCCGCCACAAGGACGGCTCGTGGCGCTGGCTGCAATGGACCATGACCGCGAGCGAAGGCCTGATCTATATCGCCGGCCGGCATGTGACCGCGGAGAAGGAAGCGGCCGCGGCGCTCGAGCGCGCGCAGCGGCAGACCGCGCATTTGCAGAAGATGGATGCGATCGGCCAGCTCACCGGCGGCATCGCGCACGACTTCAACAATCTCCTGATGATCGTGAGCGGCCATGCGCAGAGTCTCAAGAACCATTTGAAAGAAGCGAGGGACAAGCGCGCCGTGGCGGCCATCGAGATGGCGGCGACGCGCGGCGAGAATCTGACGCGGCAGCTGTTGTCGTTCGCGCGCACGCTGCCGCTGAGCCCGACGGTGATCAGTCCGGCCGAAACGGTTCATGCCATCCGCGACGTGCTGGCCGGCTCGATGCACGTCAATATCGAATTCCATATCGAGGTGCCGGGCGACGTTGGCCGGTCCGCGTCGACAAGTCGGAACTTGGAGCTGGCGCTGGTCAATCTCAGCGTCAATGCGCGCGATGCGATGCCGCTCGGCGGCGGCCGCATCGTCGATCGCGGCGGCGAATGTCCGGCTCGAGCTCGGCGATTTGCCGGAAGGGATCAGCGGCGACTTCGTCGCGCTCAGCGTCGCCGATAACGGCAGCGGCATCCCGCACGACCTGCTGTCCCGGGTGGTCGAGCCGTTCTTCACCACCAAAGGGCCGGACAAAGGCACCGGGCTTGGCCTGTCGCAGGTCTATGGCTTTGCGCGCCGGTCGAACGGCACCGTGTCGATCGACAGCGAACCCGGCCGCGGCACGAAAGTGACGGTCTATCTGCCGCGCAGCCACGCCGCGATCGCCGCGCCGTTGCCGTTGCCGCAAGACGATGGGCAATATACCGCGGCCGAGCGGCAGATCGTGCTTGTCGTCGAGGACAATGCCGATGTGCGCATGGTCGCGGTGTCGCTTCTCGAAGGAGCTCGGCTATCGCACCGTCGAGGCCGAAACCGCGTCGGCTGCGCTCGACGTCCTGGCCGCCGGCAAGCATGTCAGGCTCGTCTTCAGCGACGTGGTGCTGCCTGGACAAATCGACGGCCTGGCGCTGGCGCGAACGGTGAGCACCAAATATCCGGATATCCCGGTGGTGCTGACCACCGGTTACACCAAAGTCTTCGAGACCGATCCGGAATTTCCGCTGCTGCGCAAGCCCTATCAGATCGCGGCGCTCGGACGGATCATCCATGACGCGCTCGACGGGCCGCCGGAGAAACGCCCGCAGCTCGCGAGTTGACCGGCGCCACCGGGCCTGACAATTCGGACGTTATGGCTAGTCCTTGACCGGGGCTTGCAACGGCAAACCAAGCTCGCGGCGAATTTCCTCGGTGTGTTCGCCGAGAGACGGCGCCGGCCGCCGAAAGCCATCCGGCATCGCCGAAAAGCGCGGGATGATATTGTGCATGGGCACGCTGCCCAGATCGCGGTCTTCGACTTCGACGATGGCTTCGCGCCCCGTGACATAAGGGTCGTTGATCAAATCGGCGACCGAGCACACCGGGCCGACGGTGACGCCCGCCGCTTCGAAGAGCGCGAGATTCTCGGCCTGGCTGCGCTCGCCGATGAAGCCGCCGATGATCTCGTCGAGTTCGTTGCGATGTTTGACCCGCGCGGTATTGTCGATAAAGCGCGGATCGGTTTTCAGATCGGGCCGCCCGATCGTTTCCATGATCTTTTCCGCCATCGACTGCATCGAGCCCGACATCGCGACGTAACGGTCGTCGCTGCAGCGATACACGTTGCGCGGCGCGGCGTGCGACGACTGGTTGCCCGAGCGCATGGTCGGCTGGCCAAGCCGGATATGCGCGGCTTCGGCGCCGACCATGGCGTGGATGGGCTCGAACAAAGAAAGATCGATGACCTGCCCGGGCGCGCGGCCTTGCTCGACGCCGCGCAGCGCCGCCAGGATCGCCGCCGCGCCATAAAGACCCGAGATCATATCGGCGAGCGCCAAAGGCGGCAGCGTCGGCGGCTTGTCGGCGTGCCCGTTCATGTAGGCCCAGCCGGACATGGCCTCGACCAAAGTGCCGAAGCCGGGCTTGCCTCGCCACGGTCCGGTCTGGCCCCAGCCGGACACGCGCAACACGATCAGCTTCGGATTCCGCCGTAGCAAGTCGTCGGGACCCATGCCCCAGCGTTCCAGCGTTCCAGGCACGAAGTTCTCCACCAGCACCTGGGCGGTATCGATCAGTCGCCACAAAAATTCGCGGCCGTCATCGCTTTGCAGGTCGATCGCGACGCTCTTTTTGTTGCGCGCATAGACTTTCCAGAAAACCTCGATGCCTTGAACGCGCCAGCTGCGCAGATCGTCGCCTTTGCCGGGCCGCTCGATCTTGATCACGTCGGCCCCGTAATCGGCGAGCACATGCGTCGTCATATTGCCGGCGACCAGCCGCGACAGATCGACGACGCGCACGCCGTCGAGCAGGCCTTTGCGCTCGGCGTTGAATTGTTTGATTTCTGTCATGGCAGCCCCTGACGCTTCCCGGTGCCGGCCGGCGTAGCGGCCTTGCCGGCCGCCCGGACGTGATCGAACAGAACCTTCCTAGAGCATGATCCGGAAAAGTGGAAACCGGTTCCCGCCTTCGCGAAGCCCGCTTCGGCGGGCGAAGGAAGGTCCGAAAAGATCATGCGCAATCAAAATGCTAGAGCGACAACTGATTCAATCTAAAGCAACCTCGCTCTAGTCGTCGTCGTCCGGCACTTGGCGTAGGCTGGCGATGGAAGTGTGTCGCTCAACACCGGAAACGACGAATGACAAGCCGATCCAAGTCCGTCCAATCCAAGTCCGTATTGGTCGCCTGCTACCTCGCCGTGCTTTCGGTTGGCGTCAACAGCACGGCCATCATGGCCGCGCTGCCGACGATGACGAGCGACCTTCAATTGGCGCCGACCATCGTCGAATGGGTGGTCAATTCGTACCTCCTTGCCGCGGCTATTTTTATCGTCCTCGGCGGCGACGCAGCGGACCAGTTCGGTGCGCGGCGCTCCTCGACGACCGGCGTCGTCCTGTTCGCTGTCGCTTCGCTGCTCATCGCCATCGCCCCCAGCGGACTGGTCGTCATCGGTGCGCGCGCGCTGCAAGGGCTCGGTGCGGCCTTGGCTGTGGCCGGTACTCTCGCCGCGGTCACGCAAGCCTCCGCCGAATCCGAGCGCGCGGGTTCGATCGGCGCCTGGACCGGATTCCTCATGCTTGGATTCAGCATCGGGCCGCTGGTCGGCGGCTTGGTGACGCATTACGCCGGGTGGCGCTTTAATTTCTGGCTCAACGTATTGATCATGGTTCCGGCGGCACTCATTTTGGCGCTCAACCCCGATGGCCGCAGTCACCGCAGGCGTGCGACGGACTGGCCGGGGCTCGGCCTCCTCGCTCTTTTCATGGTGACGTTGATCCCGGGGCTACAGGCGCTGCGAACCGTTCGCTCGTCGCCGCTCGCCGCGATCGCTTTGCTTGCCGTTGCGGCGGTCGCGCTCGTGATCCTCATCAGGGTCGAGACCAGACGTGCGCAGCCTCTCGTCGATTTCAGCCTGTTTGCAAAGTCGAATTTTTCTTTCGCGTCCGTGCTGATATTCCTGCTGATGTTCCAGATCATGGCGTTTCTTCTTTACTACAATCTCTTTGCGCAGGCTCCGGCAGGCTTACGCATGTCCCCGGTTGCCGCCGGATTTTCACTGACGCCGCTTTCCGTCGCGCTGTTTGGTTTCGCGCGGGCGGCGCCGCGGTGCGCTGGGGCACTCGGACTGCGGCCGATGCTCGTCGGCGCTTCCCTCCTCCTCGTGCTCGGCTGCATGATCCTGTGGTTGGCTCAGGCGGAAAAAGCCTTCGTGCTTCTGATGTTCGGTCTTTTGGTGGTCGGCGTCGGCATTGCGCTGCCTTATGCGTCCGCGCCGCGTATCGGTCTCGACGCACTGCCGCGGACGCAAGCCGGTAAAGGCTCCGGCGTATTGAACTCGTGCAGCTTTCTTGGCGGCACTGTCGGCGTCACCCTCGGCGGCATCGCTTTCGCCGTCATGGGATTCCCCGGGGTGCTTGCGCTGCTGATGTTTTCGGGAGCGCTTGCCGCCGCACTGTCCATGCGATTGCGCGCGGGGTAACGGCGCCGCCGGCGGATCGCCAGATCGCTCCGGCTTTCGGTCGGCGCGACAGCAGCGTAGGGATGGCGAGGCCCCTTCACATTGATTATGTTGCGACAATGGCGCGCCGAGTTATGAGCAGATGGTGGCCGTGGCTGCCGCCCAGTCGCCAAGATGTTAAGGTGATTATCTTCGGTATTGTTGTTGCTGCCTTGTTTATCGTTGGCGTCACCTTGTATCCGAGGTTGGGTTGGAACTGGAGATCGGGCGCGGGCTTCGGGCCTGATTGGACTTGCACTCCTGTCCCACAGGGCGACCCGGTCTGCGTGAAGAAAGCGCCAGCCACTCCTGTCAACAGTACCGCGCCATCGAAATAGGATCGTAAAGCGCGCCTCGGCGTTTTGTGGTGGGCTCTGATCGCCTGGATGCGACGGCCGACGGTCAGATATCAAACTGAGATACGCCAAGATCTGTTGAACCTGGGATATGGCAGGAGCGTCCAACGGGTGTTCGCAGAGCTCGGCGATCCCCGTGGCAACGGAGGCGGCGATGACACTTCCTTACGAAACCGAGCGACCCATCGTCTCGGACAATGTCCTCGCCATCGCTGTCTACGTGCTTTACGGCGTGGGTTATTTCACCGGGATTTCGGCGCTGATTGGCGTTATCATTGCGTACATGAAGGTCGACGATGCTGACCCGGTGCTGCGGTCGCATTACCGGTTTCAGATCAGGACCTTCTGGATCGGACTTCTGTACCTCGCGATCGGCATTCCGTTGTGCATGGTGCTGATCGGCATCCCGATTCTTGCTTGGTGGTGCATCTGGTCGCTCATCCGCATCGTCAAGGGCATGCTGTTGGTTATCGACCACAAGCCGATCGTTAATCCCGGGTCCTGGCTGTTCTGATAATCCAGCCGGCGGAGTGCTGTGGCCTTAGGCGGCATTAGCTCGCCGAGCTGAACGGACTGATGTCTCCCGCAAATCCGCATATTTTGCTCAGGCATTCTCCAGGGCGCGATCGGCTTCCTGATCGCGGCTGATGCATTCCTTGAGCGCCCGTATCATCTGCACGCGAGCAACGTCAGTGTTGATGTTGATAAGCTTGCTGACGTCGTAGTTCTCGAGCCGGAGCTGCTGCTGCTCGAGCATGAAGGCATCTTCCTTGAATACGTCGGTCGTTGACGCCCAGGTCCGCGGCTTGTTCGGATCCTCGAACCGCGCGAAACCATCCGCCTTGTTGAAGAAGTAGAAGCAGGACTTCTCGGTCTCGGGCGTGACCGAATGGAGCGTGCGCACGAGATGCGCGCCCTCGCGAATGCCCTGATCATACTCGCCGGCATTCACGCCGCCGCTGAACTGCTTGATGATATTTGGCGCGATAAATTCGAAGTCCGACCAGCGGTCGACTTTCTCGCCGGTGGGATAGCGCTTCTTCCAGTTCGTCGGTGCGTCCGCGTTCCGCATGACGCGCAGGAAGCGCATTCCACCCTCGGTGCGACGGACATCCATCTCGGCCTTGGCGCTATCCGCCTCCGAACTGCCGATGCTGGTCTTGTGGAGGTAGGAAAGGTGCGAGAGATCCATCAGGTTCTCGAGCACCATCACGTAGCTAGCCTTCAGATGCAGCATGTCGCCCACGCGCGGCCACAGGACAGGGTCCTCCGGCGGGTAGCCGACGATCGATGCGGCGTCCGCCTTCTCGGGATCGCCCATCCAGATCCAGACATAGTCGCCCTTCGCGACAAGCGGATACGCCTTGACCTTGGCACGCTTCGGGATGTTGTTCTGGCCGGGAATGCTGATGCACTGTCCGCCGCGGGCGAATTCCATGCCGTGATAGCCGCACCGGATTCCGGCGTCGGTGACAAAGCCGAGCGACAGCGGTGCACCGCGGTGGCAACAACGATCTTCAAAAGCGCACAATTCCCCCTGACCATTTTCGACGAACACGATCGGTTCGTTGAGAATAGTGCGCGCCAGAGGCTTATCGGTGATCTCTTGTCGTGTGGCTGCGATGTACCAGGTATTACGAACGAACATTGAAGTCCTCCCAAATATTTATATGGGGTTGGTGGAATTTCTTCACCGGGACGCTGCCGGCAGACGGTACGCACATCGATTGTTTGTCTCACATCACGGCGTCGCTCGATCAGTGCATGACCGCGCCACCGTCGACGACGATGGTCTGCCCGGTCATGAAGTCGCTGTCAGCGGAAAGGAGGAACGTGACAGAGCCAGTAAGATCGCTCGGCTGCTGGTCACGCTGAAGGCAGCGACTGGCAACGGTCGAGCTGCCACGCTTCACGAACGCTTGGTTGTTGGCGATGCCCTCGCTCATCGTCAGGCCCGGCGCCAGGCAATTCACGCAGATCCCGTCGCCGCCCACTTCTCGGGCGATCGAGCGGGTCATGGCGACGATCGCACCCTTGGAGGTGACATAGGCCAGCATGTTCGGCGCGCCCTTGAAGACTGTGCCGGACGCGATGTTGACGATCTTGCCGTAGCCCTGCCGGCGCATCATCGGTGTCACCGCCTTGATGCACTCGAACGTCCCGCGAACATTGATCGACATGACCCGGTCGAAATCGGCGGACGTGATCTCCTCGAACGGCTGCTTCGGCAGGGTGGCGAAGAGCGCTGCATTGTTGACCAGGCCCTGGACGCCTCCGAACGCCGCGCCGGTGGTGGAGACCAGACGCGCGACGGCGTCGGCGTCGGAAATGTCGCAGACCGAACCGATGGCTTCGCCGCCCGCGGCGAGGATCGCCTTGACCGTCGCGTCGGGCGCCGCGATGTCGCACAGACTGACCTTGGCGCCGGCGGCGGCGATCGCCTTCGCGTAGGCTGCGCCGATGCCCTGTGCGGCGCCGGTAACGATGACGGATCGCCCGATAAGGCTATGCATCGACAATTTCCCACGGTGCGGACGTCAGGCGACGGACTGGGCCAGAGGCTCCGCGTCTTTGGGCTGTTTCGCTTCGATGGCTGCTGACCGGCGTGTGCTGCGCCAGGCTAGTGTGGCGGGTTGGCGTGCCAGGATGACGAATGCCAGCACCTCGATCCCGATCGGTATCGTTGCCAGCTGGAACAGCGCCTTGCCGCTCAGCCCGAAGGAAAGCAGCAGTCCGCCGAGCGTCGGTCCAAGAATAGCGCCAAGTCGCGCGACACCATAATTCCACCCCGAGCCCGAGCTGCGCATTTCCACGGGGTAGATGAGACCGCCGAGCGCCAGGACGATGGTGAAGCCACCAATGATGCTGAGCCCGCAACCGGCTACGAAGGTCATTGTCAGAATTTCTGCGCCCGTGACGTGCGCGAGCAACAGGAGGGAGGGAATGGCGATGCCGACAAAGCCCGCCAGCGCAACAAGGCCGAAGCGATCGAGGATACGACCGGCCAGAATAGCGCCGACCGCGCCGCTCAACTGCAGGACGGAAGTCGCGATGATCGCGTGGCTTAGCGGCAGTTCATTGCCCTCGAGGACGACCGGCAACCAACTCGTGAGGAAGTGCAGCGTCAGCGTGCTACAGATGCCTGCCAACCAGAGCATGCAGGTCGCAATCGCCCTGCCTTCCATAAACAGCTTGCCAATCGGCGGGCCTTTCTTCGGCTCCTCGCCGACGACAAAATCCGGGATGCCGTCGAAGACCAGGTCGGGGCGCACCCGGCGCAGGATTCTGACGACCGCATTTGGCTGCTTGGATCGCACGATCAGAAACTTGACCAACTCGGGCAGGGCTGCGGCTAAGATCGCGACGTTGATCAGCGGGGCGACACCACCGAGGATGAAGACACTTTGCCAGCCAAAAGCGGGGATGAGATAGGCCGCGATGATCCCGCCGATGGCCGAGCCGCCCGTGTAACCCACGTAGATCAGTGTGACGGAAGTTGCTCGAGCGCGGGCGGGCCAATATTCCGTGAGCAGAACGATGGCGTTCGGCACGGCGCAACCCAAACCGATGCCCGCGAGTACACGCCAGAACAAAAGATCGGTCAGGCCTCCCGCGAATGCGCTAAGTAACGTGAAGACACCGAACACGACAGATCCGCCGATGATCATCCTTGCTCGGCCGACATAGTCGCCAAGATTGCCAACGACCATCGCGCCGAACATGAAGCCGGCCATTGCGCCGCCGAATACGCCGCCAAAGGCCGCTTTGCTTGAGTGCCATTCTTTAATAATCACCGGTGCCGCGAAACTCAGCACCTGCATGTCGTACCCTTCAAAGAACATGAAGAGTGCCAAGAGCATCAAAAGTCGGATCTGGAACGGTCGAGCGCGAGGATGATCTAGCAACTCCTCTAAATAAACGGCAGGTTGCCCACTCATACTTTGCTCCCCAAGAATTTTTTTCATTTTGCGCTATCGAGCACATGCAACAGGCTTAGCCATTAGGTACGAAGGCGGCGGCGTACCGTCGAGAAGCTTTTTCTGATAGGAGATAGCTGGTTTCGCTTGGGCTCAAGCGGGGGCGAAAATAGCCTAGGATGGGAGAACGCCGTCGTCGGGCGCGCGAACCAAACAAGAGACTTGGAGAGATTGCATTCCCTCGTTACGCCAATTCCGGTATTTCGCTGAGGTCGCAGAATCAGGAAGCCTTACCCGTGCTTCCGAGAATCTGAAGATCGCCCAGACCGCGCTCGGGTCGCAAATTCGACTGCTCGAGGAAGAGATGGGCACGCCCTTGCTTGAGAGGCACTCACGCGGCGTCGCGACGACGCCGGCGGGCAAGATCTTCCACCAGCGCGCTCGCGAAATTCTGGCACTGGTCGCGCAGTGCAGTCGTGAACTTGCCGAGTTCCGGGAAAAGCGGGCCGAAACGCTGACCCTGGGCGCCTCGGGTAGCATCGTTCAATTGTGCGCCTCGCATCTGCTTACCCAGGCCCAGACGACGCTGCCTGATGTGGCCCTCATGCTCGTCGAGGATAGCAGCCTGCCGCTCTACGAGGCGTTCAGGCGCGGTGAACTGGATGTGGTCCTTGCCCATGAGCTACCAGTGACTCCGGGCTTCGAGGTCATTCCCTGGCTCCGGGAGGACCTGCTGTTTGTGACCGCGCCTGATCCCGCAGATAGCGGTTCAGCTTGGTCGCCGGAAGACCCTATTCCAACCATCGAGCTGGAAGAGGCGTTGCAGACCGAGCTGACGCTGCCTGTTCGTCTCGATGGCGTCCGCAAGATCATCCAGGCCGCCGCCGGACCGTTAAATCTGCACTATCGCGTGACGTTTGCGGTGCAATCTCATCAGGCATTGAAGATTCTGATCGCTGACCGGTCCGTAGCGAGTGTCCTGCCGTACGGATTGGTCGCCAAGGAGCTCCGCTCAGGCACCCTTCGGGCTCGCCGCATCGTCGATCCGTCCCTGTCACGAACGTTGTACCTGGTCCGGTCGTCCCGCCGTCTGTCCTCGACAAATGAACTGGCGCTCACGACCCTGCTGGCGTCGCTTCGGCTGCGCCTCGCCGACATGCTTGGACCTTTGGCGACCCCGATCGAGAGCGATTGAGCTCGCATCGCTGGGCCTGTTCAACTCTTGGCAGCCAGGAAAGTCGCCGCGATCCGGACTGATCTTGCCACTTGCATGTCAGCAACGAGCTTGACATCGAACCGCGATGATCGTGGACGGGCTCTTTGTCATTCCGCCGGTTGCACAATGCCGCGGTATCCGCCGAACCCAGTACGGGGCAGCCCGGTTTTGAGCAATAACTATGAAAGATGATCTCGCCGTCTTCGATGAAACCTCGTTTCTCAGCGCTCGGCATGTCGAGCGGCTCAGACGCACACGCTGTAAGTTCGAGCAACCTGCCAAGATCTGCTTGTCGGGATCGGTTCGCGCGCGTGGACCCGGCTAAGCCTTGAGCGGATTGGTGGGCGCACAAGGACTCGAACCTTGGACCCGCTGATTAAGAGTCAGCTGCTCTACCAACTGAGCTATGCGCCCTAACCGAAAAATGCAGGCGGGTTAGGAACTTCCACCGTTTGCCGGAAAAGAAAGCCGCCCTAAGGGCGGCTTCCTGGTGCTCGATATAGCGGCCTCGGAGGCCTGGGGCAAGGCAGGCCGAGCCGAGGCCTGCGATTACCCCACATCCGTCGAGTGGAGGCGGCGTTCCTCCGGCTGGCCGCGCAGGCGCCGGGCCATCAGCTTGTTGAGCGCCGAGAGATAGGCCTTGGCCGAGGCGACGAGCGTATCGGGATCGGCGCCCTTGGCGGTCACCGAGCGGCCGTTCTCCGACAGCCGCACCGAGACTTCCGCCTGCGCATCGGTGCCCTCGGTCACGGCATGCACCTGGTAGAGTTCCAGCACCGCGTCGTGCGGCACCATCGCCTTGATGCAGTTGAACACGGCATCGACCGGGCCGTTGCCTTCGCGCTCCTCGATCATCGACTTGCCGTCGATGTCGACCTTCATGGTGGCGCGCTGCGGCCCGCGGGTGCCGGCGATCACGGTGAGCGAGACGAGCTTGATGTGATCCTGCGCGGTCGCGATCTCTTCGTCGACCAGCGCCTCGATGTCCTCGTCGTAGACATGCTTCTTGCGGTCGGCGAGCGCCTTGAAGCGCACGAAAGCGTCTTCGAGCTGATTGGCGGCGAGCTGATAGCCCAGTTCTTCGAGCTTGTGCACGAAGGCGTGGCGGCCGGAATGCTTGCCCATGACCAGCGAGGTCTGCTTCACGCCGACGCTCTCCGGCACCATGATCTCGTAGGTCTGCGTATGCTTGAGCATGCCGTCCTGATGGATGCCGCTCTCATGCGCAAAGGCGTTCCGGCCGACGATGGCCTTGTTGTACTGCACCGGAAACGAGGTCGCCGCCGCAACGAGCTTCGAGGCGCGCGTCAGCATGGTCGAATCGACGCCGGTCCAGAACGGCAACACGTCGTTGCGCACCTTCATCGCCATCACGACTTCTTCGAGCGCGGCATTGCCGGCGCGCTCGCCGATGCCGTTGATGGTGCATTCGATCTGCCGCGCGCCGGCGCGCACGCCGGCGAGCGAATTCGCCACCGCCATGCCGAGATCGTTGTGGCAATGCACCGAGAAGCGCGCCAGGTCGGAATTCGGCACCCGCTCGCGCACCCGCTGGAACAGCGTCGAAATATTCCTCCGGCACCGTGTAGCCGACGGTGTCGGGAATATTGATCGTGGTGGCGCCGGCCTTGATCGCGGCCTCGACGCAGCGGCACAGGAAATCGAATTCGGTGCGGGTGCCGTCCTCGCTCGACCACTCGACGTCGTCGGTGTAATTGCGCGCCCGCGTCACCTGCGCGATCACCATCTCGTAGACTTCGTGCGGCTCCTTCTGGAGCTTGTATTTCATGTGCACCGGCGAGGTGGAGAGGAAAGTGTGGATGCGCTTTCGCTCCGCCGGCTTGATCGCCTCGGCGCAGCGGTCGATGTCCTTGAATGCCGGCGCGTGAAAGTCCGCAGATCACCGCGCGCTTGGTGCGCTTGGCGATCTCGTGGACGGCGGCGAAATCGCCTTCCGAGGCGATCGGGAAGCCGGCCTCGATGATGTCGACGCCCATCGTGTCGAGGAGTTCGGCGACTTCGAGCTTCTCCTCGTGCGTCATGGTGGCGCCGGGGCATTGTTCGCCGTCGCGCAATGTCGTGTCGAAAATGACGACGCGGTCCTTCTCGGACTGGGTTGGCGAGGTCATGGTCTGATCCTTTTTCGTTTGCGCCTGCCGAACAGTGTTCGGGATTTGTGGGCGCTCGTTGGGTTCCGTTGCTGCGGCCGACCCCTGAGTGCCCAGGCGCAAGCGCCCAGCCGGCCCTCAGGGGGTGCTAAGGAGCAGGAGCCCGCCGAGAAGTGTGCAAGGAATCGCTAAGGCAGCGTCGGAAGAGGCCGCCAAATACTTGGCGACTGAGGCCTCCCGGGTCATCGCGCGGAAATCGCCGCGATTGGACATTGCTGCAGTCCTCGTCATGTCCCTGCAAAGGTCGCGGAACAAGGTGAATTCCACGTTAACCCCGTATGGGACGGCCTTCTTTTAGCGGAATAGGACGCCGGTCTGCAAGGTTCTTGCTCAAGCTAGGACGGTGAACCGGCAGCTGCCACCGGGCGACCAACAGGAGCAATTCCCCATTATGGTGAGACAGATCATGACATCGACGGGCTATGCCATGCTGCTCGGCGCCGCCGTTGCGGCCAGCCTTACCGCCAAATCGGCCGATGCCCAGTCCATCACCCAGAAGGCCGAGCACGACGAGCTTGCCATCGTCGCCAAAAGCGACCCGGTGATGGCCAGAGCGATGAGCAAGGCGCGCCAGACGCTGCCGGATTTCCTCGGCGTGGCCGCTTCACCCAAGCCTGGCATGGAAGGCTTTGCGGTAAAGGTCGCGATCCGCGAAGGCGACAACGCTGAATATTTCTGGATCACGCCGTTCACCGACAAGGACGGTGCGTTCTCCGGCGCGATCAACAATACGCCGCGCGAAGTGCATTCGGTGAAACTCGGCCAGACCATCACGTTCGGCAAATCGGAGATTGTCGATTGGATGTATATGGACGGCGACAAGATGAAGGGCAATTACACCGCCTGCGCGCTGCTGAAATCGGCGCCGAAGCAGCAGCAGGACGAATTCAAGAAACGCTTCGGACTCGACTGTGACTTCTAGCCCGCAAGCGAAATCGGACTTGCAGGCAGCGGTGCGCCCATCCTCGCCTGCCGGGGGCGCCTCTGTTACCGGCGCGCCCTGGATCGAGCAAGCAGGCGTGCCGCGATGGCGCAAGCTTGCCGCCTCCGCGCTGGTCGGTCTCGCCGTCCTCTGCGGCGTCGCGGTGCTCGCGCTCTACGCTTACATCATCTGGTCGGACCCGCCCGATTTTTCCCACAGCTCGGCAGCGCGAGAATTTAAGGGCCAGGAGTTTCTCTACCTCTTCCTGCCGGTCATGTTCGCGTTCGGACCGGTATGGGCGGCGAGCTGGGTCGCGGAGCGGATCGACCCGTCTCGGCGTGACAAGGACGCCGATAAGCCCGCCGATAAATCCTGATCTATTTCTTCCGCTTTGTTTTTTTCGAGCCGGGCTTTTCCGCTTTGAGCGCGCGCTCGCATGCCTTGAGTTCCTTGAGCGCTTTGCCGGTGACCTTGGGATATTCGAGCTTCAGTTTCTCCAAAGCCTCGATGATCGCCGCCGATACGACGAGCCAGGTGATATGCTTATGGTCGGCGGGCACGACATGCCACGGCGCGTAATCGGTCGAGGTTTCGCGGATCATGTCCTGATAGGCGGCCATGTAGTCGTCCCAGCGTCCCCGCTCGGCAATGTCGTTCTTGGAAAACTTCCAGCGCTTGAACGGCTCGTCGAGCCGCGCCAGAAAGCGTTTGCGCTGCTCTTCCTTGGACAGGCGCAGATGAAATTTCAGCACCAGCGTGCCGTTGCGCACCAGGCGGTGTTCGAAGGCGAGAATGTCCTTGAAACGATGTTTCCAGATCTCCTTGCCGATCAAACGTGGCGGCATCTTCTGCCGCGCCAAGAGCTCCGGATGCACGCGCACGACCAAAACATCCTCATAGTGCGAGCGGTTGAAAATGCCGATATGCCCCCGCGCCGGTACGTTCTTTTCGATGCGCCATAAAAAATCGTGCTCAAGCTCTTCGGCGCTTGGCGCCTTGAAGGAATGGATCTCGCAACCCTCCGGATTGATGCCCGACATCACGTGCTTGACGACGCTGTCCTTGCCGGCGGCGTCCATGCCTTGGAACACGATCAGCACCGCCCATTCGCCGTTGGCGAACAGGCGTTGCTGCATTTCGGCGAGCTTGGCAATTCCGTCGTTGAGGATAGTCCTCACGTCCTCGATATTGGTCGAGAGGCCGAAAGTGTCGGCCGGATCGAAAGCGGCGAGCTTGAAATGCTCCGGGTTGTCGATCCGGCAGCTTTTGACGATCTTTCCAAAGTTCATCGTGACCTCGAGCAACAAACGCGCATGCGCCGGTGAGCCGGCATGGCCCGCGAATTACGACCAGCAATGGGTCAGAAACGCTGTGACAAAGCGCGGCATGGCGCGATCGAAATCGGCCGGTGAACGCAGGATGCGGATATCGACAAGCTCGGGCTGCTCTTCGCCCTCGATATGCTGCATGATCCGGCCGCGAAGCTCCTGCGCGCTTTGCCGCGCCTTCAGCGTTTTTAGAAGCGCAATATAGCCGCCGTCGCGGACCAAGCTCCACCCCGGTTCCGCCGTGAGATCGGTAATAGCGATACCGGTCTCTTCCAGAAGTTCGCGGCCGACATTCCCGGCAAAATCGAGCATACCGTCGGAATCGAGATCGTCCGGTTCCGGCGTGCCGCAGGGAAAATAGAGCCTGCCGGCGGTTGCGGTGTCGGACGCCATTTCGCCGACGAGATAGGCGCCGTCCTCGCTCAAGATTGCCGCGGCCGCGAAGATATTGAAAACGCCGGCATCCGCGGGCTGCCAGTCGCGCCAGGCGCAGAAGCTCGCGTAATCGGCCTCGAAGCAAGTGCCACGCAGCACCCGCGCGCCGATCTCGCAGCGATTGAGCAGCAGCACGCGGCCGTTCCACAGGCGTGGCCGCTCGCGTTGCAACTTTTGAAAGTGATCGTCGATCTTACTGCGCGAAGCCGCAGCGAACGGCCACGCCCAGGGCTCGAATGTTACATGCGCACGATCGAGCGTGCCGATTTCAATGTCCGGCACGCTCAACCGCTGCAAGGTTTAATCGTGACAGATCATTCATGCCACGGATTGACGAACAGGCCGACGATGCCGGCGACGCCTTTGGTGTGCGCCGGCGGAGTGCCGGGGGCTGCGAGCTTCGCCAGCACCTCTTCACGCACCATGCCCGGCGCCATTTCGTGCGGATCGAAATCGGTGGCGACGAGAACGAATGTATAATGGTGCGGAATCTGGCCGGGAGGCGTGCACGGGCCGGAATAGAAGCCGACGCCCTGGGTGCTCTTGCCGCCGACATATTTATCCGACGCCTTGCTGGTTTCGCCTTCGGCAAAGCCGGTCACGGACGCCGGAATGCCATAAGCTACCCAGTGATTGACGCCGGCGCCGCCGCGGCCCTCGGGGTCGGTCATGAGCAGGACGAAGCTCTTGGTGCCGTCCGGCACATTGCTCCAGGACAATTCGGGGGACGTGTTGTCGCCGACACAGTTCGGATTGGTCGGCGCATTGGCCGTGCTGTTGGCCATCTTTTTCGGCATCATCTTGCCGTCTTGAAAGGTCGCCGATTTGATCGAGAAGGGATCTGCCATAGCGGCTGAATTTGCGGCAAAGCCGAAAGCGAGCGTAAGAGCGGCGGCGGTCAGCAAACGATAACGGTCAATAATCACGATGTTTCCTCCCGTATTTTGTTGTCGTGCGCGCGGCAGTGTAGCCGCCACGATTGCGAGAACAACCCCGTTGCGGCGCTAAAAGTCCGGGGGGCTGGTTTGTGTGGAGCCATACGGCTTCAGTGCGCCTGAGATCAGTCGCGCCGTCTGAGGCAGAATATTTCATTATTGCACGACCACAGCGTGCCTGAGAGGAATTCGAAGTCAAGGATGCGCGAAGCGCACCGCCTTCGGCGGCGGCCCTTCGGGCCGTCCTTGAGTTCGAATTCCTCTTAGGCAAAATGGCGGGCGAGCGATAATGAAATGATCCGCCCTGATTGGGCATTTAGCTGAAAGAGAAAGGGCTCACCTTCAGGCGAGCCCTTTCTTAGTCTAAATTTCTTCAGCGTAGTCCGCCGCAGTTCAATTCTTGCTCTTGTCGACTAGCGCGCGTTCCTTGATCCACGGCATCATCTCGCGGAGCTTGGCGCCGACCTGTTCGATCGGATGCTCGGCGAGCTTGGCGCGGGTCGCCTTGAACGAGGTTTGGTTGACCTTGTTCTCCAGCATCCAGTCGCGGGTGAAGCGGCCGGATTGAATATCGCCGAGAATCTTCTTCATCTCGGCTTTGGTCGCCGCCGTCACCACGCGTGGGCCGGAAACATATTCGCCGTATTCGGCGGTGTTCGACACCGAATAGTTCATGTTGGCGATGCCGCCTTCATAGATCAGGTCGACGATCAGCTTCACTTCGTGCACGCATTCGAAATAGGCCATTTCCGGCGCGTAGCCGGCTTCGACCAGCGTCTCGTAGCCGGCCTTCATCAGCTCGACGAGGCCACCGCACAGCACGGTCTGCTCGCCGAACAGATCGGTCTCGCATTCTTCCTTGAATGTCGTTTCGATGATGCCGGCGCGGCCGCCGCCGATCGCCGACGCATAAGACAGGCCGAGATCGTGGGCGTTGCCGGAGGCGTCTTTGTGGATCGCGACCAGGCACGGCACGCCGGCGCCGCGCTGATATTCCGAGCGCACGGTGTGGCCGGGGCCCTTCGGCGCGATCATCAGCACGTCGAGATCGGTGCGCGGCTCGATCAGATTGAAATGTACATTGAGGCCGTGCGCGAACATCAGCGCCGCGCCATTCTTCATATTGGCGTGCAGATGGTCGCGATAGATGTCGCCCTGCAATTCGTCGGGCGTGAGCATCATCATGACGTCGGCCCATTTGGCGGCTTCGCCTACTTCCATGACCTTGAATTTCTCGGCTTCCGCCTTCTTCACGCCGGCCGAGTTTTTGCGTAAGCCCACCGCGACGTCCTTGACGCCGGAATCGCGCAGATTGAGCGCATGGGCATGGCCCTGGCTGCCGTAGCCGATGATGGCGACCTTCTTGCCCTTGATCAGGTTCAGGTCGGCGTCGCGGTCGTAATAAACACGCATCTGTCTCACCCCTACAAAGAGGCCAAAGTCCCCGAGGGCTGGCCGGCTGGTTCTTCTAGTTTCTGCGGGCGGCTTGGACAAGCCCGGTTTGCCGCGTATCAGGTCGCGTGGTCGTCAGCCCTTTGGCCGGGGCCTTTTTCGCCAGCCCGTCGAACTGTTCGCGGGCGCGGGCGATTTTCGCCTGATTGCGAATGGCCCAATCGCCGAGCGTCGAGACCGGCTCCAACAAATCGCGCCCGAGCGGGGTCAACTCGTAGTCAACCCGTGGCGGAATGGTCGGGAAAACCGTGCGGGTGACCAGGCCATCGCGTTCGAGTCCGCGCAATGTCAGCGTCAGCATGCGCTGCGAGATACTGCCGATCGAGCGGCGCAATTCGTTAAAACGCAGCGGGCCTGAGCCGAGTTTGCTGACCACGAACATCGACCATTTATCGCCGATCCGGGCCAGCACGTCGCTGACGGCGACGCAATTGCAGGGCAAATCCATGTGTCTAGGTTTCATAAATGTGCCTTCTTGTGCGCCATGCGCGTAGTCACCTATGTAGCCTCAGTTACGATTAATCACCGAGGTATTCAACCATGACCACTTCCGCAAGCCTGCCCCAAATCGCCGTGATCGTGGGCTCCAACCGCCGCGACTCCCTCAACCGCAAGCTCGCCGAGGCGCTGGCCAAGCTCGCCGCCGGCAAGTTCGAACCGAAATTCGTCCGCATCGACGACCTGCCGATGTACAACCAGGATCACGAAGGCAACCTTGTCCCCCAGGTGGTGCGCTTCAAGGACGAGCTCGCGAAGGCCGATGGCGTCCTGATCGTGACCCCGGAACATAATCGCTCTATCCCCACGGTGCTCAAGAACGCGGTCGATTGGGGCACGCGGCCGTGGGGCAAGAACAACTGGGCCGGCAAGCCGATCGCCATTGCCGGCACGTCGCCCGGCGCGCTCGGCGCGGCACTGGCGCAGTCGCATCTGCGCCAAGTGCTCAGCGGAAGCCTCAGTGCCTTTCTGTTCGGCGGTGAAATCTATATCACGTACAAAGAGGGCCTGATCGACGATCATGGCAATGTCGCCGACGAAGGCACGAAGAAATTCCTGCTGGGTTTTGTCGACGGCTTTGTCGCTTTCGTTACCCGCCATGCGCCGGCGGCGCAGCGTTCGGCGGCGTAAGCGCTCGCTCTTGTCCGTCACCCTGAGGTGCTCGGCGCAGAGCGCCGAGCCTCGAAGGGTGACGGCCCGGACAGTGCGGTATCCTTCGAGGCCCGCGCATCGCAGCGAAGTGTACGCAGGCTGCGCCTGCTATGGCGCGGGCACCTCAGGATGACGAGGCTGTAATCACATCCCCTCCGGCCCGCGCGCGATGGCGACCACGCCGGTGCGCGACACTTCGACCAGGCCGACCGGCAGCATCAGATTGATGAAGCTCTCGATCTTGTCGGACGCGCCGGTGATCTCGAACACGAAGCTTTCGGTGGTGGCGTCGATGACACGGGCGCGGAAGGCGTCGGCGAGGCGGAGCGCCTCCATGCGCTCTTCGCCTGAGCCGCGCACCTTGACCATGGCGAGCTCACGCGCGATCGCGGGACCGGCGGTGGTCAGGTCAATGACCCGGTGCACGGGAACCAGGCGATCGAGCTGATTTTTGATCTGTTCGAGCACCATCGGCGTGCCGCGGGTCACGATGGTGATGCGCGACAGATGTTTCTCATGCTCGGTTTCCGAGACAGTGAGAGAATCGATATTGTAGCCGCGGCCGGCGAACAATCCGATGACGCGGGCGAGTACGCCCGGCTCGTTGTCGACCAGGACGCAGAGCGTACGGGTCTCGACCTTCTCCGCGGTGGTCTGGGCGGGATAGTGCGTCGTCGTGCTCACGCGGCGTTCTCCAATTTCACTGTCGCCAGGCTTAGACCAGCATCTTGCCTTCTTCTGTGACGGCGTCCTCGACGCGGGTCGCAGCATCCCCGAGCAGCATCTCGTTATGCGCACGGCCGGACGGGATCATCGGGAAGCAGTTTTCCGACGGATCGACCACGCAATCGAAGATCACCGGCTTCCGCACCTCGATCATTTCGCGGATCCTCTTGTCGAGCTGGTCCGGACGTTCGCAGCGGATGCCGTGCGCATGATAGGCCTCGGCGAGTCTGACGAAATCCGGCAGCGCCTCGAGTAGGAAGTGCGAATAGCGCCCGCCATGCAGCAGCTCCTGCCACTGCCGCACCATGCCCATATAGCGATTGTCGACGATGAAGACCTTGATCGGCAAGCCGAACTGCGCCGCGTCGACATTTCCTGCATGTTCATCAGCACCGAGGCTTCCCGGCAATGTCGACGACGAAAGAATTGGGGGGCGCGAGCCGCTCGCCATCTGGCCGGTAGGTGTATCCCATCGTGCGGTGCCCGCCGACCATCATCCAGCGCTTCGGCTCTGGAACGCATCGC
>CAVOHH010000005.1:0-390785 GCA_963695615.1 uncultured Alphaproteobacteria bacterium | reverse complement strand
CGGCGGTGATGTAGAGGTCTTTCAGTGTCAGGCCGTCATCACGGCGTGTGGCGGTGGGCTGGCTGGAGAAGCCGGTTTCGTGAAGGACGGGATACATGAAGGTGCCGGAAGCGTCGCCGGTGAAGGGACGGCCGGTGCGGTTGGAACCATGGGCGCCGGGAGCGAGTCCGAGGACAAGGATGCGGGCCTCCGGGTCGCCGAAACCGGGGACCGGCTTGCCCCAGTAATCCCAGTCGCGGTAAGCGCGCCGTTTCTCGCGGGCGACTTGCTCACGATACGCCACCAGTCGCGGACAGAGCGTGCAGCCGACTACTTCTCGGTTGAGCCGAGTGAGCCAGCCAGGGAGCGGGTCGTTGGTCGTCGGTCGCCGGCATGAGGGTAACGTCGGCCGTCGGTTTTCGGATCGTAGTTCTCCTCATCCCATTATGGGGCACCGAGGGCCAACGGCCAATGACCCACGACCAGTGGCCAATGGCCAAGAGTGACTAACGTACCTTGCGGCGTTTGACGCTTCTCCCCTTCTGTCCTTACACTCAGAACGTGAGCCCCACCGAAACCACAGCCGCCACGAAGCGGGAAATTCAGGTTGAGATTCCGGCCGAGGAAGTCGCCCGGGAAACCGAGTCCCTGATCCAGAAATATCAGAAGCTGGCGCGTATCCCCGGCTTCCGCCGCGGGCATGTTCCGGCCTCCATCATTCGCCAGCGCTTCTCGCAGGACATCAAGAACGACGTGGTCGATGCGCTGGTTCCCAAGTATTTCCGCAAGGAGACCGACAAGCTGGGACTGATCCCGGTATCGCAGCCGCGGGTCACCGACCTGCACCTGCACGAAGGCGAGCCGCTGCGCTTCAAAGCCAGCTTTGAAGTCATGCCGGAGATCAAGGTCGAGGGCTACAAGGAGTTGCGCGCGGAGAAGCCCGAGAGTCGTGGTCACCGACGAAGAAGTCGAGCAGTCGCTCGACGGCGTGCGCGAGCAGCACGCGACTTTCACTCCGGTCGAGGGCCGTCCGCTGGCCGATGGCGATTTCGCCCAGGTTTCGCTCGATGGACGACCGACCGAGAAGGACGGCGACAGGCAAGCCGGTCCACATGGATGAAATCCTGGTCGAAATCGCGGGCAAGAACACCATGCCGGAGTTCACCGAGAACCTGCGCGGCAGCCTCCGCCGGCGATGAGCGCAGTTTCGACGTCGCCTATCCCGAGGATTCCGCCGACAAGCGCCTGGCGGGAAAGACGTTCACCTACACCGTGAAGGTGCAATCCATCAAGCAGAAGAGCCTTGCCCGAACTGAACGACGAGTTCGCCAAAGAACTGGGAGAATTCACGACGCTCGACGAAGTGCGCCAGCGTATTCGCGAAGGCATGGAAGCCGAGCGCAAGCACACGGCGCGAGCGCGAAGCCAAGGACAAGCTGGTGGCGGAACTGGTGAAGCGCAACGAATTCGAAGTTCCCGAAGCGTTGGTGGAGCGCCAGATTGATCGTGCGGCTGGAGCGTGGACTGCGCGCGCTGGCGGCGCAGGGCATGAAGCCGGAAGACATTGAAGAAGATGGATTTGAACCGGCTGCGGGCCGGGCAGCGGGAGCAGGCGCTGCAGGAAGTGAAGGCTTCGCTGCTGCTGGAAAAGAGTGGCGGAGGAGGAAAAAATCGAGGTCAGCGACGAGGAAATCGATCGCGAGATCGAAGCGCTGGCGACGCAGTCAAAACAGACGCCGGAAGCGATCCGCGCTCGTTTGACACGGGATGGAGCGCTCGATAGAATCCGGAATAGAATCCGCAACGAAAAGACCCTCGATTTTCTGTATCGCCAGTCCGCATAAGGCGGAGCATTTTCGATCCCTCCCAAAAGCTAAAGTTGTCCAGGGAACAGGAGTGTGGCAGGTGAATGTGAAAGATCCACAAATGATGCTGGTGCCCATGGTCATCGAACAGACCGGCCGGGGCGAACGGGCCTACGACATTTATTCCCGGCTGCTGCGGGACAACATCATTTTTATCGGCACGCCGATTGACGACAATATCGCCAACCTGGTGATCGCGCAGATGCTGTTTCTGGCGCAGGAAGATCCGGAGAAAGACATCCAGCTCTACGTCAATTCTCCGGGCGGATCGATCACCGCGGGCATGGCGATTTACGACACCATGCAGTACGTGAAGAACGATGTCACCACGATCTGCATCGGACAGGCGGCCAGCATGGCGGCGCTGCTGCTGGCGGCGGGAGAGCCGAAAAAGCGGCTGGCGCTGCCGAATTCGCGCATCCTGATCCACCAGCCCTCGATGGGCGGGCTCTCCGGACAGGCGACCGACATTGACATTCATGCGCGCGAAATTCTGCGTATGCGCGAGATTACTAACCAGTTACTGGCGAAGCACAGCGGCCAGAAGCTGGAAAAGGTGGAGAAAGACGTGGAGCGCGACTTCATTATGAACGCGCAGCAGGCGAAGGAATACGGAATCATAGACGATATCATCTATAAGACCAGAGAGAAGGTATGATCGGAATTCCGTCGGCGACTTTGCGACAGGCCGGGGCGGAAAGCGATCTCTCGAGGCTGACCGGGCAAGAAGCGCCAAGGGGCGGGAGGGACCGGGCTAAAAAAGGAGTAAGCCGAGTGAAAAACAGGACCGGCACTGAAGAGATGTTGCGCTGTTCGTTCTGCCACAAGTCGCAGGACGCAGTGGCCAAGCTGATCTCGTCCCCCAGCGATTATCCCCGGGCCTACATCTGCGACGAGTGTGTCGCGGTCTGCAATTCCATCCTGGAAGACGACCGCGCGACCACGCCTCCCACTACCCATCCCAACCAACTGCCCAAGCCGCAGGAAGTCAAGACCTTCCTCGATGAGTACGTAATCGGCCAGGAGCAGACCAAGAAGAAGCTGGCGGTGGCGGTTTACAACCACTACAAGCGCATCTACATGAACCGGCAGCGCACCGGCGACGGCGTGGAACTGACCAAGTCGAACATCATGCTGATCGGGCCCACCGGGACCGGCAAGACGCTGCTGGCGCAGACCCTGGCCCGCATGCTGGACGTGCCCTTCGCCATCGTGGACGCCACCACGCTGACCGAAGCCGGGCTACGTCGGCGAGGACGTCGAGAACATCATCCTGAAGCTGCTGCAGGCCGCCGACGGCGACGTGGGACGCGCCCAGACCGGAATCATCTATATCGACGAAGTCGACAAGATCGGCCGCAAAGACGAGAATCCGTCCATCACCCGCGACGTTTCCGGCGAAGGCGTGCAACAGGCGCTGCTGAAAATCCTCGAAGGCACGATCGCCAATGTTCCGCCGCAGGGCGGACGCAAGCATCCGCACCAGGAATTCACGCCGGTCGATACCACGAACATTCTGTTCATCTGCGGCGGCGCATTTGTCGGCCTGGAAAAGATCATTGGGCGGCGCGTCGGCAAGAAGTCGCTGGGCTTCAAGGCTGGCGAAGAGGGCGAAAAGGAAGACGTCTGCCACCAGCCGCAAGCGCGACTTTCGAACTGCTCAGCGACGTGCAGCCCGAAGACCTGATCAAGTTCGGCCTGATTCCCGAATTCGTCGGCCGCCTGCCGGTGGTGGGCGTGCTCGAAGACCTGGACGAGTTTGCGCTGATCGAAATCCTCACCCGGCCCAAGAATGCCATCGTCAAGCAGTACCAGCGCCTGTTCGAATTCGAGAATGTGCGGCTGAAGTTCAGCGACGACGCCTTGAAGGCGATCGCGCGCCAGGCCATGGCCCGCAAAGTCGGCGCCCGCGGTTTGCGCATGATTCTGGAAGAACTGATGCTCGACCTGATGTATCATCTGCCCAGCCAGAAGAAGGTAAAGGAATTCGAAGTGACCCGGGAAATGGTGGAAAAACGCAACGTCTCCCTCGCCATGATGGAGAAGGCGGGCTAGTGGCAAACCCAGACGGACCAGCCGAGTCAGGAACCCGAAATTGACCCAAGCCAAGGAAAAATTCGAAACCAAGAAACTCCCCATGATGCCCATCCGGGACGTGGTCATCTTTCCCTACATGATGACGCCGTTCGTGGTGGGCCGGGAATCGAGCGTTCGCGCGCTGGAAGAAGCGCTGGCCGGCGACAAGAAGATTTTCCTGGCCACCCAGCACGACGCCAGCGTCGACGAGCCCAAGCCCAACGAAATCTACCAGGTCGGCACCATCGTCAACATCGTGCAGAGCCTCAAGCTGCCCGACGGCAACATCAAGGTCCTGGTCGAAGGCATCGAGCGCGGCAAGATTCTGCAGATCACCGAGACCGAAGGCTACATGCAGGCCTCGGTGCGGGTAGCGCGCTATGCCACCGAGACCAACCCGCAGATCGAAGCCGGCGATGCAGCGCGTCACCGGCCTGTTCGAGCAATACGTAAAGCTCTGCCAGTCGCTGAACTACGAGACCATGATCGCCGCCGTGCGCATGGAAGATCCGGCCAAGCTGACCGACACCATCGCCGCCAACCTGCAGCTTTCGATTGAAGAGAAGCAGGAACTGCTCGAAATCTTCGATCCCGCCGAGCGCCTGACCCGCATCGGCGACGTGCTCGACATCGAAATCGAAAAGCTGAACATGGACCGCACCATCCAGTCGCGCGTAAAGCGGCAGATGGAGCGGGCGCAAAAAGAGTACTACCTCAACGAGAAGATCAAGGCCATCCAGAAGGAACTGGGCCGCGGCGAGAAGAGCGAGTTCGACGAGCTGAAGAAGAAGATCGAAGCCGCCGGCATGCCGAAGGAAGTCCGCGACAAGGCGCTGCAGGAACTGAAGAAGCTTGAAGCCATGCCGCCCATGTCGGCCGAGTCCACGGTCTCGCGCAACTATCTCGACTGGCTGCTGGCGGTGCCGTGGAAGAAGCGGTCCAAGGAAATCCGCAACATCAGCCGCGCCGAAAAGGTCCTGAACGAAGATCATTACGGCCTGGAGAAGATCAAGGAGCGCATCCTCGAATTTCTCGCCGTCCGGCAACTGGTCAAGAATCCCAAGGGCTCGATTCTGTGCTTCGTCGGACCTCCGGGCGTCGGCAAGACTTCGCTGGGAATGTCCATCGCCAAGGCCACCGGCCGCAAGTTCGTCCGCATGTCGCTCGGCGGCGTGCGCGACGAAGCCGAAATCCGCGGCCATCGCCGCACCTACATCGGCGCGCTGCCCGGCCAGATCATCCAGATGATGAAGAAGGCCGGCACCAAGAATCCGGTCTTCATGCTCGACGAAGTCGACAAGATGTCCATGGACTTCCGCGGCGATCCGTCGGCGGCGCTGCTCGAAGTGCTCGATCCCGAGCAGAATTTCATGTTCGTGGATCACTACCTCGACGTCGAATACGACCTGTCGCAGGTCTTCTTCATCGCCACCGCCAACGTGATGCACACCATTCCGCCGGCGCTGCAGGACCGCATGGAAGTGCTGCGGCTGCACGGCTACACCGAAGCCGAAAAGGTCGAAATCGCCAAGCAGTTCCTGGTCAAGAAGCAGATGGCGCAGGCGGGACTGACCGAAAAGAACATCGAGTTCACCGACGAAGCCATCACGGCGCTGATCCGCTCCTACACCCGCGAAGCCGGCGTGCGCAACCTGGAGCGCGAAATCGGCAACATCTGCCGCAAGGTCGCGCGCAAGGTGGTGAAGGAAGGCGAGAAGTACAACGCGGCCATCACAGCGGGAGAACGTCAACGACTTCCTGGGCGTGATCAAATTCCGCGACACGCTGGCGCATGAAAAGAGCGAAATCGGCCTGGTGACCGGGTCTGGCATGGACCGAAGTCGGCGGTTCGATTCTGAGCACCGAAGCCACCGTGGTGGACGGCAAGGGCAAGCTGACGCTGACCGGCAAGCTGGGCGACGTGATGCAGGAATCGGCGCAGGCGGCGATGTCCTACGTGCGCTCCCGCGCGCAACGCCTGGGCTTGCAGCGCGACTTCTATCGCAATCTCGATATTCACGTGCACGTGCCCGAAGGCGCGATTCCGAAAGATGGCCCGTCGGCCGGCATCACCATTGCCACCGCGATCGCCAGCGCGCTGAGCAAGATTCCGGTGCGCCGCGACCTCGCCATGACCGGCGAGATCACGCTGCGCGGCAAAGTGCTGCCGATCGGCGGACTGAAAGAGAAACTGCTGGCCGCGCATCGTGCCGGGATTTTCGAAGTCATCCTGCCGAAGGACAACGAAAAGGACCTGGCCGAAGTGCCGGAGAATCTGCGCAACGCCATGAAGCTGCATTTCGTCGACACCATGGACCAGGTGCTGGCCATCGCGCTCGAACAACCGCTGCCGCAAATGAGCGAAGAACCGGCGCAACCGATCGCGCCCATCGCGACGCCTGCAGTCGAGGGACCGGCGGCACATCAGTAGCCGTCATCAACTTCAGGGTTCAGTCATCAGCTCGTCAAAGCAGGCCCGCTCAAAGGCGGGCCTTTTGTTTTAGAATGGATCGCACCTTATGCAATCGCCTTCTCCAGGCGGCGGATACAGGAACCTACCGAAAGGCCCGACGGCGCTCGTCATAGCCGTGGCCGCGGTGGTTGGAGTGGCGATTGCCTTCCCTGCTTACCGTATCTTCATCTTGCTCAGTGTGGGGATTGGCGTGGTGGTCGCCGTGATTCTCTATTTGTGGCACCGATTCAGACCGCTGAAGGAAGAAGACATCAACAATAAGCGTCCGCTGGGGCTGGGGTAGGCGATCGATCGAAGATCAGCGTTCCGGCGGCATGGCTGGGGCCCGCTCAAGCGTGATCAAGGCCTCTCGCAATGATTCGAGAAACGGCTTTCCCGTGGTTTCCAGCTTTCTTTCCAGGCGTTCCGTGCAATCGCAATCACCGCAAGCCCATGGCTCTGAGCCGTTCTGGTCGCGGCAACGCCGGCGGTCATGGGCGTCTTGTATTCGCGTCAATTCGAAGTACTGCTCCCAGTAAGGTCGCTCTTCTTGCAACGGCATAGAGCAGTAGCAGACTTCGACCCAGCGCGCCGTCCGGTCCGCGCAGAGCCTAGCCTCTCGCATGTTACGCAGGTATTCGCCCCCGGCCACCGAACCTGTGCCCAGGGTTTCACTCTCGATGGCTTTCGACAAGCTACGTTCGCAGCCGGGCTTTATCCGCGCTCCTACCAGATATCGCATCCGAGACCCCCGTCAACACGCCATTTTACCGCAGGGGCCCGGTCGGTTCATCGCCGACCCCAGGGGCCGCGACGTGACAATTCTTTACAATTTTCAGCCCCCGGAGTTTTTGCCCTTCCGCCAATATCAAGTTGACGCGGTTCTGGTGTGCTTCGCATCCAATTCCCGAACGCGACGAAGCCCGCTACCATGCACCAGTAGCCTTACTTCTTAAGGAGGAAATACATCCATGCCCTCACCTTGTTCGAACTCTGCCCTGCGTCTGTTGGCCGCGCTTGCGATGGCCGGAGTTCTGTCGGTTGGCAGTTGGGCGCAAGAACCCGGGGCGCAGCCGCCAGCGGCCCAGGCTGCGCTACCCCCGGCGCCTCAGCCAGCCACTGCGCCGGCCTCTTTCAAGGACTACTCCAAGCCCCGGCCCGCGTTTCCAAACGTGATCGCCCCTTACATGCCGCAGGAGGTCCCACCGCCGAATCTGAGCAACACGCCCCGCATTGATCTGCTCCTGCAGGACGGCAAGCTCATGCTCTCGCTGGACGATGCCGTGGCGCTGGCCCTGGAAAATAACCTGGACATCGCCATCTTCCGCTACAACCTCAATATCGCCGATACCGATATTCTGCGGGCCGACTCTGGCGATTCCATCCTCGGAGTCAACGCGGGCGTGGTGCAGAATACTCCCGGCGGAGGCACTGGAGGCCTCAGCGGGAACGTTGGCTCCGGCGTGGGCGGCACTAGCGTCGGGTCTGCCGGCATCGGAAGCGGGACCAACGGGTTGGTGAGCTCCACGCTGGGCATTGGCTCGCCGATTACCAGCTTTGATCCCATCCTCAGTGGGACGTTGCAACTCGACCACAACGACATCCTGTTCGAGCAGCGCCTTCAGCATTCCGGCGACCGCGCAAAACACCACCACGGCGGACTTTTCTTATTTGCAGGGTTTTACCTGGGGTACGAATCTTTCGCTCGGATTCAATAACACGCGGATTACCAGCAATTCACCGTTCAGCGCCCTGAGCCCGAACCTCGGCTCCAATTTCCAGTTGAAGCTGACGCAGAACCTGCTGCAAGGCTTTGGTTTCCTGCCCAACACTCGATTTATCCGGATTGCCAAGAACAACCGGGAAATTACCGATGTGGCGTTTCGCCTGCACGGTCGCCCTAACCGAGGACCGCGTCGGTTCGATCCACACCCCATCGGGGTCGGTGCAATAGAGGAAGATCGAGCCGCTGCCCACTCCAGCATGTCCAGCGTGGTCCAGGTGCTGACGCCCATACCCCCAGCGCTCGATGGTGGCGGCCGGTCGTCGACGTCGATCCACCCGCAGGGACCATGGGTGAGGCCCGGCTCGTTCATCGGACGGCGGTTCCGCTCCCCGATGGCCGGGGGTGACGAAGGAGGAGCTCGATGGTGACCCCGTCACACGGAGCATGCGGAACTCCAACTCGACGTCCTCCACCTCCAACAGGAGCGAACTCATTCCCCACCCGGTGGGATCGACCACCCACCTGGAATCCGGCCCGCGCAGTAGAGGCAAACGGAACGGGTTCGTTGGAGTCCGAGAGCGCGGTCCCCGAGGGTGTGAGAACAACAGGGTCATGGCTGTTCCTCCTGGTCCAGGAGCTGACCGTGTCCTCGGTCCCCCCCCTCGGTAAAGAAGTGCCATGGCCTCCGCCGTCGACATGGTGGCACGCCGGCGGCGCCTGACACGACAGGCCGGACGAGGACGAGCGCCGGATCCTCGTCATGCGCGACATCGGCGGCGTCAACACCACCGCGCTGGAGCCCATCGACGCCGACGCCCGGCGCCGACGGGCCCGGTCTGCGCCGATCCACCGGGCTCGGGGACGAGGGAGCGGTCACCGGCCCCACCTCCGGATGCCCCCATTTCGGCATGGCCGTGCTGTGTTTCGTTCTTTTTCTCACCTTCTTGGACAACACGATCATCAGTGCCACGCTTTCCAACGTGCAGTCGGATCTGCACGCCGGCGTCACCCAGCTGCAGTGGGTGGTGAGCGGGTATGCACTGGCCTTTGCCAGCCTCATGCTCATGTGCGGCACGCTCGGAGACCTCTACGGTCGCAAGAAGTTGATGCTCATCGGCGTGGTGATCTTCTGCGCGGATCGTTGATCGGCGCAGTGGCCCAGAACATTGAAACGCTGATCGCGGGCCGAGTGGTCATGGGGGTCGGTGCCGCACTCGGAGCCAGGAACCCTTTCGATGATCCGTCACCTCTACCCCGATCGGAAGCCCGAGCCCGGGCCCTCGGCATCTGGGCTGCGGTCTCCGGTCTCGCGCTGGCCCTCGGACCGGTCATCGGAGGCGTCCTGGTCGGCGTCTGGTCGTGGCAGGCGGTGTTCTGGTTCAACGTCTTCTTCGGGCCATGGCCTTCGTGGCCGCCGCATTGTGCTCCCCGAGAACGCTGATCCCGTTCGGGCCCGACTGGACTTCCCAGGGCTTCGTCCTCGGCGCTCTCGCCTCGGGCTCGCCACCTTCGCCACCATTGCCGGGGAGACGGCCGGCTACCGATCGGATGGATCCTCGCCCTCTACGGGTTCTCCGTGCTCGCGCTCATCGCCTTCGTGCTCGTCGAACGCCGGGCGAGAACCCCGTCCTCGACGTGAGCTACTTCCGCCGGCCGCCTTTCGCCGGCGCCAACGTGGTCGCCTTCACCACCTACTTCGGCATCTTTTCCATCTTCTTCTTCATAGCCCTCTACCTGGAAGTGGTGGGCTCAGCCTCGCCGTCCGCTGGCCCTCGACTTCCTTCCCTTGACCGTAGGCATGGTCCTCGCCTCGCTGCTCACCGGACGATGGGTCGCGGCCAGGGGTCCCGTACCCCATGGCCGTCGGGTGCTCCTGGCCGCGGCCGGCATCCTGCTCACCGATTGAGGATCTCACCGCACGCCGGGCTGTCCGCCCGTGGGCTGGACGCTGGCCATTGCCGGGATCGGATTCGGCATAGCCATCGTCCCGGTGACCTCGTCGGCCCTGTCCTCGGTTCCCGGCGAGCACTCCGGCATGGCCGCGTCGGCCACCAACACCAGCCGGGAGCTCGGAGCCGTGGCCGGCGTGGCCATCCTCGGCTCAATCGTCAACGGCCAGCTGACCGTCAACCTGATCAAGCGGCTGAACGCCATCGGCATACCCCACTCCTTCCAGTCGCAGGTCATTGCCGCCGTCACCACCGGCTCCCTCGGGTCAGAGGCCGAAGAGGTGGCGAAAGAGCAGTGCCGCCATCCAGCGGATCGTCGCCAAGGTGAAGGCGCCGCCTACAGGAGCCTTCGGCCGCAGCTCGAATTGGCGCTGTACGCCTCCGCCGCGCTTGCTCGCCGCCTTCGGCCGTACCTCGCCTACTTCATGGCCGCCGGAAACCACCCCGATGCAGAGTCGAGCCAGCCACCGTCGATGGCGCACGCTGGTTGCCACCGGTCCCGTGCTGCTCCGGGGTTGCGCTACGACGGCTGATCAAGTCCCCCGGGTCTCCCGCACGTGGCGCGCCTGGCCTTCGCGGCGGGTGACCCGGACGAAGTCGCCGACGCCACGGTTGGCCGACGGCTCGCCTCCGCCCACGGCATGAGGATGGGGAAGAACGTCGAACATCCCAGGCTCTTCGATGGCCACCGTGTCGACCCCGGCTCGTCGAGGTTGTGGACGAACCGTCAGATCGATCACAGGAGCATCTCGTCGCCGCCGAAGGAACGAAGGTCGGGGGCCGGCCCGAGACGTCCTGATCGACCCCGACACCGATTGCTCGGCCGGACTCCGCCCGTGCAGGTAGGCCAACGTCAGGATGTTCCAGGGCGGGATGCCGCGGCCGGCGTTGTCGGCAATCGATGGCTCATCAGCAGGGTCAGGTCCGGTGGAACAGGCCACCCCGGCGGGGTCGATGACGATCAGTACAACCAGTAGACCAGCGGCGCGGCGAGTCCCGCGGCTGGATCGCCGCCGCCGTCAGCGAGATCGACCCCGCGACCGAACAGTGTCTACGAGGACCAGGACCGCGTCCTCCAACCCCGGCGGGGCGCCACCCGCGAGGCGTCTGATCGCGTCTCATCGCGTTTGATGGACTAATTATAAATTCGCCAACTGGTACTGTCATGGCCCCATAATTTGCCTGAGCATTGAACGTTACTCAAACAAGCACTTCGTCTTTCAAAGAGTGACGCTTCAAGCGATGGGGTGAGCTATGGCAGAGCTGCGAAAAGATAACCTGACTTTCGTCGAAGCGATTGGCCAATCGATCTGTAGCCTATCGCCAACGTTTACACCGGCGCTCGCAGTGGCTGTCGTCGGCGGGATGGCAGGCTCGGCTTCTTGGCTGGTTTATACGCTCGCTACCATCGGGATCGTCATCGTTGCGATAAACATCGCCAAGTTGGCGAAAAAAATTCCCGCCGCGGGTTCGTTCTTCATTTACGTTTCAAGGACGCTTGGGCCCTCATATGGGCTCTTGGCCGGTTGGGCGATGCTGGTCGCTTATCTTTTCACATCGGTCGGATTAACGGTCGCAACCTCGCTGTTCTTCAAGGCACTCGTCGCGGCTCTTGGAATTACCACAGTAATTCCGAACCCGGTCATTTATATCGCGGTTTCTGCACTGATTTGGGTGATGGCGTACCGCGATATAAAATTTTCAACCCGTTTCGGCCTAACTCTCGAGGCACTGTCTGTCGGCGCAATCCTCATTGTCTGCTTTTTTGTTTGGATGAAATTCGGGTTTCAGATCGACGCCAAGCAAGCCCACTTGGAAGGCGCCTCGTTTAAGACAATCGCGCCGCCGATCGTATTCGCCATATTCTCCTGGGTAGGTTTTGAAAGCGCGGCGACGCTAAGCAAGGAAATTAAAAATCCGGAAGTTGTCGTGCCACGCGCAATCGTCGCGACAGCCATCATTGTGGGCATTTTCTTCATTCTAACGACAATGATTGTCGTCATGGGATTCGGCGATGACGCAACGAAACTCGGCGCAAGCTCCACGCCTCTCAATGATATTACCGAGGGCATGGGATCTTGGATCGCGACGTTCATCGATTTCGCAGCAATGATCAGCTGCTTTGCGTGCTCGCTCGGACAGCTGAACGCCTTTTCGCGGATGTTGTTCTCGCTCGGCCGCTACCAATTCGTTCACAAGACGATGGGACTCGTGCACGAGCGTCACCAGACGCCACACATCGCCTTGGCCGTCGGAACAGCGGCAAATGCAATTCTTTGTCTGGCGTTTTACAAACAGGCCGAAACCGATCTTGTCGGCTATTTTGGGACGATCGCGACTTTTGGCTTCATTACGGTCTATTTTCTCTGCTCAATATGTGCGCCGGTCCTACTTTATCAACAAGGGACATTGAAGGCCGGGGACGTCATCATGGGCGCCGCCGGCGCGATAGCAATGGCGCTCGCTTTCCTCGGCAGCGTCTACCCCGTCCCGGACGTGCCATACAATTACTTTCCCTGGGGTTTCGTAGTCTACATGTTGATTGGCATTGCATGGTTCCTAACGCTCAAGAAAAACGCCCCAAATGTCTTGCTCGGCATTGAATACGATCTTGAGGGTGCCGCATCCGACTAACTGGAAATGGGCTCTTGCGGGCGCACAACTCGACTTGCAAGGGCCCCAATTTACACTGAGCGCGGCTCTCCACTCAATTTTCGCACCTCCGAAGCGGTTCGAGAGATACTGGCCTCTCAGGATCCGACGATTTCGGCCGATGCCCCTTCGACCTTGCTGCCCATCCGGCAAGACCGTTGACTCATCCTAGGCATGCGACCAGGCGCCTCATCCCACTTCTCTCAGCGGCGCCATGGTGGCTGTGATTTATTGCAGACACACGGAAATGGCTGGCTGGGGCGGGAGGACTCGAACCTCCGAATGGCGGAATCAAAATCCGCTGCCTTACCACTTGGCTACGCCCCAATACGCACTGGGATTGCCGATCAGGTGCGCACTTTTGCGTCGCCTGCGGCCGGCCGGACCATAGCGATACACCCCGGGCGGATCAACATTTGCAGGGGTAGTGAAGGGGTCAAAGCAGTGGCAGAACGCCGGAATCGCGCCTTTTCACCGCCCCATCTATAATGTGTCCATAATAATGTCGCCCGGTCCGCTCGCTCAGGCACCCGGAGGGAAACTATGACCGACTCAGTCATCGTGCAGGACGAAGGCGCCGTCCGCATCATCCGGATGAATCGGCCGGAGAAAAAGAACGCGCTGACGCAGCCGATGTATGCCGAAATGACCCGGGCGCTGCGCGAGGCCGGAGAGAGCAGCGCCATCCGCTGCCATTGTGCTCGCCGGCGCCCCGAACGCGTTCTGCGCCGGCAGCGATATCGGCGATTTTCAAAAGCGGGCCGAAGGTGGACTTGAACCGGTCACCGTCGACTTCCTCCACGCCTTGGCGCGGAACGACAAGCCGCTGGTCGCGGCCGTCGGCGGCACGGCCGTCGGCATCGGCACCACCATGCTGCTGCATTGCGACCACGTCGTTGCCGCGACGGCTGCGAGTTTCGCGACGCCGTTTCTCAAACTCGGGCTCATTCCGGAAGCGGCATCGAGCCTGCTCGCGCCGCCGCGCATGGGACATGCGCGCGCGTTTTCGCTGCTGGTCATGGGCCGGCCGCTCTCCGCCGCCGATGCGAAAGAAGCCGGCATCGTCAACACGATTGTCGACGCCGCCGCGGTCGACGACACCGCGCTCAAAGCGGCGCAAGAGATCGCAGCGCTCCCCCCGAATGCCGTGATGCTGGCGCGCCGGCTGATGCGCAGCCAATCCGAGAGCGTCGCCGAGCGGATCGAGACCGAAGCACAGCACTTTAAGGAATTGCTGAAATCCGACGAGGCGCGCGCAGCTTTCGCGGCGTTCTTCTCGCGCAAGAAATAAATGGGAGCCACAATGTCGCTTGCCGGCAAAACCCTGTTCATCACCGGCGCCTCGCGCGGCATCGGGCTTGCCATTGCGCTGCGCGCCGCGCGCGACGGCGCCAATATCGCGATTGCCGCGAAGACCGCAGACGCCGCATCCGAAGCTCGCCGGCACCATCTACACCGCCGCCGAGGAGATCGAGCGCGCCGGCGGCAAGGCGCTGCCGCTCGTGGTCGACGTCCGCGACGAAGCCTTGGTGGAGGACGCGCTCGCCAAAACCGCGGCGCACTTCGGCGGCGTCGATATCGTCGTCAACAATGCCAGCGCCATTCGCTTACGCAGGTCGCGCAAACCGACATGAAGCGCTTCGACCTGATGCATCAGATCAATGCGCGCGGCACTTTCGTCGTCTCGAAATCGGCAATTCCCTATTTGGCGAAGGCCGCCAATCCGCACATACTCATGATGTCGCCGCCGCTCGACATGAAGGAGAAATGGTTCGCGCCGCACACCGCCTATTCGATGGCGAAATTCGGCATGAGCATGGTCGTGCTCGGACTTGCCGGCGAGTTGCGGCCCCAAGGCATTGCCGTCAACGCGCTTGTGGCCGCGGACGCTGATCGCCACCGCCGCCGTGCAAAACCTCCTCGGCGGCGACGGAAATGATGCGGCACGGGCGCAAGCCGCGAAATCGTGGCCGATGCGGCCTACGCCGTGTTTTCCAAGCCGTCGCGCCAATTCACCGGCAATTTTCTGATCGACGATAATTTCCTGGCCGCAAACGGCGTGACGGATTTCGAGCGCTATCGCGTCGATCCGGCCGCGCATCTGGCGCCGGATTTCTTCGTGCCGGACGATATCCCGCCGCCACGGCCTTAAGCGATTGAGGCCGGAATAATAATATCCCTATAATGCCGGAGGCGCCCAGCCGGGATACGCCCAATACACGGTCTCGTCCCATGACCTATAAGGCTCCGCTCGCCGATATCACCTTTGCGCTCGACACGGGGCGTCGCTTTCCTCCGCGATCGAGCAAGGTCTGTTCGGCGACTTGACGCTCGACGACATCGATGCCGTGCTGACCGAAGCCGGGCGCTTCGCCGGCGAAGTCATCGCGCCGCTCAATCGCGTCGGCGACACCTACGGCACGCCGTTCAAGGACGGCGCCGTCACCACGGCGCCGGGCTGGAAGGAGGCCTACCGGGCCTGGCAGGCCGGCGGCTGGAACGGCCTTGCCGCGCCGCTTGAATGGGGCGGCCAAGCTTTGCCGCAGATCGTCAACGCCGCCTGCACCGAGATGTGGCACGCAGCCTCGATGGCCTTTGCCGACGGGCCGATGCTGACCATGGCGGCGATCGACGCGCTTGACGCGCATGGCAGCGACGCGCTGAAGAAAGCCTATCTGGAAAAGCTCGTGTCCGGCGAATGGATGGGCACGATGCAGCTCACCGAGCCGCAGGCCGGCTCCGATGTCGGCGCGCTGCGCACCGCGCCGAGCGGCGCCGGCGACGGCACTTATCGCATCACCGGGCAGAAGATCTTCATCACTTACGGCGAGCACGATCTCACCGACAACATCATCCATTTCGTGCTGGCGCGGCTGCCCGACGCGCCGGCCGGCACGCGCGGCATTTCGCTGTTCCTGGTGCCGAAATTTCTGCTCAAGCCCGACGGCTCGCTCGGCCCGCGCAACGACGTGCGCGCGCATTCCGTCGAGCACAAGCTCGGCATTCACGGCTCGCCGACCTGCACCATGATCTTCGGCGACGGCGGCGGCGCCACCGGATATCTGATCGGGCAGGAGAATGCCGGCATGGCCTGCATGTTCACCATGATGAACCGCGCCCGCCTCGCCGTCGGCCTGCAAGGCGTCGGCATCGCCGAACGCGCGACGCAGCAGGCGCTCGCTTATGCGCGCGACCGCCGGCAAGGTCGCGAAGCCGGCACCAAGCCCGGCGAGATGGCGCCGATCATCGCGCATCCCGATGTGCGGCGCATGCTGCTGACCATGCGGGCGCTCACCCAGGCCGCGCGCGCGATCTGTTACGCGACCGCGATGGCGCTCGATCGCGGCGAACGCAGCGAGCGACGAAGCCGCGCGCAAGGCCGCCGAGCAGCGCGCCTCGCTGCTCACCCCGGTGGCCAAGGCGTTCTCGACCGATATCGGCAACGAGGTCGCTTCGCTGGGCGTGCAGGTGCATGGCGGCATGGGCTTTATCGAGGAGACCGGCGCCGCGCAGCATTTTCGCGATGCGCGGATCGCCGCGATCTATGAAGGCACCAACGGCATCCAGGCGATCGATCTCGTCACCCGCAAATTGCCGCTCGCCGGCGGCGCGGTGGTAACGGCGCATATCGACGAATTGCGCGGCATCGTGCAGGAACTCGGCGCCAGCAACGATCCGGGTTTCGGCTGGACGCCGGTGCGGCTCGGCGACGCGGTCGAGAGCCTGTCGCGCGCGACGAATTGGCTGCTCGCCCGCCTCGACAAGGAGCCTGACTCGGCGCTTGTCGGCGCGACGCCCTATTTGCGGCTGTTCGCGCTTGCGACCGGCGGCGTGCCTCCTCGCCAAGGAAGCGCTCGCGGCGATCCGGCTTGGCGGCGATGCGGCGGCGCGCATCGCCGTGACGCGGTTTTTCGCCGAGAATTTCGCCGTTCACGCCGGCGGCCATCGAACGCACCGTGGTCGAATGCGCCGAAGGCGTCATGGGCGCCGATGCTGCGCTCGCCTCGTAAGCACCTTCCATCCGCGGCTTGCGCACCTTAAGTGTGAGACATGTCGACGCTGCTCATTTCCCATCCCGCCTGCCTTGACCACATCGTGCCGCAGGGCCACCCGGAACGGCCCGACCGGCTGCGCGCCGTCGAACGCGCGCTCGAGGCGGAAAAATTTCAGACCCTGGCGCGCGTCGAAGCGCCGCTGGCATCTTTCGAGACCGTCGCGCTCTGTCATCCGATGGATTACATCACGGCGCTGCGCGACGCGTCGCCCGACGAGGGATTGATCCAGCTCGACGGCGACACCTCGATGTCGCCCGGCACCTTCGAGGCGGCGTTGCGCGCCGCCGGCGGCGCGGTGCTTGCCGTCGACGAGGTACTGGCGAAAAAGGCGAACAACGCCTTTGTCGCCACCCGGCCGCCCGGCCATCACGCCGAGACGGCGCGGCCGATGGGATTTTGTCTGTTCGACAATGCCGCCATTGCCGCGCGCCATGCGCAAAATCATCACGGCATCGCCCGCGTCGCGATCGTCGATTTCGACGTGCATCACGGCAACGGCTCGCAGGAGATTTTCTGGGCCGACAAGACGGTGATGTATTGCTCGACGCATCAGATGCCGCTGTTTCCCGGCACCGGCGCCGTCAGCGAGAGCGGCGAATACAATACCGTCGTCAACGCGCCGCTGCGGCCCGGCGACGGCGCCGAAAAATTCAAAGCCGCCTTCGAGGACCGCATCCTGCCGCGGCTCGCCGAATACAAGCCGGAGCTCGTCATCATTTCCGCGGGCTTCGATGCGCATCAGCGCGACCCGCTCGCCAACATCAATCTCGCCGAAGAGGATTTCGCCTGGGCGACCAAGAAACTCATGGACGTCGCCGACAGCTGCGCCGGCGGCCGCATCGTCTCGCTGCTCGAAGGCGGCTACGATCTGCAGGCCTTGGGCAATTCGGTCGCGGCCCATGTCACCGCGCTGATGCGTGGATAAATTCGTCGCCCGGATTGCGCGGCGCGCAATCCGGGAGCAAAACACCTCCAGATTACGATGTCAGGCAGGCGATGGCGCAGAAGAGCAACGACGATATCAAGCAATTGCCGTTCGAGCGGGCGATCGAGGAACTGGAATCGATCGTCAAACGGCTCGAAGAGGGCAAGGTGCCGCTTGAGGAATCGGTAACCATTTACGAGCGCGGCGAAGCGCTCAAGCGCCGCTGCGAGGAGCTGTTGCGCCAGGCCGAAGCGCGCGTGGAAAAGATCACGCTCGACGCCGGCGGCAAGCCGACCGGCACGACGCCGCTGGATGTTGAGTAACATTGGCGTCGCGACGCTCCCTATAGTGGCTCGACCGGCTCGCCCCAACCTGTTCAATTCCCCCTGTAAAATCAGCGTTTTTTCTTGACTTTATCGAACAAACAGGGAACAATCTCCCGTTCGGATCAAGGGGTAGAACAATGATGGATTCGGACACCCGCAGCACAGACGAACGCAGCGCAGACGAACGCAGCGCAGACGAACGCAGCGCTTGGCTGCGCCAGCTCGACGAGGAATGCCCGTATCAGGTGGTGCTGCCGCGGCAGCAGCTCTGCGACGACAGCGAGATCTTGAATTTCCTGATCGACCATGTCGGCAAGTTCGACATGTATGTCGAAGACGAATACGCGGCCTTCGTGCGCTACTGTTTCGAAGACCCGCTCGACGCGGAAATCTTCCGCGCCCGCTTCGAGCCGAAGGGCGGATCGCTTCAAGCTCGCGGGCTAATTTTTCTGAATCGGTCCTATTAAAAAGCCGTTCCCCGGGCGCGGTGCAGCGCGCAGCGGTGCACCGCAGACCCGGGGTCTTCGCAGCCGCGAGCGTTGAGGCCTCTGAGTTCGCGACGATCCCGGGTCTGCAGCGCATCATTCCGCTTGCGCTACATGCTGCACTGCGCCCGGGAAACGCGCGTATTTTTTGCGATCGCAAATTGCTACTTCGTCACCGAGAAGCGATCGTTGAACGTCGAGCTGTCGATCGTGCGCACCACGCTCGATATCGGGCGTGAATCGGCCGACGCGCCGCCGAGTTGCTTGGTGACCTGCATCGTCGTATTGGGCGAGCGTCGTCACCGGCGTTTTGGCCCGCACCTGCACGATCCTGTAGCCGTTGGCTTTGAGTTGCTCGAGAATTTCCGGCAGCGCGAGCGCCGTTCCATGCTGGAAGTCGTGCATCAGGATGATGCCTTTGCCGTTCTTCTTCAGCTTGGTCATGACCGATGCGATGACTTGCTCGGGCTTGTGGATCTTAAAGTCCTGCGAATTGAAATCGGCGGAAAAAGCGCTGATATTGCGCGTTCCCAGATACGAGACGAGCTCCGGCGTGTGGCGCAGGGCGGGGAAGCGGAAGAACGGCGCCTCGGGCCCGCCGAGCGCGGCATGCACGGCGCTCACGCCCTTTTCGATTTCTTCCCGCGCCTGCTCGTCCGGAAGCTTTGCCAGATCGGCATGCGACCAGGTGTGCGATCCGATCGTGTGTCCGGCCGCCGCGACCTGCCTGAGCAGTTCGGGATGCCACAGCGCATGCTCGCCGATCGGGAAGAACAACGCCTTGGTGCATTGCGCCGCCAGCGCCTTGAGCACGGCGGGCGTATTGCCCGGCCACGGCCCGTCGTCGAAGGTCAGGACGACCTCGCCCGGCTGCAGGAAAGTCATAGGTCTTGAACTGCTCGGAGCCGAAGCCCGGACCGCCTGGTGGTATCGATCTCGACCACGCGGGACACGCCGAGCGCATTCGGATTGCCCGGACATTCGGCCGAGGTCGTGGCCGCCCCCGTCGCCCCCAGCGCGCCCGTGACATCTTGAGCCCAGGCCGAAGTCGCGACCAAGGCCGTCGCACACGCCAACGCGCAGATACGCAACACCCGCATTGCAAGCTCCGCTCTGAACTCTATTCGGAGAATCCGCCCTGTCCCGCTCAGGCCGCCGTGACCCCGGCGCCCCGCATCGTTGCCTGCAAGGATTAAGAAACCCTAATCGGCGCTATGCGGCCTCGCCGGCACGCACGCCACGCTCAGTTCGATGGCGGCGTCACGCGACGGCAGCGCTTTATCGCGAAAGCCCGTCATCCGGCTGCGGATAACGCTGCCTGGCTGCTTTCATGTTCGGTATAAAGTCCGTACGCGGAGCTTAGCCGACGCAGGCCGGACGTCTGCTCAAGACCGTCTTTGACCCATGAGCGACATTGGCTACGGAAAATATGAAATGTCGTCCGGCTTTGCTGGGATCATTCCGGTTTGATACCCGCGAACTTGATCACCTTGCCCCACTTTTCGGTTTCGTCGGCGAGAAGCTTGCCGAAATCGGCCGGCGAACCCGGTAAAAGCGTGCCGCCCATCTCAGCAAGCCGCGCTTTCATCATGGGATCGACGAGGCTCAAATTGATCTCCTGATTAAGCCTCGCGACAACATCGGCAGGCGTATTTTGAGGCCCGCCGACGCCGTACCACGCGCTGGCCTCGTAGCCCGGCACAAATTCGCCCACGGTCGGGATGCCCGGGAGTGCCTCGGAACGTGTAGCGGTCGTCACCGCAAGCGCGCGCAGTCTCCCCGCCCTGATGTACTCGATAGACGAAGTCATGACATCAAACAGCACCTGTATCTGTCCGCCCAGTAGATCAATCAGCGCTGGCGCCGCGCCGCGATACGGCACAAGGATCATGTTGACGCCAGAAAGCATCTTGAACAACTCGCCGCACACATGATCCGAGGTTCCGTTGCCCCCCGATGCCATATTAAGCTTGCCCGGATTGGCCTTGGCATAGGCGATGAATTCGGAAATCGTTTTGGCCGGAACCGTCGGGTTCACTTCCATGACGAGGGGTACGCGAACGATGCTTGCGACCGGAGCGATGTCCCGGACCAGATTAAAATTGACGTTGTCGTAGAGTGAGGTGCTGATCGCCTGCGGCGCACCGACCATGAGGAGAGTATAACCATCTGGGGGCGCGTTCACGACGGCCTCTGCGGCAATAATGCCGCCGGCGCCGGGCCGGTTTTCGATAACAAATTGCTGGCCGAGGCGCTCCGACAACCATTGCCCCATCAGCCGAGCAACGATGTCGTTTGGACCACCCGCAGGGAAACCGACGATGATGTGCACCGGTCGGGATGGGTAGGTTTGTGCCCTTGCAATCCGTGACACGCCGGGAAGCACGGCAGCGCTTGCTGCCAGATGCAGAAATGTTCGGCGGGGAAGTTTCACGGCAAGCCCTCTCTGAAAGCTTGGCACAAACTCACTCGGCCTTGATAGTCGCGTTGATGCACGGCCCCTTATTCACGCAGGGCTGCCAGGGTTGAAATCTCTGAGCAAGTCCTATTGAAGCGCGTGACCGGATCCGTTCACCACGCGGGTATGCAGCCTCACGATTCCAAACACAACGTTGTCAATAGTAGCTTGATGAGATACTTTTTCTATCTATGGACAGCCAGTTTCTTGAGAGCTTTCTTTTGGTGGTCGAGCACGGCTCGATCGCCGAAGCTGCAAGGCGGCTCAATCTGACTGCCGCGGCGGTAGCACAACGAATCCGCGCTCTCGAAACTGAGATCGGTGCCCGCCTCGTTTTCCGTTTCGGCCGATCCGTGAGACCAACGGAAGCAGGAACGGCGATCCTGAGTCGTGCAGGAAATATTTTGCGAGACGTGCGCGATCTTAAATCAATCGCAGTGACCGATAGACCTTCGGGGGAATTGCGTTTGGGGGCATCGCCGACGTCAACGACCGGACTATTGCCGGGAATACTGACCCTGCTGGCGGAGAAGTATCCGCAGATCGACGTGTATATGACAGGCGGCATCCCAGCAGAATTATACCACAAGGTGCTCGACGGCGATCTCAATGCCGCCATAATCGCTCGTCCGCCATTCGCAATCCCGAAGGCTTACGATTGGCGAATGTTGCGAGAAGAGCGTCTTGTCGTTTTGACGCGCGCGTCCGCACCCGTTCGGGACCCACGCGTCGTCTTGGCATCGGAACCACTTATTCGACCGCCCCACAACACTTGGGCAGGACGACTAATTGATGGCTACCTCCGCCAATCCGGCATTCGGCCTCGAGTGCGGTTTGAAGTTGATACGTTTGAGGCGATTCCGTTCATGGTGGATCGCGGGTTAGGCGTCGCACTCGTGCATGATTGGGCGCCACCGTGGCTCGAGGGCCTGTCGCTCAGGAAACATCCGCTCCCAGACAATCAATTCGGGAGGCGCATGGGGTTCCTTTGGAACAGAGCTTCGGTTCGCATTCGACTCGTGGACGCTTTCCTTGAAGCGGCGGTCGTGGCGCTTGCCGTTGGACGCGCTTAGCCGACGCAGCCCGGACGTCTGCTCAGTGCTGTGTTTGGACCCAAAGCAGACACGAACGGTAATGGCGGCCCCGGACATCGTTGTCTAAAAGTTCGGCAGCTGTTGAATGGCGAACATCCAGACCGATGCCCATATGATAACAATCACTGTCAGCGGCCTTGCGCCAGGCGTCGGTGGCTGAGAGTTCGGTAGTTCTCCCGCCTGTTTTCAAGGGAGTTGCATATGTCGTATTACACGCCGTCAACCCGCGCAATTGAACGCTCACGCCCAGTCCCGGACAGCACGCGCATCCTAGTATGCCCGTCTTGCGGCGACACGATGAAGCACCTTCGCACGATCTCAAAGCTTGGGGTGCGTCCGGAAAAACTCATCTTCGTCTGCCCTTCCTGCAAAGAAGTCGAAACAAGAGAGCTCATAAGCAAACGGCATGAGGCCGCATCGAATCTCCCGAACCACCATCTTGCAAAATCAGTGACCTGAAAGTTGCTTGACGCGCCGGCCGAGCGCCCTCAAGTCCGCTTTCAGGGGTAAAGCAGCTGGAACGAAACACAAGGGGACGCGGTTGGAACGTGCAGCGGGGAAAAGCTTCCTCGCGTGAAATGGGGAGTTCCAAAATGGCTAGTAATCACTTCACCGACGTGATCGCGGAAGTCCAAAAGGCACCGCAAAATCAACGCACCGACAAGCTGATCGAAGGCATTGCTCAACAGATGCAGCAATCCGGCAACGCGCAACTGCAACAATTCGGTCAGGAACTCGCCACCGCCAAGCCCCAATTGGTAAGGGCTTGTCAGCAGCAACAAGGGTGAATGCTCGCTGATCGCTATTGGAAAACCCCTGGTTCATCGCCAGGGGTTTTTGTTCCGCCAATTCCATATTCCAATGTGGTGATTCCAATGTGGGCTGCGCGCGTCAGTTCCGCAAATTTACGCTGGTCGTTTCGATTGCGGACGTAACTAACAGTCGCATGGTCTGACTTAACTGCCACAGCGGTCGTTTTTGATTTTCTCTGATCCGGTTCCATTGGAACGAATTTGTCGAGGCGATCAGACCTGGTGCTAACAGCGGGCAAAGGTCCCGGTTTGACCGGGGCATCATTATTCGATTGCCGCCGCGCAGGCATTTTCTTCGCACAAGCGTTTCCCAACGCAGTGACGCAGTCAGCGATGCCGCCGATCAATTGCCCTCCTCCAGTACATTAGGCTCGCCAACAGCCTGCCCGTTGAGGGTCGCAAGAATTTGATAACCGGCGCGCGTGACTGGACATTGTGCCGAATTCGCCAACAGCACGATGCCCCAACGGGCGTGCGGCACGAAGCCGATATAAGAGCTGCCGGCCGCGCTGCGACGTCGCCGAATGACACCCAAGGCGGACATCAATGATTCCGGCTAGGGCGCGTCCGTTGCCAGCTTTTCTTCGGTCGGGGCACCGTCCGCACTGAACGTCAACAGATCGCCGGGCTGGCACCCGAGCTGCCGACAGATCGCGTCGAGGGTGGAGAACCGGATTGCCTTCGCCTTGCCGGTCTTGAGGATCGACAGGTTGGCGAGCGTGATGCCCACGCGATCGGCGAGCTCGGTCAATGTCATGCGGCGGGCGTAGAGCAGCTCATCGAGGTTGACGACGATCGCCATGCTAGATCGTCCCTGCGAGTTCGGCGCGCATCTCGCTGCCGCGCCTGAAGATCTGCGCCAGCACGAAGATCAGCAGCACGGCGAACAGGCCCGTTATCGGGGTATGGAACGTACCGTGCATCTTCATCCGCACGGCCTCCGGCGCGAGCAGGAAAACCGCCGGCTTGATCAGCGTTTCGACCACATCGAGGCCGAGCAGGAGCCAGGCGACGCGGACGAGTTCCGCGGCATTCGCCTCGATGAAAGGATCGCCGGCACGGGCGCTCGCGACCACGCGCCGCAAAGCGCGGAGGATGAGCTGGACGAGCACGAGCGCCGCGATGGCGCCCGTGTGCGCCGTGAGCGCGATGCGCGCGATTTCATCCGCCGTCATCGTGACGCCCGTCGCGCGCGCTATCCAGTCGAGCGGCAGACGCGAAGTCGCGAGCCCAAAGATCATGGCGGCCATGCCCAGAACGATCAGGCCCATCAGCACCATGGTCACGACGATACCGGCACGCAGCACCCACTCCGTGACTGCAAAGAGCTTTCTTTCATCTGGCATTTCGGCCTCCCGACATATCGATAATCGATATATCAATTATCGAATGTCGTCAATATACGTATCGATCACCGATAATTCGGCGAAGGTCGTGATGCCCACGGGAACGTCACTCGAGGCACGTGCCGAGCTCGGCTAACGGTTGTTCCGGCACGGCCTTTTGACCGCTACCGCAACCATGGGGGGCCGCGTTTCAGTTCCTGGGCACGACCATTCCGTCGGCTTGTGCAGGGATCGTCTTTGGGACCGCGTATTGTCCGCTGCTGGCACTTAGCGGACCTCCGATATCGACCGCTTGATGTCCGATCGGCTGAGCAAAACCGACTTGCTCAGTGCGCGTTCATGCGCGTTCTGCACGCGCCATCGCGCAGCGCTGCGCCCTTTGAAACGTATCCACATCCGTCATGGTCGGGGACAAGTCCGGGCATGACGGTAGAAAAGATCGTCACAATTATATTGACAAATGTCACCATTTGAGTTACACAATGCACCGAATCTCGCTCGTGAAGGACCTGCGCCGGAGGCACGCCGGCGGAGGGAGCGAGAGGGCGGTGCCCGCGGGCGGCGTTGCAAACCGCGCTCGGGCAGCTTCGGGCATCAGCATCCCAGCACTACGGACTGGGCCGCGAGGTGCTCGCTGGACGAGGGACAGGTTCGGGCGGGTAACACCCGCAAAAACTGCGTCCGATACTGCCCCCTGACGGGGGAAGCCTACGGATCGGCGCTCTGCCAAGTCCCCGGAAGCATGGCCTGAGGTTGCACCTAGGGATGGAATACTCTCTAGGGCAGAGCCGCGGTGGAACGCCGATAGATGTGCGCATCCGCAAGATGCGCGGCCGTGTTGCGGCACGGCAGGTACGGATTTGCGTCTGTCGGCGTTCCGCTTCCTTTATTTCGTCATTGCGAGCGTAGCGAAGCAATCCAGTGCAGCGTCGAGGTTCTGGATTGCTTCGTCGCTTCGCTCCTCGCAATGGCGGGCTTGCGGAGTGGGTAAAGCGCAAACCAAAACGAAGGCACCACCCCTTCTTTTCCTTGCGCCGCTCCCTTCGCGCGTCACGTCAGTAGCGTTGGCAAAACTCGGACGCGGGACGCGTCGCGAGAACGTTCTCGCTCATCCTCCCCCGTGCAAACGGGGGAGGTCGCCATGCGCAGCATGGCGGGTAGGGGCGACGGCGGTGCGGCGGAGTATGCCGGCGAAAACTCGTGCTGTGGTGAGGTTGTTTGCCTTGACGCTGAAGCGAGCCTTCGCGGGCATACGATGCGACGGGGCCGGCGCCCCTACCGCCGCGCTGCGCGCGGCACCTCCCCCGCTGCTCGCGGGGGAGGATGAATTATCACCGCCGCGTCTTGCCGAGCTCAGGCAGCTTCTGCTTGACCTTGCCGATGTCGGCCCAGGCGTCGCGCACGGTTTTCACATCGGGGAGCTTGAATTGATTGCCGCCCGTGGTGCGCGGCAAGGCCTCCCACGACACCGGCATGGAGACCGGCGCGCCGGCCCGCGCGCGCGTCGAATAGACGGCGACCGAGGTCGCCTCGCGCGTGTTGCGCAAATAGTCGATGAAGATCTTGCCTTCGCGCAGCGCCTTGGTCATTTTTGCGAGATAAAGATCGGGACTGTCGGCCGCCATCGCTGCCGCGATCTTCGCGGTGAACGCCTTGGTGGTGTCCCAGTCGGCGCTGTCGATCGGCAAGCACGACGTGAATGCCTTTGCCGCCCGAAAGCTTGGCGAAGCTCTTCAGCTTCAGCGCGGCGAGCCGGTCGCGGATCTCCTTGGCGGCGGCAACGATCGCCTTCCACGTGACACCCTCGCCCGGATCGAGATCGAACACGATGCGGTCGCAGCTTTCCAAACGGTCAAGCCGCGAGCCGCGGACGTGAATCTCGAGCGCCCCGGACCGTACCAGTTCGATCAGATCGTCGAGCTTCGCGACCGCGATGACGTCGTGCTCCTTGGTCTTCACGACGTGGCGCAGCGACGACTCTTTGATGTTCGAGGCAATGTGCTTTTGGAAAAAGCACTCGCCGGCCGTTCCCTCGGGGCAGCGCAACATGGCGAGCGGCCGGCCGACGACATGCGGCGCCATGAGATCCCACATGCGAACGTAATAGTCAGCGAGATCCTCCTTGGTGACCCCGGCATCGGCCCAATAGACGCGATCGGGATGCGTTAGGCGCACATGGGAGACTTCAACATCTTTTTTGTTGTTCGTGCGCGCCGGTTTCTCGGCGGACTTTCCAGAAAATTTGGCCGATTTACGCACCGGCTGGCGCTGCGTCATCGTGGCTGCCGCGGTTTCGCGCACCACTTCACGCGCCGGCTTGTCTTCGCGCACGCCTTTGAACGAAGCCTGCCGCAACAAGCCGTCATGCGTGATGCCGCGGAATTCCGCTTCGATCACCAGCTGCGGCTTCACCCAGACGACGTCCTTGCGCCGCTCGTCCGGCGGCAGCGCGACCGGCGGCTTGCCGATACGCAGCGGCTCGAGCTGTTTCCACAGATCGCGCGCCGCCTCGCGCGTATAGCCGGTCCCGACACGCCCGGCGTAGCGCAGCTCGCCGTCCTCGTGAAACGCCGCGATCAGCGCGCCGACCGCTTTCGGCATCGCCGCCGATGGACTAAAGCCCGCGACGACGAATTCCTGTTCGTCGTGACACTTGACCTTGACGAAATTGTCGGTCCGGCCAGAGCGATAGGGCGCATCGCGCAGCTTCGAAATAATGCCTTCGAGATGCATTTCGCAGGCATGTTTGAAAATCAAGCGGCCGTCCTCGTCGAAATGCTCGACATAGCGGACGAGGCCGTTGCGGCTCTCGCCCTTGAGCAGCCGGTGCAACGCGGCTTTGCGCACACTGAGCGGCTCGCGCGGCGAGATCGCGGCCGTCGAGATACAACAGGTCGAAGGCCAGGTAGACGAAGCGGTCGCTGCGGCCGTCCTTCAGATCGCTCTGCAGCAGCGAGAAGTTCGAGACGCCGTTCTCATCCTCGACGACAAGCTCGCCGTCGATCAGCGCGGTTTGCGCCGGCAGTGCCTTGACCGCCTCCGCAATCGGCTTGAAGCGATGCGTCCAATCCAATTGCTTGCGCGTCAGAAGTTGCACTTTGCCGTGATCGAGCCGCGCCTCGATGCGGTAGCCGTCGAACTTGATCTCGTGCAGCCAGTTCTTTCCGCTCGGTGCGGTCATGTGCGCCGTAGCGAGGCTCGGCGGAACGAAGGCCGGCAAACCGCCGTCCGACGCCTGCCCACTCTTGCGTGCAACTCTGGCCGCGGCCGGTTTCGCGGGCGCGCGCGATTTTGCCGCGGGCTTTACCTTCGCGCGCGCGGCCGATTTGCCGGCAGACGCCTTGCGCGCACTGGCGAGCGCGTTCAATTGCGCCTTGAATTCGCGCTGCGATTGCGGCCGGCCGGATTGCTTCGGCGGATCCTTGGCCGCATCGCCGGCGGGGCGGTTGCTGTGCCAGACGCGCTTCCTGCCCTTGCCGGCGGCGATCTCGTCCATCGAGCGGCCGCTCACTGCAGACAACGGCTCGGCGTCGAGAATATCGGCAGCGCGGCCGCTCTTCGCCTCCTCGTCCTTGGCTTTGATCAGAAGCCAGTTGTCATGACCTTGGTCACGGCGATCGCGCGCCCGCATGCGCACGAGATGCCAGCGGCCTCGCAATTTCTCGCCGTTCAGCATGAATTCGAGATGGCCCTTGGCGTAGCCCTTGTGTGCATCGCCTTCGGGCGTCCAGGTCCCGCGATCCCAGATCATCACGGTGCCGCCGCCGTATTCGCCCTCCGGGATGGTGCCCTCGAACGAATTATATTCGATGGGATGGTCCTCGACGTGGACGGCAAGGCGCTTGTCGTTGGGGTCGAGGCTCGGGCCGCGCGTCACCGCCCAGCTCTTCATCACGCCGTCGAGTTCGAGCCGCAGGTCGTAATGCAGCCGGGTCGCGTCGTGCTTCTGAATGACGTAGCGGTTGCCGCCGCCGCGCGGCTTACGGCCGCGCGGCTCGGAGGTAACATTGAACTGTCGCTTTTTGCGGTAAGTTTCGAGCCCCACGGGTGCAACTCGCTGGCTATGTGCCGGTTTATACCACTGGAGTTAGTCGCCCCATTTCGGTCACATCGGCCCGGCACACCCGCCGCCCCTTATAACCGTATCGTCGCATGCCCGTCTCGGGTCCCTGGTTAAAGCCTCGAACTGAACCTACCTGAACCGAAGTCGCTGGGGTTACGTCAAAGGGGCAGGCTTAAAGGCGTAACGGGACCAGGAGATAAGGCATTGGAGACCTTGAGAGTTCCCTATAGGCGGTGGTCCAGGCCCTGCCGATTAAATTGCGTTCCGGGCCCATAATAGTGTAAGGACCCTAATTGGGGACGCTAAAATCCGCGTATTCCATCCGTGGGCCCTTGCTGGGACCCCAACAATCGGCGTTAGGCCGAAAAAACACATTCATCTGAAAGCTAAGGAGCGTAGCGTGACGGTTTCGTCCAAGACCCCATTGCTCGACCACGTCAAAACCCCAGACGATCTCCGGCGGCTTGAGCCCGGCCAGCTTCGGCAGGTCGCCGACGAACTGCGCCGGGAGACGATCGACGCTGTCGCCGTCACCGGCGGCCATCTCGGCGCCGGCCTCGGCGTGATCGAGCTCACCGTGGCGCTGCATTATGTTTTCAATACGCCCGCCGACCGGCTGATCTGGGACGTCGGCCATCAGGCCTATCCGCACAAGATTCTCACCGGACGCCGCGATCGCATCCGCACGCTGCGCCAGGGCAACGGCCTTTCCGGCTTCACCAAGCGCGCCGAGAGCGAATACGATCCGTTCGGCGCCGCGCATTCCTCGACCTCGATCTCCGCCGGCCTCGGCATGGCGGTCGCGCGCGACCTGCAGGACAAGCAGAACAACGTCATCGCCGTGATCGGCGACGGCGCGATGTCGGCCGGCATGGCCTACGAAGCCATGAACAATGCCGGCGCGATGAATTCCCGCCTGATCGTGGTGCTCAACGACAACGACATGTCGATTGCGCCGCCGGTCGGCGCGCTGTCGGCCTATCTCGCCCGCCGCGTCTCCGGGCGCGGCTATCACCGCCTGCGCAAGATCGTGCGTCAGGTCGCCAAGGCGCATGCCGACGAAAATGCTCGAGCAGCGCGCGCTCGCGGTCGAAGAATATGCGCGCGGTCTCGTCACCGGCGGCACGCTGTTCGATGAGCTCGGCTTCTTCTATGTCGGTCCGATCGACGGCCACAATATCGATCACCTCCTGCCGGTGCTGGAAAACGTGCGCGACGCCAAGAACGGGCCGTTCCTGGTTCACGTCGTCACCCAGAAGGGCAAGGGCTATTCGCCGGCGGAAAATTCCGCGGACAAATATCACGGCGTCGTCAAGTTCGACGTCGCCACCGGCGCGCAGCAGAAATCGAAGGGCGGCGCGCCGCAATATACCAAGGTGTTCGCCGAAAGCCTGATCAAGGAAGCGCGCAAGGACGACAAGATCGTCGCCATCACCGCGGCGATGCCGTCGGGCACCGGGCTTGATCTGTTCCAGAAGGAATTTCCCAACCGCACCTTCGACGTCGGCATTGCCGAGCAGCACGGCGTCACTTTTGCCGCCGGCCTCGCCACCGAAGGGTTCAAGCCCTTCGCGACGATCTACTCGACCTTCCTGCAACGCGCCTACGATCAGGTCGTCCACGACGTCGCCATCCAGAAGCTGCCGGTGCGCTTTGCGCTCGACCGCGCCGGCCTGGTCGGCGCCGACGGCCCGACCCATGCCGGCTCGTTCGATGTCGCCTATCTCGGCTGCCTGCCCGGCTTTGTGCTGATGGCGGCCGCCGACGAGGCCGAACTCGTCCACATGGTGGCGACCGCGGCGGCGATCGACGATCGTCCATCGGCGCTGCGCTATCCGCGCGGCGAGGGTCTCGGCGTGCCGATGCCCGAGGAAGGCAAGCCGCTCGAGATCGGCAAGGGCCGCATCCTGCGCGAGGGCACCAAGGTTGCGCTGTTCTCGTACGGCGCCCGCCTCGGCGAATGCCTCAAGGCCGCCGACGAGCTTGCGACCTATGGCCTGTCGACCACCGTCGCCGATGCGCGCTTCGCCAAGCCGCTCGACGTCGACATGCTGCTGCGGCTCGCCCGCGAGCATGAAGTGCTGCTCACCATCGAGGAAGGCTCGATCGGCGGTTTCGGCACCTATGTGCTGCAGACGCTCGCCGAGCATGGCGTGCTCGACCGCGGCCTCAAGGTCCGCCCGATGGTCCTGCCGGACATCTTCATCGATCAGGACTCGCCCAACGCCATGTACGCCCAGGCCGGCCTCGACGCCAAAGGCATCGTCACGCAAGGCCTTCGAAGCGCTCGGCCAGAACATGCACGGCGAAGTGGTGAAGCTCGCCTAAAGAGCGGCCATTCGATTTTCTGTCGTCATGCCCGGCCTCGTGCCGGGCATGTGCGTTTTAAGGGGCTCCATACGGCCATAAACCCCGCCGCAACGGTTGTCGTATAATCCGGCCATGACCGACCGAGAACGCGCCGATCGCCTCCTGGTCGCGCGCGGCCTGTTTGAGAGCCGCGCCCGCGCGCAGGCGGCCATTGCGGCCGGCCTGGTGACCGCCGACGGCGTGCCGGTGCGCAAGGCCTCCGACGCGATCTCGTCCACCGCCGTCATCGCCGCCGAAGCCTGAGCATCCCTATGTGTCGCGCGGCGGCGTAAAGCTTGCGGCCGCGCTCGATCGCTTCGCGCTCGACGTCCACAGGCCGCATCTGCCTCGATGTCGGCGCCTCGACCGGCGGCTTTACCGAAGTGCTGCTCACGCGCGGCGCGCGCCGCGTCTATGCCGTCGATGTCGGCTCCGGCCAATTGCATCCGCGCCTGCGCGGCCGCGACGATGTTCTCTCCATCGAGCAGACCGATATCCGCACGCTCGATCCGGCCCGCCTGCCCGAACAGCCGGACTTCGCGACGATCGATGTGAGCTTTATCTCGCTCAAGCTCGTCCTGCCGGCCGTCAGCAAGCTTCTCGCGCCGCGCGCGCGAATCTTGGCGCTGATCAAGCCGCAATTCGAGGCCGACCGCCGGCACGGCAAGAAGGGCATCGTGCGCGACGAAGCGGTTCACAAAATGGTCTGCGAAGACATCGGCGCCTTCATCGCGTCACTCGGCTGGCGCGTCGGCGGCATCGTTCCGTCGGCGATCCTCGGCGGCGACGGCAATCGCGAATTCTTCATCGAGGCCGAACGTGGTTGAATATCGTGATTGAGCATCTCGTCATCGATCGGATCGGCCACCGCGGCGATGGCGTCGTTGAAGGCGCCGAAGGGCCGATCTTCGTCCCTGCCACCCTGCCGGGCGAGACCGTCGAGGTGGAGAACGTTCCCGGCCAGCCCGACCGGCGCCAGCTCCTTCGCGTCGAGAAGGAGAGCCCGCAACGCATCGCACCGATCTGCCCGCATTTCGGCGTCTGCGGCGGCTGCGCCATGCAGCATTGGCAGACCAGCGCTTACCGCGCCTGGAAGCGCGGTCTCGTTATCGAGGCGTTGCGCCAAGCCGGCATCGAAGCGCCGGTTGCCGATCTCATCGATGCCCACGGCGACGGCCGCCGCCGCGTCGTCTTTCATGCCCGCCGCGGCACGCATGACGTCCTTGAGGTCGGCTTCTCGGCGGCGCGCGCGCATCACGTGATCCCGATCGATCGCTGCCCGGTTCTGGCCAAAAGCCTCGACGGTGCGCTCAAGGCGGCGTGGGCCATCGCCGAATTGCTCAACCCCATCCGCAAGCCGCTCGACATCCACGTGACGGCGACCGATATGGGCCTCGATATCGACGTGCGCGGCTCGGGTCCGCTGACCGCGACGACGACAGCGGCGCTTGCGCGCCTCGTCGCCCAGCACAATCTGGCGCGGCTCACCCGTCACGGCGAGCTGATCGTGCAGGCGCGCCCGCCGACAATTCGTATGGGCCCGGCGACCGTGCTGCTACCGCCTGCCGCCTTTTTGCAGGCAACGGCCGAAGGCGAAGCCGTGCTGGCGCGGCTCGTCTGCGAGATCTGCGCCACGGCCGGCGCAAAGAAAGGCGTCGCCGATCTGTTCGCCGGCGTCGGCCCATTCGCGCTGCGGCTTGCCGAACGGACGCGGCGTCGCGGCAGCCGATGACGATGAAGCCGGCGCTCGCTGCGCTCAAGCGCGCCAGCAATATGCCGGGCCTCAAACCCGTCACCACCGAGCGGCGCGACCTGTTCAAAAATCCGCTCCTTGCCGCCGAGCTCAATCGTTTCGACGCCGTGGTGTTCGACCCGCCGCGCCAGGGCGCGCAAGCGCAATCGCGCGAGCTTGCGGCAAGCCGCGTTCCCGTCATCGCCGCGGTGTCGTGCAATCCCGGCACATTCGCGCGCGACATGCGGATTCTGATCGATGGCGGCTACCGGCTGCTCGGGGTCACGCCGGTCGATCAGTTCCGCTATTCGGCGCATGTCGAACTGGTGGCACGGCTCGAAAAATAGCGCGTACTCCCCAGCCTATTTTCGTGATATTGCAGCGTCCTGCGACTGCCTTCGACTACCCCGGAATCTCAGCACCAAAAGCTCTCAGCAAAAGGGTCTCCGCCTATGGCTAGCGTCCTGTTTTCCCCGATCACACTGCGCGGTCTTACGCTTCCCAACCGCGTCGTGGTGTCGCCGATGTGCCAGTACAATTCCGACAACGGCTCGGCGAACGACTGGCATCTGATGCATCTCGGCAATATGTCGCTCGGCTGCGCCGGGCTCGTAATGTGCGAGATGACCGACGTCAATCCGCAAGGGCGGATCTCGCCGAAATGCGCCGGCATGTGGTCGGACGACAACGAGAAGGCGCTCAAGCGCGTGCATGATTTCTGCCGCACCTATGGCGTCGCCAAGCTCGGCGTGCAGCTCGCCCATGCCGGTCGCAAAGGGCCGACCACACCGCCGGCCGCCGGCGGCAAGCCGATCCTGACCAAGGAGGAAGGCGGCTGGACGCCAGAGGCGCCGTCGGCCATTCCCTACGACACCGGCTGGCCGGTACCGCACGCCATGACCAAGGACGACATCAAACGTTGCATCGGCGAATTTGCCGCCGCCGCCAAGCGCGTCGACCGCATCGGCTATGACGTGATCGAGCTGCACGGCGCACACGGCTATCTGGCGCATCAATTCCTGTCGCCGCTCTCCAACCAGCGCACCGACGAATATGGCGGCTCGAGCGAAAACCGCATGCGCTTCGCCATCGAGATGTATGAGGCGGTGCGCGCGGTGTGGCCGGAGCAGAAGCCGATCGGCATGCGCGTCTCCGCCACCGATTGGGTCGACGGCGGTTGGACGCCGGAGGAAACCGTGCTGCTTGGCCAAAGAGCTGAAGCAGCGCGGCATGGATTATATGGACGTTTCGACCGGCGGCCTCGACCCGAAGCAGAAGATTCCGCTGGCGCCCGGTTATCAGGTGCCGTTCGCCGAGAAGGTGAAAAAGGAAAGCGGCATCACCACCATGACCGTCGGCCTGATCGCCGGCTATCAGCAAGCGGAAGACATTGTCGCGTCCGGCAAGGCCGACCTGATCTGCCTCGCCCGCGGCGCCATGTGGGATCCGCGCTGGGCCTGGCACGCCGCCGAGGAGCTCGGCGCCGACACGCCCTACGCACCGAAAATGATGGGCTGCCATCCGAAACTGCGGCCGCAATTGTTTCCGAAGCGAGCCGTAGCGACTTGAGCGACTCGAGCGTGCGCTAGACCCTGATCCAATTCGATTGAATCGGATCAAGGTCTAGATTTTTCGTTTGAGCATGATCTTTTCCGACCTTCCTTCGCCCGCCGAAGCGGGCTTCGCGAAGGCGGGAAACCGGTTTCCACTTTTCGGGATCATGCTCTAATCGCGCGCGCTCAACTGCGCAGGCTTTTGCCGATCTTGAGCGCGGCCTCGTCGACGACGCGGAACGAAGCTTCCGGCGATCTGCTGTTTCATCAGCGCGAGCCGATCGATGGCGATCGACGACTCGACCTTCATCTGGCGGAAGCCGTTGAGCAAGACCGCGAGGATCGCCTTCTTGCGGCGCGGCGGCACTGCGCCGGTCAGCGTCATGTGAAAGCGGAATTCGGAAAGCACGTAGGGGTAACCCCATCGATCGAGGTTCTGAATCTGACTCTGGCTCAGCCCTGAGGCGATGCGGCGCGCGCGTTCCTGCGGCGACATCGGCGCGCGATAGGCGTCGAATATCGTCGTGCACGACGCCGGCGAGCGCGTTGAGCGACTCCTCGGCCTCGTGATGGCACGACAGCAATAAAGTCTTCCAGCTCCCGCAAGGCCGGCGTGAAGCTGTGCACCGCGTGGCCAAGGCCGGCGAAACTGCGCAGCGCGTTGATCAACTGCTGCTCGGTGCACGACGGCGCCAAGCGAAACGGCGCCTTCAATGTGGCGTGAAAACCGTAGCGCCGCGGCGTTGCCGTGAGCTCGTTCCAGTTCACCGCGCCGTGCCGAATTCGTCCGGAAACGCGACGGTATTGCCGGTATAGGAATCGTAGCCGAGCACCGAACTGCCGTAGCGATAGAGTTGCGACGCCGCCGCCGGCACGAAATAGATCGCGTAGCGCGGGCCGTTATCTGCCGGGGCTTTGTGCCAAAGGAATCCGCTTTCCCCGAATGCCGCCGCTAGACCTTGATCCAATTCGATTGCATCGGATCAAGGCCTAGATTTTCCGTTTGAGCATGATCTTTTCCGACCTTCCTTCGCCCGCCGAAGCGGGCTTCGCGAAGGCGGGAAACCGATTGCCACTTTTCGGATCAGCTCCAAGCGCGGTAAACCCGCGGTTCCATTATGATTGTTTGATGACAGTCAGGTGACGTGCGGGCGGCGCGAATCCCGCTCACATGACATATAGCCGATCCGGAAGCTCGTTGGGCGACCCGTCGGGCGGCGCGTGCCGAGCCAGGACCTCGCCGCAGCGCTCGATCGCGGCCGTAAAGCCCGCGGCGATCTGGTCGTCGCGCATATGCGCCGTCAGCGCATCGATTGCGGCCTGCCATTCGGCTGGTCTGCACTTTCGCGGCGATGCCGTCGTCCGCGATGATCCGCGCATAATGTTCGGCGAGCGATACGAAGATCAGCACGCCGGTGCGGTTCTTGGTGCGGCTGATGCCGCGCACCACGAACTGCTCGATCGCGGCGCGATGCGCGCGCGCCCGCTGCACCGCGCGCGGGACAAGCAGGAGCCGCAACGGCATCCACGAAAATACCAAGCCGGCGACGATGAAGACCACAAGCTGGAGCAGGAAAATCCGCTGCACGCTCCAATGCGTGAAATCGATCAGCGGCCACGGCGTGAACAGCGCCAGCGCGTCGGCCCACAGAATGGGGACATGCACATAGCCCGATGACGAATGCGCCAGCACGCAGACGATCTGACCGCTGGTCTTCTTCTCCGCCGCGCCGATCGCGGCCGCAACCGCCTCGTAATCGTCTTTGCCGAATTGCATCACCAACTCCCGGATGCGCCGCCGCCGCCCGACGACCCGCCGTCGCCGGAGAAACCCGATGTCGGACGAACTGCTGCTGGAGGAATCACTGCTGCTCGACGAATTGCTCCGCTCCGAGCCGGAGCTCCCCGACGAACCGCTCGCGGGCACGAAAACCATGCGTCCATGACGCTGAACATAGTGGCCAGCCGGCGCGGGATGCCAGTCGCCATAGCGGAGGCCGCAGATAGATATCCGCGATGCCGATGGCGATCATCCGCACCATGATCACGAGAGCCGATGCAGAACGCCAGCGGGAAAAAGCGCACAGAATGGACGGAGTTGTCGCTCGCGCACCTCAGGCTTGCGGCTGCCAATCCGCGGTATCGCCGCCGAGAACATCGAGGATGCCGCCGACGCCGCGTTCGATGCCGCCGGAAAAATCGCCGGCCTTAAAGCGCGGAATGATCGCGCTGGGAAATGATGACCGACGCCAAAGCATCGGTCAGCGTGCCTTCGAGACCGTAGCCGACCTCGATGCGCACCTTGTGCTCGTTCGGCGCGACGAGAAGAAGCACGCCGTTGTTCTTTTGCGCCTGCCCGAGCTTCCAGGCGCGGAACAGTTCATTGGCATAGGTCTCGATGTCGCTGCCTTGCAGCGACGGCACCGTGGCGACCACGAGCTGGATGTCCGGATTTCTCCTCCAAGTCCTTCGATTTCTCGGCGATGTCGCTTTTGATATCCGCGTTGAGAATCCCGGCCTGATCGACGACACGGCCCGTCAGCGGCGGGAAGTCGAGCGCGGAAGCTGACGCCGCGCCACAAAGCGCCAAAAGGCAAAGCGCCAGAAGACCGGCGGCGATGGTCTGCAATATCCGCATCACCAGCCTCCCGAGGCGCCGCCGCCTCCGGATGAGCCGCCGCCGCCGCCGAACCCGCCACCGAAGCCGCCGCCAAATCCTCCGCCGAAGCCGCCACCGCTGCCCCAACTCGAGCCGCCATAGGGAATAAAGACCGGGCCGCCGCCGCGGCGCCCGGTGCCGCTCGACGGACCACCGCCGCCGGCATTGTGGATCAGATACCAGCAGATAAAGACGATCAGCAGGAAGAACAAAATCGGAAACAGCTTGTCGAAGTCGCCCGACGGATCGTCCTGGCGGACCTCGACCTTGCGCTGCCAATCCGAGGTGTCGCCGCTGAGCACGCTGATAATGCCGTCGACGCCGCGGCTGATGCCGCCGGAGAAATCGCCGGTCTTGAAGCGCGGAACGATGGCGCTCGAAATGATCACCGACGACAAGGCGTCGGTCAGCGTGCCCTCGAGGCCGTAGCCGACCTCGATGCGCACCTTGTGTTCGTTCGGCGCAACGAGAAGGAGCACGCCGTTGTTCTTCTGCGCCTGGCCGAGCTTCCAGTTTCGGAACAGCTCATTGGCGTAAGTCTCGATGTCGCCGCCCTGCAGCGACTTTACGGTGGCGACGACGAGCTGAATGCCGGATTTGTCTTCGAGATCCTTCAGCTTCGCTTCGATGTCGTTGCGGCTCTCCGGCGTCATGATATTGGCCTGATCGACCACGCGGCCGGTCAGGGGCGGAAAGTCGAGCGCGAAGGCGAAGCGTAAGCGAGGCAGAGAAGCAGCGACCGCAGCGAACCAAGCCGTCATTCCGGGTGCGCGCCAAGCGCGAAGCCCGGAATCCATAGCCACGGATGGTTGCGATTTGCGCTGCCTGAGGTCACGCCATTGGACCTGTGGTTATGGATTCCGGATCAGCCGCTTCGCCGGCTTCCCGGAATGACGAGCATCAGAATTTCACTTGTGGCGGCTTGTCGGAGCCTTCGGTCGCGGTGAATTCCGCCATCGGCTGCTCGCCGGAGAACACGGTCTTCGCCCAGAGGACGGTCGGGAACGTGCGCAGCGACAGGTTAAAGGCGCGTACCGCGTCGATATAATCGCGCCGCGCCACGGCGATACGGTTCTCGGTGCCTTCGAGCTGCGACTGCAGCGCCAGGAAGTTGGCGTTGGATTTCAGATCCGGATAATTCTCCGTCACCGCCAAGCAGCCGTCCGAGCACGCCGGTCAATTGGTTCTGCGCGTCCTGGAACGCCTTGAGCTTGGCCGGATCGGTCAGATCGGACGCGTCGAGCTTGATCTGCGTCGCCTTGGCGCGCGCCTCGACCACCGCGGTGAGCACGCTCTTTTCCTGCGCAGCGTAGCCCTGCACGGTCGCCACCAGATTGGGGATGAGATCGGCGCGGCGCTGATATTGGTTCTGGACGTCGGCCCAGCGCGCCTTGGCGGTTTCCTGCAGCGTCGGGATGGTGTTGTAGCCGCACGCCGACAGCGTGAGGCCGAGGCCGATGACGGCCAGGATGGTGCGGAAATTGGTGCGAATATTGCCGAAAAAATTGGGCATGCCGCCCTCCTGATTTGCATTTGACGCACAAACGCAGCGAACCGTTCAACCTTCGACCGGCTCCGTTCCCGCGATCTCGATGCCGAAGCCGGACAGGCCGACATAGGTCATGCCGCGCGATGACGTTAAGCAGCCGGATCGACTTGACGCCGAGATCCTTGAGGATCTGCGCACCGAGACCGACCTCGCGCCATTGCCGCGAGCGCGCTTCGCCGGACGCGGTCTCCTCGCCTTTTGGTATGGAGACGACCGGCACGCCCGCGGTGCCGTCACGCAGCAAAACCAGCACGCCCTTGCCCTCGGCGGCAAAGCGCGCCAGCGCCTGGTGGATGGGCTTGGCGCCGCCGAACACGTCGGCAATGATATTGGCGCGGTGCAATCGCGTCAGCACGTTCTTGCCGTCGCCGATATCGCCGTAGACGAAAGCCATGTGATAGGTCGGATCGAACGGCGTGAGAAAAGCATAGCCGGTGAGCGTGCCGATTTCGGTCTGCACCGGAAATTCGCCGGCGCGCTCGATCAGCTTGTCGCGCGATTGCCGGTAGGCGATCAGTTCCGAGATCGAGATGCGTTGCAGCTTGTGGCGCTCGGCAAAGACCGCGAGCTCGGGGCCGCGCATCACCGTGCCGTCGTCGTTCATCAGTTCCGACAGCACGCCGACGGGCGGCAGCCCGGCGAGCCGGCACATGTCGACGCAAGCCTCGGTATGGCCGGAGCGCATCAACACGCCGCCTTCCTTGGCGACCAGCGGAAAGACATGGCCCGGCCGCACGAAGTCCGACGCACCGGCATTGCCGTTGGCGAGCGCCCGCACCGTATTGGTCCGCTCCTCGCCGGAAATGCCCGTGGTCAAGCCATGACGGACGTCGACGGAAACGGTGAAAGCCGTGCCGAGCGGCGCGTCGTTGTGCGCCACCATCGGATCGAGATGCAGCCGCCGCGCCTCCTCGAGCGAGAGCGGGGCACAGACGATGCCGGACGTGTGGCGGATGATGAACGCCATCTTCTCCGCCGTGCACAGGCTCGCCGCGACAAATAAGTCGCCTTCATTTTCGCGATCGTCGTCGTCGGCGACGATGACGATCTCGCCGCGCCCGAATGCGGCGATGGCTGAGCGAATACGTTCGTGAACGTCTTCCATTTCTGATCTTTGCCCGGTCTTTGCCCCTTGGCGCGCCGTCAGCGGGTGGGCGGCGCGAACGGCCAAGCCGGCGTTTCACCGACCTGGCCGCGTTGACGTAGATAGTGATCCGCGATCACGCACGCCACCATGGCCTCGCCGATGGGGACGGCGCGAATGCCGACGCAGGGGTCGTGGCGGCCAGTGGTCGAAATATCGGTCTCGCGGCCGTAGCGGTCGACGGTGCGGCGCGGTGTGAGGATCGACGAGGTCGGCTTGACGGCAAAGCGCGCCACGACCGGCTGGCCGGTGGAGATCCCGCCGAGAATGCCGCCGGCATGATTGGAGAGAAACAACAGCTTGCCGTCATTGCCCATGCGCATCTCGTCGCCGTTCTCCTCGCCGCTGAGCTCGGCTGCGCCGAAGCCCGCGCCGATCTCGACGCCCTTGACCGCATTGATGCTCATCAGCGCGCCGGCGAGATCGCCGTCGAGCTTGTTGTAGATCGGCGCGCCCAGCCCCGGCGGCACGCCTTCGGCAATGACCTCGATCGACCGCGCCGATCGACGAGCCGCTTTTGCGCAACCCGTCGAGATAATCGCCCAGCGTCGCCGCGAGCTTTGCATCCGGACAGAAGAACGGATTGTTGTCGACCTCGGCCCAATCCCAGCGCGCGCGATCGACGCGATGCGGGCCCATTTGCACGAGCGCCGCACGGACTTTCAGATCGGGGACGACCTTGCGCGCCACGGCGCCCGCCGCAACCCGCATCGCGGTCTCGCGCGCGGATTGCCGTCCGCCGCCGCGATAGTCGCGCAAGCCGTATTTGATATCGTAGGTGAAGTCGGCGTGGCCCGGGCGGTATTTGTCCTTGATGTCGGAATAGTCCTTCGAGCGCTGATCGACATTGTCGATGAGGAGCGCAATCGGCGTACCGGTCGTCACCTGCGCGCCGCTTTGCTCGTCGGTGAAAACGCCGGAGAGAATTCTGACCGTGTCGGGTTCCTGGCGCTGCGTGGTGTAGCGCGATTGGCCCGGCCGGCGGCGGTCGAGGTAGGGCTGAATGTCGGATTCGCGAAGCGGAATGCGCGGCGGACAGCCGTCGATCACACAGCCGATCGCCGGCCCATGGCTTTCGCCGAAGGTCGTGACGCGAAATAAATGGCCGAATGTGTTGAACGACATGACGCGCGCGTGACAAATGTTTGAAAGAACAGGCTGCGGCTTGGTAGCCCGCGCATCCTATCCGGTCAAATGCGCTTCGCGCTGCACGCGAGATCGTTCGCAGATGCGGCAGGAATCATCCCTTTCATTCGCGCCCGCAAAATCTTTTCTTCGATTCTGCCGCAATAATGCACAGGACCCGACGCGCATTGTTTGGGCCGTTCATGCCGTATTCATCTCGCTGAACGCCGATTAATGAAAACCTGAACAACCGTTAAGCTACGGAAAAATAAAGGTTTTTTGCGATTTTTCGATTGCGCTCTGAAACGCCGTGTGTCATTGTCGTCGTCGGTAAGGGGGCTGAAGGCCCAGGGACCGAGATCGAAGATCAACCTGACTGAACCAACCCTGCCGTAGGTTCATCACACCAACACCGAGGATCGCCACCATGGCTGCCAAGAAGAAGAAAAAGGCGAAGAAGAAGTCGAAGTAAATGATTTGCGTGGGCCTCGTATTGGGGCAGCGCTATCAGCTTCAGATTTCGCGAGGTCTTCGTGATCTCGCACAGCGGCCGGACCAAGGTTCGGCCGCTTTCGTTTTTAGGCCACCTGTTTCGTGATGCTCTTTGTTTGCCCGCGCCTACGGCTCACGCGTAGCGCGCCATCGTGCCGTCGGCAAAGACGTAGACGACGCCTTGGGCGATCTGCGCATGCGTCGCTTCCTCTTTCGGCAGCACATTAAAGAGCGCCATCAGCGCGCGCACGCCGCCGCCATGCGCCGCCACCACCGTGTCGCGCGTCAGCGACGCATACCATTCGCCGATACGCGCCGTGAGTTCGCGATAGCTCTCGCCGCCGGGCGGCGCAAAATCCCATTTGTCGCGCTCGCGCTCCGCCAGCATGCCGGGCATGCGTGCCTCGATTTCCGGCAAGGTCAGTCCTTCCCATTCACCGTAGGAAATCTCCAAAAGCCGATTGTCGGTGGCGTAAGGCTGCGGCGGCAGACCGAGCGGCGGACGCAGAATCTCCATGGTCTCGCGGGCGCGCTGTAGCGGGCTCGACACATAGACAAAGTCGTCGGCACCGCGGTCGTCGCGCGCGAACAGATCGCGCAGCAACTCGCCGGAATTCTTTCGCCTGCAATCTGCCGCGGGCGTTGAGCAACGTGTCCTGGCGGCCCTGCAGCCGCTGCTCGGCATTGAAGTCGGTCTCGCCGTGGCGGACGTAATAGAGGATCGGCATGCCCAAACTGTCGCTTGCCCCATAGGTTGCGGGACCTCTCAATAATTACCGGATTCTCGCCGGGGCTGATACGTCACTCTTTGCCGACAGTAATATCGGGCGCGTCGGGGTGCTTCATACCGACGATATGATAGCCGGCATCGACATGGTGCACTTCGCCGGTGACGCCGCGCGACATGTCGGAGAGCAGATAGGCGCCCGCCTGCCCGACTTCCTCGATCGTGACATTGCGGCGCAACGGCGCGTTGTACTCGTTCCACCTCAAAATATAACGGAAGTCGCCGATGCCAGACGCCGCCAGCGTCTTGATCGGGCCCGACGAGATCGCGTTGACGCGGATGTTCTTTGTGCCGAGATCGGCGGCGAGATACAGCACCGAGGCTTCGAGCGCGGCCTTGGCGACGCCCATGACATTATAATGCGGCATCCACTTCTCGGACCCGTAATAGGTCAGTGTCAGCATCGAGCCGCCATTTGCCATCAGCTTCTCGGCGCGCTGCGCGATCGCGGTGAGCGAGAAGCAGCTGATCAGCATGGTCTTGGTGAAATTATCGGCCGTCGTATCGACGTAGCGCCCGTCGAGCTGATCCTTGTCGGAGAAGGCGATGGCGTGAACCAGAAAATCGATCCCGCCCCAGGACGACTGCAGCAGCGGCGAAGACCGCATCGATGCTCTCGGGCTCGGTGACGTCGCAATCGCCGACGACAATGCCGCCGATCTCCCGGGCCAGCGGCTCGACGCGCTTTTTAAGCGCCTCGCCCTGATAGGTGAAGGCCAGTTCGGCGCCATGCCCGTGGCACGCTTTGGCGATGCCCCAAGCCAGCGAACGGTGGTTGGCGACCCCCATGACCAGGCCGCGTTTGCCGCGCATGAGGCCGGAGCTTTCTGGCATTCCCTGTGACCCCGTGCACTGATTTTCCAGCCCTGGCCTCCTATGGCATAGGGTCATTGGCCCATCAAGCGCGGGTAGTAACCGCCGGCCGGGCAAGTGCTGGTGGTCAAGACGGGGCCTCGTTAGAAACCGCTGTGGCGAAAAGTGCCCGCTACTTCCGGTAAAAGGGGCCGCGACAGCGCGCCGCGGAATACCAAGCCGCGCTTGGGGTTTTTGAATGTGAGCATGTCGGATAGACGGCACGCGATAAAGCTTAACGTCCCTTAATAGGGTGACATGCTTGAGTGATTTCCGGGAGCAGATCGAGGCGGCAATTCCGGCGCTGCGCCGTTACGCGCGCGCGCTGACACGCAACGCCGAGACTGCCGACGATATTGTGCAAGACACGCTGGTACGGGCCTTGCGTTCGGAGCATTTGTTTCATGGCGGAGATACGCGGGCATGGCTTTATACCATCCTGACCAACCTCAATCGCAACCGGCTGCGCAGCCTGTCGCGGCGGCCGGTGCTGACGCAGATCCACGACAACGACGCCGCGACCGCCGGTCCGGATTCCGGCGGCCGCGACATCGGGCGGGCGCTCGACGACCTCGCCGAAGACCAGCGCTCGGCGCTACTGCTCGTTGTGCTCGAAGGCCTCACCTATCGCGAGGTCGCCGAGATCCAGGGCGTGCCGATCGGCACGGTGATGTCGCGGCTCGCGCGGGCGCGCACGCAAATAAAGGCCTTTCTTGACGGCGAGCGTCCAGCGCTGCGCCGCGTGAAATGACGAAGAGAGCGAACGATGATTGATCGAGACCAAATTGTGAGCGAAGACGAGCTCAACGCCTATGTCGATGGCGAGCTGCCGGCCGAACGCCTTGGCGCCGTCGAGGCATGGCTCACGACCCATCCCGACGACGCGATGAAGGTCGCGGCCTGGCGCCAGCAAGCCGAGGTCATTCGGACGCGTTATGGCGCCGTGATCAACGAAAAGCCGCCGCAACGGCTCGACGTCGATCGGCTGACGCGCCGCCGTTATGGCGGGCTGGCGGCAGGCATCGCCGCGACGCTTGCGGCATTGCTCCTCGGCGGCGCCGCCGGCTGGACCGCGCATGGCGCCATTGTCGCGAGCCCGTCCAATCTCGCGCTCTTCACCACCGACGCGCTCGATGCCTATCGTCTCTACACCGTCGAGGTCCGCCATCCGGTCGAAGTGCCGGGCGACCAGCAGCCGCATCTTCAGGATTGGCTGTCGAAGCGCGTCGGCTCGCAGTTGCGCCCTCCCGATCTCAACAAACAGGGATTGAAGCTTGTCGGCGGCCGGCTGTTGCCGGGACCGACCGGGGCGACCGCGTTCTTCATGTATGAGGGTGCATCGGGCGAACGCTTCACGCTTTATTGCGGACGCACCAGCGATCAGCAGACCGCGCTGCGCTACACCGCAGGCGAGCGTAACGCGGCCTATTATTGGGTCGATGGCAACCTCGCCTATGTGCTCAGCGGGCCTGCTCAACAGGACCGGCTGCACGAGATCGCGAAGACGGCTTACGATCAGATCGATCAGCGCACGCCGCTCTAAAGGCGGGCTGCCGCCGAGGCGCGGAACTTGCCGCGCCTCACTCCATTGTCACAGATTGGAAATATGTAGATCGGGCGGCCGGCAACGGCAGGCTTGCGGCTTTTGCCGTTCATCGCGTTGCGGCGGCCGGGGCTCGGCGCCCGAAGCGTGAGGTACCCATGTCCTCTTCGAGCATGACTTCTTTTTCAATCTCATCTCTTCCAAGCATTTGGATCTGGATCGGCATCATTCTCTGCATCGTCCAGTCAGCGATGTTCTCCGGCCTCAATCTCGCGGTCTTCAGCCTCAGCCAACTGCGCCTTCAGATCGAAGCCGACGGCGGCAATGCCGATGCGGTGCAGGTGCTCGAGCTGCGCAAGCATTCCAATCAAGTGCTTGCGACCATCATCTGGGGCAACGTCACCACCAACGTGCTGCTGACGCTGTTGTCGGATTCAGTGCTCGCCGGCGTCGCCGGCTTTCTGTTCTCGGCCTTTGCTATCACAATGCTCGGCGAGATCATTCCGCAAGCCTATTTCTCGCGAAATGCGCTACGGATAACGGCGCGATTTTTGCCGTTCCTGAATTTCTGGCGCGTCGTGCTTTATCCCTTGGCGAAGCCGACGGCGCTATTGCTCGACAGCTGGCTCGGCGCCGAGGGTGTTAATTATTTCCGCGAGCGCGATGTCCGCTCGCTGATCGCGCGCAGCGCGGCGAGCGGCGGCGATATCGGACAATTGGAAGCGACCGGCGCACGCAACTTTCTCGACCTCGACGATATTCCCGTGACCGACGAGGGCGAGCCCATCCACGCGCAAAGCGTCATCAGCCTCCCGCTCGCCAATCGCCGCTGCATCTTGCCGCACTTCATGCGCTCGCCCGACGATCCCTTCCTCCGAAAGCTCGATGCGTCGGGCAAGAAATGGGTGATCGTCACCAACCCCGACGGCGAGCCGGAATTTGTGCTGGACTCGCACTACTTCCTGCGCGACGCGCTGTTTGACCAACTCGAGATCAAGCCGGGTGTCTATTGGCACCGGCCGATCATCGTTCGCGACATGAAGACTCGATTAGGCGAGGTCATCGGGCAAATGAAGGTGTTGCCGGAGCGACCCGACGACGACGTGATCCACCACGACATCATCCTGGTCTGGGGCGCGCAGCGCCGGATCATCACCGGCTCCGATCTTTTAGGACGGCTGCTGCGCGGCATTGCGACGGTGGTGCCGACCAGGCCGCATCCGCCGGATACGGTGGACAAGACGGCAAAAGCCGCCGGCGCGGCGGCCGTGGCGGCGGCGACAGCTCATACCCCGATCAGCGGCTGACCAATGAATTCAGCGCCGCTACCAGAAACACCGCAAGTACCAGTCCAAGAAACTTGATGATGTCGAGAACCCGCTCCACGCGCTGTACAGTTTTTGCGTCGGCCTTTGCCACACGAAAGGTCATCATCATGTATCTGAAGTCTTCGCCGTGCGGGTGGTTCTTTTTGACCCGCTTGAGAAACGCCTCGATATTGTAATGATCTTGGCGGATTTGATATGCCGGCAATAGCCGATCGAACAGGAACGTCAGCCCGATCGGCAGGGGCAGCGGCTTCTTCTCGGGCTTGATCGCGATAATGCGCACCCAGAACCAAAAGTAGACAAAGGACAAGACAATCACGAGCCCGACAAACCAGCCGACCTTTTCCGGCCGGTAGCCGCTGTCGGCCAAGAGCCAAAGGACATAGCCGAAGAACAGCCGGACTAAATCGGTGATCAGCGTCATCGACCCCAAGACCGAATCCCAGATCGCCGCAAAGCCGCTGGTGGGGCCGGACGATATATTCGGGTCATCCTCGGTGTGGGGGCTGATGATCCGGTCCCTGCTGCTACGAAGCTCGGCGTCGGCCTTGGCGATACGAAGCTGCTTGGCGATATTGTCATCGCCGTTTTTCTGAAACACATCGACGAAAGCCGTAAAAGGTTGCGTCGAATCCGTCACGTTCGCTTTCAGCAGGGACATCACGTCGTCCACCCCCGGCGCTGGCAGCGGCGACTTCAGATTGTCGACATTGTCGACAATCATTTTTTCTTCCACCGAGTTGTTGTCCGGGTCATATCCGCACGTGATCGAAGTCACATCCGCCGCCTTGGCCGTTACTCCCCTGTCTCTGACGGCCTCCGTTCCGGTCGCATAGACCTGATCGAATTGCAGCCCGTTGAGGTATAGCTGCAGCTCGTTGAGGTACGATCGCGTGTGAGGAGGCGATTGAGACACGCGGTCGAAATTGTAAATGAGCGACCGCGTCCGAAATCCTAGCATCTCGAAACGGCGCGTTCCGGATTTTGTCCCGGAAGCATTTTCTTCGGGCTGCGTCAGATCAATGAAAGCGCTGGCGTCAACGGTGACGTCGTTCAACGTCAAGTGAGCATCGGGCAAATTGTCCTGCGTGTGAGACGCCGGCCAATTAAAGGCCTGCAGGCAGAGCCGCTCTTTCACGATGGTGTCGGAAACGGCCAACACATTCGGCGCCGCAATCTGTCTTATGTTGCAGCTTGTGTCGCCCAATGCATCCTTCACGGATCTTTGCGATATGGAGTGGGGGATATCCGTATTCAACTCGCCGGCAGCGAACAGGTACTTCAATTTGCTGTTTTTGGCGCTTCCTTCAGCCAGCGACAGCGAACTGACGCCGAAACCGGCATCCACGGCGACGAGATCACCGATCTCGTCTTTCCTAAGCTGATACGCACAGCGTGCCTGACTTCCGGTCAAGTCGAGAACGCTGCCGATCTTGCTGAATTGCAGAAGAAAGTAAGAGAATGCCGAGTACCGAAGACTGAGTTCGCCGGTGACGGTGACAGTATCGAAGACCGCCGGATCGAGGAGGACGGCCTCGCGCAGCAGCAGCGCCCCGTGAATGTCGGTATCGAGAAACTGAGCATTCTGGATAAGACTGTGGCGGCTGAAAACGGTACCGCCAATTTGCGCCCGCATAACCGCCAATTGACCGAAAACCAGCGCGCCTTCGAAACTGAAATCGCCGGTTGTTCTAAAATTCCTTGCTTCGATTCCTTTGACAAAGATCGAGCCGTCCATCATCAGCATGTAGGGCAAGTTGAGGCCCACCAAATCCAGCGCATCGCAGAAGATGGCGCCGACGACGCGAATTCCTGACGGCTGGATTTTCTTCGTCGCATCGGCCGCGACGGTCTTGATCGCTCGTGCATCGAGCACGCGCCGGTCGGCAGGATCATTGCATGCCCGCAAGGCGTTGACTTGCAGCGGCATTTCCGGGGAACGGCGATCTAATTCCTTGGTGCCGGCGCCATAGCTCGTGCAAATCGGGTTTGCCGCGGCGAGCAGAACCGCTTCGCCGCCGCGGGCCGCACAGGTGCCGATGAAATCGATGATGTCGGCATTGCGCACCGGTGCCTGATTGCCGGCGGCGTTTTCCTGGCTGGCCGCCGGCTTCGGACCGAGACTCGCGCAAGCCGTCAAAACAAATGCGCAGAAAAACCTAACGGCGAGCCGGCAGATGCGCCCAAGGCCACCCGCCGAATGCAAACCTGAACGTAAGCCGGACGCGGCAAGCGGTGGCATGTCGGCTGCCTGAGCACGCTTTCAACACGATAAAACTTTGCCGTTGGTCTATGGAAGATACAATCGCGAACGCGCGGTCACATGTGACGTCCGTCACATGTCTTGGCGCGGATCGTAGGGCTTCTCGGCCTGCCACTTCTTCATCAGCGCTTCGAGATCGGGATCGCTTTTGTCCGGCAGCGCGATGCGCACCGTGGCGAGAAGGTCGCCGTGGCTTCCTTTGGCGGGGAAGCCTTTGCCCTTCAGACGGAACGTGCGCCCGCTCGACGTCCATGGCGGGATCGTGATCTCGACCGGTTTGTCGAGCGTGGGCACGCGCACCTTGGCGCCGAGCGCCGCCTCGTAAAGCGTGATCGGCAGATCGAGCCGCACATCCGTGCCTTCGAGCTTGAACACCGGATGCGGCGCGATCGAGATCGTGATCAGCACGTCGCCTGAGCCGGCCTGGCCGGCCAGGCCTTGGCCCTTGAGCCTGACCTGCTGACCCTCGGTGATGCCGGCGGGAATTTTGACGTCGACGTCCTTGCCGGTCGGCAGCCGCAAGCGTTCGGTGACGCCCTTGGCCGCTTCCGGCAGCGTAATCGTCAAGGCCGCATGCACATCGGCGCCGATGCCGAAATCTTCCTGCTCGAAAGTCGATCCGGCGCCCGGACGACCGCCGCGCCCGGCAGCGCCGAAGGCTTCCTTGAGGATGTCCTCGAAGCCGGCAAAACCGCCACCGCTCGCGCCGCCGCCTGAGCGCCCACGCCGGGTGCTGCGCGTGAACCCCTCAGGGCCGAAATTGAAGCTTTCGAAATTCATGTCGGGACCGAAGCCCGGGCCCGCGCCGGGCCTTCCCCCGCCGCCACCAAAACCTTGGAAGCGTGGCTTGCCCTCGGCATCGATCTCGCCGCGATCGAAGGCCTTGCGCTTGTCCTCATCTTCGAGGAGCTCATGCGCAGCATTAAGCTCAGCAAAGCGCGTCGCCGCCTTCGGATCGTTCTTGTTGGCGTCGGGATGCAGCTTTTTTGCGAGCCGCCGATAGGCGCTCTTGATATCGCCCGGACTCGCCTTGCGGTCGATACCCAGGACTTCATAGGGATCACGCATCCCCGAAAGACTCCGAATAAGCTTTTCGGGCTGGCCCCGCCCGCCCAGTTCGCTTCAATGTGGGCATAAAGTAGCCGTCACGCAATGCAGCAATCGCGTGCAACTGTGCAATCTGACAAGCGAATCGGCACGTTGCGGGGCGATGATAGCGCGCTCAGCCGTGATTGAGGGGCATTAGCCGCCGAACTTCCCACGAACCACCCGCAGTGCGGCAGGCCGCTCCCTGCAGCCAATCCTGCGAGCCGCCATGGACGTAGCTGGCGAGGAAATCGCGGCACGGCAGGCCGCCCTCCGTATAGGAGGTGGCCAGCGGCGTGATATTGCCGCCGGCGCCGGTCTGCGGGTTCTGCCAAGGCACGCTTGCGTCCTTACCGCCCCGGGCTAGCGCGTCGGACGCGGCGGCGCGCGCATAGGCGAGGTCGACCTCCGCCCGCGGCGAGGCGCTAGAGACCTCGACGAGCGGCCCGGCCGGCGCCGCAATGGAACCGGTCGTCGGCGGATCGCCATCGTCTTTCGAACCCAGGGAAGACAGCCGGTAGGAACAGCCGGAAACGGCAAGCGCGCTCAGCACCGCTGTCACGCATGAAAGCTTATGCCACCGGCCACGTAGGCGCAGCGCCGCTGTTCCACTATATAGAGACCGGCGGCACGCTTCCCGATCACCCCACACCCACACTTGGGTACTCCGAGAATGTCCGACGCAGCGCCTATTGAACACCCGATGTGGTTAACGGGCGGTGACTTCACCGAGGCCGACGAGCCGTTGCGCCTGTTCGCCGCATGGTTTGCCGAAGCCAGCCGCTCCGAGCCGGTCAATCCGGAGGCCATGACGCTCTCCACCGTCGATGCCGACGGCATGCCCGACGCCCGCATGGTGCTGATGAAGAGCTTCGATGAGCGCGGCTTCGTGTTCTACACCAACCTCGACAGCATCAAAGGCCGGGAACTCGCGGCGGCGCCGAAGGCTGCGCTGACGTTTTATTGGAAATCGCTGCAACGGCAGGTGCGGCTGCGCGGCAATGTCGAGGCGGTGACCAAGGAAGAAGCCGACGCCTATTTCGCCACGCGCTCACGCATGGCGCAAATCGGCGCCTGGGCGAGCAAACAATCCGCAGCGCTGGAAAGCCGGCTGGCCTTCGAAAAGGCGGTCGCAATCCAGACCGCAAAATTCGCCATCGGCATGGTACCGCGCCCGCCTAATTGGTCGGGCTTTCGTGTCATGCCATATAAGATCGAGTTCTGGCAGGAGCGGCCGTTTCGGCTGCACGATCGTATTGTCTTCGCGCGTGCGGACTTGAACGCGCCGTGGAAGAAGACGCGCCTTTATCCATAATCACGAGCAACCCGAGCAAACAATTTATGGCAACGAGCAACCAACCGCGACGCACGCTCCTCCTGACCGGAGCCAGCCGCGGCATCGGCCACGCCACGGTGAAGCGCTTCTCCGCCGCCGGGTGGCGCGTCGTTACCTGCTCGCGGCATCCGTTCCCGGAAAATTGTCCGTGGGAGGCGGGACCTGAAGATCACATCCAGGTCGACCTCTCCGATCCGGAGAATACCGAGGCGGCGATCATGGAAACCAAAAACCGGCTCCATGGCGAATTGCACGCGCTCGTCAACAATGCGGCGATCTCGCCGAAAGCCGCGGGTAGTAAGCGGCTGTCTTCGATCGACACTACGCGCGAGGACTGGCATCACGTTTTTCAGGTGAACTTCTTCGCCCCGATCATGCTGGCGCGCGGCCTTCTCGACGAGTTGAAAGCCGCAAAGGGCTCGGTGGTCAACGTCACATCGATCGCCGGCTCGCGCGTGCATCCGTTCGCCGGCGCCGCTTATGCGACGTCGAAAGCGGCGCTCGCGGCGCTGACCCGCGAAATGGCTGCGGATTTCGGCTCGGTCGGCGTCCGCGTCAATGCCATTGCGCCGGGCGAAATCGATACCGCGATGCTGTCGCCGGGCACGGAGAAGATCGTGGAAAATATTCCGATGCACCGGCTCGGAACGCCGGACGAAGTGGCGAAGATCATTTACGTGCTGTGCACGGACACCTCGTCTTACGTCAACGGCGCCGAGATCCACATCAACGGCGGCCAGCACGTTTAGGCGCCAAACTACCCCGATTTAGGTGGCCAATTACCCCGATTGTTTCGCGGCCCCGCCTGACGCGAAATAATTCGTCTCCCCGCGACACAATTCCCCTTTGACGCGAAACCTTTTTCCCCTTCCCGCGCAATCGCCGCGAAACGCCGCGCTGTTAGCAAAGCGGGCGACGACGCGGAATTGGCGCGCCAGATGGAAACAGGATTTCAGCCATGCATTCCAGCCGCGCACTTACCGGAGCCGGATTGGCTCGCCCGTCGTCGGGCAAAACCAGCACAGCAACATCCGACGAGACGCTGATCGGCTTGATCGCGGCGCAAGATAAGGACGCCATGCGTCTCCTATTCGCGCGCCACAATGTCCGCGTCTTCCGATTCCTGTTGCGGATCGTCGGTAACGACGCGACGGCCGAAGAGCTGGTCACCGAAGTCTTCCTCGACGTCTGGCACAATGCCGGCCGCTTCGAGGGCCGCTCCCAAGTGTCGACCTGGGTCCTGGGTATCGCGCGCTTCAAGGGACTGTCGGCGCGCCGGCGGCGGACGCTCGACGAGCTCGATGACGAGGCTGCCGAAGCCATCGAGGACACCGCCGACACGCCGGAGACCGCGTTTCAAAAAAGTGAGCGCGCCGCGATCCTGCGCGATTGCCTCAAGCATTTGTCACCGGCGCATCGCGAAGTCGTCGACCTCATTTACTATCACGAGCAATCGATCGACGAGGTCGCGCGGATCACCGGCGTGCCGGAAAATACGGTGAAGACCCGCGTCTTCCATGCGCGCAAGAAGATCGCCGAATTGATGGCCGCACGAGGACTCAAGCGCGCGTATCTGTGATCGATAAGGTTGCACTGGAATAGTCCGCGCCGCGGGGTTGTTTATACGCATGGAACAGGTAGATTTTCGCAATCATCCCTGCGGTGATGGCCGACAAGCCATGGATTCAGGCCGACTTATCGTCGTCGACGACGAACCGGATCTTCGCGGCATGATCGCGGAATATCTCGGTAAGCACGGCTTTGCGGTCCGTACCGCCGCCGACGGCAACGAGCTCGACGCCCATCTGTCCGGCGAGACCGCCGACCTTCTGATCCTCGACGTCAACATGCCGGGCGAAGACGGGTTCGCTATCGCGCGGCGGATCCGCGCACAGAGCGCGCTACCTATCCTGATGCTGACTGCGGCCGACGACATCGTCGATCGCGTCGTCGGTCTTGAAATCGGGGCGGACGATTATCTGACAAAACCGTTCGATCTGCGTGAGCTGCGTGCGCGTATCCGCGCGCTGCTGCGGCGCGCCGTCCAGCCCGGCGCGATAACCGCCATAGCGCCCAACTTGGCGTCCAACTTGGCGTCTAACATGGCCTCTCACGCGGCGCCGGAGAGGCCACCGGCCACGTCGAGCGATCCGAATTCGAAAGTGCGGTTCGGCCACATGGTGCTCGATCTCGATGCGCATCGGCTCATCGCCGCGGACGGCAGCGCGATCACGCTGACCTCAACCGAATTCGATTTGCTGGAAGCTTTCGCGCGGCATCCCAACCGCGTGCTCAGCCGCGAACAGCTTCTCGATCTCGCCCACGACCCCGACAGCGACGTGTTCGACCGCTCGATCGACATCCGCATCGCGCGCATCCGCCGCAAGGTCGAACAAGATCCGTCGAATCCGCAGACGATCAAGACCGTCCGCGGCGCGGGTTACATATTCATCCCGGCTAAACCGTGAGCGAAACGCGGTCTCAGCCGATCGCGATCGACCCGCGGCTGCGCGTCGTACTGGACGCCATGCCGGCGCGCGTGTCGTTGTTGGATCGCGAGCAAATCCACTGCTATGCCAATGCCGAATATGCGCAATTGGCCGGCCGGCCGGTCAGCGAGATTTTAGGCCGCAGCATTGCCGAAATTCTCGGGCCTGCGGCCTATCAATCGCTGAAGCCTGAAGCCGAACGCGCGCTCGCCGGCGAGACCGTGCGCTGGGAAGGCTGGATGACGTTTTCGCGCGGGCACCGTCTGGTGCAGCGCGTGTATCTGCCTTACCGGACCGAGCAAGGAGATATCGAGGGCTATTTCGTCTTCGCCCGCGACCTGACCGAGCTCAAGAGCGGCGAATGGGTGGTACCGGATCAGTTTGCGGCCTTGCAGGCGAACGAAGCCGTGAGCGCCGCGATTACCGCTTCCGCGCTCGATTGCATCATCGCCATCGATGAAGCGGGCCTCGTCATCGAGTTCAACCCGGCCGCCGAGCAGACTTTCGGCTATCGGCGCAGCGAGACCATCGGCAGGCCGATTGGCGAATTGATCGTGCCGCCCGCGCTGCGCCAGCGGCACGCAGAGGGCCTCAAGCGCTACCTGCGCACCGGAGAAAACACCGTGCTCGACAAGCGCATCGAGATCGAGGGAATGCGTGCCGACGGCAGCACCTTTCCCGTCGAACTCGCGATCAAGGAAGTGCGGCTGCCGCATCGCCGGCTGTTCACGGCCTATCTGCGCGACCTGACCGCGGCGCGCCAGGCGCGCGTCGAAATCGAGCGCCAGCGCGAGGCGCTCCATCAGAGCGAAAAGCTCGCCGCGCTGGGCTCGCTGCTCGCCGGCGTCTCGCACGAATTGAACAATCCGCTGTCGATCCTGATCGGCAACGCATTGATGCTGCAAAACGAAGCGGAGACGACGGCGCCGTCGCTCGCCGAACGCGCGCAACGAATCCAGGCCGCGGCCGAGCGCTGCGGGCGCATCGTGCGCAGCTTTCTGGCCATGGCGCGACAGCGCAAGACGCAGCCGCGCGCGGTCGAGGTCGAATTTTTGATCGGCAATGCCCTGCAACTCTTGGCCTACGGCTTGCGCGCCGCTGGAATCGAGATCGTGCAAAGCATTGCGCCGGACCTGCCGCCTGTCGTGTGCGACCCGGATCAAATGACCCAGGTTCTAACCAACCTCCTGGTCAATGCGCAGCAGGCGCTGGAGGGTGAGCCGCTGCCGCGGCGGATCAATCTGACCGCGGCGAGCGACAGCGAGGCCGTGGTCGTCGAAGTCGCCGACAATGGTCCGGGCATTCCCGCCGATCTGAGATCGCGCGTATTCGACCCGTTCTTTACCACCAAGCCGGTCGGCTCCGGCACCGGAATAGGCCTCGCAGTCTCGCGCGGCATCGTCGAAGCCCATGGCGGCGCGCTGACGCTCGCGGCCTCGGAACGCGGCGCACATTTTGTCGTGCGCCTGCCGCTGCAAGCGGCCGGCCGCAACGGAACGGACAATGGCGGCGCGCCGGCTACGGCCCTGGCCCGCAGCGAACGTAGCGCGCTGGTCGTCGATGACGAAACCGAAGTCGGGCAAGTGCTGTCGGAAATGCTCGCCGTTCTCGGCATCCGCGCCGATGTCGTCACGAGCGGCGAGACGGCGATCGAGCGGCTCGGCGAAAAGACATATGACCTCATCATCAGCGACGTGCGCCTGCCCGGCATCGATGGGCCGGCGCTCTATGCCTGGATTGCGCAGCATAAGCCGCAACTTTGCAGCCGCACCGCCTTTGTGACCGGCGATACTCTAGGCCAGGCTTCCGAGCGTTTCCTCGCCGAGGCAAAACGGCCGCTTCTGGAAAAGCCGTTCCTGCCCACCGATGTGCGCCGCCTAATCGACGATTTGCTGCACAAGAACGGCGGCTAAAGCATGATCCGGAAAAGTGGAAACCGGTTCTCCGAAAAGATCATGCTCCAGCGCTGACGCGCCGCACCGCCTTTAGTCTAAAGAGAATCCGGCTTGCCGTCCGGGGGCATTGGGATAGACTTGTCTGTAAGCCGTCGCTTTCAAGCAAAAGACGGCAATTCCAGGGAGATTATGACAATGACCAAATCAGATAGGAGTGCTGCGTCCACGGGTCTACGCACGGCGTTAGCGGCCGGCGCAGCCGTCGCCGCACTTGCGATCGCGACGCACAGCTCCGCGCAATCCACCGATCCGATCAAAATCGGTGTCATCGCCGAGGCGCAGGCCGTTTCCGGCGCCTCGATCCCGCAAGCCGCCCAGCTTGCCGCCGACGAGATCAATGCCAAAGGCGGCGTCAACGGCCGCAAGATCGAGATCGTGACTTACGACAATCACTCCTCCGCCGCGGAATCGGTGCGGGCGTTTCAGCGGGCCGCGACCGAGGATCACGTCAATGCGGTCATCGCCAGCTATATCAGCGAGGTCGTGCTCGCGCTCGAACCTTGGACCGGACGCCTGAAGACCGTGATGGTCACGCCGGGCGCCGCGTCCGACGTCATCACGCAAAATATCGCCAAGGACTACGACAATCTCAAATACACATTCCATGGCTATCTGACGTCGACGAGCCTCGCGGACCAGGTTTGCTCCGCCGCCAAAGACCTTCTGGTCAACGACCTGCACATGAAATCGGCCGTCGTCATGAGCGAGGACGCCGCCTGGACCACGCCGCTCGATGCCGAATACGTGAAATGTCTGCCCGACGATCGGGCTGCAGGTCCTCGACCACATCCGCGTGTCGCCCGACACGACGGACTTCACGCCGATCTTCAACAAGATCGAAGGTGAAAAGCCCGACGTGATGATCACCGGCATCTCGCATGTCGGCGTGCAGCCGACGGTGCAGTGGAAGCAGCAGGAAGTCCCGGTGCCGATGCTCGGTATTGCGTCGCAAGCGACCAATTCGAGCTTCTGGAACGACACCAATGGCGCAGTCGAGGGCGTGCTGTATCAAGGCGTGTCCGGGCCCGACGTCGCGGTGACACCGAAGACACTGCCGTTCGTCAACGCGTTCAAGGCGAAATTCGGCAACTTCCCGTCCTATTGCGGCTACACCGCTTATGACGAGGTCTATTACATCGCCGATGCGATCAAGCGGGCCGGCTCGACCGATCCCGACAAGCTCGTCGATGCGCTGGAAAAGACCGACTATATCGGCACGATCGGCCGCGTGCAGTTCAAGGGCAAGGACTCGCCCAATCCGCACGCCCTGAAAGTGGGCCCCGAGACGATCACCGGTCTCATGCTGCAATGGCAGGACGGCAAACAGGTCAATCTGTGGCCGGCCAAAGTGGCGAACGGCAAGCTGAAGTTCCCGAAATTCATCAAGGTCGGCTCGGCGAACTGACGAGCGGGATCTGACCTTTCATTCCCTCCCCGTCCGCCGCCGCGGGCGGGGAGACGTTTGATAGGGACGCGTGCAAGCCAGCTTTATAGCCCGGCTTTATAGCCTCCTTGCGTGAGCGTGGTCTGACCGATGCTGTTCTGGCAAATCCTGATCGACGGCTTTGCGATCAGTTCTTTGTATGCGCTCGGCGCCATGGGCTTTGCTCTGATTTTCGGTGTCTCCGGCGTCCTCAATCTGTCCCACGGCGCGCTGATGGTCGCCGCCGTCGTCGCCGCCTGGGCGGCCGGCAACGATCTGCATGTCGGCCCTTACGCCGGCGCAGCGATCGGTGTCGGCGTCGGCTTTGCCGCCTCGCTTCTCACCTATTTCGTCATCGTGCGGCCATTGCAGCAGACCCGCAAAATCCGCGAGGAGGAAAAGGAGATATTCATCCTCACCGCGACGTTGCTGTGGGGCATCATGATCCAGGAGCTGATCGCGTATCTCTACACCAACAACGCCAAGACCGTGGCGCCGATCGTCAACGGCGTCGTCTCCATCGTCGGCGTGCGCACGCCGCAAAACGAGATTTTCACCGCGGTCGTGTGCTGGCTCGCCATCGGCGTGTTGTGGCTTCTGGTGAACCGCACGCGCGCCGGCAAAGCGGTGCTTGCGGCCTCGATGAATCCGCGCGGCGTGACGCTGCTCGGCATCGAACTGTCGCAGGTCTATATCGTCGTCTGGGCGATCTATGGCGTGCTGGTCGGCATCGCCGGCGTGCTGCTCGGCATGTTTCTGGGCGTATCGTCCTATAGCGTCGGACCGCTGACTGCGAGCGCATTCTCCATTGTCGTTCTCGGCGGCCTCGGCAGCGTGTCGGGCGCGCTGATCGCCGCTTATGTGGTGGGCTATCTCGAGACCATCACCGCCTATCTGATCTCGCCGGCCTATCGCACCATCCCGGCTCTCTTGCTCCTGGTCGCGGTCATGTATGTCAGCCCGCGCGGCCTGCTGGGACGGCGCTAGATGGGCTCGCTGTCCACCACGCGCATCCTTCTGATCGCGCTCGGCGTCGTGGTGCTGGCATCGTTCGTGCCGCTCGGCGTTTCCGGCTACATCCTCGGCCTTCTCACCATCGCCTACTATTTCGGCGTGTTCGCGATGGCCTGGGATCTGCTTTTCGGCTTTGCCGGCGAAGTGAACTTCGGCCCGACATTCCTGATCGGCACCGGCGCCTACACTGCCGGCATTCTCGATAACCTCTACCAGCCGCCGATCTGGCTCTGCGTCGCTGCCGGCGCGCTGGCCGCGGTCGCCGGCGGCGTCGTGCTGGCGCTGCCGGCGCTACGCGTGCGCGGGCCCTATTTCGGACTGACGACGCTGGTCGCCGTCCTGATGCTGCAAAACTTCATCGTGGTCGATGCGAGCCTCACCGGCGGCGAGATCGGCCTCACCGTGCCCGACGTCATCACCATCAGCGATACCAAGAACTACGAGATCGCGCTCTGGTTCATGGCGGTCAGCGGCGCGATCCTGTTCGCGCTGTCGCGCTCGCCGGTCGGCCTCATTTTGCAGGCGAGCGGCCAGGACGCCGTGCAGGCGGGCGCGCTCGGCTTCAACGTCACCAAGCACAAGCTTGCGGCCTTCATCATCAGCGCGTTCTTTTCCGGCCTCGCCGGCGCGATGCTGGTCTTCTATTTCGGCTCGGCTTCGGTCGGCACGCTGGTCGACATTACCGTCGGCGTGCAGATCATCATCGCCGCGGTGCTCGGCGGCCGGCGCACCATTCTCGGCGGCGTGCTCGGCGCCGTCTTCCTCATCGCCATGAGCGAGGCGCTGCGTCCGCTCGGCGATCTGTCGAACTTCGTCGTCTTCGCCATGGCGCTCGTCGTCGTGCTGTTGTTTCCGAGCGGCTTCTTCGGCCTGCTCACACGCAGCAAGGAACCGTCGTGAGCCATGGCGGACGAAGCGCAACTCGAGGTCTCCGGCCTCACCAAGCGCTTCGGCGGCCTCGTCGCCGTCAAAGACATGGCGCTCCGCGTGCAAGCCGGCAAGATTCTGGGCCTCATCGGCCCGAACGGCTCCGGCAAATCGACCGTGATGAAGCTCATCATGGGCATCGAGCGCCCCAATGCGGGCTCGGTGCGCATCGCCGGTGTCGAGGTCGCCGGCTGGCCGTCGCACAAGATCGCGCGCATGGGCGCCGGCATCGTGTTCCAGCATTCGCGCCCGCTGCATCGCCAGACCGTGCTGGAAAACATCAAGCTCGCGCTGCTGCCCGATAAGCTGACGCGGCTGTTCGCCGATCCCCATACCGACGAACATGCCCGCGCCATCGCCGCACGCGTCGGCCTCACCCATGTGCTCGACCGGCGCCCCGCAACGCTGCCGTTCGCCGACCTGCGCAAGATCGAGATCGCCAAGGCGATCGCGCGCGATCCGAAAGTGCTGTTGATCGACGAGCCGTTTGCCGGCCTCACCTCGACGGAGACGAACGCGTTCTCCGACCTCATCTGCGAACTGCGCGACGACGGCCGCGCCATTCTCCTCGTCGATCACAACGTGAAGAGCGTCTCGCGTCTGGTCGACCGGGTGCTCGCGATGTATGTCGGCGAGCGCATCGCCGAAGGCACCGCCGACGAGGTGATGCGCGACGAAACCGTGCGGCGCGTCTATCTCGGCGGCAGCATGGAAACCGCGGCGCGGCCGGAATCCTCGTTCCGCGACCGCACCACGCCGTTCCTCGAAGTCGACAATGTCAGCGTGTTCTACGGCAAGGCGCAGGCGCTGGAGAAAGTCTCGATCCATGTCCACGCCGGCGAATTCGTTTCGGTCGTCGGGCTGAACGGCGCCGGCAAGACCACGCTGTTCAACGCCATTTCGGGCCTGCTGCCCTATACCGGCGACATCCGCCGCGAGGGTGCTTCGCTCCGCGGTCAGACCGCGGCAACGATCGCGAGGCATGGCATCGTGCAAAGCCCGGAAGGGCGCGAGCTGTTCACCGACATGACGGTGCGCGAAAATCTCGATATGGGCGGCCACCATCTGACGCCCGCCGAATGCGCCGAGCAGATCGCATGGCTGTTCGATCTGTTTCCGATCCTCAACGCCCGCCAGAAGCAGGCGGCCGGCACGCTCTCCGGCGGCGAGCAGCAGATGCTGACCATCGCGCGCGCGCTGATGATGAAGCCGAAGCTTTTGATCCTCGACGAACCGACGCTCGGCCTGGCGCCGGTCATTCTCGAGCAGATTTCCAAGGCGCTGGAAAAATTGCGGCAGACCACCGACATCACCGTGCTGCTCGGCGAGCAGAACGTCACCTTCGCGCTGCCGCATGCCGACCGCGTCTATGTGCTCGAACATGCGCGCATCGTCTGGGAAGGCGAGCCGGCGAAATTCGCAGCCGGAGCCGGCGCGGGATATTTGTAGATCAGCGCGCCGGATGTGACCGGCTTTGTCCGCCGCGTGCGGCGGCGAGGAATTTCGGCTGAAAGATCTCCAAGAACGCCTGCGACGCCGGCATCAGCGTCTTTTCGGACAATCTGAGGATTCCGATGCGGCGGGTGATCGCCGGCCGCAGCGGCTTGACCGTAATCGAGGATCCGTTCGCCGGCGGCAGAGCCGAGGCGGGAACGATGGCGACGCCGAGCCCGCGCGCCACGAAGTCGAACAACGATCCGAACTGATTGGTGATGATGCTGTGGTTGAACACGACGCCGCGGTCGTTGGCGGCGATATCGAAGGTGCGCCGCAGTCCGGAATCGCTCGGCATCGAAATCATCGGCTCGTCGCCGATATCCTTGAGCGCGACGAACGGCGCCGCCGCGAGGCGATGGCGTTTCGGCATCACGACGTAGCAAGGCTCGTTGACGACAGTCTCCGCGACGATGCCTTCGGCTCAGTCCCAGCGCATTGCCGATGCCGAAATCGGCAATGCCGCTGCGAACATCCTCCGCGACCGCGCTGGTGAGACCTTCCCTGATCTGGATGTGCATCTTCGGGTGTTTCTTGCGGAACGCGACGAGCGCCGCCGGCAGGACGCGGTGCGAGATCGACATCAGGCTCGAAATGATGAGCTGCCCGCGCATCTGACCGTCGAGCTCGCGCGCTTTCTGCGACTGCTGCAAGAACTCGCCGAGCAGCCGTTCCGCCGCTGGAATAAACTCACGGCCGGCCTCGGTCTGCGACACGCTACGCGTGCCGCGCGCGAACAGCTTTACGCCCAATCGCGCCTCGGCCTGCTGAACGATCCGGCTCACGCCGGGTTGCGACATGCGCAAATAGGACGCCGCCGCAACGAAGCTGCCGAACCGCGCCAGCGTCACCACGGTGCGCAGGTGCTTCATCGACAAGTTGGGAACATCCTGCAGATCGGCCATGCGCGCCTCCATTCATGCCATTTCCGCATGAAATATCGTCATTCATTTCAAATTGACATTGCGGCCGCCGGCTTGTCAAAGTCGCGGTCATGCGATTTTCACCGGCTGCGTCAACAGCGCACCGGCCGCCCAGGCGCGGAACGCGTAAGTCCTGAAGGCAAAGAGGGTCATATGCAGCGCGATCGGATCGAAGTGAAAATGTATTCGGACTTCAAAAGTCCATACGCCTATCTGGCATTCGACCCGGCCTTCGCGCTGGAGGACAAATATCACGTCACGCTTGAAGTGGAAGCCGTTCCAGCTGCGGCTGAAGGGCAAGGGGCAACGCAGCCAGTATTCCGAATACAAAGTGAAATACTCCTACATGGACGCGCGGCGCTGGGCCAATATGCGCGGCGGCCTGATGATCCGCGGTCCGCTGAAGATTTTCGACACGACGCCGGCGCTGATCGGCGGCCTCTATGCCGAAAAGCACGGCAAGCTCCGCGACTACGGCAACAAGGTTTTCGACCTTTTCTTCAAGCGCGAGCTCGCGGCCGACGAGGCCGACGCCGTCGCGCCGGTGATCGAAAGCATCGGGCTTTCCGCGCAGGGTTTTCGCGACTACCTCGCCGGCGATGGCCCGGCGGACTACGAGCGCGCCCAGGAAGACGCGGTCGCCGACCAGGTGTTCGGCGTGCCGATGTTCTATTTCGAAAACGAGCCGTTCTGGGGCTACGACCGCATGGGCCTTCTGGAGCACAGGCTGACCGAGGCCGGCCTCAAGCGCGAGCAGCCGCTCAAGCAGGCGGTGTGAAGGCCGAGCGATGCTGGACCTTTATTTCTGGACCACGCCCAACGGCTACAAGGTCACGATCCTGCTCGAAGAGCTCGGGCTTCGACTACAACGTCGTGCCGGTTCACATCGGCAAAGGCGAGCAGTTCAATCCCGACTTCCTGAAGATCAGTCCGAACAACAAGATTCCCGCGCTGGTCGATCACGAGGCGCCCGACGGCAAGCCGCTAGCGCTGTTCGAATCCGGCGCCATCATGATGTATCTCGCCGAAAAGGCGGGCTTTCGCTTCATGCCGGCCGATCCGCGCCGGCGCTACGAAGTCGTCGAGTGGCTGATGTTCCAGATGGGCGGCATCGGGCCGATGCTCGGCCAGGCGCATCACTTCCGCCGCTACGCCAAGGAGCAGATCCCCTACGCCATCGAACGCTACACCAGCGAAGCGACGCGGCTCTATCGCGTGCTCGATAAGCGGCTTGGCGAAGCCGAATACCTCGCCGGCGACTATTCCATCGCCGACATGGCGGTCTATCCCTGGCTGCGGCCGTACAAGTGGCAAGGCCAGGACATCGCGCGCATGGCCGAACCTGCAGCGCTGGTACGACGCGGTGCGCGCGCGCCCCGCCGTGCAGCGCGGTCTTGCGGTGATGGCGGACCGGCTCGAGCAAAATAAGGAAAAGCCCGCGGGCGAATCCTGGGACGTCCTGTTCGGCCGGAAACAATTCGAAGCGCGCTGATCGCGAGCCCGCGGCGCGCCGCAACACGAGGTGATGAGCGATGAATAACTCTGCCGATGCTCAAAGGCTACCGTGTGCTCGATATCGGCCAGTTCGTCGCCGCGCCGACCTGCACGCGCATCCTCGCCGAACTGGGCGCCGAGGTCATCAAGCTCGAGCTTGCGCCGTTCGGCGACCGCGGCCGCTTTTCCGGCGACAAGCCGCGCGATCCGGAACTGAAGACATCGTCGCAGAGCACCTATTACTTCCAGCACAATCATTCGAAGAAATCGCTCGCGGTCGACATCAAGCAGGAGCGCGGCCGCGAGCTTGTCTACGCGCTCATTCCGAAGGTCGACGTCGTGGTGGAGAATTTCGCGCCCGGCGTGATGGCGCGCGCGGGGCTCGGCTACGACAAGCTGTCGCGCGATCAATCCGAAGCTGATCATGTGCTCGATCTCGCTCGCCGGCCAATCCGGTCCGCTGAGCGACAAGCCCGGCTTCGACTATATGGGCGCGGCCTATGCCGGCATCACCTCGTGCATCGGCGAAACCGACCGCGGGCCCGCGCAATTGCCGATCGCCATCAGCGACAGCGCGACCGGCGTGACGGCGGCGATGGCGGTGGGCTTTGCGCTTCTGCATCGCGAGCGCACCGGCGAAGGTCAATACATCGATTGCTCGCTGATCGACACCTATTTCAACATGCACGAAGTCAACGTGCCGAAATCGTCGCTGCGCGGCGCGCAATTTCACCCGCCGCGCATGGGCTCGCTGCATCCCGACGGCGGCCCGACCGGCGTGTTCCGCTGCCGCGACGACGAATTCATCTCGATCATGGTGCTGCCGCATCAATGGCCGCTGATGGTCAAGGCCATGAACATGCCGGAACTGGCCGACGACGTCCGCTTTCGCGACCCGCGCGCGCCGGCGCGACAACAACGAGGCGCTCAAGGACGTCATCGAGCATTGGCTCGGCCATTTTGCGAGCCGCGACGAGGCCATTGCCGCGCTCGAGGCGGAACGCGTGCCCTGCGCGCCGGTACTGAGCCTGCACGAGGCCATGGCGCACCCGCATCTGCGCGAGCGCGGCACCGTGCGCCGCGTCACCGATCGCGACATCGGCGACTTTCGATATTCCGGGGCTCGCGGCCAAATTCTCGCGCTGGACGCCCGAAACCGAGATCAGGGCGGACCGTCTCGGCGAGCATAACGAGGAAATTCTGCGCGACATTTTGGGATTGAATGACGCCGAAATCCTGGAACTCTATCGTGACAAAACGATCGTTCACGATCCTTTGCTCGAACGGCACGCCCAGGGCGCTGACAAAGAGCACGTGGCCGCCATAGATTAGGCTCCTCCACGATGCCTGCCGCGAACGCTTCTCGGCGGCCGGCAAAAACAATTTCAGCACAGGAGACTTCGATGATCCGCAAGGCGAAAGCGGTTTGGCGCGGCACCGGACGCGCCGGCAACGGCGATCTGTCCACCGATTCCGGCGTGCTCGCGCAAACCCCCTACTCTTTCAAGACACGCTTTGAGAACGAGAAAGGCACCAATCCCGAGGAACTGATTGCCGCGGCGCATGCCGGCTGCTTCACCATGGCGCTGGCGTTTCAGTTGCAGGGTGCGGGCTTCACGCCGACCGAGCTCGCGACCGAAGCGGCTGTCAGTCTCGATCCGGAAGGCCAGGGCTTTCGCATTACGAAGTCGGCGCTGACCTTGCGCGCGACTGTGCCGAATCTCGACGAGGCGACGTTCAAGAAGCTCGCCGGCGAAGCCGAGAAGAATTGCCCGGTGTCGAAAGTTCTCAACGCCCAGATCACGCTCGACGCGAAACTGGCGTGAGGCGCCTGTCAGTGTAGAAAATCAATCATCGCGGTCTCGGCGAGCACGGCTTCCGGAATGCTGTGCCGCGCCGACCGCGCGCGCTCCTCCGCGGTCTGCGTCGCCTGCAGATAGGCGCCGAGGTGGCGGGCGCGCTCGATGATTTTCCTGTTGTCCGGCAGGCGCGCCGCCTCGAAGCGGCGCAGCGCGCCTTCGACATTGTCGCCGTCGAGCGCCTCGGCGAGCGCCGCCGCATCGTCGGCCGCCTTCGACACACCGGCCGCGACATGCGGCCGCGCCACAAAGGCCGCATCGCCGACGATGGCGACGCGGCCGAACGCCAGACGCGGGCTTTCGAGATCGTAGATCGGCTGCAGGATCGGCTCGTCGATCAAGCGGATGATTTCGCGCATTTGCGGCGCCAACAGCCGCTCGGCCGCCGCCCGCATGGCGGCGATCGGCTCGGCGCGGATCAGCGGCGGCGGGATCGAGATCGAATGGGTCACGCCGTTCTTGTCGGTGAGAAGCTGCGGCAGTTCGCTCGCCTCATCCGCCGGCCGATACCAGACCACATTGTAGCGGCGCTGGCCCTCGCGCAGCTCGTTGTCCGGCCCGGCGACCGGATAGCCGAGACATTGCTCGCCGGGCGGCAGGCAGAACGTCATCAGCATGAAAAGCTCGCGATGGATCGCCGGCGGGAAATCGCTCTCGGACAATAGCGCGCGCCACGCCACATAGCCGGCATAGAGCGGCGCGATATTGGGCAGGCATTGCTGCCGCACCGTCGAGCGCAAGCCGTCGGCGCCGATCAGCACATCGGCCGCGCATCGAACTGCCGTCGCTGAAGTGGGCAAGAACCCCGTCCGGCGCTCTGCGAAAACGTCTTCAGCCCGCGCGCGCGATGATAATGCTCCGGCGGAAAAGCATCGCGGAGCATGCGATAGACCCGCTCCCAAGCGGTGAGGATCTGCGGACATTCGCTGGTGGCGGTGACGCGGCCGTCGCGGTCGAAGATTTTGCGCGTCGTGATGGCGACGCCGAGGTCGCTGGTATTGAGGCCCAGCGCCTTGAGCCGCGCGATCAATTCGGGTTGGGCGACGATGCCGGCGCCGCGGCCGGCAAGCTCGTCCTCGGCGCGCTCGCAAATATCGACGTCCCAACCCCGCCGCATCAGCATGATGGCGGCCAAAAGCCCGCTCATCGAGCCGCCGATCACGAGCGCCCGGCGTTTCCTCACCATTCGAGAATCCTGCTGTTTCCCAGGCTTTTGCGACTATTTCCTAAGCCGGAAAGGTTTTCTATATTGTGCCTAGAATTCCTTGGAGGAAAGCCAACCTTACGGAGAAGCCATGGCCCTGACCATGTTGGATAAGACCGAGCGACCGCGCCGACAAGTCGGCCTGGCCGCCGGCAATCGCCGCGGAATTCGAGCGCGAGCGGCAGAACAACAACGGCTGCGTCGGCTCGACGCTGCTTGTCCGAGAACGAGAAGGTGCGGGTCTGGATCATCCGGCTCGCGCCCGGCGAACGGATCGGCTTTCACCGCCACGTGCTCGATTATTTCTGGACCGCGGTTTCCGGCGGACGCGGCCGTCAGCACATCCACGACGGCACCACCGTCGAATATAGCTATGTGCCCGGCGAGACCCGCCACGAGACCTATGGTCCCGGCGAGTTCAAGGTCCATGACCTCGAAAATCTCGGCGACAAGGAGATGGTCTTCATGACCATCGAATTCCTCAACAGCGCCAATAAGCCGCTCGCCATTCCGGACAAGGTTCGCGCCGCGGCGTAATATAGGCCAGCGTTGATGCCCCGCGACAGCGGGGCATCGTCGGGTCACGGGGAAAGCCTCGAAGAGGTGGACGACCCAACATGGCTTAATGCCCGAAAGGGCTGAAGGCCCAAAAAGGTTACCTGATCGTCCGCCGCTACGGATGATGACTAAAAGAAAGTGTAGCCAGAGGGGGAAGGCCGGCGCGCAGCGCGTGCGGCTCAGTAGCTGAGTAATGATTTTTTCGTTCGATCTTCTCATCAATGCCATCGTCTCCGGCATCCTGATCGGCGGCTTCTATGCCGCCGTGACGTCGGGCGTGTCGCTGTCGTTCGGCATCCTCGACATCGTCAACATCGCCCATCCCGCCTTCATCATTCTCGGCTCCTACGTCGCCTACATCGTCAACGCGACGTTCGGCATCGATCCGATCCTCGCCGCGATCATCGCGATGCCCGCTGTTCTACGTGCTCGGCGCCGCGCATCTATCAAGTCTATTACGTCTCGTTCGAGAAACGCGGCCAGGAATCGCTGCGCGGCCTCGCGTTCTTCTTCGGCCTGCTGTTCATCACCGAAGTGACGCTGGTGCTCTATTTCGGCGTCGACTACCGCTACGTCGATGCGCCCTATATCGGGCCGAGCCTTGCACTTCGGCATCGTCGACGTGCCGCTGCGCATTCTCGTGCCGTGCCTGGTTTCGCTCCTGCTGATCGCGGTGCTGCAACTCATCCTGACGCGCACCTTCATCGGCCGCGCCATCATGGCGGTGGCGCAGGATCAGCTGGCGCTGCGGCTGATGGCGGTGGATCCGGTCCGCATCAAGCGCATCGCCTTCGGCATTTCGATCGCGACCGCTTCGCTCGCCGGCGCGTTTCTCATCATCATCCAGCCGGTCGAGCCGTCGGTCGGCCGCGAATATATCGGCCGCGTCTTTGCGATCTGCGTGCTCGGCGGCATGGGCAGCCTGCCGGGCACGGTGATCGCCGCGATGCTGCTCGGCATCGTCGAAAGCCTCACCGCGACGTTCTACGGCCCGTCCTGGGCGCCCGCGGTCTCGTTCGGATTCCTGCTGCTGACGCTGGCGGTGCGGCCGGCCGGCCTGTTGGGACGCTGAACCGTGCGCACGCCGCTCTTCCTCCTCATCTGGCTTGGCATCGCCGCCGCGGTGTTCGGCGGCGCGGTCGCGTTCGGCAACGACTACGTGTTCTTCGCCGGCTACGTCGTGCTGCAATATGTCGTGCTGTCGACCGCCTGGAACATTCTCGGCGGCTATTGCGGCTATGTGAATTTCGGCTCGGCCGCGTTCTTCGCGCTCGGCGCCTATTCGACGGTGGCCATCTACAAGTTCATCACCGAAAACGACTTCTATCGGATGCCGATGCCGGTTCTGATCCTGATCGGCGGCGCGGTGTCCGGCCTGGTCGGTTTCGGCATGGGCTATCTGACGCTGCGGCTGCGCGGCGCGTTCTTCGCCATCGCGACGCTCGCGCTCGCCGTCGTGCTGCAGACGCTGATCGTCAACTGGGATTATCGTCGGCGGCTCGCGCGGCGCCTATATCGTGCGCCCCGAGGAAATCTGGCCGTTCGGCAATTACATCCGATATCTGTTCCTGATCATGCTGCTCCTGGCGGTGGCCGCGATCACCATCGCGCGGCTGATCGAGCACTCCCGCCTCGGCTACGGCTTCGCCACCATCCGCGACGACGAACTGGCGGCCGAAGCGTCCGGCGTGCCGACGCTGAACTTAAAGCTCATCGCGACGACGATTTCCGGCGCGCTGATGGGAATGGCCGGGGCGCCGTTCCCCTATTACATCGGCTATCTGCAACCGTCATCGACCTTCGGACTGGACTACGCCGTCAACTCGATCGCCATGCCGCTGATCGGCGGCACGACGAGCTGGATCGGTCCGCTGATCGGCGCCGTGCTGCTCGGCTCGCTGCAGCAGATCGCGACCGTCACGATCTCGTCGGCGGTCAATTTGCTGATCGTCGGCTGCCTGCTGGTCGGCTTCGTCATCGTCGCGCCGAACGGCATCGTCGGGCTGGTCCACAAATATTTGCAGCGCAAGCCCGATGAATTCGTCGGCCGCCGCCGCGTCGAGACCGAGACATCCTGAGCCGGATGGACGCGTAGCCGTGCAGCGATGACGCACATCGCTTGCAGATCGACAATCTCGAGCAAGCGTTTCGGCGGCTTCGTCGCGCTCGACAACATTTCGCTGTCGATCCCGGCCGGCGAGCGCCTCGGCCTGATCGGGCCGAACGGCTCCGGCAAGTCGACGCTGGTCAATTGCATCTGCGGCACGCTGCGCAACGAGCAAGGCACCGTGCACTTCGACGGCCAAAAGCTCGACGGCCTCGACGCGCATCGGCGCACCCATCTCGGCCTGGCGCGGAGCTTTCAGCTGCCGCGGCCGTTCGTCAGCATGAATCTCGCCGACAATATCCGCATTCCCCTGCTCTACACCGTGCGCGGCGCGCGGCAGCTCATCTGTCCACGCAGCAGATCGAGGAGCGCTGCGCCACGCTGCTGCACGAAGTCGGCCTCGAAGCGAAGGCGCGGCACTTGCCGCGCGACCTCACCCAAGTCGAGATGCGCAAGCTCGAACTGGCGCGCGCCATGGCGGCCGAGCCGAAGCTCCTGATCGCCGACGAGGCGATGGCCGGCCTCACGCATTCCGAGGTCGAAGACATCTTGGCGCTGCTCGTTCGGCTCAACGAGCAAGGCGTCACCGTCATCCTGATCGAGCACATCATGAGCGCGGTGATGAGTTTTTCGCGCCGCCTCGTCGTGCTGGTCTCGGGCAAGAAGATCGCCGACGGCAAGCCCGACGAAGTGATGCGCGATCCGGAAGTCGAGAGGGCTTACCTTGGCCAATAGCCTCACCATCACCGGGATTCACGCCGCCTATGGCGCGGTGCGCGTGATCGACGACGTCTCGCTCAAGGTCGGCGGCGGCGAAACCGTCGTGCTGCTGGGCACCAACGGCAACGGCAAGTCGACGCTCATGAAATGCATCATGGGCATCGTGCGGCCGACGCGAAGGCTCGATCGTCGCCGAGATCGACGGCATCAATCACGATCTCGTCGGCCGCACCACCGAGGAGATCGTCGATCTCGGCATCGCGCTGGTGCCGGAAGGCCGCCGGCTGTTCCCGACTCTTGACGGTCGAGGAAAATCTCCTGCTCGGCGCCTACCGCAGCACGGCGCGCCGCGAGCTCGCGCGCAATCTCGCCGTCTGCTTACGAGACGTTTCCGCGCCTTGCCGAGCGCCGCAACCAGCTCGCCGGCAGCATGTCCGGCGGCGAGCAGCAGATGCTGGCGCTCGGCCGCGCCGCTGATGCTGGCGCCGAAAATCCTTCTGGTCGACGAGCCGTCGGTCGGGCTCGCGCCGATCCTGGTCAGCCGCACCATCGACGCCATCAACGAAATGAAGCAGCGCTATGCGCTCACCGTGCTGATGGCCGAGCAGAACTTCAATCAGGCGATCCGCATCGCCGACCGCGGCTATGTCATCGTCCACGGCAAGATCGCGTTCGAAGGCCGCTCGACCGACGAGCTCAACAACAACGATCTGATCAAGAAATTTTATCTGGGGCTTGTAAGCTGCCGTCCTGCCGACAGGAAGGGCAGCGAAGCTCTCCCTCTCACCGCACCGGAAAATCGAAATAAGTGTCCGGAAACGGCTCGCGGCGTCAGCGTGAAGTGCCACCATTCCTTGTCGTAGTTGCGAAAGCCGCGCCGCCGCATCGCCGCGACGAGCAACATGCGGTTGGCGTGCTGCTCGGCGCTGACGGTCGGATCGGCGGTCCATGACGTCGGACTGAAGAAATCGAAATGGCGTGCCCATGTCGAGCTCGCTGCCGTCGGCGCGCGCCAGCGTCATGTCGATGGTCGAGCCGCGCGAATGGCCGGAATGCGAGGCGATATAGCCGTCGCGAAACAACGTTCGCTTATCGACGTTCGGATAAAACTCCGCCCGCGCCGCCTGGTCGTTGAAATCGCGCGCCCAGCGCACGAAATTCTCCACCGCGCGCGTCGGCCGGTAGCAGTCGAAGGCCTTGATGACGAGACCGCGGGCAGCGAGATCGCGCGCGACACTGGCCAGCGCCTCGGCGGCCTGCCCGCGTCAGCAGGCAACGCGGCGCTTCGTAGCCGTCGATCGGCCGGCCGGTGAAATTATGCGCGCCGGCATAGCGCATCTCCGGCGATCAGCCCCGGCACGACGGTCGCGGCATCGACGAAGGCCGCAGGCCGTTCCTGCGCAGCCTCCTGGGCCATCGCCGCCGGCGCGCCGAAAGCCGCCACCAGCGCGACAGATCGAGCAAAAGAGGATTTCAGCATCTCAGCACGGGCCGGCATTGACTTCGACGGTGACGTGGCACAAGCCCGGCAAGGCCCTCGAGCCGCTGCTTGTAGACCGCCGGCGCTTGCGGCGTTTCGGAAACGACCGACGCCATCACCGCGATATGTCCCGGCCCAATCTGCCAGACGTGCAGATCGCAGACGCGGTCGCCGTCGATCTCCATGCGCGACCGGATTCGCCGGGTCAGACCGGGATCGGGGACGGCGTCGAGAAGCACCCGGCCGGCGGCGCGAAGCAGGCTGAAGGACCAGCTCGCGATCACGGCCGAACCGACCAGTCCCACCAGCGGATCGATGAAATTCCAGCCGAGCTTCCAGGCCACGCACAATCCGGCGATGGTCAGGACCGACATCAGCGCATCGGCCAGCACGTGGATATAGGCCGCGCGCAGATTGATGTCGTGATGCGCCGCGCCGCTGCCCGCATCATGGCCATGGTCATGATCGTGGTCATGATCGTGGTCGTGGTCGTGGTCGTGCACATGATCGTGATCATGCGCGTCGTCATAAGCATTGCGAATGGCCGGCACCATGACCGTGGGCGTGGTCATGCTCGTCGCGCAGCAACCACGCACTCGCGAGATTGACGCACAGCCCGAGCGCCGCGATCGGGACGGCATCGCGAAAATGAATGACGACGGGGCTGGTGAGCCGCATGACCGATTCGTAGGCGATGCCGAGCGCGACCATTCCCAAAATGATGGCGCTGGAGAACGCGGCAAGCTCGCCGAACTTGCCGGTGCCGAGCGAAAAGCGCTGATCGTCGGCGTGACGGCGGGCGAACAGATAGGCAAATCCGGCGATGGCCAGCGCCGCGACATGCGTTCCCATGTGCCAGCCGTCGGCGACGAGCGCGATCGAGCCGAACAGCGTGCCGCCGACAATCTCGGCGACCATCATGCACGCGGTCAGCGCCACGACGCTCCAGGTCCGGCGCTCGTGCGCGGCGTGATGCTCGCCGAGAAAGGCGTGATCGTGCGTCCACTGGTCGACCGAGTGTGAATGCGTAGACGGTGATTGCATGTGCCTGCGTCTTATTCCGATGTGAAAGCAGCGAAATTTCACTGCGACCGTCAGTCTAGCATCTGCCGCGAAAAATCGCATAGTCCGTCTAAATTTGCATATATTTATTGCTCGCGGCCGCCGTTGTTCCCGGCGATACTTACCAGACGGACCGAAACCGGGAGCAGGAATCTGGAACGTGAATTGAAAGTTGAATATTGACGAGATCTCCGTTGCGCGGCGCCCGTGGGATGCGGGCGATGTTGCCAATATCGGCGTGGCTGCGCATTTGAGTCCTTCGAGCTAACATGGCGCGCTCCATTGTCGCGACTGTGCAACGCAAGGGCGGTGTGGGAAAAACCACCATCGCCGTTTGCTTATGCGGCGAGCTCCACGCCCGCGGCAAACGTGTCACCTTGATCGATGCCGACCCGCAGCAATCGTCCCTGCATTGGGCGGCGCCCCGGCAGTTGCCGTTTGCGGTTCGCGGCGTTCCTTTCGATGCGGAGCGACCCTCGGGCTGGACCAAAACGATCGTCGCGCCCTCCCCCGATGATTTTACCATCGTCGATACGGCGACGACGGAGGAGGCGCTACGCGCCGCCGTCCTGTCGGCGCGGCTGATCTTGTTGCCCTGCACGCCGTCGGGCCTCGATATCGAAGCGACCATCGAGGCGCTTTATGTCGTCAATTGCATCCGGGTGCAAAAGCAGCTGCATGTCGACGCGTTGCTGGTGCCCAACCGGGTCGATATGCGAACACTCGAGGGCCGGCAGTTCTTGGAGGTCCTGGAGCGGCTCGGCGAGGATGTCGCCCCCGTGCTCGGCAACCGGACATCTTTCGTGCGCGCGTTTAATTCGGGCCACGCGGTCAACCAGCACGCGCCCGGAAGCGTCGCTGACGCGGAGGTAAAGGCGCTCGCCGATGCCGTCGAGCGCCGTCTTCAGGCGGCACTCCGGACGGCCAAAGCCAGCTGAGATTTTTCGTTTGAGCATGATCTTTTCCGACCTTCCTTCGCCCGCCGAAGCGGGCTTCGCGAAGGCGGGAAGCCGGTTTCCACCCTCGGATCAAGTCCGAGGGCAAGCTTTTTCGGGATCATGCTCTGGCGCAGTTACTGACAGGCCGACACCCACCGCCCCTCGAGCATATCCAGCGTGTCAATCGTCTGCCCGCCTATGGCGGCCTGGGTATGCACCGTCGCGGTGTAGTGACGCGTGCTGTCGAAATTGAACGCGCCGGTCAATTCCACATTGAGCTGGCCCTTGCAGACGAGGCGCCAGTTGAGGTGCGCGCCGTCGAGCGTGCGCTCGATCGGAGCGCATTCCGAGTTGACCATGCGCGGCACCGGCGAGAATGTCGTGCCGAGGTCCCGGGTCTCGTCGGCGGTGAGGCATTTCGCCAATTCGTGCGGCGGGCTGACCATGCCTTCGGATTTGGTCTGGACGGTGATCTTCCAGAGGCCCGGCTCGATGCCGTCGGCGAAGGCTGGCGCGGCCGCACCGGAAAATAGCGCGACCAGGGCGAATGTCCGCCCAATTGCGCCACCAATCGCGAAAATACGCACAAACATCATTCGCCATCGCCTTTCCGGCCTGGCCTCGCAAGCTTCGCGCGGACCGCCGTTAACCAGCCAGTAACCATAAACCCGGCACATTTTGCCTAGGAGGCGTAACAGCTTGGCGTACCGCTTTGGCGTAACCCTTTCCACCTCACTCTTCGGGGCCAGCCTTGGACGCAGGCGCAGGTCCAATTCTGCACTCGAGCGGCATTTCTGCCGCAACCCACAGCTTTGAATCCCGTGACCGCAGACGGAGCGGATCGACCGGCATGACCGACGCAACTTCAGCGCCGAGCGGGGACCCCACCGCGCTGTCTCGGCTCGTCGACCTCGGCACCATGCTGCGGCGTGGCGATATCGGGCTCGCGCTCGGCATCCTGACGATCCTCGTGATCCTCATTTTGCCGTTGCCGCCGGTCCTGCTCGACTTCGCGCTGGCGGTTTCGATCACGTTCTCCGTGCTGATCCTGATGACATCGCTGTTCATTCACACGCCGCTCGAATTCTCGGCGTTTCCGACCGTGCTGCTGATCTCGACCATGCTGCGGCTGTCGCTCAATCTTGCGTCGACGCGGCTGATCCTGGCGCACGGCCACGAAGGCACCGCCGCCGCCGGCCATGTCATCGAGGCGTTCGGCCACTTCGTGATGAGCGGCAATTTCGTGATCGGCATCATCGTGTTCACGATCCTGGTGATCGTGAATTTCGTGGTCATCACCAAAGGCTCCGGCCGTATCGCCGAAGTGGCGGCGCGCTTCCATTTGGACGGCATGCCCGGCAAGCAGATGGCGATCGACGCCGATCTCAATGCCGGCCTGATCGACGACCAGGAGGCGCGGCGGCGGCGCAAGACGCTCGAAGACGAATCCGGCTTCTTCGGCGCCATGGACGGCGCCTCCAAGTTTGTCCGCGGCGACGCCATCGCCGGCCTGCTCGTCGTCATGATCAATGTCATCGGCGGCATGATCATCGGCATCGTGCAGGAAGGCCTGAGCTTCGCCGAAGCCGCCCGCACCTATACCCTCCTCACCGTCGGCGACGGCCTGGTGACGCAGGTGCCGGCGCTGATCGTTTCGACCGCCGCCGGCCTTCTAGTGTCGAAGGCTGGTGTCAGCGGCGCCGCCGACAAGGCGCTGCTTGGCCAGCTCTCGGGTTATCCCAAAGCGCTCGGCATGTCGGGCGGCGTCATGCTGGTCATGGCGCTCCTTCCCGGCATTCCCATGATCCCGTTCTTGGCGCTCGGCGGCGGCACCGCAGCCCTCGCCTATATGATCGACCGCCGCGGCAAACAGGCCGTCGTCGCCGAAACCAAGAAGACCGAAGCCGCCAAGGCAGCACCTGCCGAAGAGCCGATCGCGCAGTCGCTCAAGATCGACGAGCTGAAGATCGAGCTTGGCTACGCACTGTTGCCGCTGGTCAATGCGCCGGACGGCACCGATCGGCTGACCGAGCAAATCAAGGCGCTGCGGCGGTCGCTGGCGATCGAAATGGGCTTCGTCATGCCCTCCGTACGCATCCTCGACAATATGCAGCTCGACGCCAACACCTATGCCATCAAGATCAAAGAGGTCGAGGCCGGCAGCGGCAGGGTTTGGCACGGCCAGTTCATGGTCATGGATCCGACGGGCAATCAGGTGACGCTGCCGGGGACGCATACCACCGAGCCGACCTTCGGACTGCCCGCGACCTGGATCGACCCGGCGCTTAAGGAGGAGGCTTCGGTCAAAGGCCTGACCGTCGTCGATGCGGCGACCGTGCTCGCCACGCATCTGACCGAGCTGATCAAGGCCAATATGTCGGAGCTATTGTCCTACGGTGAGGTGCAGAAACTGCTCAAGGAGCTGCCGAAAGAGCAAAGCGAGCTGATGAAGGACATCGTGCCGAGCCTGATCACCGTTTCGGGAATCCAGCGCGTTTTGCAGATTCTGCTCGCCGAGCGCGTCTCGATCCGCGACCTCTCGACCATCCTCGAAGGCATCGCCGACGGACTTTCGGCAACGCGCAACACCACGATGCTCGCCGAGCACGTGCGCGCGCGGCTGGCGCGCCAGCTCTGCGCCCAGCATCTCACCATGGACGGCACGCTACCGATCATCGCGCTGACGGCGAAATGGGAGCAGGCCTTCGCGGAATCGATCGTCGGCCAGGGCGACGACCGCAGCCTCGCCATGCAGCCGTCCAAGCTCACCGAATTCATCAATCTGGTCCGCGAGAAATTCGAGCAGGCGGCCCGCGAGGGCGAGGCGCCGGTGCTGGTCACCTCGCCCGCCATCCGGCCGTTCGTGCGCGGCATCGTCGAGCGCTTCCGCGCCCAGACGACCGTGCTGGCGCAGTCCGAAATCCACCCGCGGGCGCGGCTGAAGACGGTCGGCAGTATCTAAAAGCTACTAGAGATCAAGCTCCATCAAGCAGCACTACGGCGCGACCGAAAGTCCGACGACGTGATGCTTTTCGATCAGGCGCGCCACCAAGTCCTGAGCTCTTTGCCTCGGCAACAAAGTCACGCAGAAACGCGGCACCGGCCGTGTTGCTCTTGTTCGTACCAATCGCCTGCTGCACCGCGGTAAAATTGCCGGCAAGGATTTTTGTCCCCGGCACCTTCTTGACGTCTTCCAGCAAAGCCGGCCGCAGGCTCGCCATGGCGTCGAGCTTTTCGGCGACGAATTGATTGATCGGTCCGTCGGCGGTGTCCGACCGCAGCACGGTGGCGTGCTTGATATTGCGTTCGAGCCACAAATCGTAGGCCGTGCCGCGCTTGACCGAAATGCGCGCGCCGGCCCTGTCGACGTCTGCGGCCGTCTTGAACGGCGAATTTGCCGGCACCAGATAGGTCGCTTCGATCTCGCAATAAGCCGCGGTGAACGCGATCTTTTCCGCCCGCGCCGGTTCGGCGCCGATAAGGCCGATATCCCAGGCATTTGTCCCGGCGGCGTCGGCCAAGGTCGAAGGTTTTTCGTATTTGACGTAACTGACCGGAACGCCGAGCCGCTTGGCGATTTCGGCGGCCATGTCGGGCGACACGCCTGCCGGATCGCCGGACGGCGTCCGTCCCGTGACCAAAAGCATATTGCTCATATTGATGCCGGCGCGCAGAACGCCGGTCGGCGCGAGTTCTGAGATGACGTGTTCGGATGCGATCTGGCTCACGGCTTTTAATCCTCAAGGTATCGAACGAAGCGAAATTTGTTCTGATCTTTCGGTTCATCCGGCAGGGGCTGTAGGAACTTACCTTCGGATCAACCGTTATCACGGCAGATCAAGCTTCTGTGAAGACGCGTTTTTGTGTCGAAGGTCACACCCTAATTGTCCGGGTTGAGACAAGTTAATTTTTAAGTCCAGGTGAACCCTTTTGCCCGGCTGCCCCGACTAAGAAGCAGAAACGGGAGGTGGCAATGAACCATTCAATGTACAGCGCCGACCGCGCGACCCATTTGAAGATCGTAGTGATTGGCCTTCTCTGCGCGACCGTTGTCGCGGTGGTTGGTATTTTCGCCAATATGGGCAGCAGCCTCGATCTCGGTACCGCGGCGCTGGTCAAGGCCGGCGAGCCGACCACGATGAGCGGACAAGTCCCAACCATCCGGTAGTCCGTTACTGCTTCCGATATTCCGAGTGCCCGCGCCCGGCGCGGGCCTCAAAGGCGTTTATTACGTGCGCTCAACCTGCTGATCCCGGCAGCGATTCCACCATTCGTCCCTTGAACAGGATCGGACCCGTCGGCACGCCGGTTGTCGAGCCGCCGGCCGGTTCGAGCGAGATGGCGTAACTCGCCGTTTTGATCGTATCGGCGTCGAAACTTGCCGGGATGGCCCGCGCGGTGAATTCGCTCGGCGCCGACGACGCCGAGCGAGCGCGGGGTCGGATATTTGTTCGAGATCAGCCAAAGCTCGTAGCTGCGGCCGGGCTCGGGCGCCGCGGAGACACGGCGCACCGTGAGCGTGCGGCTTTGCGGATCGACCGAGACCAGAAAGGCCGGGGTGGTCGGATCCTGTTGCAGCACCGCGACGAGGCGCGATGGCGGCGGCGCCACCTGCGCCGTCACCGTCGGAGGCGCTTGCCGGCTCACCGGGAGGAGGCCCGGCGCGAACTGCGACACCGCGACATAGACCGCAAGCAGCGCCGCGATCGCGCTCATCGCGACCGTGATCCGGCGCCAGCGCCGCACGCCGCGGGCAAGAACAATCACGTCGGCGCTACGCTCGACCTTTGGCGGGGTGAGCGGCGTGAACGGCTCAGGCGCCGGACCTCTTGCCAAATCCCTGCCCGAGTCCCTTTTGAAGTCCTGCAGCACGACCGCTTTCAGGTCCGCCTCGAAATCCTGTTCGGTCACCAGATCCGGCGCCTTCGTCGAATCGGGCGTCTTGTCGGATTTCTGGGCGGGCTCCGGTTCTGGCGGCAGCAGGCTCGATGCCAGCACTCTCCGAGGGCTCATCCAAGTCCCGCGGCACTTCGGGCAGCGGCTCCGCCAGAAGATCTTCCAAAGACTGCGAGGCGGTCGGCGGAGGCGCCTTTTCGGGTTCTTCCGTCGGCGTGTCGGCGGCGGCGGTCTCTGGCGGCGTCTCGGCTGTCAGCTCCGGAGCCGTTTGCGGCGACGCCTCCTCGATCGGCGGGAACGAGAATTCTTCCTCGGCCGTCAGCCGCGGAGCGGAACCCGCAGCTTCGGAGCTCATGACGGCCTCGGCGCCGTCGGAACCTAGGACCTCGGTTTTGACCTTGTCCCAGACTTCCGGCGGCGGCTCGACCGCCTCGACCATGACGTTGAGTTCGCCGAGCCGGCGCTCCCACACCCGCACGATCTCGGCGAAACCCGGATCGATGGCGAGCAGCGCTTCGGCCTGGTCGCGCTCGTCGGCGGACAGCGTCCCCAGAACATACTCGGCGGCAAGCGCATCTCTGTCGTCGTCGTACATAGCTACCTCAAGCGCGCTCTCGTGCGATTCGTCAGCAAGCTCTCGTCATGCAAGTTCTCATGCACGTTCTCGGGATCATCATCGTGGCCCCATACACTCGCGAATTTCGAGCAGACTGCGGCGGAGCCAGGTCTTGATCGTGTTCACCGGAATATCGAGCTTTTCCGCAAGCTGATCGCGGCTCCAGCCGCTGTAATAGGCGAGCAGCACGATGCGCTGCTTTTCCGGGTCGAGCTTGCCGAGACAGGATAACAGCCGCTTGAGCTCTTCCGTCATCTCGCGCCGCGCCAGCGGCGCCGGCGTTTCGGCGGCGACCTCGAGCGCCTCGGGCTCGTCCTCGATCGAGAGATCGCCCCGCTTGCGCACGATATCGATGGCGCGGTTGCGCGCGATCGCCACCATCCAGGTGATCGGGCTTGCGACCTGCGGGTCGAACTGGTCAGCCATCTTCCAAACCTTGAGATAGGTTTCCTGCATGACCTCGTCGGCCAATGCCGGTCGACCCAAGATACGGAGCAAGACCCCGTAAAGTTTCGCGCGGGTCGCGGAATAGAGGCGCTCGAACGCGGCCTCGTCGCCTTTGGCGACGGCGCCGAGTAGCCAGACGAGCTCCGTCTGCATCAACATAATTGCCCCAGCCATCGCAGAGCTGGCCCCCCAAGGCCTTGCCCCGGATGATTATCGCCGCTCGGGCCGGGTTTCGTCGAGAGCGAAACGAGGGGTGAAGCGACCGAACTGACAGTAATAGCGTCGCATTTTGAGACAAGTCGGGCCGGTGCCGTGCGCCGGAATCCCGGCGCCAACGGCAAAAGCCTCGGATCGAAGGCTCGACCCGCGGCAGGCAGCTGATCAGTTCGCAGCGATAGACCTTACGCCGGAGCGGCGCCGCGCACGCGCAACAGCGCGATGCTGTCGAGCTCGGCCTGCTCGGCGGCTTCTTCCGCCTCGCGTTCGCGCATCTGGTCGCGTTCGTCGAGCAGTTCGACCTTTTTCAGTTCGTCGAATGCCTCGCCGAGCGCCGATTTCGCGTCGTCGAGCTGAATGCGCAGCTCGTCGGCCGAACGCTTGAGATTTTCGCGCCGGGCAATCGCCGCCTTGGCATAGGTCGGATAGGCAAAATGGCCCGGATCGTGGATTCCGGCGCGATCCTGCTCGACCTTGATCTCGCGCTCGAGATCGCCGCCCATGCGCTCGAACTCGGCGATCATGGTCTCGATCTGCGCGACCTTGCGCCGCTTCTCGTCGACCTGAAACTTCTTCAGGCGAATAAGCGTCTCACGGGACTTCATCGACTACATACTCCCCCGAAGCCACGGGATGGTGCCCCGCCCCAAACCGGGCGCGGCACCCCCCGAAGGCCCGGATCGTGGCATGATAACGTTAGCGTTCGGTTTCCGCGCTTGCCACGATTTGCGCCAATCGGAGATATCCTTCGGCCAAGCTGGTTGCTTCTTCCTTACCTTGGCGCAGGAAGTCCTCGAGCGGCTTATGCAGGCGGATGGCCTCGTCGACATCGGGGCTGGTTCCGGCGCGGTAGGCCCCGAGCCGGATGAGCTCCTCCATATCCGCATAGGTCGCCATGACCTGACGGGCCTTGGTCAGGGCCGGCAAATAGGCCGGATCGGCCGCCCGCGGCATGGTGCGGGAGATCGATTTCAGCACATTGATGGCCGGATAGCGCCCGCGCTCGGCGATGGCGCGCTCCATGACGATATGGCCGTCGAGAATGCCGCGCACGGCGTCGGCGATCGGCTCGTTGTGGTCGTCGCCGTCCACCAGCACCGTGAAAATGCCGGTGATGGTGCCCTGCTCCGTTCCCGGCCCGGCCCGCTCCAGAAGCCGCGGCAGCTCGGTGAAGACCGTCGGCGTATAGCCTTTGGCGGTCGGCGGCTCGCCGGCCGAGAGCCCGATCTCGCGCTGCGCCATGGCAAAGCGCGTCACCGAGTCCATCAGCACCAGCACGTCCTTGCCCTCGTCGCGGAAATATTCGGCGATGGCGAGCGTCACATGCGCGGCCTGGCGGCGCATCAAAGCCGGCTCGTCCGAGGTCGAGACCACGACCACCGAGCGGGCGAGACCGGCCTCGCCGAGATCGTCCTGCAGGAATTCCTGCACCTCGCGGCCGCGTTCGCCGACCAGCCCGATGACGGTGACGTCGGCCGCCACATTGCGCGCCAGCATCGACAACAGCACCGATTTGCCGACGCCGGAGCCCGAGAAAATGCCCATGCGCTGGCCGCGGCAGCAGGTGATGAACGTGTTGAGCGCCCGCACGCCGAGATCGAGCGGCCCGCCGACCCGGCGGCGGGCATGGGCCAGCGGCGGCGTATTGCGGAACGAATAGGGCGACGGCCCAAACAGCAGCGCGCCCTTGCCGTCGATCGGCTCGCCCGAGCGCATTGACCACCCGGCCGAGCCAGCCGGCGGACGGCCGCACCGCGCCGGCGACCGAGGTGACCAGCGCCCGGCAGCCGCGCCGCACGCCTTCGAGCAGCGCAAACGGCATCAGCAGCGCATTGTTGTTGGAGAAGCCGACCACCTCGCAGGGAATGTTCTTGCCCGGCGTTTCGATCACCACCCGGGCGCCGACCGACATCGCGTGCAACGGCCCGGCCACTTCGACCATCAGCCCGCGCACGCCGACGACCCGGCCATAGATCTCGATACCGTCGAGTTCATTAATTTGTTCGGCGAGCGCCTTCATGGCCGGGCCCGAAACCTCCCTCGGTTACCATTTCGGCCACACCACCCCGGATATCGGCACCTCCAAGCAAGAATGGTTACTTCGCGCGCTGGTTTATTAATCGCTTGTTTACCCGGGCCGTTAATCATTGCGCAGTCGTCCTTAGGGGCAAGGCAGGCTCTCCAGCCAGAACGGATGGGCGAGTCGTATGAATCGGTTAGCGCCGAAACTTAATTTGGAACATGAACACGGCCGTGGCGAAAAACTCACTGTCACGCAACATCTTAAGGCGATTCGCAAGAATTTGCCCACGGAATGCTTGCGCGGGAGAATCAGGTTTTGTTAACCATAGCGCCGTTAGTGTCCCGAATCAGTTTGTGAAAGGCGTTTTCCAGGGGCCGCCGCTGCGGCGCCGACCTTGAGCCTGCGCGGCGAGGAAGGGGACTGGCATGCGCGTATTGCTGATTGAAGACGATAGCGCCACTGCGCAATCGATCGAGCTGATGCTCAAGTCCGAGAGCTTCAACGTCTACACGACGGATCTCGGCGAAGAGGGCATCGATCTCGGCAAGATCTACGACTACGACATCATCCTGCTCGATCTGAACCTGCCGGACATGTCGGGCTTCGAAGTGCTTCGCAGCCTTCGGGTGTCGAAGGTCAAGACGCCGATCCTGATCCTCTCCGGCCTTGCCGGCATCGAGGACAAGGTCAGGGGGCTGGGCTTCGGCGCCGACGACTACATGACCAAGCCCTTCCACAAGGACGAGCTGGTGGCGCGCATCCACGCCATCGTGCGCCGCTCCAAGGGCCACGCCCAATCGGTCATCCAGACCGGCGATCTGGTCGTCAATCTCGACACCAAGACCGTCGAGGTCAACGGCGCCCGCGTGCACCTGACCGGCAAGGAGTACCAGATGCTGGAACTCCTCAGCCTGCGCAAAGGCACGACGCTGACCAAGGAAATGTTCCTCAACCACCTCTATGGCGGCATGGACGAGCCGGAGCTGAAGATCATCGACGTCTTCATCTGCAAGCTCCGCAAGAAGCTCGCCAATGCCTCGAACGGCAAGAACTACATCGAAACGGTGTGGGGCCGCGGCTACGTGCTGCGCGAGCCGGCCGAGGACGAGGTCAAGATCCCGGCCTAAAGCTCTTCGCGAGCCTAGAATTAAAAACCCCGGCCAGTGGCCGGGGTTTTTTGTTGGGCGAATTGTAGGCGCGCTCACCGTCCGCCGCGGATCGCGACCAGGCGCGGCGGCGATTTCGCACCGCCGAGAATGGAAGCGCGCGGCGGGTCGGTGTTCGGCGCATAGAGCCCGCGCCGATCGGCCACCATCTTGAAGCGATCGGTCAGTCCGACCACGGTTTCGGCGGCGCCAAGCACGAGATAGCCGTCGGGCGCGGTGACGCGCGCGATGCGGTTGAGCACGTCGGTCTTGGTCTCGGCGTCGAAATAGATCAGCACGTTGCGGCAGAACACGAGATCGAACGTGCCGAGCTGCGAGAAATCGGCGAGCAGATTGAGCTGCCGGTAGCGCACCATGGCGCGAAGCTCCGGCGCGATCTGCCAGAATTCGCCGGACCGCGTGAAATGCTTGACCAGAAGCTGGATCGGCAGCCCGCGCTGCACTTCGAACTGGCTGTAGATGCCTTGCCGCGCTTTCTCCAGCACTTCGCCGGAGAGATCGGTCGCCAGCATCTCGATGCGCCAGCCTGAAATCTCGCGCTCGATCTCCTTGAGGCACATCGCCAGCGAATACGGCTCCTGGCCGGTCGACGACGCCGCGCACCAGATGCGGATGGAGCGCGCCTGCGCGCCGCGCCTCGATCAGCGCCGGCATGATCGTCGCGCGGAAGTGCTCGAACGGCGCCTTGTCGCGAAAGAAGAACGACTCGTTGGTCGTCATGGCTTCGACGACCGTGGTCATGAGGACGGGATCGGGGGCGCCGCGGAGCATGCCGACCAGTTCGCCGAGCGTCGCGAGCCCGGCCTTGCGCGCCACCGGAAGAAGCCTGCTCTCGACCAGATATTGCTTGTCGGCCGACAGCACGAGGCCGGAGCGCTCCTTGAGACATTTGCGCAGGAAATCGTAATCGTGCGGGGTCACGAGCGATCTCCCGAGAACAGGCGAATGATTTTCGGCGCGATCTGATCGAGCGGCAGCACGGCCGAGCACAAGCCGGCCTGGGCGACCGAACGCGGCATGCCCCAGACCACGCTCGTCGCCTCGTCCTGCGCGATGACGCTGCCGCCGGCCGCCACAATATCGGTCGCGCCGTGCGTGCCGTCCGCGCCCATTCCGGTCAGAACGAGCGCCAGACCCGCCGGGCCCCACACCGCGGCCGCCGAGCTGAACAAGGCATCGACCGCGGGCTTGCAGAAATTGATCGGCTCGTCGTCGCCGATGGCGATCCTGACGCCGTCGGCATTGCGCGTCACCCGCATATGGCGGCCGCCCGGCGCGACATAAATGCCGCCGGCCAGAACCGGCTCGCCGTGCTCGGCTTCGTGCGCGCCGCGGCCGCCGACGCGCGACAAATGCTCGGCCATGACGGTCGTGAAGGTCGGCGGCATGTGCTGCGTGATCAGGACCGGCGCCCGGTCGATCGCGGCGGGAAGTCTTTCGATCAGTGCCGTGAGCGCCTGCGGCCCGCCGGTCGAGGAGCCGATCAAAAGCGCGCGCGGCGGCGTCAGCGCGAAAGGCCGCAAATGTATCGGGCTCGTGGTCGTAACCAGGGCCATGAACAGCGTCGTGGCCTTGCTCGTGCGTTGCGTTCTTGTGAATCCGCGGCGCCGGATGCGGCGCACCGTGCGGCGCCGCAACGGGCTTCGGCTGGCGGCACCAGCGCCGGCGCCTCGACGCGCGCCGGCGGCCGGCGCCGATGGCCGAGCGCGCGAACCTTCTCCAGGAGCTCGCGGCGGAACGAAACCGAGGTCGTGACTTCGCGGGTGCTCTCGGGCTTCGGGATATAGTCGGCCGCGCCCAACGCCAGCGCGCGCAAGCTGATCTCGGCGCTGCGGCGCGTGAAGGTCGAGACCATGATGACCGCGAGGTCGCGCTTTTTTTGCAGCAAGAGCGGCAGCGCCGAAATACCGTCGAGATCCGGCATCTCGATATCGAGCATGACGACGTCGGCGTCGTTTTTCTCGAACCAGGCGACCGCTTCGCGCCCGCTCGGCAGCGACGCGACGACATGCAAGTCCGGCTCGGCATCGATCCAGCGCGCCAACAGGCTGCGCACGACGACAGCGTCGTCCACGACCATCACGCGGACTTTCTTGTCGATCGGCGGCGCAGCAGTTGGCGCCTTGATGCCCGGTGACGAGAACGGTACTCATGCTACTGAAACTTTCCGCGCTCGAACTTCAGCAACGCGACACACTCATGCGAAGTACGGGCTTAGATCAGCCCGACTTCCTGAAACTTGGCTTCGACAATGTCCTTGTCGAACGGTTTCATGATGTATTCGTTGGCGCCGGCATGCAGCGCGCGCGCGATGTGAGCGACATCGTTCTCGGTGGTGCAGAACACCACTTTCGGCTTGTCGCCGCCGGGCAACCGGCGCAGCACGCGAAGGAAATCATAGCCGTCCATTTTCGGCATGTTCCAGTCGAGCAGGATCGCGTCCGGCAATTGGGTCTTGCAGGTCTCGATCGCCTCTTCGCCGTTCTCGGCTTCCGAGATCTGGAAGTCGAGGCCTTCAAGGATGCGCCGCGCCACCTTGCGGATGACGCTGGAGTCGTCGACAACCAAGCACGTTTTCATTTTGTCCTCACTCTCCCCGATGCGGGGCAAAGCTTTTGTAATTTCCACCTTCGGTCCTAACAAATTGCGTTCACGATCATGCGGCAGCCGCCTCGGCGCTGAAATCGAGCACGCGGTCGACGTCGAGCACCACGAGGAGCTGCCCGTCGAGCCGGAACACGCCGTCCGACACCCGCGCCAGCTTGCGGTCGAGATTGATGGGATTTGGTTCAAGCTCGGCTTCCGGCAGCTTGAGCACCTCGCCCACCACGTCCACGAGAAGGCCGAACGACTCCGCGCCGCATTCGATACCGATCGCCATCGGCGGCTTCTTCTGCGCCCCAGCTGGCGCGCTCGCGCTCAGATCGAGTCGGTTGCTCAGATGTATAGCCGTCACGATCCGTCCGCGCAGATTGAGCACGCCCGCGATCTCCGGCCCGGCAAGCGGCACCCGCGTGATCTGCGAGGGCTTGAAGACGTCCTGCACGCGCCCGATCGGCAGGCCGAACAGCTGGCCTGCGGTGGTGAAGGTGACGAATTCGGTGAGCTTTGAGTTGTCGTTCATCGCCATCACGCAGCCTCGTTGACGTCGGCGCTTTGTTCCTTGATCGCGGCGATCAGCCCGGTCCGATCGAACTTGGCGACGAAGTCATGGAAGCCGACGGCGCGGCCGCGTTCGATCGCTTCGCTCGAAACCATGGCGGACAGTGCGATGATCGGCAGATCCGAGCCGCCCGGCATGCGGCGCACCGCTTCCGCCAGCGCAAAGCCGTCCATGTCCGGCATTTCGATATCGGTGACGACAAGATCGAAGCGGGTGCCCGATTTCATCAAATCGAGCGCCTCGGCGGCCGATCCGACGGCTGTGACCTGATAGCCGGCGGCCTTGACCAGCGGCGCCAGCATGTTGCGGAAGAACGCGGAATCGTCGACCAAGAGCACGCTGCGCGCCGGCCGTCCGGTCGCGCTGTCGCGGCGGCGGAACCAGTCCTCAAAGGCTTGCGGCAGGAAATGACCGACGTCGATGATTTCGGTCGTGTTGCCCTTGATTACGGCATAGCCGAGGACGCCGGGACGATTGCCGGCCACTTCGATTTCGAGCTTGTCCTCGACGATGTCGACGATCTCGTCGACCGCTAGCCCCATCGAGCGGCCCTGATCGGAGAACACCAGGATCGGCTGCGAGCCTTCCTTTTTCAGGCCGGTCTCGTCGTCGATACGCAGCAGCGGCATCAATTGCTCGCGATATTGCACGAGGCAGCGGCCGTCGGAGACTTCGATGCGACGGCAATCGATCTCCTCGAGCCGGGTGACCAGCGATAGCGGTACCGCTTTCGGCCGGTGCGAGCCGGCACGGAACACCAGGAGCGAAACGGCATCTTCGTTCGCGGCATCGTCGTCTTCCGTCAGCGTGTTCGCTTCGGCCTGCGCCTGCGCGGCGCGGCCCAGTGACTGCGCGACGCCGTTCGGATCGAGGATCATGATGACCGCGCCGTCGCCGAGGATCGTGGTGCCGGAGAACACCGGAATGTGCCGCAGCTTCGACGACATCGGCTTGATGACGATTTCTTCGGTGTGAAACACCCCGTCGACCACGGTGCCGAATACCTGACTGCCAACTTGCGTGACCACGACAAAGCCTTCGTCGCCGCCGCCGTCGCCGAGCCGCAGGATGTCCTTGAGATAGAGCAGCGGCAATAACGTATTGCGCAGCCGCAATACCGGCGTGTCCTTGATCCGCTCGATGCGGTGTTCGCCGCCGCCGGCGCGGACCAATTCAAGCACCGATAGCTGCGGAATGGCGAAACGTTCGCCGCCCGATTCGACGATGAGCGCCGAGACGATGGCGAGCGTCAGCGGAATCTTGATGGTGAAGGTCGTGCCGGCGCCGGGAACCGATTTCAGATCGACCGTGCCGCCGATCTGCTCGATATTGCTGCGCACGACATCCATGCCGACGCCGCGGCCGGAAATGCTGGTGACTTCCGCCGCGGTGGAAAAGCCCGGCGCAAAGATGAAATTGCAGATTTCGACATCGGACTTGGCGGCGAGATCGGCTTCGCTCGCAAGCCCGAGATCGAGCGCCTTGGCCCTGATGCGCGCGGTGTCGAGGCCGCGACCGTCATCGGCAATCTCGATGATGATGTGGCCGCCCTGATGGCAGGCGGTAAGCCGGATCGTGCCGCTCTGCGGCTTGCCGGAGGCGATGCGCTCGGCGGGGCGCTCGATGCCGTGATCGGCGCAATTGCGGACCAGATGAGTGAGCGGATCCTTGACCAATTCAAGCACCTGCCGGTCGAGCTCGGTCTCGGCGCCGGTCATCTCAAGTTCAATGGTCTTGCCGAGCTCGGTGGACAGGTCGCGGACCACGCGGGGCAATTTCTGCCAGGCATTGCCGATCGGCTGCATCCGCGTCTTCATCACGCCTTCCTGCAGCTCGGCGGTGACGTTCGACAGCCGCTGCAACGGCACTTTGAAGTCGGAATCCTCGTGCCGGCGCACGATTTCGAGAAGCTGATTGCGGGTCAGGACGAGTTCCGACACCGTCGTCATCAAATGGTCGAGCGTGTCGACGCTGACGCGGATCGAATGATTGGCAAGCTTGTCGGCTGCTTCCGGCGTGGGTTTTTCGGAGATCTCGGCGCGCTTCTCCGCGGCTTCGGGTTCCACCGCGGGCGGCTCGCCGCGCTCGGGTCCGGCCGGCGCTGCCGTCTTTTCGGGTGGTTCCTCCGGCGGCGGCGCGGATGGCGCCTGTTCGCGCCGCGCCATGCTGCCAAGCCGGTCGATCAGATCGGTGTCGTCGCCCTCGGGCTCGCGCTCCAAAGATTCGATGCCGTTGAGGATCGATTTGATACGGTCGAGCGTCGAGAGAATGAGCGTCACGGCGTCGGAAGTGACCGGCATGCCGTCGCGGAACTTGCCCATCAGCGTTTCGGCTGCGTGCGTCAGCCTTTCGAGCCGCGACAAAGCGAGGAAGCCGCACGTGCCTTTGATGGTGTGAACGAGGCGAAAAATATTGCCGAGGATCTGGCCGTTGTTCGGGTCCTGCTCGAAGCGCACGAGTTCGGCGTCGACGCGATCCAGACTCTCGCCGGTCTCGGTCAGAAAATCCCGCAACAACTCGTCCATACTACGCGCCTCGTCGCCACCGGCGCATAGTCCCGCCGGCGCACCTACAACGTGTTCTCACTCGAACCCGCGCGCACGGCGCGCGCTATCGTCGCCAGGCGCGACGGCCTGATCGGACGCCCCCAGTGTGTTGCCAAAGGGTTTAATTTCAGTTGCGGAAACAGCCGGATAATCGAGATAAATAGCTTGGCAAAGCCATGAAAAGGCCCGCTCAGCGGGCGGTTACGACCACGGTTTCGCCCTCGGGAGCGGCCGAAAGCGCCAATCCGCAGTCCTTGGCCAAAATCCCCGTATAAACCGGCTGGATGGCGTGCGCGTCGACGGCGTGGCCGGGCGCGCCAGCGATGAGTTCGGCCGTGGCCGCGGTGAGCCTGGCGTTAAGCCCCGAAGCGACGATCCGGTAGCCATTTTCGAACGCATCGACCGTCAGCGTACCGCCGCGCGGAATGGCGCCGACGCCGACCACGAGCATATTCAGGAGCAGTTTTACGCGGTTCTTGGCCACCAGTTCGCGCGGCAGGTTCCAGGCGATCGTGGTCTTGCCGTCTTCGATCAAACCGCGCGCGACCCGCTCCGCATCGCCGGTATCGATCTGCGCGCCAGCCGACCCCGCGGCGCCAAAAGCCAATCGGCAGAATTGCAGCTTGGCGGAGGCCTGCTGCGCGCTCTTCTTGATCAGATCCAGCGCAAAGGTCTTGGTTTCCTCGTCCTTGTCCTCTTCCAAGACCTCAAGTCCGTTGACGATGGCGCCGACCGGACTGATCAGATCATGGCAGACGCGAGAACACAGCAGCGCCGCAAGATCGAGTGCTCCAAGAGTAGTGGGACCGGACGTGGCGGACTCTGGGGCGGACATAAATGTCTCCGCTGCGGCGCGATAGGGTCTCGTCCGTGTCACAGCGCGGGCAATTCGGCAATCGTGCGCTTGCTGCGGTGCCGTGCTACATCCCGCCCCCTTGTCGACCTTGCCCTGGTTCCGGCCCGTCCGGATTACCGAGTTGCCATTCTTGGAGCCATTCGTGCCCACGCTCGATGCCGCCGCATGCGCGGAACTGATGGACGCGCTCACGGAAATCGCCGCGCGCGCAAGCGAGGCGATCCTCCAAGTGGCCGGCAATGTGGCCGGCAATACCGAGGTCCGCCACAAAGACGATGGCTCGCCGGTCACCGCCGCGGACGAGGCCGCGGAAGCCGTGATCTGCGACGGTCTCAAGCGGCTAGCGCCGTCCGTTCCGATCATTTCGGAGGAGCAGGCGTCCCATGAAAGGCCGAAACTTTCAGCGCGCGGCAGCTATTTTCTGGTCGACCCGCTCGACGGCACCAAGGAGTTCATCTCCGGCCGCGACGAATACACCGTCAACATCGCGATCGTGACGGATGGCGTGCCGATCCTTGGCATCGTCACGGCGCCCGCGGCCGGGATCGCCTGGCGCGGCATCGTCGGCCGCGGCGCTGAGCGTTTGCCGATTGCGGGCGGCACGATCGCGTCAGGCGCAATCCACACCCGGCCATGCCCCGGCGACGAGCTTCTGGTCATGGTCAGCCGCTCGCATCTTGAGGAACGCACCAAGAGCTTCATCGAAAGATTTCCGCAAGGCGAAGCTCGTGCAATGCGGCTCGTCGGTGAAGTTCTGCCGGTTGGCCGAAGGCGCTGCCGACCTTTATGCGCGGCTTGCGCCGACCCACGACTGGGACATCGCGGCGGGACACGCGATCCTCGCGGCGGCCGGCGGCAACAGTGACCGCCCCGGACGGATCGGCCGTGATCTACGGCAGCGCGGAGCTTTTGGTCCCGGCTTTCCTCGCCTGGGGCGACGACGCTTGCGCTGCTAAAGCATGATCCGGAAAAGTGAAATCCGGTTTCCCGCCTTCGCGAAGCCCGCTTCGGCGGGCGAAGGAGGGTCCGAAAAGATCATGCTCTATCAAGATGCTAAGGCGTGAGCGTGTGCTGCACTTCCGGCCATTTGCGGTCGGCCGAGGCGATGACGCGGTTTGGATCGACGGCGAATTTCTGCCGGCGCGCACTGTCATAAAACAGAAACAGGCGCTGGCCGGTGATCATCCACACATTGGGATTGCCCGCGACCGCAAGTCCGCGCGCCACGCCGACCGGATCGTAGCCGCCATATTGCGGCATATAGACATCCGGCGTCGCGGCGAACGCGGCACGATTGCCGACATTGATGAAGCGCCAGACCACGTCGCCCTGGCGCAGTTCGAGATCAGCACTGCCCTGCGCCGGCTTGCCGTCGGTGAAAAAGGCGACCGGGTCATAGCCGTCGATCGCGAGGCCCGTGTGCCAATCGACAACGATCCGTTCGCCCGCCGCATGCCCCGGGTCCCGCGGCGAGCACAAAGGCAACGCCGGCATAGGCCAAAAGCCCGGCAACGGCCGCAATACCGAAGCAGTATCGCTTTCTCTTCTGCCGTGCTGCCGTCATAGTCTGGGCAAAAGCTCGATCTGATTCGGATCGATTCGTGCCTCAACTTAAATCGATCGCGTGAGTAAGGGGTTAAGCGGGGAACTGGTCATGAATTTCGCTTGAATCTCGCTTGCGGATCGCCGCTATCGTTACGCTTCTGGTCGCCGGCTGGGCTGCTGGTCGGATTAAGGCCGGCGGCTGCGCAGAATGCGCCGCCGTTGCCGCCGCCGACCCAGGTTCCGGCGCAACAGCCGCCGCAGCAACCGCCGCCGGCCCAGAGCATGCCGGAAACGCCGCCGCAGCCGGCGCCGTCGAACCAATATTCGACCAACGAGCTGATCGATGCCGGCCACCGCTTCTTCGGCGGCGTCTCGCGCGGGCTCGCCATGGTGGTCGAGAAGGCGGTCAGCCAATGGGGCCAGCCGAACGGCTATGTGCTCGGCGAGGAAGCCGGCGGCGCCTTTGTCGGCGGGCTGCGCTACGGCGACGGCACGCTTTACACCAAGAACGCCGGCGATTTGCGGGTGTTCTGGCAGGGCCCGAGCGTCGGCTTCGACGCCGGCGCCGACGGCGCCCGCACCATGATGCTGGTCTATAACCTGCCGCGCACCGAGGCGATTTTCGACCGTTTCGGCGGCATCAACGGATCGGCCTATTTCATCGGCGGTTTCGGCATGACGGCGCTGACCGCCAATAATATCGTCCTGGTGCCGATCCGCTCCGGCGTCGGCTTCCGGCTCGGCGCCAATCTCGGCTATCTCAAGTTCACCGAACGCCCGACCTGGAATCCGTTCTGATCCGCCGGATATCGCCGCGCCGACGCCATCAAGTAAATTGCGCGAAGTGCCTTAAACAGCGAGAAGTCCTTGGCGCGGCGGATCAAGTCGGTTTAGGTTAACCCATAGCGAAAGTGGTGCAGCCCGCATCCCCGTGGCATGGTTCCGCCACGCGGCAGAGCGGTTAGGGGCGTTGAGTCATGATCGAACCGGTCATGTATTTTGGGATCGGATTCCTGGTCGCGGCTCTGCTTTGCCTGCTGTTCGTTCCGCTCGTCCACAACCGCGCCGTGCGCTTGACCATAAAGCGCCTCGAAGCGGCGACGCCGCTGTCGATCGCCGAAATCCGCGCCGACAAGGACCAGCTGCGCGCCGAATTCGCGATGTCGACCCGACGCCTCGAAATGAGCGTCGAGAAGATGAAGACCAAGACGACCTCGCAACTTGCCGAACTCGGCAAGAAGACCGACGCCATCAACCAGCTCAAGAAAGAGCTCGGCGAAAAGACCGCGACGATCTTTGCGCTTGAAGCGCGCGACAAGACGCTGCGCGAACAATTGCGCGCCACCGAGGAAGAATTCGAAATCAAATCCGGATCGCTGCGCGAAGCCGAGCGCCACCTCGCCGACAAGGAAGCCGAACTGACAAAGCTTCTCGGCGAACTCGGCGAGCAGTCGTTGATCGCCGACAGCCAGCGCACCGAAATCTCCGCCTTCCGCACCCAGGTCGAGGCGATGAAAGTCAGCGTCGCCGATTACGAGCGGGCGGTGGCGGAAACCGAGCAGCGCCTGACGCGCGAACGCGCCGATGCCGACGCCGTCGCCGGCGACCTGACCGCGGCGCGCGGCAAGCTCGGCGACCTCGGCACGCGAACCACCGATCTCGAGCGGCAGCTTTTTGTCCAGACGACCGAAGCCGAATTGCTCAGCCGCCGTGCGCAGGATCTCGAAACCCGGCTCGGCGACCAGGGCCGCATGCTCGCCGACCGCGATTATCAGCTCGACCGCATGCGCCACGAGCTTGACGCCGCGCGCAAGACCGAGGCCGATCTGCGCGCCGAATTATCGACCACGGGAAACCGCAGCAGCTCCGCCGTCGACCGTTTCCGCACCGATATCACCCAGCTCGAGGCCCAACTCGCCGCCGCGATCGAGGAGCGCGCCAAACTGCAGCGCGAGATCGGCACCATGAAGCGCGACACGGAATCGACATGGGCGGCCGAGCGCGTCGAGAACGCGCTGTTGCGCGAACGCATCAACGACGTCGCCGCCGAAGTTGCCCGCCTCACCGCGACGCTCGAAGGCCCGGGCTCGCCGATCGAATCGCTTCTCGCGGAAGCCTCGAGCGCCACCCGCGCCGCCGCCAATAGAAGCGGCGAGGCGACAGCAGAAGGCGGCGATAACGGCGACAACAAGAACACGCTGGCCGACCGCATCCGCGCGCTCCAATCCACCGCCTCGCGCGCCGCTTCGAACTGACGCTTTCTTGACAGCTGCTAGGCTCGCACCTTAAATCGCGGCCCGATCCGGACATTGGCAGATATATCCATCGGCACTATCGGCCGATATAGTTGCTGATACGGGCGCTTAGCTCAGCGGGAGAGCGTTCCCTTCACACGGGAGAGGTCGTAGGTTCAATCCCTACAGCGCCCACCAGCCAATCCTTTGCTTGCGGGGATTTTTGCGCCGCGTAATCAAGGAGGAGCCACGGGCTTTGGTCGCTATTGTCCGGAGCATTTCAATAGCTTCACTCACTCAACCTTCGTGCCACTCGCACGGATGACGTTGCCCCAGCGCTCCCGTTCCTCATTCATGAAGCGCGCCATATCCTGCGGGACCCCTCCCATCGGGACAATGTACGATCTACGAAGCCGGTCCGCGACATCGGGCATTTTCAGCACGTCGTCGATAGCGGCCGCCCATTTGTTGGTGATAGCGACGGGCGTGCCCGGCGGCGCAACCATGCCCTGCCATATTTTCACGACATAACCTGGCAAAGCTTCGGAAATCGTAGGCACGTCCGGCCAGTTAGGATTCCTTTTTTCGCCGGCATAGCCAAGCATTCGCAGTTTGCCGGATTCAATGAACGGGACACCAGTGACAAGTTCTCCAAACATGCAGTCGACGTGACCACCGACCAGATCGGCTAATGCGGGCCCCGTACCCGCGTAGGGAATGTGGATCATTTTGGTGCCGGCCATCATGTCGAACAACTCCGCCATGAGTTGGCCCGAACTGCCGATGCCCTGCGATGAGTAGTTAAGCTTGCCGGGATTAGCCCTCGCGTAAGCAATAAAATCTTGCAGATTTTTCGCCGGCACGCTGGGATTGACCAAGAGGACGCCGTAGGCGGCCGCTGTTGCGGCGATCGGCGCAAACGCTTTGGGATCGAAATTCAGTTTGCTGTACAGACTGTCGTTGATCACCAGCGGCGGCTCCGCCGTAAACAGCACGGTATATCCATCCGGCGTCGCGCGAAACACAGCTTCAGTGCCGACATTGCCGCTTGCCCCCGGGTGGTTCTCAACGACGACGGGTTGACCCCATAGCGATTGTATCTTGTCGGCAAGGAGGCGCGCGAGAATGTCGGAGCCGCCCCCCGGTGGATAAGGTACAACAATTCGGACCGGTCGATCGGGGTAGCTGGAAATATTCGTCTGCGCATTTACCGCGCCGGCCGCGCCGCAAGCGACGACAGACAAGCCGGCTAGAAAAACGCGCCGCGTACTGCCGGCACCATTGCTTCCCGTGGCCATCACTCTCCCCGCCGAAATTTTGAAGCACACAGGCTCACTGTACTCTCGTTCATGCTGCCGCAAAATCCGGTATCTGCGGATCACTTACGAAGCAAGTTTCGCTAGCCTGCATGGCGTGACTTAGTTAGTATGCTAGTATGCCATCTGTTACCTGCGAAAGATGCGATCCATAACGCCACCATCGCCGAACGCCCTAATGCTCGATGCATTTGGCTTTGCCTAAGCAAAATTTCGGCGGCGAAGGCTCAAACATAAATGGACGCAAGCGGTGTTGTGCCGGCTGTGTAGGGAGGAGACGCCATGCTGACCGTTGAAGCAAACGAGCGATTGACTCGCGTTGGCCCAGGAACGCCTTGCGGCAATCTCATGCGCCGCTATTGGATTCCCATCGCGCCTGTTGCTCAGCTTCTCGAAAACCCGGTGCGCAAATTGCGCGTGCTTGGCGAGGATCTTGTTCTTTATAAAGACCGGCGCGGGTGTCTCGGACTTATCGGCGACCGCTGCTTGCATCGTCTCGTTGATATGCAATTCGGTATTCCAGACGACTGCGGCTTACGCTGTCCGTATCATGGCTGGCTGTATAATGCAGAGGGCGCCTGCATCGACCGGCCGATGGAAAGCACCAGAGAAGGACTCAAGGCTAAGCTGAAAGCCTATCCGGTGCGGGAACTTGGTGGGCTGGTTTTCGCTTATCTGGGTCCATTACCCGCGCCAGAGCTGCCGCGCTGGGATTTGTTCGTTTGGCCCAATGCCATTCGGCAGATCGCAATTAACGTGATCGACTGCAATTGGCTGCAGTGCCAGGAGAACACCGGCGATCCGACGCACAGCGTGTGGGCGCATGGTCATTTATTCAAATATGTACTCGAGCGCGAGGGCAATCTCGACAAACGCGCTGCGAGCCTCGACCACACGTTACATACACGCACGAAATGGGGCGATGGCATCAAGGAGCTGTTCGCAAAGCCAACGCAATATGGCTTCGAAAAGGGTGTCTCTTATGCAAAAGAGTTGGGCGCAGAGGCAGATCACGTTCGCCGCCATTCGACGGTAATCTTTCCCTTTTACACGCAAACAGGAAGAGCCGGTTCCCCGCGCAGTGAATTCCAGATCCGCGTCCCGATGGACGACACCCACACCTATCACATCTGTTATCAGGTCTATGCGGCCCCATACGGCGTCGAGGCGCCGCACCAGGATGGCGTACCTTGGTATGAGCCGCCGATGCGTGATGATAATGGACGCCCGATACTCGACTACGTTCTCGCTCAAGACGCGCTTGTTTGGGTGGCGCAGGGCGCGATTACCGACCGCTCCAAGGAACTGCTCGGCCGGACTGACCTGCCGATCGTGCTATTGCGCCGTCAGCTCGATCAGCAGATTGCGCGTGTCGAAGCCGGCGACGATCCGATGAACGTCTTCCGCGACGACCCGGGCCCGATGATCCACGGCAGCGGCATGGCGCCGGAGGGATGGACCAAGCCGGATTGGGCAAAGCAACAGATCTTCTTCAGCCAAGGCTATCGGAAAATGTATCACAAGGGTTTCGCGAGCGACGACGCCGACCGTTACGGCCCGGCGTTGGATCTCGTGAAAGAATTACATCGGCGTATTGAGGAGGCGGAATTGGCGATGCGCGGCGACGCCCGATCGGCGCCGCTGAAATCGGGTGCAATCGTTGACGTCTGATCTACCGCGACGTTTCGACTCCGAGATCATCGTTCCAGAGCGCTTCTAGCCTCGCCATCTGATCGGGCGAGAAGGGTGCCATGTCGGAGACAGCCACGGCCTCTTCGAGTTGCGACTCCGATGAAAAGCCGCCGAGCGCCGTAGCTACGCCCCGATTCATCAGCACGAAGCGGTATGCCGCTTGTGCAAGCGCGCATCCGTTCTCGCGCGACAAGAACATCAAGGCTCGCGCCATCTGCCTTAACCGCAGCGAGGCCGGGGCTTCAAGGTCATAGGCGCGCGCAAGCTGATGCCGTCTTATGCCAGCGACGCTATCGTCGGTCAAAAAACCGCTCGCGAGCGGACTGTAGATCGCCGCCGACGCCCCTCTTTGGCGTGCCGCGCCGATCGCATCGGCGTAGTCGCGCTCGACCGTCAGGCCATCCGGCTTGGAACGTCCCGCCGTCGGATTGAACAGCGTATAAGGGATATTGATCAGATGAAATACGCCCGTGTCCAACAACTGGCGCACCTCTTCGCCGTCGTTGCCGCGGCAAATAAAGCCTGCGTATTTGATTTTGCCCGCGCGCTTGAGGCGTTCGATCCCGTCGAGAGCGCCGCCCGGCGACAGGAAATGATCCAGCGATAACTGGGAATAAGTGCCGCCCTCGAAACTCGGCTGGAGACGGGAAGGCCCATTATGGATCTGGAACATATCGACGCGGTCAACGCTCAGCCGTCGTAAACTGTCTTCCGCCGAACGGACGACATGATCAGCCACGTTATCGAGGTTCTCGGCACGAATTTCGACCTTGGTATTGAGAACCGGTCGAGCGCCGATGCTCTTCAGTGCGAGACCCAAATTAATCTCGGCACGGCCATTGCCATAGTCCGGCGCATTATCGAAATAGGTAATACCAAGCTCAAGGGCGCGGGCGATAATTCGCCGCTGCTCTTCATGACTGCCTTTTATCATGAGGCCCGCATTACCGCCGCAACCGAAGGCGATTTCTGAAACTACCAGGTCAGTTTTTCCAACGCTCCTGTAGTGCACTTACGTCCTACCTTTGCCGCAGCAACCATATCCTGTAGCAGCAACCTCGCACCATAATAAGTCACGAGCCATGGCGCATGAATGCACAGCGCCGCGGAAGAGCGTTCCCTTCACACAGGAGAGCAAACTGCCGTCTACTGAATTACGCCGCTGACCGCGACGATGTTGAACTTCGCGTACTTCATGCCGACCGCGTGCGCTGCCACGAAGTCCGGCGAATCCTTCCAGGCCTTCAGGGCCTCCAGACTGTCCCAGCGAAGAATGACGACGGGTCCTTTTGGCAGATCCCCTTCGATCATAGTTCCCGGCCCCGCTGCGACGTAGACGCCGCGATGGGCTTTGACGGACGCCTGAGCGGCCGCAACGTACTCCTTGGCATATTGCTCGATGTCGGTCACTTCATTGAGTGCGACCATGTAGACGGGCGGCTTGGCCTGCGCACGAAGACTTTGGACCGCAACCGCGCCGATCGCCATGCCAGCTAGCATCGATAGTGCTACGGCGTATTTGGTTTTCATCGCTGTTCTCCTGCCTGGGAGCGAATTTTAGCACGGTGAGCTTCAACATTGTTCCCGCTGGACAATTTTAATTTCTCACCATCGCCTCGACATAAGTAGTTTTCCTGCCGACCGATCCATATCCATCGCCTTTGACAATTCTGATCAAGCGATCGGCAACTACGCGCGCCGCGCCAAAGATCGATGCGTAGTTCTTTATCTGAGGAAGTGTTAGCGTCGCGAATTCTGCATTGATTCTCCGGGAGAAGCGCAATGCGAGGCTACGCACTTTTGAAGCGCCTCTTTTTTGTGACAATTGCGTTCATTGTGCTCGCGGGCGCGGCCGGATTGACGAAAGCCGACGATTTGCCAGACTACATGCGGCCGATCGCCGGGCACACCTCCACAAGTCCCGCCGAGGTCGCAACACAGAACGTGCTCGCACTCAATACCGGCATGTTCGAACTTTACGGTGACGCGGCCAAAATCTTCCAAAGCAACATCCTCGCCCAGCATCCCGTCATCCTCGGCCTGTTTTCCGGCGCCGGCGGCCGGTTCATTCTTTATCGGCCCGGCCAAGGCCCGCTCGAAGCGCCCTCGGTCCCGATCGTCTATCAGATCCTCAAGTCGATCGGCCACAGCACGATGGCTTTGGCCGAAGTGGCGGGGCCTTATCTGAACAATCCCAACGATCAATCGTGGCGCGGCGCGATGCTGGCCTATCGCAGCCGGATGAAGTCGGCGCTGGACGGGCTGAATGCGACGCCGATGCCTCAGGAATGGCTCGCCAACAACCGAACCATCCTTGAGAACAATATCGGCTTCATGGACGAGTGCCTGGCCAAGGGCGCGATCTCATTCGATGCGCTAAAGGCATTTGCGCAAAAGCAGGGCCCCTATTTGAAGCTCAACGTAACTTGGGCGGCGCAGACGCAGGTCGCGCATTGGATGACCGTGATCGGCGACTGGAAGAAGATGCTCGGCAGCGACTGGGACAAGACATATGCCGCCAGCAACACGATCTATGTTGCCCGCCAGAACAACGTTCTGTTCAGCGTGTTAGCGCAGTTCTTCGGGCCTGACGCCATCAACGATCGGCTGCTTCTGATCGAGACGATCTCGTTCACCACGACGCCCGCAGATATGCTGGACTCGCTGACGCGCATCATCGCGGATCGCTCCGTCGGCGCACTGTTCTTCGCCAATTATCATCTGATGGACTATGAGTTAATGGGCGGCGACGCCCGCACCGCGATCGTGGCGGAAGACGCCAAGCGCGGCATGGCGCCGTTCCTGCCGCCGGCCGTGCCGTTCGGCTCCAAACAATGGCCGACCTTGGTCACGCCCGGGACCGGACCGGCTTCGATTGCCGATCTTCACTAGAGCATGATCCCGAAAAGTGGGAACCGGTTTTCGGAAAAGATCATGCTCAAGCAAAAAACTAGACCTTGATCCGATTCATTTGGATCGGATCAAGGTCTAATCGGTGGCGCAACGGCAATATGTGCCGGCCGCCGACGAAAGGTGACGGGAAATGGCGATTTCTCGACGTCGGTTTGTCACGTTGGCGACCTCAAGCGGGATCGCGCTGAGCCTCTCGCGCGTGGTGGCCGCTGAAACGGCTCAGTCTGAAACGCCCGGGTTCGATACGCGCGAGACGCTGCCGGGACGTCAGAATTGGAATCCGGCAGCGAGTGGCGCGGGACGCATCGACGGCCCGGCCAAAGTTACCGGCACGAAGCTCTACGCATCGGATTTTCGCGCGTCCGACCTTCCTGGTTGGCCTGCAAATACTTCGCACGCCATGCTCATCCGGGCCACCGACGCGACACATGTCTTCACTGGAATCGATCTGTCGCGCTTGAGCGGCGAACTCAAACCGTCGCAGGTGGTCACGGCTGCCGATCTGACAAGCGCCGGCATCCGCGTACCCGCGTTCTATGACGGCGATCTGTTCTGTCCGGCCGGCAAAACACCGCTGTATCTCGGCCAGCCGGTGGCGCTGCTGATCTTCGAGCAGTTCGACGCCTTCGATCAGGCGCGGCTCGCGCTACGCGACGGAAAATTCATCGATTTCGGCGAGGAAACCGGTCCCGTCGCGGCACCTAACTACGGCGCATTTCGTTTCACGCGGATTGCCGGCCCAACTCCTGACGCGCCCGATATTTGCTCGCCGGTCATGAACGGCTGGGTCAGTCCCGGACGTTTCCAGGACAGTGGGGTCCCGATATGGACGCGGCTGCCGATTCCGACCGGGCAAGCCTACGCCGCAGCCGCAGCCCATGGCGAGAAGATCCGCGCGGAACTTGCGGCGAGCAATCCGGCCGTTCTGGTGCTGGATCGCGAATTTCAGACCCAATCGGTCGACCCGATGTTTCTCGAGCCAGAGTGCGGCATCGCCTGGTACGATGTGAGCCGCAAATCCCTCGAACTCGTGGTCGGGGTGCAGTCTCCATACGAGGCCGCGGAATCGGTCGCCTACCTTCTGGGCGAAGCCAGCACCGGCTTCAAGCCGGCGCGCATCAATACTTATTTCGCCTATGTCGGCGGCGGCTTCGGCGGACGCGACCATACGCCGTTCCCGCTCTACGTCGCGCTGGCGGCGATGTTCCTGCCCGGCCGCCCGGTCCGCCTCGCTCAGGATCGCTATCAGCAGTTCCAGGGCGGCATCAAGCGGCACGCATTCAAGATGCAGACGCGGATTGGGGTCGATCGGGCCAGCGGCAAGGTTGTCGCCTTCGCCGCCGACCACATCCTGGATGGCGGTGGCCTCACCAATTTCTCCCCCAGCGTGGCGACCGTCGGCGCCAATGCCGCGATCGGCATCTACAACGTTCCGAAAGTCGACGTGACCACGGTCGCACTCCACTCGCGCGCCGTGACCGCAGGGTCGATGCGCGGCTATGGAACGCTGCAGACAATGACGGCCCTGGAGACATTGGTCGACGAAGTTTGCTCGGCCCTGCCGCTCGACCCCATCGAATTCCGGCGACGCAACGCGCTCAAGACCGGCGGCCGGATCATGGCGGGAAACGCGTACAGCGTCCCGATCCGCGCGCCCGAAATCCTGGACAAGCTGGAGCAACATCCGATCTGGCAGCAGCGGGCCGCAGAGAAAGCCCGTGCCTCAGTGGGTACACTCGTGGGCACCGGCGTCGCTTGCGTCACTAAGAATTACGGCACCGGAGGCGACTCCTCGATCTCGACGGTGGAGATCGATCCGGATGGCCGGATTGCCATCCATTGCGATGGCTGCGAGATGGGCAACGGCATCGCGACGGCGATCGCCAATCGGGTCGCGGCCTGTCTCGGTGGCGTCGCCGACGAAGTCGCGGTCATGCAAGTCGGCACGTTCGGCCCGCTCGCGCTGGTCAGCTCCGGTAACTCCTTCACGATGGACCAGGCGACACAGGACGCCGCGCAACGCAATCCACGCTGGGTGCCGTCGGTCAGTTCGGCGACGGCTGCCTCGAGCGGCGCCCATGTCGGGACACATGCGGCGGCCGAGGCCGCGCGCGTCTTATTCCGGTTCGGATTGTGGCCGGCAGCGCTTGAACTGTGGGGCCTCGCGCCAACCGATCCGAAGGCCAAGGAATGGCAGGCCGCGCGCTGGAAAGACGGGCAGCTGGTCATGGCGGGACTGGCGCCGCTCGCATTGCCGGCGGTGGCTGCGAAGGCGCATGCGCGCAACGGCGTCACCGGAGCGATGGCTCACGCCTTTAACCGTTGGGCATGGTCGCAAGCGAGTTTCGCGATTTCCGGGCAGCCATGGACCGGCGACATCGATGCGCTGGCCGTGCGCAAAGGCGCCGGCAAATTCGTCCGCCTCGATCGCACCAGCATCAAATTTCCGCCCACGGACTTCAACCGGTTTGGCACCACCTACACGTCGCCGTGTGGCACGCTGGCCCGTGTCGAGATCGAGCGCACGACCGGCGCGCTGCGCATCGCCAAGGCATACACTGTTCTCGAATGCGGTCAGCCGCTGGTGCCGGAGGTCGTGGTCGGGCAGGCGCAGGGCGGCTTCGCGATGGGCGTCGGCTACGCCTTGCTGGAATCGCTGCCGCTCTATGAAAACGGTCCCGGCAGCGGCAAATGGAATCTCGGCGACTATGTGATCGCTCGCGCGTCCGATCTGCCGCTGAACGATCTGGAAATCGAAGTGCTGCCCCCACTCACACCGAACGATCCGCCAAAGGGCATGGCGGAAGTCGTCATGATTCCAATCGTTGCGGCACTCCTCAACGCCATTTACGACGCCACAGGCCATCGCTTTCAATCCTTGCCGGTCACTCAGGCTATGATCAAAGGGGTGCTCCAATGAGCGCGATGAGCATCACGATCAATGGCAAGGCCTATGGACCGTTCGAGGTGCGCGACGAATTGTCGATGAACGATTTCCTGCGCGAATATCTGGGATTGACCGGGACGAAATTCGGTTGCGGACGGGCGCAATGCCTGAGCTGCGCCGTAATCGTCGACAATCCCGATGGGACGAGCCAGACCAGCCCGACCTGCATCATCCCGGCGGCAAGCTTCGCCGGCAAGGCGATCCGCACCGTCGAAGGACATGCGCAGAGCGGGCAGCTATCGGTGCTGCAAAAGGCCTTCATCGAACATTTTTCGTTTCAATGCGGATATTGTACGGCGGGATTTTTGAACGAAGCCCAAGTGCTGCTGGAGCGTCTGACAAAAACGCAGGTGCCGCGCGCCGACCTCGACAAGACGATCCTGGAAGCTCTCGACGGCCATCTCTGCCGCTGCACCGGCTATGTCAAATATCATGAGGCCGTGCGCGACGTAATTCTGTCCGACCCGAAACGCTATCTGAGCTAGCAGCTGCTATTGCGATTTTTGGTGCGGGAGATATCGATCATGAACTCGGCCAAGAAAATGGTCATGCAAACGACCAAGCACGCGGCATTGTTTGCTTTGCTGATGGCGGCTCTGCTACCGGCACAGGTAACAGACGTAAATTCCGCGGGCACGCCTACGACATTGGCGGCGCCGGATAGCTTTGCCAATCTCAGCGATCCGGCGGCGCGGTCGGCAGCCTTATTCACGGAAGCCGCCAAGGTGCTGTCCTCGCCGCGTTGCGTGAACTGTCACCCGGCCGGCAACCGGCCGCTCCAAGGCGACGCACAACGACTGCATCAGCCGCCGGTCGAGCGCGGCAGCGATGGCTTTGGAACAGTGGCGATGCGTTGCTCCGCATGCCACCAGGACGCCAACTTCGATCCCGCCGGCGTACCAGGTCACGCGCACTGGCATTTGGCGCCCAGAGAGATGGCTTGGCAGGGCAAGACGGCGGGCGAGATCTGCGCGCAGATCAAAGATCCAGCGCGGAACGGCGGCAGGTCGCTCCAAGACATCACGACGCACATGGCTACGGACTCGCTCGTCGGCTGGGCCTGGGCGCCCGGATTCGGCCGCGCGCCGGCTCCCGGCACGCAAAAAGAATTAGGTGCGCTCATCGCGGCATGGGTGCAGACCGGCGCGGTTTGTCCGCAGTGAAAGGGCCGCCCGCAGACGTTTGCCGCTTCGGTCATTTCAACCCGGCTGCCGCAAGGATGGCATCGGTATTAGCCAGCCAGACTTGGTCATCTTCTTTGAAGCGCGAGAGAACACGTCGCAAGGCGGCCGCCCCATCGGGGGTGCCGATTACAAAGGGGTGGATTCCAATGGCCACCGTCGTCGCCTCCCGCCCGGGATCGGCGCGGGCCTCATTGGCCAGTTCCAACACGTAATCCAGCCAAAGCGCCGCGATTTCCGTGGCTGTCTTCGTCCGTGTCAAATACTGGCCCATATCGACCGTGACGGTCGGATAGGGCAGCAAGATCAATGCCCCGTCGGGCGTCTTCAAGCGCGAAATAATATCGGAATCCATCTGGTCGAGAGTGGACGTGATGCCTTCGGCGGCCATGGCCTGCATCGTGTCGCCATTGGAATAAACGCTCGGTGACGACCAGCCGGTGGGCTTGACGCCGGTCGTGCCGGCGATCAGGTCCAGAGTCCGACGAATATAGGCTTTCTGGTCGGCGAGCCCTTGCCCGAGCGGCAGCATGTGGCTGGTGTTGTTCATGCCATGGGCAATGATCGGCGCATTCGGCTGCGCGGCGCGGAATTCCTTCCACACGGAAGCGTGGGCACCCGGAAATTCGGCATTCAGCACCACACTGAGCGGCACACCCAACTCCTTGAACAGGCGACCGACGCGCGGAATGCCCCAGTCGATCGCATATTGGCGGAATGCCTCATTGACGAGGTCCGGGCTGCGGCTCGCCAAGTCCGGGCGGAACACCGGGCCTTGGCCGAAACCGAACTCCTCGACGAATAGTGCGAAGCTGACGGCGACCTTCTTACCCGCAGGCCAAGCGGCAACATGGATCGGTTCGCGAGGGAACCCGGTGACTGTGTCGGTTCCGTCCTGCGCCAAGATCGCGAAAGGAAAGTGAACGAACAACAGGACCAGTCCGGCGACCAAGCCGGCTTGCCAAGTCTTCTAAGTCATGCGGCGCCTCATCCCTGCCTCGGCAACAGCAATTTCCGCTGAACAAACACGCACCTTGTTTCGTCAGCCTATGATCCGAAGCTGAAGCTTTCCTAAAAAACGACATGCAATTTCAACTCGCGCGATATTTTCTGAGAACCGCTTCGTCGACGTCGATACCAAGCCCCGGTCCATTCGGAACGCGCATGAATCCGCCAGGCGCTTCCACCTGTTCGCCGAGCGGGCTTGCTTCCAGATCGACATAGTAGCGCTCGATCACCGGCTTCTCGGTAAGGCTCGCGGCGAAATGGATCGTCGCGATCAGGCCTGGGCCGAAATAGGGCGAGTGCGGCGCGATCTTAACGCCAGCGCGGCGCGCCATCTCGGCGATCTTTATCATCGCGCTGATACCGCCGATCTTGGTGACGCTTGGCTGAATATAGTCGACGTGTGTGGTGTCGATAAATTGCGCAATGTCGGCGAGTGTTCCGGCATTCTCGCCCGCGGCGATGGCTGTGCCGCCACCTTCCGCTTTTAGGCGCGCCAGACCGGCATAATCTTCCGGCGGCCAGAGCGGCTCCTCAAGCCATGTGAGATTGCAGGGTGTGAGCCGCTTCGCCATGTCGATGGCTTGTGGCACCGTCCAGGCGCAACTGGCATCGACGGTGAGCACGGTATCCGGACCAATCGCTTCGCGTGCAGCAGCGATTTCCGTCGCGCCGATTTCATGAAGCTTGACGTTGATATAGCCGCGCGCGACGGCCTGGACGCTGTTTTGCCTGACGACATCGGCGTTGCCGTAACGCAGCAGGCTCGCATAGGCCGGCACGCGCTCGACCGTTTCGATGCCACCGAGCAGACGATAGAGCGGCTGATTGGCGCGCTTGCCCGCAATATCCCACAGCGCGATGTCGAGGGCCGACAACGCAAACGTGATCGGACCGTTGCGCCCGAAGCTGCGCTGCCGATAGGCGATCTCTTTGGTCAACGCGGCAATGTCGGTCGGGTCGCGCCCGATCGCGAGCGGCGCGATCGCCTTTTCAACCGCGACTTTGGTAATTCCGCACGCCGCCAGGCCGAAACCCTCACCCCAGCCGATGACACCTTCGTCGGTCGTCACCTTGACGAACAGCGTCTCCATTTTCGGCCACTGCACCGCAGCTGCGTTATGCGCGGGGTTGCCGAAGTCATACGGCACGCTGATGTGGAAAGCCTCGACAGCGCTGATTTTCATTGCTGACCCGAGCGAACGGCGCGATCTACAGGAGACCGGCGATCCTCGCCTTCTCTTTATAGTGATCCCACACTTTCGCAGCGCGAAAATCGTTCTTGGCGAAGCTCGCCTTCAAAAGCTCCGCCTCTTGCGGTGTGATCGGCTTGAGCGCGCCGAGACTCGCGGCATGAACCGTACTGCGGGCGTTCTCCTCCATTTCCAGACTATCGAGGAAAACCTCGGCGACGCTATTTCCGGCAACGACACTGCCGTGGGCGCGCAAAAGACAGCAACCGCATGTGCCGAGCGTGCGCGCGACGGCATCGCCCTGCTCCACCGTGCGGATATGCGTCGGGTCCGGATGCACCGGCGTGCCGACGAAGCGATAGCCGTAATTGCGCATGGCGACCATCGGCCGGTCGACCATCGTGAACAATGTCGACATCGGCGGATGGCCGTGGCCGACGACCGCAACATCGTCCCGCGCCCTATAGACGCCGGCATGAATTTGCGTCTCGGCCGGACACGGCCCGGCGCCTTCGAGGACCTTGCCGCCGAGATCGACAATGAGAATATCGTCGGCCGCAATGCCGGCACGGCTGGCGTCGCGCATCGGAATGAGAAAGCGATCGGTGCCCGGCAGTCGGGCGCTGACGTGGCCGCTGTAATCGAGCAGCTCGGCCATAACCATCATGCGCGTGCAGTCAACCAGCTGCTCGCGCAGTTTTTCTTCACTTACGGACATTGCTAACTAATCCTCAGGCGACGCTTTCCGATTGGCTATCGGAATTGGATTCGGATGTCGACTTCGCCCAATAGTCGGTCTGCGACTTTGTCGCCTTGAGGCGCTTGGCGTCCTCGTAGCCGGGCGCCATCGACGCCGAAGTGCCGGCCATCACCTCATGATGCTCGATATTGAGAAGCCGCAGCCAGCTCTGCTGGCCGAGCGTGAGCCCGATCATGCAGCCGAGCTCGACCAGTTCCGGCTCGGAGAACTGGCTGTGCATGCGATCCCAGAACGCGTCGTCGGTGTTGAGATGCCAGACGATGGCCTCGGCATAAGCCAGCGCCGCCTTCTGGCGATCGCTGTACCGGGTCGATTTCTCGAAATTCAAGAGGTCAAGCACGTGATCCTCGATCAGCGCGCCGCTTGTCGTCGCTTTCACCGAGCGCTGATTGCCGCAATACTCGCAAGTGACGGAGCGCGACACATAGAGCCGGCACAATTCCTTGATGGCGTGATCGAGAACGCCGGTGCGGAAGATGTTGTGCCACGACTCGGCGAAGAACCAGAAGCAAGACGGCACGTGCGCGCGGATCGCGGAGCTTTCCGGCCGCGGCGTGCCTTCGCGCTGGCAGCGCTCCATCTCGGCACGCATTCTGGCGTCCATTTTGTCGAGTGCGACGTAGCTGATCCGCTGCTTGGCCATGGCTATCCTTTCGGCGTTTCCCTGCTTCTTGCGTCCGATCCCGGAGGATAACATCCTTTCGTCACGCCTTGGCAGCAATGATTTCCACCTCGACGAGAATCTACGGCCGTCAGTTCTTATGTTCGCTCTGACCAGACTGCAGACGAATGACTCTGAAGCAAAGGCTTGGTACCGATATGACCTTTCAAATCAAGCGTGTTTATGAGCCCGCAAAACCATCCGACGGCATTCGCGTCCTTGTCGACCGCCTGTGGCCGCGCGGAGTCAAGAAATCGAGCGCCCACCTCGACCACTGGATGAAAGATGTTGCGCCGAGCCCGCGCCTACGCCTGTGGTTTGGTCACAGACCCGAGCGTTTTGTCGAATTCGGCCGGCGCTACAAAAAAGAACTGGCGGACAATCCGGAGGTTCCAGAGCTGCGCAAGCTCGGCAAAGGCGCTTTGGTGACGCTGCTCTATGGCGCACGCGACCCGGAGGTAAATCACGCCATCGTCCTGCAGGCCGTCCTTCGCAAAGGCGGAAGCACAAAGCGCGCGAAGACGACCGCATAGGCCGCTGGCCCCCGTCCTTCGCCGCCGTTGCAGAATTCCGGCCGCGCAGCCGTGCGACGTTATGCCTGGCCGTCGCCGGAAACCCGCACCCATAAAGCTGCGCGCTTTCAATCGGACGCCATTTTCGCCTTCAACTTCAATATTTAGGCCCCGCTCGCCCGCACATAGTTACCGCGTATTAACGATATTGGGCTCTTCTATTTCTCGACTCAGGCTCGGCGGAGCGCCGGCGATGCCGCGGTGCCGTACACGGGAAGTCATGGTGCCGGGCGGCTGCCGCGAGCCGGCTTGGGGCATCACGTACTTGGAAGTTCTGGACCTGGAAGTTCTGGACTTGGAAGTTCTGGACTTGGAAGTTCGCGCCGTTTCCCGGTCGAAACGCCGTCTGCAAATCGATGCAATGCCGTTTCGCGGCCATCGGAGGGTCCCCCCTGGGGCTACACGGCCGCTGTGAATTTTCGAGCGGAGCCATTGTCGCGTTATGACCGATCTCGCCGTCGCCCAGATCGCTACGGGCGAAAATGCCGCGGCGCCACCTGCCAAGCCGCTATTCCTGTCGCGATTCGCGCCGCGGCTGCGCAAATTCATGCCCCGCCTCGGCATCGTGCCGCGCCTGACGCTGATCGGCGTGCTCAGCATCTTCGCCGCCGTTGCAGTCGCGATTTGGGCTTCGGTGAAGATCACCGAAGGCGAAATGTACCGGCGCGCGCAGATCAACCTGTCGATCAATCTCAAGCTCCTTGATTCCATCCTCTCGGGCTACGGCGCTCCGTCCCGCAAAGGCGACGAGTTCTATTTCGGCTCGACGCTGATCAACGGCAATTTCGAAGCGGTGGACCGGGTCAAAGCGGTCGCGGGCGGAACGGCTACGGTCTTTCTCGGCGATCAGCGCGTCACGACGAACGTGATGAAGCCCGACGGCTCGCGCGCGGTCGGCACCAAGCTTGTCCCGGGGCCGGCTTATGACTCCGTGTTCAAGGAGCACCAGACCTATCGCGGCGAAGCCAATATTCTGGGCGAGACCTATCTCACCATCTACGAGCCGATCGTCAGCGGCGGCAACGTACTCGGCATTGCCTATGTCGGTGTCAAGAAGGCGGAATTCTTCGACGTGCTGCAAAGCCTGGTGATGACCAATCTCGAACTGGGCGCCGGCACTGTCCTCGTCGGCGGCCTCCTGATGTTCCTTCTGGTCAGACGTGTCTTCGCGCCCATCGGCGCGGTCAAGCGCGAACTCGTCGCCATGGCGGAAGACGACGACACAGCAGGGCCTCGATGCCCGAACGCTCGCCACGCTCGACAATCTTCTCGACGAGCTGCGCCGGACGCTTTATGGGCGCGGCGAGCCGCGCCGCGAGGGCAATACGCTGTTCTTCGGCGACGCGCCCGTCAACAACGACCTGGCGCTGGCCGACGGCATCGCCGCGCAAGACGGCATGCTGGTCTCGGTTTTCATGGGCGATGAGCGCGTCACCACGAATGTGCGCGCGGCGGATGGATCGCGTGTCATCGGCACCAAGCTTGCCGCCGGGCCCGGTCTACGACCGCGTGCTCAAGCACGGCAAGACCTACCGCGGCGAAGCCAAGATTTTCGACCGGCCGCATTTCGCGATCTACGAGCCGATCCTCGTCAACGGCGAAGTCGTCGGCATCCTGTTCGTCGGCACGCCGCGCCTTGCCGCCGACCGAAAAGGCCGCGCAATCCTCCGCGGCGCGCCCGACCGACGAGATCGGGCAGATGCGCGACGCCTTGCACGAACTCGGCAAAGCCGCGAAGGACAAGGAAATCGCCGAGACGGAAGCGGCCGAGCATCGCCAGGAAGCCCGCGACGCGCAACGCCGCTTCGAAGCGTCGCAGCGCGAAACGCAGCGCCGCATGGAAGAAGAGCGCGCCAAGAACGCCGCGCAACAGACCGGCGTCGTCCAAGCGCTCGCCCATGGTCTCGCAAAACTGTCGGACGGCGATCTGACGATCCGCCTGCGCGACGGGTTTACCGAGTCCTCCCGGCAGATCCGGGACGATTTCAACGCCGCCGTCGAACATCTGCGCGAGACCATCGGCTCGATCGTCGGCGCAACGCAGGGCATCACCAGCGCCTCGGGCGAGATTTCCGGCTCGCACGTCCGATTTGTCGCAGCGCACCGAGCAGCAGGCGGCGAGCCTGCAGGAGACTTCGGCGGCGATGGAGGAAATCTCCGCCACCGCGAAGAAGAACGCCGAAAACGCCCAGCATGCCAGCCGATCGGCGAGCGGCGCCTGCGAACTGGCCGATCGCAGCGGCCAGGTGGTCGCGAGCACCGTCGAGGCCATGGCGCGGATCAAGGAATCGTCGGGGAAGATTTCCGACATCATCGGCTTGATCGACGAGATCGCACGGCAGACCAATCTGCTTGCGCTCAACGCGGCGGTCGAAGCCGCGCGCGCCGGCGACGCGGGCCGCGGCTTCGCGGTGGTGGCGTCGGAAGTGCGCAGTCTCGCGCAACGCTCATCGCAGGCCGCCAAGGACATTGCCGACCTGATCACCGCCAGCAACAGTCAAGTGAAGGAGGGCGTCGATCTCGTCCATAAAGCCGGCTCGACGCTGACGGAGATCGTCCAGTCGATCAAGGAAGTCGCCGGTATCGTCTCCGAGATCGCGTCCGCCAGTTCCGAGCAGTCGAGCGGCATCGAGCAGATCAACAAGGCGCTCACCGAGATGGACCAGATCACGCAGCAGAATTCGGCGCTGGTCGGACAAAGCGCCGGCACCGCAAGGACGCTGGAGAGCCAGGCCGCGGCGATGAGCGCGCAGGTCGGCATATTCCGGATCGATGCGGACGACGTAGCGTGCGGCCGCCGCGGACGACGCCGCTACGCCGCCGCGTCAGTCGACGGCTAAATCGTCACCCGACCGCGATGACGATCTTGCCGAAATGCGCGCCCGAGGCCATGTGGTGATAGGCCGCCTTCGCCTCGGCGAAGGCGAAAACCTTGTCGATCACCGGCTTGATGGCGTTCGCTTCGACCGCGCGGTTCATCGCCTCGAACATCTGCGTCGAGCCGACGGAAATGCCCTGAACATTGGCGCGGCGCGAGAAGATCAGTCCCGGATTGAGCTCGGTCGCGCCGCCGCTCAAGCCGCCGATCAGAGTGACTTTGCCGCCGACGCGGAGCGCGCCGAACGAGCGCGTCAGCGTCGCCGCGCCGCCGACCTCGACCACGTGATCGACGCCGATCCCGCCGGTGAATTCCATCGCCGCTTTGTCCCAATCCGGCGTCGTCTTGTAGTTGATGCCGAACGCGGCGCCGAGCGACTTCGCGCGCTTTAGTTTCTCGTCGCTCGACGAGGTGATGACGGCGCGAATGCCCATCGCCTTGGCGAATTGCAGCCCGAAGATCGACACGCCGCCGGTGCCTTGCGAGCAGGATCGTGTCGCCGGCCTTGAGCTTGGCGTGCTCCATCATGGCGTGCCACACGGTGACGGCCGCGCACGGCAGCGTCGCGCCCTCCTCCAGCGACAGATGCGCCGGAATTTTCACGACGCCGTCTTCCTCCAGCACGACGTATTGCGCGAGCATGCCGTCGATGCCGCCGCCGAGCGCGCTCTTATGCGCGTCGGCCGCGGGCTCGCCGCCGGACCAGCGCTGAAAGAAATTGCCGGCGACGCGATCGCCGGCCTTCACGCGGGTCACGCCGGGCCCGATCTCGACCACCTCGCCGGCGCCGTCGGAGAGCGGCACCAAATTTTCGCGAACCGGCATGCGATAGCTGCCGCGCGCGATGGCGAAGTCGCGAAAATTGAGCGAGCAGGCTTTGACCTTCACCAGAACCTGGCGGTGAGTCGGGTTTCGGCTCGGGACGTTCGACCTGCACCAGCGCATCGACGCCGGCGCCGCCCTTCGGCAATTGGTAGGCACGCATGTGTTTCCTCTCTTCGCCCGCGGACGCGGCCTATCATCGTCCATGACGAGACGCTTTGCGCGTCAGTGGTGCGCAGCCGCCGCCGTTCCTGCAACATGGCTTCCACGATTTCGTGCGCGGCCGCCTTTAGAGCAGGCAAATGAACGCTCGCGAATTCGTCGATCGGAAATGCCGTCTTGATCCATAGCAGATTGATCGCGCCATACACACGGCGACCGTGAATGAGCGGCACCGCAATTGCGGCGAGACCGTCGACGAAATTCGGCCCGCCGTAAGCGCCGCCGGTATGCGACGGATCCCGCGTGGCGTAGCCTTTCAAGCGAACTTCCGAAAGTATCTCGCTCCAACTGTTTCGGATCGCGCGCCGGACGATCGTCGCGAAGAGTGGATTTGCGCAGCATGGCGATGATTTGCTTGAGTTCCTTCTCCGGGCAGAACGCGAGATAGGCGCGCCCGACCGCGGAAGCCAGCCACGGTACCGGATGCCCGATCTGGTCGCGGTTGATCAGGAAGGGACTATGCCCACGGCTCGACTCGCGGATTTCCATGTGATCGCCGGCCGGCACCATGAGGTCCGACGGCCATGACAAGGTCCGGCAGAGCCGCTCGAGCACCGGACCCGCCGCTTCGGCGAGCGGATCATAACGGTCCCGCGTGCGGGCCACTTGGTCGAAATGGGTGCCGACGCGATAGCGGCCGTCGGCCAGCCGGCGCGCGGCCCAGCCGGACTGCTCGAGGGTGCGCAGAATACGCAGCAGGCTCGGCTTTGGGATTCGCGTGAGCAGGTTCAGGTCTTGCAGCGAGCAGGCCGGCTTGGTGTGCAAGGCCTGCAGCACCGCAAGGCCGCGCTCGAGGCCTCTGATCGTTTCCGAGTTCTGACATCGGCGCACCGTTGCAGTAGCGCAGTTCTTCGAAGTCGTCTTCGAAGCCAATTCTTTGAAGCCATGTTTCGGGAGCATAGACCGATTCCGCCAGGCGGAACGAGTCTATTCCGCCTGGCGAAATCCCAGGTTTTTTCCATGGCGGGTTTTGCGATCGCCCGCCAAGATGCGCGCCTGGTCCGAATTGCACGACCTGGGGTTGAACGTGCACGGACGGGGAGTGGGCCGGCCTGCGGAAATGGGCCCGAATGGCCGCTTCTCGATGCAACGTGAGGGGGAGAATTCGATATGACGCGCCGAACGCGGTGGGAACAAATCGTCCCGCTGATGCTGTCACTTATGCTGCTTCTTTTGGCTCCGCATGTGCTGGCGCAAGCCTTTGCGCCGAGCACCGATTCGGATCTGTCGTTCCGAGCGCTCCGAGCACGCCACCCGACATCATAAGCCGCGTCATCGCGCAGCAGCTCGTCACCGACAAGGATTGGAATGTCGTTGTCGAGAACAAGCCCGGCGCGGTCATGACGATTGCCGGCACTGAAGTTCTCCGGCGGCCGGCCGACGGATCGTCGATCTATGCCTTGAGCTTACCGGTATCCGCCGCGCCGGCCTTTGTCCCGGACATGCCGTTCAATCTCGGCCGCGACTTCGCCCCGCTGATCAAGGTTGCGGTCTCCTACAATGTGCTGGTGGTCAATCCGAGCCTGCCGGTCTACTCGGTGTCCGATCTGGTCGCGCTGCTCAAGAGCAAGCCCGACAAGCTGACATTCTCCTCAGGCGGCTACGGCACGCCGGCGCATCTGATCGGCGAGCTTTTCCAACTGCGCACCGGCACGCATGCCATCCACGTTCCCTACCAGCAATTCCCGCAGGCGATCGGCGATCTTCTCAGCGGCACCAATCAGTTCATGTTCGTCGCGATGCTGCCGGTGGTCGATCTGATCAAGGCGGGCAAGCTTCGCGCGCTCGCCGTGACCGCGCCGAAACGCGTTGCCGCGCTCGCCGACGTTCCGAGCATCGTCGAAGAAGGCTATCCGGACCTCGTCGTCGAAGATTGGACCGGCTTTGACGTCAAGGCCGGCACGCCCGGCGACACCGTCAACACCCTTAATGAAGCGATCAATATGGCGCTCATCAAGCCCAATGTGCGCGCGGCGCTGGGAAATCTCGGTGCCGTGCCCGCGGGCGGCACGCCGGACCCGTTTGGCGAATTCGTGAAATCGGAAATGTCGCATTGGGCCCAGGTCGTCAAAGACTTTGGGATGAAGATTCAGCAATGAGCGAGAAGTGCGATTTTCGCGTCACTCTTCTCGGCACCGGCGTTCCAATACCGAGCCCCGAACGCTTCGGGCCGGGCACATTGATCGAGGCCGGGAATCGAGAAGCTGCTCATCGACGCCGGGCGCGGCGTAACGATGCGGCTGTTCCAGCTCAAGATTCCGATCGGCAAAATCGATCCCCTGTTCCTGACCCATTTTCATTCGGATCACACATCCGGTTTTCCCGATCTGTGGCTCACCGGCTGGCTTGAATTCTTCGTTCGGCACGCGCCGTACGCCATTTCGCGTCATCGGCCCGACCGGCACCAAAACTCTGACGTCAAATCTCGAACGGGCCTATGCGGATGACATCAAAATCCGCATCGAAGACGAGAAGCTGCCGCCGGAAGGCATTGCCATTCTCGCCGAGGAATTTGAAGCGGACGGCGTCGTTTACGAAAAGGACGGTGTGCGCGTCATCGCATTTGAGGTCGACCATGGCGACGCCATCAAGCCGGCCTACGGCTATCGGATCGAGTATGGTGGACGCTCCGTCGTCGTCTCAGGCGACACGCGGTACAACGAAAACGTGGTGAAGCATGGCACCGGCGCCGATCTGTTGATCCACGAAGTCGCCGCCGCGCGTCCGGCCCTGATGGACGCAAGCTTTCATGCAGCGCATCATCGCCCATCACACCACGCCGCGCGAAGCCGGCCTGGTATTCTCGCGAACCAATCCGAAGCTCGCCGTCTACACGCATCTTGTGCTGCCGGCGAGCGATACCGTGCTGCCGGCGACAGTCGCTGACTTGATCGCCGAAACCCGCACGACTTATTCGGGCCCGCTGGAAATCGGCGAAGACCTGATGTCGTTTGAAATCGACGCGGCGGCGATCACCGTTCGGCGCGGCAAGAGCATCAGGGCTTATTAAAGCGACGGCCGGCGTATCGCCTTCGCTCATTGTTCCCCGGCGCGCGCGGCCGCGGCTGCCCGGGCGCCCGTTGCAAGCGATTGAACGGTTGCTGCCCGCCCGGTCCGCGACGGTTCGGCTGGTTGCCGGACGCTGTTGCCGCCCGGACGCTGATTGTTCTGCCGTTGCCGATTGAGCGTGCGGATTTGCCGGCGCTGAATCGCGATCTGGCGGCCGATGGCATGCGAGGTATTGAGCCGTTGCAATACGCCGCGGTCGCGCGCCGCCTCTTGCGGCGGAATCTGATAGGGCACGGCGCTGATGCGGCCGTTCGCGCCCGGCCGAATCGAAAATGCGCTCGCGCCTTGCGTCAGCGCGCCGAGCCGTCCGCCCTGCCGGTCGAACACTTCGATCCGTCCGACATGTCCGTCCGCATCCGGATAGAGCTTGATCGTCGGCGCGTTCGTGCCGCCTGTTGCCGGCACTTCGACAACGCCGGTCGTGCCACGGATGCCGAGCGTCGCGTTGTCCGTCGATATCTTCATGTCGCCGGTCTTGGCGACAAGAGCTGGCGACGAAAGCGGCCGTGCCGGTCGCCACGTGAAACGATGCGGCATTGCCGCTGGCGCCTTCCTCGTAGACGAACTTGTCGACGACAATGCGCGTATTCGCCGACAGGCTGAACGTCGTCTCGTCATCGAAGGTAATGCCGAGCGCCGAATTCACATCGGTCTGCAGCGTGTCGTTCTCGAATATGTGGTCGGCGACTCTTCAACGCGATGGCCGCGGCATTGGCGCGTGTTACCGTAGCGCGGCCGGTCAGCGTCGAGACTTGGCCAACCGACTTGTCGTCAGGCGCGGCTGCCGCCTGATTGCCGCTGACTGGCGCGCTTGATTTGGCTGCGTCTGAGGGCTGCGGCTGATGGGCGGCGCTTGATAAGGCGACGTTTGATACGGCGGAACCTGATACGGCGATGTCGGATAGGGCGGCGCACCGTAGGGCGGCCCCGGATATTGCGCGCGCGCGGCGAACGGCCAGATCGCCGGCCAAATTGCACCCGACAAGAATTTCAGGAATTCGCGGCGCTTCATGCCCGGCTCAGGAAGGAACGTAAGGTAATAAGGTACGTCAAACAGGCAAATGATCGTAGCGGCTCAATGCGGCGTCGCAACGGCATAATTTCGCCAATAAAAAAATTCGAGCTTCGGCGCGGATCGGCGCCAGGCCTGCCGCCAATCAGCGCAGCGCCGCCGCCAAATCCTTCGCACCCTGCTTCTTGGTCTCCTCGTCCATGCGCACATCGGTTGCCGCGATCAGTTTGGCGACGACATTGTTGTGTTGCGCGACCGGGTTGTCGAAATACCCGCTCGGCCGGAAGAAGTTCGACGTCGGCACCTGATCGCGCCATTGCAACGGCATCGTCACCATGTCGAAGCCGTTGCCGTCGCCGGTGAGATTCATCATCTCGAGCTCGGCGGCCGTGAGCGTCCTGGTAACACCCTTGCGTCGCGCGAACACGACCGAATCCAAAAGCTTTTGCGTCTGCAGCAACGGGCCGACATCGATATCGAGATTGAGCGCGTGAACGCCGAGGCCCTTTTCGGTATTGGCGAGGATTTCGTGCTGATTCCAATCATCCGGAACGCTGCGCGCAAACGCCACCATTTTCCGCAAGACTTCGATCTTGTTTTCCAGCGCCGGGCGCTGCCCGTCCACAAGCCGGCTGGCTTCGCTGCGAAATTCGTCGATGAATTGGCTGCCTTTTTCGGCGATGATTTCCACCGAATTGGTCGCCAGAAGCTGATTGTAGCCGAGCGCCGTCGTGATCGCGCGGGCGTGCCTGTTGTATTCGAGGCCCGCCTCGACGTCGTAGCTGCCGTTCCCGGTGGCCTCGAAACTGTAAATCCGCACGACCTGGTCCTTGGTCAGTCCGGCGGCCTGCGCCACCTGCGCATAGACCTGTTTGAACTCAATATCGCTTTGCGGCATCCGCGGCACGAAATTGAATTGCTGCTGCGCGGCGGCGACAAAGTCGGCGACGACAGGCACGGCGGTCCGACGCTGCGGCGCTTCCGGTTTCAGCGGATTCCGCGGCTTGGCCGGTCCGGTATAGACCGGCGGCTGATCGAGCACATAGTCGTCGATGGTGAGCGCCTCGCCGGCCGCACGCTTTGCATTGCGCAACTTCCGCTTCTCGGAGATCGACGACCAGTAGGCGTTGGCCATCGCCGTGTACCTGTCGTGCGCGGCGTTATAGGCGTCGAGCGCGCGGCGATATTGCTCGCTCACCGCCGCGGGGTTTCCCGCCGCGCCGATTGTTTGATCGCTTTGACCGGAGGCGGATTGAGCAAGCAGCACGGCCGCCGCCAGCAGAAAGCCGGCAAGCAAAGCAATAGTGCACAGCGATTTTGCGAACCAATTCCCATTGTTCAGGCGCATACCGATAGCAGACAGATAGATGTGCCTTCATATCCGATTCTTTGACGTAAAGAGGGCGGCATTGCTGCCGCCCTCCAAGCAATTGCGACGCCGTAATGCGGCGCGAAGCCCTATTGGGTCTTGTTGATCGTGCCGGCCGCGGCCATGCAGAGGGCCTCATCCTGCGACCCGGTGCCGCCGGAGCAGCCGACCGCGCCGATGATCTTGCCGTCCTCGACCAGGGGAATGCCACCGCGCGAGGCGGTCACGTCATCCAGCGTCAGGATGTAATTGAAGCCGAATTTTTGTACCGCGTCCTCTAAAGCCCGCGTCGGACGACGGTATCTCGCCGCGGTGCGCGCCTTGTGCTGGGCAATGGCGATCGAGGCGAGCTGCGCGCCGTCCATGCGCGTAAAGGCGACGAGATCGCCGTGCGGATCGACCACAGCGAAAACTTCCGGCCAGCCGCGCTTGGTTGCTTCGGCGGTGGCCGCTTGAATTACAGCCTGCGCTCGATCGGCCGAAATCGGCGTGCCGAAGGGAATGTTGAACGGCATCTTATCGGGGATGGCGTTCAAATCCGGCGGGGCGGCGGGCGCCGCAGCAGGTGGCGCCGCTGCCTGCTGTGCAGTGGCCGCACCAGCGGCAAGCAAACCGGCCGCGAGCGCAATAGCTGTGATAGTTCGCAAATTCATCGGACTTCCTCCCTAAGCTGCAGCTCTGTTTTCGGCTGCTGTGCCGATCCTAGCATTTTTGCGGCTTGCGCAAGTGACTGGCGCACAGCGGCAGGCTACGACCGCGCCTGGACCAATCGGGAGATTTGGCAACGCCGCAAAACGCGCCGGAACCCTCCGTCAACCATACTTGCAGATCGCGGCGCGAGGCGGCGCGCATTTACGCTGTGCGTGAGCGGGGAAACGCTCGGCAAGCCGGGACCGCATAGGGCTGGCCATCGCTCCGCAAAGACTTGAAGGCTTAGCACCAGCCGGCGGTCAGACGGTTTCTCAACACTTTGATGTCGTGAGGAAAAATAGGCTTCGCGGAAAAACAGACGCCGAAAATGCGAACGGCCTCGGCCCCGAGGGAGGTTGACCAAGGCCGTTCTGATGTCGGCAGGTACCCCATCAACGCCCCACCCCGACACTGTCCTCATCTTGCCAAAGCGAAGTTGACCGATCGTTGATACGCCAGGGCAAGAAAGGCCAAGAAAAAGCCGGGACGAGGCGCGGCAAGCCGATCTAGTGCGCCCGGTTGGAGGGATCAGCTGGAGCCGCATCCAGGCCGGTGCCAAGCGCCGCCACCGCCGCAATGATCGCGACCAATATGCCGACCGCGAGCAAGCCCAATTCGATCGCCCGCCCGCCGCGCTCATCCACCAAAAAATGCGAAAATAACTTGCGCATATCTATAACGAAGTGACGCTCGCTCATGGGAATTCTCTCATCCGCCGACATCGCCCGCTTGGCCCGTTAGATCCGATGCCGGCATGCGCAATACAGCCCTTGCCGGCAACGCCGACTCTACGGATACCGACACAGCGAGGTGTTAAGTAAACGGGAAAGATTCTCCGCAATTAAGCCAGCAATCTCCTGCGATCGCGCGGGGCGAAGCTAATGCACAGGCTCTCGCGACAGGCTCTTGTCCTTGAGCTCGCCGAGATACTCGCCCCAATATTTATCGCGGTTGCGGCCGAGTTCGAAAAGATAATCCCAACTGAAAATTCCGGTCGAGTGCATGTCGTCGAAGACCAGCCGCACCGCGTAATTGCCGACCGGGAGCAGTTCGAGGATCTGCACATTTTGCTTGCCGGCAACGGTGCGCCGCTCGCTCGGCGAGTGGCCCTGCACTTCGGCGCTTGGGCTGCGCACCCGCAAATATTCCGCGGGGAGCTCAAAACTCTCGCCGCTGTCGAAAGCGACGGTCAGAGCCTTGCGATCCTTGCGCAGGCGCAATTCGGTCGGCCATGGAGTTGGCGAAGGGTCAGTCATTTGGAAGCCTCTCTTGCGCTTGCCGGAGAGAGGATACTCAATCGAGTGTAATATGTTTGTCCTCGATGACCTTCCTCCACTTGTCGTATTCCGATTTGGTGAAGGCAGCACTGTCCGGCACGCTGGTCCAGACCGGCGTGAGGCCGAATTTGGCAAAGGCGGCGACCAGTTCCGGATCCTGCAACGCCTTTTTCACGGAGCCGTTCAATTTGGCGAGCACGTCCGGTGGCATGCCGGATTTGCCGTAGAGCGTCATCCAGACGTCGACGTCATAGCCCGGCAAGCCGGATTCGGCGACGGTCGGCACATCCGGAAAGATCGCGGAGCGCTTTAGCCCGGTCGTCGCCAGCGGCAGGATACGATTGTCGCTGGTGAACGGCAGGGCGCCGGGAATGCTGGAAAACGCCATCTGCACCTTGTTGCTCATCATATCGGTAAAGGAGCCGCCGATTCCCTTGTAGGGCACGTGCACGGCATCTATGCCGGTGCCGGCCTTCCACATTTCGGCGGCCAGATGCGGCGTGGTGCCGATGCCAGCGGAAGCGTAAAAAAGCCTGCCGGGATTGGCCTTGCCGTAGGCCACAAGCTCCGCATAGGACTTCACGCCAAGCTGCGGTGCGACCACAAGCACCTCGGGCGAAGAACTGACGCGCGAGACCGTCACCAGATCCTTGAAAATATCGTAGGGCAGCGATTTCTGCAGCGTCGGATTGATGACGATGGCCGGATCCATCAGCACGACATTGTAGCCGTCAGGGTCGGAATGGGCGACATAGTCGATGCCGACGATGCCGCCGGCGCCGGGCCGGTTATCGGCGACGACCGGCTGGCCGATATTTTCGCTCATTTTCTGGGCGAGCTGGCGTCCGGTAAAATCGACGATGCCGCCCGGCCCGTAAGGAATGATCAGATGGATCGGCCGCGACGGGAAATCGTCGGCGCGCGCCGCCATGACCGATACCATGGCCGATGCGAACAGGCCGGCGGCGAAAAGCAGCGCCGACCAGAACAGGAGATCCCTGCCGGATTTAACGCTCGTCATATCGGTTCTCCATCTGCCGGCCCAATGCTGGTGGCGCAGTTTGGCCCGGTCGGAATGGCGGGTCAAAAAGTTTGTGACATGAAGTTCGTACCATGGCCATCGCCGTTTCGATCAAATCGTTCGGTCGTTCACTCGTTGGCGATCGCCTTGATGGTCTTTTCGAGAACGTCCTTCGGCGTGGCATAGGCGTCGGCGAGAATCTTGTCGATCGTCGCTCCGGTCACCGGCCGCACGTCGAAGGCGAGCTTTTGCGCCTCGGCGAGAAAATCGGCATCCGTCATCGTCGCATCGAAGCCTGCGATGAGCGCGGCCTTGCGGTCCGCAGGAATGTCCGGCGGCGCCACAAAAGGCCGCGCCATGCCCTGGCTCGCCATCAGGACTTTGAGGATCTGAAGCTGTTCGGAATTGGCCGCAAGATCGGTCGCGCGCGGCACGCCGGGAATCTCGTCCGCTTTGCTGATCGCCGCTTGCACCAGGATGTTGACCAAATGATTGGGTATCCAATCCGGATGCGCCGCATTGATCGTGCTCCAGGATATGCCGCAAAGGCCGTCGACCTCGCCGCGCTGCATCGCCAGCACGATGTCGTTCGTTCCCGGATAGCCGCTGACCAATTGATCCTTGGCGCCCAGTACATTCTTATAAGCCAGCGCCCAAATATCCGGATCGGCGCCCGCGCCCTCGCCGCCGACCTTGGACGGCTTGCCGATGAAATCAGCCCAGGTCTTGATCGGCGACGTGTTCCAGGTGAGGCAGACCGTATTGTCGTCGGTGATGCTTCCGAGCCAGGTGAACTTGCGGCTGTCGAACTCGGCTTTGTCGATCAGCGGCGAGATGCCCATGCTGCGCGAGAACGTGCCGAACACGGAGCCGTCTTTCGCCGCGACGGAGAAAATGTAATTGGCCGAACGCAGGCTGCCGGCGCCGGTCATATTCTGCGGCACGATGGTCGGATTGCCGGGAATATGCTTGCCGAAATAGCGCGCCAAGAGGCGCGCATAGACGTCGTACCCGCCGCCGGCGCTATAGCCGATGACCAGCGGCATATTCAGGCCCTTGTAAAAGCTCTCCACGCTGTCGGCTGCGGCAACGCCGAAGGCGAACAAAAAAACGGCGAGAATAGCTGCGGCGTTACGCAAGATAAGAGCGGGTTGCATCCAGTCCTCACTGACCAGTCAGTCCACGGCACGCCGCATTGATGCAAGAATGATACCCAATCGAGCTACGTCTAATGCCTCCGGCTCACGCCGACCATGTCTGGCGCCCCGATCTTCTGCCAAATCCAGCGCGCGCAGGCGAACAACCGGTCGTCATCGTAACGCTGCGCGACCAATTGGATGCCGACCGGCAAATTGTTCGGCCCGCGATGGGTCGGCAGTGTCATCGAGGGCGTGTGCAACGCCGTCCAGATCGCCTGCATGCTGGGATCGCCAGTCGCACCGAGGCCCTTTGGCGCTTCGCCCGGCACGCACGGCACCAGCAGCACGTCGAAGTCTTCGAACACCGAGGCCAACAGCACGCGGCATTCGTCGAGCCGCCGCAAGCCCGCGATATAGTCGTCGCGCGGAATGTTGTGACCGTTCTCGATATAGCGCTGCATCTGCGGCGAGAGCTGCCCGCGCTGATGATCCCAAAAGAACGCCATACATGCAGCGCGCTCATAAAAGCCGATCGCGGAGCGCGCGACGACATGCAGTCCGAGGAAAGCATCAGGCATTCGGACGTCGCGTACTTTGGCTCCGGCCGTGGCAAGCCGGGCGGCAGCACCTTCAACAGCCGCTTTCGATTCACCCTGCGCCGTATCCCACAAATCGGTGCGCCAGACGCCGATCCGCGGCGGGCCGCTCAACCGGCGCGGCGGCTGCGGGGTTTGCATGCGCAGGACCGCCGTGAGGAGCTCGATGTCGTCGAGCGCGCCGGCAAGCCAACCGACGGTGTCGATCGAATCCGCGGCCGGCCAAACACCCTCTTTGTTGAACATGTTGTAGGTCGGCTTGTAGCCGAATATCCCGCAAAACGACGACGGCCGCAGCACCGAACCGCCGGTCTGCGTGCCGAGCGCCGCCGGCACCATGTGATCGGCGACCGCCGCCGCCGAGCCGCTCGAGGAGCCGCCCGGCGTGTGCGCGGCATTGTGCGGGTTGGTCGTTTCCGGCGGCGCGCTGCCGGCAAACTCGCAAGTCGCCGTCTTGCCGAGGATCACGGCGCCGGCGCGGCGCAACAGCGCAACGCACGAGGCGTCCGCGCGCGGCCGATGGCCGCGATAGATCGGCGAGCCCATCTCGGTCGGCATATCGAACGTATCGATGGTGTCCTTGAGCCCGATCGGCACGCCGTAGAGCGGACCGCGATGCGGCCCGCGATCGAGCGCGCGTGCCTGAGCGAGCGCGTGCTCCGGATCGAAATTGACCCAGGCTTTCACCACGTCGTCGCGCGCGGCGATGCGCGCAAGGCAATCCCGTATGACCGCCTCGCAGGTCGCTTCGCCCGCCGCGATTTTTTTGACGATTTCCGTCGCGGACAGTTCGTTGAGCGCGTGATCGGCCTTCACGTCCATATTCGGCTCCGCCTCGCTTTTCCGGCCTATCCGCCGCGCTGGTCCGTGGTCGTTACTCCGCCGCCTGCGCGGCGCCGCCATGCGCCTTCGACCAGCCGGCCGGATCCTTCATGAACTTCTCGACTTCCTTGAGCTTGTCTTTGTCGAACTTGCCGCTCTTCTTGGCGACTTCCAGGACATCCCACCAAGTCGCCAGCGAGTGCAGCGTGACGCCAAGGTCGCCGAGGATCTTCTTGCCTTCGGGGAAGATGTCATAGAAGAAAAATACGAAGACATGCTCGACCACGGCGCCGGCTTCGCGCAGCGCCTGGCAGAAATTGACCTTGCTGCGGCCGTCCGTGGTCATATCCTCGACCAGAAGAATGCGGTCGCCCGTCTTGAAGTGACCCTCGATCTGCGCGTTACGGCCAAACCCTTTGGGCTTCTTGCGCACATATTGCATCGGCAGCATCAGGCGGTCGGCCATCCAGGCCGCGAACGGAATGCCCGCGGTTTCGCCGCCGGCCACGCCGTCAAACTGCTCGAAGCCGGCGTCGCGCATGATGGTCGCGGCGCCGAAATCGATCAGCGCCCGCCGCACCCGCGGAAACGAGATCAACCGCCGGCAATCGGTATAAACCGGGCTCGCCCAGCCCGACGTGTAGATGAAGGGCTTGTCCGTCATGAAGCGAACGGCATCGACTTCAAGCAGCATCTTTGCCGTCAGTTCGGCCATCACCTTTTTCTCAGGGAAGCCCGTCATCGTCGTCTCCGAAGTCTAGTTGACCACCTTCCAACTGATGGTCTCGCCGCCGCGATAGATCAAGGCCCGCTCGTCGGGGCCGGCGACCTTCACTTCTTCAGGCGCGGTCCATGGCGTCTTTTCCAGCGTGATCGTCTCCTCGTTGGGCGGCATGCGATAATGCTTCGGCCCGTTGAGCGAAGCAAAAGCCTCGAGCTTGCCGAGCGCGCTTTCCTCTTCGAAAATCTGCGCATAAGTCTCGATGGCGACCGGCGCGTTGAACATGCCGGGAATGCCGCTTGTCGAAACCTTTTTCGCATAAGGGTGCGGCGCGGAATCGGTGCCGAGGAAATAGCAGGCCTCGCCGGACGTCGCGGCTTGGCGCAGCGCCAGGCGGTCGCGCTCGGTTTTGATCACCGGCATCACATACATATACGGCTTGAGCCCATGGCCGAGCCAATCGTTGCGGGTCAGCATCATATGATAAGGCGTAATCGTGCCGCCGACTTGCGGCTCAGCGCTTTTCACGAAATCGACGCCCTCCTTCGACGACAGATGTTCGAGGATCATGCGCAGACCGGGGAATTGCTTGATCCATTTCGACAGCAAACGGTCGATGAACACCTTCTCGCGGTCGAAAATATCGACGTCCGGCGCGACATATTCACCGTGCATCAGAAACGGCATGCCGATCTTTTCCATGCGCTCGAGGACACGCATGACTTTGGCGTAGTCGGTGACACCGAAGGCCGAATTGGTCGTGGCATGCGCCGGATAGAGTTTTACCCCGGTGAACAACCCATCGCTGAAGCCGTGCTCGACATCGTCCGGGTCGGTGTCGTCGGTGAGATAGCAGGTGATCAGCGGCTTGAATTTCGACCCCGTCGGCACCGCCGCCATCACCCGCTCGCGATAGGCCGCGCCGTCCGCGGTGGTGCGCACCGGCGGCACCAGGTTCGGCATCAGAATGGCGCGGCCGAAATGCTTCGCCGTGAACGGCATCACCGCCTTGAGCATTTCGCCGTCGCGAACGTGCAGGTGCCAGTCGTCCGGCTTGCGGATGGTGATACGCGTGGTCATGACGTTACTACCCTACCCGATTGGCGCGGCGCGGAGCCGGCTTGGAATTCGCACGCCGCCGATCCGATCGGAAGTTCATAGCCTATCATCCGGCGGACCCCGCATTCGTGCGCGCAACATGAATGAACGAGGCCTGTGCCAGAATCAATATTTTTACCAATTTTTGAACAGATTCATTTATTCAATATAAATAACAATGGCTTAGATACACCGCCATTGACGCCGATTTGACCCTTCTATGCGGCTACCGCCGCCGCAACGGCTTCCGCGTCCGGCTGCCGATAGGCCTTCAGCCGCGGCAGAACCTCGCGCGAGAACAGCGTGAGATTGTCGATGGTCTGCTCGTGGGTCAGGAAGCCGGCCTGCCCCATCATCAGAAGATTGCCCATGCCGCCGCAATGTTCGCAGAAGGCCGTGAGCTGCTCGTAGACATCGTCGGGCGTGCCGCAGAACAAGACGCCGGCATCGATGAGATCGTCGATCGGCGCGGATTGCATCGAGATGACGCGGCCGCCTTTGGTGTAGGTACGGGGCGGGCTTTCGCCGCGCAGCATTCGCGCATTGTCTTCGGGCGGCATATAGCCCGGCGGATTGCGGAACGGCAGGTGCACGATCGGGCTGGTGCGCAGATAGCCGGCGATCAGTTCGCCGCGCTCCCTCGCCTCTTCGCGATCGTTGGCGACCGCGACCAGGCCGAGATAAGCGAAACGATCGGCGCCCGGCGCCTTGCCGTGTTTGCCGAGATAACTCTTGCGATAAGCATCGTAGAGCTTGCGCGTGCCGAAGCCGGTGCCGAGCGTCGCCATGACATAGCCGCGCTCGCCAAGCACGCGCGCCTGCGTGCTGCTGCCTGTCGTTGACCAGACCGGCGGATGCGGCTCCTGCCAGACGCGCGGCCAGATGTTCACTTGGCGATAATGGAAATACTCGCCTTCCCAGTTGAAGGTCCCGTCGTGCGTCGTCATCGCCTTGATGATGAAATCATGCGCCTCCCAGAACCGGTCCATCAGATAGACCGGGTTCTGGTTCGACGCGGCGACCTCGTAGGGGATGCCTTTGATGAATCCCATATCGAGCCGGCCGCGCGAGATCACGTCGATAGTGGAGAGCTCTTCCGCGACGCGCAGCGGATCTGGCCGATGCCCGATCGGATAGCCGAGCACCAGAAGCCGCGCCCGCTTGGTCGCGCGCGCCAAGACCGCAAGCCCGACAGCGACCGTCGACGACATGCAGGTCGCGGTCTGATGATGCTCGTTGAGCATGATGTCGAGGCCGAGTTCGTCGGCGGCCTGATACTCGTCGTAATAACGATGAAACAGGTCGGCCGCGACGCGCGGATCGCATTTGCGGTTCGGCAAGATGACGCGCAGCGAGCCGTTATGATCGTTCCAGGCCGGAGGATAGGCCTGTTCGCTGAACTGATAGACTCTCATACCACGCACTCCTGAACTTTTCCGGCGAATGCCAATACTTTCTCGGCAAATGCTTTCGGCTGCTCCTCCTGCGGGAAATGCCCGGCACGCTCGATGGTCTCGAACCGCGCGCCCGGGATCATCGCGCAATAGGCGCGGCCGTAGGACTCGCTGAGCATGCGGTCATGCGTACCCCACAAGAATAGTGTCGGGATGCGGATGCGATGCAGCCGGCTCTTGAGCCGCGGATTGTGGAAATAGGGATTCCAGGCAAAGCGGGCCGTCGCCTCCCGCGCCCGCGCCGCGGCAAGCACCTCGGCGTCCGGCAGCGTCTTGTAGTCCCGCCGCCCGGCGGCGGGATCGCAATAGACCATGGCGAGATATTCCGGCTCAGTGACGGCGAAAATATCGGCGATGTCGCGCGTCTCGCGATCGCCGACTTTGACGCCGACGGCATTGGCCATGACCAGCCGCGACAGGCGCGCCGTCGATTTCACCGCGATCTCGGCCGCGATCCAGGCGCCGAAGCCGACGCCGACCAAGGTGACGTCGCGAAGGTCGAGTTGGTCGAGCAGATCGAGATAGAAATAAGACAGGTCGTCGACCGAACGCATGCCTTTGGGCAATTCCGAGCGGCCGAAACCGGGATGCGTCGGCGCCAGCACATGCGCGCTCCTGGCTAGCTCGCTAATCGCGGCCGCAGACGGCTCGATGCCATTCTCGGCGTGAAGAAAAAGCAGCGGCTTGCCAGTGCCCCGCTCGATCAGATCGATCCGCGCGCCCTCGACCACCAGCGAGTCCTTAAGACTCCCGGCCGCACTCTCCGCCGCAAGCGACATTCCGCCTCCCAACTCCCTTGCGCATTTTTCGCGCAATGATTTTCCCGATACCCGGCCGTACTGCAGCGGCCTTCTCAACACCGGCCCATTGTTCTACCACGTGACACCCATTTTGCCATCGCACTGGAAGAACGGAGCCATGCAATGACGGACGCCGGAGCCACTCAAAACGGCATCGCTTATGCCAATCACGACGGCGTCGAGCTTTTGGGCGACCTCTACCTGCCACAGAACCCGAAAGCCGTTCCGGCGCTGGTTGCCGTGCATGGCGGCGGCTGGGTCCAAGGCGTCCGCGGGGCCTTCCAATATTGGGGACCCTATCTCGCCGCGCGCGGCATCGCCGTGTTTTCCATCTCCTATCGGCTTGCGGGAAAGACCCAGACGTTCCCGGAAGCGGCGCAGGACGTGCTCGCCGGCGTGCAATTCCTCCGCGGCAAGGCCACTGGCTTCGGCATCGACCCGCAGCGCATCGGGCTCCTTGGCGCGTCCGCCGGCGCCCATCTCGCAGCGCTTGCCGCACTGAGCGGCAAGAAATTCCTCGGCGCTTATCCCAGCGATCCGTTCGCTTCGACCGACGCCTCGGTGAAGGCCTTGGTCGGCGTCTACGGCATTTATGACGTCGCGGCGATGTGGACGAACTATCAGGTGCAAGGCGGCCGCGACAACAATATCCAGAAATTCATGGGCGTACCGCCGATGGAGAACCGGCAAGCTTATTTCGATGCTTCGCCGATCAGCTACGCGACCTTCGATAAGAACGCGATCGGCGTGCTCCTTGTCACCGGTACCGAGGACGATCTGGTCGATCGCAAAGTGCAGACCGATCCGTTTCAGCTCGCGCTCAAACAGGCCAATTTCTTCGTGCGGCCCTGCATCGTCCCCGGCGCGCCGCATTACTGGATGAACGATCCGGTCGAAGAGCCGGGCGGCTATTGCGCCTTTCTCGCGCCGCGTCTGCTGCGCTTCCTCGCCGAAAAGCTTTGAGCGCCGGCGCCTGCGCGCGTTTACCGGTTCATCGTTAATCGGGAGGCCGATTCATTTACCATGCGCTTTCTGTCATGGTGCCATGCAGCCAATAAAACATGCGGCAGAGGCACCAATGTTGAAGCAGATGCAGCGTTTCCTCAAAGACGAATCCGGCGCGGCGGCGATCGAATACGGGCTCATCGTTTCCGGCGTCTCGGTTGCCATCATCCCCGGCGTGAAGAGCGTCGGCGCGAAGCTGGTTCAGGTCTTCACCATTCTGCAGAACGCGCTTTAATACCGGCTCCTGCACAGTTAGTTACGTCGTCATGCCCCTTCCATCACCGGCAAGGTGAGCGCTGAAGGGTGCGCCGCCGAGTGATAGATCGTATCGGTCCCGATCTTGTTCGGCGCATAATAATGCGACCACAGCACATCGGTGACGGCGGAATCGCCGTTGACGATTTCCAGCCTGACGCGGCTTGCCTTTTTGAACCGGTGCGCCATCGGCTCGACGCTGATATCGAAGCGATAGACTTTTCCGGGCTCGATCGGGGTCGGATCGGCATGGCTGTGATAGGGCTCCATCTCGGTCGATTTCTTCGCGTCGAGCGCGCGGTGCGAGGCGCGCAGCCAGCCTTTGGTGATCCAAAACGACGCCGGATTGACGCCCTTGCCGCGTTCCTCGGCCGATTGCGGCATCTGCTCTGAAAGCTTGACGAAGAAATCCATGTCGTCGCGCGTCGATGAGGCATAGAGCACGAGCTTGATCGGCCCCGCGATCTCGAGATCGGCCTCGAGCGGCGCGGTGGTGAAGGTCAGCACGCGGCGCACCGGATCGGGCGCATTGTTCGGGCCGAAGCCGACGACGCCGATCATCCAGCCCGGATTGGGATAGGTGTACGACGTCTGTTGCTCGCCCGAAACTTTGTCGCGGGTGAGCCCGCCGTCGTTGAGCGAGGTGACGCTGCCGGTCTTTTCCGCGCTCAAATTCCAGACGAGATAACGCACGCCGTTCGGCGGCCAGGTTTGCGAGTTGCGCACCGCATCGGCCCCGCGCACGAAATATTCGACCTCCGGCCGCTCCGGATAATCGGTCTTTTGGCCTTTGAGATAATGATCGTAGAACGGCAACAGGAGCTTTTCGTGCAGCTCTGGGCTGTTGAACTCGCGATTGGCGACGAAGGCATTCACCGGGCCGATCATTTTCAATTTCTTCGGGCCTCGAGCGCTGCGGAAACCATCGATATTGCCGCGGGTATGCAGATCGACCTTGCCCCAGACGCCGACCGAATAAAGCGGCACTTCGATCTGATGCAGATGCTCGGCAGCGGTTCGCTCGCGCCAGAACTCGTCATAGGTCGGATGCTGCTGCAGGTGCAGATTTAGGTCGTAGGGCTGCTCGCGCGGAAATTCGCGGTTGGCCGGATGGCGATTGATGATGCGGTTCTGATTCCACCAATAGCTGCCGAAGAAATCGCTTAGCATGCCGCCTTGATAGACCGAGGCGCGGTACGGATCGTTGAGCCCGTCGAAGGCAGCGATGCAGGCGAGCGACGGCGGCCGCTGGATCGCCATCCACCATTGCAGCATGCAGAAGTAGGACTGCCCGATGCCGCCGACCTTGCCGCTCGACCACGTCTGGCGGCCGAGCCATTCGACGACGTCGTAAAGATCCTTCTGCTCGTTGCGATCGAGAAAGCGGAACTCGCCGCCCGACTTGCCGCAGCCGCGCGCGTCCATATGCGCATAGACATAGCCGCGTTCGACATAAAGCCCGACCGGCCCGGTCTCGCGCCAGAGAAATTGCGGTGACGCCGGCAGCGTATTGTTGTCGTAGCGGTAAGGTGCCGCCCCCAGTACGACCGGAAATGGGCCGTCTCCATCAGGCATATACAGCGCGACCGCGATCTCGACGCCATCATGCACGCGGATTTTGACTTCACGGCGGTTGGGCTCATTTGCATTGGGCATTGTTTTCCCCCGGGCCTCGGTTCGAAGCATAGGGGAAGAAGTATCGAGCCGGCAATGCGAGCGCGGCGCTCTCTGTTGCCCCGCGATAGCGGGGAACGCGGATCACCCAGGAAGGCTGCAGAGGGTAACGCCCACAGTTCTCCTATGAAATCGCCGCTCGATCCACATCGAATTTTTATAGGGGAAGGATTACTCTGAAAGGTGAGAGCCCATCGTAATGGGAGTGTGCCATGCAAGCCGAAGAATGGCATGATACCAAGGCACAAGATGATGACGAAAACGATGCGACTAAATCCGAAAATCCCGAGGATTTGGCGGATCGTTTCGGAATCAATTTCGCGCTGCTGGTTTTATGCGTCGCGTTGCTGATCGCAGCGGTATGGCTGTTCAGCAGCCCGAGTTTCGAGAAATGTAGCGCGCTGGATAACGTCGCGCAGCGCATAGCCTGTTACGGCGAGCTCAGAAATAATCTGATGAAGCCGCCGGCCAAGGGCGGAGAAATGCCCGCGGGATGAATTCGGCTATTTCTCGAAGACCGTCGGCAGGTCGGAGCTTTGGCAAACAGAGACCCGGGCGCGGCCGCGCGAAACGGCCGCGCCCTCGGCAGATGGCGAAATTACTGGACCCGGGTATGCGCCGGACGGCCCGCATTCTGGATGAGCTGCCGCGTCGGCCGCAGCGCCTGGTGACGAACGACAGGAGTGGCGGCTTGCTCCTCGCCCCACGATCCCCATTTCAGCTCGCCCGACTTGTCGAAATAGTGCGGCAACAAGCTCCCGTCGTGACTGAGGGCCTGCGCTGATGCGGACGCCGAGCCGAGCGTGGCAAACGCTGCCACGGCGAGTGCGACGGAAAGAGAAATTTTAGCGGCAACAAGCTTCTTCATAGTACATCTCCCTAACTGGCCGACGGCAGCCTTGCCGGATCGGTTTTGCGGAGATGTGGCGGAGTGTCGCGTTCGACTATTGAGCGGATCGGAAACAGTCTGTTCGGGCGCGGTGAATAATGAAAAATCGAATGAATGTCGGCTTTACCGGCGTCATCGCGCCTCGGGCGGCACGCCGCTGCCGCCGATGGCGGGATCGCGCGGAAAGGCCGCGACCGTGCCTATGAGCGCCATGGCGCAACCGAGGAGAATGTCCTTCATCCGCTCCATCAATAGATCGGTCATGTCTTGCGCGTTCAAGCCCGCAGTGCTGAGTTCGGTCAGATCGTAAGCGAGCAGCACCAACAGTGCGATCAAAGCGGTATGCAGCCAATAGCGGCTGCCGATGTGGTGCGGAATGAATGGCGCGATAACGAGAATCGCCAAGCTGATCAAGAGGAGCGAATGCGTCGCCAGCGTGATCGCCCAGGCCGCGACGACGCCGGCGAATGTGCCGGTGATGCGCTCGACGATGCGGCGATAGCTGGCATTGGCGTCCGGCAGCATGACGATCAGCGTGGTGATGACGATCCAGAATCTGTGCGTTGGATCGAGCGAGCCGCCGATCCACAGCGCCATGGTCGAGGCAAAGGCGAAGGCACAGGCGAAACGCAGCCAGCCGCCATGTCCGGACGGCCTTTGCATCGGCGCGACCGGCACGAGCGGCAGCGGGCCGCAGAGCCAATGATCCGCTGCGCGCGCCACGGCAGTCCCCGCGAGCACGCCGAGCGGATACCAGATCATTTGCATAGCGAAGGCCGGCATGGTGCCGCCGACGGCGAACGCCATGGCGCCGTTGCGCGCAACGATCAGCGGCTCGCGGCCGCGCCGCGCCGACAGGCCGGTGGCGAAAGTCACCGCGACGAAAACCGGCCACAGGATCGCGGCGGAGTTTCGCGCCAGATAACCGGCGAGCGCACCGGCGGCGATGCCGAGGCCGTCGAGGAACAGTAAACGCAAGCGGCGCGGCAGATCCTTGTCGTTATCGGCGAAGGCAAGCGTCAAACCGAGCACCGCGCCAAGCTGCGCCGCCTGCGGCTCGTCGCGCAGTACCGCGATCACCACCGGCACGCCGATGGCGACAAAAAACAAAGCGCCACGCCGTATCTGCGCGATGTCGATGGAGGATTGCATCAGGTCTCACCCGGGCTTTACGCTCAACGCTCGGAAGAGCTTTAGCTATTTTGGGAAGGATAGTGGCCGCGGAATCCTGCGAACGCGCTTGGAAAGCGCATGGCGGCACGGGCGCTTCGGCGACGTGATCATGGCCTAAGCCTGATCGCGTTGCTCGTGCAGCCACGTTTTCACTCTCGCGACCATTTCGTCTTGCGTGCAGGAATTTCGCTCGATGATCTTTTTTGGCGTGGCACGCGCAGCCTTCGTCAGAAAACGATCCGGATAATTTCCGTCGCTATCGACCAGCCGAAATGCATTGGTGGCATCGCAGGTGATTTCCAGCGTCGTTCGCGATTGGCTGAGCAGCTTGATTTTGCCGCTGGCAATTTCCAAGGCGATATTGTCTCTCTTAATGGTCGCGAGTAGATCATCGGACACGCGCCGAACGATATTTTGCGAGTCCGTTTCCTCGATTAAACCTACTTCTCCGCCATCGAAGATTCCCATTGTGTTTATCCTTTAGCCTTACCGACGGCGTCGATATTCGACGCGACGTCAAAAATCCGCAGCCACGAGCTCATAAGACCCTTTTTGCGCCCGCTTATACGCCTTGGCTGCCGCGGCCTGGATCGCCGGCCGATGGGCATCGAAGGCAAGAAGCAGGCTCGCCTCTTCGCGATCAAGCTTCGGCTGCAATCGCTTGAGCGCGTCCTCGGTCACGAAGAACGACCACTCCATCGCGCTGTCATGCCCCCAGAACCGGACGGCACGCCGGGTCGGATCAAAAAATCGGGCTTGGTTGGGGAAATTGAGCATGATCGTGTGCGTCTTTCCCGCGCGTGTCCGTGTTGTCACAGTCTGTATGGCGCGTGTCTGTATGGCGCGTGTCTGTGTCGCGCGTGTCCGTGTCGGACGAAGACATCGCGCTTCGACATGTACTAATCTAATGCACAGAACGGATAGTGAAAGTGATTGAAAAATATATCTGGGCGCAGTGTACCCGCATTGGCGCGCCGCGACCAGTAGCGGATCAAACTGCAGATCGGGAAAATGTTGGTCGGAGTGATAGGATTTGAACCTACGACCCCCTCGTCCCGAACGAGGTGCTCTACCAGGCTGAGCCACACTCCGCCAATACCGCGATAAGGTTATGGCGCGGCTTATACAGTCGCCGTTCCGGCCCTGCAAGGTGCCGTTATGCGCTTGCACACACACGCTATTTAGGCACTCTGTCGGCGCGATGACAGCCTCCATAGTGACCCGCGTTTTGACGGCCGGTGCCGCCGCGACCGGCGACGCGGTGCGCGTTCTCGCGGCCGGCGGGCTCGTCGCCTTCCCGACCGAGACGGTCTATGGGCTCGGTGCCGACGCCACCAATGGCGCGGCGGTGGCGCGGCTTTATGAGGCCAAGGGCCGGCCGGCCTTCAATCCGCTGATCGCGCATGTGACCGATATCGCCGCGGCGCGACAGCTCGCGCAATTCGACGCCGACGCGGCGCGGCTCGCCGCGGCGTTCTGGCCGGGGCCGCTGACGCTGGTGCTGCCGAAGGCCGACGGGCTGCACCGTCAGCGAACTCGCGACCGCCGGCCTCGACAGCATCGCGGTGCGCGTGCCGCATCATGCGCGTGGCGCAAGAGCTGCTCGCTGCGTTCGGCCGGCCGGTGGTGGCGCCGTCGGCGAACCGCTCCGGGCATGTGTCGCCGACGACGGCCGCGCATGTGCTGGCCGATCTCGGCGGCCGCATCGAACTCATCGTCGATGGCGGCGCGACGCCGGTCGGCGTCGAGTCCACCATCGTCGCCTGTCTGGGCGAACCTTCGCTGCTGCGGCCCGGCGGCGTGGCGCGCGAGGCGATCGAGCGCGTGCTTGGGCACCCGCTCGCCGAGCCGCCGCCCGGGATTGCGGTGGAGGACGCCCCGCTCGCGCCGGGCATGCTCGCCTCGCATTACGCGCCGCGCACGCGATTGCGGCTCGACGCCGACAGCATCGAAGCCGGCGAAGCGCTGCTGGCGTTCGGTCCGCGCGGCGCCAAAGGCGCGGAAAAGGCGGCGAAGGTTTGAACCTTTCCGCGCGCGGCGACCTCATAGAAGCGGCGGCCAATCTGTTTTCGCATTTGCGCGCGCTCGACGCCGCCGGCGCGACAAATGATCGCGGTGATGCCGCTGCCGCATGAGGGGCTCGGCGAAGCGATCAACGACCGCCTGCAGCGCGCCGCCGCGCCGCGCTGGGAAGGATTATGTCGCCTTCCTGAAGGCGAATTGATCGACTATCTTACGTACGTCATCCGTAACGGAAGCGCCCAATGCTCGATAAGCCGGACAACAAGCCGACAAAAGCCATCAGCCCCGAACTGCTCGCCCGCTTCGCGGCGATCGTCGGCGAGAAATTCGCCATCACCGATCCGCAGTCGCAGACGCCCTATCTCGTCGAGATGCGCGACCTGTTCCGCGGCCACACGCCCGTCGTGCTGCGGCCGGGTTCCGTCGCCGAAGTTGCGGCGATCCTCAAGCTCGCCAACGAGACCGGCACGCCGATCGTGCCGCAGGGCGGCAATACCGGCCTCGTCGGCGGCCAGATTCCGCACCACAACGAGATCGTGCTTTCGGTCAACCGGCTCGACCGCATCCGCGAGGTCGATCCGACCTCGAACACCATCACGGTGGAATCCGGCGTCACCTTGGCGCGCACGCGCGAGGCCGCAGCCGTTGTCGACCGGCTCTATCCGCAATTGCTGCCGTCGGAAGGCACCTGCACCATCGGCGGCAATCTCTCGACCAATGCCGGCGGCACGGCGGCGCTCGCCCACGGCATCGCGCGCTCGCATGCGCTCGGGCTCGAAGTGGTGCTGGCCGACGGCCGCGTGCTCAACAATCTCAACAAGCTGAAGAAAGACAATACCGGTTACGACCTGAAAAACCTGTTCATCGGCGCCGAAGGCACGCTCGGCGTCATTACCGCAGCCGTGCTGCGGCTGGTGCCGCGCCCGCGCGCGATCGAGACCGCTTTTGCCGGCGTCAAGTCGCCGGAAGCGGCGCTCGAACTGTTGGGCCTTGCGCATGAACGCGCCGGCAACGACGTCACGAGCTTCGAGATCATGACCCGGCGCGGCATCGAGCTGGTGCTCGAAAACGATTCCGGCAGCCGCGATCCGCTCGCCTCGCCGCACGACTGGTATGTGCTGATCGAGCTGTCCTCGCAGCAGAGCGAAGGCACGCGGCTCGGTGCTCGAGGAAATTCTCGAACAGGGCCTTGGAGCGCGGCCTCGTCGCCGACGCCGCCGTCGCCGACAGTCTCGAACAGGCGAAAGCATTCTGGCGCATTCGCGAAATGTTCGGCGAGGTGCAGCGCCATGCCGGCGGCTCGATCAAGCACGACGTCTCGGTGCCGGTCGCGGCGGTGCCGGCTTTCATCGCCGAGGCCAATGCGGCGGTGACCAAGCTCATTCCGGGCGCGCGGCCGCTGCCGTTCGGCCATCTCGGCGACGGCAACATCCACTATAATGTCACCCAGCCCGTCGGCGCCGACAAAGCCGAATATCTCAAGCGCTGGGACGAGGTGAACGCCGTCGTCTTCGCCGTGGTGAAGAAATTCGGCGGCTCGATCTCCGCCGAGCACGGCATCGGCGTGATGAAGCGCGATCTGTTGCCGTCGGTGAAGGACCCGGTGGCGCTCGACCTGATGCGCAGCATCAAGCACCTGCTCGATCCGAACGGCATTCTCAATCCGGGCAAAGTGCTTTAGAGCTACTTAGTCGACGGTTTTCGGATTCTCGTACTTTGGGCGCGTGACGGTTTGACTGCAGAGCGAGTTTTCATTGCCGGCGCAGGCCCGGTCGGGCTCGTCGCCGCCGCGCATCTCGCCGCGTGGCGGCGTTCCGGTGACGGTGTTCGAGGCGGGACCAAATCTGTCCGAGGAATCCCGCGCCTCGACGTTCCATCCGCCGACGCTCGACATGCTGCATGCGCTCGGCGCCGCCGAACCGATGATCGCGCAGGGGCTCAAAGCGCCGGCATTCCAATATCGCTCGAAGAAGCACGGCTTGCTGGCGCAGTTCGATTTCGCGCGCCATCGCCGACGCCACGGCGCATCCGTTTCGGCTGCAATGCGAGCAATCGAAGCTCACGCGCATTCTCGTACGACCTGATGCGCGGCCATCCGAATTTCGAATTGCGCTTCGACAGCGAGGTCATGGACGTGAGCCAGGACGCGTCCAGCGTCGAGATCACGATCGACGGCAACGGCAAGAGCGAACGGCACCGCGGGCGCTATCTGATCGGCGCCGACGGCGCGAGCAGCAAAGTCCGCCGTGCGGCCGGCATCGAATTCGAAGGCTTCACCTGGCCGGACCGTCTCCTCGTGGTGAGCACGCCGTTCGATTTCCACGCGTCATCCCGGGGCTGGATTCAGTGAGCTACGTCGCCGATCCGGAGCGCTGGCATTTTCTGCTGCAAATCCCCGGCTTGTGGCGCGTCATGTTTCTGGTCAACGAAGATGCCAGCGACGAGCGCGTGCAGACGCAAGAATTTGCTCAAAAGCTGATGGCGGGCGTCGTGCCCGGCATCGCGAATTACGAGATCGACCACATCACGCTCTACAAAGTGCATCAGCGGGTGGCGAAGACGTTCCGGCAGCGGCCGCATCTTCCTGGTCGGCGACGCCGCTCACATCAACAATCCGCTCGGCGGCATGGGCATGAACGGCGGCATTCACGACGCGGTCAATCTCGCGGCGCGGCTTGCCGCGGTCTGGCACGGTGAGGCGCCCGACGCCGAACTCGACCGCTTCGACAAGCAGCGGCGGCTGGTGACGCTCGAATACATCCAGAAATACACGATCCAGAACAAGAAGAACCTGGAATCGTCCGGCGACGAATTCGGCCGCTCGCTGCGCGCCATTGCCGGCGATCCGGCGCGCACGCGGGACTATCTTCTGCGCACCTCGATGATCGCGAGCCTGCATCGCGCGGAGGAACTGGGCTAGTGAGATCGCAGCGCGGCCGGGGGTTGGTCGGGCGGAAGCGGCCGCAGTTCGCAATCACGACGAAGCCGGGGGATTTGTTCGCTCTTTTGCCGCCTGAGCGGCGAATAGGCTTGTTACCACTCTCGCCACTCGTCGCCGTGCCAGTAGCCCTGGCCGTCGTGCTCGCGCCAGACATAGTGCTCGTCCGGCGCCCAGTCGTCGGGGTGAACAGTCACGTGGGTGCCGTCCGGATAGGCATAGTTCTCGTGGATGTGCCAGCAGACATTGCCGGTGCAGGCGATCGCCGCCGAGGCGGCCACCCACGAGCCAGCCAGAGCAGCGGCAGCCACGGCCGCACCGAGCAAAGCTTTGCAGAGTGATGTCATCGTGTGTCTCCGTTGCACTTGGTCGAATGCACGTGCTTGAAGTCGAGACAACGACGAAGCGAAAGCGAGGTTCCTCAGCGGCGATAGCCAACGCCGATGTTCCTCGGGTTCCGCAGGAACCGAAAAACGCCGAGTTTCGGACTCCCCCAGGGGACTCATCAGTGGCTTCGAAATTGGGTAAAGTATGGAGACAAGCAAAGAACGATTGCCGGGACGGAGGCGATGCTCACAAAAATAGAAGCGCCAACGAAGGAAACGCATTCGGAGGCGCGAGCAGCGGCGCAGACGTGGCTGACGCAGTTCCAAGCGGCCCTCGCCGCGGGCGACCAGGTTCGGCTTAAAACGCTGTTTCAGGCCGACAGCTATTGGCGCGACGTGCTGGCGCTGACCTGGCGCATCACGACGATCAACGGCGCTGACGCCATCATCGACCAGATCAAGGCGCGAGCCGGCGAGGCGCGGCCTACGGCATTTGCGATCGATGCGGATCGCACCGCGCCGCGCTGGGTGACGCGCGCGGGCACGGACGCAATCGAAGCCATCTTCAAGTTCGAGACCAAGGAAGGCCGCGGCAGCGGCGTGTTGCGGTTGACGCCCGATACGCGCGACAGCGGCAACCTCAAAGTCTGGACGCTGCTCACCGCGCTCGAAGAGATCAAAGGACACGAAGGGAAACGGTCGCAGCCGGGAGACAAAGCCTATTCGCGGGATTTTCGCGGGCCCAATTGGCTGGATGTGAGGAAAGCCTCAGCGGCTTATGCCGATCGCGATCCCGCGGTGCTGATTGTCGGCGGCGGTCAGGCCGGCCTCTCGGCCGCAGCCTGCCTCGGGCAATTGGGCGTCGACACGCTGATCGTCGATCGCGAAGCGCGGATCGGCGACAATTGGCGCAAGCGCTATCATGCGCTGGTGCTGCACAACCAGATGCACGTCAATCACCTGCCCTATATGCGCTTTCCGCCGAACTGGCCAGCTTACATTCCCAAGGACAAGATCGCCGGCTGGTTTGAGGCCTATGTGGACAGCATGGAGCTCAACTACTGGACGTCCACCACGTTCGAACACGGTTCTTACGATGAAAAGGGCGGGCGATGGTCCGTCGTGCTGCGCAACGCCGACGGCACGGCACGCGAAATGCAGCCGCGCCACATCGTCATGGCGACGGGCTTAAGCGGCGCGCCGAGCGTTCCCGACATTCCGACTTTAAACAAATTCGCCGGGCCGGTCTTGCATTCCAGCCAATACGACGAGGGCGACACCTGGCAGGGCAAGACCGTGCTCGTCATCGGCTCGGGCAATAGCGGCCACGACATCGCGCAGGATCTGCACGCCAGCGGCGCCAAGGTCACGCTGGTGCAGCGCAGTTCGACCATGGTCGTCAATGTCGAGCCGAGCGCGCAACTGCCCTATGCGCTCTATGACGAAGGACCGCCGCTCGAGGATTGCGACCTGATCACGATGTCGGTGCCGCTCCCGCTCGCCAGAAAGAGCCACAAACTCCTCACCGAGAAGGCAAAAGAGATCGACCAGGAGCTGCTCGACGGGCTTGCGCGCAAAGGCTTCAAGCTCGATTTCGGCGACGACGGAACCGGCTGGCAGTTCAAATATCTGACCCGCGGCGGCGGCTATTATTTCAACGTCGGCTGTTCCGATCTCATCGTCAAAGGCGAGATCGGCTTGATGCAGTTCTCCGATATTGCCGGTTTTGTCGCGGCAGGCGCGCGGATGAAGAGCGGCGAAACCGTCGCCGCCGACCTGATCGTGCTGGCGACCGGCTATAAGGACCAGAACTATCTGGTGCGCAAATTATTCGGCGACGGCATCGCCGACCGTATCGGCCCGATCTGGGGCTTCGGCGAGAACCAGGAATTACGCAACATGTTCGCGCGCACTGCCCAGCCGGGCCTGTGGTTCATCGCCGGCAGCTTCGCGCAGTGCCGCATTTATTCGAAATATCTCGGCTTGCAGATCAAGGCACGTGAGATCGGCCTGTTGCGTTGAGATTGCGGGCTCTATCACGATTTCCGCTTTGCCGTGTTCTTTCTCGCGGTGTTCTTTCTCGCGGTTTTCTTGCTCCACGATTTCTTGCGGGCCGTTTTCTTGCTCGGCGTTTTCTTGGCTGCCATTTTCTTGGCTGCCATTTTCTTGCGCCGGCGTCGCGCCGCCTCCGCGCGGCATGGCTGGCAAAGACAGCGGCGGCGGCCCTTGAAGAAGTAGTCGCGATACTCGGGGCCATAGTCGTAAGTGATTTCTTCCTCAGGCTTGATGCGCCGCGACGCCACGATCACGATACCGCCGTTGCGCGTGACCGGCTCGGCGTTCGGCCAGCAGGAATGATTGATATAACGCGCCAAATTCCAGCGCGGCGAACCGTCGATCGTCCATTTGCTGTTGAGGATGAACAGGTAGCGCGCGTCGCGCGCCTCGTGGCGCTCCGCTTCCTCGTTGGTCAAAAGCGGCCCGCGATAGGCGACGATATGCGTCCGCCGTTTGATCGGCTTGACTGCGAACATGCCAAGGCCGGTTGCCGAGCGGCCGATGCGGAAAGAGCGTCGAGACATTACCGCGACTATGCAGCAGAATTCGCGCGATGTCATCATCGACTTGCGGTTGAGCAGCCGTGTGCGGTCGCCGTCAGCCCGGCACGTCTCACGCGTTCGGATCGCCCGCATTCGGATAGAACAGCTGCTGGCCGTTGATCTTGTAACCGGCAATCACCTTCTGACCTTCCGGCGAGATCAGCCAGTCGATGAATTGCTGGCCGAGCTCTTTCTTTACGCTCGGATATTTGGCCGGGTTCACCAGCATGACGCCGTATTGATTGAACAGGCGCTTGTCGCCTTCGACCAGGACGGCAAGGTCGCCGCGGTTCTGAAACGCGAGCCAGGTGCCGCGATCGGACAGCACGTAGGCGTTCGAGGCTGACGCCATGTTCAGCGCGGCGCCCATGCCCTGCCCGATTTCCTTGTACCAAGGTCCCTTGTCATTTGCGATGTCGATGCCGGCGTCCTTCCAAAGCGCGAGCTCGGCGATATTGGTGCCGGAGCGGTCGCCGCGCGAGATGAACGGCGCGGCCTTGGCCTTGATCGTTTGCAGCGCGGTCAGAATGTCCTTGCCCTTGATCCCGGCCGGATCGTCTTTGCGGGCCGATCAGCACGAAATCGTTGTACATCACCGGATAGCGCTTGACGCCAAAGCCTTCGGCCAGGAATTTTTCCTCGGCCGACTTGGCGTGAACGAACACCACGTCGGCATCGCCGCGGCGCGCGGTATCGAGCGCCTGGCCGGTGCCTTGCGCCAACACTTTGACGTCGATGCCGGTCTTCTCCTTGACGATCGGCAGCAGATAACCGAACAGGCCGGAATCCTGCGTCGATGTCGTCGATGCGACGACAATTGATTTGTCCTGCGATTTGTCCTGCGCAAAGGCGTGCGTACAGAAAGGCAGCATCGCCGCAGCCACAACCGCGACTACGAATGATCTTGGCAAGAACGACCAGTGGCTCATGACAACGATCTCCTCGGCAAAACGAACCATCGGAACACATTCCCCACATCAGCGGCCGGTCAAGGCGCGTCCGAAGCAAGAGACTCAAAGCGCTCACGGTCATCGACAGAATGATGAGAATGATGCCGAGCGCAAGCGCGAAGCTCAACTCGCCCTTGCTCGTTTCCAGCGCGATGGCCGTCGTCATCGTGCGCGTATAGCCGCGGATATTGCCGCCGACGATGATGATCGCGCCGACTTCGGCGATCGCCCGGCCGAAGGCGGCCAGAAACGCGGTCAATAACCCGTCGCGCCCCATGCACATGATCGGCGCTATGGCCCGCAGCCGCGACGCGCCGTCGACCAGAAGGCTGTCGCCATAGGCCGCCCAGACGTCCACCATCATCCTGTGGACCAGCGCGACGACGATCGGCGCGCCGAGAATGGCCTGGGCAATGATCATCGCGGTCGGCGTAAACAGCAGGCCGAACGATCCCAACGGCCCGGAGCGGGACAAAAGCAGGTAGACCGCGAGCCCGACCACGACCGGCGGCAGTCCCAAGAGCGCATTGGCGCCGACGATCAGCGCGCTTTTGCCCCGGAAGCGATAGACCGCAAGCGCCGTGCCGAGCGGCGACCCGATCGCGAAGGCGCAAAAGCTGGCGCTGAGGCTGACGCCGAGCGACAGAACCACGATCCCGCGCAGCTCGGCATCGCCAGAGCCGATCAATCTCGCAGCCGTGGCGAGCGCTTCACCGAAGTCATTCATGCCGGAGTATTACCTGGGCACGGGCGAATGGACAAAGCGCGTCGAAGCTGCGCGCCAATGGCCGCTGTAATCGGCCGATAGGAATATCTGATTATTTCAGCGGTTATCGAAATAATTCTTGACACCGGGCAGACATTTCAGTATCTATTGAAATATGAAACGGGATCATGCTTTGGCGGCCCTGGCCGCGCTCGCGCAGGACAATCGCCTCGATATTTTCCGGCTGCTGGTCAAAGCCGGGCGCGACGGTATGCCCGCTGGAAGCGTGGCCAACCTGCTCAAGCTCGCGCCGAACACGCTGACATTCCATTTCGACCGCCTGCGCGACGCCGGCCTCGTGACCGTGCGGCGCGAGGGCCGCTCCATGATCTATGCGGCGCAGTACGACACGATGAACGGATTGCTCGCCTTCCTCACCGAGAACTGCTGCCAAGGACGTCCTGATCAGTGCCTGCCGCCGGACAGCGCCAAAACCGCTCGAGCCCCGGCGCGCCGGAAGGAGCAAGTGACATGAGACTCTATCTGTTCGAGCACTGCTCGATCTGCTTTCGCGTGCGCATGGCGGCGGCGCTTAAGCGCATTCATCTCCAGGAGACGGTCGTTCTCGAGGACGATTCCGCAACGATGATCGGACTGGTCGGCAAACGAGTCGTTCCGATTCTCGTGAAGGATGACAATCAGCCGATGCTCGAAAGCATGGACATGGTCGCCTACATCGAGGAGCTTGGCGATCCTATTTTGACCGGCCCGCAACGCGGCGAAATCAGCGCATGGGCCGATAGGATCGTCCCCAAAAGCGTCCCGCTGACCCAGCCGCGTTATCCGCTGCTCGGACTGCCCGAGTTCGGCACCGTTGCCGCGCTTGATCATTACATCGTCCGGAAGCGGAAGAAGCTGGGAGATTTCGTCGAGCTACGGGCCAGGACCCGAGAGCAGATCGACGCGTTGATGCCAGATCTCGAAGAACTCGACCACTTGATCGAGAATCCAATGGCGGTCAACGGCGAACTCTCGCTCGACGATATTCGCGTGCTGCCGCTGCTTCGCTCTGCTGCTGTGGTCAAGGGCCTTCGCTTCCCAAAACGCGTTCGGGACTACTTTGAATCGATGATGAACCGAATCGGATACCAACCATTGACCGCTGTCTAAGGAGCACCTGCCATGAAACGCATGCACGTTCACGTCTCGGTCGATGATATTTCACGTTCCATCGGCTTCTATTCGGCCTTGTTTGACGCGGAGCCAGCCGTGGTGAAGCCGGACTACGCCAAATGGATGCTCGACGATCCGCGCGTCAACTTTGCAATTTCCACGCGCGGCCGCGAGCCCGGCCTCGATCACCTTGGGATTCAGGTGGAAGACAAAGCGGAATTGCACGAGGTCTACGCCCGATTGGATAAGGCGGGCGGCGCCATCATCGAGCAAGGCGAAACGGCCTGCTGCTACGCCAAGTCGGAAAAATCCTGGATCAATGATCCCGCCGGCATCGCCTGGGAGACGTTCCATACGACGGGCGAGAACACCACCTATGGCGACGGCAGTGGCGAGAATGATGCTCGTGTGGCCCATGCCAAGACCCATGCCAGGGCGTGCTGCGCACCGTCGGCATCCGTTGCGCCGGTGACCGAGTCGGCATGTTGCAAATAAGGCAGTCGCGAGCGGCCGCCTTTTCAGAATTGTTAAACGAGGGAGGCCGGGATGATTGAAGTCGTCGAGACCAAAGTGTTCAACGTCCTGTTCATCTGTACCGGCAACTCGGCGCGATCGATCATGGCGGAAGCCATTCTCAATCGCGCCGGGACGGGGAATTTTCGCGCCTTCTCAGCGGGAAGCCAGCCCAAAGGGCAGATACAGCCTTATGCACTCGATTTGCTGAAGCGATCGCATTACGATATCGGCGGGCTTCGGTCGAAAAGTTGGCAAGAGTTCTCAGGCCCGAATACCCTAAAGCTCGATTTTGCATTCACGCTGTGCGACACCGCCGCTGCCGAAACCTGTCCGGTATGGCCGGGGCAGCCGATGACCGCCCATTGGGGATTGCCGGATCCCGCCGCCGCCACGGGAACCGAAGCGGAAATCCGGCTCGCTTTCGCCGACACGATGCGGATGCTCACCAATCGCATCAATATTTTCGTCAGCCTTCCGCTCAAGTCGCTCGATCAATTGTCATTGCAGAAGCAATTGGACTCCATCGGCAGGACGACGACGGCTCCCGATTCTGCAAAGGGTGCCTGAGTGAGTGAGGCGCCTGCGTCGCTTCAGACACGACTTGTCGCCGAGGCGCTGGGAACGGCCTTCCTCCTTGCAGCCGTGGTGGGGTCCGGCATCATGGCGCAGAAGCTCGCCGGCGGTAACGGCGCGCTCGCGCTCTTGTGCAACACCATTCCGACCGGCGCCATCCTCGTCGTGCTGATCCTGATTTTCGGACCGCTGTCCGGCGCGCATTTCAATCCGGCGGTCAGTCTCGCATTCGCGTTGCGCCGCGAGTTGCCGTGGCCGACCACGCTCCTTTATATCGCCGCGCAATTGGCCGGCGCCGTGGCTGGCGTGTGGGCGGCTCACCTGATGTTCGAACTGCCGCTGTGGCAATTGTCCGCGACGGTGCGAACGGGCCAGGGCCAATGGTTCGCCGAGGGCGTTGCCACCTTCGGATTATTGCTCACCATCATCGGCTGCGTGCGCACGCACACCCGCCGCCGTGCCTTATGCGGTCGGGCTTTACATCACCTCGGCCTATTGGTTCACGGCCTCGACGTCTTTCGCCAACCCCGCCGTCACCATCGCGCGCTCGCTTTCCGATACGTTTACCGGCATTGCGCCGGCCGGGGTCGCTGCGTTCATCGCCGCGCAAATCGGCGGCATGCTTGCGGCGGTCATACTGGGCGGCTGGCTGTGGCGGCCGGCGGACCCGCGGTTCGATCAATTGAGCTTGAGCAAATCCGAGACTTTGACGAACGAATAGCCTTCTGCCCGGAGCTTCTTGATGATGTCGGGAAGCGCAATCGCCGTTTCCGGGGCGTTCGGGCCACCGTGCATGTGGAGGATGACGATGCTGCCCGGACGCACATGCGCCAGGACGTTAGCGACAATCGGCTTTGCACTCTTCTCGAAGCCGTCGCCGCCATCGACGTCGCCGTCGACGACGGTGTAATCCTGCGCTTCGACGCGTTTGACGTCGTCGGCATCGAAGCAAAGCCCGGGAAAGCGGAAATATCTTTTGTACGAGGCCGCATATTTCTTCAGGAGATCGTCGGTCTTTTGCACTTCGGCAGCTTCGTTCGATTTCTTCACCGCCGGCAGGCCGTAACACGGCGAACGAAAACCGCCATGCGAATAGCTGTGATTGCCGAGCTCGAATAGCGGGCTCTCCGACAGTCCCCTGGTGACGGCGGGATAGGCCTCGATCCACAAGCCGGTAAGGAACAACGTCGCGGAAACGTTCTCGCTGCTTGCAGCGTCGCGATGACATTTGCGTTGTACCAAGACGCGACTTTGCCGCTCTTAAGCTCGTTGCGCATTTTCAACGTCATGTCGGCGTCAAACGTCAGCGCGACCACTTTCTGGCTGGTGACGGCACGATCGAAGCCCAGGCGTTGCATGGCGTGTTGCACAGCGTGCTGCACGACGTGTTGCACAGCGTGCTGTGCCGCCGGCTGCGCTGCGTGCTGGACCGTGGGCTGCGGCGCCGCAAAGGTTGACGCCTGAGCGAACAGCATCGCCCATGCCGCCGATAGGGATATCGCAATCGACTTGAATTGGACTTTCATCGCCACCGATAGGGGAAAGCGGGGGAAGAAGCGGCCGGGGGATTAGCGCCGGCACGACCTGACGGGTCAACTGTGACGTGCTTTTGCCGCCGACATTAGACCGCACGCCTATTTGTCGGCAATCGCCTCGGAATAGCGCGAATAGAACAGCGCGACCCGCTCCTGCCACATGGCTACGAAGGCGCCGGATGTCAGATTGTCGACCGATTTCCAGATCTGCTTGATGGCGGGAAGCGTATTCTGCCAAACGGCGCGCTTGCACCATTTCTCGCCTTTCACGCGGCCTTCGTCGGTGGCGCACATCGATTTCCACGCGATCCGGTCGGGATGGCCGACATGTTCCTCGGCGCCCTGGGTTCCTTGCTGATGAATGAGGTAGAGATCGCTCAAAGTCGGTTTCTTGTGCGTGTTCAATTCAAACAGAATCGCTGCAGTGATGAATTTGTAGGTCGCGGCTACGGCATTGTCGCGAGAATCGGTAATATCGCCCGATCCAAACTTGTTGAACTCATAATTGCTGAGCTGGAAGAGGCCGATATACGATCCAGTGCGTTGCTTGGGATCGAAACCGGATTCGATTTTGGCAACCGCCTTCATGAAGCTGACGTCCAAGCCAAGCGCATCGGCCGCAAGTTTGATCTCATCGAGAGGGGCACCTGCCGGAATATCTTTCAGCGCGGCTAAAACGGTATCCGCCGGTTTAATGTCGGGCGGCACTTCCGAATAGGCGTAATAGGCCAGATACGAGAGGTCCTGCTTCACCGGCATCGAATCCGGGTAATTGTCCTCGAACGGAACGCTTGCCTCGGTCAATCTTGCCGAAATGTCCGCAGCAGATTCTTCCTGAGGCACAGGCGATGCCAACGCGGGCAATGGCGGCATAGACGATGAAAGCATGGGCTCCGGCTCACGTTCCGAAAACGGATACGCAATTGTCATTGCCGCGATGACGATGCCCGCGAACTGGAAAGCCTTCACGCCTCCGCCCCCGACGGTTCCGTTACGCGCCCAGAGCGGAAATGCGACCACGCACGATGCGCCGTGACAAGAAGCTTTGCCCCCGGCGGGTCGGTTCCCATCAAGATTTGGGGCCGTTGTTGCTCGCGTACAACAAGAACTGTGGACAGCGTCCCGTAATGAGACAAAAGGAAGGCAATGGAACTTTGGGTTCAACTCAGATCTAGAGCCGACGTACCGGTCACGCCGTCACGTTGTTTGCTTCTCCACGATCATGTCGGGCGCGCGCAAGATCACGTTTCGCGTCATCGTGCCCATGGCGATGGCGCCGATGATGAGGAGAATGCCGGCTATCCAAAGCGCCCAATCGTAAGAGCCGAGCCCCGCCACCACATAGCCAGTGACGATCGGCGCCACGAGACCGCAGAGATTGCCGCTCAGGATCGTCAGGCTGATCGCCTTGCCGACGTCGCGGGCACGATGGACCAGATCGGTCACTAGCGACAGATTGAGCGAGATCGCCGCATTGATGCCGGTGAGCGACAACGCAAACAATGTCAGGATCAATGCCGTGTTGTCGGTGAAAGGAACCAAAGCGACGGTCGCGGCAAGCAGCACACAGCACATCACAGCGGTGCGGCGACCGCCGGCAAGCAGCGTGTCGTTTTTCAAGACCCGGTCACTGAGGACCCCGATAACGATGCTCGCCGGCACCGCCACGGCCCAAGGTATGGCGGTGTACAGGCCCGTCTTCATGATGGTCAGGTGCTTGGTGTCCTGCAGATAGCTCGGCAACCAGAACAGCAGCAGGTAAAGCGTGTAAATGCCGGAAGCCTGCGCAATCATCGCGCCCCATTGCGACGGCGATTTGAGGAGTTCCAGAAGTACTGCGGGGCTGCCGCCAACCCCGATCTCATCGGGTGAACCGGCAGAGCGTTCGCTCAAGATCTTCTTGCGCTCTTCAGCCGAAAGCCATTTCGCCGTCTCCGGCCGATCGAACCAGATCAAATTGCAAGCGAGCCAGACGAAGCCGAGCGCGCCGAGGACGACGAAAGCCGCGCGCCAGCCCCAGGCACTGGTGATGGACGCGACGATGACGGCGCCAAGCGCCGGGCCGAGGAAACTGCCGGCGCTCCAAAATACGTTGGCGACGCCGCGCTCCTGCGCCGGCATCCATTCGCGGACGATGCGGCCGCAGGACGGGATCGACGTCGCCTCGCCGGCGCCCATGATCAGGCGCGTGACCAGCAGCGTGCCGAAGCTCCACACGCCCGCGGTCGCGGCCATCGCCAGCGACCACAGCGTGACGCCGACGGAATTGATGTTTCGCGCGCTCAAGCGATCCAGCATGATGCCGACCGGCAGCAGGCAGATCACGTAGCTCCAGAGAAACGACGAGAATAAAAAGCCCATCTGGACGGGAGACAGACTGAATTCGCCCCGCACCGCCTGCGCGACCACGCCCAGCGCCGAGCGATCCATATAGTTGATCGTAACCAGCGCCAGCGTCAGGACATAGATCCAGCCGCGGCGGAAATGAAATGGCGTCTGGCCAGCGGACTCTGTGCCCATCGTCTTCCCCCCAATGTTTTCTTGGTATTTGTGTGCGCTTGGTATTTATGTGCGGTTTGTCGTTCTTCTTCCGCACATACTTTCATGCAGAGCGATGTTCAAGCAAGCGTCCAAGACCGGGGATGGACCATTTATCGCCGAACACCCGCTTCAAGCGCGTGAGGCAGCCCCAGAGTACGGCTTGATTGCTGTTGACCACGGGTTTCTGCAAAGTCTGCTCGATCGCCGCGATCGCTTCGATTTGCGTCGTATTGGTACAGCTTAAGAAGATGCCGTCGACCTCCGGCGCATCGTTCTTCAAACCGAGCTCGTACCAGGCTTGCGGCTCCACGGCTTCGAACTCGGCGGGAGTGCCGCAGTTGAGCGCAACGTCATTGACCACGGTGAAGCCGGCGGCGGTGAGATAAGCAATGATGTCGGCGTTGGTCCGATAGGGACTGAGCACCGAGACAGCCTTGATCTTGAGTGCACGTAACGCGTCGTTGACAAGCCTGCTCGTCGACAGCGCCTCGACACCCGTCCGCGACTGAATGAGATCGATGATGCGCGACTCGCCGTCGGCGCCCTCCTTCATCGAGGTATGCGTGCAATGAAAGACGATGAGATCGGGCTTGGCGTCGGCCAGGGTACCTGCGGCATGCGCGATCTCATCGGTGAGCTCGGCGACCGTTCTTGCCGGCTCACCGGCGACGCGGCCGCGCGCCACGTGAATACCGAGGTCCGGCGGCGCAAAGCGATTGAATTGCGGCTCGGTCATGCGGTTGACCGAAGGGATGATGAGGCCTATTCGCGCACGCGGCTTGGTTATCTCTGCCGTGCGCCCCCAACTGGCTGTGGCGTCCATATTCGCACCCCCCTCACCCGCGCAATCGCTTTTGGCCGTCGCTGTTGCGAAGAGCGGCAGTTCCGGTGCGTCGTATTGTAAGAGCGTTTGTCTTACACTCAAGTCCCGCGCTCAAGCTCCGGTAAGCGGGCAAGCAGCGAGCGAGTGGCGGTTGCAACGCCGTTTCAAATCGAGATTTGCCGGCCGATCTCGACGACCTGTTCGCTCGGCAGCCGGAAATAGTCGGTGACGTGCGAGGCGTTACGCAGCATCGCTGCGAACATCGCCTCCTGCCAATGCGGCAGCGCCGGGCCGCGTTCCTTGTGCAGGATGATCTCGTGGCCGACGTAATAGATGACGTCGTCGAGTCCGATCTCGCAGCCTTTCTGCGCGGCTTGATGCATGAGGCGTGGAATATCCGGCCGCTGCATGAAACCGAAATGCGTCGTCACCCGCCAGAAATTCTCGCCTTCCTTGGCGATCGTCATCAGATCGGGCCAGCTCACGCGCGGCCGCGATTCGGTGAGCACGCGCAACACCAAGACGTGCTCGTGCAGCGCGCGGTTTTGCTTGATGTGCCACAACATCACCGGCGGCACGCCGTTCGACGTGCGGGTGAGGAAGACGGCGGTGCCCGGCACGCGCGGAATGTTGCGCGCCTTCAAATCGTCGAGAAATTTCGCGACCGGCACCGGCGTCTGCTCCAAGCTGTTGGCGACCGCGACTGAGCCGCGATGCCAGACCAGCATGGCGCCGTAGACCAGGGCGGCGAGCAAGAGCGGCACGTACCCACCCTCGGCGATCTTGAGCGAATTGGCGGCAAAGAACCCGACGTCGATGAATATGAACACGGCGGCGAGCGCGGCGCTGGTCCAAAGACGCCATTGCAAAACCTCGCGCATGGCGATGAACAACAAGAACGACGTCATCAGCATGGTCAACGAGACGGCGATGCCATAGGCGGCCGCGAGATTATCGGATTTGCGGAACAGAAGCGTCAGCGCGATGGTGACGATCATGAGCAGCCAGTTGACGACGCCGACATAGATCTGGCCGTAGCCCTTTTCCGAGGTTTGTTTGATGTGCAGGCGCGGCAGCCAGCCGAGCTGGATCGCCTGCCGCGTCATCGAGAAGGCGCCGGTGACGATGGATTGGCTGGCGATGATCGTCGCCACCGTCGCTAGCCCGACAAGCGGAATCAGCAGCGGCTCCGGGCAGAGCCGGTAGAAAATATTGTCGGCGATCGACGCGCCTTTGAGCGCGATCGCGCACTGGCCGGCATAATTGAGCAGCAGGCACGGAAACACGATCCACGACCACGCGGCGCGGATTGGCCGTTTGCCGAAATGACCCATATCGGCATAGAGCGCCTCGGCGCCGGTGACGCAGAGAAAGATGCCGCCCAGCACCAGGAAGCCACCATAGCCGTTAGTGGCGAGGAGCCGTACGCCATAAAACGGATTGAGCGCGAGCAACACCGACGGCTCCTTGGCGATGCCCCACAAGCCGAGCATGCCAATCGTCACGAACCAAACGGCCATGATCGGTCCGAAGGCCGCGCCGATGCGCGCGGTGCCGAGCGGCTGCACCGCGAACAGTCCGGCGAGAATGACGACCGCGCAGGGCAGCACATATTGCTCGAAACTCGGCGCCGCGATGTTGAGGCCTTCGAGCGCCGAGAGCACCGAAATCGCCGGCGTGATCGCGCCGTCGCCATAGATAAGCGCCGCACCAAGGAGGCCGGCAATCACGATCAGCGGCCGCCTGTGCCGCTGCACGCCGAGCAGCGACATCAAAGCAAGAATGCCGCCCTCGCCTTCATTGTCGATGCTCATCGCGACCGCGACGTATTTCACTGTCGTGATCATGAACAGCGTCCAGATCAAGAGCGACAGGATGCCGAGGATGCGGTCCGGCGTCGGGTCGCCGTGCAGGAAATCGAACGCGGTCTTGAGCGTATAAAGCGGACTCGTGCCGATATCGCCGAACACGATGCCGAGCGCCGCAAGCCCGCTGAGCGCAAGGCCAGTGCGAGCGACATGAGGAACGACCGGTCCGTGAATTTCTTCGGGGGTAGCCGTGGTCATATGAGATCAGTCACCTGAGATCGCCCATGCGGATCGCTCGCGCGCATCAAAATTACACCTCTCCGGCTTGCTCCTCGCCGGCAATCTCCTGGACAAAAGTTCCTTGGACGAAAGTGGATTATTCCCCGTGACACCGTCATGACACGGTTGTTTCCAGCGATCTTAGGTGAGTTGCGGCAGCCGGGCTAGGCCGCGTCTGAAGTAAAACCGTGGGCTCGAGATCATGTTCCAAACAGGCGCTTTGGCGTATCGACCAGGATGCAATGCCGCATCTTCTGGTCCGGCGTCCAGTCATGGAACAGGTCGAGCAGATGGCCGTCGTCCGGCATCACAGCTGCGGGGATCGACGGATGCGGCCAATCGGTGCCCCAGATCATACGCTCCGGATTGGCGGCAACGAGCGCCTCGTGCAACGGCATGGCGTCGGCATAATCCGGATATTGCTCCGAGCAGCGATACACCGCCGAGAGCTTCACATAAGCGTGCCCGTCGCCGACGAGTTTGAGGAGCGCCTGGAAATTCGGATCGGCGACGCCTGCAAGCGCCGGCACCATGCCGAGGTGATCGACGATCACCGTCATATCCCACGATATATCGCGCAACGCCGCCGCCTGTGGCGCGAGCATGCGATAGTCGCAGAAAAATTGCGCCACCCAGCCGAGATCGGCCATGGTCCTGCGAAACACCTCGAACACGTCGAGGCCGACGCCGCGGACGTAATTCGGCGCTTGCGGGAACAAATGAAAGCGCAAGCCGCGCATGCCGAGCCGGTGCCAGTCGCGCAGCGTTTCCGGCCTAATGCGCGTATCGGTGATGGCGACGCCGCGCAGGCGCTGCGGAAAGCGCTCGAGCGCGTCGAGCACGACGCGATTGTCGTAGCCGTGGGCGTTGCCCTGCACGATGAGGCCGTTGGTAAAACCGAGATGGTCGAGCAGCGCGATCAGCGTCTCGACCGGCGCGTCCGGCGGCGTGTAGCCGCGCCCGGGCGTATAGGGAAATTTGTCCGACGGCCCGAAAATATGGAAATGCGAATCCCAGGCGCCTGGCGGCGGCGCAACACGCGGGCGTTTTGGCCGCGCCACCGGCCCGGCGATGCGCGTCGGTTCGGTATCCATCAGCCGAGCTTGATATTCGCTTCCTTGACGACGCCGCTCCACAGCTTCATCTGACTCTCGATATAAGCTGCGGAATTCGTCCGGCGTGTTCGGATGCGATTCGACGTTGAGTTCGACGAAGCGCGCGGTCACCTGCGGCGATACGAGCGCTTTGTTGGCGGCGGCATTGAACTTCGCAACGATGGCGGCCGGCGTGCCGTGCGGAACGAAGACCCCGTTCCAGTCGTAGCCTTCGAATCCCGGCACCGTATCGGACATCGCCGGAAGATCGGGCAGGCTCGCCAACCGACCCTTGCCGGTATGCGCGATCGCTTTCAGCTTGCCGCCTTTGATCAATCCGACCACGGCGGATCCGTTGGCGAAATAGAAATTTCACCTGCCCCGCCATGACGTCGGTTAGCCGCCAGCCCGCCGCCGCGATACGGCACATGATTGACCTTGATGCCGGCCGTGCGGCCGAACAATTCAAGCAAAAGATGTTGCAGCGTGCCATTGCCGGAGGATGCCATGTCGATGCCTTCGGGGCGGGCCTTGGCATAGGCGATGACATCGGCCACGGTTGTCACCGGCACCGAGGGCGTGACGACGAGAATATTGGCCACCTCGCCGACCAGCACGACCGGATCGAAATCCTTGCGGTAGTCGAACGGCAGGCTCGGGTAGAGCGAAGCGTTCACCGAGAATGCCGTGGCGTCGTGCAAGATCGTGTAGCCGTCGGGCGCGGATTTGGCGACGACTTCCTCGCCGATTGTGCCGCCGGCGCCGCCGCGATTTTCGATCGCGAACGCCTTGCCGATATCTTCGCCCAGCTTGGCATAGAGGATGCGTGCGGTGGTGTCGGCGCCGCCCGCCGGCGGATAAGGCACGATGACGCGCACCGGCCGGTCCGGCCATGCGGTTTGGGCGTTGGCGCGGCCCGCCAAAGGCGCGGCGGCCATCGCTGCTAACAGCGCGCGTCTTGTGAGATCGGCCTTGGTCATTCTCTCCCCCACCCCAGTTTTACCGCAGCTTAGCATCGGAATTGGGCTGAGAAAATGAATAGCTGGCGTCAAACAGATTTGCGACTGCTGGTTTGGATCAGCCAATAATCCTTACATTGCATGGCCACATTGAAGCGCAGAGAGAAATTGAACTCAAGGACGGCCCCGAAGGGGCCGCCGCCTACGGCGGTGCCGAAGGCATCCTTGACTTCAATTTCTCTCTGCGCTGCCGTCAGCCGTGCAATGTAAGGATAATACCGCCGCAGGGGCGTTCTATATTACTTGCAGATGCTGCGCGAACTTCGGCAGCAATACCGCTAAATCGACAGCGACAACGCTTCCTTGAACCCGCGCCGGCCGGCCGCGGTGACGGCGAGAGCGCGCGTGTCGCGAATGTGTTCGATCCATTTCAGATCGAAACACCGCAGCGCGAAGGCCGCGCCGACCGCGCCGCCGATATGCGCACGGCGTTCGGTCCAATCGAGACAGGGCCGGCAAAACACCCGGCGTTTGGCGCGCGCGCCGGAAAGATCGACGCCGAGGCCGGACAGAAATTCCATGCCGGACGGCGTGACCTCGCCCGCTTCGTCGCCGAGCACGACGAATTCGCGCGCGATCATGGCGTCGGCAATGCCGACGCCGAGCATGCCGGCGAAATGATCGTAACAGGTGCGGGCTTGCCGCATCGCGTCGTCGAGTCTTGGACTTGGGCTGAAAGCGCGGCGGCCCGTCGAGCGCGACATTCATGATGCTTTCCAGCATATGCGCGACCTGCGGTCCGGCCAGCCGATAGTAGCGATGGCGACCCTGTTTCATGAGCACAACCAGCCGCGCCGTGAACAGCTTGCCGAGGTGGCCGCTCGTGGTTTGCGGCGAGACGCCGGCCGCCGTGGACAGTTCGGTCGCGGTCAGCGCGCGGCCGCCGAGCAAGGCGCACAACATATTGGCGCGGGCCGGATCGCCGACCAGTGCCGCGACCTCAGCGATTTGTGGTGCGTTCGACATGGTGGGAATATGTGCCGGGCGGGGGCTCATTGCCACCATCGATATTTCGTTCGCGGCCGAAGTATTCCGGGTGGCCGGCGGCACCGCCGCCGCCGATGTTAGAGAGAAGAAATGGAGGCGGCCGTGAACAGCACGAATCCGGCATCGGCAAAGAAATCGCCACGTTTGTTCTATGGCTGGCTGGTCGTGGCCGGCGGCTTCGCCGTCACCTTCGTCGGCTTCGGTTGCGTCTATTCGTTCAGCGCCTTCATCGATTCTCTGCAGCAGGATTTCGGCGCGTCGCGCGGCTCGGTATCGCTCGTGTTCTCGCTGGCGGGCTTTCTCTATTTCGCCGTGGGCACCGTCAGCGGGCCGCTCGCCGACCGTTTCGGTTCGCGGCGGACTGCCTTGATCGGCATGATCCTGATCGGCGTCGGTCTGGCGCTTGCCAGCATGGCGCAAAATCTCGTCCAGGTTTACTTCGCCTATGGGCTCGGCGTGGGACTCGGCGTCGGCTGTTCCTACGTGCCGGCGATGGGCGCGGTGCAGCGCTGGTTCATCAAGCATCGTGGCTTTGCCTCCGGCCTCGCCGTCGAGCGGCATCGGCGCCGGCACGCTGGTGGTGCCGCCGCTGGTGGCGCTTTTCATTTCGCTATGGGGATGGCGCGAGGCCTATCTCGTGCTCGGCGGGCTGGCGACCTGCGTCGGCGTCGGCGCGGCGCTTTTGATCGAGAACGATCCGCGCGATCGCGGGCTGCATCCGGACGGCGCCATTTATATCGACGCTTCTCAGCCGGGGCAGCGCGATCGGGCTGTCGATCGCCGATGCGGTCAAATCGAAGCGCTTCCTCGGACTCTATGCGGCATGTTTGTTCTGTGCGTTCGGCGTGTTCGTTCCGTTCGTCCATCTGACCCCTTACGCCATCGATCACGGCATGGCGAAATCCTCCGCCGTGCTCCTGGTGAGCGTGATCGGCATCGGCAGCACGGTGGGGCGCTTCTTCCTCGGCGGCCTCGCCGACCGGCTCGGGCGGCGGCTCTCGCTGTCGGCGATGTTCGTCGGCATGGCGGACGAGCCTGTTGATCTGGGCGATCGCGACAACGTTCTGGCCGCTCGCCGTTTTCGCATTTGTTTTTGGCGTCGCCTATGGCGGATGGGTCGCGCTGTTGCCCTCCGTCGTCATGGACTATTTCGGCGGCCGCAATGTCTCGGGCATCATCGGCGTGCTTTACACCAGCGCCGGCATCGGCACGCTCATCGGCCCTGCCGCCGCCGGCTTCGCCTTCGACGTCAGTCACAGCTACACGGTGCCAATCCTCCTCAGCGCTGCCGGCAATGTAATTGCCGTGCTCATCATGGCGGTGACCTCGGAACCCTCACCGAGCGAAACGTCAGGAGCCAAAGCGCCGGCCGGGTGATCCTCCCGTCTAGGCAACCCGTTCTTGGCAATCCGTCGTCGGAAATCCTCGCCCGCTCTGCCGATTTGGTTGACGCGGCGTTTTCGTTGACGGCCCCGGCCGGCATCAGCCGACCTTCCGGCTCCCGCAAAACCGGTTGCAACAGGCGGGGACCCCATCCTAATCAGATATGCCGCGCCTACAAAACCCCAGCAAACAATCACAATGGCGCCCGCGGTACGAGCAACAAACAAACAAACAGACGTGCTGGGCGGCGCGTTATGGCTAAGCATTCCTTAATGACGGCTGAGGTTTACCGAAACGCAAGCCAAGTCGGGTTAGATATCTGATTAGAACTACGTCATTTTTGGGTTTTTACTCGCCGCGCATAGCCGCCTCGTTCACGAACAGATTTCTCAGCTCAAGTTCCCGGTGCCGACCGAGATGATCTTACTTTCTTCCGATCGGAAATTCTCGCCGCATCGTCTGCGCTGGCTGATCGTCGGCACCGCGATCGTCATTGCGACTATCGTCGCGGCCAACGCGTTGGTGCTGGCGCAAATGCACGAGAGCACGCTGCTCGACACCGAGGAAGATCTGCAGCGGCAAAGCCTCACGCTTTCGGAACTGGTCGATCACACGTTTCAGTCCACCGATCTGGTGCTCGCCAACGTCGCAGAAAAAATGCGGGCCGAGGTCGCGGCGACCGGCGATCTGCGCGGCGTCACCTCGCGGGAATTCCATGACTTCATCGCCGAGAAAAAATCCGAACTGCCGCAAATCGACACGATCGGCGCCTTGGACCCCGACGGCATGCGGATCAGCCAGTCGCGCAGCTGGCCGACCGAAGAGATCGACCTTTCGACCCGCGAATACTTCACGGAGCTGAGCGCCAATCCGAACATCAAGTCGTTTGTCAGCGAGCCCATCGCTGGCTTTGCGACCGGAACATGGGTGGTGATCGTCGCCCGCCCGGTCGTGGCGAAGGACGGCCGTTTCCTCGGCGTCGTGTTTGCCTCGACCGACATGATCTATTTCGAGGAGATGTTCCGCGCCACCTCGCTCGGCGACGGCTACGCGGTCACGTTGCTGCGCCGCGACGGCACCTTGCTGGCGCGATTCCCGAACGCCGGGGTCATCGGCACGGTTCGTGCCCGCCTCGATTCTCGAAAGCCTCGCCGATACGAAATCGAGTGCTTCGCGCTCCGTCAATCCGGTCGATCATCAAGCCCGCATCGCGGCGGCGCATCGGCTCGCCGACTATCCTCTGACCGTCATCGTGACGCAAACCGACGACGCTGCATTCGCCGCTTGGCGCAGGACAGCGCTGACGATGGGGCTCGTCACGCTGGCCATGATCGTCCTTATCGTCGCCGCCGTCTACCTGATCGCTCGCTCGTGGAAGCAACAGGACCGCCTCGACGCGGCGCGGGCGGAAATCATCGAATCGGAAAAGACCCGTGCGTTGGCCGAAGTCGAACTCAACCGGCAACGCGATTTGGCCGAACAGAGCCTGCGCCTGAACGCGGCCGTCGAGAACATGACGCAGGGCCTGTGCATGTTCGACAAGGACGGCCGGCTCGTCGTTTGCAACGACATCTACGCCAAGATGTACAAATTGCCGGCAGAACTGGCGAGGCCGGGCGCGCTTTACAGCGACATCGTCGCATATCGTGTCAAGATCAACCTCGTCAAAGGCGAAGCCGGCCGGCAGATTCTCGCGCTATCGGAAATCTTCGAAAATCGGAAATCGACGCGAATCGACGAGCATTCCGACGGCCGCCTCGTTCGTATCACCCGGCGATTGCTGCAAAACGGCGGCTGGGTCGCGACTCATGACGACATCACCGAGCAGCAACGCGCGGCGCGGGAGCTGGACAAGACCAAGAGATTCCTCGATTCGATCGTCGAGAACATTCCGATCTCGGTGGTCGTGAAGGACGCCAAAACGCTCAAATATATCCTGGTCAACCGGGCCTTCGAAGCGATGCATGACATGCCGCGCTCCGAACTGCTGGACCGAACCGTGTTCGACATTTTCAACCACGATGACGCAACGTCCGCATCAACGAACTCGACGCCGAATCGCTCGACGCGCCGGACAACATCGTCGTCAAGGAACAGGAAGTCGAATCGCCGAAGCGCGGCCTGCGCATGCAGGCGACCAGCCGCATGGTCATCCGCGACAGTGGCCGGCGACGCGAAATATCTCATCGTCGTCATCGACGACGTGACCGAACGCAAGAAAACCGACCAGCGCATCGCCTTCCTGGCGCATCACGATGCGCTGACCGGTCTCGCCAATCGTGCCGCCTTGACGCAGAAGATCGAGGAAGCGGCCGCCCGGCAACGCCGCCGCGGCGAGCCGTTCAGCGTGTTGCTGCTCGATCTCGACCGCTTCAAGCAGGTCAACGATACGCTTGGCCATCCCGCCGGCGACACCCTGCTGACCGAGGTGGCCGCGCGTTTGAACGGGCTCGTTCGTGAAACCGATTCGTTGGCGCGGCTCGGCGGCGACGAATTCGCCATCATCCAGGCCGGCGAGACCAATCAGCGCGAGGCCGCGTCCGGGCTTGCCAACCGCATCATCGAGGCGCTCGGCAAGCCGTTCGACATCGACGGCGGCGACATCAATATCGGAGCGAGCATCGGCATCGCGCTCGCGCCGGAACATGACACCGGCTCCGATAATCTTCTGAAAATGGCGGACCTCGCGCTCTATCGCGCGAAATCCAGCGGCCGCAACGGCTATCGTTTCTTCGATCCCGAGATGAGCGAAGCTCGCCAGCGCGCGGCACGAGATCGAAATCGAGCTTGCGGCGTGCCATCCAGCACAACGAGCTGGAGCTGCACTATCAGCCGATCATCGACACCAAGACGCGCAAGATCTGCGGCGCCGAGGCGCTGGTGCGCTGGCGGCATCCGACCAAGGGCCTGATCTTTCCCGACAAGTTCATTCCGCTGGCCGAGGAAACCGGCCTGATCACGCAAATCGGCGAATGGGTGCTGCACACCGCCTGCGCCGAAGCGACGACATGGCCGGCCGACATCAAAGTCGCGGTCAATCTATCGCTGGTGCAATTCCGCAAGGCGGATTTGTCCGGCGACCGTGATGCGCAGCCTCGACGCATCGGGCCTGCCGCCGGAGCGGCTGGAGCTGGAAATCACCGAAACGGCGCTCATCGAATCCGCGGCGGAATGTCTGCCGGCGCTGCGTCATTTCAAGAATATCGGCATCACCATCGTGCTCGACGATTTCGGCACCGGCTATTCGTCGCTCAGCCAATTGGCGATGTTCCCGTTCGACAAGATCAAGATCGACAAGTCGTTCACGCAGAATCTGACCAAACGCAGCGAATGCGCCGCAATCATCTCGGCGACTTTGACGCTGGCGCAGAATCTCGATATCGCAACGACCGCCGAGGGCGTCGAAACCGTCGATCAATACCGCATCTTGCGGCTCGCCGGCGTGACGTCGCTGCAGGGCTATCTGTTCAAGCGCCCCGGCCCGGCCGCCGAGATCGATTTCGATCAGGTCTACGACGGCGGCGGCAAGATCGAAAACGCCGCCTGACCGAAACGCCGACGACCGGCAGCTTCAATGGCCGCCCGCCGGCGGCTTGTCGAACACCATCACCTTGGAAATAAACGCCTTGACGCTGCGGACGTGATTGAGGCCGGCATCCACGGCAAGCGCCGAAAAGTCTTCGTCGAGATAGCTCAAATAATATGGCTCGTGATAATTCTGCGGGAACAGCTCTAAGAGCCCCTCATAATCCGGATGATCGCTGCGCTGCAGCGAATCGAGAAGCACCAGACGTCCGCCCGGCTTGAGCACGCGGGCAAATTCGGCAAAGGCCTCCCGCCGCACCTTCGGCGGCAATTCGTGAAACAGGAAAATGCCGGTGACGGCATCCTGGCTGCCGTCCGCCGCCGGGATCGCTTCGGCCTTGCCGACGGCCAACCCGGTGCGCGACCGGCCGCGCAAATGGCGTCTGGCGTGCCGGATATAGGCTTCCGACATATCCAAGCCGTGGACCAAAAGCCGCGGCCAGGCCTGCTTGACGAAGTCGAGAAACCGCCCGGTGCCGCAGCCGATATCGAGAAGTCGCAGCTTGCGCTGATCGCGCCCGGCGAAAGCCTCCTGCAGCGGCGGCAGCGCCTGCCGGCGTATCGCATTGGCCGCGCCGTTGAACAGCACCTCGACCTGGGTGTCGTATCGCTCCGCGGAATTCCTCCGTCATCCAGCCGCCCGACTGGAAATGAAAATTCTGCAGATAGTAGCGGGGCCGTTTGCCGCGCGTGTCGTCGTTGAGGATTTCGTCATGGGCGCGGCGCTTGCGGCGCTCGTGGACCTCGGGGAGATCCGCGAAGAACAGCCGCGAGCGACGGATGAGCTTGAACAGCGATCCGTCATGATCGGCGGGAAGCGGATAGATTCCGGCCTCCACATTGGCGAGGTCTTGCATGAAGAGCGCCGCCATGTCGGCGTAGAGGCGGTTGCGATCCGGCACCGGCGCAGCGGTCGTGGCGCGCGGCCGCGCGCTCGCGCCGTCCCGCCGCTGCGCGGCTTGCGACAGCCGGCGCAGCGCGACACCGTGGCCGACATACCAGGCGACCCGCGGCAACTGGCTGATGCCGTAGGTCGCGCGTGTGACAATGCGGGACAAAGGATCCATGTGTCTCGTGGCGATACTCCAGCATATGGCGCGTGGCGCGGATGCCCCGCCGACGCGTGACCTTATTGCCACAGATCGCTGCGGAGTTGCATCTTCTTGAACGAATAGGAGGATTGCGCGCAGAGGATCGGTTATTTTTACCGCAGGTCACAATAGGCATCTGACAGCGACGCAGACGCAATTGGCGTGTCGAACTATGCGCTACGTTTCGCTTCTGTTCGTGTGTTTGTTGGCGTGGGTCATCGCAATGATCGCCCCGAATGGGAGTGCGCGCGCTGCCGACATGGCGATGAAGGCCTCGCCTCCGGCCGCAGCGCCCGCACCCTACAATTGGACCGGGTTGTATATTGGCGGCACCGCCGGCTACGGTTTCGGCCAAAGCCAGCACTGTGACATCGCCCCGTTCTGCACCAACCGATTCAATGTGGACGGCTTCGCCGGCGGCGGAACGCTTGGCTACAATTGGCAAATGAATAATTGGGTGGCCGGGCTCGAAACCGATTTTTCCGGCGCCACTCTGCATGGCACGACGCCAAGCACTTTAGCGTTCGGGTGCGGCCTGCCGGCCACCTGCTATACCAATCTCAATTGGTTCGGCACCGTCCGCGGCCGCGTCGGACCGACCTTCGATAATTGGTTTCCGTATGTCACGGGCGGCTTCGCCTATGGCGGACTCAAAGCGGGCCTCGGCACGTCTGTTTCTCCGAACGGCCTGTCGGCGTCCGGCACCGAAACCGGCTGGACCCTTGGCGGCGGCGTCGAATACGCTTTGCCGACGAACCGCTGGTCGGTCAAACTTGAATATCTCTACTTCCAGCTCGGCAACCTGTTTTACGACACCGCGCAACTTTGCACCGCGCTGAGCTGCACGGCCATGCACAATAACTTCAACGTCATTCGGCTTGGCGCAAATTACCGGTTCTGATCGGCATCGCAGCCGTTAAAGGAACCCGCCGGAATTTTCCCGACGACTTTCCGTCACGCCTCCGGTCTATTCAAAACAGCGATGCCTGACCGTCCGGCTCCCTCGCCTTCTTCGGCTTTGCTTTTGCCGTCGCGGTGGCGGACGAAACAGTGGCCAGCGTCGCGGCGGCCTGCACGGCGGGTTCCGCCGGAGCCGGCGCAATCAGAATTTCAGAATTGTTCGCCACGCGATTGACCGCCGTCGAGACCGGATAGGCTTCGAGCAAGTCGTCATCGGCGGGCCGGATCAGCGCTGCGGCGACATCAGGTTCGACATTGACGCAATCGAGCCACATGTCGAAAGCGTCCGGCGAAATGAACGCCGGCATGCGGTCGTGGAGGGCAGACAGGTTGCGATTTGCCGTGGTGGTGATGATGGCCGCGGTGTCGAGTTCTTCGCCGTTCGGGCCGGTCCAGGTTTCCCAAAGGCCGGCGAAAGCAAGCGGCGGGGCGTGGCCTGTGGCGTCCCGTTTGGCGCGGATGAAATAGGGGCGTTTTGGGCCGCCGGTCTTTGGCCCCACACTCGCGCCGCCTTGCCATTCATAAAAGCCGTCGGTCGGGATCAGGCAGCGCCGCCGCCGCATGGCGTTGCGGAACGCCGGTTTCTCCAGCACGGATTCGCCGCGCGCATTGATCAGAAGCGAAAAGGCCTTGGGATCCTTCACCCAGGACGGCAGCAAGCCCCAGCGCATCAAGGCGAATGAGCGTTTGCCATCGGCGAGCCGCACGATGGGGATCGGCTGGGTCGGCGCCACATTATAGCGCGGCGGAAAATTCGGCTGTTCGCCATAACCGAACAGCTTTCGGATCGCCTCGGGTGTGGAGATGATGACATAACGTCCGCACATGACTAAGCGATATAAGATGAATTGGATCGGACTTTAATGACTGACGCGACCGACGGGCGGACTTATCCCACGCGGCCTTATCTCGCGGTCAGCGCCGCGATCTTCCGCGACGGCAAGGTGCTGATCGTGCGGCGCGGGCGGGCGCCGGCCAGGGGCCTCTACACGCTGCCCGGCGGCGGCGTCGAGCTTGGCGAAACGCTGCAACAGGCCGTCATCCGCGAAGTCCGCGAGGAAACCGCGCTCGATATCGAGCCCGTGGAGCTCGTCGGTTTTCGCCAGGCCATCGCCCACGATGCGGCGGGGCGCGTCGAACGGCATTTCGTCATTTTGCCGTTCGCGGCGCGCTATGTCGCGGGCGAGATCTCGCTGAACGAGGAACTGTCGGAAGCGGATTGGCGCGATCCCTCGGCGCTTTCCGAATTGAAGACGACCGAAGGCTTGGCCGAAGTGGTGGCCGCGGCGGGCGCGCGGCTCGCGGTATTACGCTGATAGGCATTACGCCGATATTTTGGCGCCGGAACCTCGTTTGCCGACCTGCCTGCTTACCTTCTTGCCGTCCGATGGGTCCGGCCACTATGTTCGCCGCGATGTTCAGGCCCCTTACGATTTTGCTTCTCCTGTCGCTCGCCGCCGGCCCGGCGCGTGCGCAGTTCTGGATGCCGTTCGGTTCGCAACCGTCGCGGCCCGCGCCGAAGTCGCAGCCGCAAGGCCCAGTGCTGCCCAAGCTCGCGCCTACCACCACCGGCCCAACGACCCCTCCGGTGCAGGATCAGCCCGCCCCTTACGATCACGATCTGCAGCGGCTCTCGGAAATTCTCGGCGCGCTGCATTTTCTGCGCGGCATTTGCGGCACCAATGAAGCCAGAAATGGCGCGATGAGGCGCAGACCCTGATCGACGCCGAAGCGCCGAGCGGGGACCGGCACGATCAGATGGTTGCGAGCTTTAATCGCGGCTATCGAGGCTTTCAGCAGAGCTACCGTACCTGCACGCCTGCGGCCGACATCGTCATTCGCCGCTATCTCGAAGAAGGCGCAAAATTGGCACGCGATATTACCGCGCGCTATCGCGAATTAGCACGATTTCCCGGCCGTGTTAACCTTGCCTAAAGGTTCGCTCTCAAAAGCGCTGAGCCGTGCTAACACTTTGGTGGGTAGGGACGCCGCCAAGCCGCGGTGACATAGTGTCAACAATGAATACTACAGCGACGCAGAATCTCGCGTCTCACGAGACGCCCGAGCTTGAACAAAAGCGCTTGGCGCTTGTTCGTCTTCAAGACGCCTGGGCTGAGGCATTCCACGAAGGCGTCGATGCCGATTGCCTGGCGCAGACCTCGCTGTTTCTGGCTCTCGCCGAACTGGTTTCGACCTATGGCGAGGAAGCGACCGCCAAATACTCCGAAAACCTGGCGGCGAAGATCCGCAACGGCGAATTCTCGGTCAAAATATCGCGGCAATAAGGCGACCTAGGCCGCTTCTTCATTTGAGCATGCTCTAAGCACGCTTCGGATTGAGCGCGCGCAGGCCGTAAAAACCGCACAGCACGTTTTCGATATCGGCAGGAAAAAACGGCTTCTTGAGAAAACCCGCGCCGAGCGCGCGGGCGCCAGCCGCCAATTCGTCGTTGCTCATCGATCTCAGGACGACGGCGGTCACGTCCGGCTTTACTTGCCTGATCTTGGCCAGCGTCTCGAGGCCGCTGACGTCCGGCATGTTCTGATCGATGAAGATTACGTCGAAATCGTCGTCGCGGACGCGGCAGAGGGCTGCGGCGCCGTCGGAGGCCTCGTCCACTTCGAGCGGAAACCGTGTCGCTGCGAGCGTTTTTCGGACGATCGAGCGCATGGTCGCGGAATCGTCGATCACCAGCACGCGGGTCGTCAGCCGCACCCGGAGCGAGCGGTCGAGGAGCCACTTGGCCTCTTCGACGCGCGACGGCCTGCCGGCAAGCCCATCAGCCTCGAACTGCGGCGTGGCTGAACCCGCGGCCAACAGCGCGATAAACGGCGGCTTGGGCGCGGCCCGCAACCTGCCCACCAGGCGCGCCGCCTGTTCCGTCGGCAGTGCGCCGTCGAGATAGACAAGATCGGCGCCGCTATTCGGCAAGACTGCGCCATCGCCACCGTCGACGATCTCGGTCGGCAGGGCTGCGAGGCCGAAGCCGCGCGCCGAAACAGGTCATGGAGCCCGTCCTCGTGCGACACGACCATCGCGCGTAACGACAACAGATCCTCGGTCATGGAATCCCCAATGCCCGCAACGAGCCCCGAGACCGGAACGACCTGACGTCCGATTCTGGATGATTATCTTCGGAAACCGCGGCCAGGACGGCGCGGGTACTCAGCCACCGGCCAAGAATTGCGACAAGAACTGCGACAACAACACCGCAGGCGGCCTCATCATCCCGACAATACGGCCCAGTCGCCGGTTTTCAAGGACCGCGAGATTGGGCCTTGTGGGTTGGGCCTTGTGGGTTGGGCCTTGTCGTTGGGTCTTGTCGTTGGGTCTTGCGGTTATTTGGCGGCGGGCTTACCCATCATCGCATGAAGGCTGCCCTCCTCCCTGACCGCGGTGTGGTCAAGGTCGCCGGCGACGGCGCACGGAATTTTCTCCACGGCCTTGTCACCGCCGATATCCTCAAGCTCACGCCTGGGGCGGCGCGGTTTTGCGCCTTGCTGACGCCGCAGGGGAAAATCATTGCCGATTTCATCGTGGTCGAAAGCACGGCGCCGCAAGGCGGCCAAGGCGGCGGTAATGACGGCGGCTTTTTTCTCGACATGCCGCGCGCGCTCGCCGCGTCGCTTGTGGAGAAACTCAATCTCTACAAATTGCGCGCCAAGGTTCTGCATCGAGGATATGTCCGAGACGCTCGGCGTGCTCGCGGCCTGGGACGGGCAAAATACAACGCGAAACTCGTTCGACCGAATACGGCCTGAGCTACGCCGATCCACGCCTGCCCGCGCTCGGCATGCGCGTCATGGTGCCGCCGCATCTTGCCGCCGCGGCGGCGGCCGAGCTCGGTGCACAGCTCGTCGAGGCGGGTGAATACGAGGCGCACCGTATCGCGCTCGGCGTGCCGCAGCGGTGGTGTGGATTTCGCCTATAGCGACGCCTTCCCGCACGAGACCGACATGGACCAGCTCGGCGGCGATCGATTTCGAGAAAGGCTGCTATGTCGGCCAGGAGGTGGTGTCGCGCATGCAGCATCGCGGCACTGCGCGCACGCGCGCCGTGCCGGTGCGCTACGACGGCGCGGCCCCAGAATCCGGCGCCACCGTCACGGCCGGCGACCGTTCGGTCGGCACTATGGGCTCCGCGAGCGGCGGGCACGGTGTGGCGCTGCTTCGCCTCGACCGCGTGGACGAAGCCCTCTCCGAGGGCGAACACGCTTTCCGTCGGCGCGGTGCCGATCCGTCTCGTCAAGCCGGACTGGGCGCGATTCCCCTTCCCCGGCGAACCCAAGAAAGCTGTTGAGAAGGCCGCGGAATGACGGATCTCGGCCTCAAACGCTGTCCATGGCCCGGCGAAGACGCGCTCTACGTCGCCTATCACGACCAGGAATGGGGCGTGCCGGAATATGACGACCGCGCGCTCTACGAAAAGCTCATGCTCGACGGCTTTCAGGCCGGCCTGTCGTGGATCACCATCTTGCGCAAGCGCGAAAACTTCCGCCGCGCCTTCGACGGATTCGTGCCGGAGAAGATCGCGCGCTACCGGCCGGCCAAGATCGAGCGGCTGATGCAGGACGCCGGCATCGTGCGCAATCGCCAAAGATCGAGGGCTCCGTGCTCTCGGCGCGCGCCTGGCTCGAGATCATGGACAAAGGCCCGGGCTTTTCCAAATATCTGTGGGATTTCGTCGACGGCAAGCCGAAGGTCAACCACTTTCGTACCAAGGGTCAGGTGCCGGCCGCGACCAAGATATCGCAGGCAATGTCGAAGGATCTGGCGCAGCGCGGTTTCAAGTTCGTTGGGCCGACCATCGTCTATGCCTTCATGCAGGCGGTCGGCATGGTCAACGACCATCTCGTGACCTGCCATCGTCACGAGGCCTGCGCCAAGCTCGGGCGACAAGGGCCATGTCTGATAAGACGGTCTTGTCTGACAAGACAGCCTTGGCCGACAAGGCGCGGCCGGCGAAACCGCGGCCCGTGTCCGGAGCGCGCATGTCCGGAGCGCGCGCCTGGCAGCGCATGCTGTCGGGGCGGCGGCTCGATCTGCTCGACCCCTCGCCGCTCGACATCGAAATCGAAGACATCGCGCATGGGCTTGCGCGCGTGGCGCGCTGGAACGGACAGACCAGCGGCGCGCATATTTTTTCCGTCGCGCAGCATTGCCTCCTGGTCGAGGCGCTTGGCGCGCGCGCGCGTGCCGCGGCTCGACAACAGCCGGCGTCTCACCGTGCTGCTGCACGACGCGCCGGAATATGTCATCGGCGACATGATCTCGCCGTTCAAAGCCGTCATCGGCGATGCCTATAAGGTGACGGAACGGCGCCTGCTCACGGCGATCCATTTGCGCTTCGGGCTGCCGGCAAAATCGGCGCCGGAACTCGAGGCGCTGACCAAGGCCGCCGACCGGCAGGCGGCCTATCTCGAAGCGACACGCCTGGCCGGATTCGAAGCCGCCGAGGCGCGGAAATTCTTCGGCCGGCCGCCGGTATTCTCGGCCGCGATGGAGCGCGATTACCTCAAGCCCTGGCCGGCCGAAACCGCGGAGGCGCGTTTCGCCGAACGGATCAGAAAGCTGATCGGCGAATAAGCCACACTTTGCGCCGCCTGCGATTTCTATTATCCCGTCCCGGTCGGGCGGGCCGAAGCGTCGCCCGCAGAGGACGAAGGAAAAAGAAGAAACCATGATCCACGTCTGCTCGCTGTCGCGCCTGCAAGAAACCGTCGAGGATACCGGCGCGCGCCACGTCGTGTCGCTGATCGGCGACGAGGCCCGGCTGCAACGGCCGCCGAGCGTCGCGCCGGAAAATCATCTGTGGCTGTGCCTGCACGACATTTCGTCGCCGCTCGACGGCTACATCATGCCGGGCGAGCAGCACGTCGCCGAGCTATTGAATTTCGTGCGCGGCTGGGACCGCAAGGCGCCGCTCGTGGTGCATTGCTATATGGGCATCAGCCGCTCGACCGCGAGCGCCTTCGCCAGCGTCTGCGCGCTCAATCCGAAACGCGACGAAGCAGAGCATCGCGCAGGCGCTGCGCCGCGCCTCGCCGACCGCGACGCCGAATATCCGCATCGTGTCGCTCGCCGACAAGCTTCTCGGCCGCAACGGCCGCATGGTCGCGGCGATCGAAACCATCGGCCGCGGCATGATGACGACGGAGGCCGAGCCGTTCCGGCTCGACCTCGAATAGAGCAAAGCCCCGTTGCCGTTACCACAGGTAAGGCGTTGCACGGCTTTCGCCTGTCCACAGCTGACGCATAAACTCCTCGCACCGATTTCACGCCGGGGGGCTCGATGGTCGGTTATTATCGTCCTGCTTGATTCTGTTTCTGGCCGCTCCGGTCCTTGCCATTGTCGCGCTGGTCGAACGCGTCCGGGATCAGTGACGGCCTGCGCCGTCTCGAAAGGCGCGTTGCGGCGCTGGAAAACAGGCCGGCGCCCGCTGCCGCTGCACCGCCGCGGCCTGCGACCGAACCTGAAACCAGCCCGCCGCAACCGGCCGTGCGTGCAGAGCCTCCAGTCCGAACTACGACAGAGCCGCCGCCATTTCAGGCGCCGTCGCCTTCACCTGCGCCGCCTTCGTCCCCACCCTCGCCGCCGCCACGTCCGCCCGCGGCCGCGTCGATCCCAAGTTCGCCCGCTTCCAAGTTCGCCCGCTCCAAGCGCGCCCGTCTCAAGCGCCGCGCCGACGCGGGACATCGGCTTTGAAGAGCGCTTCGGCACGCGCTGGGTGGTGTGGGTCGGCGGCGTCGCGCTCGCGCTCGGCGGCGTATTTCTGGTGCGCTACACGATCGAGCAGGGCCTCATCGGCCCGCGCGTCCGGATCATGCTTGGCGCCTTGCTGGCTCTGGCGCTGATCGCCGCCGGCGAATGGCAGCGGCGCAGCGAACAGAGTTCTGGCGCTGCCCAGTCTGCCGTCGGCAAATATTCCGGCCATTCTGACCGCGGCCGGCACCACCGTTGCTTATGCGACCGTCTATGCGGCCTACGCGCTCTACGACTTCCTGCCGCCGCCGATCGCCTTCGTTCTTCTCGGCGCGGTGGCGTTGCTATGCCTGGCCGCCGCTTTGCTGCACGGGCCCGCGCTCGCCGGTCTCGGCATCGTCGGCGCTTATCTGGCGCCGATGCTGGTCGCGTCCGACCGAGCCGGATTACTGGTCGCTCTACATCTACATCGCCGTCGTCAACGCTGCGGCTTTCGCGCTGGCGCGCTATCGGCTGTGGCGCTGGCTCGCGCTCACCGCGCTTGTGCTCGGCGCGCTGTGGGCGCTGCCGGGAACCAACCCTGGTCTCGGCACCGTCACGCGCGCTCGGCGCGCATGTGTTCCACGCGGTGACCGGCTTCGCGCTGGTCGCCACGTTCCTTGTCTGCGGTTTGCTTTACGGGCCGCCCTCCGATCCCGGCGAGATCGACCACGTCTCCAGCCTTCGCGCTGTCGATCTATCTCTTGATCGCCATGATCCTCGTGCTGGCGAGCCGGCACGATCCCGATCGCGCTCACGGCCTTCGTCATTCTCACCATCGCGGCTGTCGGCATCGCCTGGCGCACCGAGGCCGCGACCGCCGCCGTGCCGGTGACCGCACTCTTCGCCATCGCGGTCATGGCGCATTGGGCGGTGCACATGAATCTCGACGCACTGCTCGCGCCGTCCGGCCCGACGGCGCCGGCGATCCCCGAGCCCGGAAGCTTCGACTACGGCTCGCATTTCGCGCTGGCCGCGCTTTGGGCGGCGCTGTTCGGCGGCGCCGGATTTTTGGCGCAAGGCCGCTCGGCGCGCGCTTTGGTGCCGATGCTGTGGGCCGCATCCGGCGTGGTTACGCCGCTCGCGATGCTGGTCGCGCTCTACTATCGGATTGCCGCATTGGACCGCTCGCTGCCGTTCGCGGGCTTGGCGCTCCTTCTTGCCGCGCTCTATGGGCTGGCGACGGAAACGCTGGTGCGGCGCGAGCAACGTCCCGGACTTATGGCCGCAAGCGCAATGATCGCGACCGGTGCGCTCGCGGCGCTTGGCGCTCACGCTCACCTTCGCGCTGGAAAAAGGCTGGCTCACCGTCGCGCTGGCGCTGATGGTACCGGGCGCCGCCTGGGTCGCCGGCGAACGCCCTCTGCCCTGGCTGCGCTGGCTCGCCGCCATCATGGTCGGCGTGGTCGCAGCGCGCATCGCTTACGAGCCGCGCATCGTCGGCGTCGATGTCGGCACGACGCCGATTTTCAATTGGCTGCTCTATGGCTACGGCATCCCGGCCGCCGTCGTTCTGGCTCGGCGGATGGCTGTTGCGCAAGCGCGCCGACGATCTGCCGGCGCATATCGTCGATGCCGGCGCCATCCTGTTCACGGTGCTGCTCGTGGTGATGGAAATTCGCCATTACGTCACCGGTGGCGACATGTACAAGCCGATGAGCGGCGCGACGGAAATCATGCTCTACGCCAATGTCGGGCTGGCGATGACCATCGGCCTCGAACATATTCGCGTGCGCACCGGCAATATCATTCACGATGGCGGCGCGATGATCGTCGCGGCGTTGACACTCGTGGCGGTGCTTGCCGACCTCATCGCCGCGTCGAGCCTGCAGTTCGACACCAGGCCGCTCGCCGGCGGCGTCTTCGTCAATCTGATTCTGCTCGGCTGCGGCCTGCCGGCCGTGCTTGCCATCACGCTGGCGCTGATCGCCCGCACCACGCGTCCGATACCCTATCGCGTCGTCGCCGCCGTCGCAGCGGTGACGCTTGCCTTGTTCTATCTCACGCTCGAAGTGCGGCGGCTGTTTCACGGCCCGATCTTGGCGGGAGCGACCACCGACGCTGAACAATACACTTACTCGACGGTGTGGCTCGCTTTCGGCATCGTGCTGCTCGCGGTCGGCTTCGTGCTGCGCTCGCAGCCGGCGCGGTTTCTCGCGCTTGGCGTCATCATACTCACCATCGCCAAGGTGTTTCTGTTCGACACCGCCAACATCGCCGGCATCTATCGCGCGCTGTCGGTGATCGGGCTCGGCGTCGTGCTCCTTGGCATCGGCTGGCTGTACCAGCGCGTGCTCTATCCGCAGACGGCGGCACGCACCGAAGGCAGCTAGTCGCTGCCTTCGCTCATATTCGAAAACTTTCAGGCGTTGAGACTTACTGGTCGAGCGACGGCCGCAGCGAGGGGCGCATGGCCGGAATCGGCGTCGCCGCCGGTGCTTCGGCCGGGCCGCTGATCAGCTGCGAGCGCGGATTGCGCTGATAGAAATCGCAATAGGCGAAGCCCATGCCGGACACCGAGCCGCGGAAACTGCGGTAATCGATTTTCTGCACGCGAAAACACGGCGTGATCGGCAGGCCGGGCAGATGCGCGCACATCGAGGTGCCGTCGACGCGGATGGTGCCGGCGGGCAGCGCGGCAAAGCGCGTCTCGCCGGTGCCCGCGCATCCGAATGGTGCCGACCACCGAGCCGTCTGCGAAAATGCGGCCCTGGCCGACGGTGCCTTCGAAGCAGGTATAGGAGAACAGCTTGCCGATCACGAACGAGCGGGCCTGTTCCGGCCCCAGTTCTTCGGCGGTGGCTAATCCAGCGCCGAACAGACCGGCGCCCAATACGCACGCACTGACGACAGCTACGCGGACCAACATCGACAACTCCACTCTCGACGCTCTGTTACTCAGCACTGCCTTGGCGGACAGTTGGGCTACGTTAACAAAACTTCTTAACCGTCCCCTTACCATAGCGCCCTCGCAGTCTCGCCGAAAGTGGTAGCTAAATCCTGAACCGGTTACCCTATTTTTACCACGATCCGCCCGCGGACCTGGCCCTCGACGATGCGGCGGCCTGCCGCAATGACGTCGCCGAGCCCGATTTCGCTCACCATCTTGGCGATCTTCGACCGGTCGAGATCCGTCTCCAGACGCTGCCAAGCCTTTTGGCGTAACGGCAACGGACACATGACGGAGTCGATGCCAAGGAGCGAGACGCCGCGCAGAATGAACGGCGCCACCGATGTCGGCAAGTCCATTCCGCCGGCCAGTCCACAGGCGGCGACCGCACCGCCATACCGCGTCATCGACAGCACATTGGCGAGCGTCGTCGAGCCCACGGCGTCGATGCCGCCGGCCCAGCGTTCCTTGCCGAGCGGGCGCGGCGGCCCGGTCAATTCCTTGCGCTCGATGATCTCGGTGGCGCCGAGGCCCTTGAGGTAGTCCGGCCTCCTCCGGCCGGCCGGTCGAGGCCGCGACCGCGTAGCCGAGCTTGGCGAGAAGCGCGATGGCGACCGAGCCGACACCGCCCGCCGCGCCGGTCACGATCACCGGGCCGCGTTTGGGCTCGAGCCCGGCGTGCTCCAGCGCCATGACCGAGAGCATCGCGGTGTAACCGGCGGTGCCGATCGCCATGGCGTCGCGCGCGCTCATGCGCGCCGGCAGCCGCACCAGCCAGTCGCCCTTGACGCGCGCCTTCTCGGCATAAGCGCCGAGATGGGTCTCGCCGAGGCCCCAGCCGTTGAGGATGACTTTGTCGCCCGGCTTCCAGGCCGGATGCGAAGAGGATTCCACCGTGCCGGCGAAATCGACGCCCGCGATCATCGGGAAGCGGCGCACCACCGGCGCCTTGCCGGTGACGGCGAGGCCGTCTTTGTAGTTCACCGTCGAATATTCGACGCGGACGGTGACGTCGCCGTCCATCAGATTCTTGTCGTCGAAATCGATCAGCTCGCACGGTTTGGCCGGCGTCCGATTTATCGACGACGATGGCTTTGAAAGTCGACATGACCATAACCTCGCGCCCCACGAGGTTATAGCCGTGACAGCGCGGCGCCTCTAGGCCGCAGCCGCGGCTATTGCTCTAGGCCGCTGCCGCGGCCATGCGGGCGACCGGCTTTTCCACGATCGGCAGATTGATCAGGCCCGAGAGCACGCCGAACAGGATCGCGAGATACCACACTGCGTCGTAGGACCCGGTGCGGTCGAACACGATGCCGCCGAGCCAGACGCCGAGGAAGCCGCCGACCTGATGGCTGAAGAACGCAAAGCCGGCGAGCGTCGCCAGCCAGCGCGTGCCGAACATAACCGTAATAATGCCGTTGGTCGGCGGCACGGTCGAGAGCCAGGTCAGGCCCATGATCGCGCCGAAGGCGATGCAGGTGACCGCCGTGACCGGGAACGAAATGAAAGTCAGGATCGCCGCGGCGCGGGTGAAATAGAGAGCAGACAAGATGAAGCGCTTCGGCACGCGATCGCCGAGCCAGCCGGTCGAGACCGAGCCGACGATGTTGAACAAACCGATGGTGGCGATGGTCCAGCCGCCGATTTCCGCCGATAGGCCGCGATCGATGAGGTAAGACGGCATATGCACGGTGATGAACTGAAGCTGAAAGCCGCAGGTGAAGAAGCCGAGCACGAGCAGAACATAGGAGCGATGCGCGAAGGCCTCGCGCAAGGCCTGCGTCAGCGACTGCGATTGCGCGTGATGCCCGGTTTCCGACGGCGGCGTCGCCAGCGCCAGCGACAACGGCAGCACTGCGAGCATGCTCACGGCGAAGATCAAGAGCGTCTGCTGCCAGCCGAACGTATCCATCAACACGACGGCGACCGGCGAATAGAGGAACTGGCCGAACGAACCCGCCGCGGTGCCGAAGCCGAACGCGAGCGAACGCGATTGCGGCGGCACGAGCTTGCCGAGCGCCGCAAGCACCACCGGAAACGAGCAGCCGGCAAGACCGAAGCCGACCAGAACACCGGCCGAAACGTCGAGCATCGGCGCGCTGTCGGCGTGCGACATCAGCGCCAGACCCGCGGCGTAAAGCAGCGCGCCGCCGCAGAGCACGCGTACCGTGCCGAAACGGTCGGCGATGATGCCGCCGAGCGGCTGGCCGACGCCCCACAGCAAATTCTGCAGGGCGAGCGCGAAGGCGAAGACGTCGCGACCCCAGTGATTGGTGGCTCGACAGCGGCGTGAGGAAGAAGCCGAGCGTCGAGCGCGGCCCGAACGCGATCAGCGCGATCAGGCTACCGAAGCCGATGACCAGCGCCGGCGTCCGCCAGTTCGCGCTGACCGACGCGGGCACGCGAGGTGTGCTTGTGATTCTTGTGACGTCGTCCATATCGCCCCGGCCGACAAAATAGATTCAGAAAGTCGCGCACCATAAAGCCTGCACCCGAATCGCCCAAACGAAAATTGCGGTCTCGTGAGCGCTCAGCGCATGGCAGATCAGCCCATTCGGTTTGCCATATTGTCCGCCAATGGCTAAGGATTTGCGCTCCGTTTTCAGCTTAAGGCTGTGCCAATGCTATCCCTCCTCCGCGCCGACGCATTTCTCTCCCCGCTCGAGATCGAGGCCGCGGTGACGCGCGCGCTCGAAGAAGACCTCGGCCGCGCCGGCGACATCACCTCGATCGCGACGGTGCCGGAAGACACGCAAGGCCGCGCCGTGCTTGCCGCGCGCAAATCGGGCGTCATCGCCGGCCTGCCGCTCGTCGAGGCGGCGTTCCGCAAGCTCTCGCCCGGCATCGAGATCGCACCGCATGCGCGCGACGGCGCGGCGATCCAGGCCGGCGCCAAGCTGATGACGATTTCCGGCAATGCCCGCGCCATTCTCGGCGCCGAGCGGGTCGGGCTGAATTATCTCGGTCACCTGTCCGGTATCGCGACCGCGACCGCGATATTCGCCGAGCGCATCGCGCATACCAAGGCGCGCGTCGTCTGCACGCGCAAGACGACGCCGGGGCTTCGCGCCTTGGAGAAATACGCGGTGCGCTGCGGCGGCGGCTTCAATCACCGCTTCGGCCTCGACGACGCGATCCTGATCAAGGACAACCACGTCGCGGTCGCCGGCGGCATCAAAGCCGTGCTGACGCGCGGCGACCAGGTCGCCGGTCATCTGGTCAAGATCGAGATCGAGGTCGATTCGCTCGATCAGCTGCAGGAAGTGCTCGATGTCGGGCTTGCCGACGTGGTGATGATCGACAATTTCGATCTCGACATCGATGCGCAAGGCCGTCGCCATGGTCGCCGGCCGCCTCGTCATCGAAGCCTCCGGCGGCATCACGCTCGAGAGCGCGGCGGCGATCGCCGAAACCGGCGTCGATTATTTGTCGTCAGGTGCGCTCACGCACTCGGTGCAGAATCTCGACGTCGGCCTGGATATCGAGATGTAGCCGTCAGCAGCTTCGCCGTCGGCACACTCTGATCCGCCGCGGGCGCAGGCGCCTGCCGCAGCCTCCGGGCCTTTCAGGCTCGCTTCCGGCACGGCCGGATTGGGCAGCGGATTTTCCGACAGCACTTCGGGATCGGGCCGCAGGAATGCCGCAATCCTCGCCGGATCGATGCTCGCGGTCGTCTCCGGCGCGTTCGGTCCGAATATCGGCGCGTCGTCGCCGTCGCCCCAATTGCGCGGCCGATAGAAAGTGTGGACGCCCAATCTGTAGAGCCGCGTCATCTCGTGCACCCAGCTCGGATGCACCCAATAGGCGTGATAATGCGTGGCGTGGCCGACTTCGGCGAGCCAGATCTTGCCGTCGAGCATGTCGTGGGCGATCTGCTTGGCCTGCTCCCACATGTCCGGCTCGTCGATCTTGTTGAGGTCCTTGCCTTCGCAGGCGAAGGTGAACTGGCAGGCCAGATGCCGGTGGGCGTTCTGATAGACGACGCCGCAGACGTCGTGCGGGTAATAGCCCGAGAACACGCGGTTCATCGACCACCTGGGCGACGGCTTCCTGGCCCTTCATCACTTCGCCGCGCGCCTCGAAATAGACCGCGTCGGCGAGGCACTTCTGCGCCTCGGCGCGCGGCTTGCCGACAAGGCCCGAGTCGCTGCGCCGGACTGAGCACGCGGCTCTCGTCCTTGCCGGTGATCGTTTCGTCGCCGCCGTAATCGTCGTTGTCGGTGCCTTCGAGCGACGACAGCTTGATGCCGGAATCGGACGGCGACACCAGGATCGGCTCGGCGCCCGGCGCCCAGCTTTGCAGGCCGGTGTGCGGACCCATGATGCTGCCGCCGAAATAGATCTGCGCGCTGCGATCGACCGGCGAGCCGTCGATGAAGGAAGTCTCGCCGAAGGTCGACTGCGCAACCGTGATCATCTCGCCGGGCGGCGGAATTTCCGGCGGCTTGTCGGCGATCGCCACGGCGTCGTCGCCGCCGCCGCGCACATTGCCGCGATCGACCGGCGCCATGGAGCGTTGCGCGATGGTGTTGCCGGCGTCGTCCATACGCGACGCCGGCGGGCGTGCAGCACCGACGTCGCAGGATTGGCGGCGTCGCACCACGGCGACGCTTGCGGCCTGCGGCGGCGGATGCGGCATTGGCCGCATCCATCTGGACGGCGGTGGTGGCGTCCGCCGCGGTGGGTGCAGCTGCACTGGTTGGCGCGGCGGCCGGCGCGCGCGTCCTGGCCTTCGGCGTGAATTTCGGTATTCGCCGGCGGCGGCACCACAACGGGCTGCGTCGTCGCTGGCGTCGCAGGTGGCGCGCCGCTGGCGCGTTGATCGGCTGCAATTGCGGCAAGCGTCTTCGGATCGATCGCTGCCGGCGTCGCATGGCGGTAGCCGGTCGCCTTTATTGGTGCGGTTGATGGTCGGATATTCGACCTGTCGCGCCGGCCGCCCGGTCAGCGCTTCGTCGATCTTCCACGCATAGGCATCGAGCGAGCGCGGATCGAAATTGACGGTCTGAAAGTCGAGCGGTTCGGGAATGACCGTCCCGATCGGGCGGGTGAAGCTGAACGTCGCGCGCTCGATGGTGCCGAACGGCGACGCGATCAAGTGCTCGCCGCCCCAGCTCGCGGACACGGCGGGGCGATGCGCGATGAGCGCGGCTAGATCCTGATATCCGACCGAGGTCGGCATCAACGCGATACAGAACGCGCTGAGCCAGAAGCGCGCCGAGTTAGAAGCGCGCAACACCCGAACACGCGACGCCACCATTACCCCGAAACCCCACCACGCAACGCAACGCGTACTCGGTAAAACAAACGCCACCGCAGTGGCGCAAATGCGACAGTGACGATTTATTGTCGAGTTAACGTTGCGAAGGTGTTAATCGCCGACGCGCGCGGAACTGCACTGGAACAGGCGCATCTGCGGCTTAATGCGCGCCGATCGCGCACGCGGAACTGCGCCATGCACGCAACGCGAAACGCAAATCAAATCGCGGGAAATAGCGCACTGCACGCGAGTTCCGCTGGTACCATGATAGAGTTCCGCGGTCGCGTTTCATTAACCACGAAACAACGCGAGTTCCCGCGCGAGCCACTACAATTCGCGTTCGCGCGCGAGCGGGGAACTCGCGTTCGCTTCGCATGAATGCTCGGACTGATCACGCCGTGCTGCTCGCGCCTTTGCCGAGCGCGGCTTGCGCCGCGGCAAGCCGCGCGATCGGCACGCGGAACGGCGAGCACGACACATAGTCGAGTTCGACTTCGTGGCAGAACGCGACCGAGGCGGGATCGCCGCCATGCTCGCCGCAAATTCCGAGCTTCAATTTCGGCCGCACCTTGCGGCCGCGTTCGGTCGCGATGCGGATCAGTTCGCCGACGCCTTCGCGGTCGATCGACACGAACGGATCGGCCGGCAAAATTCCCTTCGAGGTGTAGATGCCGAGGAAGCTCGCGGCATCGTCGCGGCTGATGCCGAAGCGCGGTCTGCGTCAGATCGTTGGTGCCGAACGAGAAGAACTCCGCCGTCTCGGCGATCTCGCCGGCCTTGAGCGCCGCGCGCGGCAGCTCGATCATGGTGCCGACCTGGTAGTTGAGCTTGCTCTTCGTCTCCTCGGCGACCTTCTTCGCCATGGCGTCGATGCGCTCCTTGACGAGATCGAGCTCAATCTTGCTCGGCGATCAGCGGCACCATGATTTCCGGCACGACCGGCTTGCCGGTCTGCGCGGCCGGCTTCGACCGCGGCTTCGAAGATCGCGCGCGCCTGCATTTCGGCGATCTCGGGATAAGCGATCGCGAGCCGGCAGCCGCGGAAGCCGAGCATCGGATTGAACTCGTGCAATTCGCGCGCGCGATCCGCGAGCTTTTGCGGATCGGCGCCCATGGCGGCCGCCACTTCGGCGATTTCCTTCTCGGTATGCGGCAGGAATTCGTGCAGCGGCGGATCGAGCAGCCGGATCGTCACCGGCAGGCCGCCCATGATCTTGAACAGATCGACGAAATCGGCGCGCTGCATCGGCAGGAGTTTTGCGAGCGCGGCGCGGCGCGCCGTCTCGTCGCCGGCCAAGATCATCTCGCGCACGGCGCGGATGCGCTCGTCCTCGAAGAACATGTGCTCGGTGCGGCACAGCCCGATGCCCTCGGCGCCGAACTTGATCGCGGTGCGCGCGTCGGCCGGCGTATCGGCATTGGCGCGCACTTTGAGTTTGCGCACCGCGTCGGCCCATTTCATCACGGTGGCGAATTCGCCGGCGAGCGCCGGCTCGATCATCGGCACCTTGCCGGCGAGCACCTGGCCGGTCGAGCCGTCGATGGTGAGCGTATCGCCCTTCTTCATGGTGACGCCGCCGGCCGTCATGGTCTGCTCGCGATAATCGACGCGCAGCGTGCCGGCGCCGGAGACACAGGGCTTGCCCATGCCGCGCGCCACGACGGCGGCGTGCGAGGTCATGCCGCCGCGCGTGGTGAGAATGCCTTCGGCGGCGTGCATGCCGTGAATGTCTTCCGGCGACGTTTCGACGCGCACCAGGATGACCTTGCGGCCCTGGCTCTTCAGCAGCTCGGCCTCTTCGGACGAGAACACGATCTCGCCGCAGGCGGCGCCGGGCGACGCCGGCAGGCCGGTGGCGATGATTTTGCGCTCGGCCTTGGGATCGATGGTCGGATGCAGCAACTGGTCGAGCGCGGCGGGATCGATCCGCGCCACCGCCTCTTCCTTGGTGATCAGCTTTTCCTGCGCGAGCTCGACCGCGATGCGCAGCGCCGCCTGCGCGGTGCGCTTGCCGTTGCGCGTCTGCAGCATCCACAGCTTGCCCTGCTCGACCGTGAATTCGAGATCCTGCATGTCGCGATAGTGCCGCTCGAGCACGCCGTGGATGCGCTTGAGCTCGGCGAAGGCCTTGGGCAGCGCCGCTTCCATCGACGGCTTGTCGGAGCCGGATTCCTTGCGCGCGGCTTCGGTGATCTCCTGCGGCGTGCGGATGCCGGCGACGACGTCTTCGCCCTGGGCGTTGATCAGGAACTCGCCGTAGAGCTTTTTCTCGCCGGTCGACGGATTGCGCGTGAAGGCGACGCCGGTCGCCGAGGTGTCGCCCATATTGCCGAACACCATGGCCTGCACATTGACCGCGGTGCCCCAGCTTTCCGGAATGCCGTGCAGGCGGCGATAGGTGATGGCGCGCTGGTTCATCCACGAGCTGAACACCGCGCCGATGGCGCCCCACAATTGCGCGTGCGGATCCTGCGGAAACGGCTTGCCCAGTTCCTGCTTGACGCGCTCCTTGTAGCGGTCGACCAGCGCTTGCAGATCGTCGGCGTCGAGATCGGTGTCGAGCGTATAGCCGTTGCTGCTCTTTGTGCTCGTCGAGGATTTCCTCGAAATTCTGATGCTCGATGCCGAGCACCACGTCGGAATACATGGTGATGAAGCGCCGGTAGCTGTCCAAGGCGAAGCGCCGGTCGCCGGATTTTTCCGCAAGCGCCGCGACCGTGACGTCGTTGAGACCGAGATTGAGCACGGTGTCCATCATGCCCGGCATCGAGGCGCGGGCGCCGGAGCGCACCGAGACGAGCAGCGGATTTTTCGTCGTCGCCGAATTTCTTGCCGGTGATGCGGCCGATCGCGGCGAGCGCCGCCTCGACCTGCGCCTTCAAATCCTTCGGATAGGTTTTGCCGTGCTCGTAGAAATAGGTGCAGACCTCGGTGGTGATGGTGAAGCCGGGCGGCACCGGCAGGCCGAGATGCGCCATTTCGGCAAGCCCCGCGCCCTTGCCGCCGAGGAGATTGCGCATCGACGCGCGACCGGCCGCCTTGCCGCCGCCGAACGCATAGACCCATTTGCCTTTGCCTGAGCCGCGATGCCGCGGATTTCGGCCGCGGGCTTTGCCGGCTTTCGCCGGCTTGCGCGCGCTTGCGGCGCGCGCCTTTTTCACGGGCTTACGGGAGGCTTTGGTCTTGGAGCGAGATTTGGCCATGGTGCGTTCGATGCGACGCGTTCGACGGTGCGGCGATGATATGGGTCGAGACGAGCTTTTAGATCGCAAATCCCGTCAGGTGCAACTTGCGAAATATCAAACGCATTGAACGAAATGGTGGATGGCATTGAGCCCGATCAATCCGACGATAATGAGATAGATCGCGACGATGAAGTTCAGGAGCCGCGGCATCAGCAGGATGAGAATACCGGCGATCAAAGCGACAAGCGGCGTGATATGGGCGGCGGTGATGACCATGATTGTCCTCTTGAATTTAGGGCTTTGGGCTTCGATGCAATTTGAAGGTGCGGCTGGAAATCGACAAACACTCAACGCGCGAGCCGCGGTTCGGTTCTAGCACGCTCTGCACATTTGAAAACCGTTCTTCACTCGTCATGGCCGGGCTCGTCCCGGCCATCCACGACTTTTGGCACCCCGATAAAGACTTGGATGCCCGGGACAAGCCCGGGCTGACGGCTGAGTGAGGCTAGCCTTCTATCTTGGAAAAATCCGCCACGGCGCGCGTGGCAGCACGGATTTCATTGAGCAGTTTTAGCCTGTTCTCGCGCAGCGCCTTGTCCTCGACATTCACCGTCACCTTGTCGAAAAAAGCGTCGACGCCGTGACGCAGCTGCGCCATAGCGCTCATGGCGGCCTTCAAAATCCTCCTTATCGATGGCCCGCGTCGCCTCGATCTTGGCGAGACCGATTTCCTTCGCTAGCAAGTCCTCCTCAGCGTCCTCATAACGTCCCGGATCGGGGGCGTCAGTATATTCGCGCCCGTCCTTCTTCTCTTCGATGCGGATAATATTGGTCGCACGCTTGTAACCCGCGAGTAAATTCTTGCCATCTTCGGTGTTGAGAAATTTTCCTAGCGCCTGAACCCGATGAATGAGCAAGAAGAGATCGTCCTGACCTTCCAGAGCGAAGACGGCATCGACCAGATCATGCCGCGCACCTTGTTCGCGGAGCAGCACTTTCAGACGTTCAGCAAAGAAGAAGAGCAGGTCTTTGGAAATCTCTCTCGCAAACTCATTCTTGAATTCATCGAGTTCTTTCGCGATTTCCCCTTCAGTGACAGCTCTGGAAACCGGTTGCACAACGATTTTAACCTCTTGGCCACCTACAACAGCGGCAAGCCGCGACGTGTTTCTTGCGCCTTCTATGACGGCCCTAAATTCAGCCATTCGCCGTACAGCATGCGAGATAACTGGGGTCAATTTCACCCTGACGTCAGACTGAATTATTCGGATAACGCCCAAGGCTGCTCTTCGAAGAGCATAAGGATCCTTTGATCCCGTGGGTTTTTCATCGATAAGCCAAAAGCCAACGAGCGTATCGAGCTTATCCGCAAGAGCCACCGCGATCGATACTGGATCGCTCGGCACAAGATCATCCGGACCTTTCGGCCTGTAGTGATCCTCGCAGGCATGGGCGACGGCTTCGTCCTCGCCTTGCGCCTCGGCGTAGTACTTCCCCATCAGTCCTTGCAGCTCGGGAAACTCGCCGACGACTTCGGTGAGCAAGTCCGCCTTGCACAGCCGCGCCGCACGCTTTGCCTTCTCCACATCCGCGCCGACCAGCGGCGCGAACTCAGCCGCCAGCCGCTCGATGCGCTCGATGCGCTCCGCCTGCGTGCCGAGCTTCTCGTGAAACACGATATGCTCGAACTTCGGCAGCCGATCTTCCAGCCGCGTCTTCAAATCCGTCTCATAAAAAAACTTCGCATCCGACAGCCGCGCGCGGATGACGCGCTCGTTGCCGGCGACGATGGCCTTGCCGCCGTCCTCGGCTTCGAGATTGGAGACCAGCAGGAACTTGTTGACGAGCTTGGCATGGGCCGCGTCGCGCAGCACGAAGCATTTCTGGTTGTTGCGGATGGTGGCGCGGATCACCTCTTCCGGAATCTGCAAGAATTGCTCGTCGAACGAGCCCATCAGCACCACCGGCCATTCGACGAGGCCCGCGACCTCGTTGAGCAGGCCCTCGTCCTCGACCAGTTCGAGCCCCTGCGCGAAGGCAAGCTGCTTTGCCTCGGTGAGGATGATGCTCTTGCGCCGCTCGGCATCGAGCACGACCTTGGCCTTGTCGAGCTTCTGCTAAATAATCGTCGAGCCGGCGCACCGTGAATTTCTGCCGGCGCGAGGAAACGATGACCGCGCGTCTCGTTGCCGGCAGTGATGCCGCCGATGGAAAACGGCACGATGTCCGGCTCCTCGGTCTCCGGCCCGAAGGTGGCGACGATGGAATGCAGCGGCCGCACCCAGGTCAGCGCGCCGGGCTCTTTCGACGCCGCACCCCAGCGCATCGATTTCGGCCACGGAAAGCTTTTGATCACGTCGGGCAAAATCTCGCCGATCACGTCGATCGGCGGCACGGCCCGGCTTCTCGATCACCGCGACATAGAAGTCGCCCTTCTTGTCCGGCTGCACCTTGGCGTCGCCGATCGATTTCAGCCCGGCGGCTTTCAGGAATCCGGCGATGGCGCCTTCCGGCGCGCCGACGCGCGGGCCCTTCTTCTCCTCGCGCAAATCCGGCTGGCGCACCGGCACGCCGTGCACCGCGAGCGTCAGCCGCCGCGGCGTCACGAAGGCCTTGGCGCCCTCGTAGACGAGGCCGGCCTCGACCAGCCGGTCGGTCACCGCCTTCTTCAAATCCTCCGCCGCCCGCGCCTGCATACGCGCGGGGATTTCTTCGGAGAACAGTTCGAGGAGAAGGTCAGGCATCAGGTCAATTGCTTATGGCTGCCGTCGCAGAGCGGCTGGTGCTGCGAGCGCTTGCAGGCGCAGAACCAGGCTTCTTCGTCCTTCTCCGCTTTCCATTCCTGCGGCTGGAACGGCGTGCCCTTGTGCGAGCCGTCGCAGAACGGCTGCGACTTGGAGCGGCCGCAGGCGCACCACCAATAGCTCTTGCCGGCTTCGACTTTGACCGGGATCGGTTTGCGTCCGCCGATTTCAGGTACTTCACTCATGAGCTTTTCCCTCCACCTTCCGTTGCCAGCCACGCCTCGCCGCAGGCTTTGGCCAATTCGCGCACCCGCAAGATATAGCTCTGCCGCTCGGTCACCGAGATGACGCCGCGCGCGTCGAGCAGATTGAACACGTGGCTTGCCTTGATGCACTGGTCGTAAGCCGGCAACGCCATCAGATGTTTGACCCCCACCCCACCCTCCCCCGCATGCGGGGGAGGAGAAGGAGGGGGCGCCCATCCGGCGTCGAGATATTTCTTGCACGCCGCTTCCGCCATGCGGAACTGCTCGAACAGCATGTCGGTGTCGGCGAATTCGAAATTGTGCCGCGAATATTCCTGCTCGGCTTGCAGGAACACGTCGCCGTAGCTCACCTTCTGCGCGCCGTCGCGGCCGTTGAAATTGAGCTCGTAGACGTTCTCGACGCCTTGCACATACATCGCGAGCCGCTCGAGACCGTAAGTGAGTTCGCCCGCGACCGGCGCGCATTCAAAACCCGCGACTTGCTGGAAGTAAGTGAACTGCGACACCTCCATGCCGTCGCACCAGCACTCCCAGCCGAGCCCCCAGGCGCCAAGCGTCGGGCTTTCCCAGTCGTCCTCGACGAAGCGGATGTCGTGAATCTTCGGATCGATGCCGATGGCGTAGAGCGATTTCAGATAAAGATCCTGCAAGTCGTCCGGCGACGGTTTGAGGATCACCTGAAACTGATAGTAGTGCTGCAAGCGGTTGGGATTTTCGCCGTAGCGGCCGTCCTTCGGCCGGCGCGACGGCTGCACATAGGCGGCGTTCCACGATTTCGGCCCGAGCGCGCGCAGCGTCGTCGCCGGATGAAACGTGCCGGCGCCGACCTCCATGTCATAGGGCTGCAGAATGACGCAGCCCCAATCCGCCCAATAGCGCTGCAAGGCCAGGATCAGACCCTGGAACGAGCGGTCCGGGCGCATATAGGACGGCAGATCGGCGGCGGTTGAGACGGATGTTCCGGTCATGGGGCGTTGTTGGTGGATGGCGCGCGCGAGGTCAAGCCTTTGTGGCCGCGATGACGCATAGCCTTGCACCTCTTATGCTGGTATCGGAAATCCGGCCGGGGCGGAAACATGAGCGATAGCTCGGTCCGATACCTGATTCCCGGTCTGTGACGCCTGACGATAGGGGGAGTTGTGCGCAGAATTGCAGCCATGTTGATCACGGGGGCCGTTATCACCGAAGCCATGGCGCTGTCTTTGGTCGCGGCCGAAACCGCGCAGGCGGATGATTTTCCGAGCCGGCCGGTCCATGTCGTGATCGCGTTTCCTCCCGGCGGTCCGACCGATTTTGTCGGCCGCGTCGTCGCCGAGAAGATGCGCGACACCCTCGGCCAGACCGTCGTCATCGACAACAAGCCCGGCGCCAACGGCACGCTCGGCGGCGAATACGTCGCCAAGTCGGACCCCGACGGTTACACGCTGTTCCTGACCACGGCCGGCGCGGTGACGGTGTCGCCGCATATCATGGCCGACATCCATTACGACGCGCTGCGCGATTTCGCGCCGGTTGCGCTCGTCACTACCGTCACGGAAGTGCTGGCCGTCACCCCGAACTCCGGCATCAAGACCGTCAAAGATCTGGTCGCGCTCGCCAAGGACAAGCCGGGCGCGGTTTCATTCGCATCGACCGGCATCGGCTCGCCGCCGCATCTGGCGCAGGAACTGCTCAGCGCCTCGGCCGGCGTCAAATTCCTGCACGTGCCGTACCGTGGCGCGGCGCCGGCTTTGACCGATCTCCTGGCCGGTCAGGTGCAAGTGCTGTCCGCCGATATTCCGGTGCTGATCTCGCAAATCAGAGCCGGCAGCCTGGTCGCGATCGGCGCGGCAGGAAACAAGCGCGACGCTATCCTGCCCGACGTGCCGACGCTTGCCGAGCAAGGCTATCCCAACACCGACGCATCGAACTGGTACGGCCTGCTCGCGCCGGCGAAGACGCCTCCTGCCGTGATCCAAAAAATCAACAGCGCCGTCAACGCGGCGCTCAACGATCCGGCAACGCGCGACAAGCTCGTTCAAGCGGGCGCGACGCCGGTCGGCGGCACGCCGGACAGCTTCGGCACATTCATGAAAGCCGAATACGAGAAATGGGGCCGCGTGGTCAAAGAGCGCAACATCAAGGACACGCAGTAAGGCTTGTCATTACCCCGGCCGATACTCCCCGGTCTTCGGATCCGGCTTCAATGTCGGCAAAGCATTGCGGTCGAGCGGCTCGACGGCGCGCGCGCGCACGTCGTCAAGCTCGGAATTCACCCGACGCACTTCCTTGGACCACCAGCGCACCAAGGCGGCCGCGCCCACCATTCCCAATGCGAAGACGATGACCGGCGGCATGTGCGCCTCCTAGAGAGTTACAACCCGAACCGCGCCCACATCGCGCGCGCTTCAAGCGCCGAGATCAGGTCCTCAGCGAAACCTCCTGAAACACCCATCTGCGCCAGTATATCACCGCCGACGCCGAGCACCCGGCGGCCGAAAAAGCCGCGTTCGGCGGTTACGAGAGGGGTAACGACCTTGTCACCAAATCGTTCGCGCAAAGTCCCGCGCAAATCGCCGATGGCGTCCACCAAGCCGAGTTCCAGCGCCCGCCGCCCGGTCCAGTACTCGCCGGAGAATAAGTCGCTTTCCGGGCCGTTGAGCTTGCCGCCGCGCCGCGATTTCACGAGCTCGATGAAATCGTCGTGAATGGCGCGCTGCAATTTTTTCAGGCGTTCGACGTCGCCGGGGTCTTCCGGCAGGAACGGATCGAGCGAAGCCTTGTGCTCGCCGGACGTGTAGAGCCGGCGCTCGACGCCGATCTTGGCGATGAGCTTGTCGAAGCCGAACGAGCCGCCGACGACCCCGATCGAGCCGACGATGGAATGCGGATCGGCGATGATCTCGTCACCCGCGCAGGCGATCATGTAGCCGCCCGAGGCGCCGGCATCCTCGACGAAGGCGATGACGTGGCGCTTGTGCTCGGCGGCGAGCTCACGGATGCGGCGGAAGATCAGGTGCGATTGTACCGGCGAGCCGCCCGGCGAGTTGATGGCAAGCGCGACGGCGGAGGCATTCTTGGTGGCGAAGGCCTTGTCGAGCGTGCGGGCGATCCCGGCAAGACTCAGGCCTGGCCGCAGCGGGGTCGAAAAGCCGATCACGCCGGTGAGCCGCACCACCGGAACCACCGGCGTGTCGCGGCGAAACCGGCTCGGAATGAGCGGCCGCAGCACGCCTAACGCGCGTCCCGCAATGCCGTTGCCGGTCGCTTGGCCGGCGATTTGGCCGGCAGATTGGGCGCCGTTCCCCATCCTCGGTTCCGTCATGAAAGCTCAAATATGATCGGTCGCATTAACCCTCAACTAACCGTTTCTTAATCTTTGGAACGCTTCTTGCTTGGTGTTGATGCGCAAAATAACGGCGGAGGCCGAGAAGCAATGAAGATCTACTTCCTTTTGATGCTCATCAGCGTGTTTGTCGGGCTTTCCTATATGCCCATCCGGACCGAGGCGAAGCAAAAAGTCGCGGTGCGGCCTGATTCCTTGCCAGCGTGATGCACAACACCTGAGCAAACGTGCGTTTCAGTACCCGTATGATTTTAAGGATTGCGCAATCCCGTTTCTGAGTCCTCGTATCCCAGCATCACATGTCCGTGTGACGTGACCGTCAGTTCCAAGCGCAGCATCAGCTTTGCGTGAGCGACAGGGCGGCACCGTCACGTAATACGGTTTCAGCTGCAACCGTCGGCTTGCCCTCGGCATCGGCAAGCACCAAGCCCGGCAGCAAGGCGAGCGGGCCGTTCCGATCTTTGACCGCGCGCACCACGATGCGGATCGCGGGCAAGTTTGGTTTGCCGTGGATCGGCAGCGCTACGATCGCGCCGAAGCCCGGCGAAAGCGCTGCGAGCACGTCGCCGAGTCCGTCCGCGCGCCAGATCAGCGTGACATCGCCTGCCGGGCGGAGTAATCGCGCCGCCATGCTGAGCCAATGCGCAAGCGTTTCATCGGACGCAACGTGAGCCGCGCGGCGGGTGCGGTCGGGCGACGGATTTTGCGCGGCGTTAAACGGCGGGTTCATCAACACGTGATCCGCCGAACCCGGCGTAAGCCCGAAGGCGGCGAAGGCGGCGGCCGGCGCCGTGACGTCGAGGCTTACGGTGCGCACGCATCCTGACAGGCCGTTGCGCGCCGCATTGTCGCTGGCGAGCGCTGCGAGCGCCGGATCGATTTCGACGAGCGTCACTTTGAGACCATCGACGCGGCGCGCCAGCGCCAGGCCCGCCGCGCCGACGCCCGCGCCAAATTCGACCGCGCTTTCGCCGGCGCCGCGCGGCGACGGCTGCGGCAAGCAGGATCGCGTCATGGCCGAAACGATGGCCGCGCAACGGCTGGCGCAGCACAAGCTTGCCGCCGAGAACGGCGTCCTCGCTCACCTGTTCGCCAATCTGGCCAATTTCAGCTGACATCTTGTCGACATGTTAGTCGTTATGGGGGCGAAGCTCATTGCCGAAGCCGGCCTCCTCGAGAAGCCGTCGCGCGGCGTCGACCTGATCCTCCTCGACCAGAATGCGGCGCGGGAAAAATGCCGATCGAGCCTTCCAGCACGCTCATATTCTGATCGACGACCATGTGGCCGATATCGGCGCCGTTGAGCAGCGCCTCGATCGCGGTGATCAGCACGGCATCGTTGGTGCGGACGAGTTCGCGCATGGTCAGCCCCGCCGCCGCTCTTCGCCCGGCGCGCGCAGCGCCAGATAGGCGATCAGCTTCGCCTCGCGCCGTCCCCGCGTCACCGTGTCGAGGATCAGGCCGACGGCGACCGACAGGCAGGCGAGCACCATCAAGCCGGTGGACAGCACCGCGGTCGGCAGCCGCGGCACCAGACCTTCCTGCACGTAAGTGATGAAGATCGGGATGGCGAGGCCGATCGCCATGATGCCGAGCGCGATGCCGAGCGAGCCGAACAGCGACAACGGCCGCTCGGCGCGATAGAGTTTCAGCACCGTCCAGAGAATGCGAAAGCCGTCCTGCCAGGTATTGAGTTTCGACGACGATCCGCTCGGCCGCGAATAATACGGCGTCGCCACCTCACCGACCGGCAATTCGAGCTCGAGCGCGTGCACCGTCAGTTCCGTCTCGATCTCGAAACCGCCGGAGAGAATCGGAAACGATTTGACGAAGCGCCGCGAGAACACGCGATAGCCGGACAGAATATCGGTGAAGGCGCGGCCGAAAATATTGGCGACGATCGCCGTGAGCAGCCAATTGCCGGTGCGATGGCCGGGACGATAGGCAGCCTCCTCGCGATCGACGCGGGTCGCGACCACCATGTCGAGCCGGTCGGCGACGCAGCGTGTCGATCATGGCCTGCGCGCTCGGCGCGTCATAGGTCGCGTCGCCGTCGACCAGTACGTAAATATCGGCTTCGATATCGTTGAACATGCGCCGCACCACGTGGCCCTTGCCCTGATGGGTCTCGCGGCGGACCACGGCGCCGGCCTGTTTCGCGGCAGCAACCGTGCCGTCGGTGGAATTGTTGTCATAGACATAAACGCTCGCCCCGGGCAGCGCCGTGCGGAAATCGGCAACCACTTTGCCGATGGCGCGTTCCTCATTGTAACAGGGCACCAGAACCGCCACATCAAGCCGGCTTTGAGCTATGCGTTCCGCAGCACGGTCGTTGCTTGACATTCGCCCTCTCGCGCCGCCACTCGGAGTGGCATAATCGGCACCGGTGTTATATTTGCCTGCGGACTTGCCCGATCACCATAGCGTTTCTATGCTTTTGCGTCCTCCTGTGGAGAAAGCTCAAGTGGCAGTTGTCGTCCCGTTCGAAAGCCCGAATGCGCCCTCGATCGAGCCTTTGGTCGAGCTGGTCGCAGCCGACATGGAACGCGTCAACGCCACAATCATCTCGCGCACCGGTTCCGAGGTGACGATGATCCCGGAGGTGGCCAACCACCTCATCAGTTCCGGCGGCAAGCGGCTGCGGCCGATGCTCACGCTGGCGCTGTCGCGGCTCGCCGGTTATGCGGGCGAAGGCCATATCAAGCTCGCCGCCGCGGTCGAATTCATGCATACCGCGACGCTGTTGCACGACGACGTCGTGGACGAGAGCGAATTACGGCGCGGCCGCATGGCGGCGCGGATGCTGTGGGGCAACGAAGCGAGCGTCTTGGTCGGCGATTTCCTGCTCGGCCAGGCGTTCAAGATGATGGTCGAGGTCGGCAGCCTCAAAGCGCTGGAAATCCTCTCCTCGGCCGCCTCCGTCATCGCCGAAGGCGAAGTCATGCAGCTCGCCGTCGCCAAGAACACCGCGACCACGGAAGACGAATATATCGCCGTGATCCGCGCCAAGACGGCCGAGCTGTTCGCCGCGGCTTGCGAAGTCGGCCCGGCTTTGTCGGCGCGGCAGAAGGCCGAACAGGCCGCGAGCCGCTCGTTCGGCATGAATCTCGGCATCACCTTTCAGCTCATCGACGACGTGCTCGATTACGGCGGCGCCGCAGCGCATCTCGGCAAGAATGTCGGCGACGATTTCCGCGAGGGCAAGATCACGCTGCCGGTAGTGCTCGCCTTCCGCCGCGGCACCGACGCCGAGCGCGAATTCTGGCGGCGGACGCTCGAGCGCGGCGAGACCACCGACGCCGATCTCGATCATGCTATCGGGCTTATGGTGCGGCACCGCGCGCTCGAAGACACGATCGGCCGCGCGCATCATTACGGCGCCATCGCCCGCGACGCGCTGGCGCTATTTCCGGATTCGGCGATGAAGGCGGCGTTGGTCGAAACGGTCGATTTCTGCATCGCGCGCACGCATTAGCTGCAGCGCGCAAGCCTGCACCCACCAGTCCGGATATTTGGCGCGCAGGATTTTCGCCGCGACATCGGCTTCGGCGGCCGACGAGAATAACCCGAAACACGTCGCGCCGGAGCCCGACATGCGCGCCAAGCTGACAGCCGGCAAAACCGCGCAAGGCCGCAAGCACGTCGGCGATCACCGGCTGCAGCGCAATCGCCGGCGCTTCGAGATCGTTCGGCTGCGTTTGCAATATCCGCTAGCAACTGGTCGCGGCTCTCTAATTTCGCGAGCGCCGCGAGGTCGAGCGGAGCGGCCGCCGCGGCGCCCGGTTTCCATCCGGCGAAGACGTCCTTGGTCGCGAGCGCAACGCCGGGATTGACCAGCACCGCCGGCAACGGCGGCAGCGTCAGCGGCTCGGAAAGTCTTTCGCCGATGCCGCGCATCAGCCGCGGGCGCGGATTGAGACAGACCGGCACGTCGGCACCGGTCGCGCGCGCGGCTTCGTAGAGTTGCGGATCGTCGGGCGCCAGTCCGTTGGCGCGCATGATGAGGCGGAGCGCCGCCGCTGCATCGGACGATCCGCCGCCGAGCCCCGCCGCGACGGGCAGGTTTTTATCCAGATGGAACGCGCCCAAAGTGACGCTCGGAATCCGCGCGGCGAGCGCCCGCGCCGCCTTGAGCACGAGATTGTCGGCATCGCTGCCGGCCTGCGCCGCGGTCGCGCCGCTGAGCGTCAGCGACAGCGCGCCGCCCGGCGCAAAGGTCAGCCGGTCGCCGCAATCGGCGAACACGACCAGGCTTTCGAGCTCGTGATAACCGTCGGCGCGGCGGCCAAGCACCCGCAGCGTCAGATTCACCTTGGCCGGCGCGTTCTCAACGAGCGGAACGGGCAAGGCGCGACTCAACCGCCGTTGCCGGTCTTCTTCGCGTCCGACGCGGCATTGCCCTTGTCCGCATCGGCCGGCGCGTCGGCTTGCTGGCATCGGCTGCCGACGACGTATCGGGCGGCAGGCCGTCTTTGAGCTTGGCCTCGATCTTGGGCAGGTCTTCCGGCTCCGGCTTGAGATCCTTGGCATGCGACCACTGGAAGTGCGCTTCGAGCGTACCGGCCGACGCGCCAATAGGCGTCGCCGAGATGATCGTTGATGGTCGGATCTTCCGGCTTGAGCTCGACGGCGCGTTCCAGATTCTTGACCGCCTCGTCGTAATTGCCGGTGCGGAAATAGGCCCAGCCCAGCGAGTCGACGATATAGCCGTCGTCCGGCCGCTGCTCGACGGCGCGGCGGATCATGTCCATGCCCTGGTCGAGATGGACGCCCTGATCGACCCACGAATAGCCGAGATAGTTGAGCACCAGCGGCTGTTCGGGGAACAGTTCGAGCGCCTTCTTCATATCGGCTTCGGCGGCCGGCCATTGATGCGAGCGCTCGTAGCAAATGCCGCGGAAGTAGAACATGACCCAGTTCGACTTCTCCGGCTTCGCCACCGTATCGATGGCTTTGCTGTAGGTGTCGGCGCAGCTGGCAAAATCCTTGCGCGCGCGCTGGATATTGCCGAGCTCGATGATCGCCTCGGTGTCCTTGGGGCGCTGCGCGATGACGTGCTGCAGCCGCTGCTTGGCCTCGTCGGTGCGATCGAGCGCGTCGAGATCGACCGCCATCTGGATTTCGGCATTGCGCGACAGCGGCGAATTCGCCGGCACGCGCTCGTAGGCCTTGATCGCGAGGTCGGGCTTTTTCAGATCCTCGTAGAGATCGCCGAGCGACAACAGCGCCATCGCATGCGACGGCTGCAGATAGAGCGCGAGCTGCAGATAGATCAGCGCCAGATCCTCGCCGCCGCGGCGGCCGATCGAGGCGCCGAGGCCGTACAGCGCCTCGGCGGCGCCGGCCTGCGGCGAATCGACGAGCGACGGCAGCTTCTGGCCGTCGGCAATCGCCTTCATCTCTTCGTTGACCAGCGGATGGTCCGGCAGGACCTTGGCGAAGTCCTGATAGACTTTGAGCGCGTCGTCCTTGCTGCCGTTGCGCGACAGGAAACGGCCATAGGCCTGCACCGTGCGCAGCGCCGTCGGATCGGTCTTGTAGGCGCTCTCGTAGCGCTTCTGCGCGCCCTTCTTGTCGCCGGCGAGATCGAGGATGAAGCCGGCATGCAGATCCTTGAAGATGCCGTACCAATCCGGCCCCGACAGCTTGTCCATCGTGTCGACCGCGGCATGCGCGTCGCCGGCGCCGTGACTGCGCCCACGCCGTCAGCAGCGTCGCCGTCAGATCGGTCACCGGCCCGCGCACCGATTGCGCGAAGTTCTGCTTGGCGGCGCCGTAATGTTTCAGCTTGAGCTCGCGAATGCCGATCACGAGATGCGAAATCTTGTCGGTGTGATCGACGTCGAGCATCCGCTCGGCAAGCTTGCTGGCCTGATCGATATCGCCGTCGGTGAGCACGGAGAGGAACGTGCGGCTCAGCAAATCCGGATTGCGCGGATCGAGCTTCAGCACATCCATGTAATAGGTGGCGGCGGCCGCGGCATCGCGCTCGGCGCCGGCATGGCGCGCGGCCAGATAGCTGCCGGCCGCGTTCTCGGGCGAAAGTTCCTCTTGCGCCGGCGTTTGAACGGTCGCCGCCTGGACGGCGAGCATCGACGGAAAACTGAAAGCTAAGGCAGACGCCAAGAATGGCGGCATGCCGGGGCAGCAGCGAATGAATCACGATATCTCCATTGGCGAATTGGGTCGGCGACCTGACAGCACGCGAACGAATCAAGCGCCGAATATCTGGATGCGCGAGAATGGCCTTTTTACCGCGCCGCCGCAAGGATGCCGCCGACGTGAACCGGGCGTCGTCCCGCTCGCGTTTCCCGCGCGACGCCGCTCCTTTAGGCCCGAACGGCGGCGAAATCGCGGCAGCCAGAATCGCATAGCCGGCGATCACATATTCGGATAATTCGGCCCGCCGCCGCCTTCGGGCGGCACCCAGGTGATGTTCTGGTTCGGGTCCTTGATGTCGCAGGTCTTGCAGTGCACGCAGTTCTGCGCGTTGATCACGTAGCGCGGCTGGCCTCCGTCCTCGACCCATTCATAGACGCCGGCCGGGCAATAGCGCGCTGACGGCCCGGCATAGACGTCATGCTCCGAGGATTTTTGCAGAGCGGCGTCGCGCACCAGGAGATGCACCGGCTGGTCTTCCTCGTGATTGGTGTTCGACAGATAGACCGAGGACAGCCGGTCGAAGGTGAGCTTGCCGTCGGGCTTTTGATAGGCGATGCGCTTGCACTTGGCGGCGGGCTCGAGCGTCGCGAAATCCGGCTTGCCGTGCTTGAGCGTGCCGAACAGCGAGAAGCCGAGCGTGTTGGTCCACATGTCGAGGCCGCCGAGCGCGATGCCGGCGAACGTGCCGAGCTTCGACCACAGCGGCTTGGCATTGCGCACCCGCCACAGATCGCGCCCGATCGGCGACGAGCGCCACGCCGCCTCGTAAGCTCGAAAGCTCGTCATTGGCGCGGCCCTGCGCAAGCGCCGCCGCCGCATGCTCGGCCGCCAGCATGCCGGACAGCATGGCGTTGTGGCTGCCCTTGATGCGCGGCACGTTGACGAAGCCCGCCGCGCAGCCGATCAGCGCGCCGCCCGGGAACACGAGCTTCGGCACCGATTGGTAGCCGCCCTCGGTGATGGCGCGCGCGCCGTAACAAATCCGCTTGCCGCCGGCGAACGTGTCGCGGACCAGCGGATGCGTCTTGAAACGCTGAAACTCCTCGAACGGCGACAGATAGGGATTCTGGTAGTTGAGATGGACGACAAAGCCGACCGAAACCAGATTGTCGTCGAAATGATAGAGGAACGAGCCGCCGCCGGTGCCGTTGTCGAGCGGCCAGCCGAGCGTGTGCTGCACGAGGCCGCTCTGATGCTTTGTCCGGCGCGACCTGCCACAGCTCTTTCAGACCGATGCCGAATTTCTGCGGCTCGCGATCCTGCGCCAAGCCCGAAACGCTCGATCAGCACTTTGGACAGGCTGCCGCGCGCGCCCTCGGCGAACAACGTGTATTTGCCGCGCAGCTCCATGCCGCGGGCAAAGCCCGCTTTGTGATGGCCGTCCTTGCCGACGCCCATGTCGCCGGTGGCGACGCCGGCGACCGCATCGTTCTCGAACAGCACTTCCGACGCGGCAAAGCCCGGATAGATTTCGACGCCGAGCGCTTCGGCCTTGCGCGCCAGATAGCGGCAGACGTCGCCGAGCGAGACGATGAAATTGCCGTGATTGCTCATCAGCGGCGGCATCAGCGCAAGCGGCAGCCGCAGCGCGCCCGAAGGGCCGAGCATGTAGAAGCGGTCGGATTTGACCGCGGTCTTGATCGGCGTGTCCTCGTCGCGCCATTCCGGGATCAGGCTGTCGAGCCCGATCGGATCGATCACCGCGCCGGAGAGGATGTGAGCGCCGACTTCGGAGCCCTTCTCGACGACGACGACGGAGGTGTCCGGCGCGAGCTGCTTGAGCCGGATCGCGGCGGCAAGCCCGGCCGGTCCGGCGCCGACGATGACGACGTCGAATTCCATCGCCTCCCGGGCCGGAAGCTCCGCTGTGTTCATGACTTGCTCCGTGTCCCGGTCGCTCAAGAACGATTGTTCACGAATTTAGTGCGCTGACAATCGCCGCCTTGCAGTGCGGGTCGCATTCGCTCATGAATATTTCGGCTCATGGACAAGCCTCATGGACAGGCTCGTGGACACGCCCAGCCATAAAGAAGCGCGCGAACTGATCGCCTTCTATCTCGACGCCGGCGCCGACGCGCTTCTCGGCGAGGAGCCGGTCGACCGCATGGCGGACGAGATCCGTCGCCGCCGGTCGCGGCTTCCGCCACGCTCGCCCGCGCCGGCCAAGCGCGATGCGATGCCCGCCGACCTCTCCCACCGCAAGCGGTGACCGGCACTCGGCCGAAGGGAAAACCTTCTATCAATCGGCCGCTCCGCCGCTTCGCCCGAAGCCGCCGTCATGGCGGCGCGCGAGGCGGCAAAGAGCGCCGGAACGCTCGAAGAGTTGCGCGCGCTGCTCGACGCGTTCGAAGGCTGCGCGCTGCGCGCAACCGCGACCCAGCTCGTCTTTGCCGACGGCAATCCGCAAAGCCGCGTCATGTTCGTCGGCGAAGCGCCGGGCTACGACGAAGACATTTCCGGCAAGCCGTTTGTCGGCCGCTCCGGCAAGCTGCTCGATCTGATGATGGCGGCGATCGGCCTCGATCGCACGCAATGCCTACATCGCCAATGTCGTGCCGTGGCGGCCGCCGGGCAACCGCACGCCGACGCCGCAGGAAACCGCGATCTGCCTGCCGTTCATCCGCCGCCAGATCGAGCTCGCCAATCCGGACATCTTGGTCTGCCTCGGCGGGCCGGCGATGCAGACGCTGCTCAGCATCAAGGAAGGCATCACCCGAAGCCGCGGCCGCTGGTTTCCCTACGATACCGGCACGCGCGAGATCAGGGCGCTGGCGACCTTCCATCCGGCATTCCTGCTGCGCAGCCCGCTGCAGAAGCGTTTCGCCTGGCGCGATTTCCTGGCGCTGAAGAAGGCGCTCGCCGCCGGCGCTTAGCGCACCGCCACCAAGATTGCACCGGCAGCGACCAGCGCCACGCCGAGCCAATTCACCGCCGACAGTTTTTCACCGAGAAACGTGACGCCGAATATGGCGACGAGAACGACGCTCAATTTGTCGATCGGCGCGACTTGCGCCGCATTGCCGAGCTTGAGCGCGCGGAAATAACACAGCCACGACGCGCCGGTGCCAAGGCCCGACAACAGCAGAAACAAATATGTGCGGCCGGAAATGTCCGCCGGATTCTGAAATTGCTTGGTGGCGAAGACGATCATGCCCAAAACGCAGACGACGATGATGGTGCGGATGAAGGTCGCGAGATCGGAGTTCACGTTCTCGACGCCGACTTTCGCGAAAATCGCCGTGAGCGCTGCGAATACCGCGGAGAACACCGCCCAGATTTGCCAAGACGACGACCATGTTGAGAAGACGCTGGCGTTCATGACCTCTCCTCCAATGTGAGCGACGGCGCGGCTACTGCGCCGGCGCCACGCTGCCCGGCCTGATCACGCCCCAGCCGATCCGCAGCAGCGGCAGCCGGCCTTGCACCGGCCGGTCGAAAGTGCGCGGCACTTCGGCAACGAGATCGGGAAAATAGATTTTGATGTCGGGCGGCGGCGTCGGCGAGGTATCGGCGGCGAGCCAGACCACGACGGCGCCCTTCTTGCGGATGTCGTCGGCGGTGACCCAGGGCGAGCGCGCCGGATCGGCGTCGAAAAATACGCTCGGACGGCTCGGCGCGGCGAGCGCGACCAGGCCGCGGTGCGCGGATCGCCGGTGACGATGGCGAGCTTTTGCCCGGTGCGGCGCTGAAAGCTATCGGCGAAGAATTCGCCCATCGCATTCGCCGGCTGCGCGATTTTCAGATCCGTGCCGATGGTCCACGGCAACAGCACGATCAGGAGCGGGACGAACACCGCCGGCACGAGCAACAGACCGGACCAGGCGAAGCCGAGAACGCGCTGATGATAAAGCGCGATGCTGTCGCCGGCGGCGAGGACGATGCCGAGGCCGGACAGCACGACGAGCGGCGCCGCGCCGCCGATCGGCAGCTTTTGCCCGGCCACGACGGCGACAATCGTCGCCAGCAAGGCCGGCACCAGCGCGAAGATTTTTACGAAGGTCACCGCGAAGGGATCGGCGTGTGGCCGCGCGATCGGCGGCGCCGGCGCCGCGCTGCACGCGCGGCCAGCCGACCGCCAGCACCAGCAGGATCGCGAGCCCGGCATGGGCGAGCACGAGCGCCGCGAGAAGCCGCAGCCAGAGCCGACGTGTTCTGGCCGGCGCTTTGCGCATCGCGCAGCCGTTCGAGGAGCGGCGTCAAACTGTCGTCCGAATCCTTGCAGCCACATCCCTTGCAGCCAGATCAGATGCAGGAACAGAAAAACGACGAGCGCGATGCCGACGATCCACGGCTCGGTCGCTTCGAGCGCCGTGCGCCCGCGCTCGGTGACCGCCGTGAACACGACAAGCGCGCCGAGCAGAAGGAGCGCGGCGTCGCTGGACAAGAGCAGCAGCGCCGCGGCGCAGCCGAGCACGTACCATGAGCGCTTGCGTCCCTTGGATCGACCGCCTGCCAATACTGCAGCAGCACCACGGCCCACAGCGCCATGGTCAGGATCGGCGGACCGAAATCCGGCGACGGCACCGTGAACAGCGCAATGCCGACCATGAGCAGCACCGCCATGGCCGCATGCGACGGGCCGACGATGGCGCGGCCGAGCGCGAACACGCACCAATAGGTCGTGACCACGCAAATCTGCGCCAGCACATAGACGCCGAACAGGCCGGCGGCGCGAAACGCGATCTCGGCGAGCCAATAGGCCAGCGGCGGCCCGACGCCGGCGTCGAAGCGGAACTCGTGGCCGATGGCGAGAAGCTGCGCCAGATCGCCGGGCGGCGCCGAGTAAAACAGCATCGGCACCGCGATCCAGACCGCGGCCTGCGCCAGCGTCGCCGCCCAAAACACCAGCAGCGGGCGGGCGCGGATCGCTTCGATGTAAATCGGAACGAAAAACATCTGCAAGGAAAAGCCGGGTTTGGCGGGCACCGGGTGCATCATCGCCAAATGAAAGTTCATGCGATGGTTTGGCGCTGCCCTATACGGCGGCGAAGCTGGAGAGGCAAGCTAGAGCGGCAAGACGCTGACTTTGGCCGCCGTCGGCCGTCCTCGCCGGTGAGGCCGAGCGCGATCGCCACCGGCGAGAACGAGCGGCGGTGGTGGATCGTCGGTCCGAGCCGGTCGAGCGCGGCAAAATGCTCGGGCACGCTGTAGCCCATATGGCGCTCGAAGCCGTAGCCGGGATGGGCCGCGCCGAGGCAGGCCATCAGCCGGTCGCGCGTCACCTTGGCGACGATGGAGGCGGCCGCGATCGAGGCGACCAGGCCGTCGCCGCCGATGACCGCCTCGCAGTCGCAGCCGGCATCGATGCGGTCGCGGCCGTCGACAAAGACCAGCCGCGGCTTGACCGGCAGCGCCGCGACCGCGCGCGCCAGCGCCCACAGCGAGGCGCGCAAAATATTGTCGCGGTCGATGCGCGACGGCGGCGCCATGGCCACCGCGACCTGCGCCCGCGCGCAAATGCGCTCGTAGAGCACCTCGCGCCGCTCCGGCGTGAGCCGTTTCGAATCGTCGAGGCCGCGCGGCACATCGTCCGGATCGAGAATGACGGCGGCGGCGACCACCGGGCCGGCGAGCGGCCCCCGGCCCGCCTCGTCGCAGCCGGCGATCGGCCACACGCCGCGCTTGAGCGCCGAGCGCTCGCGGCGGAACGTCGGCCGCACGATCTCTTCGCCGAGCGGCAGACGCGCGGCGGCTTTGGCGGTTCCATTGCGGCCGGTGGCTTGCGGCGCAGATGGCATGCGGCCGATCGCCTGGCACTCATCGCGCATGCATGCGACTCGCCGCGAGTGATCCGCAATCGCGGCGTGATTCGCCGGGATGACGGCGCTAAAACAAATCGAGCTGCTCCGTCGCCGGCCGCGGGGGCCGGAAATGCTCGGTCGTGGTCTTCACGCTCGTCAAGTTGAAGCCGAGCCGCTCGCAGGCGACTTCGAAGCGGCGGCCGATCATCCAGGCGATCGGGCCGGAGCCGGTCATCCGCTTGCCGAAGGTCGGAGTCGTAATCCTTGCCGCCGCGCGTGTCGCGGATGAGCTTGAATCACGTGGCGATAGCGATCGGGAAAATTCTCGATCAGCCATTCGCGGAACAGATCGCGTATTTCGAGCGGCAGGCGAAGCAGCACATAGCCGGCGTTGCGCACGCCGGTCTCCGCGACGGCGTCGAGAATGCGCTCGATCTCGGCATCGTTGAGCGCGGGAATGACCGGCGCCACCATGGTCGAGGCCGGCACGCCCGCGCTCACCAATTGCCTGAGCGCGTCGAGCCGGCGCGGCGGCGTCGAGGCGCGCGGCTCCATGGTGCGCGCCAGTTTCGCATCGAGCGTCGTCACCGAGATCGCCACCTTGACCAGATCGCGCTTGGCCATGCGCGCGAGGATGTCGAGATCGCGCAGCACCAGCGCCGATTTGGTCACGATGCCGACCGGATGACCGGCGCGCTCCAGCACTTCGAGGATGCGGCGCATGATCTGATGGCGCCGCTCGATCGGCTGATAGGGATCGGTATTGGTGCCGATGGCGATGATCTTCGGCACATAGCCCGGCGCCGACAATTCGCGCTCCAGCAATTCCGGCGCGTTCGGCTTCATGAACAGCTTGGATTCGAAATCGAGCCCCGGCGACAGGCCGAGATAGGCGTGCGTCGGCCGCGCGAAGCAATAGACGCAGCCGTGCTCGCAGCCGCGATAGGGATTGATCGAGCGATCGAAGGAAATGTCGGGCGAATCGTTGCGGGTGATGATCTTGCGGGTGGAATCGACCGTCACCGTGGTCTTGAACGGCGGCAAATCCTCAAGCCCTGCCAGCCGTCGTCGAAGGCGACGCGCGCCATCGGCTCGAAGCGTCCGGACGCATTCGACACCGTGCCGCGGCCGCGCCGGCGCTCGCGGTCGACGCGGCACCTGCGGGCTCGCCCGCCGGCGTGGAGGGCAGCGGTGCCGGCGGGCGTTTCAAAGCTGACGATCGACTCATGAGACACCGACTGAGCTCGATTGGTGCGACTTCGGGTTCCAAACTCTGGACTTAAAGCTAATGCGCCTATGTGAACAAAACAAGAACAAATATCCGTGAACGCTGCCCGTAAACCGGAAAATGTGAAGACGCTTGGAGCCGTTGGCGCCAGGCCCTATTGCAGCTGGCCGAACGCACTTATCGGGAAGCACAGGCCGCCCGCATTCATGCTGAGCGTCATCATCCCGACCCGCAATTCCGAGCAGGCGCTGGTGCCGACGCTGGCCGCGCTGGTGTCGGGCGCCACGGCGGGCCTCATCAGCGAGGTGCTGGTGGCCGACGGCGGCTCGCAGGACGACACCGCGGTGGTCGCCGACGTCGCCGGCTGCGAATTTCTCGCGCTCGAGGAACCGCTTGGCCGCCGGCTCAAGGCGGCGGCGGCGAAAGCGCGCGCGCCCTGGCTGATGTTCCTGCGGCCGGGAACCGTCCTCGATGCGCCGTGGACCGACGACGTCACGCGCTTCGTCGAGCAGCCGGCGCCGCGCGACAAGCGGCCGTGTTCCGGCGCGGCGCCGGCCCGCAGACCGCGCTGCGCGAGGCCTTGTCGTTCCTGATCGCGGCGCTTGGGACGGCGCGGCCCGAGCAAGGCCTCCTCATCGCCAAGCCGCTCTATGACGAGCTCGGCGGCCATTCCGAAAGCGCCGCCGATCCGGAAGCCGAATTCATCCGCCGCATCGGCCGCCGCCGCATCGTGACGCTCGCGGCCACCGCCTTTCACTCGCGCTACGAATCCGACCGGTCACCGCCTATCCGCAGCGGACGCGCGCGGCTAGATACTTGACTTTGTCAACTATCTGGCCGAACCTCAGCGCATGTCGGATCGGCAAATGGCCAACCGGCACCGCGACCAGCGCATCGCCGCGGTGCGCCGCTTCAACCGCTTCTACACGCGGCAGATCGGCGTGCTGCGCAAGAACTTTCTCGACAGCCCCTATTCGCTCGGCGAAGCGCGCGTGCTCTACGAGATCGCGAGCGACAGCTCGCCGACGGCAAGCGACATCGGCCGCGCGCTCGATCTCGATGCCGGCTATCTGAGCCGCGTGCTGCGCAATTTCGAAAAGCGCGGCCTGATCGAGCGCAAGGTCTCCGCGAAAGACGCGCGGCAAAGCCATCTGGCGCTGTCGCCGCGCGGGCGAAAGGCCTTCGCGCTGCTGGACGACCTGTCGCAGCGCGACATCGGCGCGATGCTCGACAAGCTCTCGCCCGACGATCAATCGCGACTGATCGCGGCGATGGACACGATCGAGACGCTGCTCGACGGCGCGGCCGAGGCGAAAGCGCCGGAGCGCCGCGAGCTATAAGCTGCGCGAGCCGGTGCCGGGCGATTTCGGCTGGATCGTCAAACGCCATGCCGAGCTCTACGCGCAGGAATACCAGTGGAAGGAGCCGTTCGAGGGCGTCTGCGCGCAGATCGTCGCCGACTTCGTCAACAAATACGACGCGCAAGCGCGAGCGCTGCTGGATCGCCGAGATGGACGGCGAGAATGTCGGCTGCATTTTCGTCGCCAAGGATTCCGAAGACAGTCGCCCGCATCCGGCTGCTGCTGGTCGACCCGAAAGCGCGCGGCCTTGGGCTTGGCGCGCGGCTGACCGACGAAGCCGTCCGCTTCGCCCGCGAGGCCGGCTACAAGAAGATGACGCTATGGACGCACAGCGTGCTCACAGCCGCGCGGCACATCTATCAGAAGGCCGGCTTCAAGCTGATGCGGAGCGAGAAGCGCAAGAGCTGGGGCCAGCCCGTGGTCAGCGAACATTGGGATTTGGAGTTGTAGACGACGGCGCTAGACCGTCGCGCCGTTCGCCTTCGGCCGGCGCAGATGCTCGTCGAGCCGCGGCATGATCTCGACGAAATTGCACGGCCCGAAGCGATAATCGAGCTGGTGCACCAGGATCTCGTCCCAGGCGTCCTTGCAGGCGCCGGGCGAGCCCGGCAGGCAGAAGATATAGGTCGAGCCGGCGACGCCGGCGGTGGCGCGCGACTGGATCGCCGAGGTGCCGATCTTCGGAAAGCTCACCACCAGAAACAGCGCCGAGAAGCCGTCCATCTTCTTGTCGAACAACGGCTCGACCGCCTCCGGCGTCACGTCGCGGCCGGTGAAGCCGGTGCCGCCGGTCGTGATGATGACGTCGATCATCGGATCGGCGATCCAGTTCTTGACGCGGGCGCGGATGGCGTCGATGTCGTCGGGCACGAGGCTGCGCTCGGCGACGAAATGGCCCGCCGCGACGATGCGCTGCACCAGGAGCGCGCCCGACTTGTCGTCCTTGAGCGTGCGCGTGTCGGAGATCGTCAGCACCGCGATCTTGAGCGGCACGAACTCTTGGTCTCGTCGATCCCAGGCATGGGTACACCTTTACGCTACACCACGATCAGCCCGTCCCGCGCAAGCGGACCGGCCGATTCCCGCTGCGCGGGAATGACCGGATTATACTACCCAAACCTGCACCTACAGCGAATCCGCCGACAGCGTATCGCAGGCCGATGACCTGGCCCGAATTGAAGCCGTTCATGAACCAGCGCTTGCGCTGCGCCGAGGTGCCGTGGGTGAAGCAATCCGGCACCACATAGCCCTGCATCTGCTTCTGCAGCCGGTCGTCGCCGATCGCGGAAGCGGTCTGCAAGGCCTGATCGACGTCGCCGGCATCGAGGAAATTGTGCTTCTGCTGGGCGCGGTTCGCCCACACGCCGGCAAGGCAGTCGGCCTGCAATTCGATGCGCACCTGCAGCGCGTTGACGTCGGCCTGGCTCGACGCCGCCTGCTGCGCCTGCGTCACGCGCGGCAGGATGCCGAGCTCGTCCTGCACGTGATGGCCGACCTCGTGCGCGATCACATAGGCTTCCGAGAACTTGCAGGCCTTGTCGCTCGAGCAGGCGCCGAACTTGCTCTGCATGTCGCGGAAGAACGACGTGTCGAGATAGACCTGCTGGTCGCGCGGGCAATAGAACGGGCCCATGGCCGACCGCGCCATGCCGCAGCCGCCTTGGATCGCGCCGGAGAACAGCACCAGCTTCGGCGCGTGGTAGGTGCGGCCGCTCGCCTGGAACATTTCGGTCCAGCGATCCTCGGTATCGCCGAGCACCGCGGCGACGAAATCCTTCGTCTGCTCGGTCCTGCGGGCTCGTCTGCGCCGGTGCCGGCCGGATTCTGCTGCGTGAGCAGCTCCGCCGCCGCGAGAGAATTTGCGCGCCGTTGATCAGCACGCTCGGATCGATGCCGAGCGCCCAGCCGATCAGGCCGAGAATCATGATGGTGCCGATGCCGAGACCGCCGGCGCCGCCCGGCATGTTGAAGCCGCCGCCGCCGCCGGAATCCGCGCGTCGTCCTCGACATTGCTGCTGCGGCGGAAATCATCCCAACGCATGTGCCGTTCTCCTTTTACAAATCCGGCTTGCAAATCCGGATGGAAAGTCGCTGCGGCTGCGCCATTCTCAAGTGCCGGATCAGCGCGCCGCTGCCAGCGATTAACCAAGTGTTTCTCGGCATTTATTGCCTAGTGAGCACGATTTGCAGTTAGCCGATTTTTTACCTTGGCGCGGCATAGTCCGCTTCGTCGGTTGTAGGTCCCGCGTCGCCGACTCGCGTCGCCTGAGTCAGAGTTCTGAGTCATGGTTGTGTCGCGTCGCGGGGCGTCCGCAAGGACGCCCCGCGTGAGTATTAAGTCCGAAGTGGCGCACGTCGAGGCGCAACGTTCGGCACACATTGTCGTCGGCGATTGCGTTGCCGAGATGACGAAGCTCCCGGCCGCGTCCGTGGATCTCGTCTTCGCCGATCCGCCGTACAATTTGCAGCTCCAAGGCGACCTCAAGCGTCCCGACGATTCCCGCGTCGATGCCGTCGACGACGATTGGGACAAATTCTCGAGCTTCTCCGCCTATGACGATTTCACGCGCGCCTGGCTCATCGCCTGCCGCCGGGTGATGAAGCCGACCGCCACGCTGTGGGTCATCGGCTCGTATCACAACATTTTCCGCGTCGGCACCGATACTCCAGGACCTCGGCTTCTGGATCCTCAACGACATCGTCTGGCGGAAATCCAACCCGATGCCGAATTTCCGCGGCCGCCGCTTCACCAATGCGCACGAGACCCTGATCTGGGCCGCGCGCGACGCCGCAAAGCACAATTATACGTTCAATTACGAAGCGCTCAAGGCGGGCAACGACGACGTCCAGATGCGTTCCGACTGGTTCATTCCGCTGTGCACCGGCGAGGAACGGCTCAAAGGCGCGACGGCAAGAAGCTGCATCCGACGCAAAAGCCGGAAGGCCTTGCTGGCGCGCGTCATCCTCTCGGCGTCGCGGCCCGACGACCTGGTGCTCGATCCGTTTTCCGGCACCGGCACGACCGGCGCGGTGGCGCATCGCCTGCGCCGGCGCTTCATCGGCATCGAGCGCAGCTCCGACTATGCCGCGGCCGCCCGCGAGCGGCATCGCCGCGGTCGAGCCGATGGCCGAACCGGCGCTCGCCTCCTTCATGACCGCGCGCGAGGCGCCGCGCGTGCCGTTCGCGGCCCTGATCGAGCGCGGCCTGGTTTCGCCCGGCATCAAGCTCGTCGACGCCAAGCGGCGGCACAAGGCGCTGGTGCGCGCCGACGGCGCGCTGTCGTTCGGCGAGACTGTCGGCTCGATCCACCGCATCGGCGCGCTTGGCGCAAGGGCTCGAAGCCTGCAACGGCTGGACCTTCTGGCATATCGAAACGCCGAAGGGCCTGACCGTGATCGACACGCTGCGCGCCAAGGTGCGCGCCGAGATGGGCGCGGCCTAATCCAGCGCTCTATTTCGCCGCCACCACCATGATCTCGACTTTATAATCCGGCGTGGCGAGCTTGGCTTCGACGGTGGCGCGCGCCGGCGTGTTGCCGGGCGACACCCAGGCGTCCCACACCGCATTCATCTCGGCGAAATTCGCCATGTCGGTGATCCAGATATTGGCGGACAGCAATTTGCTCTTGTCGGTTCCGGCCTTGGCGAGAAAGCCGTCGATCTGCGAGAGAATGCTTTTTGTTTGCTCGGTCAGTGCTCTTGCCCTTGGGCGCATCGGCGACGATACCGGCGAGATAGACGGTGTTGCCGTGGACCACGGCCTTGCTCATGCGCGGGCCTGATTCGTGACGTTCGATTGACATGGTTGTTCCTTTCCCGGTTTCCAATTTCACATCTTAGCTAGTCGATCTGACGGCAGCGCATGCGCAATGACCTTGCGCATGAGGCTCGGCAAAGCCTCGCCGCCAAGTTCTGAAATTCTAACCCATCTCGTGCCCTTCGGCGCCGCAGTTCGCGGCGGAACGTCCGACACATAGACCGTAAGTTCAAGCGGGAAATGCGTGAAGACGTGGCGCACCATGCCGGCGGTCTTCCGCCATGCCATTTGCTTTCGCAGTGAGGGAAAGCGTGGCGCACTGTCCGCCGCTTGGCTGCCATCAAAATCTTTCGACCATTCCGTCGTCGGCACTTCGGTCATGCCGCCGAGCAAGCCCTTTGCCGGCCGCGTCCGCAAAAGAACGAAGCCATCGGCGCGCCGGGCGACGAAAGCCTGACCGCGCCGCAAATCGCCTTCGCGCTTCGGCACACGCCGCGGATAAGTCTCGGCATCGCCGCGCGCATAAGCGGCGCAGCTTCTGTTCCAAGGGCACAAGATGCACGCCGGCGTCTTCGGCGTGCAGATGGTTGAGCCGAGATCCATCATGGCTTGAGCGAAATCGCCGGCGCGTTGCTGCGGCGTCAGCGCGCAAGCGAGCTTTCCGATTTCCGGCTTGGCGGCGGGCAGCGGTGTTTCGAGCGCGTAAAGCCGCGTGATGACACGCTCGATATTGCCGTCGACCGGGCTCGTGCATTCACCGAAGGCGATCGCTGCGATGGCGGCAGCCGTGTAAGGGCCGATGCCGGGAAGTTCGCGCAGCAAGGCTTCGGTCGAAGGGATTTTTCCGCCATGCCGCTCGACGACCGCACGCGCGCAGGCATGCAGATTGCGGGCGCGGGCGTAATAGCCGAGTCCGGCCCAGGCCTTGAGCACGTCGTCGAGCGGAGCTGCGGCAAGCGCCGGCAGATCGGGCCAGCGTTCTAGGAACTTCGCATAATAAGGCGCGACGGTTTTGACCGTCGTCTGCTGCAGCATGATTTCGGAGAGCCAGACGCGGTAAGGATCGGCGCGCCGGCCGGGCGGCGCGCGCCACGGCAGCGCGCGGCGATGCCGGTCGTACCAGGCGAGGAGTTCGGTGGGTTGTGGTGACGAAATCGCAGCGCGCCCCTTCGCACGCTGTTTCCCGGCTGCCTTCGCTGCTAGCGTGCTTCCCGCCATTGAGACCGCCATTCGCCCACCTCGGCCGAGGGATGACAGAGCCCCGCTCCATGAACAAGCCCGCTTACCCGGCCCCAAAGCAATTGCGCGACGTCGCCGGCAAGATCGTCGGCGAAAGCTTTCGGCGGCAGGGCTTTGCCAGCGCCGAATTGGTCACCCGCTGGCATGAAATCGCCGGCGCCGAGGTCGCCGCCTACAGCGAGCCGCTGAAGATCCAGTGGCAGCGCGCCGCCGCCGGCGAGGACCCCGAACCCGGCACTCTGATCCTTCGCGTCGAGGGGCCGGCCGCGATCGAGATTCAGCACTTCGGCAATCTCATCTGCGAACGCGTCAACCAGTTCCTCGGCTGGCGCGCCGTCGGCCGCCTAGCGCTGCGCCAGGCGCCGCTCCGCCGCGGCGAGCGCAAGAAGACCCGCGCCCCCGATCCCGTCGCGGCGGCCCGGATCGCCGAGACCCTGTCGGATATCGGCGACGACGACCTCAAGGACGCGCTGGCGCGGCTTGGGGCGGCGATCAAGCAGGTGTGACCATGCCGGCGCGACAGGCCAAGCGCAAAGCTGCCTAGCCCACTTGGCGTTATGGCGTGCTAATGCCACATTCGCGCTGCAACAATTCCGTCCCCAAATCAGGAGCTGACCTTGTCGCCCACCCGTCGCCAACTGCTTTCGGCTACTGCGCTTTTCACCCTTGCGGCGGCCGGTTTTGCACCCTCGCTGATCAGCCCCGCCTTCGCCGACGACGCAGCGCCCTCGCCGGCCGACCTGGCCGATGCCGGCCCCGATGGCGACGTCATGCTCGGCTCCGACAAGGCGCCGGTGACGGTCATCGAATATGCCTCGATGACCTGCCCCCATTGCGCGCATTTCTCGGCGACGACGTTCCCCGAATTGCAGAAGCGCTACATCGACACCGGCAAGGTCCGCTTCACGCTGCGCGCCTTCCCGCTCGACGCGCTCGCCGCCGCCGGCTTCATGCTGGCGCGTTGCGCCGGCAACGACAAATACATGCCGATGGTCGAAACCCTGTTCGCCAAACAGGCCGACTGGGTGGTCAAGGAACCGCTGCCGCCGCTCAAGGAAATCGCCAAGCAGTTCGGCATGACCGAGGACAGTTTCAACGCACTGCCTGGCGAATCAGAAGATGCTCGACAGCATCCAGGCGGTGCGCGACCACGCCGTCGACAAGCTCGGGGTGAACTCGACGCCCACTTTCTTCATCAACGGCAAGAAGTTTATCGGCGACCTGTCGATGGACCAGATGTCGAAGGAGATCGACCCCTATCTCAAGGAAGGATAAGGGTTTTTCGCTTTAGCCACGCCGGCCGGCGAGCCATTTTCTGCGCCGCGGCTTCGGCCGGAGCCCGGAATGTCTGGATAATTCGGCAGCCGCGGTTGCGCTCGGACTCCCGGCGGTTAATCTCCGCGCCGATGCGGCACCTAACTCCCCGCGCCGAACGGCAAAAAGGCACTCGGCGTGAGCTTTTCATGATTCCCTTCGCCGCCGCAGCAAGGGCAATGGACCCGCCAATCATATGAAGCTGACGCGGCTGCGCCTGATCGGATTCAAATCCTTCGTCGAACCGACCGACTTTGAGATCGAACCCGGCCTGACCGGCGTGGTCGGTCCGAACGGCTGCGGCAAGTCGAACCTCGTCGAGGCCGTGCGCTGGGTCATGGGCGAGACCTCCTACAAAGCGATGCGCGCCGGCGAGATGGACGACGTCATCTTCTCCGGCAATGCCAGCCGGCCGGGGCGCAATCATGCCGAAGTCATGGTGTCGATCGACAACGGCGATCGCCGCGCCCCCGCGACCTTCAACGAGTTCGAAACACTGGAAGTGTCGCGCCGCATCATGCGCGAACAGGGATCGACCTTCCGCGTCAACGGCAAGGAAGTCCGCGCCCGCGATGTCTCCATGCTGTTCGCCGACGCCTCGACCGGCTCGCGTTCGCCGGCTTTGGTGCATCAGGGCCGCATCGGCGAGATCATCCAGGCGCGCCCCGAAGCGCGCCGGCGCGTCCTCGAAGAGGCCGCCGGCATCGCCGGACTGCATGCTCGCCGCCACGAGGCGGAGCTCCGCCTCAAAGCCGCCGAGGCAAACCTGGCGCGGGCCGAAGACGTCATTGGGCAACTGGCCGCGCAAATGGCGAGCCTCAAGACGCAGGCGCGGCAGGCGGTGCGCTATCGCAACATTTCCGGCCAGGTGCGCCGCACCGAAGCGCTGTTGTTCCACCTGCGCTGGATCGCGGCCGGGTCCGAAGTCACCGAAACCGAACGCGCCAAGGACGAGGCGGTTCGCGTCGTCGCCGAGCGCACCAGCGAGCAATTGCAAGCCTCGACGCGTCAGACCGAAGTGTCCGCCGTGCTGCCCGGCTTTCGCGAGGCCGAAGCCAAGGCGGCCGCCGCCCTGCAGCGACTCTTGATCGCGCGCGAAACGCTCGAACGCGAGGAAGCACGCGCCAAGGAGCGCATCGGCGAGCTCGACCGCCGCATCGCGCAATACGCCTCCGACCTCGGCCGCGAGCGGGCGCTTGCGGCGGATGCGCAAGCGGCGCTGGCCCGGCTCGATGCCGAGGAAACCGCGCTGAAGGCTGCGGCGCAGGACAACGACGCCCGGCTTGCCGGCGTCAATCAGCGTGTCGCGGCGGCGAACGAAGCTCTTGCAGTGTCGGAGAAATCGTTCGCGGAATTGACCGGCGCGCTGGCCGATCTGACCGCGCGGCGCAACCAGCTTCAGACGGCCTTGGCCGAGCACGAGCAGCGCGCGGCGCGGCTCGAGGCCGAACTCGTCAATATCGATGCCGGACTTGCCGCGACCGATGCCGGCGCCCCGGATCTTGCGGCCCTGGCGACGGCGCTTGCGGCTACGCAATCCGCGCTCGCCGAGGCGGAGCAAGCCGCGCACGCCGCGGAGGCCGCGCATAAGACAGCGCGCGAAGTGATCGACGCCGCCCGCGCGCCGCTCGCTTTGGCCGAGCGCGGCGTGCAGCGGCTCGAGACCGAGGCCAAGACCATCGGCAAGCTTCTCGCCGTCGAGAGCAAAAATCTTTGGCCGCCGGTGATGGACGCACTCAACGTGAGCGAGGGCTACGAAAAGGCGCTCGGCGCGGCGCTCGGCGACGATCTCGACGCGCCGGTCGATCAAACCGCGCCGATGCGCTGGGCCGGCGTGACCGCCGATCCGTCCGATCCAAGCCTGCCGGAAGGCGTCACCGCGCTATCGCAATACGTCAAGGCGCCGGCCGAACTGGCGCGCCGCCTCGCCCAGATCGGCGTCGTCGAACGCGCCGACGGAGCGCGCCTTGCCGGCATGCTCAAGCCCGGCCAGCGGCTCGTCTCGCACGAGGGCGATCTATGGCGCTGGGACGGCTTTGTCGTCGCGGCGCATGCGCCGACCGGCGCGGCGCGGCGGCTTGCCGAACGCGGCCGGCTGCAGGCGATCGAAGGCGAACTCGCCGCCGCGCGCAGCGATGTCGAACACAAGCGCCACACCGTCGAGGCAGCGGAAGCCGCGGTTGCCGCAGCCGCTGCCGCCGAAACCGACGCCCGGGCGCGCTGGCGCGAGGCGCAGCGCCTGACCGATGTCGCGCGCGAAGAACATGCCGCAGCCGAACGCGAGATCAGCCGCAACGCGGCGCGCATGTCGGCGCTCCAGGAAGCGCGGCAGCGCACCGTCGCGGCGCGCGACGAGACCGGCGCCGCACGCCGCGAAGCGGAAGCTGCCTTTGCCGCGCTGCCGGCCGCCGCCGAGATCGAAGACAAGCTTGCCGCGATCAACGACGTGATCGCTGCCGAGCGCAATGTCTGCGCCGAAGTGCGGGTCGAAGCGCAGGCGATCACGCGCGAGGTCGAGCTTGCCAATACGCGGCTGCAAGCCATCGGTCGCCGAACGGCAGGCCTGGAACGAGCGCAAGGACAACGCCACGGCGCAGATCGACATTATCGGCCAGCGCAACGACGAGGCGGTGCACGAACGCGCCGAGCTCGAGAACGCGCCGCAGAAATTCGACAGCCAGCGTCAGGCGCTGATCGGCGAGATCGAGACTGCGACGCGCGAACGCCGCGCCGCGGCGGACCGGCTCGCGGAAGCCGAGGCCGCGCTTGCCGAAGCCGACAAAGCCGCGCGCATCGCGCTCGAAGCCGTCGGCGAAGCGCGCGCCGAGGCGGCGCGCGGCGAGGAACGCTACGACGCCGCCAAGCGCCGCGTCGCCGATATCGAGCACGAAATCCGCGAAGTGCTGGCCGTCGAGCCGGCCGCGGCGGCCGACGTCGCCGAGTTCAAGCCCGATGCGGCGGCGCCTTCGATCGCCGAAGTCGAAGCCAAGATCGAGCGCATCAAGCAGGAGCGCGAGCGGCTCGGCTCGGTGAACTTGCTGGCCGAGCAGGAACTGCAAGACGTCGAAACCCAGCACACCACGCTCACGGCGGAGCGCGACGATCTCATCGAGGCGATCCGGCGGCTGCGCCAGGGCATCCACAGCCTCAATCACGAGGCGCGCGAGCGACTGCTCACGTCGTTTCAGACCGTCAACGAGAATTTCAAAAAGCTGTTCGCCGAACTGTTCGGCGGCGGCACCGCCGAATTGCAGCTCATCGAGCACGATGATCCGCTCGAAGCCGGCCTCGAAATCATGGCGAAACCGCCCGGCAAGAAGCCGGCGACGCTGTCGCTTCTTTCCGGCGGCGAGCAGGCGCTCACGGCGCTGGCTTTGATCTTCGCCGTGTTCCTCACCAACCCGGCGCCGATCTGCGTGCTCGACGAAGTCGACGCACCGCTCGACGATTACAATGTCGAGCGCTTCTGCGACCTGCTCGACGAGATGGCGCGCTCGACCGAAACCCGTTTCATCATCATCACCCACAATCCGATCACCATGGCGCGCATGAAACGGCTCTACGGCGTCACCATGGCCGAGCGCGGCGTCTCGCAACTGGTCTCGGTGGATCTCGAAGGCGCGGTGAAGCTGCGCGAAGCGAGCTAGACCTTGATCCAATTCAACTGAATCGGATCAAGGTCTAGATTATTCATTGGAGCATGATCTTTTCCGAAACCCGGCTTCCACTTTTCGGGATCATGCTCTAGCGCGCGACCCACAGCTTTCGCGCATAGGCAACGAGCGCGTCGCTCACGGCGGCCGGCTGCTCGACGATGACCGCGTGGGCTGAATTTGGAATGACCACGACGGTGACGCGGTCGCCAAGCGCCGTCTGGTAGGCTTCCGCATCTTCGACATGAGCAAGCGGATCGTGGCTCGGCTGGATGTAGAGCACCGGCGCGCGGCCCGCGGCATAATCCAGCGTGCGCGGCGTGAGATCGCCGGCGATGCGCTGCGCGGCGAGCACCTCCGGGTGCCAGCCCTCGAGCCAAATACTGGCGTCATTGCCCGGCGCGAAGAACACGAATTGCATCGCTTTGATGCGGGCGTCGTCCGGCGCATTCACATCGGCGCTCAGCCGGATCGCGGCGCGCACCTCCGGCGGGCTCGGGTTTCGTCCGACATTGGCGGCGACAAGGCCTGCGGCGCGAACGACGTCCGGCTGAATGGTCGCCAGCGTCCGCGCCACGCGATTGCCGAAGGCGTGCCCGACCACGAAAGCCGGACCGCTTCGCTCATGCGCGATCACGGCGGCAATGTCGGCGGCGAGGTCCTCGAGCTTCACGCCTCGCCAAGGTCCCCGGCTCTCGCCGATACCGCGCGGCTGCGGCCGTAGTATGCGATAGCCGGCGCCGGCGAGCCGCTCCGCGATGACATCGAAATCATTGGCGCCGCGGCCAAGCGACGGCAAGAGCACGATCGGCGGTCCTGCGCCTTGCGCCAAAACTTCGAGACGCACGTCACCGCGCGTCACCATGATATGCGTCGGCGCGGCAAGCGCGGACATGAGCAGGAACGCTCCTACTGGAATGAAGCTGCGGCTCTAGAAATCAGCGGCAGCGCAGAAATGCAACGGGGGTCCGTCGCGACTTCTATTCGGCGCAGACAATTTCGGTTAGGTATCACCAAAGGGGACACGCCATGAGATTTTCCCGCCGCCGATTCCTGCATCTGGCCGCGAGCGCCGCCGCGCTGCCTGCCGCCTCCCCGATCGCGTGGGCTGACACCTATCCAACTCGACCGGTGCGGATGATCGTCGGCTTCCCGGCCAGCAACGCCTCCGACATCGTCGCGCGACTTGCGGCGCAAAAGCTTTCCGAGCGGCTTGGCCAATCCTTCATCATCGAGAACCGGCCCGGCGCGGGCGGCAATATCGGCGTCGAGGCCGTCGTAACCGCAACGCCGGATGGCTACACGCTGCTCGCCGCCAGCGCGTCGGCCGCCATCAATGCCACGCTTTACGAGCATCTCAGCTTCAACGTCCTTCGCGACATCGCGCCGGTCGCGGGCGTTGCACGTGCGCCTTACGTGCTGGTTCTCAATCCGTCGTTTCCGGCGAACACCGTTCCCGAGTTCATCGCTTATGCCAAAGCCAATCCGGGCAAGATCAACATGGCGTCGGCCGGCAACGGCAGCTTGAGCCATTTGTGCGGCGAATTGTTCAAGACCATGGCCGGCATCGACATGGTCCATGTGCCGTATCGCTCGAGCTTCCTGCCCGATCTGTTTGCCGGCCAGGTGCAGGTCGTGTTCAGTCCGATATCGCAATCCATCGAATATATCCGCTCCGGCAAATTGCGCGCGCTTGCCGTTACTGTGGCGGCGCGCCAGACATCGCTGCCGGACGTTCCGGCACTGGCGGAATTCGTGCCGGGTTATGAAGCGAGCGGCTGGTATGGCATCGGCGCGCCCAAGACCACGCCAGCTGAGATCATCGACAAGCTCAATGGCGCGGCCAGCGCGGCGCTCGCCGACGCCGGTATGAAGGCGCGGCTGAACGATCTGGGCGCGGTGCCAATGCCGATGACGCCGGCCGAATTTGCAACCTTTCTTGCCGCCGACACCGAAAAATGGGCCAAGGTTATCCGCGCGGCGAATATCAAGCCGGAGTAAGACCGTTTCAGTTCGTTGCGTTTCTAGTCATTGCCGAGCTTGAACAGCCGCCGCGCATTGGTGCGGCCGATCTTGATGCGATCGTTCTCGCTGATCGGGCAGGCGTCGAACCAATTCGCGGCGTGATCGATATTCTCGAACGGCCAGTCGGTCGAGAACATGATCCGGTCGCTGCCGATTTCGGACATGGCGTTGAGCAGCGCCGGCGTGTGGAAATTGCCCGACGTCGTGACGTAGAAATTGGCGCTGAAATATTCGCGCATCCGCTTCTTTGCCGGATAATTGTGCCGGTTCGGGATCCAGGCATTGGCATTGTCGACGCGCCACAGCGCGAACGGCAGGTTCTCGCCCATATGGCCGAGAATGATCTGGAGCCGCGGATGCGCGTCGAACAGGCCTGAGCCCATCAGCCGCAGCGCATGCACCGCGGTCTCCTGGCCGAACGCCCAGACCGGGCCCATGAGCCAGGGATGGCCGTCATAGATCTTGGCGTCGCGCGGCAGCGGATTGCGCGGATGCAGATAAAACGGCACGTCGAGACGTTCGGCCATCGCCCAGAACGGCCGGTATTGCGGCAGGTCGTAATAGACCGACGTCTCGGCATCGCCGACCTGCGAGAAGCCGTTGACCAGCGCGCCGCGAAAACCGAGCTCCTTCACGCAGCGTTCGAGCTCGCGCGCCGCGCCGTCGGGATCCTGCATCGCCAGCGCCGCGAGGCCTTGAAAGCGGTCCGGCCGCTTGTGCGACCTGTTCGGCGAGATAGTCGTTGGACTTGCGCGCGATCTCGGCGGCGCGCGCCGTGTCGGAAATAGCCTGCACCGCCGGCGCGTTCAGCGACAACAGCATCATCTCGATGCCGTGCGCGTCCATCTCGCGCAGCCGCCGGTCCTGAATGTCCATGACGCGGCTTTTCACTTCCTCCCAGACCCGGTCGGGGAAATAGCCGCGCGAATCCTGCAACGTTTCCGGAATGGCGAAATGCTCTTCGAGCGCAATCTTGCCCTGCATGGTGTCTCCCCAGCCTGCCGCGGCCGCTGCGGGCCGCACGCGGATTAATCTTAACACGGCGCGCGGCGGCGCAACGTCCCTAGTCCCTGCCTGGCGCGTGAGCCGCTGGCATGCTTCTGGCGACGTTGCGGCGTGACCTCTCGCGCTGTCCCATTTCGGGGCGGCGCTGCATTCGCCAAACGGCAATAGCGAAGCGGTCGCGCCGATGAACGTGCAACCCAGCTACACGCTGGCGTCGCCGCCGCCGACCGAGCCGGCTCCTGCGCGGCTGGGCGCTGCTGTCGCGCGGCACGTTTTCCATCGCGATCTTCCTCATCGACGTCGCCGTGATCGTCGCGATGTCGTTCATCACCGGCGTATCTGTACTACCTCGTCGTCTACGGCGACATCGGCAACATTTCCTCCTACGTCCAGGTCGGCGTGCTGGCGGCCAGCATTTTCGCCGTCTCCAACGTGTTCCGCGGCGAATACCGGCTGCCGAATTTCTTCGCCTTCAAGCCGCACGCCCGCCGCACCATCCAATTGTGGAACGTCACGCTGATCTGCCTGCTCATGCTCGGCTTCATGGCGCAGATGAGCGTCGATTATTCGCGCGGCTGGATCGTGGTGTTCTATCTCGCCACGCTCGCCGCGCTGATCGTGCTGCGCTTCGTCATCGTGCGCATCACCGCGCTGGCGCGCGCCGCCGGGCTGATTTCCGCGCAGCGCATCTGCCTGATCGGCACCGGCGCGCATATCGGCGCCTTCGTCCAGCACTACGAGCCGTGGACGCTCGGGCTCAACATCGTCGGCTGCCGCTTCCTCACCCCGGTGCCGCTGACCGCATCGGCCGAAAGCCGGCGCGCCGTGCTCGATCGCGACCTCGCCGAAGCGGTCGCCAGCGTCCGCGACGCTCGAGCCCGATGCGATCTATCTGCTGCTGCCGTGGTCGGCGACCGAGATCATCGACCGCTGCGCCGAGACCTTCCTGGCGCTGCCGGTCGAAATTCATCTCGGGCCCGAGCAGATCCTGCACAAATTCGACGAAGTCGAGCTCGCCAAAGTCGGCCCGCTGGCGAGCCTGCAACTGACGCGCCTGCCGCTGTCGCGCGCCGAGATGGTGCAGAAGCGCCTGTTCGATCTCGTCTGCGCCGCGCTCGGGCTGATCGCGCTGACGCCGCTGTTCATCGTCGTCGCCATCCTCATCAAGCTCGACAGTCCGGGACCGATCTTCTTCGTGCAGCGCCGCTACGGCTTCAATCAGCAGCCGTTCCGCATCATCAAATTCCGCACCATGCGCGCGCATCGAGGACGGCGCCGTCGTCGCGCAGGCCACGCGCGACGATCCGCGGCTGACCAGGATCGGGCGCTGGCTGCGGCGCTGGAACATCGACGAGATCCCGCAGCTCTTCAACGTGCTCACCGGCGACATGTCGCTCGTCGGCCCGCGGCCGCACGCGCTGTCGCACGACCACGAATACGAGCGCCGCATCTCGCTCTATGCGCGCCGCCACAACGTCAAGCCGGGCATCACCGGCTGGGCGCAGATCAACGGCTATCGCGGCGAAATCGACAACGACGAAAAGATCCGCAAGCGCGTCGAATACGACCTGTTCTACATCGACAACTGGTCGCTCTGGCTCGACTTGAAGATCATCGCGCGCACGGTGCTGTCGCCCGCGGCGTACCGCAACGCCTACTGAGCGGATTTGACGTCAGCCGGCAGCAAGCGTCGGCGATGGCGAAGCGACGCACGCCGCGGTGACGATCGCCGTCGACAGCCACAACACGCCGATCAGAAGCCACAACGGCCGCGGCTTGGCGACAGCCGGCGTCTGCGGCTTGGTCCAGGATTGAAGCGCCGGCTCCGCCCGCCGCAGCGCGGCGGTGGCGCTTTCGATATCGGCGATGTCGCGCGCGAGTTGCTCGCGCTCGAACTGCGCCAGCGCGCCGCCGGCACTATCGCGCGCCAGCGCGTCGCCGCGCCGATTCGAGACCGCGCGGCTCGATCAAAATGGCTTCGTCCGGACGATTTGACGGCCGGGCGCCGAGAGATTGCTCGGACATTGCGCACCTGTTTGTTGCGGCCGATTCTTAACCGACGCCGTCTGGCCGCGCGATGTTGATCGAGGGCTAACCTTAACGGGCCGGTTAACGCTCCTATCTGATGCGGTGCGGCGACGCAGCGCGTTTGAACCTTCGGCGGCTCGCCGGCCGTCATATATTGCCGCTATCTTATTGGTCGACGCCGTTAGGCCGGCCGCGACTGACCGCTGAAGGAGCTACCCAATGTCCTTCGACCTTGATCGTTCTTGCCGTGATCGTCGTCGTCGATCGTGTGGGCGATCGCCGTCTACAACGGCCTCATTTCGATGCGGCAACGGGTCAATCAGGCCTTCGCCGACGTCGACGTGCAGCTCAAGCAGCGGCACGACCTCGTCCCCAACCTGGTCGAGACGGTAAAGGGCTACGCCGCGCACGAGCGCGGCACGCTCGAAGAGGTCGTCAAGGCGCGCAACGCGGCGATGACGGCGCAAGGGCCCGGCGCAGCAGGCGGCGGCCGAGAACATGCTCTCCGGCGCGTTGCGGCAACTTTTCGCACTCTCGGAGGCCTATCCGGACCTCAAGGCCAGCGCCAATTTCCAGCAATTGCAGGCGGAGCTTACCGATCTCGAGAACAAGATCGCGGCCGCGCGGCGCTTCTTCAACAACGCGGTGCAGGAATACAATACCGGCATCCAGCGTTTCCCCGCCGCGTTGTTTGCCGCGCTCGTTCGGCTTCGCGCCGAAGGATTTCTTCGATCTCGGCGATGAGCGCGCGACCGTCGGCGAAGCGCCGGCGGTGAAGTTCTAGAGCCGTTCGATGGATCCCCGATAGGCCGGAACACGCAGCGATGGCCGCTTATGGTCTCTACAGCCATATCCAGTCGAACCGGCGGCGTTCGATAGCGCTGCTCGCCGGCCTGTTCTTTCTCGTCTATGTGCTGGTCTATGCCGGCGCGCTGGTGGCGGCGGGCTGTCGGTCAACGCCGACCTCCCGACGCTGATGCAGATCGCCTGGATCGATCTCCTCAAGGCGGCGCCGTTCGCGACCGTCGGCACGCTCGTTCTGGATCGTCATCGCCTATTACTTTCATCAGAACATGATCGACGCGATCACCGGCGGCCGCGAAGTAGCGCGCACCGACGAGCCGCGGCTCTACAATCTTCTGGAAAACCTCTGCATCTCGCGCGGCATCCCCACGCCCAAGCTCAAGATCGATCGATTCCGACGCGCTCAACGCCTTCGCCACCGGCATGAACGCCAAGCAATATTCGATCACGGTGACGACGGGCCTGCTCAACCGGCTCAACGACGCCGAAATCGAATCCGTGCTCGGCCACGAGCTGACGCATATCCGCAACGGCGACGTCCGCATGATGGTCATCGCCGTCATCATCGCCGGCGTCGTTTCCTTCTTCGTCGAGCTGATCTTCCGGCTCTGGTTCTACAACGGCTTCAGCTTTCGCGGTTCGCGGTCGACGAGCGCCGCGGCGGCGGCGCCGGGCGCGGCGATCCTGATCGCCGTCGGCCTTCTGGTCGTCGCCTATGTTCTGTCCTTCGTCATTCGGCTGGCGCTGTCGCGCTCGCGCGAATTTCTCGCCGATGCCGGCTCGGTGGAGCTGACCAAAAATCCCGATGCCATGATCTCGGCGCTGCGCAAGATCGAGGGCCGCGGCGAATTGCCGGGCGCGACCTCCGTCGGTGATGGAAATGTGCATCGACAATCCGCGCGAGGGTTTTGGCGAATTGTTCGACACCCATCCGAGCGTCGACAACCGCGTCGCGGCGCTGGTCAAGTTCGCCGGCGGCCACGATCCCGGCCCGATCGCGCTGCCGCCGCCAAGCGACGAGCAAGCCGATCAAGACGCGCAACCGCAGAGCCGCTCCCGGCCCGTGGGGCTCAGCCGAAAACGGCGGCAGACTGGAACGCCGCTATCCCCGAACTGTCTCCCTCTGGGACACCGGAAAATACCCCTGCCGGGCCCCTGGTCGGAGCCTTCCACCGGGACCGAAGCCTGCGCCTGCGCCGACGCCGGTCGTGACGCCCGTCGAGGTGCCCATCATCCGGCCCTTGGGGCCCGCACCGCAGCAATTGATGGCGCGCCGCCGCAATTAACCATAACAAGTTACAAATAGGCCTCCAAACCGCGTTCGGCGGCTGCGCAACGGCCGATGAGGCTTCCAAACCTCGCCGCGGGCTGTGTAGAAGCGAAATAGGTGGATGGAGGACGCGACGCGCTCGACTTGGCGGCAGTCTTCTTGTGAGATTGCGAAGCCGGTCGAATCGGTCCTGTGGCGTTAAGCGTCAGTGAGGGTTCGATCATGGCTAAGCCAGCATTGATCTTGGTCGGCGCGGATAAAGGCGGCGTGGGAAAAACCACGGTCGCCCGCACGCTGCTCGACTACTTTCACGGCGCATCATGTGCCGACGCGCGCCTTCGATTCCGAATCGCCGCGCGGCACCCTGAAGCGCTTTCACGGCGACGTCGGCCGACATCGTCGACGCCACCTCGGTCTCCGACCAGATGCGGATCATCGATACGCTGTCGACCACCGACTCGACCGTGACGGTCGTCGACGTGCGCGCCGGCCTGCTGTCGCCGACGCTGCGCTCGCTGCGCGATATCGGCTTCCTCGACGCGGTGAAGAAGGGGCAGATCACCTTCGTCGTGTTCCATATTCTCGGCTCCTCGATCGCCTCGTTGAACGAGATCGAGGAAACCGCGCCTTTCGTCACCGACGCCAAATATTTCCTGGTCAAGAACTTCATCAACAACACCAGCTTCTTCGAATGGGACCAGGCCGACCCACGCCTCCTATTTCAAGAAGCTGAAGGACGCGGTGGCGATCACCATTCCGAAGCTCAACGAAATGGCCTACGAGCAGGTGGAACTCGCCTCCGTTCCGTTCCTCACCTTCGTCGCCAACAAGAACCCGAAGGGCGAAGCGGCCAATTACTCGTTCGTGCTGCGCGGCTATGTGCGGCACTGGCTCGGCAATGTCTGGGCCGAATACGACCGGGTCAAGCTGCTCGACATCTTCGACGCTTCCGACCAACGTTCGGCACGCTCCGCGGCTGCCGCCGGCGGCGCGCCAACCGGTCGTAAAGCCGCCGAAATCGCCGGCGCGAGATATCCACAGGCCGCGCTAGCCTGTGGACAAGCTGCGGCTTCTGGCAACATCACTAGAGCCGTGCGTCAATTCGTCATAACCTGACGTCCGCCTGAATCGGATTGGACAAGTCGCGGGGATGGCGCAGAACACACCGCTCTACATCATCGCTTCGCAGCACCCGCGTGTCGGCAAGACGCTGGTTGCGCGGCTTTTGATCGAATATTTCCGCCTCAGCGGCCGCCCTATCGTCGGCTACGATCTCGATCCGCGCGAACCCGCCGCTCGCCGCCCATTTCCCGAATTTCGTCTGGACCGTCGATATCGCCGACACTCCGCGGCCAAATGGCGCTGTTCGACCGGCTGATCGCCGACGATTGGCGAACCACGGTCATCGATATCGGCTATGGCCTGTTCGAGCAGTTCTTCACGGTGATGGCGGAGATCGGCTTCGAGCAGGAGGCGGCGCGGCGGGCGATCGAGCCGATCGTGCTGTTCATCACCGACTCGGCGCCGACCACCGCGCGCAGCTATGCCGAACTGCGGCAGCGGCTGCCGCGGACCATATTCGTGCCGGTGCACAACGAAGCGACATCCTTCATGTTCATCCCGCAGGATTTTCCGCCGACGCGGCCGGAATGCGGCGTTATCCGCATACCGCGGCTGTCGCCGATCGTGCGCGGCGTCATCGACCGGCCCGGTTTCTCGTTCTGGCGCCTATCTCGGCAAGCGGCCCGGCGGGCCGACCGAAGTGCACACCTGGATCGACACCATCTTCTCGGAATTTCGCGACCTCGAATTGCGAGCTCTTGATCGGCGAGCTCGATTCTTCGCTGCGCGGTTATGCCAGGCAATCGGCCGGCCCGGCGCGATAGCACGGACCTACCCCTTTGGCAGCGAGCGGAGCCGCGAAGCTTAGTGCCTCTGGGGGGCGGGTGCGGCACGTTGGGTTTGCAGTCGTTTCCTTCCAAAAAATACTGTTGAAAAGTTGTATCCAGCAACCGGACCGCTATCACAGATTGTCCTGTTCGGGCAGCGTGCCCCGTGGGGGCAAACATGCCAAAGCGGATCATCCTCCTATTGGACGGTACCTGGAACGATGCAGACGCGAAGGGGCTGTCGGACACCAATATCGTCAGGCTTCGCGAGATAATCGCTTCTTGTCTTGATCCGACGCCTCTTTCAAAGGCGTCGGATGCACTGACCCCCGCTTCCAGCGGGCATCAATATTCAGTCACTACCCGCAACTACAGTTCGGGAACCGCACCGGCCAAAACACATCTCATTTTTTACGAACGTGGCGTTGGCACTAGCGGCTTTCTCAACTCCATTGGCGGCGGCGCTTTTGCCGTCGAACTCGCGCGCACCATTCGCCGCGCCTACATATTTTTGGCCCGCAACTACGAAGAGAACGATGAGATATTTATCTTCGGATTCTCTCGTGGTTCTTACACTGCTCGTTCACTCGTCGGATATGTAGGTGCGATCGGATTGCTCAAATGCGAATGCTGTAATCCCGAGAATGAATCTGAAAGCCTGGTACTATTATCGACAGAATCCCTCAGATCGGCTCCAATCCACCGCAACCGAACTCGAAAAGTGCACTCATCCTGCTTCCAGCATACGCATCCGTTGTCTTGGTGTTTTCGACACGGTCGGTGCTTTGGGAGTGCCGCTACCGGTATTTTGGCGGGAAAACCGTGACCTTTTTGAATTTCACGACGTAAGTCTCTCACACATATCGGACGTCAACCTCCACGCCTTAGCGGTCGACGAGCATCGCGAAGCTTTCGAACCTACGCCGTGGCGCCAACAGAAATTCGGCAACATTTCCACGCCAACGGAGCAGGTGTGGTTCGCCGGTGCACATGCCGATATTGGCGGCGGCTATGTGGATGAAGAAAAACGGAAGGAGCGGCCTACGCCCGCACTCGATGACATAACTCTAGATTGGATGCTTAAGCGCGTGCTCCACTATTATCCGGACTTTCCGGTGAAGCGCGGTGGAAAACCGGCGTGGCCCAAGATTTCCCCGGAATGGGCCATAGCGCCGCAGCACGAGGCGAGAACGGGATTTTATAGAGCGCGTCCATTCGCCCTGCGTTCGATCGGCAATTGGCCGGTGCCGATCGAAAAAGGGACTTTCAAGACCAACGTTTGCTGGGACCGGCACGCCGATCCGATTGGAGAAATGGTGCATATCAGCGTCATCGAACGCCTTGGACGCCAAGTGCAGATCGGAAAAAGCATAACGACCTATTCCCCGAACAATCTGTTGGCCACTCTCGCTTCGCTAAAAGCGTCGCCGGTCAAAACTGTCTTGAACAGCCCAGAGGTTCACGTCGTTGACTGGTCGGGCAAAGTGCTCGACCCAGATCAAACGGCTGCCGTCACAAGCGAGGCGCAGGGGCGACTGCAGCAACTTTCCAGCTCAGCAAGCTTTGCAAGCGGAGACTTCGCAGTGAGCTCGATTCTGCCATTCTTCATTGCCCTTATCGTGCTTTTAGTCCTCACGGTATTCTTGTGGCTTTGGTGGATTGGGCCGCGTGAGCAAGTTCCTCCCCATCTCACCGAAGCTGAGTTGAGACGGCTTGAGGTGCAGGATCGACTGCGGCAAACCAATTACCAGATTTTGACCGCCTTTGGACTCGGTGCGACCTTCATCGCAACCGTATTTCAGCTGGCCATGACCAGCCGCCAGTGGAATCAGGACTTTGAACTCAAGACCGTTCAAGAACGTCTTGGACAATATGCCAACGCGCTGAAGGCGCTATCAGAACGGGGGCCGGCACAAATTTCGGGGATTAATTCTCTGTCCAACTTGGCTTTGCAGGACCCTGACGGATACCACTCCCCCGTCAATGACGTCCTGTCGGCGCTGGTTCGCCAAAAGGCGACCGCCACGCCCATGAGAGCGTCCCAAGAATGTAACGAAGACTCCTCTGCGCCCTACCCTCGTGGCGAAGCGACCCCGGCGATCCAGTATGCAATGACGGCTCTGGGCAATCGAAAATTCGCCTCTTATCGGGACAAGCTCGTAAGAGGCGCCTGCGAGAGCTCGTCGGGAAAATCGACTGACTTAGAGACAGTTCGTCTAGATCACGCGTTTCTCGATGAACTTGATCTCAGCGGAAGAGATCTTTCCTGCGTCGGGCTATCCCAGGCGCAGATTCATGTCGCAAGTCTTAGGTCAGCAATCTTACAGGGCACAGATTTCCGGGGAGCCCGCATTGCCGATTTCGAGAACTCCAAATTTCTCCGGTCAAAATATTAAAGATAATCTTCTACGTCGATGCATCGAAGGGCGGGCCTCCACTGTGGAAGCTTTATCGATGCTTAGTTACGGATTTTCGCGAGGCGGACCTCACCGGCGCGAACTTTGGAGGCGCGGCTGTAGCGGGAGCCGACTTCAGCGGGGCGACTTTAACGGACGCCAATTTTTGCCGGACCGACATCAGTCGAGCCAATTTCACTAATGTCAAAGGTCTAAAAAAGGAAAAGCTGCTGGAGGCCTGCGTCGGAGAAGGAGAAAACGCTCCGGATGGCGTTCGCCAAGAAAGCGAAGTGGACCACGATGCGCAACCGTTCGGCGTTCGGGAGTTATTTGGGGACAAGTTTACAATTCCGAGATGCCGTACCGATTATGCAGATAAGAAGTGTTCCAGCGATTAATCCTCGTCGTCTCTTGAAGAGCCGAATTTGATTTGCGGCTTAAAATCTTGTGCTTAAAATCTTGCGCTCAGTGCCCCTCGAAGGCGATCAGGGTGCGCACCGGCACGCCGAGCTTCTTGATTTTGGCGGCGCCGCCGAGATCCGGCAGATCGATGATAAAGCAGGCGGCGACGACTTCGGCGCCGACCTGCTGGAGGAGTTTCACGGCGGCCTCCGCCGTGCCGCCGGTGGCGATCAGGTCATCGACCAGGATCACGCGCTCGCCCTTCGACCAGGGCATCCTCGTGCATTTCCATTTCGTCGACGCCGTATTCCAGCGAATAGCCGATACTGACGCGCTTGAACGGCAGCTTGCCCTTCTTGCGGATCGGCACGAAGCCGCAGGAGATCTGATGCGCCAGCGCGCCGCCGAGGATGAAGCCGCGCGCTTCGATGCCCGCCACTTTGTCGATCTTGCCGCCGGCCCAGGGCTGCACCAGTTCGTCGACGGCGCGGCGGAAGGCGCGGGCGTTGCCCAGAAGCGTCGTGATGTCGCGGAACATGATGCCCGGCTTCGGATAATCCGGGATGGTGCGGATCGCAGCCTTAAGATCGTTTTCCAAAGCCACACTGGTCATGTTGCGAAAGCCCCATATCCCTCAAAAGTTTCGCACGACTTCGCCAGCGACACGTCCGCGTCTTGCAGAAATGCAAGGAAGATCGCAGCCCCGCCTACTGTGGCGAACCGCGGCGGGCAACGCAACAGGAGCGCCGTACCGGCAGAAAGCCGACACGGTCGCTCCCGAAATGGCGTCTGAACCAGATCTGGCCGGTCTCAGGTCGACGTCCGGGGCTTTTCCAGCTCCGGATCGTGCAGGACGTCGTGCCAGAGCTTCTTCTTGGTCAAGTAGAGCAGGCCGGTGAAGACGATGAGGAAAATCATCACCTGGAAGCCGAGGCGATGGCGCGCATTGAGCGTCGGCTCCGCCGCCCACATCAGGAAGGCTGAGACGTCGCGGCCATATTGGTCGACGGTCATCGGCGTGCCGTCGGTATATTCGACCTGACCGTCGCTCAAGCGGCTTGGGCATGCCGATGGCGTGGCCGGGGAAATATTTGTTGTACTGGCCGCCCGGCGGCAGCGTGAAGCCCGCAGGCGCATCGGTGTAGCCGGTGATGATCGCGTGGATGTAATCGGGGCCGTCCTCCTGATACATCTTGAACGCGTCGAAGATGAAATAGGGGAAGCCCGCCTCGTAGCTGCGCGCCTTGGCGAGCACCGACATATCGGGCGGCAGCTTGCCGCCGAGCGCCGCGCGCGCCGCCTGATCGTTGGCGAACGGCGGCGGGAAAGTAATCGGAAATCTGCCCGGGCCGCTGGAACATCTGGCCTTCATCGTTCGGGCCCGCGGTGACCTGGAAGGTGGCCGCGATCGCGCTCGCCTGCGCCTCGGTGAAGTCCGGTCCGCCCGGTTCGGCGAGATTGCGGAACGACAGACAGCTTGATGCTGTGGCAGGTCGAACAGACCTCGCGATAAATCTTGAAGCCGCGCTGCAGCTGCCCCGGGTCGTAGGTGCCGAACGGCCCGTGGAACGACCAGGTCTGCCGCGGCGGAGCGTCCGCGTCCTGCGCGGAGGCCGACCAGGCGCCGAAAACCGTAAGCACGGCCGCGGCGGCGAGCGTGAGGATGCTGCGATATGAGTTTGAAATTTGCGCATGATTGGCCGGGCCTCCCCTCAAGCGCCCGACGGCGGCGCCGACGCTCCAGCGGAGCGCTTTTGCGCAGCACCGATTCAGAGATCGAATTCGGCAGCGGTTTGGTTGTTTCGACCAATCCCAGGATCGGCAGAATGACCCAGATGAAGCCGAAATAGTAGACGGTGAGAATCCGCGCCGCGATCACGTAGCCGCCGGACGGCTCCTGCGAGCCGAGATAGCCGAGCCCGATGACGGCGGCGAAGAAGACGAACAAACACTGCCGGAACATCGGCCGGTAATTCGCCGAGCGCACGCGCGACGTATCGAGCCACGGCAGGAAGGCGAGCGAGACGATCGCAAGCCCGAGCGCGCAGACGCCGATGAGCTTGTTCGGGATCGCGCGCAGGATCGCGTAGAACGGCAGATAATACCATTCGGGCACGATATGCGTCGGCGTCTGGCTCGGATTGGCCGGGATGTAGTTGTCGGAATGGCCGAGATAGTTCGGGATGTAGAAGATGAAAAAAGCGAAAAGAACGCAGAACAGCCCGGTGCAGAAGGCATCCTTGACCGTCGCATAGGGCGTGAACGCGACCGTATCCTTTTCGGTCTTGGGCTCGACGCCGGTCGGATTGTTTTGCCCGACCACATGCAGCGCCCAGATGTGCAGCACGACGACGCCGACGATGACGAACGGCAACAGGTAGTGCAGCGAATAGAAGCGATTGAGCGTCGGATTGCCGACCGCGTAGCCGCCCCACAGCCAGGTGACGATCGGATCGCCGACGCCGGGGATCGCCGAGAACAGATTGGTGATGACGGTCGCCGCCCAGAAGCTCATCTGGCCCCACGGCAGCACGTAGCCCATGAAGCCGGTGGCGACCATGAGCAGGAACAGGATGACGCCGAGGATCCACAACACCTCGCGCGGCTCCTTGTAGGAGCCGTAATACATGCCGCGCGCGATATGGACATAGACGGCGAGGAAGAAGAACGAGGCGCCGTTGGCGTGAATGTAGCGCAACAGCCAGCCGTAATTGACGTCGCGCATGATGCCTTCGACGGAATTGAAGGCGAAATCGACATGCGGCGTGTAGTGCATCGCCAGCACAATGCCGGTGACGATCTGCACGCCCAGCATGAAGGTGAGAATGCCGCCGAACGTCCACCAATAGTTCAAATTGCGCGGCGTCGGATAAGCGACGAACGAGGAATAGACGAGGCTTGCGATCGGCAGCCGCCGCTCCAGCCATTGCATGAATGGGCTCTGCGGCTGATAGGTCGAGTGTCCGCTCATGGTCGAACCTTATGCCTGACTGGTTTCGCCGATCCGGATTTTACTGGCGGATATGAATTGATAGGGCGGCAGCGGCAGATTGAGCGGCGCCGGCCCTTGGCGGATCCGCCCGGACGAATCGTATTGCGAGCCGTGGCACGGGCAGAACCAGCCGTCAAAGTTGCCCTGATGCGGCAGCGGAATGCAGCCGAGATGCGTGCAGATGCCGATCACAACCAGCCATTGTTCGTGGCCGGCTTGGACGCGCGCCGAATCGGGCTGCGGATCGCGCAGCGTCTGCCAATCGACGTCTTGCGCGAGCTTCACTTCGTTTGGCGTGCGATTGAAAATGAAGATCGGCTTCGACTGCCAGAACACCTGGATGATCTGACCGGATTGGATCGGCGCCAGGTCGACTTCGACCGGCGCGCCCGCAGCGATGGTGGAGGCATCGGGGTTCATCTGCCCGATCAGCGGCGCAAGCGTTGCCGCCGCGCCCACGGCGCCGACGGTCGCGGTCGCAATGTAGAGAAAATCGCGGCGCGTCGGCTCCGCCGATGAGATCGCTGTCACGTTCTTCCACCCTCGTCCGTCTTGCGGTTATTCCACCCCAGTCTGCGCTTCGCCCGCGATTTTCGTGCCGCGGCAGATGGGTTTCGCATCCGGCCTGGGGAAGGTCAGAGGCGATGCATTCCGGATGGGTTTTATTGGCACCCTTGCCGGGAGAGTGCAAGGGTAGCCTCGATGACACCCACAATGCCGCAGCCGCGTCCGCGCACGGGCCCGTTCCGCGGAACTCGATCACCACGCAGCGCCCGACCATGCCCCTCCGCATTGCCCTCTATCAGCCCGATATCCCGCAAAATACCGGGACTGTTTTGCGCCTGTGCGCCTGCCTTGGCATCGAGGCGCACATTATCGAACCGGCGGGATTTCCGACCTCCGACCGCGCCTTCCGCCGCGCCGGGATGGACTACCTCGACGCCGTCGACATCGTGCGGCACGCCTCGTGGCGTGACTTCGAGGCGTGGCGGCAAAGCGAGGCACTGTCGCCTCGTGCTGTTGACGACGAAGGCGACCCTCTCCTATCTCGATTACAGCTTTGAGACGGACGATATCCTGCTGTTCGGCCGCGAATCGGCGGGCGTGCCGGACGAGGTGCATGACGGCGGCCGATGCGCGCCTTGTCATCCCGCTGCGGCCGGGGCTGCGCTCGCTCAATGTCGCCATCGCCGCCGCCATGGTGGCCGGTGAAGCGCTGCGGCAGAGCGGCGGGATTGTCGCGCTACCACAATCTCGCACCCTCATGCCGTAACAGGTAAGCTGCCGACGCATCATGGACAGTGGCACGATCGAACAGCGCAAAACGCGGGCGACAACTTGGTTCGAAGTCTTTGCGCGACCAAATCACCTCGGCTTTCGAGGCGCTGGAGGACGCCCTGCCCGCCGGCGCGGCGCTTGCCGATCGTCCGGCTGGCCGTTTTGTGCGCACGCCGTGGAATCGCGCCGATCATTCCGGAGCACCTGGCGGCGGCGGCGTCATGGCGATCATGAAGGGCCGCGTCTTCGAGAAGGTCGGCGTGCATGTCTCGGCGGTGTTCGGCGAATTCGCACCGGAATTCCGCAAGGAGATTCCGGGCGCCGCCGAAGATCCACGGTTTTTTGCCACCGGCATTTCCCTGATCGCCCATATGCACAACCCGCATGTGCCGGCGGTACACATGAACACACGCCATGTCGTGACGACCAAATCCTGGTTCGGCGGCGGCGCCGATCTCACCCCGGTACTCGAGCGCAGGCGCCATCAGGACGATCCCGACACCCTCGCGTTCCATGCCGCGATGAAATCCGCGTGCGATGCCCATGCCGGCGTCGCGAATTACGACAAGTACAAGAAGTGGTGCGACGAATATTTCTTCCTCAAGCATCGCGGCGAGATGCGCGGCATCGGCGGGATTTTCTACGACTGGCTCGACAGCGGCGATTTCGACGCCGACTTCGCCTTCACCCAAGACGTCGGGCGCGCATTCCTGCGCATTTATCCCGAACTGGTGCGGAGGAATTTCGCCAAGCCGTGGACGCGAAGCCGAGCGCGAAGAGCAACTGGTGCGCCGCGGCCGCTATGTGGAATTCAACCTGCTCTACGATCGCGGCACGATTTTCGGCCTGCGCACCGGCGGCAATGTCGAATCGATCTTGTCGTCGATGCCGCCGGTGGTGAAGTGGCCGTGATCTTCGATCCGCCGGAACGCGCCGGCGATCATCACCAGCGCCGCCGATGACGACCACGGCGTCGAGCAGCACGGTGTGAACATGCACCGGCAGGCGCGCGACGATGAACTTTGCCAGGAACGTGCAGGGAAACACCACGGCGCCGATCAGGCAGGCGATCACGATCACCTGCGGTGTGAGAACGCCGGCGACGCCGAACACCGCAAGCTTCACCGCGCCGGTAATGACCGAAACCGTGGCATCGGTCGCGATCACGGCCGCGCCTTCGAGACCGCTTGCCATCAAGAGCGACAAAAAGATAACGCCCGATCCGGTCGTGCCGCCCATCAGCAAGCCCCAGGCGGCGGCGCCGGCAAGGAATCCCTTTTCGCCGAGCTGGTGGCCGCGGCGCTTGAGGAGGCGGCGTAGCGGCACCGTTGCGATCAAGGTCGTGCCGATCACCAGCGCCGCGCCGCGGCCCGTCAGCAGCGTGTAGAGCCAGGCGCCGAGCCCGCAGGCCGGCAGCGCGACGGCGAGCGCGATGCCGACCCGGCGCAGGTCGACGAAGCGGCGGAACGCCGTGACGCGCGCGGTATTACTGAACATCGCCGAAATGGCGATGATCGGCACCACCGGCGCGGCGCCGACCATCGGCACCAGAATAAGCGGCATCAGTGCGCCGGTGCCGTAGCCCGAAACTCCGCCGGCGATCGCCGAGAAAGCCGCCAAAACGACGATGATGACGAGCTGAACGAGCGTCACGTCTGGGAGGAATTGCATATGCGGAATGAGCGACAAGCGCGGATTAAGCCGTTGACTTGAGGACGCCCAGTTACGAGAACTGTCACCCGACGAAAAGCAAAAAAGCCTGGGAGCGCAAGGCATGGACCTTGGAATTGCCGGCCGCAAGGCGATCGTCTGCGCCTCGAGCCGCGGGCTCGGGCTATGCCTGCGCCAAGGCGCTGGCCGAGGCGGGCTGCGAGGTCGTGATCAACGGCCGCGACGCAGGAAAGCTCGCCGCCGGTCGCTGCCGACCTGCACAAGGCGACCGGCGCCAAGATCATCCCGGTAGCCGCCGATGTCGCCTCGCCCGAGGGACAGAAGGCGCTGTTCGCGGCCTGTCCGGAGCCGGATATCCTCGTCAACAACAATGCCGGACCGCCGTTTCGCGATTTCCGCGAGCTTGACCGGCAGAAAATGCTCGACGGCGTGATCGGCAACATGGTCGTTGCCATAGAGCTCATTCAGAAGGCGATCGACGCGATGATCGCGAAGAAATTCGGCCGCATCGTCAATATCACGTCCGGATCCGTCAAAATGCCGATCGCCGGCCTCGATCTGTCGTCCGGCGCGCGCGCCGGGCTGACCGCGTTCCTCGCCGGCGTGGCGCGCAGCGTCGCCGCGTCGAACGTCACCATCAATTTCGTTCTGCCGGGCATCTTCGAAACCGACCGTTTCCGCTCGAACGTCGAAGCGACCGCGAAGAAGCAGAACATCAGCTACGACGAAGCGTTCGCCGAACGCGTTGACGCCGTGCCGGCCAAGCGCGTCGGCCAGCCGGACGAGTTCGGCGCGACCTGCGCCTTCCTCTGCTCGGCGCAGGCCGGCTACATTACCGGACAGAATATTCTCATCGACGGCGGCGTCTTTCCAGGCGCGTTCTGACGAAAGATTTCCTTAAAGATACCGATCACAGGAGAACATCATGAAACTCGTTCGTTACGGCGCCCCGGGCCGCGAAAAGCCCGGCATGATCGACAAGGACGGCAAGCTGCGCGATCTGTCGAAAATCGTTCCCGACATCGCCGGCGACGTGCTCTCGCCGAAGGGCCTCAACAAGCTGCGCAAACTCAAGCCGGAGAAACTGCCGCCGGTGCGCGGCAATCCGCGCATCGGCGCCTGCGTCGGCCATGTCGGCAATTTCATCGCCATCGGACTGAACTATTCCGACCACGCCGCCGAAGCCGGCATGCCGATCCCGAAAGAGCCGATCATCTTCAACAAGGCGCCGTCCTGCATCTGCGGCCCGAACGACGACACCATGATCCCGAAGGACTCGACCAAGCTCGACTGGGAAGTCGAGCTCGGCATCGTCATCGGCCAGCCGCGCGCGCTATCTGAGCAAGGACAAGGCGCTCGACGTCGTCGCCGGCTATTGCCTCGCCAATGACGTGTCCGAGCGCGTGTTTCAGATCGAGCGCGCCGGGCAATGGACCAAGGGCAAGGGCTGCGAGACCTTCGGCCCGCTCGGGCCCTGGCTCGTCACCAAGGACGAGATCAAGGATCCGCAAAAGCTCGAAATGTGGCTCGACGTCAACGGCGAGAAGCGCCAGCGCGGCAATACCTCGACGATGATCTTCAACTGCCGGCAGATCGTCTGGACCTGCTCGCAATATTTCGTCTTGGAGCCGGGCGACGTCATCATCACCGGCACGCCGCCGGGCGTCGGGCTTGGCATGAAGCCTGAGCCGAAATTCCTGAAAGCCGGCGACGTGGTGACGCTCGGCATCACCGGGCTCGGCGAGCAGCGCCAGAAGGTGGTGAAGTTCAAGTGAGACAGGAACGTCAGGCGACGCCCACGGCGCCGCCTGACCTTTCAGTCCCTGCTTCTAGCCTTATCTACCCTTGCCCGCGCCTCCAGTACCGCCTGCAACGAGATGCGCGACCAGCCGGAGATTTTGTCGCGGAACGCCGTATAGGCGGCGTGTACTTTTTGCGCGCCCGTGCTCTTGCCCGCGAGTTCGCCCAGCACGTCGGTTGACTGCGCCCGCGCCGCGGCGACGAGATCTTCGGGAAACGTGCGCAACTGCACATTGTCGCGGGTGGTGAGCGTGGCAAGCGCTTCGAGATTGAGGCGCTCCATCTCGGCGAGCGCGTAGGACGCTTCCCGCGGCGCAGGCAGTCGCCACGATCGCTTGCAGCTCGGCATCGAGGCTCGCCCAGGCCTTGAGCGAGACGATGCATTCGCCGGTGCCGTTCGGCTTGTTGAAGCCGGGGCCGTAATAGAGCGTGGCGAAGCGATAAAGGCCGAGCGCGATATCGGAGCCGGGGCCGACGAATTCGGCGCCGTCGATCACACCCGATTGCAGCGCGACCAGAATTTCGCCGGGCGATGTGGTCTGCGGAATGGCGCCGAGCCGGCGATAGACCTCGCCGCCGAGACCGAGCGAGCGCACTTTCAAGCCGCGCACGTCATCGCGATCCCTGATCTCGCGGCGAAACCAGCCGCCCATGCAGACGCCGGTATTGCCGGCCATGAACGGCTTCACGCCGAACGGCGCGTAAAGCTGCGTCCCACAATTCCTGCCCGCCGCCGGCGTCGATCCAGGCGACATGCTCGTTCGGCGTCAGCCCGAACGGCACCGTGGTGAAGAACGCCGTGGCCGGCTCCTTGCCCTGCCAATAGAACGCAGCCGTGTGCCCCATCTCGGCGACGCCCGAGCCGACGGCATCGAGCACTTCGAAGGCCGGCACCACTTCGCCCGCGGCCGACACCGTGATCTCGATGCGGCCGCCGGACAGCATACCGATCCGCTCGGCGACGCGCTCGGCCGACATGCCGGGCCCCGGCAGCCGCTTCGGCCACGACGTCACCATGCGCCAGCGGTGCTTGTCGGTCTGCGCGATCGCCGGCATCGCCAGTGTGCCAGCGAGCCCGGCTGCCCCACCACGCGCCAGCGCGCGGCGCGTGATCTTGAGTTTGCTCATCGGCTCAGCCGCCGCTGCGCGCGGCGCGCAAATTGCGATGTGGTGCCCGCGATCGCCGCCTCCCAAACTTCGTGGATGTGCTCGACCTCCTGCTCGAAGCGCTGCAGGAAGATATGCGCCTGCGTGGACAAGATTCGCCGCGTCGGCTCGATCACGACGAATTCGGCGTGCAGTTCCGGCGTAACCAGCGGATTGACGATCAATTCGCCGCGGCCGATATCATTGACCGAGATCACGCTCGGAAGGATCGTGACCCAGTCGGAGCGCGCGACAAACTCCAGCGTGGCGATCATGGCGTCCATCTCCAACTTGGTTTCGACTTCCACCCCCTGTGCCTGAAAATAAGTCTCGAGGTTGCGGCGGCGGATATTGTCCGGCCCCGGCAGCACGATCTTGATCGGTTTGCAATCCGCAAGCCGCAGCGGCGACAGCGGCTTAAACCCGGCGCGCGGACCGGACAGCAGCATTTCGCGGTCCCGCACCAACAGCCGCGATTTCAGTCCGATCGTGCCCTCGAAGGCGGGCACCACCGCGAAATCGAGTTCGTGGTCGAGCACCATCTTGGTCAGCAGCCCGCTATAGCCCTCCACAATGTGCAGGCGCACCTCCGGACAGCGCGGCACGAAATCGTCGAGCACCGGCGCCAGCACGGCACGGGTGAAGGTCGGCATAAGACCGATGCGAAGTTCGCCGCTGACCTGGCCGGCAACCGCGCGGGCCTGCTCGACCGCTTTTTCGAGTGCGCCGACAGCTCCGACGCAGCTTTTGTAGTAGCGCAGTCCCGCCGGCGTCGGCACGACGCGGCCCGACACGCGCTCGAACAGCCTCACGCCGAGCTTGCGCTCGACCGCCGCGACGTGCTGGGAAATGCCCGACTGAGTGGCGTTTTCCCGCGCCGCCGCGCGCGTGAACGAACCCTCCTCGCAGACGGCGATAACGGCTCGGACCTGACGCAAGGGGATGTCACGCATAAGAGCGATATTAGAAAACCTAATGGGGAGTGACAAATTATATCATTTCTTTCACGGTAGCCATCCGCATAACATCGGCTCAACACGCAACTGCCGGCGTAAATCGTTCAGCGGCCGGCCGGGGAGGAGCGCATGGGAGCGAATTTCGGCATCGCGGGCTTGGACTGGCAGCAGCGGGTCAATTGGGACCGGCTGCGCAAATACCGGACCGAGCGGGCCCGTGAAATGATGAAAAAGCACGGCCTCGGCGCCTTGCTTTGCATGTATGACGAAAACGTACGCTACCTGACCGGCACGCTGACACCCGGCTGGAACCGGCTCAAGCCGGGTCTGCGCTACGCCATGCTGTGCGGCGACGGCGCGCCGATCCTGTTCGAGCAGGGCGACCTCGGCTTTCAGATCGAGCGGCATTCGCCGTGGATTCCGAAAGAGAACGTGCGTCACTCGTTCGCCTGGATCAAAGGCGCCGCCGGACCGGCTTCGACCCAGCAGGTCAACAAGTTCACCAAGGCCGTGTTGCAGGCGATGAAGGAAAACGGCGTCGCCGGCCAAAAGCTCGGCGTCGACTTCGTCGACATCAACATGATCAACATTTTCAAGGAGAACAACATCAACTGGACCGACGGCATGAGCGCCATGATGGATGCGCGCGCCGTCAAGAGCGAGGACGAGCAGGAATGCTTCCGCATCGTCGGCGCCATCGGCGACGCGACGCATTGGGAATGCATGAAGTTCCTGCGCCCCGGCGTCACCGAGAACCAGGTGACCGCACATCTGATGCAATATCTCTACAACATTCCCGGCATGGAAGACGTCGAGGACGTCATCGTGTCGTCCGGCCCGAATACCTGGCCGAACTGGCGCAACTTCTCCGACCGCATCATCCAGCCCGGCGACATCGTGTTCATGGATTTGGCGGCGCTGACCTGGAACGGCTACAAATCCTGCTATTACCGCACCTATTGCGTCGGCAAGGAGCCGAGCCAGGAGCAGAAGGACACCTACGAGACCGCGCTGAAGTGGCTCTACGACTCGATCGGCGCGGTGAAGGTCGGCGCCACCACGCGCGACATCGCGCTGAAATGGCCGTCGGCGATGGAAACCTGGGGCTACGAGGACGAGGACCAGGCCGCCGCCAATCTGTGGGGCCACGGACTTGGGCTTGCGCAATACGATCCGCCGGTGATCTCGCGCATCTGGTCGCTCGATCATCCGATCGAGATCAAAGAGGGCATGACGTTTGCGCTCGAGACGCAGCATGGAAAGAAATTCCGTTACGGCGTGCGCATCGAGGAAATGCTGATCGTCAAGAACGACGGGATCGAGATCGTCTCCAATTTCCCGGTCAAGCAGATCACCGTCGTCGATCCGCTGCCCGGCTACGGCGATCACGTGAAATGACGTCGAGCCTTGCTCGGCGTCTCACCGGGCCGGTGCGCAGCATGACGGAGCTGGAAGCCGTTGCAATGACGTCGTTCATTCTACCCCTCTGCCTCGCCCGTCGCGACCGATCCCGGCCGCGTCGGTCCGAAGGCGGCGAATCTGGCGGCGCTGGCGCAGGCGGGCCTGCCGACGCCCGGCGGCTTTTGCATCAGCGCCGATGCCTATCGGCGACAGATCCAACACCTCGACCTGCGCGACGCGATCAGCGTCTATCCGACCGCCGATACGCCGACGCAGCGTCGGCTCGCGGTCGAGATCAGGCTGAAACTTTATCAGAGCGATCTTGCACCCGACGTTCTGGCCGACGTGCTCACGGCCTGGCGGGCGGAGCCGAAACCTGCGGCGGTGCGCTCCTCGTCGCTGGTCGAAGATCGCGCCGATTCAAGTTTTGCCGGTCAGTTCGAGAGCTTTCTCGGCGTCGCCGACGATGCCGAATTCCTCACCGCGCTTGCGCGCCTGCTGGGCGGCGCTTGTGGACGACCACCGCGCGGCGCTCCATGGCGCAGCATGAACTCGATCCGGCCGACACCGCGATGGCGGTGCTGGTGCAGCCGCTGGTCGCGGCGCGCGCCTCCGGCGGCGGCTTGAGCGAAACCGCCGACGGCCACATGCTTCTAAGCGCCACCTGGGGGCTCGGCTCCGCGATCGCGCAGGGCGAGGTAGTGCCGGACCGCATCATGCTCAGCCGACAAGGCTTTGTCCGCAGCAACGAGGCCGGCCGCAAGGACCATCGTGAAACCTGCGCGCACGGCGACGGCTTGATGGCGCAGCGTGTGCCGGAAGTGCATGGTGCGCGCGCCGTGCCTGAAAGCCGGCCAAGCCACCACGCTCGGGCGTCTCATGCGCAAGGCCGAGGATGTAATGGGCATGCCGGTCGAGATCGAATGGGCGCTCGATGACAATGGCTTCAAACTCTTGCAGGCGCGGCCGCTCCATGTCGCGCCCGCGCATGTGCCGGACGAGATCTGGCTCAAACATCCCGGCCTCAACGGCCATCCCGCCGGCATCGGCTGGGGCACCGGCCGCGCCGTGGTGGTGAATTGCGAATGCGAACTGGCCCGCGTCGCGCCGGGCGACATTCTGGTCACCCGCGTCGCTGGACCGGCGCTCAGCCATATTCTGCCGCGCGTCGCCGGCGTGGTCGCCGAGCTCGGCGGCTCGACCTCGCACCTCGCTTCGCTGGCGCGCGAACGCGGCATTCCGATGGTGCTCGGCGTCAACGATGCGACGCGGCGGATTCCGGACGGCGCGCAGGTTGCCGTTGACGGCGTCGCCGGCGTGGTGCGGTGGCTCGCCTGATGCCGGCAAAAGTAGCAAAGAAATATCGGGCCGCTGCGCGGCCGCGCATTTTCGTGACCCAGCCGGTATCCGATCAGGCGCTCAAACGCCTGCGCGAGGTGGCGAGCGTCGAGATTTTTCCGGATACGAGCAAAATCATTCCCAAACGCACGCTCATATGCCGCCGTACGCAAGGCGGATATCTTGTTTTGCCTACTGCATGACAAGATCGATCGTGCCGTGGTCATGGCCAATCCGAAGCTGCGCATGATCGCGGCGCAGTCGATCACGCCGTCCAATATCGACGTAGCTACGGCCACGGCGCGGCGCATTCCGGTCACCGTGACGGCGCCGATCACCACCGAAGCCACCGCGGATCTGAACTTCGGCCTGATGCTTGCGGTGGCGCGGCGCATAATCGAGGGCGACCGCATGACTCGCGCCGGGAAATTCCCCGGCGGCCAATCGGCGCATCTGATGGGCGCCCCGGTCTGGGGCAAGACCTTGGGCCTCATCGGCGGCGGCGGGCTGATTGGCAAGGCGGTGGCGCGCCGCGCTCATGGCTTTGCCATGCGCGTGCTCTATTGGACGCCGCGACGAAAATCGGAGCACGAGGAGCGCGAGGCCGGCCTTACATATGTGCCGCTCGACCAATTGCTGCGCGAGTCCGATTTCGTCTCGATCCATTCGCCGCTGACCAAAGAGACGCGGCATCAGATCGGCCCGCGTGAGTTCGGCCTGATGAAAAAAACCGCCTTCGTCATCAACACCGCGCGCGGCCCCATCATCGACGAGGCCGCGCTGGTGCGCGCGCTGGCGAAAAAACAGATCGCCGGCGCCGGCCTCGACGTTTTCGAGCACGAGCCCAAGGTCGACGCGGCATTGAAGAAAATGTCCAATGTCGTGCTCACCCCGCATCTTGGCAGCGCGACCCCGGAGGTCCGCGAGGACATGGCGAATATCGTGGTCGACAATATTCTTGCCTTTTTGGCAGGAAAGAAATTGCCCAACTGTGTCAATCCGCAGATATTCGCCTTGTGAGCTTTGATCGTCATGCGTCATCGGAGTTGATCGATGCCCAGGCCAGTGATCGCCGTTACCGACAGTCCATTCCCCTCCCTCGATCCCGCCAAAAGCGCACTAGCGCAGCTCGATCCCGAATACCGCATGGCAAAGAGCGCATCGGCCGAAGACGTTCTCGCCGTCGCGCGCGACGCCGATGCGGTGCTTGTGACCTATGCCAAGCTGAACGGCGAACTGTTGCGGCAGTTGAAGAACTGCAAGGCGATCGGCCGCTTCGGCCTTGGCGTCGACAATATCGATCTGTCGGCGGCCAAAGAATGCGGCATTGCTGTCAATTATGTGCCGGATTATTGCCTGCGCGAGGTTTCCGACCATGCGATGGCGCTGCTTCTCGCATTGGCGCGCAAAGTGACCTTTTCCAATAGGCTCGTGCAATCGGGCCGTTGGGAAGTGCCGCCGATCGTTCCGTTGCGGCGGCTCGAAGGTCAGGCGCTGGGCCTGGTCGGCTTCGGCAATATTCCGCGCGCGCTGGCGCCGAAGGCCAAGGCGTTCGGCCTGCATGTCATTACTTTCGATCCTTATGTCGTGAAAGAGGCCGCCGATGCCGCCGGCGTCGAAAGCGTGAGCTTTGACGATTTGCTCGGGCGCTGCGATTTCATCTCGGTGCATGCGCCGCTGCAGCCGGCGACGCGTGGACTGATGAATGCAAAAATCTTCGCCAAAATGAAAAAGGGCGCGTTCCTGATCAACACCGCACGCGGCCCGTTGGTCGACGAGACGGCGCTAATTGCGGCGCTTGATTCCGGCCATCTCGGCGGCGCGGCACTCGACGTGGTGACGACCGAGCCGCTGGCGAAGGATTCCCCGCTCATCGGCCGCGACAATGTGATCCTCACCCCGCATACCGGCTTTTATTCGGTCGAGGCGCTCGAGGAATTGCAGACCAAATGCGCGAGCGACGTGGCGCGCGTACTGTCGGGTGAAAAGGCAATTTATCCGATCAGTGCGTAGAGCATGCTCCCGGAAAACCTGCGCCGGCTTGGCGAACGCGCGCGGTTGACCGTCGAGCCGACGCGGGCGGTTCGCGCGTAATCGGAACAATTCCGTTAAATTTAAAAGTGCCGCGGGCGGATAGCGGGCTGCGCCCGGAACGACAATGCTATTTATATCGCCGCAATGTTGTTAGGTTGAGCGAATACGTTTCTCCAACACGAGCTTGCCGCATGATCACGCCGACTCCCGTTCTTGTGGTCGATGATTCTCTGACCATCAGAAATATCGTCGTCAAACGCCTCAACAGCCTCGGCTTTACCGATGTCGATGTGGCGGAAGACGGCAACGTGGCGCTCGAGCGCATCCGTGAAAAGCAATACGGCCTGCTGATCTCGGATTGGGAAATGCCGAATATGAGCGGCGAGGAGTTTTTGAAGACGGTTCGCCAAGACCCCAAATGCAGGAAGATGCCGATCATCATGATCACCGGCACGACGACCCGCGGCACGTCATGGCTTGCCGGCGCCAGCGCTTATCTGCAAAAGCCGTTCACCGACGCGGACTTCGAAAAGGCGGTGAAATCCGCCTTGGGGGGTCAGTAACGGAGTGACGTAGAGATGATCGCCACCGCTCACCGCGACGTCTGTTTGCGTAGCGCGGCGATGTCATTCTCGGTCACAGCGGACTTTTCGCTGCCGAAGCGCGCCGTGACATAGTTGGCGACGGCGGCGATTTCCGTATCGGAATAGACGCTGCCGAAGGCCGGCATCGAGATGACGCCCGCCGGCTCGTGCCGCCGCGTGCCGGAGATCACGATCTGCGCGACATTGGTCGCCGTCGGATCGTTGACGGCGCGCGCGCCGGCGATCGTGGCGTAGGGCGCAATCGCGCTCACGCCGGTCCAGTTATGGCAACTGACGCAGGCCTCGTCGAATATCTTCTTGCCGAGCGTATTCGCAGCGACTTGGCCTTCCCTGTTGCCATCCTTGGGCGACGCCGGAGCCGGCGGCGCGAGCGTTGCCGGCAGATCCGGCGAGGCGATCGGCGGCACGCTGCGCACGAAGCTGACCAGCGCGTGGATGTCTGCCGGCGTCATCTGGCTGAAACTCTCGTCCACCGCCTCGCCCATCGGGCCCGCGGCCGTGCCGCGGCCCAAGGCGTGGCCGTGCGCGAGATAGGCGAACACCTCATCGTCGCTCCAGGCGCCGATGCCGGTGCCTTTGTCGGAGGTGATGTTGTAGGCGCGCCAGCCCGCCGTCACCGCGCCGGCGAATTTCTTGCGGTTGTCGAGCGCGAAGGCGAGATTGCGCGGCGTGTGGCATTCGCCGCAATGCGCCAGCGCCTCGGCGAGATAGGCGCCGCGGTTCCACGCGGCGCTCTGCGACGTGTTCGGCGCGAAACGGGCGTCGGCGTTGAAGAACAACGACCAGACCGCCATCGACCAGCGCTGATTGAAGGGAAACGTCAGCGTGTTCGCGCGATTGGCCGCATGCACGGCCGGCAGGCTGAACAAATAGGCCTTGATCGCCAAAGCGTCGGCGTCGGTCATGTAGGTGTAGGACGGATAGGGCATCGCCGGATAAAGCCGCGTGCCGTCCTTGCGGATGCCGCGCTGCACCGCGTTGAGAAAATCCTGATCGCTGTAGTCGCCGATCCCGGTTTCCTTGTCGGGCGTGATATTCGTCGAATACAGCGTTCCGAACGGCAGCGGGATCGCCAAGCCCGCCGGCATAGGCCTGGCCGCCCGGCGCGGTGTGGCAGACCACGCAATCGGCGGCGCGCGCCAGATATTCGCCGCGCTTGACCACGTCGGCGTTGGCGAGCGTTGCCGGAACGCCGGTCGGATTGGCGTCGTTGTAATCGGACAGAGCGACCGTCGAGCCGCCGGCAAAGGCCAGCGGTCCCGGATTGAACTGCCGCCAGCGCGAAGACGCCGGCGACGATCAAGATCAGCAAAACGACAAAGCGGGTTCTGCGCATGACACTCACGCCTTCTTGGCAACGGCGAGCGCCTTGCGGTCGATCGGCAATCGCCGCAACGCAATGCCGGTCGCGGCATAGATGGCGTTGCGCAGCGCCGGCGGGCCCGCCGTCGCGCCGGTCTCGCCGATGCCGCCCGGATCCTCGCCGCTCTTGATGACATGCACGTCGATCTTCGGCACTTCGTCGATGCGCAGCATGCGGTAATCGTTGAAGTTCGACTGCTGCACGCGGCCCTTCTCGATGGTGATCTCGCCGAACAGCGCCGCGGTCAGGCCGAAGATCAGGCCGCCCTGCAGCTGCGCCACGATGGTATCGGGATTGACCGCGATGCCGGTGTCGACCGCCGACGTGACGCGGCGCAGATGCACCTCGCCGTGCTCGTCGACCTCGGCCTCGACGACGGTGGCGATGAAACTGCCGAACGACGGCTGCACGCTGACGCCGCGCCCGGCCCGCGCCGGCAGCGGCTCGCCCCAGCCGGATTTCTCGGCGACAAGATCGAGCGCCGCTTTGAGGCGCGGATTGCCGTTGAGCATGCTGCGGCGGAATTCGACCGGATCCTTGCCGGCCTTGCGCGCCAGTTCGTCCATGAAGCATTCGGTGGCAAAGACATTGTTGTTCGGTCCGACGCCGCGCCAAAAACCGGTCGGCACGGCCGGCGGCTCGGCGCGCACATATTCGACCTGGCGGTTGGGAATGTCGTAGGGCATGTCGACGGCGCTATCGACCGCGTCGATATCGATGCCGTTGAGGAATACCGACGGAGCCCAGCGCGCCATGATCGACGAACCGGCGATGCGATATTTCCAGGCCGCGATCTTGCCGTCCGACAAAGTCGCGGAAATAACGTCGCGATAAACCGGGCGATAGATGTCGTGCTGGATGTCTTCCTCGCGCGTCCAGACCACTTTCAGCGGCCCGTCGACGTGTTTGGCAATGCGCACGGCGCTCGCGGCCATGTCCGGCTTCGAGCCGCCGGCCGAAACCGCCGCCAAGCAAGTGATTGTGCACGGTCACCTTCTCGATCGGCAGACCCGCGGCTTCGGCCGCCGCCTGCTGCACGCGCGTGATGACCTGAGTGCCGATCCAGATTTCGCAAGCATCCGGCGTCACCTGAACCGTGCAGTTCATCGGCTCCATGGTCGCATGCGCGAGGAACGGCAATTCGTATTCGCCGTCGAACCGCTCGCCCTGCGTCAGGCCTTTGGCGATGTCGCCCACGGATTTCGCGACGACGCCGTCCTTCTTGCTCGCGGCGCGCAAGTCCTCCCAGATGTCGGCCGAACTGATCTTGGCGTTCGGCCCTTCGTCCCAGGTGATGGCGAGAGCGTCGAGACCCTTCTTGGCGGCCCACATGTGATCGCCGACGACGGCAACCAGATCGTCGAGCACGACGACCTGCCGCACGCCCGGGACGGCCTTGGCCGCGCTGTCGTCGACATGTCGCGACCTTGCCGCCGAACACCGGGCACGCGGCAATCGTCGCGAACTTCATGCCGGGAAGCATGGCGTCGATGCCGTAGATCGCCGTGCCGTTGACCTTGCTCGGCGTATCGAAGCGCTTGAGCGGCTTGCCGATCAGCGTGAAGTCTTTCGGGTCCTTGAGCGGCGGATCTTGCGGCACCGGAACGGCGCCGGCCGCATCCGCGAGATCGCCATAGGCGAGCGTGCGTCCGCTCGCCGCGTGCGTGACCGTGCCATTCGACGCCGAGCAGCTTGCCGGATCGACCTGCCATTGCTGCGCCGCGGCCTGCACCAGCATCGCGCGCGCCGCGGCGCCGGCTTGGCGCAGCGGCTTCCAGAAGGCGCGGATGGAATTGGAATTGCCGGTGACCTGAATGCCGAAAATCGGATTGCCGTAGAGCTTGTCGTTGGGCGGCGCGTGCTCCAGCGCCACCTTGCGCGTAATCGGCATCGAGCTCTTCGGCGAGAATCATCGCCACCGCGGTATAGACGCCCTGCCCCATCTCGACCTGCGGCATGACCAGCGTGGTCTTGCCGGCATGATCGATGCGGATGAAGGCATTGGGCGCGAATTGGCCGTCCGTCGTGTCGGGAGCCTGTTCCGGCTCGTTCGCCGCCCGCACCGGCAGATGGAAGGCGAGCGTAAATCCCGCAGCCAGGCCGCCTTTGAGGAGGCGCGCGGCGTGAGGGCGTGCGTGCGAGATTTTCGATTCCGATGCATCGCCGCCTCCCTAGACTTCGCCCGCGGCGCGTTTGATCGCCTCGCGGATGCGCACATAGGTGCCGCAGCGGCAGATATTTCCCGCCATCGCGGCGTCGATATCGGCGTCATCGGGTTGCGGCGTGGTCGCGAGCAAAGCCGCCGCCGACATGATCTGGCCGGACTGGCAATAGCCGCACTGGATGACTTCGAGATCGAGCCACGCCTTTTGCACTTTGGCGCCGGCTCGCGTCGCGCCGATGCCTTCGATCGTGGTGACGGCGCTATTGCCGATCGAGCCGACCGGCAGCAGGCAGGAGCGCACCGGATTGCCGTCGATATGCACCGTGCAGGCGCCGCATTGCGCGATGCCGCAGCCGAATTTCGTGCCGGTCATCCCGAGAATGTCGCGCAGCACCCAGAGCAGCGGCATGTCGTCGGGGGCGTCGAAGGTTACACTTCGACCGTTGATCTTCAGAGTCGTCATGCGAGTCTCCACTCACAGTTGCCGCCGTGAGCCGCCGCTCACAGAGACCTCTCGTATCGTCATATCGAACCAATGCCGCCCGAATTCAACCTCCCATGCCGCAGCGAAGGTCTGCGGCAGTTATCCGCCGGTTGTGCGGGGCACGGCGCCTCGGCAGGGCCGTAGCGCTTACCAGCGCCGGCCCCAGCGGGCCCTGGGGCGCCAGCCGCCGACAAGACGGAGAATGAGCAACAGCACGATCGCGCCGATAAAGGCATTTATGATCAGCGCAACGATGCCCTCGCCGAGATGGATGCCGAGCTGCGGCATCAGCCAATCGCCGATGAAGGCGCCGATCAGGCCGACAACAAGGTCGCCGATCAGCCCGAAGCCGCCGCCTTCCATCACGCGGCCGGCCAGGTAGCCGGCGACAATTCCGACGACAAGAATGACGAGAAGACTTTGGTTGGAAAGATACATGGCCGTTTCCTCACAATAAGATCGATAGGGTAATACGCGCTGACCAATGCGGCGCGGGTTCCAATAGTTCCCGATGTTAGAGAAATGCCGGTGAATATTTTAAGTCCTGATTTTTCTCCCGACTCCGATTTTCACTCCGCGGTCCAGCCGCCGTCGAGCACCAGCGCCGAGCCGGTCATCAGCGACGAGGCGTCGGAGGCGAGAAACACGATGGCGCCGGTGATTTCGTCAAGCTGGCCGAGGCGGCCGAGCTTGATCTTCGACAGCACTTCGTCGCGAAACGCCTTGTTCTCGAAAAACGGCCGCGTCATCGGCGTTTCGAGAAATGTCGGGCCGAGGCTGTTGACGCGGATGTTGTGCGGCGCAAGCTCGATCGCCATGGCCTTGGTGAAGCCCTCCATGGCGTGCTTGGAGGCGCAATAGACGGTGCGGCGCGCGGCGCCGACATGGCCCATCTGCGAGGAAATATTGATGATCGAGCCGGGGAGCTTCGCCTCGATCAGGCGCAGTGGCCACCGCCTGCGCCATGAAGAACGCGGCGCGCACATTGAGCGCAAAGATGGCGTCGAAATCCTCGACCTTGACGTCCGGCAGATAAGCCGGCCGGTTCATGCCGGCATTGTTGACCAGGATTTGAAACGGCTCCGCGCCGGCGATGGCCTTTCGCGCGGCTTCGACATCGGTCACGTCGAGCACGAGCGCGTCGGCCTTCTCGCCGCGCGCGCGCGATGGCTGCCGCCGCCGCTTCGATCTCGGCCTTGGTGCGCGCGGCAATCGTCACATGCGCGCCGGCCTCCGCCAGCGCCGACGCCGCCGCAAGCCCGATGCCGCGGCCGCCGCCGGTGACGAAGGCGCGCTTGCCGTCGAGGCGGAAGGATGGGGTCTTGGCGAGATCGATCTGGGACACGTCACTCCGCCGCCTCGCCATAGGGCACGTTGCGGCCGCCATAGCGGCGCACGCGGATATTGGCCTGTTCGGCATGCGCGACAAAGCCTTCGAGCATGCAGAGCCGCGAGCAATATTCGCCGATCATGGCGCTCGCCTCATCGGTGAGCACTTTTTGGTAAGTGCAGGTTTTCAGGAATTTGCCGACCCACAGCCCGCCGGTATAGCGCGCCGCCTTCTTGGTCGGCAGCGTGTGATTGGTGCCGATCACCTTGTCGCCATAGGCGACATTGGTGCGCGGGCCGAGAAACAGCGAGCCGTAATTCTTCATATTGCTCGAGGAAATAATCCGGATCGCGCGTCATCACCTGCACATGCTCCGACGCGATGCGGTCGGCCTCGCGCACCATCTCGGCTTCGTCGTCGCAGACGATGATTTCGCCGAGATCGGCCCAGGCCTTGCCGGCGATCTCGGCCGGTCGGCAGGATTTTGAGGAGCCGCTCGATCTCCTTCATCGTGTCGCGCGCGAGCTTTTCCGAATTGGTGAGCAGAATGGCCGGCGATGTCGGGCCGTGCTCGGCCTGGCCGAGCAGATCGGTGGCGCAGATTTCGCCGTCGACGGTGTCGTCGGCGATGACCAGCGTCTCGGTCGGCCCGGCGAGGAGATCGATGCCGACGCGGCCGAACAATTGGCGCTTGGCTTCCGCGACATAGGCATTGCCCGGCCCGACGATCATGTCGACCGGCGCGATGGTCTCGGTGCCGAGCGCCATGGCCGCGACCGCCTGCACGCCGCCGAGGACGAAAATCTCGTCGGCGCCGCCGAAATGCATCGCCGCGACGATCGCCGGATGCGGCCCGCCATGGAACGGCGGCGCGCAGGCGATGATGTGCTTCACGCCGGCGACGCGCGCGGTGACGATCGACATATGCGCCGACGCCACCATCGGATAGCGTCCGCCCGGCACGTAACAGCCGATCGAATTCACCGGGATGTTCTTGTGGCCGAGCACGATGCCGGGCAGCGTCTCGACTTCGAGATCGCGCATCGTCTCTTTTTGCGCTTCTGCGCGAAATTGCGCACCTGCGCCTGCGCGAATTTGATGTCGTCGAGATCGCGCTTCTTCACTTGCCCGATGGCGCGCTCGATTTCGGCCGGCGTCAGCTTGAACGACGGCGGCGACCACTTGTCGAATTTTTCCGACAGATCGCGCACCGCGGCGTCCTTGCGCGCCTCGATATCGGCGAGGATGTGCTCGACGGTCTCGCGCACCTTGGCGTCGGCCTCCTTGATCGCGCTCGCGTCCATTCCGCGTTTGAGATGCGGGGCATGGAGTTCCTCCTCAGTCTTGCCGTCATGGCCGGGCTTGACCCGGCCATCCTTGCTCAAATTTTGGCGCTTCTAAGTCTTGAAGCGGCGCGCGAGTGAATGAGGAACCCCCGGGTCAAGAGCGGGGGTGACGACGAAGTCATTTCTCCTCGGCGCAAGCCGTCATGGCCGGGCTCGTCCCGGCCATCCACGACTTCAACTTTTGGCGCAGTCTAAAGACGTGGACCCCCGGGACAAGCCCGGGGGTGACGAATCAGGGAAGCGGCGCGCGATCCCGGATCGGGCTCCGCCCGTCGGGGACGACGTCGCGGCGTCACTTGATCGCCTGCGGATTGATCGGCGAGCCGGTGCCGCCGGTAATGATGAGCGGCGGGCCGCAGAAGAAGAATTCGTAGACGCCGTCCTCGTCGCAATCTTCCGCCAGCTCCTTGAGATAGAAAATCTCGCCCATGCACAGGCCCATCGCCGGGATCACCACCCAGTGCCACGGCTGGTTGGCGTCCTTGGTCTCGTTCGGCCGCACTTCGACGCCCCAGGTGTCGGTGCAGATCGCGGCGATCTCCTTCTCCTGGCACCAGTAGCAGTTCTCGAATTTGACGCCGGGCGCGTCGCCGCCGGCATAGCCGCCCCATTCGCCTTCCTCGAGGCAGCGCTCCATCTGCCCGGTGCGGATGATGACGAAATCGCCGCGGCCGATCGAGACGTTCTGGTCCTTGGCGCATTTGTCGAGTTCGTCGTTGGAAATGCTCTCGCCGTCCTTCATCCACTTCACGCCGCGAAAGCGCGCGATGTCGAGCAGAACGCCGCGGCCGACCATCTTGTTCTTGGAGTGCTCGATGCCGAGCACGTTGAGGCCCTTGGAGTTCGATCAGCCTCGCGTCGTAGCCGTTATAGGCCTTGTCCTCGTAGAACACGTGGCCGAGCGCGTCCCAATGCGTGGCGCCCTGCACGCACAACATCAGCGTGTCGTCGGCGTAGCGGATCTTGTTCCAGTCCTGGCGTTCGGCGACCGCGTCGGTGCCGGTCGCCAGCATCTGGTGGATCGGATTGAAGCGGCCGCCGAACAGACCGTTCTGCGGGCCCTTGGCGTCGAGCGGAATGCCGAGCGCAAAGACCTTGCCGGTGCGGATCAGGCTCGCCGCCTTGACGATGTCCTGCGGCGTGACTTGATTGAGCGTGCCGACCTGGTCGTCCTTGCCCCAACGGCCCCAGTTCTTGAGCTTCTCCGACGCCTCGGCGATCGCCTTGCTACCGACCTTGATATCCATCGTTCCTTCCCTGATGTCTCACAACTTCCTCGCTGGCGGCAACTGGCGCCGCCGGAAGATGCGGCCGTCAGTCTGGCACAAATATTTCGCACCGTGCGCGGAATAATTACGGGTTGTCACGGCTTTAACAGGCGGGCGAAACGAGAGAGGAAAAGACCATGTCAAAAGGCCGTATTCTTACCGCCGTCACTGCGACACTCGTTCATCACAGTGTCGTTGACGGGGCCGTGCATTGCGCCGGCGGGGGCGGGAACGATCGTCGATAAATGGGCGGCAGTTCCGCCGCCACCGCCGCCCACGCTGAAGGCGGTGACCGTCGACCCGAAGACCACCGCGCTTCTGATGCTCGACTTCATGAGTCAGAATTGCGGGAAACGGCCGGCCTGCATCGCAAGCCTGCCGACCATGAAGAAGCTTCTCGCCGACGCGCGCGCAGCGAACGTCCCGGTGGTCTACAGCATCATCGCCAATTCGACGACCGCCGACGTCATGCCGGATGTCGCGCCGTTGCCGGATGAGCCCTTCGTGCAGTCGGGACCGGACAAGTTCCTCAACACCGACCTTGCCAAAATCCTCAAGGATAAAGGCATCCAGACCGTCATCGTCACCGGGACGGCGTCGAACGGCGCCGTGCTCTTTACCGCCGCGGGAGCGGCGTTCCGTGGCCTGAACGTCATCGTCCCGGTCGACGGCATGTCGGCGGTCGATCCCTATGCCGACCTCTCCACCGCATACACCGTTCTTAACGCGCCTTCGCTGTCGGCAAAGTCCACGCTGACCAAAGCCGATATGATCAAGTTTTGATCGCGGCCGCACTTCCGCTATTGAGTAGTGCGCACGCAACGGCGATGGGCTCGGCTCGCCCATCGCGAAATTCAATTTCGATAACCGATCGGGCTGTCAGATGAAGCTTCTGAGTTTTGCCGCCGACGGCAAGGAATTCTTCGGCGCGGTGAGCGGCGACGGCGTTGTCACGCTCAATGACAAGATCGGCAGCCCGACCTGCGCGTCGGCGCTTGCCGCCGGCGCCATGGCGGCCATGCAGCAAGGCGGCGAAGGACGCCAAGCCCGACCGCAAGCTCGGCGAGATAAAATTCCTGCCGGTAATCCCGAACCCGCAAAAGATTCTCTGCGCCGGAATCAATTACCGCTCGCACGCCGCCGAAACCGGGCGCGAATTGCCGAAACAGCCGAGCATGTTCATCCGTTTCACCGACACGCTGGTCGGTCATGACGGCGAGCTCGTCCGGCCGACAGTGTCCGACAATTTCGATTTCGAGGGCGAGCTTGCCGTCGTCATCGGCAAGCCGGCGCGCCACATCAAGGCCGAACAGGCGCTCGATCATGTCGCCGGCTACACCTGCTTCGTCGACGGCAGCGTGCGCGACTATCAGAAGTTTTCCGTCACCTCCGGCAAGAATTTTCCCGGCACCGGGCCGCTCGGGCCGTGGCTGGTCACCACCGACGAAATTCCCGATCCGAGCCGGCTCGACACTGACGACGCGGCTCAACGGCACGCAGGTGCAGCACTCGCCGACCGATCTGCTGATCTATTCGATCCCGCAGATCATCGCGTTCTGTTCGGACTTCACCGCGCTGTCGCCGGGCGACGTCATCGCCACCGGCACGCCCGGAAGGCGTCGGCCACAGCCGCAAGCCGCCGCTGTGGATGAAGCCCGGCGATACGCTCGAAGTCGAGATTACCGAGCATCGGCACGCTGCGCGCACGCGTCGCCGACGAGCGGCGCTGAGCGCTCTATTTCTTTACACGACCGCCAACGCGATGGTCGCTGCGGCCACAACGAGCAAAGCCGCCGAGATGATCAGCGCGGCGCGGGCGCCGAACAGGAACGCGTTGCTCTGTCCGATGAGCGATCCGAACAGCGCGACGCCGAGCACGCTGCCGGTCTGCCGCGTCGAATTGAGCACGCCGGCCGCGATACCGGAGCGCGATTTCTCCACGCTGCCGAGAAGCGTCGAGGTCATCGGCGGCACCAGAAGGCCGAGGCCGCCGCCCATGGCGACAAGCTGCGCGCCGATCGACCCAGTAGCTGGTGCCGTGCGCGATGCCGAGGAGCGCCACGCAGCCGGCGGCTGAGATCAACGCGCTCCGTCGCGATGACCGCTGTCGCGCCAAATCGCTCGGCGAGCCGCGGCGCCAGCAGATTGACCGGGAACACCACCGCCATCATCGGCACGAAGGCGAAGCCGGTCGCGAGCGGCGATAGGCCGTTGACCTGTTGGAAGTACAGGCTGAAGACGAAGAGCAATCCATAAACGGCGATGTTGACCAGGAGGCCGACCAGCGACGTCAGCGCGAACATGCGATGCGCGAACAGCGACAACGGCAGCATCGGCGCATGCGCGCGGCGTTCCTGCATCACAAACAGCGCCGCGAGCACGGCGAAGGCGACGAAGCCGGCGACAACCCAAGCATTGCTCCAGCCGACGCGGCCGCCTTCGATGATCGCCGCGGCCAACACGCCGAGCGCACCGATGGCCACCGCTTGGCCGGGCAGATCGAGCTCACGCTGGGCGCGCGTCGTGTCGGTCGCATAGCGCCACGTCAGCCATAGGCCGGCCAGACCGATCGGCAGGTTGACCAAAAAGATGCTGCGCCAACCGACCAGCGTGATCAGCGCGCCGCCGACAAGCGGCCCCGCCGTGAGCGCGAGGCTCGCGCCGGCGGCCCACATGCCGACGGCACGGCCGCGCTCCTTCTCGTCTGGATAAGCGTGACTGAGGAGCGCAAGCGAGTTCGGCACCAGGATCGCCGCGCCGACGCCCTGTGCCGCACGCGCCGCGATCAAGATCGCCGACGTCGGCGCCAAAGCGCAAGCGAGCGAAGCGGCGGTGAAGACACTGAAGCCGACCATGAAGATTTTCTTGGCGCCGAGGCGATCGCCCAATGCGCCCGCGGTCAAAATGAGCGCCGCAAACGCAATCGTGTAGGTGCTGACGACCCATTGCAGCTCGGACACGCCGCCGCCCAGCGACGAACCCATGCTGTTCAGGGCGGTGTTCACGATGGTGACGTCGAGCTGAACAACGCCATAGCCGAGGCTCATCGCGGCGAGCGTCAATTGCTTTGCCAATCTGGAAGGGGGTTCCATCGCGCCGGTCATCGCGCGATCTTCGTGGAACTGGGGCGAAAGAGCCTGTGAGGCTGCATGCATGACTGATGAAAATCCCGTTTCGTTGCGTGACTGATATGGGGAATGCGAAAGCCGAACACACCCGCTTTCCGCAACGAACGGTACGGCGACGACCGAAGCTTTCGGTCGTCGAATAAATGGAACGAAAAGCGGCTGAGCCCGCGGCGCGTTTTCCTGGTATCGCGGATATGTCCGGCCTCATCTACTTGCCGATTTGCGCCAAAGCCTGCTGGCGCGGGCCGTCGTCGACAATGGTCTTGACGTCGATCTTGGTGGTGAGATTTCCGGTCTGCACCAGGAGGTCCTGCAACCAATCGAGCTTTTCGAGTGGAATGGACATGGCGGGATCGATCGCCGAATATTTCGTCACTTCGTCGAAGATGTAGCCTGGGCGCGGATCGTCCGGCTTGGCGTCGGTGATCTGGCGGGTCAGGTCCAGAACCTTGTCGCGATTGGCGAGCGCATAGCGCAGCGCCTTCATCTCGGCGGCGAGGAAGCGCACCACGTCGTCGTTGCGCTCCTTGAGCACCGCGCTCGACGTATAGATGCAAAAGCGCAGATAGTTCGGCGCCGCGTCATGCGGATGAACCAGAAGCTTGATGCCCTGCTGCGCCGCGATCGGCTCGAACTCGGTCGAGATCACCGCGGCATCGGCGATTCCGGCGCTGAGCGCGCGGAAGCGGTCGGCATCGCTGCCCATGACGGCAAATTTCACGTCGCTGTCGGTGAGGCCGTTCTGCGTCCAGCACCGCGCGCGCGAACAGATCCGGCAGCGCGCCGGGACTGGAAATCGCAAATGCCTTGCCTTTGAGATCGGCGACCGATGCGATGTTGCCGTGGACAAAAATGCCGTTGGTCAGCACCGGCCAATAGCAGCCGATGATCTTGACGTCAGCGCCGCGGGAGGCGGCGATCAGCGGCGCGCCGGGATTGCCTTCATAGGTCTCGAGCTCGCCGGCCAGCATGCCGCGCAGCGCCAGCGCGTCGCCCTTGAACTGGATCATGTTGAGATCCAGTCCCTCCTTCTCGGCAAAGCCGCCTTTGCTCGCCATGAAGACGAAGCCGGCGTCGCTTTTGGCTTCGACGACGCCGTCGCGCCAGGGTTTCAGATTGGATGGTTTCAGATTGATCTTGGCGTCCTGCGCCGGCGCAGAGGCGGCAAAGAGAAACGAAAAAACCGCGGCGAGCGCGGTCAGGAAGCACTTTGAACACTAGCGAGGCAGCTTCCGCATTACGGATCTCCGTTGCGCTCTCTATCCTCCTCCCGTTCCACCGGCGTATTCATCGCGACATCGCTGCGTCGTTGATTGCCCATTTCGCGGCCGAGTGCAAAGTAATCGCTCGCCGCAGCCATGCGCGCCTGGCGGTCGAGCTCCGCCGGCCAGTAGCCGAGATCATAGCCGTGCCAGGGGCTTTCCGGCTTGAGCGGCGGCAGGCCGAGCCGTTCCCAGATCAGCTTCGCGCCGCTCCATGAATTCGCGCTGCGGCAGCGCGACCGGCGCGAAAGTGCCCTTCAGCGTCGCATTGATCAGCACCGCTCGCCGTCTCGCCGTCGTCGCGCGGGCCGCGCGGGCCGTGGCCGGGATGCTTGTGCGGCACCACCAAAAGATCGTGCTGCGGCTGGCAGCGATAGGACATCGCCCAGAACAGCGCGTCGGCATTGTGCGGATCGATGTCCTCGTCGACGGCGATGATCCATTTGCCGGCGAAGCGGTGCAGCGTCGAAGCGCCGTCGAGCGCGCGCCAGATTTCCGTCTCCGGCGTGCCGCGCGCGAACTGGATGCCGATCACCGCATAGAGGCTGGTCAGCGGCTCGTGCATGGCGACGCGCTTGACCGATTTGACGGCGAGCACCGATTGCAGGTGATGCAGAAAAACCGGCTCCATGGCGACGCGGCGGATCACGCTCGATTCGCTCGGCGTCACCTGGCTGATGAACGAGGTGAGGATGGCGTTGCTGCCGCCGCGTGATCGCGGTGACGTTCATGAAGGCGTTGTATTCCTGCAAATTGACGTAGCCGTGCGACTCGCCGAACGGCGCTTCCGGCTCGAGATATTCGGTGTCGATAAAGCCCTCGATCACGATCTCGGCTTCGGCCGGCACCAGGAGATCGACGGTCTTGCCGCGCACCACATTGATCGGCGCGCCGGCGAGCGCGCCGGCGACCCAGATCTCGTCGAGCGTCTCCGGCATTTTCTGCACCGCGGCGTAGGAGATGAGCGGCGGCGCGCCGACCACGACCGCGCACGGCATCGGCTCGCCGCGCGCCTTGTATTTGAGCCAATGCGCATAGATGCCGGCGCGCAGCTCGACCGACGGATTCATGCCGAGCCGGCGCGGCGCTTTGAGCTGGCCGCGATAATTGCCGACGTTCTGGAGGCCGGTGTCGGGGTCCTTGGTGATGTAATGGCCGGCGGAGAGATACGGCGCATTGTCGAAGCCCGGCGTCGAGATCGGCACCGGCAGGCCGTCGAGGCCGTTGCCCGGCTTGTCGAGCGCGTCGCCGGTGATGCAAATCTCCTGGCACGGCGCATCGGTAACGACGCGCGGCGCGATCGGCGCGGCGAGCGCCTTGACCCAGGCGTCGCCGATCTCGTCGAGCGGCCGGCCGAAGCCGATGCGATAGACGTCCGGATTGGCGGCGAGCCCCGCGACCAGCACGGCGATGTCGTAATGCGCGCCCTTGCCGTCGGTCGGCTGCGTGAACAGAAACGCCTTGCGCTCGGCCTCCGGGATGCCGCCGCGATATTGCCAGCGCACCAGCGGATGCATTTCGGTGTCTTTGTTGATCGGCTCGTCGACCACGACCAGACGTCCGGCGCGGTAGAGCGCCAGCACGTGATCGTGCAGATCGGGATAGCCGCGCGCGGATGCGGTTCGCCGCGGTAGCGTTCGAGCGAGGCCGGCAGATTTTCCTTCTGGCTCGGCCATCTCGTTCAGCGCGCCGGCGCGAGTGAGGAGACGATCCACGACGCAATTGCGAAGGCCTCGGCATCGCGATCGAAATAGCCGATCACCTGCAAGCCGAGCGGCATGCCGTCACCTCGAACAGCGGCAGCGACAGCGCCGGCACGCCGAGCAGCGACGCCGGAATGGCGAGTTCGCCATTGCCGGTCGAGGCGAGCCCCTCCGGCGCGCCGCCCGGCGCGGCGAGCGTGATGCAGGCGTCGCAGGCGCCGGCAAGCTCGGCATGCACGGCGCGCACCCGCGCGCGCTCCTTGAGATCGGCGCGATGATCGGCGAGCGTCATGTCCTCGTATTTTTGCGCGCGGTCGAGAATGGCGCGGCTCAGCTTGCCGGCGTCGCGGTCGCGCATGGAATGCAGGAACCAGCGCGTCTCCCAGCCATTGCAGCGATGCGACAGTTCGGCGGCATTGAGCAGAGCGGTTTCGAGCGCGGCGACCTTGTCGTCGTTGTGCCGGGTGCGGATTTCGACGCCGGCGGATTTCAGCCGCGCCACGGCTTCGTTGAGATGTTCCTTGGCGGCGGCCGAAGCGCCCTCCCATCCGGCGGTTTCGAGCACGGCAAGGCGGCGCGGCTTTTGCGCCGGCGGCAGCGTGTCGGGCCCTTGCAGGCCGGGCGTGCCGGCGTCGCCGCCGACGCGGGCGACGATCTCGTGCGCGACCTGCCAGACATCTTCGAGCGAGGCGCCGAGAATGCCGGTGCAGCTTTGGCTCTGATAATCGTGGCTGCCTTCGCGGTTGAGCGCGTTGACGCTCGGCTTGAAGCCGAAGCAGCCGCAGAAGCTCGCCGGCCGGATGGTCGAGCCGATCACCTGCGTGCCGAGCGCCGCGCTGGCGATGCCGGCGGCGACCGACGCCGCCGAACCGCTCGACGAGCCGCCCGGCGTATGCGCGTATTCCATGGATTGCGCGTGCCGCGCGGCTCGGACGCGGCGAATTCCGTCGTCACCGTCTTGCCGAGAATGACGGCGCCGGCGTCGCGCAGCGCGCGCACACTCGCGGCATCCTTCTCCGAGCGCCAGCCGGCAAAGAGCGGCGAGCCCATTTCGGTCGGCATATCGAAGGTCTCGATAATGTCCTTGATGCCGACCGGCATGCCGTCGATCGGCGACAGCGGCTTGCCGGCGCGCCAGCGCTCGGTCGATCGCTCCGCGGCCGCGCGCGCCGCCGGAAGATTGGTGCAGACGAAAGCGCCGATCCGCGGCTCCCAAAGTTCGAACAATTCGAGCGAGTCGTTCGAGGAATTGCCGCGGCGTCTCCGCGCCGGAGGCAAAATTCTGCGCCGCCGCGAGATACGGCCGCATATCGGGTCTTGTCTGCTCTGATGCGGGCATTTGCGCCTTTCGTGATGTGGATGAGTTCGTCAGTTAATCGGAGCCGCGTCGAGTCTGGCGCATCGGCAGCTTTGCCGACGACGCTACGCTCTCCCTCAAGCGCCGTCCCACCCCAAAGAGCTATTTCTTGCTCTCGTCGTAATAGTGAATTTCGTAGAGCAAGCAGCCGTGCTCGGACTTGAACGGCCCGTGATGGACGCCCGGCGGACGGCAGGCATAAGTCGGCGCCTCGAACGGCTCGCCGCCTTTGCCCTTGTCGTCATTGCCGACGATCAGATCGCCGGAAACGAGATAAACCTCTTCCCAATGATCGTGCACGAACGGCGCCGTGGTGTAGACGCCGGGCGCGAAGCGAAGCAGCCGGGTGCGGCTGCCCATTTTCTGCGTCTCGTCGAGATCGCTCGCCAGAATTTTTTGCTGGATGCCGGCCGGATAGCCGGGCGGCGTCACCCAGCCCTTGTCCATATCGAGCTTATGGAATTCGAGATGCGGCTTGTTCATCGGCATGACTTGTTCCTGGGCATGATGCTGTCTCCTTATTTCAGCCGAGCACCGGCAGAACCTGCGTGCGGTAGGAGTGCGAAATCTTGCGCGCCAGCACCGGGTCCTCGAGCTCGAATTCGAAAATCTCCGCGGCGCGCACGCCGCCGTGCGCGGCGAGCGTTCCGCAGAACATCAGCGTTCCTTCGGCAAGACCTGCCTTGCCGGCGAATTGCTCGATCAGGACCAAGGGATCGAGCATCGCGGTCACCGGTCCCTGCTGATAGAGCTTGCGCGCGCCGCCCTCGGAAATATGTGCGCGCAGAATGAGCTTGTCCCAATGCGGCGCGATATCGTCGTAGGCCCAGAAATCCATCGCGATCGGCTTGTCGCACATCTGCTTGGAGACCGAGACGCCGTATTTCTCCACTTCGCGGTCGGTGTGGTCGGAGCCGGTGCCGACCCATAGGCGGCCGCCATGCTGCCAGCAGCACGAACTCCGCCTCCCCGCTCGATGCATCGCCGAGCGCCTCGATCGAACCGTCTGTCGTTACCCGCACTGCGGACGCGCGATAGAAGATCGGCGTCGTCGCCGGGCGCTTGACGCCGATGGCTTCGAGTTCGGCGATGTGCTTCTCGACCGCCGCCTTGTCGCGCCCGGTCCATCCGGCAACCACAAGGTGATCGATCTGAACGGTGCGGCGGGCGGACCCTGATTTGTCGTGAAAAACAAGCGCAACAACAGCCGCCGGCACGGGACCTCCACCAAATAACTACGCCGTAAACGGGCCAAAACCGCGCCCGTTGCAATGGTATGGCACGCATTGTACATGGGGTGAAAGCCTTAGCAATCGAGCGACAGTTATGCTCGCGACGGATGGCAGCCTTGCTGCCCCACGACGGTCGCGAGCCTCGTCGCCGCCGCTAAAAGCAATCAGAGGACGCCTTCATGCATGAAATCACCGGCCAGGTTCATTGGCACGAGCCGTCCGGCTTCAAGCGCGCAGGCTTCGGCAAATTCAGCCGTCCGAAGACGCCGTACGATCTGTTCATGGAGGCGGAAGAGATTCCGATCTATCGCGATATCGGCGTCAGCAAAGTGCAGAACCTGCCGCTCGAGCCGTGGCCGCGCATGGGCGGGCGCGGCAGCTACATTCAGCTCCACGGCACCGAGGGCAAATGGGGCTCTTATGTCGTCGAGGTGCCCGGCGCCGGCGCGCTCAATCCCGAAAAGCATCTCTACGAGGAAATCTATCTGGTCGTCGAAGGCCGCGGCTCGACCGAAGTCTGGCTCGAAGGCGACAGCAAGCGGCACATTTTCGAATGGCAGAAGGGATCGCTGTTCTCGATCCCGGTCAATGCCATGCACCGCATCGTCAATGCCAGCTCGGCGCCGGCGCTGCTGCTTGGCGGCACCACCGCGCCCAATCTGATGAATCTCATCAACGATACCGGCGCGATCTTCGACTGCCCCTATCAGTTCCGCGATCGCTTCTCCGGCGCCGACGATTTCTACAAATACAAAGACGATATCGAGCCGGATCCGGTGCGCGGCCTCGCCATGCGGCGCACCAATTTCATCCCCGACATCGTCAATTGCGATCTGCCGCTCGATAATCGCCGCTCGCCCGGCTATCGTCGGGTCGAGCCGCTGATGACCGGCAATTCATTCTATCTCTGGATCGCGCAGCACGAGAACGGCCACTATTCCAAGGCGCATGCGCATACATCGGCGGCCGTGCTGATCTGTTTGAAAGGCAAGGGCTACACCTATACCTGGCCGGAGCAGCTCGGCCTGACGCCGTGGAAAGACGGCAAGGCCGATCAGGTCAAGCGCGTCGATTATGAGCAGTTCGGCATGGTGTCGGCGGCGCCGGGCGGCGCGCGCTGGTACCATCAGCATTTCGGCGCGTCGAAAGAGCCGTTCCGCCTCACCGCCTGGTTCGGGCCGTACAATCCCGGACGCGAAGCCGGGCCGCCCGGCGAGAAGCACACCGATTATACCGCGATGGATATTCCCGAAGGCGGCACGCGCGATCCCCTATTACATGGAGGATCCGTTCCTGCGGCAGGAATATGCCGAACGGCTCGAGCGTGAAGGCGCCGAGAACCGCATGCGGCCGGAATATTACGAGCGGGATTATCGTGGACTGCTGCCCAAGGAATGATGGCGGCGGATGACCGAAGAAATCGGTGGCCGTATCTTCTTCTCGAGCACCGGGCGAACCTTCGGCGAAGAAGACGAATTGTGCGTGCTCTCGGTCGGCGTCGATATCGGCTCGTCGACCTCGCACCTGGTATTTTCGCGCATCGTGCTGGAGCGGCTCGACAGCCGCTATGTCGTCACCGAGCGCGAGAGCTTTTATCAGTCCGACATTCTGCTGACGCCCTATGCCGGCGAAGACACGATCGACGCCGAAGCGCTCGGCGCCTTCATCGAACGCCAGTACAAGGACGGTAAGGTCGATCCCGACGAGATCGATACCGGCGCGCTGATCCTGACCGGGGTCGCGGTGCGGCGGCGCAATGCGCGGCGCATCGGCGAACTGTTTGCGCGCCAGGCCGGACGCATGGTCGCGGTGAGCGCCGGCGACAGTCTCGAATCGGTGATGGCGGCCTATGGCTCCGGCGCCGCGGCGCGCTCGATCCGCAACAATGCACCGGTGCTCAATGTCGATGTCGGCGGCGGCACCGCGAAAATCGCCGTCTGCGCCGAAGGCAAAGTGATCGACGTCACCGCGCTCGATGTCGGCGCACGGCTGATCGTGCTCGACGATACGCGCCGCATCGTACGGCTGGAAGAAGCCGGCCGACGCTTCGGCGCGGAACTTGGGATTGCAGCTTGCGCCAGGTATCGTCGTCGCCGAAGACGAGGCGCGCGCGCTCGCCGCATGCATGGCCGATCGTTTGTTCGAAGCCATTCGCGGCGGCGCGCCGCGCGCCGGCGGCGCCGATCTGTTGCGCCTCGATCCGCTCGGCTATCGCGGCGAGCTATCCGACGTCAGTTTCTCCGGCGGCGTGTCCGAATATATCTACGGCGGCGACAGCAAGGCGTTCGGCGATCTCGGCCCAGAGCTTGCCGCCGCAATTGCGCGCGCGGCTCATGGACGTACAATTGGGCGGACTGCCATTGGCGCGGCCGGACGCGCGCATCCGCGCCACCGTGATCGGGGCCTCGCAATATACGATGCAGGTGTCCGGCTCGACGATCTTCGTATCGCCGCTGGAAACGCTGCCGCTGCGCAATGTGCCGGTGATCGCGCCCACCCTGCCGCTCGACGATGACATCGACCCCACTGCGCTCGCTGCGGCCATCAAATCAGCCCTCAAGCGGCTCGATCTCGGCGGCGGCGAAAGCCCGGTCGCCGTATTCGTGCCGTGGCGCGGCTCGGCGACGTTCCGGCGCCTCGACAATTTCTGCAAAGGCATGGCCGCCGGTTTGGACGCCGTGCTCGCGCACGGCCATCCGATCGTGCTGGCCGGCGACGGCGATGTCGGCGGATTGATCGGCATTCATTATCGCGAGGAGATGAAGCTTGAAAATCCAATCGTCTCGATCGACGGACTCGAGCTTAAGGAATTCGACTATATCGATATCGGCGCCATGCTCGACACCTCGGGCGCGGTGCCGGTGGTGATCAAATCGCTGGTGTTTCCGACCAGCGCCGGGCTCGGCAAGGATTGGCAGCCGGAGCGAGCGGTCGTTCCGAGCGCCGCGAAATAGGTGCAGTCATTGCTCCAGCTTTATTGCGCCAACCTCATTGTGCTTTGGCGCCGGATGCCTTGATCACCTCCGCCCATTTCGGGATCTCGGCCTGGATGTAAGCGGAAAATTCTTCCGGCGTGTCGCCGGAAATATCGACGCCGAGCGCGGCGAGCTCTTGCCGCACGTCCGGATCATTGAGCGCCGCGATCACGGCGCGATGCAATGTGGCGATGATGTCTTTCGACGTCCCGGCCGGCGCCACCAGGCCGTGCCACGTCGTCGCTTCAAAACCCTTGATGCCGAGTTCATCGACGGTCGGAATATCCGGCAGGATCGCGGTGCGCTTGAGCGTAGTCACCGCGAGCGCCCTCAGCTGCCCGCTCTTGATCATGCCGACGACCGACGCGGCGGTTGCAAACATCATCTGATCCTGTCCGGAGATGACGTCCTGCAAGGCCGGCCCCGCGCCCTTATAAGGCACATGGACGATGTCGATATTCGCTTTTGTCTTGAACAATTCGCCGGCAAGATGCGCCGCAGCGCCATAGCCGGACGACGCGAAGTTGAGCTTGCCCGGATTGGCTTTGGCGAAGTCGATCAACTCGGCCATCGTGTTGGCGTGCACGTTGGGATTGACCACCAGAATATTGGCCTGCGTGCCGATCAGGCTGATCGGGGCAAAATCCTTTTCCGGATCGAAATCGATCTTAGCGTAGAGGCTGGCATTGGTGGCAAGGATCGAATTGTTGCCCATCAACAGCGTATAGCCGTCCGGCTCGGCATGCGCTGCGACTTCACCGGCCACGTTGCCGCCGGCGCCGGGGCGGTTATCGACGACGAAGGGCTGGCCGAGCAATTCGCCAAGCTTCTTGGCCATGATGCGCGCCAGCACGTCGCTTGGGCCGCCCGGCGGGAAGCCGACCACGACCGTCACCGGCCGCTCCGGGTAATCCGCGAAGGCGGGGCTCATCGCGCCAAAAAGCGCGAGCAATCCGGCACCGGCGCAGATCAGTCTTCTCAGCATTCTTAGCCTCCATGCGGCCGGGACGTTAAAGCCGTGCCCGACGGCTTTGGCAAGCGTGGACAAGCGGTTAGCAGGTAGGCAGTTTGGCCCATGACAGCTTTGCCGGGCCCGGGCTAGAACGGTCGGCCGGAACTGTGGAGACGCGCCAATGCGCATGGGTGACGAGTATCTCCGCTCGCTCAAGGATGGGCGGCGGGTCTTTGTCGACGGCGAGCCGGTCAAGGACGTCACCGCGCATCCCGCCTTCCGCCAGGCGGCGCGCTCGATCGCCATGCTCTACGACATCGCGGCGCAGCCGGACTTGCGCGAGCGCATGACCTTCACCTCGCCCAAGACCGGCGCGCCGGTGCAACGCGGCTGGCAGATTCCGCAGAACCATGCCGATCTGCGCGCCCGGCGGCTATTCTCGGAAACCTGGGCCGAGGCGACCTTCGGGCTGATGGGCCGCGCGCCCGACCACGTCGCCGGCTTCTTCGCCGGCTATGCCGCGGTACCTCAGTTCTTCGCCAGCGCCGGGCAGAAACAGTTCGCCGACAATCTGGTCGCGTTCTACGAATTCATGCGCGACAACCACGTCTATTGCAGCTACGCGATCGTGCCGCCGCAGATCGATCGCTCGAAGCCCGCGCACAAGCAGAGCGATCCGACGCTCTATGCCGGCGTGGTGAAGGAGCGCGACGACGGCATCGTCATTTCCGGCGCGCAGCAATTGGCGACCGGCGGCGCGATTTCCGACTACATCCAATTGAGCTGCATCCAGCCGCTGGCGCCGGGCGACGAGAATTACGCCAATTGCCTTGCCGTGCCGGTCGCGGCCGAAGGGCTCAAGCTTTATCCGCGGCATCCGTTCGCGGGCGCCGGCCGCGCCGCCGATTATCCGCTGTCGAGCCGGTTCGACGAGATCGACAGCTACGTCGTCTTCGACAATGTCTTCGTGCCGTGGGAGCATGTTTTCATCTATCGCAATGTCGAATTGTCGCGCGACCAATGGCGCAAGACGCCGTCGCATCTGCTCGGCAATCATCAGGCGCAGACGCGCTACGTGACCAAGCTGCGCTTCATGGCGGGGCTGGCGCAGCGCATGAACGAGACGACCGGCAACATCGCCAATCCCGCCGTCGTCGGCATGATGGGCGAGCTCGTCGCCTTCGTGTCGATCTACGAGGCCATGCTGCACGCCCACGAGACGATGGGGACGATCGAGGACGGCGTGTTCTGGCCGTCGCGCACCGCGTATTACGCGGCAAGCGCCATGCAGTCGGAATTCAACGGCCGGATGCTCGAAATCATCCGCGAAATGGCGGGCGCGGCCTTCATCACGCTGCCGTCGTCCGACGCCGATTTCGGCAATCCGGAAATCGCAGCCGACATCGAGCGCTATATGTGCTCAGGCACGACAGATGCGAAGAGCCGCGTCAAACTGATGCGGCTGATTTGGGATTTTCTCGGCTCCGAATTCGGCAGCCGCCACCAGCAATACGAAAAGTTCTACGGCGGCCCGTCGTTTGTGGCGAAGCAGAACCTTTATCGCAATTTCGATTTCAAGCGCGCGGGGGCGCTGGTCGATCGGGCGCTGAATTTGCCGGCGATCGACTAGCCGTTACGCCTCCGCCCCCGCAAGCTGCGGCACCGCGGCCGGCGCCTTGTCGGCCGATGACTTCGGCTCCGAGGCGGGCTCCAAGGCTGCGGCGACGGCTTCCTCGACGCGCTCGAGCCAGATGAACTCCATCTCCTTGCGCACGATCTCGGGGATGTCGTCGTAATCCCGCCTGTTGCGCGCCGGCAGCATGACGCGCTTGATGCCGGCTGAGTGCGCGGCGATGACCTTTTCCTTGATGCCGCCGACCGGCAGCACCAGGCCGCGCAGGCTGATCTCGCCGGTCATCGCGGTATCGCTGCGGATGGTGCGGTCGGTCATCAGCGAGACGAGCGCCATGAACATCGCGACGCCGGCGCTCGGCCCGTCCTTGGGCGTCGCGCCGGCCGGCACGTGGATGTGGATGTCGCTCTTCTCGAAGCGGCTGGCATCGATGCCGAGCGCCGTGGCGCGGTTCTTGACGATGGAGAGGGCGGCCTGCGCGCTTTCCTTCATCACGTCGCCGAGCTGCCCGGTCAGGATCAGCCGGCCGGAGCCCGGAATCCGCGTCGCCTCGATGAAGAGGATATCGCCGCCGACCGGCGTCCAGGCGAGCCCGGTCGCGACGCCGGGCACGCTGACGCGCATCGCCACCTCGTTCTCGAACCGCGGCGGGCCGAGAATTTCCGCGACATCGCCGCGCGTGATGCGGATCGGTCCGGCACCGCCTTCGGCAATACGCACCGCGGCGTTGCGCAGCACCTGGCCGATCTGGCGCTCGAGCCCGCGCACGCCCGCTTCGCGCGTGTAGTTCGCGATGATCTCGCGCAGCACGTCCTCGCCGATCTCGATCTGATCCGGCTTGAGCCCGTTCGCCTCCAGCTGCCGCTTCACCAGATAGCGCTTGGCGATCTGCAGCTTCTCGTCGGCGGTGTAGCCGGAAAGGCTGATGATCTCCATGCGGTCGCGCAGCGGCCCCGGAATGGTGTCGAGCATGTTCGCCGTGGTGAGGAACACCACCCGGCTCAGATCGAACGGCACCGCGAGATAATTGTCGCGGAACGTATTGTTCTGCTCCGGATCGAGCACTTCGAGCAGAGCCGCGCCCGGATCGCCCTGAATGCCGGCGCCGAGCTTGTCGATCTCGTCGAGCATCATGACGCAATTGCGCGTGCCGGCCTTGCGGATCGCCTGGATGATGTTGCCGGGCAGCGCGCCGATATAGGTGCGCCGGTGGCCGCGGATCTCGGCTTCGTCGTGCACGCCGCCGAGGCTGACGCGCACGAACTTGCGGTCCATGGCGCGCGCGATCGACTGGCCGAGCGACGTCTTGCCGACGCCGGGCGGACCGACGAAGCACAGGATCGGCGCCTTGCCTTGCGGCGAGAGCTTGCGCACCGCGAGATATTCGACGATGCGCTTCTTGATCTTGTCGAGGCCGAAATGGTCCTCGTCGAGAATGCGCCGCGCCTCGTTGATGTCGATCGGCTTCTCCTCGGGCAGCGCCCAAGGCAGTTCGATCAGCCAATCGAGATAGGTGCGCACCATGCCGTATTCGCCGGCGGCCTCGGGCATCTTTTGCAGCCGCCGCAATTCCTTGCGCGCCTGGTCCTCGACCTCCTTCGGCATGCCGGCCTTGGTGATGGCGGCATCGAGCTCGGCGATCTCCGCCGCCTTGCCCTCGTCGCCTTCGCCGAGCTGGCGCTGGATCGCCGCCATCTGCTCGCGCAGCAGCACTTCGCGCTGGCGCTCGTCGAGCGCGGCCTTGGTCTGCTTGCCGATTTCCTGCGACAGCCGCAACACCTCGATGCGATGCGACAGCTGGCGCGAGACCTTGTCCATGCGCGCGGTGATATCGACGGTCTCGAGAATCTCCTGCTTCTCGTCCGGCTTCACGTCCATGTAAGCGGTGGCGAGATCGGCGAGCTCCGACGGCGTCTCGATCGACTGGATCGCGGCGAGCAGATCCTGCGGCACCTGCGGCAGCAATTGGATCGCTTCGATGGTCTGCGCCTTCAGATTGACGAAGCGCGCCTCGATCTCGGACGTCTTCGTATCGGGCTCCGGAATCCGCAGCACGCGCGCGACCAGAAACGGCCAGCCGCTGAGATATTCGACGATCTGGAAACGCGCCTCGCCCTGGCAGACGAGATGATTGGTGCCGTCGGGCGCGGTGATGTAGCGCACGATATTGGCGACCGTGCCCATGCGATGCATGTCGATCGCGGTCGGATCGTCGACGTCGGCGGCGCGCTGCAACAGGATGCCGACCTGGCGCTGATCGCGCACGGCCTGCTGCGCGGCCGCGACCGATTTCGGCCGGCCGAGCGTGATCGGCAGCACCAGTCCCGGAAACAGGACGGTGTTGCGCACCGGCACGATGATCAGCGCATCGGGAGGCAATGGCGGCGAGCCGCCGCCCTCGCCCGATCCACTCTTCAATTGCAATTCCTCAGCCACGACTTAACCCTGCTTTCTGCAACGTAATCACCAGGTACCCGGAGGAGCTGGCGCGGCGGACGCCGGTATAGCGCCCGGCCGGCAGCCGCAGCCGCCGGTAGAACTGCCCCTGCGGCAGTTCGAGCCGATGGATCGTTGCGGTACGCAATTCCGGCGGCAGGACGCGCGTTCCGGCGATGACCAGATCGCCGTCCTCGATCACGACCTGCGCGCCGTCGACATCGACGCCGGGCAGTGCGACCAGCACCAGAACCTCGAACTCGGTTTCCAAAATATCGACGGGCGGCTCCCAGGCCGGCGGCCTGCGCCTGCGTGCCCGCCGGCCGAAACAGCTCGCGGTGCATACGCTCAGCCCGCGCGATCATCTCGCACGCTTCCGACCACATCCAATCGCGAGCCACATCACGGGCCATAGGATCACGGCGACGGGACGCCCCTCCAGTTTGGTTTGATTATGTGTGGACGGACGGGGCGAAATGCAACGGCAGCCCAGGGGGATACCGTGCCCGGCCCGGGCCTCGACGGCGAACGATCAGCGCGGTCAGGTCGGCTCGTTTGCGCGGCTCGAAAGCGCGCCACAGGTATGGGTCTTGGGCGCAGGGGCCGCTAAGCGTGCAGCCGACGATTAATTGAAAGCGAAGTCGACTGGCGCCGTCACGGCTGGCGCGGACCGTCGCCGGCGGCTTCGCATTCGAGATGCGGCACGACGACGATGCGGTCGACCTCGCCCCTCTTGAAGGCACGAAGGAACTGTTCGTAGTCCCTAAACGACACGCAGCCGAACGACTGACCGCTCGGGCCGAGCATGTAGGGATGCGCGAGGATGCCGTCGCGGCCATACATGCTGTTGTCGCCGACCGGATTGAGGCGAATGGCCTCGACGCCGTGGAACAGTCCGTCGCGCAAGCACGAGATCGTAGACATTCGGCGGCGTCGCGCCGCGATCCTTGATGTTGACGTGATGCGGATCGTCCAGCCATTGACCGAAGCCGGAATGCGCTTCCATCCGGTCGCCGTTCGGCAGATAGACGACATGCGCTTCGATGTCATAGATCGCCGTGCGGTCGTCGACGCTGGCGAGCAGCGGCGACGCGCTGCGCGCGGCTTGCGGCGCGACGAGCCGCTGCAAAGGACTGCCGGGGCTGAAGGGCCCCGGTTGCGGAGAAATCGAGGCCGTGATCTCCGGCTCGGCCGGACCTGACGGCAACGCGCGCAATTTCACGCGCCGCCTGAATTTGCGGCGCGGCGAGCGGACGCGGCGACGGCAGCGGCATTGCGTTTGTTCGATCGGGACTTGTTCGATCGAGACTTGGCGTTGCCGCGGCGACGCGCGGCGCGGCGACGGGCGGCGCCGCCGGAGCCCTGAAAGATCACCAGCTTGACGCTGCGGCACTGGATGCGGACGGAATCAACGCGCGGGCGACAGCGGACACTTCGATGGCGCCGGTCAAGCCGCGATAGGTTCTTTCCAACGCCGCTGTTTCCAGTTTGCGTTAACGCCGCGGCCTCCAGCGCAAACGGCCGCTTGACCTGCAAGATTGGAATTGCCGGAGTGGAGCGCGGCAATGACCCACGCCGCAGCCACGGTGACGCAACCGATCATCGCGCCGACCGCGGTGACGGAGCCGACGCCGACAAAGAACGTGCCAAAGACCGCCCGGCGAAATTCGCCGGACGCAAATTCACGGCCGCGGAATGCCGTGACGTTAGCGACCGTTGCGGTCGAATACGTCATGATGCGCGTGACTTGAACGAGAGCTGTCTAGATTGAAGCCGACGCCGGCCGCTGCGGCCTGGCCGCGTGCCCGATCGATCCCGATGGCTCAAAGGATATGGAACTTGCCTTACGCATACTTCCCCCACCCGCTTCACGTCCCCCGAAGCGACTACAATGCAGGGCGCAATCTTAAGCGGCTGTAAACGGCGCCATTGCGGCAAGCGCGCGACGCATTGATGTTTGTTTGAGTTCATGCAGAGTTGCGGCGCAACGGTGCCCGCGTGTGGCGAAACTGTGGTTAACTCGTGCTCTCCGCGGACGCGCGACGCGCATTGCGCACCCCGGCCGCCAATGCACGCACGAGATCGGTGACCGCCGATACGGTTGCCGAAGTTGGCTTGCCATCAAGGTTAAGACTTTTGCGCACGGCGTCGACCAGCGCCGAACCGACCACGACGCCGTCGGCGCCTTCGGCGATCGCGCGCGCCTGCTCGCCCGTGCGCACGCCGAAGCCGACGCAGACCGGAAGCTTGGTGTGCCGCTTGATGCGCGCGACCGCGGCCGCGACCTTGCCGGGATCGGGCGCGGCGGCGCCGGTGATGCCGGTGATCGAGACGTAATAGACAAAGCCCGATGTGTTGGTGAGCACCGCCGGCAGCCGCTTGTCGTCGGTCGTCGGCGTGGCGAGGCGAATGAAATTGAAGCCCGCCTGCAATGCCGGCAGGCACAATTCCGTATCTTCCTCCGGCGGCAGATCGACGACGATCAGCCCATCGACGCCGGCCGCTTTGGCGTCGGCCAAAAAGCGCTCGACGCCGTAGATGTAGATCGGATTGTAGTAGCCCATCAGCACGATCGGCGTCGCATCGTCGCCGGCGCGGAATTCGCGCACCGCGGCGAGCGTCTTCTTCATGTTCTGGCCGGCCTTGAGCGCGCGCAGCCCCGCGGCCTGGATCGCCGGCCCGTCCGCCATCGGATCGGTGAACGGCATGCCGAGCTCGATCACGTCGGCGCCGGCCTTCGGCAGCGCCTTCAAGATCGCGAGCGAAGTCTCGTAATCCGGATCGCCCGCCATGGTGAAGGTGACGAGCGCGGCGCGGCCGTCTTTCTTGAGCGCGGCAAAGCGCCGATCGATGCGTGTGGTCATCGCGCTTTATTTCTCAGATGCTGCGCCACCGAATCGAGATCCTTGTCGCCGCGGCCGGAGAGATTGACCACCATCAGGTGATCCTTCGGCTTCTTGCGGCGCGAGCTCGAGCACCTTGGCGATGGCATGCGCCGGCTCGAGCGCCGGGATGATGCCTTCGAGCTTCGACAGAAGCTGAAACGCATTGAGCGCCTCGTCGTCGGTCGCCGACAGAAACTTCACCCGGCCGACATCGTTGAGCCAGGCGTGCTCCGGCCCGATGCCCGGATAATCGAGGCCGGCCGAGATCGAATGCGCTTCGTTGATCTGGCCGTCGTCGTTCATCAGCAGATAGGTGCGATTGCCGTGCAGCACGCCCGGCCGGCCGCCGGCGATCGAGGCGGCATGCATGCCGCTGTCGACGCCGTGACCGGCCGCTTCGACGCCGTAAATCTCGATGTCCTTGTCGTCGAGGAACGGATGGAACAGGCCCATGGCATTCGAGCCGCCGCCGATGCAGGCGACCAGCGAGTCCGGCAAGCGGCCTTCGGCCTCCTGCATCTGCTCGCGCGTCTCGTGGCCGATGATCGACTGAAAATCGCGCACCATCATCGGATAAGGATGCGGGCCGGCGATGGTGCCGATGCAATAGAATGTCGAGCCGACATTGGTCACCCAGTCGCGCAGCGCCTCGTTCATCGCGTCCTTGAGCGTCTTGGCGCCGGACTCCACCGGCACGACCTTGGCGCCGAGCATGTTCATGCGGAACACGTTCGCCTTCTGCCGCTCGACGTCGACCGCGCCCATGTAGACGATGCATTCGAGCCCGAAGCGCGCGCACAGCGTCGCGGTGGCGACGCCGTGCATGCCGGCGCCGGTCTCGGCGATGATGCGCTTCTTGCCCATGCGCCGCGCCAGCAGGATCTGGCCGAGCACGTTGTTCACTTTGTGCGCGCCGGTGTGATTGAGCTCTTCGCGCTTGAGATAGATCTTTGCGCCGCCGCAATGCTCGGTCAGGCGCTCGGCGAAATAAAGCGGCGACGGCCGGCCGACATAATGCGTCAGATAGCCGTCCATTTCCTTGCGAAGGCCGGATCGGCCTTGGCCGCGGCATAGGCCTTTTCCAGTTCGAGAATGAGCGGCATCAGCGTCTCGGCGACGAAGCGGCCGCCATAGATGCCGAAATGGCCGTGCTCGTCCGGCCCGGTGCGGAAGGAATTGAGTTGCTGCACGGTCATCGCCAAACCTTTCTTACGCCACGCGATCGATTTGCTTACGCCGCGGCGTCGCGCGCCGCGCGGACGAAGGCGCGTATCTTATCGGGGTCCTTCTCGCCCGGCGCACGCTCGACGCCGGAAGAGACATCGACGCCGGGAGCACGCGTGATGCGCAGAGCCTCGGCGACATTGCCGGCATCGAGCCCGCCGGACAGCATGAACGGCACGCCGGGATCGAGATTTTCCAGAAGATGCCAATCGAATGTCTTGCCGAGCCCGCCCGGCCGCGTCGCCTCGCGCGGCGCGCGCGCGTCGAACAACAGACGATCGGCAATTTCCGGCATAGGGCGCGACGGCGGCAAGGTCGCCTTTCGTCTCGACCGCAATCGCCTTCATCACCGGCAGGCCGAAGCGCTTCTTGAGCGCCATGACCCGCGCCGGGGTTTCCTTGCCGTGAAGCTGCAACATGTCCGGCTGCAACGCCTCGACCAACGCGTCAAAGACGGCGTCGTCGGCATCGACCGTCAGCGCCACCTTCTGCGCGCGTCCGCGCACGCGCTGGCCGAGCGGCGCGCCCGACATCATAAGACAGGTGGCGCGGCGACGGCGGAAAGAACACGAAGCCGACCATGTCGGCGCCCGCATCGAGCGCGACATCGAGGGCCTCGGGCGTCGAGAGGCCGCATATTTTGACGATCAACGACATTGCGCGTGTGGCCCTGAACCTGCCTCGTTAAGAATTCATGGCTTTGAACTGGCGCCGTTCTACAGCCCTGCGGCGATTTTGTCTTGAGCAGCTGTTCTCAGCGGACCGGCGGCCGGAGCTGCAGCCGCTCGGCCGGCTCGGCGGCCTGCGGGATGCCGGCGGGAACGCTCGTGCGCTTGAGCGCCTCGATTTCAGCCCGGAGACTGGCCGACCTCGCGCTCCAGCCGGCGGGCGATGCGCCGCCACTTGGTCGTGGCGGAGCCAAGAGGCGATGCCGCCGACGATCACGCCGAGAATCAGTGCGACGATAAGCACGACGAACAACGGCTTGAGTCTGCCAAGACGGCGGGTGCATTCGGACTGAACGGGATCAAACGAAACGGTCACGTCCTGCCGATTCGCCACCGCGAAGGCGACGATGACAACGGCGAGGGGAACAAGAATGAGTGCCGCCACGACCTTGCGCAGCGTGCTGCCGGCCGATTGCGGAGCGCTGGTCAACCTTCGGACGACGGCCGATTGAGCCGTTCGCGCATTTCCTTGCCGGTCTTGAAGAACGGCACGCATTTCTGATCGACCGAGACATGAGCGCCGGTGCGCGGATTGCGCCCGGTGCGCGCCGGGCGTTTCTTCACCGAGAAGGCGCCGAAGCCGCGCAATTCCACCCGGTCGCCGCGCGCCATGGCGGCGATGACCTCGCCGAGGATGGCGTTGACGATGTTTTCGACGTCGCGCTGATAGAGATGCGGGTTCTGCGCCGAAATCCGCTGAACCAACTCAGACTTGATCATGTTCGCCGCCAATCGTAGCCGAGTGTATCGGTCGCCCGCGAACGCCCGCCCGGGATCACTTCAAGTCGAAGCAAATCGGGGTCGAAGCAAAAAGCTTCGCTGGTCAGTTCGTACCGGCAGGGTGCCAAAGGGCCAGTAGACCGTCAAGATTGAAACGCTCGACCGCCCCGATCGCGCCCCACTCGTCGAGGCGGCGCGCCAGCGCGTCGAGACCCACCGCGTCGAGCACCGCGACCGCCGCGGCGTGCAGGAACGGCAGGTCGCCGAACCGGCTGCGCAGCTCGTAGTCGCGCACCGGCAGCTTGGTGTCGACGTCCTTGTCCTTGGCGAGCCAGGCCAGCGCCGTCCGCTCGTCGCCGAGCTCGTCGATCAGCTTGAGATCGATCGCCTGATGGCCGGTGAAGACCCGGCCGTCGGCCGCCGTCGCCAGTTCGGCGTCGGTCAGATGGCGCCGGTCCTTCACGATGCCTTTGAACCAGGCATAGGAGTCCTGAATGATCGAATTCAGCGCCGCGGTGGCTTCCGGGCTGGTCGGCTCAAAGCCGTCCGGCGCCGCCTTCAGCGGCGTCGATTTCACCGCCTCCATCTTGACGCCGATCTTGCCGAGCAGGTCGGCGAAGTTCGGGATACTGAAACAGCACGCCGATCGAGCCGACCAGCGAGGTCTGCTGCGCCACGATGTGATCGCCGGCAATCGCGGTGATGTAACCGCCGGACGCGGCCATGCTGTCGACGACGATGACCAGCGGCTTTTGCGCCCGCAGCCGCGACAGCGAGTCGAAGAGCTGCTCGGAGCCGGCAGTGGTGCCGCCGGGGCTGTCGACATGGACGATGACGGCGCGCGCGGTCGGCGAGCGGCCGAGCCGGTCGAGCTGCTCGACGCGGTTGCGATCGCCGCGGATCAGCCCGGATATGGTCACGCGCGCGATATAGGGGCGGACGCCGAGCAGGCCGATGCGATTGCTGGTCGCTACCCCCACCCCGGCAATGCCGAGAACGATCAAGGCAATGGCGGTCACGCGCCAGAAGGTCAGTTTGCGCCGGATGCGGCGGCGGTCGGCGATCAGGTCGGCATCAAGCGACATGGCTTCGGTCCTTATTATTCCGCTCTCGCCCCGTTATGCGATCTGTCGTGCAATCTGTCATGCGATCTGTTCATGCGATCGTTCCGGGGCCGCCGCTATGCGGCACCCCGGAATGACACGTCCTTAGTCCCAAATCTTCAGTCTTCAGCAGCGTCTTCCTTCTCGACGTCCTCGCTCTCCTCGCCCTTGCGCTTGAGCGCATGGCCGAGAATGTCGCCGAGCGTGGCGCCGGAATCGGACGAACCGTATTGCGCGATCGCCTCCTTCTCCTCGGCGACTTCGAGCGCCTTGATGGAGACGGTGACCCGCCGCGAGCGGCGGTCGAACTGAGTGACGCGTGCGTCGACCTTCTGGCCGACGGCGAAGCGATCCGGGCGCTGCTCGGAACGGTCGCGCGCCAGCTCCGAGCGCTTGACGAAGGAAACGTAGTCGGTGCCGACGAGCTTCACGTCGATACCGCCTTCCTTCACCTCGACGACTTCGCAGGTGACGACGTCGCCCTTCTTGAGCTCGCCGGCGGCCGCTTCCTCGCTGGCCCCGCCAGCACCAGCACCAGCGCCTGCGCCGGCGCCGGACAGCTGCTTGATGCCGAGCGAAATGCGCTCTTTCTCGACGTCGACGTCGAGAACCTGCGCCTCGACCTTGTCGCCCTTCTTGTACTCTTCGATGACCTGCTCGCCCGGACGTTTCCAGTCGAGATCGGACAGATGCACCATGCCGTCGACATCGCCGTCGAGGCCCAGGAACAGGCCGAATTCGGTCTTGTTCTTGACCTCGCCCTCGACGGTCGAGCCGGCCGGATGCTTCTCGACAAACAGCTCCCACGGATTGCGCATGGTCTGCTTGAGGCCGAGCGAAATGCGGCGCTTGACCGGATCGACTTCCAGGACTTGCACCTCGACCTCCTGAGAGGTCGAAACGATCTTGCCCGGATGCACGTTCTTCTTGGTCCACGACATTTCCGAAACGTGGATCAAGCCTTCGATGCCGGGCTCGAGCTCGACGAAAGCGCCGTAGTCGGTGATGTTGGTGACGCGGCCCTTGAAGCGTGCGCCGACCGGATATTTCGCCTCGATGCCCTGCCACGGATCGTCGAGCAATTGCTTCATGCCGAGCGAGATGCGGTGGGTCTCGTGGTTGATCTTGATGATCTTGACCTTCACCTGCTGGCCGATATTGAGCACTTCGGACGGATGATTGACCCGCCGCCAGGCGATGTCGGTGACATGCAATAGTCCGTCGATGCCGCCGAGATCGACGAAAGCGCCGTAATCGGTGATGTTCTTGACGACGCCGTCGATGACCTGACCTTCTTCGAGATTCTGCACCAGTTCCTGGCGCTGCTCGGCGCGGGTCTCTTCCAGCACGGTACGGCGGGAGACGACGATATTGCCGCGGCGGCGATCCATCTTGAGGATCTGGAACGGCTGCGAATTGTTCATCAGCGGCGACACGTCGCGGATCGGCCGGATATCGACCTGCGAGCGCGGCAGGAAGGCGACCGCGCCGTCGAGGTCGACGGTGAAGCCGCCCTTGACCTGATTGAAGATGACGCCCTGCACCTTTTCGTTGTTCTGGAACGCCTTTTCGAGCTTGCCCCAGCTTTCCTCGCGGCGCGCCTTGTCGCGCGACAGCACGGCTTCGCCGAGCGCATTTTCAATTCGCTCGAGATAGACCTCGACGATGTCGCCGACCTTGATCTCGTTCTGGCGGCCCGGCCCCTGGAACTCGCGCATCGCCACGCGGCCTTCGGTCTTGAGACCGACATCGATGACGGCCAGATCGCGTTCGATCGCGACCACCGTGCCTTTGACGACGGCGCCTTCCTGGACGTGGCCGTCGTTGAAGGATTCATCGATCAGCTTGGCGAAGTCCTCGCGCGAGGGCGCGCCAACGCTAGTTTGAGCCGCAGCTTGAGCCATAAAAAACTCCCGACCCCGCGAATGAATATGATCCCGAACATGCGGCAGCCGCCGGTTCGACCGGCGGGTGGGGCCAAGGCCATAGGTTCAGGACGAAGCTTGTGCTCCGGACTTTTTTCGCCATTTAGACGAGATCATGCGGACGAGACGGTGAGCGGGCTTACCTCCAATGACGAAAGCGCAGGTTAATGGCGCTTTCGGCCCGCTCGAACGGCCTCAATGATATCGACGGCGGCCCGGAACGCCGCGTCTATACCCAAATGCGTTGTATCGAGCAAGTGCGCGTCGGGCGCGGCCTTCAGGGGGGCCGCGGTGCGCCTCGAATTGCGTTCGTCGCGGCGCAGAAGGTCGGCCAGAACGTCCGCCTCCTCGGCCATTTCGCCCCGCGCCCGCAGTTCCAGCGTCCGCCGGCTGGCCCGCACCTCGGGCGAAGCGACGACGAAAAGCTTAACGTCGGCGCCAGGCGCGATAACCGTGCCGATATCGCGGCCGTCGAGCACCGCTCCGGGCGGTTTGGTGGCGAAACCGCGCTGGTAGTTGATCAGCGCCTGGCGGACCTGCGGAATGGCAGCGACCACCGAGGCTGCCTCGGTGATGACCTGCAATTTCAGGGCATTGTCCTCGAATTTTGTCGGATCGAGCATGACCGCGGCGTCGGTCGCGCATCTGGCATCGTCGGGCGAATGCCCGGCGTCGAGCACGGCCTTGGCCACCGCCCGATAGAGCAGGCCGGTGTCGAGGTAATGCAGCCCGTAAACGGCTGCGATTTGCCGCGCAATGGTCCCCTTGCCCGAGGCGGCCGGTCCGTCGATCGCGATAATCATGACAAATCCGCGCCCAAACCCTGCATCAATTCGACGAATCCCGGAAAGCTCGTTGCAATGAAGGTACCGTCATCGATCTGCACCGACCGCTCGGCTGCCGAGACCGAGAACCATGGCCGACATCGCGATGCGATGATCCATGTGCGTGGTGACGACGCCGCCGCCTGCGGCACGACCATTGCCATCCACGATCAGATCGTCGCCCTCAATGTGCACCGCGACGCCGTTGACGCGCAACAGAGCGGCCGTGGCGGCAAGACGATCGGACTCTTTGACGCGCAGCTCCTTGAGGCCGCGCATCCGGGTGACGCCTTCGGCGAAGGCCGCGGCTGCGGCAAGGACCGGATATTCGTCGATCATCGAGGGCGCGCGCGACGCCGGCACGTCGACGCCGCGCAGCGCGCCCGAGCGCACGCGCAGATCGGCGACATCCTCGCCGCCCTCGTTGCGCTCGTCGAGCCGCTCGATCGAAGCGCCCATCTCGATGAGCGTCGTGAGCAGGCCGGTGCGCAGCGGGTTCATCATCACGCCCTCAAGGATCACGTCCGAACCGGGCACGATCAGCGCTGCGATCAGCGGAAACGCGGCCGAGGACGGGTCGGCAGGGACCATGATCGGCCGCGGCATAAGTTCCGGCTGGCCGGTCAGCGTGATGCGGCGGCCGCCTCTGCCGGTCGCTTCGACGCGCACCTGCGCGCCGAAATGTCTCAGCATCTTTTCGGTGTGATCGCGCGTCGCCTCCGCCTCGATCACTGTCGGTCTCGCCCGGCGCGGCAAGGCCGGCGAGCAGCGTCGCCGACTTCAATTGCGCCGACGGCAACCGGCGACTCGAACACAATCGGCATCGGGTCGCGCGCGCCCCTGAAGGGTCAGCGGCAGTCGGCCGCCTTCGGCCGCATGACGACGCGCGCGCGCCATCTGTTCCAGCGGATCGAGGATGCGGCGCATCGGCCGGCTGCGCAGCGACGCATCGCCGTCGAAGGTCGCCGTGATCGGGCAGCCAGCCACAGCGCCGAACGTCAGCCGGCAGCCGGTGCCGGAATTGCCGAAATCGAGCGGGCCGGCCGGCTCGGCAAAGCCGCCGACGCCGACGCCATGGATCGACCAGGCCCGCTCGCCGGTCCGCGCGATGCGGGCGCCAAGCGCCTGCAGGGCCTTTGCGGTATTGAGGACGTCCTCGCCCTCGAGCAGGCCGGAGACCTTGGTCTCCCCGACCGTGAGCGCGCCCAGAATAAGGGCCCGGATCGAGATCGACTTGTCGCCCGGCACGCGCAGGCGACCGGCCAAAGGGCCGTTGCGGCGGGCAGTCAGCGGGGCGGAAGTGGGGTCGGAATGCATGATTGGGGTCCAGCCGGAGAGGTAATACCGGCTTTGTGACCGCCGTCTATCACGGGCCGGAGCGCCCCGTCATCCTGTGGTTTTCCGTACGGCGCCGGCCGGGGATCGCGGCCAATCGACTATTGACAGCCGCGTTTCGACTAGCCAAGTGAAGCACCCGAATTACGCGAAGGATCCGGACCGTGGCCAAACCCGAACTGGGTACGAAAAGACTCTGCGCCAGTTGCGGCGCCAAGTTCTATGACCTGAACAAAGATCCGATCCACTGCCCGAAATGCGGTACGGTCTATGAGATCGCGCCGGTCGTGACGCGCGGGCGGCCGGATGCCGCTGCAGCGGTTCGGCCAGCCGCCGCCGCCCCGGTCGAAGAGGTCGTGACGCCGGAGCCGCAGGAGGTCGAAACCGTTTCGCTTGAAGAGGCCGACGCCGAGGCGTCCGGGGCGAAGAAGCCCGCGACCGCCGAGGGCGAAGTCGCCGAGGACGACGTCGAGATCGATCGAGACGCTCGAGGACGATGAGGATACCTTCATCGAGGAACAGGAAGAAGAAGATGCCGATGTCACCGACATAATCGGCGGCGACATCGAGACCGAGGAAGAAGGATAATCAGGAGTTAGTCAGCGGTAGTTCGGTGGTCAGATCGAACCGTTTCTGATTGCCGATTGCCTGACACTCGATTCCCTGGGCGGGGCCATAGCTCAGCTGGGAGAGCGCCTGCATGGCATGCAGGAGGTCGGCGGTTCGATCCCGCCTGGCTCCACCACCCTCCGCAGGAACTCGTCACTCTGCTGGAACTCGTCACTCTGCTGGAACTCATCCACAGCAAGTTTTTGCCAGCCGTTCCGCCAGCAATCGCCACACGAGAATCCGCCACACTAGCGGCGGGCCGGCTATGTCCGGCGCATCGCCCGGCGGCTGCCCGGCAACGCCGCCGCCATATTTGTTTGCTGCTGCAATTGTCGTGATAATGTAATGCGGGCGCGCGAACGGAGAGGGGTATGCGGATAGTATCTATGCGTACGGCACTGGTTGCTGGAATTGGGGCGGCAACGGCCAAGTCTGGGTTGCATGTAAAGTCTGGCTTGCATGTAAAGTCTGGCTTGCTTGCAATGTCTGGCTTGGTTGTAATTTCCGCTTTGGTCGCAACTCTGGCTGCCGCCGGTCCGGTCGCGGCGCAACAGCAGATCGCGCAAACACAGTCTGCCGACCCGGATGCGCCGGATCAAACCGCGCCGCCGCCTGCGGCAAAACCGCATCGCAAGAGTTCCAAACTCACCACCCCCACCAATCCCGATCTCGACACCAATGACCAACTCGCGCCGTCGCAGATGCAGCAGCAGATGCCGGCGGCCGTCGCGCAGCCGAGCAGCGCCCCGGTCAAGCCGACACGGCCGGCCGTGCCCGCGTCCGCCAGCGCCGCGCCGGCTGCAGCCCCGGCAGCCGCCCCCGCCGTCGGACCGAAAGCCGGCGCCGCGATCGCAAATGCCCGCGTGGTCGCCTGCAGCGGCGCCTTCTCCAAGGATTCGAGCCATCTGCGGCTGGCGATGACCTTCGACACCAAGAACGTCACCTATACCGACGTCGATTCCAGCACCGGCAGCAAGGTGCCGGCTTCGGTCTTGTTCGCGAACGATCCGAAGCGCCGCCTCGAAGTCTGGTGGGCCAATGCCGCCGCTCGCAATCAGACCTATCTCATCGTCATCAACGGCAAATCGACCTGGACCGCGCCCGGCGGCATGAAGCTCGGCCTGACTTTGGCGCAGCTCGAAAAGCTCAATCACAAGCCGTTCAAGCTCAAGGGTTTCGACAAAGACGGCACAGCGGCAGTCAGCGACTGGGATGGCGGCCTGCTCGCGACGCTCGCCGGCGGCTGCAAGTCCGGGCTCAGCCTGCAAGCCGACCCGAAGGCTGCGCCGGACGAGGTGAGCTGCGCTTGCCGCCGACAAGGAATACAGCTCCTCCGACCCGGCGATGCGTGCGGTCAAACCAATCGTCAGCGAAATTCTGATCGGCTATTGATCGGCCGTGTGATTTGAGCGGCCGCTTGAGCGGCGGTGTAAGCTAGGTTTTGGGCTACGGTTTGGCCTTGGCGGGGACCGGCGGGATCTGGGTGTCGCCGCCTTTTTCGCTACTGCTCATCGCTCTGACGTCGCGCGCCATTTCCAGGCAGGTCAGAAGCTCGGTGTAGCTCGACTCCCCGCCCATCCGCGATTCGTTGGTGCAGGCGGTCTTGTCGGCCGGTGCAAAACTCGGCCATTCCTTGACGAGCTGGTCGCGAATGGCCTTCTCGCTGTCGAGGCAATTTTGCTTTTCTTCGCCGATGGCGGAGTCATGGAAGGTCACGCCGCCCTGCTGCGCGATGCCCTGGCAAACCTGGTCCACATTGAGGGCTGGAACGCTGTCGGCGACCGGCATCATCAAGTGCGCACCGAGGATAATCGCCGGGGGAAGAATCATGGCCGTGCTCCGTCACTCTGGTGCGCTCGACGTATAATACGTCCGTGTGGCGGAACCATAAAGACGGAACCGGAGCACGCCAAGAGGCGCCGCGCGCATGGAATGGAAAAGGCCGGCTGCCGCTTGATCCGGCAATAAAAGCCGCTAAGGCTGTCTCCACGGGTGGGGGATAGCCGATGATTCTTGCTCCGCTGCTTGGAACAGCCCTGGTCGATTGCCGTGGCCACCGGGCCGCTCGACGATTCAGCCGGCGCGCGGCATTTATCGGCGCAGCAGAAAAGCGCGGCAACGGAGCCGCTGGTGCGATCGGCCACCGACTGCATCGTGCAGGCCGTCGTCGCCGATCCGCGCTTTATCGCCAAACCGGCAGGCGAACAGCGCAGCGAACTCGGCGACTTGATCGTCGCCTCGATGCCGTCTTGTGTCGTGCCGGTGCGCGCCATGATCGACGCCTACGACCGCTATTACGGCGAAGGCAGCGGCCAGGCCTTTTTCATGGGCCCTTATCTCGACGTGCTGCCCAAGGTCGTCGTCGAAGCAGGCCGCAGAGCATCGCAGTAGCGCGATAGCGCTTCAGATTTCTCATTTGAGCATGATGCCGCGGCGCACGAATCTGGCGATCTAGTCTGCAGCAGCCGCGCTTCGACACTGCCGCGCGATGTCCCGGAACCTTGCGGCGCTTCTTTCGTCGGGGAACGCCTTGGCGATGCGTTCGCAAAGATGCGCGTGCGTCAAAAGACAGTCCGCGGCATTTAGCCGGTCGGAACCGTCATCGTCTTTCATAAGATTTGCGTCCATGACATATGCGTCCATGAAATGGCATCCATGTCAGCATCCGTGACACATGCATCGCACGCGGAACCGTTTCCGAGAAATCGGTAGTCGCCCGATGAGGGTGAATACCGATGCGGCGGCACTTAACGTAGATCGCCGCTTCGGTCATTTCATTTAAGACTTTATTTACGCAAGCGGCCGGGGACCAATTCGCCTTCGCCGCGCCTTACGTCACCTTGAGCCGCCGCACGGATCATTGCTTCGACGGAGGTCCGATGACATCGATCACCCGCATCTTGGTCGGATCGACGACCACGACCTTGTTCTCGACGACCGTATATTTATAGAACTTGGCCGCCGGCACCGCGGCCAAGGCGTCGTCCGGCAGGGTATAGAGTTCGATCATCGGCGGAACGTCGGCGCCGATCTCCGCGGAAAACTCCTTCGGCGAGGCTTTGCTCGTGTCCTTGCTGACCTCGGCATAGATCGCGCTGCGCTGCGCAGGTGTCAGAAGCGGCTTCTGCTCGATCGCGCCAGATATGCCGGTGTCGCTGCCGGCATTGCCCGCGCCAAAGCTCCCGGGACCATTGGTCTGGGCGCCGCCGGAAGATGCCGCCAACGCCGCGCCGAACCAAACAGCCGCCAACACGATCGGCAAAGCACGACTCGTCATTGGTTTCCTCCGTTTCGCTGACATCGGTGCGGGCAAGCGCCGCGCGCCGCGTTCCGGCAGCGCGCGTCGCAATTCTTTTGACGTCCCTAGCGCGGGATGGACTGGATCGCATTCCCGGTCGCGGGATCGATCACCAGGATGCGATCGGGCTCATAGACGTAGCGGTAGATGTAAGGCCGCGTGGCGAGGATCGAACCGTTGTCGATGACGGCGGCCGGCGGCGTCGTGACCACTTCGTCATAGAGCGGCCGTGAATAGTCGGGGCTCGTCGCGACCACGGCGGGCGCGCCAGTCGGCGTCACCTCGTCATAGATCGGCTGCGGGTAAGTCGCGACCGCACGGCCGATCACCGGCGCCGGCACGATGCGCTGCGTCACCGTGCGCGTCGTTATCACCTGCCGGCGCACTCCGTGCGCGGGCAGCGTCCGCACCGTACGCGTCGTCTCGGTGGTCACTGTCTGCGTTGCCACCGGTTGCGGGGTGATCACGGTTTGCGCTTTCGCGGCCGAGGCGCCGGCGATGAGCGCAAACCCGACCACCGTGCCGAGTGCCGCATATGAAATTGACGACCTCAGCGCTCTCATGTTTAGCGCTCTCATGTTTACCGGTCTCATGGGGCTGGCTCTCATGGGGCTGCTCCTGTCTCGTTCGCGGGCGCAACAAATTGTCGCCCGAGCCGAAACCTTAACGCGCGTCTGCGGCGCGTGTTCCTTTTGCGGGCCGCAGCCACGCCGCAATGGCCGAGAATTGGCGGCATTTTTGGTGCGGGACCGCCGGTGTTCCTATGCCGCAAATTTGACGTGCTTGCGCCTTGCCGCGACCGCGGCCAAGCCGGCGCCGCTTTCAAGGTGGCTTCCGGACTCGATTGACCGCTGTAAACACTGAGTGCAGTCTGCGGCCCGACGCGGGAATCAGCGCGCGGGCTTTGGTTTGGGGGTCGTGTCATGTTCGGCTTGGGCGATCTGTTCCAGTGGGAGCGGTTCGTAACGCCCACCGTGATCAAGGTTTTTTACTGGCTCGCCGTCGTTCTCTCGATCCTGCTTGGTTTCGCCGGCATCGTCAGTTCGCTCACCACCATGGCGTTCAACCCGTTCGTCGGCATGATCTTTTTGATCGCCAGCGTGCTCGGCGCCTTCATGGGCATCATCGTGGCGCGCATCATCGCCGAATTCGTGCTCATCGTTTTCCGCATTAACGAGCATCTCGGCGCGATCAGGAATCAGGGCAACGGCCTTCGGGGCTAGCAACCGGGGCGTCCGGTTGCGGCACCGGATTTCCTGGAGCGGCGTCGCCCGTTAGCGACCGATCCGGACCGGCCCATTTGTTCTTGCGGCGCCTGTTTCGTCCAACGCCGGCGGCGGAATTATCATTAACTGGACCTTTCGACCGACGCTGGGAGACCTGCTCGGTCACACTTTATTATCCCATGCTCATCGAACGGATGAAGCTTGAAGTAGCAATTGCAGCTTCCTCAATCTTTGCCGTTTACGACAGGCGAGGCACACACGATCGCAACAATCTTCGATGGATAGACCAAGCCTCAACACCAAGGGCACGATCGGACGAAGCTCCGACGCCGGCTCACAGGCATCCGCGCTACGCCGCCGGGTCGCGCGCTCGCTTGCCCTCATCGTCATCGTCGTTGCGCTTGCGATCGTCGTCGGTACGGGGCTCATCATCTTCGAACTGCGCGCCAACGCCTTGCAGGCCGGCGAGCGCGAGGTCCGCCATCTGGCCGCCATGGCGGCGCCGGAGATAGACCTGTCGGTGCAAGCCATCGAACGGGTCCAGAAAGGCCTGATCGATCGTGTGAACCGGATCGAGATCAAGTCCGCACCGGACTACGAAACCCGCCTGTCCGGCGACGACGCTCATCTCATGTTGAAGGACGTCATCAGCGGCCTTCCGCATATTGAAGTCGATCACTTTTGTCAGCGCGAATGGAAAAGTCTTCAATACGTCCAGGGCATGGCCGAGCGACCCGATCGATATTTCCGACCGCGATTATTTCAAAACGCTGATCGTCGATCCGCGTCGCGAATTTGCGTGGAGCGATCCGGTACGCAATCGCACCACCGGTACATGGTCGATGTATTTGGCCCGCAAAGTGTGGAGTCCGAACCATGAGCTTCTCGGTGCGGTGATCGCGGGGCTCGAGCTTCGGTCATTCGAGACCCGCTTTGCCTCGTTTGCGGCGGACCAGAGCATCAGCGTTGCGCTGGTTCGCGACGATGGCACTCTGGTGGCGCAGTTCCCGCATTTCGAAGACGCGATCGGCCGGCGCGCCCCGCAGGGCGAATTGTTCGAGCCTGTCGTGACGAATCCGGATTCGGCGCGCCTCACTGCAGTGCAACCCGTCAAGCTCTATCCCGGAGTGATTGCGGTTTCCGTCGCGGCATCGACCGTTCTGGCGCCCTGGCGCAGCGCGACTGCTATACCTCGCCACCGCGGCTTTCCTTCTGCTCCTCCTGATCGGCGGGATTTCGCTCCTGACCGCGCGCCGGCTCGACCGCTACGCGACGGCATCGAGCGCGCCATCCGGCCAATCGAAGGCAGCAGCAGTGCAGCCCGACACCGAAGCGCTCGTGGCCGTGCGAGAGCAGGCCCAAGAACAGTTGCAGCAGAAAAAACACGAACTCGACGCTGCGGTCGGCAACATGCCGCAGGGCCTCGTTATGTTCGACGAGGGAGCACGGCTCGTCGTCTGCAACGGGCGTTACATCGAGATGTACGGTCTCACTCCGGAAATTGCAGCGCCAGGCCGCGAGTTGCGCGAAATTATCGCCTACCGCATCGAAAAAGGTGGACTTGCCGCGGGCGCAAGTCAGCTTACCAACGTGGTGCAAGAAACCGTGCGGGCGGGCACACCCTGGAGACATCGTCGCGGAACTTCCCGACGGCCGTTCAATCGACATCATGACAACCCCGTTGAAGAACGGCGGGTGGGTCGCCACGCACGAAGACATCACCGCGCGGCGCCGTGCCGAAGGTCAGCTTCTCCGCACGGAGAAATTTCTTGCAACCGTGATCGAGTACGTTCCGACGACCATTACGATCAAGGACGCGCGCAGCCTGAAATATCTCCTCGTCAACAAAGCCGGCGAAAAATATTTCGGATTGCCGCGCTCCGAGATCATCGGCAAGACTGCACATGAGCTGTTTCCGAAGGCGAGCGCGGATCTGATCGAGAGCCACGACAAGAAGTTGCTCGAATCCGGACAGGAGCTATTTGTCGGCGAACATGCGATCGACACGCCCGCAGGCGAGCATCTTCTGGTTACGGTGCGGCGGCTGTCGATCAAGGATCAAAACGGCGATCCGCAATATCTCTTGAGCCTCATCGAAGACGTCATGACGCGCCGGCAACTCGAGAGCCTCAACCCGCCTGCCCGACCGTCTGCCCAGGAACATCTCGCCGCACCAAAAGCTGAACTGGTCGCTTGAGCATCCCGCAAGGTGGCGCGGATCGGCGACTGGTATTCAATTGGCGAAGCGGAAATGCATGACGTCGCCGTCCGCCACGACATAGTCCTTGCCTTCGAGCCGCATCTTGCCGGCGTCGCGCGCGCCGGCCTCGCCGTGACAGGCGACATAATCGTCATAGCCGATGGTCTCGGCGCGGATGAAGCCCGCCTCGAAATCGGTGTGGATGACGCCGGCGGCCTGCGGCGCTTTGGTGCCGCGCGTGATCGTCCAGGCGCGCGCCTCCTTCGGCCCGGCGGTGAAATAGGTCACGAGATGAAGGAGCGCGTAGCCGGCGCCGATCAGCCGGTCGAGGCCCGCTTCCTTTAGCCCAACGGCTTCCAGATAGTCGGCGCGCTCCTCGCGCGACAGCACCGCGATCTCGGCTTCGATCTTGGCGGAGATGACGACGGCCGCCGCGCCTTCCGCCTTGGCCCGCTCCTCGACCTGGCGCGAAAACGCATTGCCGGTCGACGCCGATGCCTCATCGACATTGCACACATAAAGCACCGGCAGCGAGGTCAGAAGCCCGAGCGTGTGAAAGATTTTCTCTTCCTCGGGCTTGCGCTCGGTGAGCCGCGCCGGCTTGCCGTCGCGCAACAGCACAAGCGCACGATTGACGAGGTCGAGCGTCTCTTTGGCTTCCTTGTCGTTGCCCTTGGCTTTCTTGCTCAGCGCGTCGACGCGGCGTTCCAAACTGTCGAGATCGGCGAGCATCAGCTCGGTTTCGATGGTCTCGATATCGGCGATCGGGTCGATGCGGCCTTCGACATGGGTCACGTCGGTGTCTTCGAAGCAACGCACGACATGCGCGATCGCGTCGACTTCGCGGATGTTGGCCAGAAACTGATTGCCGAGCCCCTCGCCTTTCGACGCGCCGCGCACGAGCCCTGCGATATCGACGAAGGTGAGCCGCGTCGGCACGATGATGGCCGACTTGGCGAGCTCAGCCAGCGTCTCGAGCCGCTTGTCCGGCACCGCGACCTCGCCGACATTCGGCTCGATGGTGCAGAACGGATAATTAGCCGCTTGCGCCGCCGCGGTTTCGGTCAGCGCGTTGAAGAGGGTCGACTTGCCGACATTCGGCAGGCCGACGATGCCGCATTTAAAGCCCATCTCATGATCCTGAAATTCTTGGCTTGCTTGCCTGCGGTTCACACCGCGTCATTGCCGTTCTTTTGGCCATTCTTTTGGCCGTCGTTTTGGCCGTTGTCTTGCTGGTCGCCAAATCCTTTCGCCATCATGGCGAGATGGACCTTGTTCGCAAACGTGGCGTCCTCGCCGCGGGCGATGAGATCGGCATTGTCGGCGAGAATTCCGATCAGCGCCTCGACCCAGCCCTTCTCGCTCTTGGCGAAATCGCTCAGCACGTAATGCTGCACCATATCCTTGTTGCCGGGATGACCGACGCCGATGCGCACCCGCCGATAGTCGTTGCCGATATGCTCGGAGATCGAGCGCAAGCCGTTATGGCCGGCAATGCCGCCGCCGGTCTTCACTCTGACCTTTGACGGCGGCAAATCGATCTCATCGTGAAACACGGTGACGGCATCGAGCGGCAGCTTGTAGAAGTGCGCGGCTTCCGCGACCGCGCGCCCGGATTCGTTCATGAACGTGCCCGGCAACAGCAACAGCGCGCGCTCGCCGCCGATCGGCCCCTCGCAGGCGACACCTTGAAAGCGCCGGCGCCACGGTCCGATGCCGTGGCGCTTGGCGATTTCTTGCAGCGCCAGAAAGCCGATATTGTGCCGATTGCCGACATAACGCTCTCCCGGATTTCCAAGTCCGACCAGGAGCAGCATCAGCGTCATCCCGCCTTGGAGCATGATCCGGAAAAGCGGAAACCGGTCTTCCGGAAAGACCATGCGCAATCAAAATACCAGAGCGCCAATCGATTCAATCTGAAGCGATTGACGCTCTGTTGTCGAGAAATGGGGCCGCGAAATTCCTAAAGTCAGGAACCTCACTTCTTCTCGGCACCACCGGCAGGCGCGGCGGCGGCCGCACCACCGGCCGCGGCAGGCGCGGCGCCCGGAGCACCCGGCGCGCCCGTGGCGGCGGCGGGAGCAGCAGCGGCGGCGGCAGCAGCAGCGGCTGCAGCGGCAGCGGCTTCGGCAGCGGCCTTCAATTCTTCCGCATAGCCCGACGGCGGCACCACGGTGACCAGCGTGACGTCGCGGTTGGACACCGAGCGCACGCCGTCCGGCAGCTTGATGTCGCTCAAATGCTTGGAGTGATTGATGTCGAGCGAACCGACATCGACCTCGATGCCGGTCGGGATCGCTTCGGCGAGGCAGCGCACTTCGACGGTGTGGGCGACGATCGAAACCGTGCCGCCGCGCTTCACGCCGGGCGACTGGTCGGCATTCTTGACGATGATCGGAATATTGACGCGGATCGTCGCGCCCTCGCCGAGCCGCATGAAGTCGACATGCAGCGGCAGATCGCGCACCGCGTCGAGCTGAAAGTCGCGCGGAATGACGCGATGCTTGGCGCCGTCGACCTCGATGTCGTGAATGGTCGTCAGGAAGTGGCCGGCATAGATGCGCTGGCGCAGATCGTCGTAGTCGAGCGAGATCGGCAGCGGCGACTTGCCGTCGCCATAGATAATTCCGGGTACGCGGCCGGCACGACGTTCGGCCCGGGCGGCCCCCTTGCCGGCCCGCGAACGCGCCGCCGCCTTGATCGTCGATGACGGTAGCCATAGGATGTTCCTTATCTAAAACCTTGTATATTCAAGGGAAATTCCGCGCGTCAGCCTCCAGGGGTGCTGTAGCAGCCGCGGAAGCGGCGCTTATAGCGGCGCCAATCTTGAAAAACAAGGAAATGGAAGCGCTAAGTCAGCTTTAAGCCGAGCTTTAGTTAGGACCCGGATTCATGTCATTTCCGGCGCCACTGGGCGGCGGCGAAGCCGTGCCGCCTTTGGCGAGCGCCGCTTCCAGCGCGGCGACCCGGGTCTTGAGCGCCTCGTTCTCCTCGCGGGCGATGCGGGCCATGTCCTTGACCGCTTCGAATTCCTCGCGCTTGACCAGATCGAGATCGCGCAGCCACCGCTCCGCCTGGGTCCGGAACAGCGTCTCGAACTCGCGCCGCACGCCTTGCGCGACACCCGCCGCGTCATTCATTAAGCGCGCGACCTCGTCGAAGAACCGATTCGTCGTCTGCACCATGACCGCCTCTCAAGGATGACTGCCCCTGCAAGCCCGCTGGGCGATCCAAGCCCGCTTGCCATCGGAACAGACAATGGCGATGGTGCGGCGCGGCCGCAAGGGGCTCGGCCGCAACTCTATCGCCGCAATGCGACGTCATGATTAAGAGATGCGGCTGGTCTGAAGAAGAAAGAATCGATTCGCCGTAAGAGAGCCCATCCATGTTCGTTCTGCCGGTCATTCCCTATCCCGCGATCAATCCGATCCTGATTTCGATCGGGCCGTTGGCCATACGCTGGTACGCGCTCGCCTATATCGTCGGCATCATTGCCGGCTGGCTCTATGCGCGCGCCATGATCAAGTCCGAGCGTTTGTGGGGCGGCGCGGCGCCGTTCACGGTGCTCGACTTCGACGATTTCGTGGTCTGGATCACGCTCGGCATCATTCTCGGCGGCCGCATCGGCTATGTGCTGTTCTACAATCTGCCGCATTTCGCCGCGCATCCGGTCGAGATTTTTCAGATCTGGACCGGCGGCATGTCGTTTCACGGCGGCGTCGCCGGCTGCATCGTCGCCGTCATCCTGTTTGCGTGGCGCCGGCATATCCCGACGCTGTCGCTCGGCGACGTGACGTGCGCGGTGGCGCCGATCGGACTGTTCCTCGGCCGCATCGCCAATTTCATCAACGGCGAATTGTGGGGCCGCCCGACCGACGTGCCCTGGGCCATGATCTTTCCCCACGGCGGTCCGCTGCCGCGCCATCCGAGCCAGCTTTACGAAGCGTCGCTTGAGGGCATCGTGCTCTTCATCGTGCTCGGCGTGCTGGTGCGCGCGGGCGCACTGAAGCGGCCGGGCGTCGTCACCGGCGGTTTTCTTCATCGGCTACGGCGCTGGCGCGCACCACCTGCGAATTCTTTCGCGAGCCGGACGTGCAGCTCGGATTTCTCTGGAGTTCGGGATGGCTCACCATGGGAATGCTGTTGTGCATTCCGCTGATCTTGGCGGGCCTCGTGCTGCTGGCCGCGGTCATGCGCGGCAAGGCGGTCATGCGCTCCAAGCCGACGTGAAAGATGGCTGAGCAGCGCACGCCGCTCGATCACGAAATCCGCCGGCTCATCGGCGTCGCCGGACCGATGCCGATTGCCGAATATATGCGGCTGTGCCTGACGCATCCGCAATACGGCTATTACGTCAATCGCGATCCGCTCGGCGCCGGCGGCGATTTCGTCACCTCGCCCGAGATCAGCCAGATGTTCGGCGAGCTCATCGGGTTATGGATGGGCTCGGTCTGGCAGCAGATGGGCGCGCCGGAAAACGTGCGCATCGTCGAGCTCGGCCCCGGACGCGGCACGATGATGCACGACGCGTTGCGGGCGGCGAAAATCGTCGAGGGCTTTCGCGATGCGCTGGTCGTGCATCTGGTCGAGATCAGCCCGGCGCTGCAGCAGGTGCAGCAGCGCCGTGCTCGACGGGCTCGACGTGCCGATCCTGTGGCACCGCACGATCGACGAGGTCCCCGCCGGCCCGAGCATCATCGTCGCCAACGAATTCATCGACGCGCTGCCGGTGCACCAGGCCGTCAAACAAGCCGACGGCTGGCACGAGCGCGTCATCGAGATCGCGCCCGACGGCCATTTTATCATCGCCGCGGCGCGCGAACCCTTGCCGCATTTCGCAGCCGCGATGCCGCGCGGATTGCGCCAGGCGCCCGAAGGCGCGATCTTCGAATGGCGCGCCGACAGCATGGCGCTCGAACTCGGACGGCGCACGCGCGATGAAGGAGCAGCCTTGATCATCGACTATGGTCATGCCCAGTTCGGACTGGGCGACACCCTGCAAGCCGTCGCCGGACATTCCTTCACCGATCCGCTGCGCGCGCCGGGCAACGCCGACTTGACCGCGCACGTCGACTTCGAGGCGCTTGGGCAATGCGCCGAAAGCATGGGCGCGCGGATTCATGGACCGATCCGCCAGCGCGACCTATTTCTGCGGCTCGGCATCGAACAGCGCGCGGCGGCGCTGAAGGCGAACGCGCCGCCCGACAAGGCGGCCGAAATCGAAATCGCGTTCTCGCGGCTGATCGCGGATGGCGCGCGCGGCATGGGCGAATTGTTCAAGGCGATCGCCATCGCCGCCCCGCGGCTCGGTCCGCTTCCGGGATTTGAGGAGGCGGCATGAAGATCGAAGCGCGATCGCTTGCGCTCACCGGCATCCGGCACGCCTTCTTCACGCGGTCGGGCGGCGTATCCGGCGGGCTTTATGCCAGTCTCAACGGCGGCACCGGCTCGAAAGACGACGCGGCCGAGTGTCGCGGAAAATCGCGCCCGCATGGCGGGCGCGCTCGGCGTCGAGCCGCACCGTTTCCTCACCCTCTATCAAATCCACTCGCCGACTGTCGTCGTCGCCGAAGTGCCGTGGACGGCGGATGAACGGCCCCGCGCCGACGCCATCGTCACCCGCATGCGCGCGCTTGCCATCGGCGTGACCACCGCGGATTGCGGCCCCATTCTGTTCGCCGATCCGCAGGCGCGCGTGATCGGCGCCGCGCATGCCGGCTGGCGCGGAGCGCTCGGCGGCGTCATCGAGGCGACGGTGGCCGCGATGGAGCGGCTTGGCGCCGCGCGCGGCCGGATCCGCGCCGCCATCGGACCGATGATCCGGCAAGCCAATTACGAAGTCGGCTCCGACCTGATCGCGCGCTTTGCCGCCGAAGACCGCGCCAGCAGCAGGTTTTTCGCGCCCGCTTCGCGCGACGGCCACGCCTTGTTCGATCTCGGCGGCTATGTCGCGGCCCGCCTGGCGCGCGCCGGCGTGAGCGAGGTCGAGGATCTCGGCCTGTGCACCTATGCCGACCCGGACCGGTTCTTCAGCTACCGCCGCACCACCCACCGCGCCGAGCCCGATTACGGCCGGCACGTCAACGCCATCGTGCTCACCGACGAATAGCCGGTCCTATTTGCTATTTGCCGCGGCCGATTTGCGCCAACGATTAACCCTGATGCACGGAAACCATTGGAGTTGCAGCGGAAAAAGCTGCGGGGAAAGTCTTTGAATCGTATTGCCAGCCTACCAAGCGGCTTGTATCAGGTCCGGTTGAGCGTAGGCGCGCGAGGAGAGTGGGAATGGCGGGCAACAACGGAGCAATTAAGCTTGTCTCCGGCAACTCCAACCCAACGCTCGCCAAAGCGATCGGCGACTATCTCGGCAACCCGCTGACCAAGGCGGTCGTCCGCCGCTTCGCCGACATGGAAGTGTTCGTCGAAATCCAGGAAAACGTCCGCGGCGCCGACGTTTTCGTCATCCAATCCACGTCGTATCCCGCCAACGACCATTTGATGGAATTGCTGATCATCATCGACGCGCTGCGGCGCGCCTCGGCGCGGCGCATCACCGCGGTGATCCCCTATTTCGGCTATGCCCGCCAAGACCGCAAAGTCGGACCGCGCACGCCGATTTCGGCGAAGCTCGTCGCCAATCTGATCACCCATGCCGGCGTCGACCGCGTGCTGACGCTCGATCTGCATGCCGGACAGATTCAGGGCTTCTTCGATATCCCGACCGACAATCTGTTCGCCGCGCCGGTCATCATGCGGGATATCAAGGAGCGTTTCGACCTCGGCAAAGTGATCGTCGTGTCGCCGGACGTCGGCGGCGTGGTGCGCGCGCGCGGGCTAGCCAAGCGCATCGATGCGCCGCTCGCCATCGTCGACAAGAGGCGCGAGCGGCCGGGCGAGTCGGAAGTCGCCAATGTCATCGGCACGGTCGACGGCGGCATTTGCATTCTCGTCGACGACATCGTGGATTCCGGCGGCACATTGGTCAATGCCGCCGATGCGTTGCTCGAAAAAGGCGCTCGCGAAGTCTACGCCTACATCACCCACGGCGTGCTGTCGGGCGGCGCCATCGCCCGCGTCGGCAATTCGCGGCTCAAGGAATTGGTGATCACCGACTCGATCATGCCCAGCCAGGCGGTGAACGAGTTCAAAGAACATCCGCGTCGTGACGATCGCGAATTTGATCGGCGAGGCGATCAACCGCACCGCCGCCGAAGAGTCGGTGTCGAGCCTGTTCGACTGACCCGAGGTCGCGTCGGCGGCGCGAAGGGCGCGTTCCGCGTCGGCGCAGGTGGGGCGCAGGTCCTTTCCGTGAAAAATGCTCCATTGAGTCAACTTGTCGCAGTCACGACTGTGGACGGTCATAAATCGAGCATTGTGCGGGGCGGCCAAATCACTTCATGAGTGCCGGTATCGGTGCCGGTTGAAGCTCTTGTCCAGACTTTGGCGGAAGGAAACAAGCCGATTATAGTCGGCGGCGCAGCTGATTCGCGGTTTTGAGTCAATTCGCCGCCGGAAGTTGTTCCTGCGTCAAATCGTTCCGCGCGGCGGCGAATATCTTCCTGCGTCGTTTCGCAGCCGGGCGCGGTTTGGGCCCTTTTGAAGTACCTGTGGCGTGCGCATTTCCACTTCAAGCGGCACCTGTGGAGGCGGCATGTCCTTAATTGAAATCGTCAAAGACCAAGGCGACAATCCCCTCGACGTCGTCGAACACATGGCGGCCGGCAATAACTGGCCGTTCGAGCGCGCCGGCGAGGACGAGATCGGGTTGGCCGTCACCGGCCGCTGGACCAATTACCAGGTCTCGTTCACGTGGATGAGCGATATCGAGGCGCTGCATCTGGCCTGCGCCTTCGACATGAAAGTTCCCGAGCAGCGCCTGCCCCACGTTCAGCAACTCATCGCCATGATCAACGAGCAATTGTGGATCGGGCATTTTGACGTCTGGATGCAGAACGGCATGGTGATGTTCCGCCACGCGCTGGTTCTCGCCGGCGGCGTCACCGCATCCGGGCGGCAATGCGAAGCGGTGCTCGGCACCGCGCTCGATTCCTGCGAGCGCTACTTCCCGGCCTTTCAGTTCGCGATCTGGGCCGGCAAAACGGCGCGCGAGGCGATCGACGCCGCCATGTTCGAGACCGCGGGCGAGGCGTGACCGCGGCTCGAAGATTCCTTGCGCGATTTTTCCGGCCTGCTGGTCCTGGTCGGCGCCGGCAAGATGGGCTCGCGCCTTGCTCGAAGGCTGGCTGCGGCTTGGGCTCGATCCGAAAAATGTCGCGGTGATCGAGCCGCAAGTTGCCGCCGCACATCGCGGCGCTGGCGCAGCGCGGCTTGCAGCTCAATCCAAATCCGCGGGCGCTGACACGATGTCGCGGCGATCGTGCTGGCGGTGAAGCCGCAAGTGGCGCCGCAGGCGATCCCGCCGCTGGCGCCGCTGGTTTCCGCGGCGACGGTTGTCGTGTCGATCATGGCCGGCCGCACGCTGAAATTTCTCGCCGATGCGCTGCCGAACCCTGCGCCATGGTGCGCGCGATGCCGAATACGCCGGCGGCGATCGGCCGCGGCATCACCGTCGCGGTGCCGCTTCACGTCGACGACGCGCAACGCGCGCCTCGCCGACCGTTTGCTCTCCGCGACCGGCGCGGTCGAATGGACCGACGACGAGTCGCTGATGGACGCGGTGACGGCGGTGTCCGGTTCGGGGCCGGCTTACGTCTTCCTCCTTGCCGAAGCGCTGACGCAAGCGGGGATCGCTGCGGGACTGCCGGCGGAGCTTGCGGCAAAGCTCGCGCGCGAAACCGTCGCCGGATCGGGCGAACTGCTGCACCGGTCGGCGCTCGACGCCGCGGTCGTTGCGTGAAAACGTCACCTCTCCCGGCGGCACCACCGCCGCCGCGCTTGCGGTATTGATGGGCCAAGACGGACTAGCCCGGCTCATGGCAAGAGCCATCGCCGCTGCGACCGCGCGCTCGCGCGAGCTGGCGGGCTGAGGCTTGGCCGCTCGATTATGAGACTTGGCCGCCGATTAAATGGCCGGCCTTGGAATCGCCGACCTTGGAACCGCCAACTGCCGGTCCTAGATTGGTGATGTCGATCCTGCGTGGCGCCTGAGCCGGAATAGCCTACCCGCAAGCGATCAGGAATGGGCTTGTCCGAAACTTCCGGCGCCGCCAAAGTACGAGGAGTTAGGTCATGGCCCGTCGACCCGCCCGCAAATCGGCCCCCAAAGCCGGCCGCGCCGCCGGAGCTTCTGCCGCCTCACCGCCGATCCCGCCGGACGGCAGCGACCGCGAAAAAATCATCGCCGCCTTTCTCGGCCTCCTCGCCGAAAAGCGGTTCGAACAGATCGGTCTCGCCGAGATCGCGCAAGCCGCCGGAGTGTCGCTGGCGCAATTTCGCGACGAGTTCGCCTCGCCGCTTTCGATCCTCGCCGCGCATATCAAGGATACCGACCGCGCCGTGCTCGCGGCCGATTTCAGCGACATGGCCGAGGAGCCGCCGCGCGAGCGCCTCTTCGACGTTCTGATGCGGCGGCTGGAAATCCTCGCGCCGCATCGTGAAGCGGTCCGTTCGCTGCTTGCGCTCGGCATCGCGCAATCCGCCGCTCGCGATTGCCTTCAACGGGCTTGCGGTGCGGTCGCAGCAATGGATGCTCACGGCGGCCGGGATCGGCTCGGCCGGCCCGCGCGGCATGGTGCGCGCGCAGGGGCTCGCGCTCCTGTTCGGGTCGGTGCTGCGGACTTGGGTCAACGACGACGATCCGGGCCTGGCGCGAACCATGGCAGCGCTCGACCGGGCGCTGGGCCGCGGCCAGCGCTTTGCCGGCCTGTTCGAGGATCTTGCTCGCTGTGCCGGGGCGGCTGTGCCGGCTGCGGCCGCGCCGGCGCCGGCATTCCGACGACGATTCCGAAGAGGTCGCCGCTGCGTAATCGCGGCACCTTTCGCGCCGCTTTCCAAGTACAGACTTAGGCCTCGACCCGAGAACAGCGGGCAATTGCGATGACACTGCATCGCCAGGGCCGCTGTACGGGCATCCACATGTTTTTTCTTGATGATTATTTGCCGGTTTCACCAAGTTGATCTTAAGTCTTTGACCAATATCAAACGTGGATATTTTTGTTGATCTGGTTCCACTTTGAGATTTACCGGGAATTACCTAAGAATTGATCGCACCAACTAAGATTAGAATGGCTACAAACAGCGATTTTCTCTTTGCAAACGCATTCTGCGTAAGCTAGTGACGGGTTCAGATTGAACCAATTCGCCGCCGGACTCTCCGTAAATGATCGTCTGTTCCTGTAACGTGCTGACCGACCAAGACGTGCGCTCAACGTTGTCGGACAGTGCAGATGCGCCGCGCACGACGGGCCAAGTGTACCAATGCCTCGGTTGCAGCGCGCAGTGTGGACGCTGCGCCCGCACCATCCGCCGCATCATGAACGAGGCGCTGGGCGAGGCCGAGGCCGTATGCTGCCGGCAGGCTCGCTCCGAGCCCTAATCTTACCTCACCGGGCCACTTACTTGACGAGATTTACGGCCGACGCGCGCAAGCGCCGCGTCGTCTTTGCGCATTCATCGCGGTGGTTATAATCATCGCGCCGGCCGAACCCGGTTCGGGACCTAGAACGCAATCGTTTGGAGCATGATCTTTTCGGAAAACCGGTTTCCACTTTTCCGGATCATGCTCTGATGCCAACCGTGGAGTGCGAACATGAAGGGCGAGCCTGGCGTCGTCGACTACCTCAATAAGGCGCTCCGGCACGAATTGACGGCGATCAATCAATACTGGCTGCACTACCGGCTGCTCGCCAATTGGGGCTACAAGGATCTCGCCAAGCAGTGGCGCAAGGAATCCATCGAAGAGATGCAGCACGCCGACAAGCTGGTCGACCGCATCATCTTTCTCGACGGCTTCCCCAATATGCAGGTGCTCGATCCGCTGCATATCGGCCAGACCGTCAAGGAAGTGCTCGACTGCGACCTCGCCGCCGAAATGTCGGCGCGCGCGCTTTACGAAGAAGCCGCCACGCATTGCCACGGCGTCCGCGACTACGTTTCGCGCGACCTGTTCGAAAAGCTGATGCATGACGAGGAAGAACACATCGACTTCCTCGAAACCCAGCTCGACCTTGTCGCCAAGCTCGGCGTCGAGCTCTATGCACAGCATCACATCGGCGAACTCGAAGACGACAAAGACTGACCCGGGGCTGCTGCCGCGCCGGTCCGGTCACAATCGTTGATGAATCCTAAACAGTTTTGGCTCGGCTGGCGCCGGTTGCGTGACCCGCGCGCCACGTCGCCGCCGTCTTCGGCCGCGCCAACATTAATACTCGTAGTTAAGAGTTAAGGTTAAGACCGGCTTAAGCATTTCCTGACTTACTTCGCCCAATCTCAACGGCGGTGCGCTGCCTCATGCGCGCCTCGTCGCAGAAAGGACGAAGCCATGTTTAGCGTCAAATTCCTTATCGGCGCCGCCGCGGCGGCGATGCTCAGCACCACGGCCTTCGCAGCGGATATGCCGCAGCCGCAGCCGGTCTATCAGCCCGTCGTCGCGGAGCCTTGTTGCGCGGGCGCGCTGGTACCTGCGCGGCGATGTGGGAATCGGCATCATCAACAGATCCAATCTCATCTTCGAGCAGAACCCGGCCAATTCGAGCGATTTCAGGATTCAGCATTCCTCGATCGCCGACACCACCTTCTTCATGGCCGGCGTGGGTTATGAGTACAACAACTGGCTCCGCTTCGACGTCACCGGCGAATATCGCTCTAAAGCTGCGGTCAACGCCTTCGGCCTGTTCTCGGGCGCCACCCCCGGCTCCGTGTTCGGCGATGCCTATACCGGCTCGATCAGGTCCACGGTGTTCCTTGCCAACGGCTATATCGACCTCGGCACCTGGAACTGCCTGACGCCGTTCATCGGCGCCGGCGTCGGCGTCGCCTTCAACACGCTCGAGGATTTCACCGACATCGGCATCGGCACGTCCGGTTCCGGCGTCGGCGGCAACCCAACCGAAACGCATCTGGCTTGGGCCTTGCATGCCGGCGTCTCTTATGCGGTCACGCAAAACTTCAGTGTCGAACTGGCTTATCGCTACCTCAATTACGGCTCGATCACCGACACCATCAACTGCACCGGCGGCTGCCATCCCGACTCCTACAAGTTCGACAGTCTATCGTCGAACGACATCATGCTGGGCATGCGCTGGAGGTTCCCGGTCGAGACCGGGTTCATGGCGCCGCCCGCGCCGCCCCCGCCGCTCAGCACCCGCGGCTGATCGACCTCAAGGATCGCAAGAAATGACAACGGCGCGGGCAACCGCGCCGTTTTCGTTTTCGCCTCCTCCCACCCCTGCCGCGAATCACGGCAGTGCGGTTCCGCCTGGATGAGCGGGACCGGTTCCAACGGTCCTCACGCTGGTCCGCACGGTCTGGCCCGGCGGCATAACCCGGCAGTATGGCCCGCCCAGGCTCGGCTAACGCTCCATTAAGGTTAATGCCTGATGATCGCGCCCCGTGGCCGCTGTTTGCGCGCCGGACGATGAAAGGGCGCGGCTGATGCGTTGGGTCATCTGTGCTGCATTTATGCTCGCGCTTGCGCCAAGCGCGTTCGCAGCCGATCTCGACATGTTGCGCGGCTCGCAAACCGTCGGGCCGGCGACGTTTACGCGTTGGGCCGGCTTCTATGCCGGCGGTCAAGCTGGCTTTTCCAGCGGCAATGTCGATTTCTCCAAGGCGACGCAGCCGCTGCTTGCGAGCAGCGGACAGCAGCTGGCGCTGATAAACCTCGCGCATATTGATGCGTGGACCCCGCTTGGCGGCAATGCCAACGCGACCGCGACCGGCTTTGGCGGATTCGTCGGTTACAATACCCAGTGGCAGGATCTGATCCTCGGCATCGAGGCCAATTACACGCACGCCCCTATCAAGACGGTCGCGACCAACACACCGGTTGACCGCACCTTGAGCGTGAACGGCTTTAACAATTCGGTGAACGTGTCGGGTTCCGGTTCGCTTTCGGTCACCGACTTCGGCTCCATGCGGGCGCGCTTCGGCTACGTGTTCAACAATTTCATGCCCTATGGCTTTGCCGGATTCGCCTTGGGCCTCGGCAGTTACAACGTCACCGCGGACGTAAACGGCCAGCAGAGTACGACCACCGTGCCGTGTATTCCAAACGGCTCGACCTGTCTCGATTACGACTTTGGCAGCAGTGTCAACAAATCCAACGCCCTGTTCTACGGCTTTGCCGTCGGCGGCGGACTCGATTGGGCGCTCACGCTCGAACATCTTTGTGCGCGGCGAATACGAGTTCATTCAGTTCGCGCCGATCGCTAACCTAACCGCCAAGATCAGCACTGCCCGCGTCGGCGCTGGCTTCAAATTCTAAGTCGAGCTTCGCCCCGCCTCCGTAATATTCCTAAGGCTGTTTCCTTTTCCGTCTTTGATTTGGCGCTTGACGGCGCGGCCGCGAATCCTTAATTCCGGCGGCGGGACACCCCTCCCCAACGAGGGGCGACTATCTGGAAGGATAGATCATGACGCCAAATACGCCCTCCGTGCGGCCGGCTGTGCCGCATTTTTCGTCCGGCCCCTGCGCCAAGCGCCCCGGCTGGGCCTCGCAAAACCTCAAAGACGCGCTGCTCGGCCGCTCGCATCGCTCGAAGCCGGGCAAGGCGAAGCTCAAACGCGCCATCGATCTCACGCGCGAAGTCTTGCAGGTGCCGGCCGACTACCGCATCGGCATCGTGCCGGCCTCCGATACCGGCGCGATCGAAATGTCGCTGTGGTCGCTGTTGGGGCCGCGCCCGGTGACGATGCTGAGCTGGGAATCCTTCGGCGAAGGCTGGGTCAGCGACGTCGTCAAGGAGCTCAAGCTCAAAAACGTGACCGTGCTGAAAGCGGGCTACGGCGAACTGCCCGATCTCGGCAAGGTCGATCCGGCAAGCGACATCGTTTTCACCTGGAACGGCACGACGTCGGGCGTGCGGGTTCCGAACGCCGATTGGATCGCCGCCGATCGCGCAGGGCTTACGATCTGCGACGCCACCTCGGCCGCCTTCGCGCAGCCGCTCGATTGGCCAAAGCTCGATGTCGTCACCTTCTCCTGGCAGAAGGCGCTCGGCGGCGAGGCCGCGCACGGCATGCTCATTCTTTCGCCGCGCGCCGTCGCGCGTCTCGAAAGTCACGAGCCGGCATGGCCGATGCCAAAAATCTTCCGCATGACCAAAGGCGGCAAGCTCAACGAAGGCATCTTTGTCGGCGAGACCATCAACACGCCGTCGATGCTGTGCGTCGAGGATTATCTCGACGCGCTGGAATGGGCGAAATCGGTCGGCGGCCTCAAAGGCGCTGCAGGCGCGCGCCGACGCCAATGCCAAAGCCATCTCCGATTGGGTGGCGCGCACCGATTGGATCGACTTTCTCGCCGCCGACGCGACGCTGCGCTCCAACACGTCGGTGTGTCTGAAGGTCGTCGATCCGCATGTCGGCCGGCTGCCGGCCGACGCGCAGGCGGCTTTCGTGAAGACCATCGCGGCCGCGCTCGACAAGGAAGGCGTCGCCTATGACATCGACGCCTATCGCGACGCGCCGCCGGGCCTGCGCATCTGGTGCGGCTCGACGGTCGAACGATCCGATGTCGAGGCGCTGACGCTGTGGCTCGACTGGGCCTACGCCACGGCCAAAGACGCGCTCGCCAAGGCGGCGTGAGTTGGCGGCGTGATCGCATTTTGCCCTGCCCTGACGGGCAGGGTCGGCACTCCCATTCTCAACATTTCCGGACTCAGAAAACCATGACCCCAAAGTCCTCATCTCCGATGCGCTTTCACCCGCCGCCGTCGCGATCTTCAAGGATCGCGGCCTCGACGTCGATTTCCAGCCCAATCTCGGCAAGGACAAGGACAAGCTTGCCGACGCCATCAACGGCTTCGACGGGCTGGCGATCCGCTCCGCGACCAAGGTCACGGCGAAAATCCTGGAGAAGGCCAAAAGCCTGAAAGTGATCGGCCGCGCCGGCATCGGCGTCGACAATGTCGACATTCCGGCGGCGACCGCGCGCGGCATCATCGTGATGAACACGCCGTTCGGCAATTCGATCACCACGGCCGAACATGCCATCACGCTGATGCTGTCGCTGGCGCGGCAAATCCCCGAGGCCGACGCTTCGACGCGCGCCGGCAAATGGGAGAAGAACAAATTTCTCGGCGTCGAGATCTTCAGCAAGACGCTCGGCATCATCGGCTGCGGCAATATCGGCTCGATCGTCGCCGACCGCGCGATCGGGCTGAAGATGAAAGTGATCGCCTACGATCCGTTTCTGTCCGCCGAACGCGCGCTCGATCTCGGCGTCGAGAAAGTCGAGCTCGACGAATTGTGGCGCCGCGCCGATTTCATCACCCTGCACACGCCGCTCACCGACAAGACCCGCAACATCGTCAATGCGCAAACGCTCGGCCATACCAAAAAAGGCGTGCGCCTGATCAATTGCGCGCGCGGCGAACTGGTCGAAGAGGCAGGCCTTGATCGAGGCGCTCAAATCGGGCCACGTCGCCGGCGCGGCCCTCGACGTGTTTCGCGAGGAGCCGCCGCCGCCGAGCCCGCTGTTCGAACTGCCCAACGTGGTGTGCACGCCGCATCTCGGCGCCTCGACCACGGAGGCGCAGGAGAATGTCGCGCTTCAGGTCGCCGAGCAGATGTCGGACTATCTGCTGCGCGGCGCCATCACCAACGCCATCAACTTCCCCTCGATCAGCGCCGAGGAGGCGCCGAAGCTCAAGCCGTTCGTGGCGCTTGCCGAAAAGCTCGGCTCGTTCGCCGGACAGCTCACCGAGACCGGCATCAAACAGGTTCAGATCGCCTTTGAAGGCGGCGTCGCGCAGATGAACACCAAGGCGCTGACCTCGGCTGCGATCGCCGGCCTGCTTCGCCCGATGCTCCAGGACGTCAATGTCGTGTCGGCGCCGATCGTCGCCAAGGAGCGCGGCATCGCCGTCGAGGAGACGCGGCGCGAATCGCAGAGCGACTACGACAGCCTGATCACCGTGACGCTCGTCACCGACCGGCAAACGCGTTCGGTCTCCGGCACCGTCTATGCCGACGGGCGGCCGCGCATCATCGATATCAAAGGCATCCGCATGGACGCCGAATTCGGCGCCGTCGATGCTCTACGTCACCAATCAGGACAAGCCCGGCTTCGTCGGCAGCTTCGCCACCGTGCTCGGCGGCGCCGGCATCAATATCGCGACCTTCCATCTCGGCCGTGAATCCGCCGGCGGCAATGCCATCGCGCTGGTCGAGGTCGACGGCACGGTGCCGCCCGAGGTGCTCGCCCAAGTGCAGAAAATCCCGAACGTGCAGCAGGTCAAGCCGCTGCGCTTCTGATTATCTCCGCGTCGCAAGCGTGATGCCGGCGAACACCAGCGCGTAGCCGACGGCGTGATAGAGCTCGAAGCTCTCGCCGAGCAGCACGATCGCCAGCACCGATCCGAAGACCGGAACGAGATGGATGAACGGCGCCGCGCGGTTGGCGCCGATAAGCTCGATGCCGCGGTTGAGAAACAAATAGCCGAGCAACGACGGAAAGACGCAGACATAGGCTAAGCTCAACACGCTTTCGGCGTCGAATACGAACGTCCGCCCGCTCGCGAGTTCCAGCACCATTCCCGGCAACAGCAACACGGCGCCCAGACCCATGCCCACGGCGAGGAATGAGGTCGGGTGTATCGGCGGCCGCTTGCGCAATATCGCCGCGTAGAACGCGTAGATCAAAAGCGCGACGACAAACCATACGTCGCCGCGGTTAAAATCGATGCCGAGCAAAACATCCAGACTGCCGTGGCAGATGATGACGACGACGCCGGCGAGCGACAAACAGATGCCGCCGGCCTGCCGCAGCGTCAGCCGGTCGCGGAACAAAAAGAACGACCACACCGCCACGAACAGCGGCGCGACCGATTGCAGCAGCAATCCGTTGATTGCGGTCGTGAATTGCAGGCCGTAATAGGCCATCGTGTTGTAGGCGGAGAAGCCGGTGAGCGCGAGGAAGGCAAGCAGGCCGGCGTGCTTGCGGATCAGGGGCCAATCGCGCGCGAGATGCCGCGCGGCGAACGGCAGCAACAGCACCAAGGCGCCGCTCCAGCGAATGACCGACAGCGTAATCGGCGGAATATGTCCGGCGATGAATCGGCCGAGAACGACGTTGCCGGCCCAGAACAACGACGTGAGCGAGAGCAGCAGATAGGCCTGATCGAAGAACCAGCCGCCGGCGCGGCTTCCGCCCTCGGCACGTACCCCCGGCATGATCGCCCTTGCCTTGTTATCCACAGCCGCGCAGGCCCACGAGCTAGCACCCAGGCCAGAGCGGCCAGCCCGCGACCGCATAACTGCCGCCACGGCGAAACTTGATATTGGCCCGCCGGGCGCGCTATAGGTGCACGGAAAGCGCGTGCGGATGGTTTCTCGACCCATAAGGCTAACGGCGAATTTAGCGTCAAACCAATAGCTTGGACGTCCGGCCGCGGGCACGCCGGAGCCACTTTTTCTTGCTTCCGGCGGCAGCATCCATTATCCGAAACAGTCGGCTACGGCCGACATCCTGTAATTCTCAACACTTAGCGGCCCTTTGGGGACACTTCCTCATGGCAAATGTTGTCGTGGTCGGCTCCCAGTGGGGAGACGAGGGTAAAGGCAAGATCGTCGATTGGCTGTCCGAGCAGGCCGACATCGTCGTCCGCTTCCAGGGCGGCCATAATGCCGGCCATACGCTCGTCATCGGCGGCGTCACCTACAAATTGTCGCTGTTGCCCTCGGGCGTGGTGCGGCCGGGCAAGCTATCGGTGATCGGCAACGGCGTCGTTCTCGATCCGCACGCGCTGCTCGACGAGATCGCCAATCTCAAGAAGCAGGGCGTCACCGTCACGCCCGACAATCTGCGCATCGCCGAAAATACCGTGCTGATCCTGCCGCTGCATCGCGAGCTCGACGGCATTCGCGAATCCGCGAATGTGGCGTTGCGCATCGGCACCACGCGCCGCGGCATCGGCCCGGCCTACGAGGACAAAGTCGGCCGGCGCGCCATCCGCCTGATGGATCTCGCCGACGGCGCGACGCTTGATCGCAAGATCGAACGGCTTCTGACGCACCACAATGCGCTGCGCAAAGGCCTCGGGCTCGAGCCGGTCGACGCCGCAGTCCTGCACAAGGATCTGATGAGCGTGGCGCCGCTCGTACTGCCCTTTATGGACTCGGTATGGTCGCTGCTCGACCAGAAGCGCCGCGAGGGCAAGCGCATCTTATTTGAAGGCGCGCAGGGCGCGCTCCTCGATGTCGACCATGGCACCTATCCATTTGTCACATCCTCGAATACGGTAGCGGCGCAGGCGGCGACAGGATCGGGGCTCGGACCAGGCGCGATCGGATATGTGCTCGGCATTTGCAAGGCCTATACGACGCGCGTCGGCGAGGGTCCGTTTCCCACCGAACAGAAGAACGAGATCGGCCGAATGCTGGGTGAACGCGGCAAGGAGTTCGGCGTCGTGACCGGCCGGCCGCGGCGCTGCGGTTGGTTCGACGCCGTGCTGGTGCGCCAGACCGTACGCACCAGCGGCATCAACGGCCTGGCGCTGACCAAGCTCGACATCCTCGACGGCTTCGACGAGATCAAAGTCTGCATCGGCTATCGTGCTCGACGGCCGCGAGATCGACTATCTGCCCGCGAGCGAACACGCCCAGGCCAAGGTCGAGCCGATCTACGAGACCATCGCCGGCTGGCGGGAGAAGACCGCGCATGCGCGATCGTGGGCCGATCTGCCGGCACAGGCGATCAAATATGTCCGCCGGATCGAAGAACTGATCGGCTGTTCCGCCGCCGTCCTGTCGACGAGCCCGGAACGCGAGGACACGATCCTCATGCAAAATCCGTTTGAAGCTTGAGATGGAACTTCCGTGAGCCGAAAACTGGTAACAGGCGTAAACTCGTAAAATGGCAGACTATCACCCGCTCATCGCCCGCGCCGTCGAAGGCCTTGGCACCAGCTCCGGCGAAGCTCGCCGGTCGCTCTACGAGCGGGCGCGCGCGGCCTTGGTGGCGCAATTGCGCGGCATCGATCCGCCGCTCTCGGAGGCGGACATCACGCGCGAGCGGCTGGCGCTCGAAGACGCGATCCGCAAGGTCGAAGCCGAGGCGGTGCGCAGATCGCGCGCCGAGCCGCGTCCGGCGCCGCCGCCGTTGCGGCCAAATCCGCCGGCACCGCGAGCGCAGGCCCCCCCTGCCGCCTCCGCCGCCGGCGCAGCCTGCCCCGCCGCCGCGCCGCGAGCGCGTAACCCCGCCCTTCGGCGAAGCGCCGCCGGCGCCGCGCCCGGAACTGCAACGGCCAGAGCTGCAGCGACCGAGCCGCCGCTGCTTGCGAGGAGCCGCGCGACTTCGTGCCCGATGAGGCGGCGAGCCCATCAGCCACCATCGAGCGCGCGCAGCCGCTTGTTGAATGCGCGCACGTCGCCGGTGCCGCGCGACGGGCTCAAGGGCTTCCGCGACGTCGTCAACGAAGTCGACGATCTCGGCGCCGCGTCCGCCGAGAGCGGCGCAGTCGGCGCGCGACACGCGCAACTCCTATGGCAGCCCATCGCCGCAGCATTATGCGGACGACGACGAATTGCCGCCCATGCGCGGCAGAGTCGAACCGCGCTTCGCCGAAGACGACTTCGACATCCTCGACGATGCGCCGCAAATGCGCTCGCTCGAACCGTCCTACGAGTACCGAGGACGAAGACACGGCGTTCCCGCCGCCCGGCGCGCGGACGCAGCAAGAGATCAGGAAGATCACTACGAAGAGCCGCGGCCGCCGCGATCCTATCGCGGCTTGGCCCAGCTCGCCGTGGTGGTGATCATTCTTGCCGGCCTCACCGCGACGATCTCGTGGCAGTGGTCCAACATCACGCATCTCTATCAGTTCTTCTCGCACCTGCGGTCGCGGCAAACGCCAGACGGCGCAGACGCCGACGGCCGAGCCGAAATTCTCCGGCCGCGTGCCGCAGGAGCAGGGCGCAGCGCAAGCCCGGCGCCGGCACGTCGACCAATCAGGCCGGCCCCGCCGTCGCGCAACGCGTCGTGCTCTATCAGGAAGATCCGAACAATCCCCAGGGCAAGCAATTTGTCGGCTCCGCCGTCTGGCGCACCGAAACGGTGTCGCCCGGCACCGGGCTCGCGCCGGAGCTTGAAGTGCGCGCCGACATCGAAATTCCGGAGCAGCACATGACCGTGACCTGGACGCTGCGCCGCAATACCGACCAGGCGCTGCCGGCCAGCCACACGATCGAGATCATGTTCAATCTGCCGCCCGATTTCCCGGGCGGCGGCGTCGCCAATGTGCCCGGCGTGCTGATGAAGGAATCCGAGCAGGCGCGCGGCATTCCGCTCGCCGGTCTCGCCGTGAAGGTCACCAACGGCTTCTTTCTGATCGGCCTCTCCGCGGTCGATGCCGACGTGCAGCGCAATATTCAGCTGCTCAAGGAGCGGCCGTGGTTCGATATTCCGATCGTCTATAACAATGGCGGCCGCGCCATTCTGGCCCTGGAAAAGGGCCCGCCCGGCGATCGCGCTTTCGCTGATGCCTTTGCCGCCTGGGGCAAATAAACTCGGGTAGTTTGGCCGCTCGGCGCTGCCGCGGCCGCTGGAGCATGATGGTGAAAAGTGGAGACCGGCTTCCCGCCTTCGCGAAGCCCGCTTCGGCGGGCGAAGGAAGGTCGGATAAGATCATGCTCAAACGTAGAGTTGCAGATTGGAGTTTCGAGTGAGGACACGTGCGAAGATGAATGCGTCCGACGCGAGAAAGCCGAGCCCGGCGTGAGAATCCCCATATCGCCTCGGCGCTGCGCACGCTCGCGACCGAATCCGACGGCATGGCCGCGCTGGTCGCGGCGATGTCCGACGGACTGGGCGCGCCGTTCGTCGCCGCCGTCGAGACCATTCGCGCGGCGCGCGGCCGCGTCATCGTCACCGGCATGGGCAAATCCGGTCACGTCGCGCGCAAGATCGCGGCGACGCTCGCCTCGACCGGCACGCCGGCGTTCTTCGTGCACGCCGCCGATGCCAGCCATGGCGATCTCGGCATGATCACGTCGGACGACGTGATGCTGGCGCTGTCCTGGTCGGGCGAAACCGAAGAGCTGAAAGACCTGATCACCTACTCCCGCCGCTTCCGCATCGCGCTGATCGCCATCACGGTGAATGCCGAAAGCACGCTCGGCAAGGCCGCCGACATCGTCTTGACGCTGCCGGCGGCGAGCGAAGCCTGCCCGCACAATCTCGCGCCCACGACGTCGTCGCTGATGCAGCTCGCGCTCGGCGACGCCTTGGCGATGGCGCTGCTCGAAACCCGAGGCTTCACCGCGCTCGACTTCGGCGTGTTTCATCCGGGCGGCAAGCTCGGCGCCGCGTTGAAATTCGTTCGCGACGTCATGCATCCCGGCGACGCGGTGCCGTTGATCAAACGCGGCGCGCCGATGTCGGAAGCGATCGTCGAAATGTCGGCCAAGGGTTTTGGCTGCGTCGCGGTCACCGACCACGACGGCAAGCTTGCCGGCGTCATCACCGACGGCGATTTGCGCCGCCACATGCGCGTCGACTTGCTGCAAGCGCCGGTCGATGCCGTCATGACGGCATCGCCGAAAACCGTTCGCCCCGACCAATTGGCGAGCGAGGCGCTGCAAATCCTCAATTCGTCGAAAATCACGGCGCTCATGGTCGTGGAATCGGGCCGGCCGGTCGGCATCGTGCATTTTCACGATCTGCTGCGCGCCGGCGTGGCGTGATGCCGCGAGCGCGCGATCCGAGTTCGGTCCGAAGCGATCGTGCTCTAGTAGAGCCCGCCCTTCACGACGCTCGTATCCTCGGCGGGCGGATTTTCGACGGGCTCGGCTGGCGCGGCAGCTTCGACTGGCGTCCTGCTGGACGCTCGCCGGCGCGGGGGCCGGTTGGACACGGCCGACTTGAACCTTGCCGTTCTGGCCTTTTCCCGACGGCGCTGCTCGCGACTGCGGCGCTGGTCGGCACGGCGCCGCGCCGCGTGGCGGCGCCGGCGGCGGGCGCGGCCGTATTTGGTGCAGGCTCGCCGTGAGCGATGAAATCGTCATAGCCCGGAGCGCCGGGCCGCGGCGGCACATCGGGCGGCAGGCCGCCGGCCCAATGCGGCCATGATCGGCGACGTAGCCGGAGAACGGACTGCACGAGCCGAGCACCGCGCCGAGCCACAGCAACGCGCCTGCGGCAACGAGCCGTTTGACAATCATGTCGGCCGCCGGGTTGTTGGACCCGCTCGGCGAATGCATCGAGCGCCGTTAACCATCTTGTCCGATCGCGTAGCCGGTCATTAGCGGTGTCGTCATGCCAACCCGTCGCCTTGCGACATCCCGCTCGCCGCGTCCCGTTTTAGAATACGGGCATTCGCGTTTTCAATCGGCTAAACCCGGCTCCAGATGGACAGTTTTCATGGCGGGACTGTGGTCTGCGCGCCTGATCCTGCGACATCCGGCCCGTCGTTGCGGAACGCCATGCAGCGCTGCCGCGCTCGCTTGCGATGCTGGTCGCGCTGCCGGGATGCAGCGAAATCGCGCTGTCGAACAGCGCCACGCCGCCGGGCGCGCAACCGCCCTACGTCTCGCTCGCCGCCAAATATCTGCAGTCCGCATTGAAGGATGTCCGGTCCTACGACGGGTTCGAGATTTCCGGCCTGCGCTGGGTCAATACCGTCAAGGGCTGGAACTGGCTCGCCTGCGTGCGTTTCCATGACCACGGCCACCTGCGCATCTATGCGATTTTCATTCAGGACGATGTCGTCAGCGATGCGCGCTATGCCGTCGAAACCGACGCCTGCGAAGCTCAAACCTACACGCAATTCGATCTGATATCGGGTGAACTCGGGCGGCCGACCGCTCCGGTGCAGCCGCCGCTCTATTAGAGCATGATCGCGAAACGTGGAAACCGGTTTCCCGCCTTTGCGAAGCCCGCTTCGGCGGGCGAAGGAAGGTCGGACAAGATTATGCTCAAATGAAGAATCCAGCCGTTCTATCAAGTGTCATGCCCGCTTCTTATCTTGCCGCCGCTATTGATTCGACGATCCTTGCATCCGCGCGAGGGAAGCGCCAAGTGGATGTCGAGGATGCTATGAGCAAGGACGCAAATCAGGACTTGATTCAGGACTTCGCCGCGACGTGAGCCACGACAGATCACGAGATGAAACGCGAGACCAACAGCGCGGCGCGGCGCGTGCTGGTCACCGGCGCGACCGGCTTTCTCGGCCGCGCCGTGGTCGCGGCATTTGCGGAGAACGGTCAAATTGTTCGCGCCGCCGTGCGGCGCATACCGGTTCCGCCGTTTGGCGATGGCGTCGAAGTGGTGCAGTATCCGGATCTCGCGGAATCCTTCGACCTGGCGACCGCTGCTCGACGGCGTCGATACGGTGATCCATCTTGCCGGCATCGAGCGCGGCCGCGGCATTCGGCCCGCGCTCTACGATCTCGTCAATCATCAGGCGACGGCCCGGCTCGCGCGCGCGGCGGCAGCGGCCGGTGTCCGTCATTTCGTTTACGTCTCTTCGCTCTCGGCGCAGAACGGGCCCGCCGCCGATCACGCGCTGACCGAGCGCGATGCCGCAGCGCCCGTCGATGCGCAGGGCCGTTCGAAGCTCGCCGCCGAGGAAGCCGTGCGCGCGTCGGGCGTGCCGTTCACGATCCTGCGGCTGGTCCCCGTTTACGGCCCCGGCATGAGCGGCGGCCTGGCATTTTTGTTGCGCGCGGCGGTCTCGCGTCTGCCGCTGCCGGTCCGCGATTTCACCAACCGGCGATCCTATCTCGGCATCGACAATTTTCTCTCGGCCCTGAGCTTCGTCGTCGCGCTGCCCGCAGCGAGCGGAGAAATCTATCTGGTCGCCGATCCGGGAATTCCGCCGAATATGGCCGACCTGATCACGGCGATACGGCACGCCGAGGGCCGCCGCGCGCTGCTCCTGCCGTCGCAGGTTCAGTATGTCGAGATGCCGCTGCGCATGGCGCGGCTCGGCCATCTGTGGGATCGCTATTGCGGCAATTTGCGCGTCGATCCGGGAAAGCTGATCGCGGCCGGCTGGCACCCGGCCTACGACACGCGAACCGGCATCGCAAAGCTGACGCAGAATTCCGGCGCCGCCTTGCGCCGCGTCACGCCGCCTGCCGCACCGTCAGCGCCTGATCGACCGCCGACACGACCTGATTGACGGTCAATTCGTCGAGACATTGGCTGCGGCTGTCGAGCCGGCGGTCGCAGCCTTCCTGCTGGCACGGCAGGCACGGCAGCGGATTTTGCACGAGCCAGACATTGCCGCGCCGCTGGATCGTGCCGGACGGCGCCCACGGACGATCGAGGCCGCCGTGCGGCCACGGTCCCCAAATGCGCGGATCGGTCGGACCATAGAGCGCCACCGTCGGCGCTCCGGTGGCCGCCGCGAGATGGGTGATCGCGGTGTCGGGACCGATATAGACGCGCGCGCGCACCGATCAAAGCCGAGAGTTCCGGCCATTCGAGCTTGCCGTCGAGACGCACGACATCGCTGCCCTGCCAGACCTCGTCGAGATAGGCGCGATCGGATTGCGCGCCGGTGACAACCGTGGCGAGGCCGCGCTCGCGCAACGCCGCGGCGAGCTTGCGCCAGCCGTCGATGCGTCCAGCGCTTGTAGGTGAACATCGGCGCGGCATGCACGACGGCGTAAGGCTGCGCCGGCGCGAGCGCCGGCGCGCGTGGCGCCGGAGGGACAAACGATTTCGGCGTGCGCGGGAATGCCGAGCAGCTCGGTGAGGCGCAGGATGTCGAGAACGCGATGCTGCGTCGCGATCGGTCACGCAGGAGCGGCTGAGCAGAAAACGCTTGGCCGCGGCGGCGAGCCCGTCGGCTTCGAGCAGGCCGGCGCTTTGCCGTCCGGCGATCCAGGCCAAAGTCGTCGGCCGGTCGCCGGTCTGCGTCGACAGCGCGAGGTCGTAGCGTTTGCCGATCCGCCGCAGCAGCGCGAGCGTTTCGCCGAGGCCGCGGGCGCTGCGGGATCGCGAGGACATCGGCGAGATCGGGATTGCCCGCCAAAATTCCCTGGTTCCGGCAGAATACCAGCGCGTCGATGCGAGGCCTGCGGGATAGGCCCGCTTGACGCTGCGGATAAGCGGCGTCGTCAGCAGCACGTCGCCGAGCCGGCGCAACGCCACGACGAGAACGCGCGGAGCGCTGGGCAAGCGAATCGGCGTCATCGCTGCGCCATCGATGAATTTGCGGCGCCGGCGCGTCGTCGGTCTCGGCGCCGAGCGCCGACATGCCGCGCGACGCGCGCACGCGGCTGCCGCTCATCACCTCGTCGAGCCGCGTCTGATTGGCCGGCAATTGCGAGCGGTCGTTCTGCGGATGCCACAGATGCAGCACGCCGGTCGCGAACCGGCCGTCCTTGCGCCGCACGCCGGCATGCAGGAGACGCACCACGAGATCGGAATCCTCCAGGCCCCAGCCGGCATAGCTGCAATCGAAGCCGTCGATGCGATCGAGATCGCCGCGCGCCGACCGCGAGATTGCAGGTTTGCGCGCCTTGCCAGTTGTCGCGGTTGAGCTTGCGCAGCGGCCCGAGCGGCAGGCGCAGCGTCGGCACCAGCCGATTGATGCCGCCGCTTGAGCCGCTGGCGCAGCAGTGCGGCAAAAGTCCATTGCTCCGCCGCCAGTGCCTTGCGCGAGGACGGCCTCCGTCAATTCGCGCGACAGCAGGATGCGATTGCCGGTGACGAACCAGCCCGGCTCGGCAAGCCGGCGATGCGCGGCGACGAAATCGGCGCTCGCCAGGCAATCGCCGTCGAGGAAGATGCAAAGCTTCACCGTCGCTCGCGAGGATGCCGCGGTTGCGGATCTCGCCGCCGCGGAAGCCGCGATGCTCATGGCGCACGTGCTTGAGCGGCACCGGCAAGCGCGAGCGCCAGCTTTCGATGAGCGCCGCGGTTTCCGGCCGCGAGCCGTCGTCGGCGATGACGATCTCGAAATTCCGGTCCGACTGATGCGACAGCGCACGCAAGGCCGCGTCGAGCGCGTCCTCGCGGTTATAGGTCGTGACGATGACCGAGATGAGCGCGGTGCCGCTCACGATAAACGCTCCGCTTCAACCGCAAACCCAAACGCGAATCCGGGCACGCCCCGCCCGCACGCAATGATCGGCGCATTTGCCCCTAGTCTCTGGTCGCGTGCAACACTGGACAGTACGACCCAAGCACGGTAGCCCAAGCAATCGCAATCAGAACAAGTGAATCTGGGTTCGAAGTATAAAATATGAATTCCAGTTCATATCATGACGCGCTTGCGAAGGGCACAGGGAAGCCGGGCGCCGGCTCGCCCATTCTCATCGTGCCCTATCTTTGGATCGGCGACTTCGTCCGCTGCCACTCGGTGGTAAAACTGTTGCGGCAGCGCTTTCCCGACCGTCCGGTCGATATGCTGGCGTCAACGCTCTGCGCGCCGCTGACCGATTACATGCCGGGGGTGCGCAGAGCCGTGGTTGCCGACCTGCCGCGCAGCCGCCTCGCGCTTGGGCAGCAGAAGGCGCTGGCCGAGCGCCTTAAGCACGAGGGCTATGGCACCGCGCTGATCATGCCGCGCACCTGGAAAGCTGGCCTGGCCCCCTATTTCGCCGGTATTCCCGAGCGCACCGGCTTTGTCGGCGAGGCGCGGTTTTTCCTGCTCAACGACCTGCGCTACGGCGAGAAGAAGCTGCCGCGCATGGTCGACCGTTGCGGCGCGCTGGCGCTGCCGCCTGACGCAAAGCTGCCGGCGGACTGGCCCTTGCCGGAACTTAAGGTCCCCCGCGAGGAGACCACAGCCTGGCGCCGAAAGCGCGGCCTCGACGGCGACGGCCGTCCGATCGTGGCGCTGGCGCCGGGCGCCGTTGGCCCCGCCAAGCGCTGGCCGAAGGAGTATTACGCGAGCTTGGCGCGGAAACTCCTCGACCGGGGGGTTGCGGTCTGGATCCTCGGCGGTCCGGGTGAAAAGGCAATGGCTGCGGATATTGTCGGGGACACGGCGGCCCGCGACCTCACCGGCGAGGATCTGCGCGATGCCATTGTTGCGCTCGCCTGCGCTACCACGGCGGTATCCAACGATTCCGGCCTGTTGCACGTCGCAGCCGCGCTGGGCACGCCAGCGATCGGGATTTTCGGCCCGACCAGCCCCTGGCATTGGGCGCCGCTCAATCCGCTTGCCGGAACGATCGAGACCGCGACCAAGCTCGATTGCCGGCCCTGCCACAAACCGGACTGCCGCCTGGTCCACCATCGCTGCATGCGCGATATCGCCCCGGACCAGGTCATTTCGGCGGTCGAAGGGGCCTTGGCGGTGGTCCAACCGGCCTAACGACCTGTTCAACGAATTGGTGTAGGGCGAAGGGGTCTTTGGAGAGCGATCTCATGACGGTCCTGGTCACCGGCGGCGCCGGCTATATCGGCAGCCAGATGGTGAACGAGTTGCACGATGCCGGCGAGCGCGTCGTCGTGCTCGACAATCTCTCGACCGGACACCGCTGGGCGGTTGCTGACGGCGTGCCGCTCATTGTCGGCGAAACCGGCGATCAGCCGCTCGTCAGCAAGCTCATCGGCGAGCACGGCATCGGCGAGATCATCCACTTCGCCGCCTCGATCGTCGTTCCGGACTCGGTGCGCGATCCGCTCGGCTATTACCGCAACAACACCGCCAATTCGCGCGCGCTGATCGAATGCGCGGTCAAGGGCGGCGTGCGCCATTTCATTTTTTCCTCCACCGCCGCGGTCTACGGCAATCCGGCAACGATCCCGGTGCCGGAGGACGCGCCGACGCAGCCGATCTCGCCCTACGGCTGGTCGAAGCTGATGACCGAGATCATGTTGCGCGACGCGAGCCAAGCTCACGGCCTTACGCATGTGATTTTGCGTTATTTCAACGTCGCCGGCGCCGACCCGAAAAACCGCACCGGTCAGTCGAGCGCGGCCTCGACGCATCTCATCAAAGTCGCCGCCGAAGCGGCGCTTGGGCTGCGGCCGAAGCTGCAAGTCTTCGGCACCGATTATCCGACGCCGGACGGCACCTGTATCCGCGACTACATCCATGTCAGCGATCTCGTGCGTGCGCATTCCGACGCGTTACGTCATCTGCGCTCCGGCGCGCCGTCGCTGACGCTCAATTGCGGCTACGGTCACGGCTTCTCGGTTCTTGCGGTCATCGACATGATCAAACGCATCGCCGGTGCCGACTTCAAGGTGGAGATGGCGCCGCGCCGTGAGGGCGATCCGGCGCAGATCGTTGCGGCGAGCGAGCGGGCGCGCGCGGCGCTCGGCTGGCAGCCGCGCTTCGACGATCTGTCGACCATCGTCACCCACGCGCTCGCCTGGGAACGCGAATTGGTACGGCGGCGCTCCGTCGCCGATCAGCGATCGGCGAGCGAACGCACTGCCCGCGCCTGACCTCGTCCGCGCCGTTAGCCTCGGACGGCGGGCGCTTCTGCGAGGTTCAGCAAAATACCCTCGATGCCCGCAGACGGCGACCTATGGATCGTGATATGCAGGGGATCAACGGCGCAAAGCTCGTCGTGTGTCAGGATTGGCAAGCGACCGACAGTCTGTTGGCTGTGCCCGAACAATCGTCGCGGACCGACTGGCGAGTGCCGCTGCAGGAGAATCTGCGATGACAGAACAGATCTACAAATTCAAGGTCGGACAAACGGTCGATCTTATCCCGTCGACGTTTCGGTCGGCGGCGAGTGGCTCCTACCAGATTGTAAGTCTGCGGCCGGCGGAAGACGGAAGCACGCGCTATCGAATCAAGAGCAAGAGCGAGTCCCATGAGCGGGTGGTTTCCGAAAGCGATCTGGTTCTTCCGCCGAAGTTCTAAATCCAGTCGCGATGAAGCGGCGCGGACCGGAGCAGCGCTAGCACGCGTCCTCGAGGCGCTTGAAGTCGGCGAGGACAGCTGTGATCAGCTTCTGTCGCCGCGGATCCTCTGCAGCGGGCGTCCTTGCGAAGCAATTGAGCAGATAGCGCGCTTTATCGGCGGCCTCGTGCCAATTCGCCGCCGGCGCCGCGATCAAATGCGATTCCAGTTCGTCTTGGCGAAGCCGCAATTCTCTTTCATTGGCTTCCACATTCGTCAAAAGCCTGCGCAGTTCCGTGGCCTTCTGCGCCGCCATCCCGCGATGCTGATCGAGGTCGACGGTCTTATCGGTCACGACCGGCACCGCGCCGCGCCAACGGATAACCGGCATCCTCATACAAACGGCGGATATCATCGCTGCTGTAGCGCCGCTCGTCGACTTCGAGGAAAGCGCCAACAAGAAGCTCCGGCGCAAGTTCTTCGATGGCAAAACGGATGGCCTGTGAAGCGTGCGCGAACCGCTTGTATCCGAGCGGCTGGCGCCTCGGAACGCGCCGACGCGTCGGGAACAGTTCGGCAGCGGCATCATAGTCGAACTCGGCTGTGCGCGCTTCGCGCGGCGCCGCCGGTACATCTTGCGCATAGGCGCTGGAAAGGGCCTTGGCCATTGGATTATCTCCAAAAAGAATCAAAATATGATCAATATGGGCGCTAACAAACGCCGCTCGCATATATGTAGCACACGTACGTAATGTTAGTTCGGCCAAAAGATATATTTTCGCAATCGCGAGAAAGCGGCAAAGTCGAGAATTCGCGGTGCCGACGACACCATAGCGTCAGACAATCAAGATTACCGGGCGCCGATCTAGTCGAGTTGCGGGCGTGCCGTGACCAATAATCCCCGGTGCGCCAATGCTTGCTTCAACTGTTGAATTGCGAGGTCCCCGGTCGCCGTACTGTTGGCTTTTTCGATATGCCGGAGCAGCGCTTTTAACGCCGGATCCTTGTCTCTGATCACCCATCTGCGCGCGAACACCTTCGCTTCGTGCAAGCTCGCGATCCGGACCACTTGGGTCGCGCCGGGAAAGCCGGCGTCGAAATAATCATTCAGGCATACCGACATTTGCTTCCCCAGGCTGCAATTCGCTACCGTGCCGCACTTTCCAAGAGGAATGCAATGCGCCGGCGGGAGTGATCCCCACTGTCCTTCGGCAGATTTTCTGCTGTGCGCCGCTGCCGGTTCTCGGTTTCTGCCAATGGCTCGGACGCCTTTGACAAATCCCCCGATATCTATATAGCCAAGCGCAGGCAGACACCGCCTTGTGCGAAGAGCTTGCCAAAACACGGTGATTTAGAAGTCTCCGCGCTCTCGCAAACGGCAGCCGTGGTGCCCATTAGCCGGCAGAGCGTTGGCCGGTAGAGCGTTAGCGGGCAGCAGGTTGGCGGGTAGAACGCGGCGGGTCGAACGTCGAATAACGACGTTATCGACTATCGATTGAGGTTCCCGTCGCGGGCGCCTTCGATCACCCGAACTTCGGCATATATGCGCCATTGGTCCGAGCGCCGTGGCCACGCAGATCCGATCATCCGCTCGATCGAAGAGGAACGCCGCGTGCAGGTTCTCGTCCGTGACAACAATGTGGACCAAGCGCTCAAGGTGCTGAAGAAGAAGATGCAGCGCGAAGGCGTCTTCCGCGAGATGAAGCTCCGCGGCCATTACGAAAAGCCGTCGGAGACGGAAAGTGCGGGAAAAGGCGGAAGCGATCCGCCGCGCCCGCAAGCTCGCCCGCAAGAAACTGCAGCGCGAGGGCCTGTTGCCGATGAAGCCGCGGCCGATCCCCGGCGCCGCCGGCGGGCGAAGCGGTCCGCCGCGCAGCCCCCGCTTCTGATCTCGGAGGCGCAAGCCCCCTCTTTCGCCGATCAATCGCCAGGATCGGCCTATCGCCGGCGCAAGCGAAATCTGCCGAGTTTCGCTTCGGAGTCGGCGGAAATTCCTGTTAAATCAACGGCCGGCGCTGAATTTACTTGAATCTGGCCCGCCCGATGGGCAAGAACGCGCCGCCGCGGCCATTGCCCTTCGCGGCCTATGCGGGCAAACAGTTCACGCATGAAACCTGTCACCAATCCTGCCACGGCCGGTTCCGCGGACGACTATTCGACCTTGACCCTGGTGCGCCGCCTGCTGGTGGATGAGGCGCTCGAACATTGGCCGCGCTACGCCTTGGCCTTCGTGCTGATGGGGATTGCCGCCGCCGCCACGGCGCTGACCGCCTATCTCCTCGGCTCCATGACCAACGAGGCCTACGTCAATCACAACTATCACGGCATCGTCGTCATCGGCGTGATCGCGATGGTGATCTTCGCCGCCAAGGGCTTTGCCACCTACGGCTCGACCGTCACGCTGTCGTGGATCGGCAACAGCATCATCGCCGACAATCAGCGCCGTTTGTTCGACAAGCTGTTGCGGGAGGACATCGGCTTTTTCGCCGACCGTCATTCGTCCGAATTCATCGCGCGGCTGACCACCGGCGCCGCCGCGGTCAGCGGCGTCATCAATCTCCTCATCACCGCGATCGGCCGCGATCTGATGTCGCTGATCGGGCTCTGCGTCGTCATGGTGATCCAGGATCCGGCGATGTCGCTGATCGGCTTCATCGGCGCGCCGCCGGCCTTCTACTTCCTGCGCAAGGTCATCCGCCGCGTGCGCGGCATCGCCCGCATGCAATTCACCGGCGGCACCCGCATCATCGAGACCATGCAGGAAGCGCTGCAAGGCATGCGCATGGTCAAGGCGTTCGGCCTCGAAGACGAGATGCGGCGGCGCCTCAACGAAAGCGTGACCGCGGTCCAGCACGAGTCGAACAAGATGGCGCGCGTCGCCAATCGCGCCAGCCCGATCATGGAAATGCTCGGCGGCTTCACCGTGGCGCTGGCGTCGATCTACGGCGGCTATCGCGTGATCGAGACCGGCGCGACGCCGGGCGAGTTCGTCTCCTTCATGGCGGCGTTCCTGCTCGCCTACGAGCCGGCGAAGCGGCTCGCCCGCCTCAACATCGACCTCAACAACAATCTCGTCGGCGTGCGCGTCCTCTACGAGATCATCGACAGCCCGCCGGGCGAACCGAACGACGACAATCTGCCGGCGCTGAAGCTTGCGCAATCGCGCGTCGAATTCGACCACGTGAATTTCGCCTACCGCGCCGATGCGCCGGTGCTGCAAGGCATGAGCTTGGTCGCGCAGCCGGGACAAGTCACCGCGCTGGTCGGCCCGTCGGGCGGCGGCAAGTCGACCGTGCTCAATCTGCTGCTGCGTTTCTACGAGGTCGGCTCGGGCCGCGTTCTGATCGACGGCCAGAATATCGCCGCGAGTGTCGCGCGGCTCGCTGCGCCACCAGATCGCCTATGTCGGCCAGATCGTGCATCTGTTCCGCGGCACCGATCCGCGAGAACATCGCGCTCGGCAAGCTTGGCGCGAGCGACGCCGAAATTATCGCCGCCGCCAAAGCCGCGCATGCGCACGACTTCATCATGGGCTTCCCGGCGGGCTACGACACGCAAGTCGGCGAGCACGGCCTGCAGCTCTCCGGCGGCCAGCGCCAGCGCATCTCGATCGCGCGCGCGCTGATCAAGAACGCGCCGATCATCCTGCTCGACGAGGCGACCGCATCGCTCGATTCGGAATCCGAGCGTCACGTGCAGGAAGCCATCGCCGAATTGTGCAAGGGCCGCACCACGCTCGTCATCGCGCATCGGCTGTCGACCATCATGCACGCCGATACGATTCTGGTCGTCGAGAACGGACAGGTCGTCGAAAGCGGCCGGCACGACGAACTGCTGCGCAAGAACGGCCGCTACGCCAGCTTCTATCGCCTGCAGCTCCGCGAGCAGTCTTCGCCGGCGCAACAACCGACACAAGATCATGATGGTTGCGCCGCCGGTTCCTGAAATCGCGCCATCTGTTTGAACGAATTAACGACTGCTCGACTGCGTTACCAACGTTCCCATTCCCTCCAACCCGAAAAAGCCAGCATGAGCACCGACGCGAAAGATTATGTCATCCCGCAGCCGCCGCAGGCGGCGATTGCCGTTGCCGGCACCGGCAAATATTTTCCGGTCCGCCGGCTGTGGTGCGTCGGCCGCAATTACGTCGAGCACATCAAGGAGATGGGCAACGACGTGCGCGAGCCGCCGTTCTTCTTCGCCAAACCGGCCGACGCCGTCGTGCCGGACGGCGGCACCTCGCCCTATCCGTCGCTGACCAAGGACATGCATCACGAGGTCGAGCTCGTCGTCGCGCTCAAGAGCGGCGGCCGCAACATCCCGACCGAGAAAGCGCTCGATTGCGTCTACGGTTATGCCGTCGGCATCGACCTGACGCGCCGCGATCTGCAGATCGCCTCGCGCGACATCAAGCGGCCGTGGGAAGTCGGCAAAGCCTTCGATCACTCGGCGCCCTGCGGTCCACTCAAGCCGGCGTCCGAGATCGGACATCCGGCGAAGGGCCGCATCACGCTCAAGGTCAACGGCAAGATGCGCCAGGACGGCGATCTCAATCAGATGATCTGGAACGTGCCGGAAATCATCTCGAAACTGTCGGAGATGGTCGAGCTCGCGCCCGGCGACATCATCATGACCGGCACGCCGTCGGGCGTCGCCGCCACCGTCGCCGGCGACAAGATCGAGTGCGAAGTCGAGGGCGTCGGCAAGCTCGATGTCACGATCGGGCCGCCGCTGAAATAATTTCGCCAGAAGCCGCCGCGAATTGCAGCCCCGGATTGTGTGAATCGCAATCCGGGGCAGCGCACCATTTTTCGTAAATTTGCGTCGGATCAATGCGGTCAGGCGCAGCAAGCCGCATAGAGGCGCTGGCCGCTCGCGTCCGGCTATCGCCGGAACTCGACGAGACGTGGCGCGTTAGGTGGGGACCATTATCCGATTGGAGCCAGATATGGCCGCCCGGCGTGTCACATTGCAGATACAATCACCTATTGCTTTCGGCGACGTCACCATGGTGCCGGCCCCGCTGTGCGGCCGCCCGGAAGCCGAGATGGCGCGCGCGATGGCTGCCGCGCTCTCCGACGTCGATGCGCCGACGCATCCGACGTCTATCAGCGGCTCCGCCAAGCCTTCCCGCTGGCACCGTTGAGTGTGCGCGTCGGCGCACTTGCCGCGCTCATGGAGAAAATCCGGCGCCCGGCGCAGTAGTACAGTCCCGCAGTAGTTACAGTCCCGCAGTAGTTACAGTCCGAGATAGGCGCAGCGGACGCCGTCGTTGGACAGGAGTTCGGCGCCGCTGCCGGAAAGCGTGATGCGTCCATTTTCCAGAACATAGGCGCGGCTCGCGAGCTTCAGCGACAGCGCGACGTTCTGCTCGACCAACAAACAGGTCATGCCATCGCGATTGAGGTCGCGGATCACGTCGAGCACGCCGCGCGCGATGGTCGGCGCCAGACCGAGCGACGGCTCGTCGAACATGATGAGGTCCGGCATGCCCATCAGGGCGCGCGCGATGGCGAGCATTTGCTGTTCGCCGCCCGACAAGGTGCCGGCCGACTGCTGCGCGCGCTCGGCAAGGCGCGGGAAAAGGGCAAACGCCCGCTCGCGGTTCTTCGCCCGCGCGGCGCGCGCCCGCGGCAACATCGCGCCCATGTCGAGATTCTCGGCGACGGATAAACGTCGGGAACACCTGGCGGCCCTCGGCGACCTGTCCGATGCCGAAATCGCAGACGCGGTGGCTCGGCCAGCCGGTGATGTCGGTGTCGCGAAACATGATCCGGCCCCGCGCCGGCTCGAGCATTCCGGCAATCGTGCGGATCAGCGTGGTCTTGCCGGCGCCATTGGCGCCGACGATGGCGACGATGGCGCCCGTCCTCGATGTCGAGCGAGATTTGGTCGAGCGCCTGCGCGTCGCCGTAAAAGACATCGAGCCCTTCGACGCGCAGCATCACACCGTCCCGCCTTCGAGATCAGATTGGCCGAGATAGGATTGCACGACCGCGGGATCGCGCACGACGGCCTCCGGCGCGCCCTCCGCGATCGCTGTGCCGTGATCGAGCACCAGAACGCGCGACGCCAGCGCCATCACCGCGCGCATGACGTGCTCGATCAAAACCACGGTCAAGCCGCGCTCGCGGTTGAGCGCCCGCAAGGTCGCGACCATGCGGTCGGTCTCGGTCGGACGCAGTCCGGCCATGACTTCGTCGAGGAGGAGGAGCCTCGGCCCGGTGGCAAGCGCGCGGGCGACTTCGAGGCGCTTGCGATCCGGCAGCGTCAGCGTCGAAGCGAGCTGGCCGCGTTTATCGAACAAATCGAGGCGTTGCAGCAAAGTCCGGGCATGATCGCGCGCCGCCGCCACATTGCGGCAGCTGCTGCAAGGCGCCGACGATGACATTGTCTTCCACGCTGAGACCCGGAAACGGCCGCACCAGCTGGAACGTGCGCGCGAGGCCGCGGCGGCACACCGCATCCGCCGTCATGCCGTCGATCCGGGCGCCGGCAAATGTGATCGACCCGTCGGTCGGCGCCATCGCGCCGGCAATCAGATTGAACAGCGTGGTCTTGCCGGCGCCGTTGGGACCGATCACCGCGAAGATCGCGCCTTCCGGCACATCGAAACTGACCCGATCGACGGCGACGAGGCCGCGGAAGCGCTTGCTGACGGATTGCACCGAGAGGAGCGCCGTCATTGCGGTCCCTCCGCCACGCCGAGGCGGCGCTTAAGCCACGGCCACACCCCGTTCGGCAGCGCCACGACGACGACAAGCAGGCAGATGCCATAGAACACCTGCTTCGCGCCCGGCAGATCGAGCCCGAAATGCAGCATCACGGCGTTGAGCGCTTCGGCGAGGCCGGTAATGACAAAGGCGCCGAGGATCGGCCCGAACAGCGTGCCGATACCGCCGATCATCGGACCGAGAATGATCTCGATGGAGCGCGAGAATATTGAAGACCTGCTCGGGAAAAAGATTGTTGTAGAAGAAGGCGTAGAAGACGCCGGCGAACGCCGTCACGGCAGCCGAGATCATCACCGCATACATCTTATAGCGAAACGTATCGATGCCTGCGGCACGCGCCGCGATTTCGTCCTCGCGGATGGCGAGCCAGAAATAGCCGATCCGGCTCGTCATCAACATGCGGCACAGAACGAAGGCCAGCGCCGTCGCCACCAGGATCACATAATAGAACATCGCCGGATTGCCGCGCAGCCGCCACAGATCGTTATGCGCGTATTGCGCCACCGGCAGAAACAAATCCGGCCGAAGCGTTGACGATGTCGAGATGATCGAAGCCGATGCGGGCGAATTCGGCGAAGGCGATGGTGAGGATGGCGAAATAGACGCCGGCGACGCCGAAGCGGAAAGCGAGAAAGCCGATGATAGCGCCGCAGGCGGCAGTCACCGGTATGGCAGCCAAGAGCCCGATCCACGGCGCGATGCCGTAGCGCGTGAACAAAAACGCCGCGACATAGGCGCCAAGCCCGACATAGATGGCGTGGCCAAGCGACAAGCTGCCCGGCAAAACCCATCATGATGTTCCAGGCCTGCCCGGCATAGGCGAAGTAGAGAATGAGGATGAGGACCGTGAGCAGATAATCGTTGGCGACAAGGGGCGCGAAGAGAAGCGCCGCGCCGAGCCCGGCGAGGAGAACGAGCGCGCGGGGGCTGAGACCGCCGGACAGGCGCACGGACAGGCTCGCGGTCTCGTGCGCGGTCTGACGCGCGATCACGCCAGCCTCTTGCCGAGCAGGCCTTGCGGCCGGAACAGCAGCACCAAGACGAGAATGCCGAAGGCGAACATGCTCTTGGCCGACGGCGTAAACAACAGACCGGCGAACGCCTCGGTGAGTCCGATCAGCACGCCGCCGAGCAGCGCGCCCGGCATCGAGCCGAGCCCGCCGGTGACGACGATGACGAAGGCAAGCAGCGTATAGGTCGGCCCCAGCATCGGCGTCACGTCGATGATGAGCGTCATGATCGCGCCGGCGGCGCCGACGCAGGCCGCGCCAATGGCGAATGTGAGTGCATAAAGGTGCTTGACGTTGAGGCCGACCACCAGCGCGCCGGTGTAATTGTCGGCGCAAGCGCGGATCGCCGTGCCGATGCGGGTCAGGCGGAAGAAGGCGAACAACAGCGCGGCGAGCAGGATCGCGGCGGCGCCGGCATAGAGCTTCGACGCATCGACGATCAGCGCGCCGATCTGGAAACTGTCATAGGCATAGGACGTCTGCACGCTGCGGGCGTCCGGGCCGAAAATGATCAGGAGCGCATTGACGATGATGAGCCCCAGCGCCACCAGCAGCAGGAACTGGCTATGTTCGGGCCGGGTGATGAAGGGATTGATCAGCCCGGCCTGTAACGCGTAGCCGCAGACGAACAGCACCGCCGCGATCGGTACCAGCATCAGCAACGGATCGAGATGAAACTGCGAAAACAGCACGACCGCGAGATACATCGCGATCGTCATCATCTCGCCGTGGGCGAAATTGACGATGCGAATCACTCCGAAAACTACCGAAAGCCCGAGCGCCATCAGGCCGTAGACCAGACCGGTCAAAATCCCGCCGACGGCGACATTCAGATAGACGTCGAACGACACCGCCGCGCCTTCAGCTACGGCTCTGATACGGCGTCATCGGCCATTCCGGCTTGGCTTGCGCGGCTTCCTTTGGCGCCAATGTCAAAAGCTTGCCGCCGCGATTCTGGATGGCGCCGTTCTTGAGCTTGTCGTTCTGGCCCTTGGCGTTGAACTGAATGCCCGGCCCGATGCTGACATTGTCGGTGATATTGGTCGCGCGGATAGCGTCGGCCAGCGCCTTGGGATCGGCCGAACCGGCGCGCTTATAGGCGTCGGCGGCGGTTAACAGCGCCTCGAACGTATAGACGTGATTGGTGCGAAAGATTGACGCCGGGGCTGCGTCTTCGCCAAAGCGGCTTCGAGCACCTTGGCGAGCTTCTTGTTCGGGTCCTGGAACGGATCGAAGCTGATCGGCCCGTCGGAAAGCTTGCCCAGCGTCTTGAGATATTGATCCTCGTACCAGCCCGGCCCCATGCTCATGATCGCCTGCGGCGTCCAGCGCTGCTTGACCAATTCCCGGGTCAGCAGCATCGCGTCGTTGAGGCGGCTGACGACCAGGAGCGCGTCGGCATTGGCGGCCTTGGCCTTCGCCACTTCGACCGACAGATCGCGCGCCGCCGGGTCGTAGGCGATCTCGTCGACGATCGTATACGGCATGTTGAATTTCGGCATGACGATGCCGATGCCCTTCGACATCGCGGTGCCGAACGTGTCGTTGACATGCATGAAGACGACGGTCTTGGGCGCCGCGCCGGTGATGCCGAACAGTTCGAGCTGATTGGCAAAGGCGCTGCCGAGAATCATCGGCGCGGTCGGGAAATTGCGAAAGACGAATTTGTAGCCCTGCTCGGTGATGTCGGGCGCGGCGGCGATATTGATGACGAGCGGGATGCCTTTCTGCTCGGCGACCTGCGCGATGGCTGAAGTTTGGCCGGAATCGAAAGCGCCGACCAGGAGCTGCGCCCCGTCATTGATGAGTTTCTCGGCTCGCGCGCGCGCCGTATCGACATTGGATTCGGTGTCGGCATCCATGATGGCGAGGTCGGGCAGCGCCAGCGATTTCAGGATCGCCGGCGCGACGTCGACGCCGCGCTGGCAATCCTGACCGATGCCCGCCTCGAAACCCGAGCGCGGCAAAAGGACACCGACCTTCAAGGCAGCGCTTTGGGCGCGCAGGATGGAGGGAGCCGCCACAGCAGCGGCCGTCGCGGCGGCGCCGGCGAGCAAATGACGGCGATTGGGCAATATGCGGACATGCATCATGGATTCCTCCCCGGAAGGCTTTTCTTCGTTTCCCGTCAAAATGCTAGGGAACCGTTGCGCCTGCGGCAAGCACTCATTTACCCGCCGAAAAGCTGCATAACCGCCGCCGCAATGCGCAACAGCCGCCGGTCATGGCCATTGCGCATGACAAGCATGAGCCCGACGGGAAGCGCCGTATCCGGGAGCGGCAGCGAAATCGCGCAAAGGTCGAAGAAATTGATGATGGAGGTGTTGCGCAACACCGCCGCGTTGCGGGCGGAGAAAACACCCGGGTCGGCAACCTCGGCCATGGTCGGCGCGACGATCGACGTCGTCGGCATGACGACGACATCGAGCGCTGCAAGCCGCGCGTCCATGTCGCGCACGAGCCTGCCCCAGTCGCGAAAGATATCCGCGTAGCCCGCTTCCGTCACCGCACAACCGCGCTCGATGCGGACGCGGACATTGGGATCGATGTCGGCTCCGCGCCGCGTCAGCCGGTCGCGATGCAGGGCGCAAGCCTCCGGCGGCACGACGCCGCCTTTGGCATTGATCGCCATCATGTCATCGAGCAGCGAAAATTTCTCGGGCGTGAGGCGCACGCCGCTGCCGTCGAGCCGCGCTAGCGCCGCCGAAAATGCCGCGCCTGTCGTTGCGTCCAATTGCTCGAGCGGGAGCCCTTCGGCAACGCCGAACTTAAGTCCGGCAAGCGCAATGGGCTCGAGAGGGGTAAACGCCTCGCCGGCCATCACCGCGTCCGCTCCGGCACAATCGGCGACGCTCTTTGCGATCGGACCGATCGAATCGAGCGTCTTGCTCAGCGGAAATGCGCCGACGGTCGGCACGCGCTGCCGGCTCGGCTTGAAGCCGACGAGACCGCACAAAGCCGCCGGCACGCGAACCGAGCCGCCGGTGTCGGTGCCGATCGCGATCTCGCTCATGCCGTCGGCGACCGTGATCGGCGCGCCCGACGAGGAGCCGCCGGGCACGCGCTTGCGATCGCGCGGATTGCCCGGCGTGCCGAAATGCGGATTGGCGCCGATGCCGGAAAACGCAAATTCGGTCATATTGGTCTTGGCGACGATCACCGCGCCGGCGGCGCGCAACCGCGCCACGGCGACCGCATCGGCGCTGGCGGGTGCTGCCTCCTCGGCGAGGATTTTTGAGCCGGCGCGGGTCAGCTTCACCCGCGACATCGAACAAATCCTTGATGCTCACGATGGTGCCGTCGAGCGGCCCGAGGCTTGCCCCGCGCGCGGCGCGCGCGTCGGCGGCATCGGCCGCGGCGCGAGCCTTGTCGGCATAGACCGTAAGACAGGCCCGCGCGCCCTCGCCGTTCGGATCGGCAATGCGCGAGAGCGCCTGTTCAAGTCGGTCGCGGCAGGAGAGACGGCTCATGCAGGGCACTCGCGGCTGGCTTCGATCTGGAATATATACCCGTCCTTAGCAGCGCCAACGACAGCGACGCAATCGAGGGAATGGGAAGCATGCCAAACGTTAAGCCGGCACTGAGTTTCATTGGCTTCGGCGAAGCGGGCCAGGCGATTGCCGCAGGCCTTGCCGAAGCGGGCGTGGTCGGGCCGATGGCGGCGTGGGATATCCTGTTTCCGCAGCGCGAAGGCGAAAAGCTCGCGCAGGCGGCCGCAGCCATCGGCGTGCGCCAGGCCAGTTCGGCGGTCGACGCGGTGCGCGACGCCGACATCGTCATTGCCGCGGTCACCGCGGCCTCGAGCGTCGATGCGGCAAAATCGGTCAAATCGCATCTTGCCGCGCAACCGTTCTTCCTCGACATCAATTCGGTATCACCCGGCCGCAAGCAGGAGACCGCAAAGCTGTTGGGCGATGCCGCGCGTTATGTCGATGTCGCGGTGCTGGCGCCGATCTATCCGGCGCGGCATCAGACGCCGATGCTGCTCGCCGGACCGCATGCCGAGGCGGTTGCGCCCACTCTCTGCCGCGCTCGGCATGCGCGCGAGCATTGCCGGGCCGGAAATCGGCGCGGCGGCGGCGATCAAGATGGTGCGCAGCGTCATGATCAAGGGCATCGAAGCGCTGACGATGGAGTGCTTTCTCGCCGCAGCCCGCGCCGGCGTGATCGACGAAGTCGCGGCGTCGATGAAGAACAATTATCCCGGTCTCGATTGGGCAAAGATCGTGCCCTACAACCTCGAACGCATGGCGAGCCACGGCGAACGGCGCGCCGCCGAGATGGAAGAAGTCGCCGACACGCTGCGCGAGCTCGGCGTCGAGCCGCTGATGGCGAGTGCCACCGTCAAGCGTCAGCGCGAAATGGGCCAGATCGGCAAGCAGCAATCGGTGCGCGGCGTGCTCGACAAAGACCGCAAGGTCATGCTCAACGCCATCAGCGCCGCGGCGCGCGACCGGCACTGAGGATTCTTATCGCCGCTTCTGCTGGCCGATGAATTCCGCGAGCCATTGATACGACGCCTTCGGCGTGCGCCGCAGCGCCGTGCCGATGAAGTCCACGCGGATGATGCCGAAGCGCCGGCTGTAGCCTTGTGCCCATTCGAAATTATCGAGCAACGACCAGACGAAATAGCCGCGCAGATTGACGCCGGCAGCGACCGCGCGCTGCGCGGCGGCAAGGTGATCGTGGAGATAGGCGATACGCTCGGCGTCATGGACCACGCCGTCGGCGGCGACGATATCGTCGTAGCAGGCGCCGTTCTCGGTGATGTAGATTTCCGGCTTGTTGTAGCGCGCACTGACGCGGATCAGCTCTTCGGTGAGGCTGTTCGGCATCGACCGGCCAGCCCATGGCCGTGACCGGCGTGCCGGGCGGCAGCGCGCCGAACCAGGCGCCGAACAGGCTGTCGGGCGCATCCTCGACATACATCGGCGCGTAGTCATTCATGCCGATGAAATCGAGCGGCTGATGGATCGTTGCGAGATCGTCGCCGACGACGAGCGGCGCAAAATCGCCGGCGACCGGCGCCGCGTAGCGGCCGAGCATTTGCGGGTCGAGACAGGCGCCGTTCCACATCGCCTCGAACCGTTCGGTGGCGCGGCGATCCTCGTCGCGATCGGAAGCCGGCCGCGCCCGTTGCAGCGACACGACGGTGCCGATGCGAAAATCCGCCCGCTCGGCGCGCAGCGTCTGCACTGCCCGGCCATGCGCCAGATTCTGGTGATGCATCGCCGCGAGCATGTTCGGCAGGCCCTTTGACGCCCGGCGCATTCTCGCCGGTGCCGTAGCCGAACAGCGCGTGAATGTTGGGCTCGTTGAACGTTATCCAATGCTTGACGCGATCGCCGAGGCGCTTGGCGACGATGCCGGCATAGTCGGCGAATTTCTGCGCGGTGTCGCGGTTGCGCCAGCCGCCTTTGTCCTCGAGCGCCTGCGGCAGGTCCCAATGATAGAGACACAGCCACGGCGTGATGGCGCGCGCCGCGAGCCCGTCGACCAGCCGATCGTAGAAGTCGAGACCGCGCTGCTCGACGACACCCGAACCATTGGGAAGAATGCGCGGCCAGGCGACCGAAAAGCGATAATCGGTGAAGCCGCCGCGCGACAAGAGCTCGATATCCTCGGGCCAGCGGTGATAGTGATCGCAGGCGACATCGCCGGTATCGCCGCCCTTCACCCGCCCCGGCGAATGCGAAAAGACGTCCCAGATGCTCTTGCCGCGGCCGTCGGTATCGACCGCGCCCTCGATCTGGTAGCTCGAGGTCGAAGCGCCCCAAACGAAGTTTTCCGGAAACATCATCTCGTCCGCGATTGCCGGCCCCGGCCGCAACAAGTGCGGCACGGCGAAAGGACCAAGGGTGGCGGCCAGCAAGCGCCGGCGCGAGACTGTCAGCATCGATCCCCTAAGGACGTTGCAATCGTTGCGCAGCGGCAAGCCGATAAAATTCTCCGCTGCCGAATATCACCTTCGGCGCCCTTTGCGGCGCTCGCGCGGCGTCACCCGGGAGGTCTTGGGCACCGGCCGGCGCGCCGCCTTGGCGCCGCTCTTGCGCGGCGGCAGCGCGCCGCTCGCGGCAAGCCGCATGGTCCAATATTCCCAGGTCCGCGACAGCCGCCGTCGGCAGCACGGCGAGCGCGCCGGCGAGCTTGACCTCGCCGGGATAGAGCGGCTGCGGCGTGCCAAGCGCCATCGCCCGCAACTGATAATCGGCGTTTTGACACATGAAGATCGCGCGCGACACCATCTCCCTCAGACTGCCGCCGACCACGGTCGCGCCGTGCCGGTTCATCATGACGGCGGAGTGCTTGCCGAGCGCCCGCGCCAGCGACTGGCCCTCCTCGGGCTTGACGACCAGGAGATTGGTATCGCCGAACTCGTCGTGCTGATCCCAGAACGGCGCCTCCTGCCCCATCGTGCCGCCGAGATGAAACACCGGCACGACCGGCTTGCCGGCGATGGCGAACGGCATGATCGCCGGCGCGTGATGATGGACCACCGCCATCACGTCGCGGCGCGCCGCAAAGATGCAGCCGTGGATGACGCGCTCGGCATAAAGCTGGACCTTGGGCTGCCGCACCGGCTGTGAATCGAGCGTGTATTCCAAAATGTCGTCCGGCTCGATGAGGAGCGGCGACCGCGAGCGTGACAGGAGGTAGCGGCCCGGATCGGTCGGATGGCGCACGCTGACATGGCCGAAGGCGTCGAGCACGCCTTCATGGGCGAGAATGCGGTTGGCGAGCGCGAGTTCCTCGATGATTTCGTTTAATTTATCGGGCACAACTTCCCCCTGTAATGACGGCTTGCAAAGACGGCTTGCAATGACGCTATGGCGGCGCCAAATTTCGGCAAAATCGCTGCGCCGTCAACTCGGGCGCATTAACGGCGCGAAACGTCGCTGCCGCACCCGCTGCACACCCGCAGCCATTGTCAATTCGGGCGGTCGCGGTGGGAAATCTCGATGACGCGGGCGCGGGCCGCGAGCTCATCGACCAGCGCATCGGCCTTGGTCTTGTTGGCGCTGTCGAGATTGGCGTCCCATTCGTCGAGCAGATAGACTTCGGCATCGGTGCAGTCGACGATTTCCTGCAGCGATTTGAGCTGCCGCTCGCCGGACGAGAAGCCGAGCCTGTTGTCCATCGATTCGGCGACCACGACGACGTCGTCCTCGTCGTCGCCTTCGACATCGACCGGATCGACGCCGGAGGTGAACTGAAAGACCAGCCGGTCGGTGGTCGGCCAGTAATAGGCGCGCTTTTTCATCTCGGTCTTCAGGCTTGCCAAGCAGCGAGGATTTTCCGGCGCCGTTGCCGCCGCGCACATTGATGCGTCCGGTCGGCCGCGCCAGCGCGATGCGCAGCGCGTCGCCGAGCGAGGACACGACATGGGCGTCGTCGCCCTCGCGCAGAACGAGCTTGTCGAATTTGATGCGCTGATCGAAATCCGGATCGGGCTGCGGCCGCATATTGGCGGCGACGCCGCCGAAGCGCGTCCAGATGGCGATGAAATCGTTCCAGCCGGTCGCGAGCAGATGCAGCTCGTAGGTCATCTCGATCTGCCGCGGCAGCGTGGTCGCGAGCCCGACCAGCGAGCGCGGTATCGCCGACATTGTGCATGGCGACCGAGGTGATGGTGGCGAACACGATGGCGAGGCTGACGATGCCGCTCATCGCGCTCATGCCCTCGCGCGCGACGATGGCGCGGACCTGCGCGGTCAGGCCCTCGCGCAGCCGGCTCTTGAAGCCCGCACAGCCACAGCCGGAGATTGTAGCGATTGCCGGCGAGGATATTGTCCCACGCGGTATAGCCTTGCGCGGTGACGCGGTTGTTCATGCGCTGGTTTTCGAGATAGGCGTGCGCGATCGGCGTTCTGCAGCACCCACTGCATCAGCAACAACGCGCCGAAAGCGCCGACATAGGCGAACGGCAGGCTCGGATCGATCTCGGCGCCGAGCACGAGCGCGTTGAAGACGAGGCCGAGAAAAAGCTTGAGCGCGAATTCGAGCTCGTACATGACGTTGAAGAAGACACTGGAAGGTCTCGCCGGTCAGGAACGGCTCGATCTGCTCGCGCGTCGGCTTGTCGTTGAGCAGTTTGACCTTGCCGCGATTCTCGCGCGCGAAGCGCAGCATGTATTTGCCGAAGCCGCGATAGCCGGCGCGCTCGGCAAAGACCCAGCTGATGACGCCGACCACATAGGACGCCGACTGCGCCGAGAGAATCCAGATCAGATCGGTGAGCAGGAACTCGCCGACCGCGACGCGGCGTCCGGCATTGATGACGAGCCAGGTCGTCGCCGCGGCCAGCATCGCCTCGACCACCATCATGATGACCATCACGAAGAGCGACGGCGAGAGCAGATAGCGAGCAAGCTCGAAGCGTGAGATCTGCGGTTGCGGCATGAATATCCCGGCGTGACGGCTTTGCGCCGCGACATGACTTAGCGCGCAATTCTAGCGGCATCCAGACGCGAATTTAAGCGCAAGCGCAATGCGGCTGGGGAGGGAATTTATGTGTTCTACCAACAACTTTCGGCGAATGGCAACCTTTGATGAACGGTAAGCGCCGACCGCTGGCCGTTTCAGGCCTCGGCGGGCTTTCGGCTTTCAAGGTCCGATTGCAGGCGATTGATGTTGTCGAACAGCCGCTCCGTCGCCAGCCGCAGAAAATAGAAGCCGAAGGTCGGGTTCTGGTAGTAGAGTTCCTCGACCTGCTCGTAGGTGATCGACAGCGCTTCGCCGTCGGCGATGCATTCGAGCGTCGCGGTGCGGCGATTGTCCGGTGCCAGCATCGCGAGTTCGCCGACGACCTGGCCCGGCTTGAGCTCGATGCCGAGTTCGTGCAGCAGGAAGCGGCCGGTGACGATGCAGAACATCTCGTGGGCTTCCTCGCCCTTGGCGAACAGAATGTCGCCCTTGCGGAACAGCCGCCGCGCCATGAACGGCTTGAGCCAGTCCATCGTCGTCGAGCCGCGGATCGCATTGCGCACGTTCTTGATCAGAACCATCATCTGATAAAGCCGATAGCCATTGAGCGGCAGAGCGACGGTTTGGAGACCCAGCGGTATCCATTCGTGCGAGGCGGCGTAAAAGGCGATCAGCACGAGATTGGCGACAATGGCGAGGATACGCAGCGGAACCATGGTCTTGGTCGAGGCGGTCGCCACGATCATCAGCGATCCGACGCTGTTTAACAGATTTTCCCAATGCATCAGTCGCCTCCGCCTTCGGTCCTTGCCGCGCGCATCCTACGCTTGCAGCTCAATCTTGCAGTTGCACCCACTTGCACCCACTCGCACCCACTGCACCCACTTGCACCGCGATTGTGACATCGCGGTGAGCAGTCCAGAATCTAAAGCGTTATCGATTTTAAGGGAACGATATTCGGCCTCAGCCTGCGCCGCGCCCGCCCGCACCCAGGCGACCTGCGCTGATCCGTCGTCTTGCTCGAATTTGGTTGTCTGATAGCGGGCCCCATCAGCATTTACTGTGACGTCCGTCATTTACTGCAAAGCCCGCGATTTACTGTAATGCGGGGCGTTTACTGTAAGGCTTTCGGGGCCGCGGCGGAGCGGTCCGAGGCATAATTTCGGCTGGCCGATTCGGCCTTGACGGCGTAATTTGGCTCGCGGAGCGAACAAGCTCCGAACCAGATTACCCCCTACGGAGACCGCGTCATAGTCAAGACCGCTCTTTCGAATATTGCGCATTTCACCGCGCCGTTACGCCGTCTCGGCGCATCGAATTTCGCTCGCTTAGTCGTCATCATTATCGGCCTGTCGGCCATGACGGCCTATACGATGCCGAATCTGCAGAGTTCGGCCGGCCGCTGGCTGACGGCGTGCCTGTGGTCGTGTCTCGCCTATTTCGCCATCGATTCCGGCGTCCGCGCGCGCACCGCGATACAGGCCGGGACAGCGCGCAGCTATATCCTCTCGGCCTCCGGCTTCATCGACTTGATCGGCGTGATCGCCGTTCCGCTTGCGCTCGTCTGCGGCGCCGATCCACCGACGGCGTGGCTGTGGGCGTCGTTGTGGATCCTCAAGCTCGCGCAGCTCTCGCCGGGCTTCGCCCAGCTTGGCCGCGTCTTCGTGCTCGAAGCAAAACCGCTGGCCAGCGTGTTCGCGATGTTTCTGATCATCCTTGTCCTCGCCTCGGCGCTCATGCTGGTCACCGAGCGCGGCCAGCAGCCCAACGCCTTCGGCACCATGCCGCAAGCGCTGTGGTGGGCCGTGGTGACGCTGACGACGACCGGCTATGGCGACGAAGTGCCGATCACGCAATTGGGGCGCCTCATCGGCGGGGTGGTGATGATCGGCGGCATCGCCACGTTCGGATTGTGCACCGGCATTCTGGCGACCGGCTTTGCCGCCGAAACCCGGCGGCGCAACTTCATTCAGACCTGGGACCTCGTCAGCAAGGTGCCGTTTTTCCAATCGCTCGACCCGTCGGCGATCACCGAAATCACCCACATGCTGCGGCGCCTGGAGGTCCCGGAACGGACCGCCATCATCCGCCGCGGCAAGGTCGGCGATTGCATGTATTTCATCGCCGCCGGCGAGGTGCAGGTCGACGTCAAGCCGGCGCCGGTCCGCCTTGGCGCGGGGACGTTCTTCGGCGAACTCGCGCTGCTCGGCGATTCGGTGCGCAGCGCCAATGTCACGACGACCATGCCGTCGACACTGCTCATTCTCGATCTCGCCGATTTCCGCACCTTGACCGCGCACCATCCGGAGCTCAAGCGCGCCATCGACGCCGAGGGCCAGCGGCGCATGAAGGAAAACCAGCAGGTGCGTGAAGTGCAGCGTCTTGGCGGCGCGCGCACCCTCCTGACTTGACGAGCGCGGTGGTTTTAAAGGCTAAGTCATTTTAGAGAGTGTCGAAAGCGAGCCGGGTGTGATCTTCATGGCAAATCCTGTTGCATTGATTACCGGGGCGACCGGTCAGGACGGCGCCTATCTGGCCGAGCTTTTGCTGGGCAAGGGCTATGTCGTCCACGGCATCAAGCGGCGCTCGTCGTCGTTCAACACCGCGCGCGTCGATCATCTCTATCAGGACCCGCATGGCTCCGGCGTGCGGTTTTTTCTGCACTACGGCGACATGACGGATGCGACCAACCTCATCCGCATCATTCAGGAGATGCAGCCGACCGAAATCTACAATCTCGCCGCGCAGAGCCATGTCCACGTCTCGTTCGAGACGCCGGAATACACCGCCAATGCCGACGCGCTCGGCACGCTGCGGCTGCTCGAAGCGATCCGGATTCTTGCGCCTCGAAGACAAGGTGCGGTTCTATCAGGCCTCGACGTCGGAGCTTTACGGCATGGCGCAAGAGATGCCGCAGCGCGAGACGACGCCGTTCTATCCGCGCTCGCCCTACGCGGTGGCGAAGCTCTACGCCTATTGGATCACGGTCAATTACCGCGAGGCCTACGGGATGCACGCCTCGAACGGCATTCTGTTCAATCACGAAGGACCGACGCGCGGCGAGACCTTCGTCACCCGCAAGATCACGCCGGGCGGTCGCGGCGATCGAGCTTGGCTTGCAGGACAAGCTGTTTCTCGGCAACCTCTCGGCGCCGGCGCGACTGGGGCCATGCGCGCGACTATGTCGAAGGCATGTGGCTGATGCTGCAGCAGCACGAGCCCGACGACTATGTGCTGGCGACCGGCGAAGAGCATTCGGTGCGCGAATTCGTCGAGAAGGCGTTCGGCTGCATCGGCAAGAAAATCGAATGGCGCGGCGTCGGGCGTCGACGAGCAAGGCGTCGATGCGCGCGATGGCCGCGTCCTGATCGAAATCGATCCGCGCTATTTCCGGCCGACGGAAATCGACGCGCTGCTCGGCGATCCGAGCAAGGCGCGGCAGAAGCTCGGCTGGAGGCACAAGGTATCGTTCGACCAGCTGGTCCGCGAAATGGTCGAGACCGATCTCGACGAGATGCGCCGCGATGGCGCGCATCGCAACGTGCACGATTAAAGCGCAACATGATCAAGGCGGCAAAGTGAGCGAAGCGCCGGTCCTATTCGACCTCAACGGCAAGCGCGTCTTCGTGACCGGCCACGCCGGCATGGTCGGCTCCGCGATCATGCGGCGGCTGGCCCGCGAAAACTGCGACATCATCACCGCGTCGCGCGCGCGATCTCGATTTGCGCAATTCGGAGGACGTCGACCGCTTCATGGCGCAGGCGAAGCCCGACGCGGTCTTCGTCGCCGCCGGCAAGGTCGGCGGCATCCGCGCCAACAGCGCCTATCCCGCCGAATTCATCACCGACAATCTCGCCATCGCGCTCAACTCATCCGCTCGGCGCATCGGCATGGCGTGAAGAAGCTCGTCTATCTCGGCTCCTCCTGCATCTATCCGCGCGAGGCGCCGCAGCCGATGGCGCCGGAAGCGCTGCTGACCGGGCCGCTCGAGCCGACCAACCAATGGTATGCGGTCGCCAAGATCGCCGGCATCAAAATGTGCGAGGCCTATCGCAAGCAATATGGCGCGGATTTCGTGTCGGTGATGCCGACCAATCTCTACGGGCCGGGCGACAATTACCATCCCGAAGACAGCCATGTTCCGGCGGCTTTGGTCCGGCGCTTCCACGAGGCCAAGATCGACGGCGCCGAAAGCGTTCTGGTCTGGGGCACCGGCGCGCCGCGGCGCGAATTCCTCGCCGTCGACGACCTCGCCGACGCCTGCGTGTTCGTCATGAAACGCTATTCGGACCTGGAATTTCTCAATGTCGGCACCGGCGAAGACGTATCGATCGCCGAATTCGCCCGGCTCGTCGCCGACGTCACGGCTTCCGCGGCAAGATCAGTTTCGACACGTCACGGCCCGACGGCGCGCCGCGCAAGCTTCTCGACGTGTCGCGCATCAATGCGCTGGGCTGGCGCGCGACGATACCGCTGCGCGAAGGCTTAGCGCGCATGTATGCCGACTTCGTCGCGCATTACGATGCGATCAGCGCCAAGACCGAAAAACGTTCAGCGTAGCAACTGCCCTACTCCACCGGCACCCATTTCTGCAGGCGCTTTCCGGTATCGACCTCGCCGGTATAGAGATTGCCGCGCGAATCGAACGCGCCGGCATGCAGCCAATGAAATTGGCCGGCACTGCGGCCCGGGCTGCCGAATGTGCTGACCACGGCGCCATCGCTGACGCGCACTGCATCCATCACATTGTTGGTGCCGTCGAGCAGGACAAAATATTTTTGCTTCTTGTCGAGCGGCGAGAAAACGAGAGTCCAGGCCGAGCCCGAGCCTTGGGTGTTAGCGTCGATGACGTACTGCCGCACGAACGTGCCGTCCTTCTGGAACACCTGCACGCGGTTGTTGGCGCGGTCGCAGACATAGACCAAGCCATCCTTGGACAGGCCGATGCAATGCACCGGATTGGCGAATTGCGGCGAGTCCGGCGTGTAGGCCGGCAGCTTATCGTCGGTCGGCGGCTTGCCGTAGGCGCCCCAGATGCGCTTGATGTCGCCGGTATCGGCGTCGAGCACGGCGACGCGGTGATTGCCGTAGCCGTCGGCAACGTAAATTTCATTGGCCTTGGGATCGAGCTTCAGATCGGCGGCGCGGCCGAACTGCGTCAGATCGGTGCTCGATGTCAGCGGACCGCGCTTGCCGAGCTGTTTGACGAATTTTCCGTCCATGGTGAATTTCAGCACCATATTGTCGGTTTCGCCGTTGCCGGAGAGCCAGACGAAGCCCTTGTTGTCGACGAGAATGCCGTGCTCCTGCAGCGGCCAGTCGTAGCCCTGATTGTCGCCGGATTGGGCGTAAGGCCCGCCCCAGGATTTCACGACATTGCCGGCCTGATCGAAGACCAGCACCGACGGCGCCGGCACGCAGCATTTCGAGCGCGGCGGGTTGAGCGCTGCGCCCTTCTCGTCATCGGTGAGCGAGCGCGGGCGCTGAAACACCCAGATATTGTCCTGCGCATCGACCGTCATGCCGCCGACCTGGCCGAGGATCCAGTTATTGGGCAGCGGCTTTGGCCAATACGGATCGACGCGGAACGCCGGGCTTTGGGCGTGGGCGGGGAACGCACAGAAGAACAGCAAGGCGCTGAGCAAAATCGAACGCGCCCACGAGTGTCTGACTATCATTTTCATTTCCTTCGCCATTACGTCCCGTCATCCTGAGGTGCGAGCGAAGCGAGCCTCGAAGCGATGCACGGCCCGGGCCGTCGCCCTTCGAGGGCCGCTGCGCGGCCACCTCAGGGTGACGGACCAACCTAGTGAATCTCCGGCTCGGCGATCGGCGCCTGACCTTGCAGAAAATCGAAATCGCAGCCCTCGTCGGCCTGGCCGATATGCTGCGAAAACATCGCGCCGTAGCCGCGCAGATAATGCGGCGGCGGCGCCTTCCAGGCGGCGCGGCGGCGCGACAGCTCCTCCTCGCCGACATGCAGATGAATGCTGCGCTTGCCGACATCGATTTCGATCTCGTCGCCGGTCTGCACCAAGGCGAGCGGCCCGCCGACAAAGCTCTCCGGCGCGACGTGCAGAATGCAGGCGCCGTAGCTCGTGCCGCTCATGCGCGCGTCGGAAATGCGCAGCATGTCGCGCACGCCGGCCTTGAGCAGCTTTTTCGGGATCGGCAATTGGCCCCATTCCGGCATGCCGGGTCCGCCCTTCGGGCCGCCGTTCTTGAGCACCAGCACATGATCGGGCGTGACATCGAGATCGTCGCGATCGACGGCGCGCGCCATCTCGTCGTAATTCTCGAACGCCAGCGCCTTGCCGCGATGCTTGCAGAAAGCGCTTGCTCGGCGGCCGCGGGCTTCATCACGCAACCGCGCGGCGCGAGATTGCCGGTGAGCACCGCGGTCGCGCCTTCCGGATAAAGCGGCTCCTTGAGCGAATGGATGACGTCGGGCAGATGCACTTGCGTGCCGGCAAGCGCGTCGCCGAAGGTCTTGCCGCTCACGGTGATGCAGGACAGATCGAGCAGATCCCGCATCTGCCCCATCAGCGCGCGCAAGCCGCCGGCATAGAAGAAATCCTCCATCAGATATTTGCCGGACGGCGTGATATTGGCGATCACCGGCACTTGCCGCGAGATCGCGTCGAACCGCGCCATGTCGAGCGCGATGCCGGCGCGGCGCGCCATGGCGATGACGTGGATGATGGCATTGGTCGAGCCGCCGAGCGCCATGTGCACGCGAATGGCATTGTCGAAGGCGGCCGGCGTGAGAATTTTATCCGGCGTCAGATCCTCCCACACCATGTCGACGGCGCGGCGGCCGGCGGCGGCGCACATGCGCGGATGATTGGCGTCCGGCGCCGGGATCGACGACGCGCCCGGCAGCGCGAGCCCGAGCGCCTCGGTGATCGCCATCATGGTGGCCGCGGTGCCCATCACCATGCAGGTGCCGAACGAGCGCGAAATGCCGCTCTCGATCTCGTTCCACTCCTCGTCGCCGATGCGGCCGGCGCGTTTCTCGTCCCAATATTTCCAGGCGTCGGAGCCCGAGCCCAGAACGTGTGCCGCGCCAATTGCCGCGCAGCATCGGGCCTGCCGGCACATAGATCGCCGGGATGCCCATGCTGATCGCGCCCATGATCAGGCCGGGCGTGGTCTTGTCGCAGCCGCCCATCAGCACCGCGCCGTCGATCGGATGGCTGCGCAACAGTTCCTCGCATTCCATGGCGAGGAAATTGCGGTAGAGCATGGTGGACGGTTTGACGAACGGCTCGGCAAGCGACATCGCCGGCAATTCGATGGGAAAGCCGCCGGCCTGATAGACGCCGCGTTTGACGTCCTCGGCGCGGTCGCGCAGATGGCCGTGGCAGGCGTTGATCTCGCTCCAGGTATTGATGATGCCGATCACCGGCTTGCCGACCCAATCGGTCTCGGTCATAGCCGAATTGGCGCAGCCGCGAGCGATGGCCGAACGAGCGCAGATCGTTCTTGCCGAGCCAGCGATAGCTGCGCAGATCCTCGGGCTTCTTTTTGTGTTCCATCGTTACGATCCTACTTCATGCCGGATTCGGCCAGCAATCGAGCTTCAAAAGCTTCGCCGCATTGCGCCAGAAAATCTTCTCGCGCTCGTCGTCGTGACTTTCAGGCCTTCGACGAGCTTGATCGCCCGCGGCTTGAGCGAGGTCAGCGGCGGCGCATCGCTGCCGTAGAGCACGTGATCGGCGCCCGACCGTATCGACGACAAGCTGCGCCGCCGGCGGATGATAGGTCACGGTGTCGAAATACATGCGCTTGAGATAATAGCCGGGCTCATGCTTGATCTTGATCGGCGTGTAGGGGCCGAGGAAATAGCACTCGTCCTGCAGCTCATAGGCGTAATTGAGCCGGCCGATCACTTCGCAAATGCCGCCGCCGCCATGCGACGCCACGATCGTCGCGCGCGGAAAATCTTCCAGAATGCCGCGCACGATCAACCGCGACAGCGCGAGACACAGATCCGCCGGCCGGCCGACGCTCGACGCCAGCCGATAGTCCTTCACCCGCTCCTCGCCGAAGCCGACATGCGGCGGATGAATGAAGACCGGAACGCCGAGATCCTGCACCAATTCCCAGAACGGCCGCGCCTCGTCGTCGTCGGGATAATGGCCCTTGTGGTTGGAGTGGATGAGGATGCCCTTCAAGCCGAGCTGGCGGATGGCGCGCTCGGTCTCCTTGATGAAGGCCGGTCCGCCGCACGGCAGCATGGTGGCGAAGCCGTAGAGCATGCCCTTGTGCTCGCTCCTGAATCTCCGCGGCATAGTCGGACCAGCGCTGGATCGCCTTGAGCTCATCGGCTTCGGCTTTGCCGCGCATGTAGTGCGCCGCATTGCTGAAGACGGTGACGTCGATGCCGCAGCGATGATGCGCGTCGAGCACGTTCTCCAGCGTCATCGGGCAGCGCCCGGCCCAGGTCGGGCCGCTCTTGCCGTCCCAGGCGAGCGCATCGGCGGCCGCTTCTTCCGGCGGATAGACGTGGGTGTGCCATTCGATGATCATGTTTGCTCCGAGAAGAGGAGGAGGGCGAACTACTGCGGCTCCATGCCGGCTTCGCGGACGAGGCGGGCCGAAGCGGCGCGATCGTCTTTCGAGGAAGCGCGCGAATTCTTCGGGCGTGTCGAACACCGGTTCGAGCGCCGACGTCGATCATCCGCTTCTGCCGGAATTCCGGATCGTCGCCGATCGCCGCGAACTCGTCGTGCAGCTTGTGAATGATCGGCTGCGGCGTTCCGGCCGGCGCGACGATGCCGAAATAAAGCCGCGTGAGATTGTCGCCATAGCCGAGCTCGGTCAGCGTCGGCACGTCGGGCAGCAGCGGCGAGCGTTTCTTGCTGTCGACCGCGAGCGCAGTGACGGTGCCGTTGCGGATGAAGGACAGCCAATTGGAGAGCGCCGAAAAAGGCGATCGGCGTCGAGCCGCCCATCACATTGTTGACCGCTTCGGCGCCGCCGCGGAACGGCACCTTGACGATGTCGGCGCCGGTCGCCTTGGTCCATTTGTCCATGAACGCGATCAGCGGGATCGAGGCCGCCGTGTAGCTCAAGGTTCCCGGCTTCGCCTTCGACAGCGCGGCAAGTTCGGCGAGCGAGTGCACGTTCAGCGCGGCGTTCGCCACCAGGACCTGGGTCGTGAAGAACGGATTGGTGACGGCGGCGAAATCCTTCTCCGGGTCGTAGGGGATTTGCTTGAACAGGAACTGGTTATAGGCGAGCGTCTCCGGCGGCAGGATGCAGATCGTGTAGCCGTCGTTTGCCGCCTCGGCGCAGGCGCGGCCGCCGACATTCATGGCGCCGCCGGGACGATTCTCCACCACGATCGGCTGGCCCCAGCGCTTGCGGACCTCCTCGCCCAGAACGCGCATGAACACGTCGCTGGTGCCGCCGGCGCTGGTCGCAGTCAGCGCCCGGATCGGCCGCGTCGGATAATCCTGCGCCGCGGCCGGCGAGCAGAGGCCGACGAGGCACCAGCGCAAGAACAAGTCGCTTCACCACGCTACTCCGCCGTGGCGCCGGTGGCCTTCACCACCTTGGCCCATTTGTCGGTTTCCTGCGGCGATGACTTTGCCGAAATCCTCCGGCGTGCCGGGAATCAAGGTGCCGCCGAGCTCGGCGAGCTTCGCCTGCATCGCCGGATCGGCGAGCGCGTCGTTGACCGTCTTGTTGAGCTTGTCGATGATCGGCGCGCGGCGTTCCCTTCGGCACCGCCATGCCGAACCAGGCGCTCGCTTCGTAGCCGGGCACGGTCTCGGCGACGGTCGGCACGTCCGGCAGCGCCTTCGTCGCGCACCGCCGTCGTCACCGCGAGCGCGCGCAGCCTGCCGGCCCTGAATATGCCCGATCGACGACGGCAGATTGTCGAACATCACCTGCACCTGGTCGGCGAGCAGATCGATCAGCGCCGGCGACGGCGCCGCGATAGGGCACATGCACCATATTGACGCCGGTCATCATCATGAACAGCGCGCCCGACAGATGCACCGACGTGCCGATGCCGGACGACGCCATGTTGACCTTGCCCGGATTGGCCTTGGCATAGTCGATGAACTCCTTGACCGTCTTCGCCGGCACGTTCGGATTGACTTCCATGACATTGGGCACGCGGATGAAGCCGGCGACCGGCGCCATGTCCGCGATGAAGTTGAACGTCAGATTCTTGTAGAGCGTGGCGTTGATGGCGTTGGCCGGATTGACCAGGAACACCGTGTAGCCGTCCGGCGGCGAATGGGCGGCCATTTCGGTCGCGAGATTGTTGCCGGCGCCCGGCCGGTTCTCGACCGCGAATTGCTGATGCAGATGCTCGCGACAAATATTGCCCGATCAGGCGGGCGCAGATGTCGGTCGAACCGCCCGGCGGATAGCCGACCAGCCAGCGCACCGTGTGGTTCGGATAATCGTCGTCGGCGCGCGCCGTGCCGCACCCGCCACCTGCTACAAACGCGCCAGCAACGGCGACCGCGACGAGCCGCTGGAATCAAGCGCTGCATTCCACTCTCCCTGTCGAATATTCTTATGAGTCCGATCGGGCGCAGCCTACGCGGCATCGGTGATGCTCGCACAAGTGATCATGCGCCGCGGCGCGCGGAGCCGGGAGCCATCTTGCCGGCCGCGGGCGAGGCCGATAATTTCACCGCCTCATAAGACCGCCCGAGGAAACCAAGGACATTGCCATGATCGATCTTTATGCGTTGACCAGCCCGAACGTGCAGAAAATCTACATCATGCTCGAAGAGACGAAGCTGCCCTACAAGGAGCATTTCGTCGACGTGTGGAAGGGCGAGCAGTACAATCCGGATTTCATCAAGATCAATCCGAACTCGAAAATTCCGGCGATCGTCGATCACGACGGCCCCGGCGGCAAGCCCTATACGGTGTTCGAGTCGGGCGCGATCCTGATGTATCTCGCCGAGAAGACCGGGCAAGTTCCTGCCGAAGGACATGGCGAAGAAATACGACGTGCTGCAATGGCTGATGTTTCAGCTCACCGGCATCGGCCCGATGTTCGGCCAGTTCACCCATTTCAAGATGTTCGCGCCGAAGGACAAGGACTATTCCTATTCGATGACGCGCTATCAGACCGAGGTGAAGCGGCTCTACGAGGTGATGGAGAAGCGGCTCGCGCACGCGCCCTATCTCGGCGGCGACGAATACACGATCGCCGACATCGCCACCTTCCCGTGGACGCGCAACCACGACGCCAGGCGTGAAGTGGGAAGACCATCCGAACCTCGCGCGCTGGTTCAAGACGATCGACGAGCGGCCGGCGGTGAAGGCGGCGCTCGCCAAGGTCGCCGCCATCAAATCGAACCGCGACACCGCGACCGACGATCAGAAGGACCGCTTCTTCAACCGCGGCAAATACGCGAGGGCGTGATATCGGCCGTCCTCTCCCGTGCGAGCGGGAGAGGACGATCAACCCGGCTCAATCGAGCCTGATGCCGATCGATTTGACCAGCGGCGTCCAGCGCGCCACTTCGTCCGTCATGAACGTGTTGAACTTCTCGGCCGGCCAATCGGTCACCGGGATGACGGCGGCGTCGACCAGCGATTGCCGATAGGACTGATCCGCCATGGCGATGCGATTTGCCTCGGCGACCTTGTCGATATTCGGCTTCGGCGTTCCGGTCGGCGCAAACAAGCGCAAGCAGTTGCTGCGTGACCAAGCCCGGAACTCCGGATTCTCGACGCCGTCGGTATGTCCGGCGCGATCGGCAGACGGTTCGGATTGGTGATCGCGAGCAAGCGCAATTTGCCGGTGCGATGAAATTCGAGCACCTGGCTGGTCATCGCCGGAATGAAGATGGGAATCTGGCCGCCGATGAGGTCGGCCATGCCGGGCCCGGCGCCGCGATACGGCACATGCGGCAGATCTTTCATGCTCGGCCAGCGATTTGAGCATTTCGCCGGAGAGGTGGTTCATGGTCCCCGCGCCGGGCGTACCCATAGGAGAGCTTGCCGGGATTTGCCGCGACATAATCGATAAGCTCCTTGAGAGTATGCGCGGGCACCGACGGGTGGACGGTAATGCCGAAGCCGGTGAAGGCGACCATCGAAATCGGCACCAAATCCTTCATCGGATCGAGCAGCGGATGCTCGCGCAACACCATCTCGGCGAGGTGGATCGAAGAGGCGCCGAGGAAAATCGTGTAGCCGTCGGGCGTCGCGTGCGCGACCAGCTGCGCGGCGAGCGAGCCGCCGGCGCCTGGCTGATTGTCGACGAACACCGTGCCGAGCGTCGTCTTCACCTTGTCCGCCCATGGCCGGCCGACAATGTCGAACACGCCGCCGGGCGGAAACGGCAGCACCAGCCGCACCGGATGATCCGGATAGAGCGCCGCGCGCGCCGCTCGCGGCAGCAACGGAAGCGCCGTGGCGCCCATCTGCCAGACGCAATAATTCCCTGCGTGGAAACTCATGACCCGCTGTCCTCCCAATGCGTAGGGGCGTCGTTGCGCCCGATCCGTCCGTTGCCAATTAGTTGGCTTTGACGCCGGCGAATTTGATGACCTTAGCCCATTTGTTGGTCTCGCCGGCGATGAACTTGCCGAACTCCGGCGCCGGCGTCGGCACGGTTTCGCCGCCGAGATCCGTGATCCGCGCCTTGAATTGCGGATCGGCATATCCCGCCGTGATATTCGCTGCTGAGCGTGTCGATGATGGCGGCCGGCGTCGCCTTGGGCGCGCAGGTTCCGCTCCAGCTCGACCGCTTCGAATCCGGGCAAGGCTTCGCCGATCGCCGGAACATCCGGCAGGACGTCGGTCCGCGCCGCGCTCGTCACCGCCAAAGGCCGCACCTTGCCGGACCTGATGGAGCCGAGCGCGGTCGACACGGTGACGACGAAAGCCTGGATTTGTCCGCCGATCAGATCGGTCATCGCCGCCGCCGGGCCGCGATAGGGCACGTGGACGATATCGATGCCGGCCATCATCTTGAGAAGCTCGATCGACATATGCATCGGCGTGCCGATGCCGGGCGAAGCGATATTGATCTTGCCCGGATTGGCCTTGGCGTAGGCGATGAATTCCGGAAGGCTGTTGGCCGGGAACGACGGATTGACCATGAGCACCATCGGAAAGACGATCATGCCGGCGACCGGCGCGATATCGCGGGTGAAATCGAAATCAAGCTTGTCGTAGAGCGACGCGTTGATCGAATTCGCCGTGAGGCAGGTGAGGAGCGTGTAGCCGTCGGCGGCCGCAGCGACCACGGTCTGCGCCGCGATATTGCTGCCGGCGCCCGGACGGTTCTCGACGACGAAAGGCTGGCCAAGCCGCTCGGAGAGCCACTGGCCCGTCAGGCGCGACAAGAGATCCGGCGTGCCGCCAGGACCAAACCCCTCGATGATACGCACCGGCCGCGACGGGTAATCGAGCGCGAAAGCCGTCCAAGCGAGGCTCGAAACGCCGGCCACGCTTGCGGCTAATTGGAGAAACTGCCGGCGCGGCAGTGACATGCATTCCCTCCCACCGGACTTTTTATGTTTGCAGGAAGCCTATCGCGCCGGCACGCGAGTGAGAAGAGACCGCGCCGCCCTTCGCCGGAGCGGAGCGGCGTGGTTCTTTGCCGCGGCAAGCGCTACTCCCTAGTGCGGGCTCATCCGCGCCGAGCCCGGATGGCCCGGCACCTTGAAGCGCTTGCCGGTGTCGGTGACGTTCGTTCCGTCGACGCGCAGGATCGAGAAATCTTGATCGATATAATTGCCGACGATAGACGTAGCGGCCGTCAGGCGTGAAGGCCACCGCCTCGGGCAGCGCGCCGACTTCGATGTCCTTCAGCTTGGTGACCTTCTTGCCGTCCACCTGCAGGACCGTCACCACACCGTGCGGATGATAGAAGAACTCTTTCGTGCTTTTGTTGGAGCCGAGCGCGTTCGACCGTCACCGCGAGATTTCCCTTCGGGCTGATCGCCAGTCCTTCCGGGCTGTCCGGCACCGTAACGTGATCGATGACGCGCGGCGGCTGTGCCGTCAGATCGATGACGCTGACGGTGTCGACATTGCCGTCGGACGATGCCGGCATTGCCGTTGTCCGCGGTCAGCGCGATCGCGCCGTCCGGCGAAACCACGAATGTTGTACGGAAATATCCCGGCCGGAAGATCGCGCTTGGTATAGGTCACCTTGTCGCCATCGACGTCGAGCAGCGCGACCTTGTTCGCCGACGTTCTTGGTGGCGAGCGCATGCTTGCCGTCCGGCGTAAAGACGACCTGGGAGACTTCGTCGCCCATGGCGATCGTGTCGATGATCTTCACGTCGGTGCCGTTGATCGACAAGACACTGATCGATTTGTCGGCGCGATTGGCGACCAGCGCGAGATTGCCGGCCGGATTGATGCGAAAGCCGGACGGCTGCTTGCCGCCGGTAATGGTCGTCGACAGCTTGGCCGGCTTCGCCTTGAGATCGATGACGTAGATCTTGTTGTCGGGGACCTGCTTCAAGGCATCGCCGTCTTTGACGACATCCATCGAGTTGGCGACGATCGCGACCGAGCCGGTCGGATCGATATCGAGATTGACCGGCGGCCCGACGACCGAATTCTTCAGCGGCAGATTGGCGACGATCTTCGGATCGAGCGGATCCGCCAGATCGACGATCAAGACGGAATCCTTGCCCGGCGGCGACACGACCGCCTTGCCGTCGGCGTCCAACATAACCTTCTCGTCGTCGCCGACGATCATGAACGGAGCCGCGTGCGCGGCGGTCATGCCAAGCACGACACCGACAATGGTGGCGAGCTTCAGCGTCGCGTGCTGAAAGCGCATGGAATCCTCCCGGCTGTATTTGTTCGGGTCTTAACGCCCGTAGGCCGAGTGTTGCGCTTTCGTGGCACCACCGCAAGTAGGTTACGCCGAAAACCGCCAATGCTCAGGCCGCGCGCGGCACCGCCCGGAATTCCTTGGCGCTCGCCATCGCCCAGGCGAATCTCGAACCGTCTATCGCCGGTGCCGGCGAGAAGCTCGCCGGGCTGCAAAGACGGATAAAGCTCGGCGAAGCTTTTCACCTCGTGCGGCGACACGCGGCGCGAAAAATGCGCCGGCATGAATTGGTTCGGATGGTCGAGCCCCGCCGCCGCCACGAGCTCGGCGAGCGATTCGCAGCGTCGCGCGCTGAAAATTGTAGACGCGCTCGGCTCTTGTCCGGGACGACGAGCGCGCGCTGGCGGGCGCGATCCTGCGTCGAGACGCCGGTCGGACAGCGGTCGGTGTGGCAGGACTGCGACTGGATGCAGCCGAGCGCGAACATGAAGCCGCGCGCCGAATTGCACCAGTCGGCGCCGAGCGCCATGACGCGCGCGATGTCGAAGGCGAGATGATCTTGCCGGCGGCGCCGAGCTTGATGCGGTCGCGCGCATTGATGCCGATCAGCGCGTTGTGCACGAAGCTCAATCCTTCGCGCAGCGGCATGCCGAGATGGTCGGCGAATTCGAGCGGCGCAGCTCCAGTGCCGCCTTCCTTGCCGTCGACGACGATGAAGTCGGGATAGATGTTCCGTCTCCAGCATCGCCTTGCAGATCGCCAGGAATTCCCATGGATGGCCGATGCAGAGCTTGAAGCCCGCCGGCTTGCCGCCGGACAGCTTTCGCATCGTCGCGATGAATTGCATCATCTCGATCGGCGTCGAAAACGCCGAATGCCGCGACGGCGAAATGCAATCGACGCCCATCGGCACGCCGCGCGTCTGCGGCGATCTCGGCGCTGACCTTCGCCGCCGGCAGCACGCCGCCGTGGCCGGGCTTGGCGCCCTGGCTGAGCTTGAGCTCGACCATCTTGATCTGATCGCTCTTGGCATTGGCCTCGAATTTTTCGGCGTTGAAGGTGCCGTCGGAGTTGCGGCAGCTGAAATAGCCGGAGCCGATCTCCCAGATAATGTCGCCGCCGTTTTCGCGATGATAGGGGCTATAACCGCCCTCGCCGGTGTCGTGCGCGAAATCGCCCCGCTTGGCGCCGGCATTGAGTGCACGAATGGCGTTCGGGCTCAGCGCGCCGAAACTCATCGCCGATATGTTGAAGATGGAAGCCGAATAAGGCTTCTGCGCAATCCGGCCCGCCGATGACGATGCGGAACGGTTCTTTGACGACAACCTTCGGCGCGATCGAATGATCGAGCCATTCGAAGCCCGACGCATAGACGTCGTTCTGGGTGCCGAACGGCCGCTTATCCAATTGCCTGCTTGGCGCGCTGATAGACGAGCGCGCGCTTGTCGCGCGAGAACGGCGTACCGTCCTTCTCGCTTTCCAGGAAATATTGCCGGATTTCGGGACGAATTTCCTCGAGGATGAACCGGATATGAGCGGTGAGCGGATAATTGCGCAGCACCGCATGCCGCGTCTGCAGCAAATCGATGATGCCGACGAGCGCAAGCGCACCGAACAGGATAAGCAAAATAACGACGTAAATCGACGGATAGCCGTCCACCTCGTCGAACAAGAGCAGCGCGCTCAGCAGCACCACGGCGGTGAAAACGATGAAGCGCGGCTGCAGCGGCAACGAGAATGTCCGCATGAATTCCTCCCGGTCGGCGACGTCAAATCGGCTGGTAAATTCACGCGAGCGTAGCCGCTCGCTTGCGCCGCTGCGAGTTCTATGAAGAATATTTGTCAGTTTGATGAGATTACTGGGTCGGCTTGGCATTCGATAGCGTGCCGCTATATGCTGCACCGCACGCGAGGCATCTATGCCGCCCTCAGTCGGCTTTGATATTCGCGCTGCGGATAACCCTGCCCCATTTGTCCGATTCTTGTGCCAAAAATCCTGAAAAATCCTCCGGCGAGCCGGTGAAGCTGACAGCGCCGAGATCGGCGAAGCGCGCCTGCAACTTTGGATCGGCGACCACGGCATTGATCTCGCGATTCAATTTGCCGACGATCTCGGTCGGTACTGCCTTCGGCGCGCCGATGCCGATCAAGCCGTTGACCTCGAAGCCAGGCACGAAGTCGCCGACCGTCGGCAGATCGGGCAGTGCCGCCAGGCGCGTTTTGGTCGTCACCGCAAGTCCGCGCAAGCGGCCTTCGCGCACCGGCCCGATCAGCGCCGGAATGGTGTCGAACATGCCGTCGACGCGGCCGCCGAGGAGATCGGTTTGCGCGGGTCCGGCGCCGCGATATGGCACGTGAACGATGTCGACATCGGCCAAGATCTTGAACAGCTCGATCGAGAGGTGACTGAGATTGCCGGAGCCGGTCGAAGCCATGTTCACTTTGCCGGGATTGGCTTTGGCATGGGCGATGAATTCGGCAACGCTCGTGGCCGGAAAATTCTGGTTGACCACCATGACCTGCGGCAACAGGTTGATGCTGGCGATCGGCACGATGTCGGCCATGAAATCGAACGGCAGGCGCTCGTACAGCATCCCGCTGGTGACGTTCGGCAATGTCACGAGCAAGAGCGTATAGCCGTCGGGATTTGACCGCACCACCGCTTCGGTCGCGATGGTGGTGCCGGCGCCGGGCCGGTTCTCGATGACGAATTGCTGGCCGAACCGTTCCGACAGCGATTGACCGATCAGCCGCGCGATGATTTCCGGCGATCCGCCGGGACCGAAGCCGACGATCAAATGAACCGGCCGGGATGGATAGACATCCGCCCGCGCCGCGGGCGCCATCAGCGGAAATGCAGCAGTGCCGGCGGCAAGACGCAGAAAGCCGCGACGCGGAAGCGTCATGTCGTCCCCCAATCAGATTCGCATGGCGTGTGCGTGTCCCGTCCGGCTGGCCCAAACGGTCACGCGTCTTTCGGTTCGGCATCGAGCCGCGCGATCCAGCCTTCAAGACCGGGCTTCGCCGCCGGATAGCGCTTAAGCACCAGCGGATCGTGACCGGGCACGACGTGGCGCGGCGCGCTCGCCAGTTTCTTTAAGCGCTCGTAGCCCTCGACCACTTCCTCGATATTGTAAGTGAGCGGAAACACCCGGCCGCCATTGATATGGGTGTAAAGATGCGTGGCATCGGCGGCGAGCACGACGTGGCCGAGCCGCGTTTTCACCCGCACCGATCTGCAGACCCTTCGAGTGGCCGCCGATATGATGCACGGTGACGCCGGGCACGATCTCGTCCTCGCCGTCATGGAAAGCGGCGCGGCCGGTAAAGACCTTGCGCACCATGGCGACGACGTCTTCGACCTCGAACGGCGCGCGCAAGGCCTGGTGGCACATGCAGCGCCCGGTCGCGTAGGCCATCTCGCGGTCCTGCAGGTGATAGCGCGCCTGCGGGAACAGATCGTAATTGCCGCAATGGTCGTAATGCAGATGGCTGAGAATGACCGTCTTGACCGCTGTCCGGCGCGATGCCGAGCGCGGCGAGCCCTTCCTGCACCGGCTTGGTCGTCTCGCGCTGGCGCTTCTTGCCCATCGCTGCGTCGAAGCCGGTATCGACGATGATGGTGCCGGAGGGGCCGACGATGGCCCAGACAAAGAAGTCGAGCGGTTGGAGCACATCGTGCGGATCGCCGTCGATGTAATTGGCCGGCGAACGGCGCGAATGGTGGCCGTAGCGGATGGCATAGACTTCGTGGATGTCGCCGCTCATGTGCCCACCCCCCAAGTTTCCAGCCCAATGATGCTGCAGCCTGCAGTTCTGGGCACCGAGCGCAAGGATTCTTCTTGTCTATGAATAGACTACGCGAGCTTGCGCGGGGCTGGAAAGGGCCTCGTCCGGACCCCGTCAAAAGGTCGCGGGACAATTTCCGGGGCTTTGATCTTGGAGCTTGAGCCGTCAATCTTCTTCGCGATGAACGTCGTGCACGACGATGCCCGCACCCGTCGCCGGCATTTTGAGCCATTTTTGGTGTTTAAGCGTGCGCTTGGTGTCTTCGTAACCGCTTTGCCAATGTTCGCGCATCGAGGTGCCGGAGAATTCGTGGTCCTTGGCGTGCCCCTCATAGGCCTTCTGCTGATAAATGATATGCAGAATGGCGATGTCGGCGAGCTTCGAAAGCCGCGCTATTTCTTCGCGCTCGTGATCAGTACGGCTTTCCTCCGGGATCCGGACCAGCGCCTGATAGAGAGCGACCTTCAAGTTGTGCAGGCGGCGAAACACGTCGGTGTTGTAGCGGGTGCGCGACGAATACATGATGTCCTTGTGGCGGCCCATCACGTCTTCGATGTCGCGCGGCAGGACGCCGCGCGCGCTGAACAGATCGACCTGGAACACCATCGTATGTAGATTGTCTTCCTGTTCGAGCAGATGCTGCAACGGCGTATTCGAGACGATACCGCCGTCCCAGTAATGGTCGGTGCCGATTTTGACCATCGGCAATGCCGGCGGCAGCGCGCCGCTCGCCATGACGTGCTCGGGCTCGATCTGTTCCACCGCATTGTCGAAATAAACGAAATTTCCGGTGAGCACATTCACCGCGCCGACCGAAAAACGCGTCGAGCGATCGTTGATGAGAGAAAAATCGACGAGCTCGGTCAGCGTATCTCGGAGCGGCGCCGTATCGTAATAGCTGGTCGCGCTTTGCGCGCCGGTGAGGCTCATCCACGGATTGGGGAAGCGGGGCGCGAAAAATCCCGGCTGCCCTTGCACCATGGTGAGCCAGGAACTGGTCGCATTGCGGGCTTTGCGGAACACGTCGCCATCGGGCGTGAACGGCCAGATTTTGCGATCGGTGATCTGCTCCCAGAATGTGCGCAGCTGGCGCAGTCTGCGGCTGCGCGGATTACCGGCGATGATCGCTGAATTGATGGCGCCGATCGACACGCCCGACACCCAGTCGGGCTCGAGCCCCGCCTCGTGCATCGCCTGATAGACGCCCGCTTGATAGGCGCCGAGCGCGCCGCCGCCTTGCAGCACAAGCGCGATGCGGTCGCAGCGTTCCGGTCGCCATGGGGTTTTGGCGTCGGCAACAGGCGCCAGTTGCAGAGGCCTCGCGGCCTCGACACGAAAATCCGGCGGAATCTCGTTCATGGCGCAACTCGCGATGTGGATGAAACCCGCGAAAGACGCGGCGGAAGTTGGTCCGGCGATGCTCGACAATGTGCATGACAGCGTAATGACGAAGCGCCTGCCGGAGGGCGCGGCGCCGGGCCGTAAGGCGCGTGGTGAATCTTTCGTGCGTTTGCGCAATCACGCGCTGCGTCATCGGAGTGTCAGCATCCGGCTCGACTGTAGGCGCTGCTGCAGGATCTGCGGCCCGCCGTATTTTTTTCACTTCACCTCATCAGAGAGAAACGAGCCGCCCGTGCGCAAAGAAGATATTCTGAAACTGCCGTCGATGCCCGCCGCCGGTCCGAGCTATCCGGCAGGTCCCTACCGCTTCATCGACCGCGAATATATGGTCATCACCTACGAGACCGATCCGGACGTCGTCCACGCGCAATTGCCCGAGCCGCTCGAGCCGATCGAACAGCCGCTTATCCATTACGAGTGGATCAAGATGCCGGACAGTTCCGGCTTCGGCGCCTACACCGAATCCGGCATGGTGATCCCATGCCGTTATCGCGGCGATGACGTCAATTTCGTCGCGCAAATGTATCTCGACGACGATCCGCCGATCGCCGCGGGGCGCGAGATCTGGGGCTTCCCTAAAAAATACGCCCATCCGAAATTGGAAATCGTCAAGGACACGCTCACCGGCACGCTGGAATATGGTGGCCAGCTCGTCGCCATGGGCACGATGGGCTACAAGCACGAAAGCATGGCCGGCAACGGCGAGCGCACCACGGCGACGCTCGCCAAAACCCAGGTCAATCTCAAGCTGATCCCGGGCGTCACCGGACACGCGGAAGTCTGTCAGCTTGTCGCTTACAATCTGACCGAGATCGTGGTCAAAGGTTCCTGGATCGGTCCGGGCCGGCTGCATCTGGTGCCGCACGTCAACGCCCCGGTGGCGGATTTCCCGGTCCGCAAGATCATCGCGGCGCATCATTTTCTCGCCGACCTGACGCTGCCCTATGGCCACGTGCTCTACGACTACAATAAGGGCGAATAAAGCCTCGGCGGCATCGGCTTACCTCGGCACCACCGGCCGGCGGGCAGCCCCGACTTACCCACCGGGAACGCCGGTCGTCATCCACGTTTCATGGACCGCCGCCAAATTGAGGGGGTGGCTGAGGGATTTAGCTGAGGGGCTTGGCTGACAGGCTTGTTAGCGTAGCGTGACAGACTTGGCCGAGGGAGACATCAATGAGTGACGTGGCATTACCCGGGTCAATCGAGCCCGCACAGCGTGGGCCGAGATCTCGATCATCAAACCAATCCGCTGACGGCGATTATTTTCTTGGGCGTTATCGCCGCCGGCCTCCTGTTCGTGGCTTACAGCATCTACACCGACATCGACGCCGCCGGCACGAAGGTCAGCAGTTACCTGCCTTTCATTTTGCTATTTGTCGCGTTGCTGATCGCGCTCGGCTTCGAGTTCGTCAACGGTTTCCACGACACCGCAAACGCGGTCGCGACCGTCATTTACACGCGGGCGCTGCCGGCAAACTTCGCCGTGGTATGGGCGGGGATGTGGAACCTGGCGGGCGTGCTTTGGTCGTCCGGCGCGGTCGCCTTCGGCATCGTCTCCTTGCTGCCGGTCGAGCTGATCCTCCAGGTCGGCTCAAGCGCCGGCTTCGCCATGGTCTTCGCCCTCCTCATTGCGGCGATCGTCTGGAACCTCGGCACCTGGTATCTCGGCCTGCCGGCATCGAGCTCGCACACGCTGATTGGATCGGTCATCGGCGTCGGCATCACCAATGCGCTGCTGCACGGCCGCAGCGGCACGTCGGGTGTCGATTGGGATCAGGCCACCTCGATCGGCAAGGCGCTCCTGCTCTCGCCGCTGTTCGGCTTCTGCCTTGCGGCGATCCTGCTGCTGGCGGTGAAGTACCTCATCCCCAGCAAGGAACTCTTTGCCGAGCCGAAAGGCGATCAACCGCCGCCGACTTGGATCCGCGGCATTCTCATTCTGACCTGCACGCTGGTGAGCTTTTTCCACGGCTCCAATGACGGTCAGAAAGGCATGGGCCTGATCATGCTGATCCTGATCGGCACGGTGCCGACGGCCTATGCCCTCAACCGCGCGATGCCGGCGAGCCAAATCGCGCAGTTCGAGACCAACTCGCAAGCGGCAAGCGCGGTCATCAATTCGAAAGCGGCGGGCTACAACGTGCTCGGCGATCCGCGTCCCGCCGTCACGCTCTATGTCGCCGACCGCAAGATCAATGAGGGCACGTTCCCCTCGTTGGCCGTGCTGGTGAAGCAGATCTCCGATCAGGTCACGCAATACGGCTCGATCGCCAAGATGCCGATGGACCAAGTCGGCAACACCCGTAACGACATGTATCTCGCGTCGGAAGCGATCCGCTTTCTCATGAAGGACAAGGAAAGCGACCTCAGCGCGCAGGATGTCGCTACGCTGAACAACTACAAAAAGTCGCTGGACAACGCGACTAAGTTCATCCCCGGCTGGGTGAAGATCGTCGTCGCCATCGCGCTCGGGCTCGGCACCATGGTCGGCTGGAAGCGCATCGTGGTGACGGTTGGCGAAAAAATCGGCAAGACGCACTTGACCTACGCGCAAGGCGCCTGCGCCGAGATCACCGCCGCCGCGACCATCGCCGCGGCCGACGGCTACGGCCTGCCGGTCTCCACCACGCACGTCTTGTCGTCCGGCATTGCCGGGACGATGGCGGCGAACGGCTCCGGTCTGCAGTGGTCGACGATCCGCAATATCTGCATGGCTTGGGTGCTGACCTTACCGGCGGCGATGATCCTCTCCGGCGCGCTCTACTACATCTTCTCGCACGTGTTCTAAGCGAGACAAGCCAATCGCCCGAGCCCGGGCGGGACATAGCAAAACCCCGGCGCTGAACGGCGCCGGGGTTTTGTACTTTACGCGACTACGCTACGAAAATGGCTCCGAGCGGACCGATTAGAGCTGTCCGTATTTGCGCAGCACCGCGCGGCATTCGTTGTTGACGCGCCAGCTATGCGCGGCAAGCGTCGCGCCGCAGCGCAGGAGATTGCTGAAGCTCATGCCGCCGGAGCGGTCGCACAGCTTGGCAGCGGCCGGACGGCACGGCGCGAGCTCGGCGAGATCCATGGCGTTGGCGGCGGTGGCCGAAAGGCCCAATAGAATACAGGCAGCTACGAGAAGCTTCATTCTAGGCGTCCCTCAATTACCGGCTGGAAGACTTTTTTTACCGTTTTGCGACGGCAAAGGCCAGCTTTTTGATGCAGCGCAAAATTAATCGTAAATGTCTGAAATTGATGGCGTATATATCAAACAAGCGTTTGACGGGTCAGCGTTGCTGCCCGTTTTATGCCGCAATTGCTCACGAATCGGCGGTATCCGGCGCCCGCAAAGAGCAGGCGCCGAAGCGAGGCGGGTGCTAGCGCATGATCCCGAAAAGTGGAAACCGGTTTCCCGCCTTCGCGAAGCCCGCTTCGGCGGGCGAAGGAAGGTCGGAAAAGATCATGCTCAAATGTAAAATCTAGACCTTGATCTGATTCAGTCGAATTGGATCAAGGTCTAGGCCGCAGCGGTGAGATTGCCGAAGCGCTTGAGATTTTCTTTCTGCTTTTCGTTGCGCGGCGGCAATTTGAAGAGGCGCGCCGCAGTGCCGCCGAGAATGTTGTGCTTGGCCTTCTCGGTGAGGAACGGCAGATCCCAGATCGTTGCCGGCAGATCGAAGTCCCAGTGCGGATAATCGGACGAATAAAGCAGCTGCGTCTCGGCATTCATCATGCGGAACGTGCACTCCATGGCGCCGTAATCCTGGATCTCCATCGGCTGCGATGAATAGAACATGTCGCGCATATAGTCGGACGGCTTCTTCTTCAAGAGCGGCGCTTCCGACGGCCGCAGCATGTATTCGTGGTCGAGCCGCTGCATCAAGAACGGCACCCAGGCGAGGCCGGATTCGATCCAGATCACCGGCAGCTTGGGGAAGCGCTCGCCCATGCCGTTGATCACCCAGTTCGTGCAATGCAGCACATTGTACCAGGTGAAGCCGAGCGCATGCGCCGAGAGGAAGCGGTTGCAGCTCCTATAGATCGGCTCGCCGCCCCAGTTCGGGCCGGAATGGAACGACAGCACCAGGCCGCGCTCTTCCATCGCCCGGTAGAGCTTCATGTAGGCGTTGTCATAGACCGCGAGGTTGTTGCGCACCGTGGTCACCATGAAGCCGCCGACATTCTTGCGGTCGCCGAAGGTCTCGACATGGCGGAGCGCCGCATCCGGATCGGAAAACGGCAGGCACAGCATGGAGAAGAAACGGCCATTAGCCTGCGGCATTACTTCTTCGGTGAGCCAGCGATTATAGGCCCAGCACAGGTCGACCTCCATTTCCTTCTGCGGATGGAGCCCGATGCTCAGCATGCCGGTCGGAAACAGGCAGGAATAATCGACGCTCATCGCGTCCATCCAGCGATAGCCGAGCTGGACGTCGCGCAGCGATCCCTTCTCGGTTTTCTCCGACGACCGCAACGGATAGCGCGTGACCCGGCCGCCCATGTCCTGGTAGCCGATGCCCTGCACCATCACCGCACCGCGCGAGCCGCCCTTGGCGCGGGTCGACATCGTGAGCTGGCGCAGCACGTCGTTTTCCATATAGGGGATGAATGCGTCCAAATTTTCGCCCTCGTAGTGATGGGCGTCGACATCGACGATGATGACGTCGTCGAAATTGCGCTGGTGCGCCTGCTTGCGGGCATGCGCCAAGAGCCGCGTGGTGTTGAGCTCGTCGATGGTGACGCGGCGGCCGCGATCAGCGATGAGATCCATGGTCTTCCTCCTGGCGCTTACGGCGCCTGCATGTTTTGCGCATGATCTTATCCGAAAACCGGTAACTACTTTTCGGGATCATGCGCGTTGCGATCCAGAAAAGTTAGCGTCCCGTCCAGTTTTGCCACATGCCGAGCTCGAACACGGCAAGATCGGTGGCCTTGAGCAGTCCGCTCGCCGTCACCATGACGTCGGTTGCGGATATCGAATTCTTCGGCACCGGCGCGAATTCCTCGCCGGCCTCGCGGCGCGCCCGATAAAGCCGGCAGGCCGACGCGATCAGCGACTGCAGGGCCTCGACCGAGATGGCGTCGAGATTGCCGTCGACGAGGATGCGCTCGAGCATGGCGGCGACGTGTTTCGCATCCGCCGACGCGCCGTTGGCGACGGCCACGACGGGCTTGCCCGGCCGCGCCGCCGACGAGCGGCTGATTGCCGTCTTGGCCACGGGTTTGGCCGCGGATTTAGCAACACTCTTCGAGACTGTTTTGGCCGCGCGCTTAGGCGACGACATAAACGTCCTCTCCTTTTTGCACGATCTTGTATTTCTTCAGCTTCATCTTGCGGTCCGACACGCATTCGCCGGTCTTCATGTCGTATTCCATGCCGTGCCAGGGGCAGACGAAGTGCATCTCGTCCTCGGAGAAGAACAGGCCCATCGAGGTCTTGTCCGGGCGCAAGCGCTCCTCGACCTTGGCGATGGTCAGGCCTTCGCAGGCCGGGCCGCCCTGATGCAGGCAGAAATTGCTATAGGCGTAGAACTCGCCCTCATGCCGGAACACGCCGATCTCGTTGTCGCCGACAAAGACGATGCGGCGCTCGCCATCCTTGAACTCGGAAGTCTTTGCGACGAATTTCTCGGCCATCTACCGCCCTCGCATTTCACCCTGGTTTTCGTTTTTCCGATCGCGCTCGACTTCGCTTATTTCACAGGCGATCTTCGATTTGTTCAATTCCTAACACAAATCGCGGCCCCGCGCGACGCGCATAACTCTACGCCCTGCTATGCTTCTCCTTCTCCCCGCGCGCGGGGAGAAGGTCGGGATGAGGGGGCCTATCCGCTGGGCTCAGACTCGCGGCGAGGCCCCTCACCCGGATTGCTGCGCAATCCGACCTCTCCCCGCGCGGCGGGGAGAGGTTCTTTAGGTCATCCGGTTCTCGATCTCCCCGATCTTCTCGATCCAGAGCTTCACCACGTCGCCGGCCTTGAGGAATTCGCCGCGGCCGGCGCCGACGCCCGCAGGCGTGCCGGTCATGATGAGATCGCCGGGATAAAGCGTCATGCCGGCGGAAAGTTCTTCGATCTGCTCGGCGAGCGTGAAAATCATGCCGGAGGAGTTGGAATCCTGCTTGATCACGCCGTTGACCCACAGTTTGAGGCCGAGCTTTTGCGGGTCGCCGATATCGGACGCCGGCACGATCCAGGGCCCGAGCGGGCAGGAGCCGTCGAAGCTCTTGTGCTTGGTCCAGTCCCACTTGAACGGCGAGGAGTTCGGCACATTCGCCCGGCGGCCGCGATCGCGCGAGGACAGGTCGTTGCCGATCGTATAGCCGGCGACATAGGACAGCGCCTTCGACAGCGGCACGTGCTTGGCCACCTTGCCGATGACGGCGACCAGCTCGATTTCCCAGTCCATCTGCTTGGCATAGTCGGAAATCTTCACCGGCGCGCCCGGGTCGGTGACGGCGTGCGAAGCCTTGAGGAAGTGCCAGGCTTTCAGCCCCAAAGTATGCGGATCGGGCGGCGCCGGGCGGCCTTCGCGCGCCGCCATTTCGGCGGCATGGTCGGCGTAATTGGCGCCGGCGCAATAGATCGTCGAGGGAAAGCGGACCGGGGCCAGCAATTTGGTCTTTTTGAGCGGCTGGCGCTTGACCCGGCTCTTGCCGGCGCCAGCGGCGGCCTTCTTGAGCGCCGCTTCGGCCGTCTTCCAGTCCTCGAGGATGCCGATGACGCTCGAATAGGCCGGCTTGCCGGTGAGTTTTGCGGCGTCGAACACGTCTTCGCCGATGATCAGGCCGGCGCGCGGCCCCTCGCTCGACCGATAGGTGGCAAGCTTGTAACCGGCAGTCTTTGCCCCAGAACCCGACTTTGCACCCGACTTGGACTTAGCCCGCGCCATAACCGTCTGCTCCCTTACTATTTGGCCGGGGAGCAAACCCCGATCCCGCGCGATTGGCAAGTCCAGCAATGTTTTCGCGCATAGCCCAAGTGTTAAGCAAGTCTTGAGCAGCCCTTGAGTTCACACCAGCCTAGTGGTTGATTCCCCAGCATCAGGAAACGCCAGCCAGAGCACAATCATGGTCAAGCTGCGACGCATCGGACACGCCACCTTCGAAACCCCCGATCTCGACCGCATGATCGACTACTACACCGAGGTCCTGGGTCTCGTCCTCGTCGAGCGCGAAAAGGACCGCGCCTTTCTCGCCACCCAGGTCGGCCTGCTCGCCATCCAGCTCAACAAGGCCGACGCCGAACGCGGCACCATGCTGTCGTTCGAGGTCGCGCCCAATTCCGACTTCGGCGCGCTGGCCCGCGAACTCGAGAAGGACGGCATCAAAAGCGAATTGCGCAACGATTCGATCCCCGGCATCGGGCAGGTGCTGACGTTTCAAGGACAACAAGGGCACCACGATCGCGCTGTTCAAGGACTGGAGCTATCTCGGCAAGCATCTGCAGCATCACGGCGTCGGGCCGCTCAAGCTCGGCCACATTGCCTGGGTCGTCGACGATCCGAAGAAGACCGCCGAGTTCTACAGCAAGGTGCTGGGCTTTCGCGTCTCCGACTGGATCTCCGACTTCTTCGTCTTCATGCGCTGCAATTCCGATCATCACACCGTGAATTTCATCCGCGGCACCGCGGCCAAGATGCATCACATGGCGTTCGAGCTGAAAGACTTCATCCATTTGCAGAATTCCTGCGACCTGTTCGGGCAAAAGCAGATTCCGATCATCTGGGGGCCGCTGCGGCACGGGCCGGGCCACAACATCGCCACCTATCACCGCAATCCGGACGATCAGGTCATCGAATTCTTCTGCGAGCTCGACAAGATGGTCGACGAGGAGCTCGGCTATTTCGAGCCGCGGCCCTGGCACCAGGACACGCCGCAACGGCCGAAGACCTGGGAAGCCGGCAAGACCAGCATCTGGGGCCCGCCGCCGACGCCGGATTTCCACCGGGCGCGCGACGCGGTGCAGGCGCAGCCGGCGCGGGCACTGATCACGCCGCGTCGTCCCCGCGAAAGCGGGGACCCATCACGGTCCGGTATCTGCACCGACTGTCGCTATGGATCCCGCTTACGCGGGAATGAGCGGAGGGCTAAGCCGCCGCCGCCCGCGTCAGCTCCGTCTGCTCGCCGTAAAGCCATTCCATCCCGGCCATGGCGTCTTCCGGCGTGCGCGAGCCGAGCATCATGTTGCGCAGCTCCTTGGCGACGCCGCCGGCGTGATAGAACTCGCCGTAGATGCGCGCCATGATCTGCACGCGGCCGGTGCGCAGATAGCGCGCCTGCTGATAGGCGCGGAACGCCGACGCATAGTCGCCGTTCGCCGCCACGACCTTGTCGGCGAGGCACACCGCGTCCTCGATCGACATGCCGGCGCCCTGCGCCAGATATTGCAGCATCGGATGCGCGGCGTCGCCAAGAAGCGTGATGCGGCCGCGGCTCCATTCCTTGATCGGCGGCCGGTCGCACAGCACCCACATGCGCCAGCTTTCGATCTTGTTGAGCAGCAGCGCGCACCGGCGCGCAGGTTTCCGGCGAAGCGCTCGTGCAATTCGGCCGGATCGCCGAAACTGTCCCAGCCTTCCTCGTAGCGGTCGGAGTGAAACACCGCGACCAGATTGAACAATTCGCCGGTGCGCAGCGGATAGAGCACCAGATGCACCTTCTCGCCGGCCCAGAACGCCATGTCCTGCCAGCGATATTCTTCCGGCACTTCGGCGGTCGGCAGCACCGCGCGATAGGTGATGTGGCCGGCGGGCTTCGGCTTGCCGTCGCCGACCACGATCTGCCGGATGGTCGACCATAGGCCGTCGGCGCCGATCAAAGCCGCGCCGCGATAGTCCTTGCCGCTTGCGGTCTTGACCGTGACGCCGTCGCTCGGTCTCGTCGACCTCGACGACTTTCTGCGACGCGTCGAGACGGATGAGATTGGATTTGCGGCAGGCGTCGAGCAGCACGTTGTGCAGATCGGCGCGATGAATGAGCGCGTAGGGATGATGGAATTTCTTGCGGAACGCGTCGCCGAGCGAAATGCGCGTGACTTCCTCGCCGGTGATCGAATCCAGCATGATCAGATTGTTGGGAAACACCGCGAGCGCGCTGATCGGCTCGATCAAGCCGAGCCGTTCGAGCATCCAGAACACGTTGGGCCCGAGCTGGATGCCGGCGCCGATCTCCTTGAACTCGGCCGCCTGCTCGATGACCTGCGACGGGAATGCCCTGGCGCGCCAGCGCCAGCGCCGCGGTCAGCCCGCCGATGCCGCCGCCGACGATCAGGACCTGTTCGTTCTTCCAATCTATTCATTGCCGCGTTTCCTCCACGCGCATTGTACGGGCGCTGTCCGCGCCGTCATCCTGCGGTGCGAGCCGAGGAGCCTTACGCCTGCCGCAGCGCCGCGAGCACGCGCTCCGGCGTGATCGGCATCTGCGTGATCGGCGCGGCGCCGAGCGGGCGCAGCGCATCGTTGATCGCGTTCATGATGCAGGCCGGCGCGCCGGCGGTGCCGGCCTCGCCCGCGCCTTTGGCGCCGAGCTCGGAATCCGCGGTCGGCGTCACCACATGGCCGATCTCGATGTCCGGCATCTCGCCCGCCATCGGCACGAGATAATCCATCATCGTGGCGTTGAGCATCTGGCCGTCCTCGTCATAGAGGCAGTGCTCGTACGAGCACGCCGCCGATGCCCTGCACGATGCCGCCGCGGATCTGCTCGTCGACCAGCTGCGGATTGATCACGGTGCCGCAATCCTCGACGCACCAGTGCTTGAGCAGCTTCACCTCGCCGGTCCGGATATCGACCTCGAGATAGGAGGTCTGCACGCCGTTGGTGAAGGCGAACGGCCAGGCGCGCGGCACGTAATGGCGCGTCACCATGAACTCGGCCTGGAAGTCCGGCGGCAGCGTGTCGGGCCGGAAATAGACGACGCGCGCCACTTCATCGAGGCCCATGCGCTCGCGGCCGGTATCGGCATCGACGACGATGCCGCCGCGGATATCGAGCGTCTTCGGATCGGCTTGCAGGATCGAGGCGGCGGCGGCGAGCACGTTGTCGCGCAGCGCCTTGCCGGCCTGCCAGGCCGCTTCGCCGCCGATGCCGGCGGCGCGCGACGCCCAGGTGCCGCCGCCATAGGGCGTGTTGTCGGTGTCGCCGGTGATGACGCGCACGCGCTCGATCGGCACGCCGAACGACGAGGCGACGCATTGCGCCAGAATCGACTCGGCGCCCTGCCCCTGCTCGGTGACGCCGGAATGGCAGAACACCGCGCCGGTCGCGTCGAGCTGCAGCGTGGCGCCGTCCTGCGACGAGATGCGCGCGCCGCCGACGCCGTAGAACGCCGCCGAGGGATTGGTCACCTCGATGAAGGACGCAAAGCCGATGCCGCGATGGACGCCGCGCTCGCGCAGCTGCGCCTGCTCGGCGCGCAGCGCTTGTGTAATCCATCATCTTGCAGAATCTTGTCGAGCGAGGCGTGATGCGACAGGCCTTCGAATTTCAGGCCCGAGGCGCTCGTCGCCGGATAGGCATCGTCGGCGAAGAGATTGCGCCGCCGCATCTCGGCCGGATCCATGCCGATCTTGATCGCGGCCTGCTCGACCAGGCCTTCCGTCACCGCGGTCGCGATCGGATGACCGACGGCGCGGTACTGGCACATGACGTTCTTGTTCTGAAAGACGACGCGGGCGCGGGCGCGATAATTCGGGCAGGTGTAAGGGCCGCCGACCAGATTGACGACCTGGTTGGCCTCGATGCCGCTGGTGCGCGGATAGACCGAATAAGGTCCGATGCCGGTCAGATCGTCGATCTCGAACGCGGTGATCGTGCCGTCGCGCTTGACGCCGATCTTGGCTTTGACGCGATGATCGCGGGCGTGGATGTCGGTGACGAAGCTTTCCAGGCGGTCGGCGACGAATTTGACCGGCCGCTTGAGCAGTTTCGACAGCGCCACCGTCGCCATCTCGTCGGCATAGATGTGCACCTTGATGCCGAACGAGCCGCCGACGTCCTTGGTGAGGACGCGCACCTGATGCTCTTCGAGCGCGAGATGCTTGGCGAAAAGATTCTGCGTCATGTGCGGCGCCTGCGTGCCCTGATACACGGTCAGGCGCTGCTCGCCGGGATTCCAGTCGGCGACGATGGCGCGCGGCTCGTTGGTGACGCCGGTATGGCGGCCGAACATGAATGTCGTCTCGACCACGGCGTCGGCGTCGGCAAAGCCCTTGTCGACGTCGCCGGCGTTGAGCACGCGCTCGAAGGTGAGATTGTCGCCGAGCTCGGGATGGATCACCGGCGTTTTGGCATCGAGCGCCGTTTCCGGATCGGTCACGCTCGGGAGCACTTCGTAGTCCACGCCGACCAGCGCGCAGGCGTCCTCGGCCTCGGCGCGCGTGCGCGCCACCACGGCGCAGACCGCCTCGCCCTGCCAGCAGGCGCGATCGACCGCGATGGCGTATTGCGGCGCCGATTTGATGCCCTTGAGATGCGTCAGCACGCCGACCCAGGGCGTGATGACTTTCGGCGAGTTCGGCGCCGGTGACGACGGCGACCACGCCGGGCGATTTCTTGGCGTCGGCGGTGTCGATCGTCTTGATCCGCGCATGCGCGTGCGGCGAGCGCACGAAGGCGACATGCACCATGCGCGGCAGCACGACGTCGGTGACATATTGGCCGCGCCCTTGCGTCAGCCGCGCCAGATTGGGCCGCGGCACCGAGCGGCCGATATAGGAATTCGGCCGGTCGAGCGCGGTGAGGCCGGACGGCTGGTCATCGGCGATTTTCATCTTCACTGCCGCCGTCCGCGGAAGCGCGCGCTTACGAAGAACCGCGTCGGCCACATCAGCGTGCGCCACATATGCGCCGACGGCGAATTGTCGAAGCCGAGGCCTTCCTTCGGCTGCTTGAAATTGCGGCCGATGATGTCGACGAAATCGTCGAGATCGACCTTGGCGTTCGGGTCGAACGAATAGATGTCGTTCACGGTGATCAGGCGCGAGGTCATGTACCATTTGTGGTTTCGCGCGCGCTCGTATTCGGCGACGATATAGGGCTCGGGCTTATAATCGGCGCCGAAATATTTGATGTACATTTCCGGATATTCGTAGCCGACCGACGGATCGGGAAAGAAGCGCAGCGCCTGGTGCATGCGCACCGCCCAGCTCACCTCCTCGTCGACATAGGGCTCGATCATCTGCGCGCCCCAATAGCCGTGGTCGCAGCGGATGAAGCCGACGACGCCGATGTCGTGCAGCAGGCAGGCGAGAACGACCTTCTCGCTGTGGCCGCCCTTGAGCGCATGGGTCGCGCTTTGCAGCAAGATGATTGAGCGAGGCGAAACGATTGCTTGAAGAAATCGATCAGCGTCGGCTTGTCCGGCATTTGCGGCAGCCGCGGATCGGCGCCCATCAGAAAATATTTGTCCGGATTGGCGGCCTTGAGCGCCGGGCCCGCTCGGCATCTCCACCTTGCCGTCGGCCAGGTAGAACAGCGACGACTTGGTGGCGATGCGCTCGCCGAGCTCGTGCATCATCTGCTCTTCGAGCTCGTCGGCGCGCTCCGACAGCGTCGTTGCGCTGTCTAGCGTCTCGGGTTTCTGATGTTCGTTCATGGAGAACCTGCCTTTTCCGCCCGCATCAGGGCGACGGATTCGATCGCATCGACGATCGCCTGGTAGCCGGTACAGCGGCAGTAATTGCCGGAAAGATGTTCGCGGATGATATCACGAGTCGGCACGCCGCCGCGCGCCAAAAGCTCCTGCGCGCCGATCAGCATGCCGGGCGTGCAGAAGCCGCATTGCAGCGCATTGCGCCGCTGGAATGCCTCCTGCAGGTCGGCGATGAGGCCGGAATCCGAAATACCTTCGATGGTTTCGACCTCGGCGCCGTCGCATTGCACCGCCAGCACCAGACAGCCGCGCACCACCTCGTCGTCGACCAGCACCGTGCAGGCGCCGCAGACGCCCTGCTCGCAGCCGATATGGCTGCCGGTCAGGCCCAGATCGTCGCGCAGGAAATCGACCAGCGTCTTGCGGGCCTCGACGCGCTCGCGCACGTCCTCGCCGTTGACGCGGATGCCGATGTCGAGATGGCGCTCTCGCCCATAGTGAAGCCCGGCTACAACGCGGATACTTGTCATTGCGACGAACGAGCATCCAGCGACGTGCCGCAGCCACGCCGGCTGCGACTGCGTCAGAGCCGCCTGTCGCCGACGATATCGCGCACGATGTCGATGGCGCGGCGCAGCAGCGTCATCGAGGCTTCGAGCGTGCGGAAGGCGGCATGCGCCGTCAGCGTGACATTCTCCATGCGCGCCAGCGGATGGTCGGGCTTGAGCGGCTCGGCATGAAACACGTCGAGCCCGGCATGGCGGATGCGGCCGCTGCGCAAGCGCCTCGATGAGGGCTGCCTCGTCGACCAGGGCGGCGCGCGCGGTATTGACGAAGATGACGCCGGGCTTCATGCGCGCGAACTGCGCCGGCGCCGAGAAAGCCGCGGGTCTCGTCGCTGAGCGTCAGATTCATCGAGATCACGTCGGAGCGCGCCAACAATTCGTCGAGCGCGAACGAGCGGCGCGCCGGGCCGCGGCGAGCGGTTCCAGGCGATCACCTCCATGCCGAGGCCGCGGCCGATGCGCAAAACCTCGCCGCCGATGCCGCCGAGCCCGATGACGCCGAGCGTCTTGCCGAGAAGCTGCACGCCGTCGTGCGGCACCCAGGTTCCGGCGCGCACCTCGCGATCCATGCGCGGCGATGTCGCGGCAGGAGGCGAACAATCAGCGCAATCGTATGTTCGGCGACCGCGGTATCGCCGTAATTCCTGATGGTGTGGACCTTGATGCCGCGCTCCGCGAGCTCGGCGAGATTCATGTAGCTCGCCGGCGCCGGTGCCGAGAAACACGATGTGCTTGAGCGCGCCGCATTGATCGACCAGATCGGTCGGCAGATAGGAATGGTCGTCGATGCAGATGTCGTAGCCCTTGAGCACCCGCGGCAGTTCGGCCAGCGCATAGGGCTTGCGATTGACGTCGATCGGCGGATCGCCGGCGCGCACGACGCGCTCCCAGACCGGCGCGAGCTGATCGTTGCAGTCGAGAAAAGGCGATTTCATCAGACTCGCGCACGGGGGAGAGGGGAAGCCGTTGACGGTTGGTGCGCCGACTTCTAACACATCGTCCGGATCGCGGAAGGCGGCTCGGCGGCCGTCTTTAGTCTGATGACCGAGGATTTGACGACATGCGCCTTGCAAGCTACGCGCTGCGCGGCCGGCCGAGTTTCGGTGTGGTGAGCGGCGACGGCATCGTCGATCTGCGGCCGCGGCTGCATCGCTTCCACAGCCTCGTCGAGGTGTTCCGCGCGCAGGCGCTCGACGAGGCGAAAGCCGCGTCCGACGGCGTGCGTCCCGACGTGCCGCTTTCCGAAGTCGAACTGTTGCCGCCGCTTGTCGCGCCGGAAAAAATCCTCTGCATCGGCATCAATTACGCCAATCGCGGCCAGGATTATAATGTCACCAACAATCCGAAATATCCGAGCATGTTCTACCGCGCGCCGAACTCGCTGGTCGGCTCGGGGCAGAATCTGATGCGGCCGAAAATCTCCGAGCAGCTCGACTACGAAGGCGAGATCGCCATCGTGATCGGCCGCGACTGCAAGCACGTGCCGAAGGAGCGCGCGCTCGAAGTGATCGCCGGCATCACGCTTGTGCAACGAAGGCACGATCCGCGACTGGACGCGGCACGGCCAATTCAACGTCACCCAGGGCAAGAACTTCGATGCCTCGGGCGGCATCGGGCCGTGGATCGAGACCGACTTCGATCTGACGAAGCCGCTGCATCTTGCTCGTGCGCAAGAACGGCGAGGTGACGCAGGACGACACCACGGCGAGCATGATCTTCTCGTTCGCCGACATCATCGCCTATACGACGAGCTTCATGACGCTCAAGGCCGGCGACGTCATCTGCACCGGCACGCCGGTGAAGAAGACCCGAAAGTCCGATCCGCCGGTCTGGCTCAAGCCGGGCGATACGATCGAGGTCGAGTGCCCCGAGATCGGCGTGCTGCGCAACACCGTGGTGGACGAGGCGTGACCGCGAGCGCCCGCGCGGCCTGCGTCATCGGCTGGCCGATCGGACATTCGCGTTCGCCGCTCATTCATAATTATTGGCTCAAACGCTACCGCATTCCCGGCGAATATCGCCGCGAGGCGGTGCCGCCGAGCAGATTTCCGCGACTTCGTGCAATCGCTCGCCGCGCGCGGCTATGTCGGCGCCAATGTGACGGTGCCGCACAAGGAAGCGGCGCTCGCCTGGTCGCAGCCCGACGATCGCGCGCGCGCCGTCGGCGCCGCCAATACGCTGTGGCTCGACGGCGGGCTTGCGCTCGACCAATACCGACGTCGAAGGCTTTTTGGACAATCTCGACGCCGGCGCGCCCGGCTGGGACCGCGACCTGGCAAAGCGGTCGTGCTCGGCGCCGGCGGCGCGGCGCGCGCGGTGGTCTATGGGCTGCTCGAGCGCGGCATCGCCGCATCGCCGTCATCAACCGGACGCGGCGAGCGCGCCGAAGCGCTGCGCGAGCGGCTTGGCGCGGGCATTCGCACGCTGCCTTGGGACGAGCGCAATGCCGCGCTCACGCGATGCGGGGCTTGCTCGTCAACACCACGACGCTCGGCATGCATGGCCAGCCCGATCTCGCGATCGACGTTGGGCGCCTGCCCGGTCACGCCATTGTCGCCGACCTGGTCTATGTGCCGCTGGTCACGCCGCTCCTGCGGGCGGCGACGGCGCGGAACCTGCGCACCGCCGACGGGCTTGGCATGCTGCTGCATCAGGCGGTGCGCGGCTTTTTGCTGTGGTTCGGCAAAAGGCCTGAAGTCACGGCGGAATTGCGGGCACTGCTCGAAGCCGATCTGCGGCGCCTAAACCGCGAGAAGCGCAGGAATAAGTCGCGACATGCTCGGGGTTTTAACCCATGCTGGGACGACTCACGCGCATGGAAACGTCGGGAGGACGACAATGATGACACGTAGAATGATCGCCGGCAGCGCGACTTGCGCTTGCTTTTCGCCGCCTCGACTGCGCTCGCGCAAGCGCCGGCGCCGGTGCGCGTGCGCGGCACGATCGACAGCGTCGACGGCCAGACGCTGGCCGTGAAATCGCGCGACGGCGCGGCAGTGAAGGTCAAGCTCGCCGACAACGCGCCGGTGCGCGCGGTCGTCAAGGCGTCGCTCGCCGACGTCAAGCAGGGCGGCTTTGTCGGCGTCACCGGCATGCCGCAGCCCGACGGCACCCAGAAGGCCGTCGAAATTCACATCTTCCCGGAGGCCATGCGCGGCACCGGCGAAGGGCATCGCCCGTGGGATCTGATGCCCAACAGCACGATGACCAATGCCGACGGTCGACAGCGAAGTCGCCGTCAGCGACGGCCAGAAGCTCGTCCTGAAGTACAAGGACGGCGAAAAGACATTCATCGTGCCGCCGGACACCGCCATCGTCGCTTTCGCTCCCGGCGACCGCGGCCGACTCAAGCCCGGCGACGAAAGTCTTCGTCGTCGCCGCACGAAACAGCCGGACGGCACGCTCAACGCGCCGAGCATCACCGTCGGCCGCGACGGCGTCAACCCGCCGATGTACTGAGTTCAGATAAACCCGCTCCGCGTGAGGCGGTCTAATCTGCAGTGAAGACAACCTGGAGCGATGACATGACAACCAAAGACCACTCTGTTGCCGGCATCGCCGTCGTTGCCGCGTTTGTTGCGGTGCCGGCGCTGGCGCAGCAGCCGCAGCGCGTGCGCGGCACGACCTCGAAAGCGTCGAACGGATCGACTCGATCGCGTCAAGCAAGCCGACGGCCCGGACGTCACGGTGAAACTCGCCGACAATGTCCAGGTCTTCGGCGTCGGAGCCGGCGAAACTCGCCGACATCAAGACCGGCGACTTCATCGGCGTCGGCGCCATGCCGCAGCCGGACGGCACGCAGAAGGCCATCCAGGTGATGATCTTCGCCGAATCGCATGCGCGGCACCGGCGAAGGCTTCCGCCCCTGGGATCGTCCCGGCTCGACCATGACCAACGGCACGGTGGACACCACCGTCGCCGGCGTCGACGGTCAGATGCTCACCGTCAAATACAAGGACGGCGACAAGAAGATCATCATCGGCCCGGACGCCGACGATCCGCGCCTATGTTGCCGGCGACAAGAGCGAGCTGAAGCCCGGCGCGCATATCGCCATCGTCGCGCGCCGACAAAGCAGCCGACGGCACGCTGCAAACGGCGCGCATCAATGTCGGCCGCAACGGCGTCGTGCCGTAATCGTCAGGCGATCCAGGCGCATGACACGCACGGCCGGCAATTCGCCGAGCCGTCACTGCCGCCGCCGTCGCGGGGCATGAATCGCTTAGTCCCAATGCCTCTTGCAATGGCGATGGAAATAGTTGTCGGTCCAGCAATGGCCCTTGCTGATCGAGGGGCCCCAGAACGGCTTGCCCCAGACCGCGCCGACCACGCCGCCGACCACCGCGCCGGGAGGACCGGCGACGAGGAGACCGGTGCCGGCGCCGGCCACCGCGCCCACCATGTCGGCGCGCGCGCTCGAAGCCGCCATCGCAGCCGGCGAAAATCGCTGTCGCCACCAAAAGCTTACGCATAACGCTACTCCTTCCACCCTTCGCGGCGCCATCTGCGGCGCCGTCGAACGTGAAAAGTTTACTATCACGCGATACCTTTTCATAAGGTTGACGGCGCGGAAACCACGTCGGATCGCGCCTGCCACTCCTTGGCCCCGAAAGAGGTATTTTTCCACCTACATCGCGGCGATTACGCGGCGATCGATGTCGTCGACGCTGGTGACGCCCATCAGCGCCATGGTGACATCGAGCTCGTTGCGCATGATCTCGATGGCGCGGGCGACGCCCGCCTGCCCGCCGGCGCCGAGCCCGTAAATATAGGCGCGGCCGCTCATGCAGGAGCGCGCGCCGAGCGCGAGCGCGCGCGCAATATCCTGGCCGGAGCGAATGCCGCCGTCGAACATGACTTCGAGCTCGGAGCCGACCGCCTCGACGATCGGCGGCAGCACGGCGATCGACGACGGCGCGCCGTCGAGCTGACGGCCGCCGTGATTGGACACGACGATCGCCGCGGCGCCGGTCTTGGCGGCGATGCGCGCATCCTCGACATCGAGAATGCCCTTGAGGATGAGCTTGCCCGGCCAGAGGCTCCTGATCCACTCGACGTCTTTCCAGTTCAGCGTCGCGTCGAACTGTTCGGAAATCCATTTCGACAGCACGGTGACGCTTTCCATGCCGGGATAGTGTCCGGCGATATTGCCGAAGGTCTTGCGCTTGCCGCGCAAGACGCTCGAGCGCCCAGGCCGGCTTGGTGGCGATGTCGATCACGTTCTTCAAGCGAAGCTCCGGCGGCACGGTCATGCCGTTCTTGATGTCGTTGTGGCGCTGGCCGATGACCTGGAGATCGACGGTCAGCACGAGCGCGCTGCATTTGGCCGCGGCCGCGCGCTCGATCAGCGCGCGGATGAAGCCGCGGTCCTTCATGACATAGAGCTGAAACCAGAACGGCTTGTCGACGGCCGCCGCGACATCCTCGATCGAGCAGATCGACATCGTCGACAGCGTGAACGGAATGCCCGCCGCCTGCGCGGCGCGGCACGCCAAGATCTCGCCGTCGCCGTGCTGCATGCCGCAAAGCCCGATCGGCGCCAGCGCCAGCGGCAGCGCGGCAGGCTCGCCGAGGATCGTCGTCTTGGTGCTGCGATTGCTGACATCGAACAGAATGCGCTGGCGCAGCTTGATGCGCTCGAGATCGGCGCGGTTGGCGCGCAGCGTCTGTTCGGCATAGGAGCCCGCTTCGGCATAGTCGATGAAGGCGCGCGGCACCTTGCGGTGGGCGGTCTGCCGCAGGTCCTCGATACAGGTCATCTGTTGCATGATGAGTGTCCCGGCTCTCGACGTAGATTTTAGCACACCGGACGCCGGGTTCCGCCAACCCGGCGCAGGAACGGCGGCGACATTCCGGCGTTATGTCATAGGTTTTGACGTGCGCGGGCGGCGGGATTTCCCGCCGGCTTCGCCGGCTCGATTGAAGGCAATTCAGGAAGCACATAATGGATCAGTGGAATAAACAGCGGCCCACAAGTGGCTTATGCCGGGTTCGAACGCGGGCACAGGACGCGACCGAAGCGAATGGAGGCGAAGCGCCGCGAAAAAGAAGCAGAAGCAAGCCAGGGAAGCCAAGCGCCAGGCCGCGCTCGATGAGGCGCTGGAATTGGGGCTGGAGGAAAGTTTTCCCGGCTCCGACCCGGTTTCCGTCACCCAGCCGCCGTCCAGCGTGTACGACAAGTCCGAGCCGGTGAAAACGCCGGCGGGTTTGCCAGACCGCGCGCGATCGATATGCGCCTAGCGCCATTGATTTCAATGGCCCTTATGCTGAACAGCGCGTTACGCCGAATGAGTAAGATTACCCAATATTTTTTGAAGCGGTTGAGACCTATAACGGGCTAATATCGCCGACCGGAGTGGTAGGCGTGGGGCCCAGACAATGGTTCGCAAGTATTTTGGCACGGACGGCATTCGCGGCCTCGCCAATGGCGTGATCACGCCGGAATTGGCGTTGCGCGTCGGCCAGGCGACCGGTCTGGTTTTCCGCCGCGGCGAGCATCGCCATCGCGTCGTGATCGGCAAGGATACCCGGCTCTCCGGCTACATGATCGAGACGGCGCTGGTCGCCGGCTTCACCTCGGTGGGCATGGACGTGCTCCTGCTCGGCCCGATGCCGACGCCCGCGGTCGCCATGCTGACGCGCTCGATGCGCGCCGACCTCGGCGTGATGATTTCGGCCTCGCACAACCCCTACGACGACAACGGCATCAAACTGTTCGGCCCGGACGGCTACAAGCTGTCCGACGAGGTCGAGCAGAAGATCGAGACGCTGATCGACGCCGACAAGATCAAGCAATTGGCCGAAGAGCGCCGAGCTCGGCCGCGCCAAGCGCATCGACGGCGTCCACGACCGCTATATCGAATTCGCCAAGCGCACGATGCCGCGCAATCTCTCGCTCGACGGCCTGCGCGTCGTGATCGATTGCGCCAACGGCGCCGCCTATCGCGTGGCGCCGGAAGCGCTGTGGGAGCTCGGCGCCGACGTCGTCTCGATCGGCGTCGAACCGGACGGCTTCAACATCAACCGCGAATGCGGCTCGACCGCGCCCGACACGCTGTGCCGCAAGGTGCGCGAAATGCGCGCCGATATCGGCATCGCGCTCGACGGCGACGCCGACCGCGTCGTGATCGCCGACGAGCACGGCCATCTGATCGACGGCGACCAGCTTCTCGCCGTGATCGCGGAAAGCTGGGCGGAGGATCGGCTCCTCACCAAGCCGGGCATCGTCGGCACGGTGATGACCAATCTCGGCCTCGAGCGCCATCTGCAATCGCTCAAGCTCTCGCTGGTGCGCACGCCGGTCGGCGACCGCTATGTGCTCGAACATATGCGCGAGCACGGCTACAATGTCGGCGGCGAACAGTCCGGCCACATCATCCTGTCCAACTACACCACCACCGGCGACGGCTTCATCGCCGCGCTGCAACTGCTCGCGGTGGTGAAAAAGAAGAACAAGCCGGTGTCGGAAGTCTGCCACCGCTTCGAGCCGCTGCCGCAGGTGCTGCGCAATGTGCGCTACCGCAGCGGCAAGCCGCTCGAACACGTGCAGGTGCGCTCCGCGATCGCCGACGGCGAAAGCCGCCTCAACGGCCACGGCCGCCTGGTCATCCGGCCCGTCGGGCACCGAGCCGGTGATCCGCATCATGGGCGAAGGCGACGACAAGGCGATGGTCGAGGAAGTCGTCGACGGCATCGCCGACGTGCTCGCCGCGCACGCGGCGTAACATAATCCGTCACCCTGAGGTGCGAGCGTAGCGAGCCTCGAAGGGCGACGGCCGAGGCGCCGGGGCCGTCTCCTTCGAGGGCCGCTTCGCGGCCACCTCAGGATGACGGACAACAAACATCATCCCCCGCAAAAGCACCCTCCCCCTGCCGGGGAGGGGTCGCGCACCGAAGGTGCGCGGGGTGGGGCGGTTGGCCGCCCCGGAGCCGGGCCTTAGCAGCCCGTTCGCCAAGCGGCTTGCCGGTCGGTGCGAACAAGGGGATGTTGGGCGCATGAAAGTGCGCGATGTCATCCGTCTCATCGAGCAAGATGGCTGGTTCCTGGTTGCCACGCGAGGCTCGCATCGCCAATACAAGCATCCGACAAAGCCCGGCCGTGTTACAATTGCCGGAAAGCCGTCCGACGATGTGGCGCAAGGATCGCTGAATCCACCACACTCAACAGTGTGCTCAAGCAGGCCCGGCTGAAGGAGCAGAAGTGATGCGTTACGCAGTAGTGATCGAAAAGGCCAGTGGCAATTATTCCGCCTACGTCCCCGACCTGCCCGGCTGCGTCGCGACGGCGGCGACGGTCTCCGAGGTAGAATCGGAGATCCGCGAGGCCATCCGATTTCACATCGACGGGCTCAAAGCCGACGGCACGGTCGTTCCTGAACCGACAAGCATCGCGGAATATGTCGAGGCTTAACGCAATGCCGCTTACCGTCAGCTTCAACGAGATGGTGCGCGAGCGCGCGAGCCGCGACCCGGCTTTTCGCGCCGCGCTTTTCAGCGAGGCCATCGCCGCGCTGCTGGAGAGCGATTTGGAAACAGCCAAAGCGGCGTTGCACGCCTACATCAATGCGACGATCGGCTATGCAGCGCCAGCCAAGACCATCCGCATTTCACCCAAGAGCCTGATGCGCATGTTCGGGCCGAACGGCAATCCGACGGCCGCCAATCTGTTCGGCGTCATCGGCGTGCTGCAGAAGAAGACCGGCGTGCGGCTCGAAGTCCGCGCCAAGGCTTCGGCGGCCTAGGGCTTGGTTCGTGAACGCCACAAACTCGTGAGCACTTACCCTCCCCTGCAGGGGGAGGGTCGCGCACCGAAGGTGCGCGGGGTGGGGTGGTGAGCGTGCGACGCATCGGACGCGTGATCAACACTGCATGGCTTCGCTTGTGGCCCCATAATGCTCAAACACAAACTGGTACGTTCGCTCCACCTTCTCTTCCCACAGACGCCGCTCATAGACTTCCGGTAGGCCATCCAGTTCTTCGCGGATTGTTTCGCGTACGGCTGCTTTGGCTTGCTCCTTGGTGCGCCAATCGAGGATAAGTTTGTCACGCTTGAGCTTGGAGAGCAGCTCACGAGCGATTTTTTTGACTTGCACCTCTTGCGCCTTGGTGAGCTTGGGGTCCGGCTTGGTCAGAATATCGAATATGGTTAGTTCATCTTCGGTGAGGTTCTCACGGACATGGCGACGCTCTTCCTGGTCCATATCTCCGACAAAGCGAATCAACTGCTCGAACAGTTTCTCGATATCGAAGCTCCCAGTGTTGTAGCTATCAATGAGCGCTTGCAGCCGCTCTAATAGCCCCGCTCGCGTCGGGTTCCTTGAAGCTAAGTCGCGGGCCTTCCGTTCGGCTTTGCCTCGCAGGACTTCCGTGGCGGTCTTTTTGGAGCCTTGATGGAAAAGGTCTGCGAGCTTGTCGAAATCGATGGACGAAAGATCAAAGAGCTTCTTGAGGTCATTGCCTGTCGGCACCGGAGCCTTGATGGCGATCCCGGTAAAGCGGCACAGTCGCGCCATCCACGATCGATTGGGCGAAGTCGTAAACCGACACATAGTCACCGAACACTTCCCGAGTCCGTTCCTCCTCGCCCGCGATCAGCGGCGTACCGGTGAAGCCTAGAAAGGCCGCATTCGGCAGCGCCTGTCGCATGTTCGCGGCGAGAATGTCGTATTGACTGCGATGCGCTTCGTCCGTGATGACGATGATATCAGATCGTTCGGAGAGAACTGGATAGACCTCGCCCCGTTCGGTGCCAAACTTCTGGATCAGAGTGAAGATGAACCGCTCGTCTCCTCGTAGTAGCTCTTTGAGGTGGTCCCGGGTCTGCGCCTGAACCTGCTCGCGTTCCTTGCCCAACGCCCCGCATGCCGAAAAAGTGTCCGCGATTTGTACGTCAAGTTCAGTCCGGTCCGTGACGATGCAGGAATGTCCTAATTGCCCGGCAGCTTCCGCAACACCTTGCGCGCAAAGAACAGAATCGAGAGGCTCTTTCCGGAACCTTGCGTATGCCAGAAGACGCCAAGCCGCCCCTGGTTTTGCTTCAGCTTGGTCACCGCTGCAATGGTGCGATTGACGCCGAGATACTGGTGGTTTCTTTGCGAGTTTCTTGACGAGCCCTTTTTTCTCCTCCTCGAAAGCGATGAAGCTTTCAACGATATCGAGGAAGCGCTCCGGGCGTCCGATGGCACGGATTAGCGCCCTGATCAGCAACAACTCGATATCGATTGCAGGCAGAAATCGTACGGATTCGCCCCCTCGCAATGACGGGCATGCGAACGAGATGTCGCGCACAGCAAAAGCAGGCACCACCCCTTCTTTTTCCGTCGCGCCCCTCTTCTTCGCACTTTCAACGTAGCGGTGTTTTGCAAAAACCCGGGCGCGGATGCGCCGCGAGAAGGCTTCGTCATTGCGATTGCTTCGTCGCTGCGCTCCTCGCAATGACGGCGCGAACAACCAGTCATTGGAGGCAAAAATGTCAGCCGTGCGATTTGAGAAACTGCGTCCCGCATGTCGCTTCGCTCATGCGGGCTACGGGTTGCTAAAACAGCTTCTTGGCAAAGCTGATGACGAACAACTTCGCCACGACGCCATTTTGCGAAAACACCGTCGTGTTCGCCTTGAAGCGGATGGCCGAATTGTATTCCGCCATGTCGTAGTTGATGACGCCGCCGACCGCCATGTATTCGAGCCGCCGGCCGTCCGGCGGAACGACGGCGCCGAACTGGCGGTCTTGGCCGGTCTGGAACACGTAGAAGCCGGCCGGGCCGAGCTGAAAGCGCCCGATATGCTCGGTGAGGGCGAAATCGACGTCGAGCAACTGGCTCGCATGATACTGCGTGAGCGAATTGGTGGCGTAGTTGTCCCAGTAGAATTTGGCGCTGAACTCGGTGCCGTCGGCAAAGAGCGGCGGCGTCGTATAAGTCACGGCCATGCTGGGCGCGAGATCGAAAGTATTGTTGCCCGGCGACACGCCATTCATCGCTTGGGTCTGCTGATTGTAATTTCCGACCGGAATGACCGCGCCGATGCCGAAATCGAGCACCAGGCCCTCGATGATGGGGAAAGCGCCGGCCGTGGTCGGCGGCCGCAACTGTCCGAAGGAGCGCGACCAGGCAAGCTCGAAATAGGGATCGCCAACGCCGGCGGCGCAGCGCCGCGGCACGGCGGAAACCAGTTGGCCGCAATTCTGTCCGGCCGCAGCGAAGCCGGCCAGACCAATTCTGCCGTCGAACAGCTTGAAATCCGGCACGTAAAGGAAAAACGCGCCGCCAACATCGTTGGTCAGACCGAAGGCATCGAGGCCGGGCGCCGGATGACCGGTGCCGTCATGGAATTGCGTGACGCTGTTGTAGAGACCGACCACGCCGCCATAAAGGCCGGGCGGCGGAAGAATAGCCGAACGGATATCGCTGCCGCCGATCGGGCCTGCCGCCGTCGCGCCCTCGACAGCCCAGGACGGAGCGCTTGAGAATGCCGTGCAGATCCCAACGAGAATCCACACCCAGCAAGCAGCGCGCCTGCGGTGATCCGGTGTGACTGAACTCACGGTGCCCCAACGCCCAATACGGTGTGACTGTATGGCGCTTGCCCGAAACCTGGCAAGTGGACGGGGGCCCGTTTACCCGTGCGATTTCAGGAACTGCGCAAAAGCCTTCAACGTCGTTTCCGAGACATAGTGCTCGATGCCTTCGGCATCGGCCTCCGCGGCTTCGCTTGGCACGCCGAGCGCGCGCAACAGATCGACGACAAGGCGATGGCGCACACGCACGCGGTTGGCGAGCGCATGGCCCTTCTCGGTGAGGAACACGCCGCGATAAGGCCGCGCTGTCGCGAGCCCCGCGCGTTTGACGCGGGCGATGGTCTTGATCGCGGTGGCGTGCGAGACGCCGAGACGGCGGGCGATGTCGGTCGGCCGCGCCTCGCCTTCGCTCTCCAAGCAGATCCGCGATCAGTTCGACATAATCCTCGAGCAACGCCGTCGATTGCGCCGACCGCGTCTTGCCGAAGCGGCGGGCCTGGGTTCCTTCCGCGGGAAGCTTGCCCATAACGACCTGATAAGGATGGGATCTGCTGCGTCACGCCGCACCGAGAACACATTTTTCTCATCGTGTCAAAATGTAGCCTAAGCTACATAATGCAGCCGTTGACGCCATGAAGCCGCAATACCTATACTGTAACCGATGCTACATTTTGGTGTGACTGCTGCAAGAGACCGAACGTCGGACCGCTGGATATGAGGCCGCTGCGGCATGAAACCGTTTGACGCGAACAGCCGGGCGATTGGCGAGCCAAGAACGAGCCAGGCGATAGCGAGCCAGCCGATTTTGCCGCCGCTGTCGATGACCGAGCGCACTGTCGCCGCCGCGCACCGGGTGCTGGCCGGCGAGCGCCGCGGGCCCGGCGCCCTGCTGGCTTTCGCCGGTCCCGCCGTCGTCGCCTCGATCGCCTATATGGACCCCGGCAATTTCGCCACCAACATCCAGGCCGGCGCGAAATACGGCTACGGGCTGTTGTGGGTGGTGCTGCTCGCCAATGTCATCGCCATGCTGTTCCAGGCGCTCTCGGCCAAGCTCGGTATCGTCACCGGCAAGAACCTTGCCGAGCACTGCCGCGATTACTTCCCGCAGCCGGTCGTCTGGGCGATGTGGATCGGCTCAGTGAAATCGCCGCCATGGCGACGGATCTCGCCGAGTTCCTCGGCGGCGCCATCGGCTTGTCTTTGCTGCTGCACATGCCGCTGTTCGGCGGCATGATCGTGACCGCGATCGCGACCTACGGCCTGTTGATGTTCGACGCCTACGGCTTCCGGCCGCTCGAACTGATCATCGGTGCGATCGTCGGCGTGATCTGCCTTTGCTATCTCGCCGAAATGTTCATCGCGCCGGTCGACTGGGCCGCCGCGGCGTACCACACCGTCACGCCGCAGCTCGCCGACGCGGAGGCGCTGCTGCTGGCCGTCGGTATCATCGGTGCTACGGTCATGCCGCACGCGATCTATCTGCATTCCGGCCTGATGCAGGCGCGCGTGCCGATCCGCCACGACGACGACCGGCGGATGGTGCTGCGGTTCTCCAACCGGGAAGTCGTCATCGCGCTCACCGTCGCCGGCATCGTCAACATGGCGATGGTGATGATGGCGTCGGGCGCGTTTCATGCCGGCCATCCCGAAGTTGCCGAGATCGAGACCGCCTATCACACGCTCACGCCGCTGCTCGGCGGCGCGGCCGCGGGAATTTTCCTGGTGTCGCTGATCGCGTCGGGCATCTCGGCCTCGACGGTCGGAACCATGGCCGGGCAGATGATCATGCAAGGCTTTGTCGGATTCCGCATTCCGATCTGGCTGCGCCGGCTCGTCACCATGCTGCCGGCCTTCGTCGTCGTCGCGCTCGGCGTCGACGCGACGCATGCGCTCGTCATCAGTCAGGTGGTGCTCAGTATCGCGTTACCGCTGCCGATGATTTCGCTGATCATTTTCACCAGCAAGGCCGACGTCATGGGCGCTTTCGCCAACAGCAAGCTGACGCGCGCCGCCGCGGTGTTCGCTACCGCCGTGGTGCTCGTTCTCAATGTCGTTTTGATTGTGGCGAGCTTTTAAAAAACCGGCTCAAGCCAGATTTCGAAAATTCAGAGCTAGCAGGAGCCTTATCCCGGATTGCAAATACGCAATCCGGGTCATTTGCGCGATCGATCATCAAGTCGCGGTACTAAAGTACCGCGACGCACTTACATGGTCTTCAGATTTTCAGCAGCCGACTTGCCGGTCTTGCGGTCCACCACGACTTCGAAGGAAACGCGTTGACCTTCCCGCAACTCGCGGAGGCCGGCGCGTTCGACGGCGCTGACATGGACGAACACGTCCTTACCACCGCCTTCGGGTTGAATGAATCCGTAACCCTTCTGCGCGTTGAACCACTTCACGGTACCGTTATCCACGGGTCTCTCCTCATAGAGATGTTAGTTCATGGCCTTAGTTCATAGCCATGACAGTGTGAGCCGCGCGATTGTGCTCGGCTCGGTTCGCTCGAGATTTTGGTGAAAGATCGTCAGTCAGGCGCGCTTATCAGTTCGCTGCAAGGCCAAGTCATTCGGGCCGAAAACTCGAAGCGATCTTTTTAACCGCAACGCATAATCTTCGCAAGACGGTGTCGGCTGGATTGTGACAGACGTGAGAGCATGCGTGTGAGCGCATAATGAAATCAAAAGACACTGACGTCCGGAAATTATTCGGTAACCGCAATCGCATCGCCGCCGCGCTTTGCCGATTCGACGATCGCCTCGAATACCGCCATACCATGCAGCACATCGGCGATCGGCACCGGATAGGAATTTCCATCGCGGATGGTGCGCGCGAATGCCGTCATCTGCGCATGCAACATGTCGAAGCCGGAAAATTCCAAAATCTCATCGGGCGGCGCGGTGACCAATCCGGTCGGCGCCGCGGTCGAGGCCGGCGTGAAGCGAAATCGCGACAGATCGGCGCCGCGTGATTTCGGCAAGACCCTTGGTGCCGTAGGCGGCGAAGGCGAAATTCGTCGCGGTCGCGACCGAACAAAAAATGAGCCCGGTCGCGTCCGCTCGCGAACCGCAGCATGATCGTCGTCGTGTCGTCCGACGGTCCCGGATAGTTGCGCGCCGTGACGCAGCGCACGTCGCGCACGCGGCCGGCAAATTCGATCATGTGATCGAGCGCATGCACGCCGACGGCGGTGAACGCGCCGCCCGGCGCCTCCTCGGGCGCCGCGCGCCAATTGTCCGGCGCGACGAATTGCGCCGTCGAGGTCGTGTGCTGCGCCACCAGCGCGATGACATTGCCGAGCCGGCCGTCGCGCGACACGCGCGCGCAATTCGCCGACGCTCGGATGAAAGCGCCGGGTGAAGCCGACCGCCAGGATCAAGCCGGATTTGTGCGCGGCGTCGGCGACGGCGCGCGCGCTCGCCAGATCGAGCGTCAGCGGCTTCTCGACGAAGACGTGTTTCTTCGCGGCGATGGCGGCGAGCGCCTGCGCCTGGTGCTGGCTGTGCGGCGTGGCCAGCACCACGGCGTCGATGTCGGGATCGCGCAGGATGTCGTCATAGCTGTCGACCAGCTTGATCTGCTTTGTCGCGGCAAAAGTCCTCGGCGCTGCGCGCGCGTGCGCGTCGTGCCGAGGACGAAACGAAGATCGCTCGCCGGCTTTGCCGGTCACGGCATTGACCAGCGCGCGTCCCCAGCGGCCCAAACCGACGATAGCGGCTCGGATCATTGCGCGTCACAACTGCGCCGGGCGGCGCTTCGCCTATCGCCGCCAAGATTGATGAGAAAAGTCCGAGCCATTCGAGCCATCGTCCATCATAACATATTTATTACACCGGCGACCGGGCGGCCAGGCCCCGGACTTGCTACTGGGACTGCTTCCGGGACTTGCCCGACGGCGGCCTCAATGCAACAACCCGGCACTTCATTGTTGCGGTGAAACGGAGGAATTCGCCCATGCGGATCGTTGCGCTCGAAGAACATTTTTCGGTACCGGCGGTAGCGAGCCGCATTCCCAAGGACGTGATGCACCGCCGCGGCTTCCGGCCGCGAAATCTCACTCCGGGCGCGCCCAATCCGATGGAGCTGTTGCCGGAATTCGCCGAGAAGCGGCTGAAGTCGATGGACGACGCCGGCATCACCGTGCAGGTGCTCTCGAACGCCGGCCCCGGCCCCGATCTCATGCCCGGCCCCGACGGCATCGCGCCGCGCGCGAGGTCAACGATCATCTGGCGAAGGAAATCGCGCGCCATCCCGACCGCTTCGCCGGCTTCGCCGCACTGCCGCTGCAAAGCCCCGATGCCTGTCCGGTCGAGCTCAAGCGCGCGGTGAAGGAGCTCGGCTTTGTCGGCGCCATGGTCAACGGCACCACCGAAGGCCGCTTCCTCGATCATCCGAGCTATGACGGCCTGCTTGCCGCCGCCGTCGAGCTCGACGTGCCGATCTATATCCATCCGCACATTCCGCCGGAGCCGGTGCGCACGGCCTATTTCTCCGAACTGCCCGAAGGCGCGGCGCGCGTGCTCGAGACCGCCGGCTGGGGCTGGCATTCGGAGACCGCGGTGCATCTGCTGCGCATGGTGATCGCCGGCACGCTTCGACCGCCATCCGAAGCTGAAAATCATCATCGGCCATATGGGCGAGATGCTGCCGATGATGATGGCGCGCTTCGACAAAGTCTTCGCAGCACGACATCGCGCACCTGAAGCGGCCGATCTCCCACACCATCCTCGATCAGGTCTGGATCACCACCAGCGGCATTTTCGATCAGCCGCCGTTTATCTGCGCGCTGCAGACCTTCGGCATCGACCGCATCATGTTCTCGGTCGACTATCCGTTCGCGCCCGACGCCGCGGGCCGCAAATTCCTCGACAATGTCGCGCTGGCGCCGGCCGACAAGGCCAAGCTCGCGCACGGCAATGCGGACGCGCTGCTGAAGCTCAAGCCCGGCAAGGCGTAGCGTGCGCATAGTTTTACGTCGCAGCACCTTCCGCTCATTCCCGCGCAAGCGGGAATCCAGTTCTTTCTCAAACACAGCCTGGGTCCCCGCTTTCGCGGGGACGAGCGAAATGTGGGACCGCTTCAATCTAAAGCCATAATGCGCCAGTCGCGCCAGACTGGTTACGAAATGATTGCGCCAACATCGTCGATGCGTCGGCGCTTACGTATTGACCCTCATGGGGTTAGTCCGAATTGAGCCGCTGCAACGTGGCCGACTATTAAACCGGCCATGAAAAATGCGACGAACCCGGCAATGCACAACGATGATCAGTCCTGCGCGTGCCGTCTGTGCGATCAGCCGATGCGGCTCATCCGCAGACTGCCCCAGATCGGCAGCGCGCCCGAATTGTTGGTTTTCTACTGCCGCGAATGCAATGAAGTCGACAGCGCCGGCTGGCGACCGAGCCCGCTGCGAAGCGCCGCGGCGACACTGAACTAGCGAGGGGCGGACGGGGAAATGGAGCCGCCAGTTGAGGCGGCCTCTTTTCAACACTGCTGCCAGTCAATCAACAGCTTACCGGAGTTAAGCCGTCATTTCCTTCGCCTGCCGGAGCACCGCCGCCGGCTCGTAGGGCTTGGCGTGAAACAGCATGCTCAACGGGAGCTTTTGAGGTCGCGGCCGGCCCGACGCCACGATGATGCCGACCATGGGCCATCGCTCGGCGACCTGATGAGCCAAATCCGACCCGCTCATAGATCCGGACATGCTGACGTCGGTGAAAAGCAGCCTGATGTCCGTGTTTGTTTCGAAGATGAGCAGGGCCTCGTCGGCGTTGTCGGCTTCGAGCACCCGGTATCCTGCATCCACGAACATGCAGGATGCGCCCATTCGCTCGAATACGTCGTCTTCGACGATCAGAATGAGGGCGTTGGGGGGGATTTCGATCACAGGCGGCAACGAACTTTGATCACAACAGTTCCATATTTATTCGACTTATCTGCGAACACCGTATAGCGCGTCCCTATCCTGCCGGTTAACGCCATTCAAGCGGCTTGGACGACGTTGGTCGGAAAAGTGGCGTGAGTGATCGACACGGTCGTGCCCGCGGGATCGGCCAAGGTTTCGACCTGAGCATCGAGCTGATGCGCCAGCGCCTTGACGATACCGGTGCCAAGTCCGGACTTTCCTTGAGCGAAGCCGCCGTCCGGCTTGCCAATCCCATTGTCGGAGATCGAAAGCTTCCAATTCGTTCCGATCATGTCGTAGGCGACGATGATCTGGCCTTTGGCCTTATCGTCGGGGAACGCATGCTTGAGGGCATTCATGACGAGTTCGGTCACGATCAAGCCCAGACTCTCAGCCTGGCGGGACGTAGCCTGCCCCCCCTCACCAACCACTTTCAGCGAGATTGGCCGGGCTGTCGCCAATCATCGAGTGCGCAAGGCTCGCGCACAACTGTGACAGATAAGGCGCAATTTCGATGGCTCCGGTTGCCCCCGACGCGTGCAGCTGCTTCTGCACGGCGGCAATCGACAAGACGCGCTTGTGCGCGTCTTCCAGATGAAAACGCGTCTCTTCCGACTGCACCGCCCGCGCCTTCATCAGAATGATGCTGGCGATGATCTGCAGGCTATTGGCAATTCGGTGCTGCAGTTCCTCAGCAACGTGTCTTTCTGTCGCAACAACTCGTCCTTTTCGCGCTCCAAGATCGCGCCGCTCGGTGACATCCTCCATGCCGAGCAGAATGGTCGTGCCGGCGCCGCCCTCGTAGAACACCTGGCGGGCGTTCAAGCAGCATCGTGCGTGGTCCGAGGCCAGGGAACTCATGCTCGACTTCATAGCCCTCCATCACGCCCTGCTCGGGAATAATTTTTTCCAAGCAGCACGCGAAGCTTTGGAATGTCCCATTGTCCATCGCCCAACGCGTAAAGAAGCCTGCCTTGGGTGTCCTCGGGGCTGACCTTGAATGCCGAATAGAAGGAGCGGCTCGCGGCGACCACGCGCAGCTCTTTGTCGAGGACAAGAACGGGCTCGCGGACGGTGTCGACGATGCCCTGAGCGAGCGCCCACGCATCGGTGATGGAGGTGAATTGTTCCCGAAAGCCGGTTCCTGGCATAAAGCCTCCGCGAGGTGTTTCGATGCTGGGAAGAAGGACCATCGCATGCCGGTTAAGGGCGATGCGGAGCGCACCCAACCTTTGATGATGCGATTTAGAGTGAGGACGAGTCTGTATAAAAGTGACCACTAATTCCGGCAGTGCATGATGTTGGCGCCAAGGAACGAAGTTGCCCGTCGATCGTTCTATAAATGGTCACGAGATTATTTTTGGTCTCGACGATCAGAAGCCCCAGCCCCCCGCTGGGGCTTTTCTTTTGCGGGCCATACTTTGGCGCTCCCTACCGGAATCGAACCGGTGTTTCAGCCTTGAGAGGGCCGCGTCCTAGACCGCTAGACGAAGGGAGCCTGCGCTCCGAAATAACCTGCTGGAAATAAAGCGGCGCGCGCAAGCGTGTTGACCGCCGCCCCGGCCATCACGGCTCGTTGACGAAGCGCAGATGGCCGGATTCCTTCATGGTCTTGAGATCGAAGACGCGCATTTCGCTGGTGCCGTTGTTGTCGATCATCACCGCGACCCGGCCTCCGGAACCCGCCATCGACACGATCCGCGCGCCCTTCGGCAGCGTGATGGCATCCTCGATTGGCGAAGCCGGCGGCGGCGCCATACATCCGGTAACCGATGACGGTGACCACGGCCGCGATCGCGAGCACCGTCGTAAGACCTGAAATCATCATCATGGTGCGGGCGCGCGCGACGAGACGCGCTCGCCTCGGACTCGGCGGGATCGCCGACCGCTGTTAGATTGCTCCGTGTATTGCTCGATGTCTTGCCGGATAAATTGTTCATGACGTCCCCCACTTCCACGCCAACATCGGTCACGCCGACTTCGGTCCTCGTCGCCGCCGACGAGGCCGGCGATCGGCTCGACCGCGTGCTTGCCCGTCACATCGCCGAACTGTCGCGCTCCCGGCTCAAAGTGCTGATCGAAGCCGGCGCCGTCACGGTCGACGGCCAGACGATCCGCGATCCGAGCCATAACGTCAATTCCGGCTCCGCCATCTTGGTTGACGTGCCGGCGCCGGTGCCGGCAAAGCCTGCGCCCGAGCCGATCCCGCTCCGCATCATTTACGAAGACGACGACATGATCGTCATCGATAAACCCCGCAATCTCGTGGTTCATCCAGCCGCCGGCCATTGGACCGGCACGCTTGGTCAATGCGCTCATTGCGCATTGCGGTGCGAGCCTTTCCGGCATCGGCGGCGAGCGCCGGCCCGGCATCGTGCACCGGCTCGACAAGGATACGACCAGGCGTGATGGTGGTCGCCAAGAACGACCGCGCGCACCGGGCGCTGGCGGCGCAATTCGCCGACCATGGCAAAAGCGACGACGCGTTCGAGCGCAGCTATCTCGCTTTGGTCTGGGGCGCGCCCGAACGCCCGCACGGCGTCATCGACCGGCCGATCGACCGCCACCCGAAATCCCGAGAGCGCATGGCGATCCGCGACGGCGGCCGCGAAGCCGTCACCCATTGGCGGGTGCTCGAAAAGTACCGCGCCGACGAGACCGGAACCGGGCGATCCGCCAAAAAGACGGGTGCCAAGGGGACGGGTGCTAAGGCTGGGCGGCCCGACGCGCCGGTGGCGAGCTTGCTGGCGTGCCGGCTCGAAACCGGCCGCACCCATCAGATTCGGGTCCATTTGGCCTCGATCGGCCATCCGGTCATGGGGGATAATGTCTATGGCGGCGGATTCCGCACCAAAGCGGCCCTTTTACCGCAAAAAGCCCAGGCGGCGCTGACATCCCTTGCGCAGGCAGGCCCTCCATGCCCATATCCTCTCGGTGAAACACCCGTCGAGCGGCGAATTTCTCCAGTTCCGGTCGGAACTGCCGCCCGATCTGGCCCGTTTGCGTAATGCGCTGGCCGATACCCAGCCGGACATAACGCCTATGCCTCAACGCAAGCCGAGCCAAAGCAGCAACTAAAAGTTTACCGACATCAACGGTTTAGCGTCGGATCGGATTGAGGTTCACAGCCGCGTCGCGCCAATGTGACGCCGAGTTCACTTCGACTCGACCGATTCGACCGTGTATGTTGCGGGTGCGAAGTAAATGGAACTCGGCGCCGTCGGCTCGGAGAGCGATGGCACCAATGGCCCGCCGCACCGCGGGGGCATGAAAACGGAGGGCGCTGAAATGGCCCAGACTGCAGCACTGCCGATCTTATCAGGCGAAACCGGTCTCACCCGGTATTTGGAAGAAATCCGCCGGTTCCCGATGCTGGAACCGCAGGAAGAATTCATGCTGGCGAAGCGTTGGCGCGAGCACGGCGACCGCGACGCAGCGCATCGGCTCGTCACCAGCCATTTGCGGCTCGTGGCCAAGATCGCCATGGGTTATCGCGGCTACGGGCTGCCGATCTCGGAAGTGATTTCCGAAGGCAATGTCGGCCTGATGCAGGCGGTCAAGCGCTTCGAGCCCGACAAGGGCTTCCGGCTCGCGACTTACGCGATGTGGTGGATCAAGGCCGCGATCCAGGAATACATCCTGCGCTCGTGGTCGCTCGTGAAAATGGGCACCACCGCCAACCAGAAGAAGCTGTTCTTCAATCTGCGCAAGGCGAAAAGCCGCATCTCCGCCCTCGACGAGGGCGACATGCGGCCCGATCAGGTCAAGCTGATCGCCAAGCGCCTGGGCGTGACCGAGCAGGACGTCATCGACATGAACCGCCGGCTCGGCGGCGACGCCTCGCTCAATGCGCCGATCCGCGAGGAAGGCGATTCCGGCGAGTGGCAGGATTGGCTGGTCGACGACAGCGCCAGCCAGGAAAGCCGGCTCGCCGAGAGCGAGCAATCGGAGAACCGCCATCAAGGCGCTCGGCGAGGCGCTCACCGTGCTCAACGACCGCGAACGTCGCATCTTCGAGGCGCGGCGGCTCGCCGACGAGCCGATCACGCTCGAAGAACTCGCCGAAGAGTTCGGCGTGTCGCGCGAGCGCGTGCGCCAGATCGAAGTGCGTGCTTTCGAGAAGGTGCAGAAGGCGGTGAAGTCAAACATCGCCCATATGGAAGCCCCGGAAGCCGCAGCGTCGCTCGCGGCGCATTGACTTCAACGAAGTTTCGTTTCCCGGGCGCAGCGCAGCATGAAATGATGCGCTGCAGACCCGGGATCGTGACGCGCTCCGAATCTGCGACGATCCCGGATCAGCGGTGCACCACTGCGTGCTGCACCGCATCCGGGAAACGTATCTGAACTGATGCCCGGCCTTTGCGCCGGGCATTTGCGTCTTTGGGCTGCGCGCAAAACTACAGGGGAGAAATACTTGCTCAACGCCAGCCGAGGCCGGGGGCGACATGTTTGAGGATCGTCTCGATGACATGGGCGTTGTAATCGACGCCGAGCTGATTAGGAACGGTCAAGAGCAGCGTGTCGGCCGCGGCGATGGCCTCGTCTTTCGCCAGTTGCTCGATGAGAATGTCGGGCGCGGCGGCGTAGCTGCGGCCGAAAATGGCGCGGGTGTTGTCGCCGAGAAAGCCGACCGTGTCCTCGTTCTCGTTGCCGCGTCCGAAATAGGCGCGGTCGCGGTCGTCGACCAGCGCGAAGATGCTGCGGCTGACCGACACCCGCGGCTCGCGCGCATGACCCGCAGCCTGCCATGCCTCACGGAAGATCCGAATCTGTTCCGCCTGCTGGACGTGAAGCGGCCGTCCGCCCTCGTCATTCTTGAGTGTCGAGCTTTGCAGATTCATCCCGAGCTTGGCCGCCCACTCCGAGGTCGCGTTCGAACCGGCGCCCCACCAGATTCGATCGCGCAGGCCCTCCGAATACGGCTCGAGGCGCAAGAGACCGGGAGGGTTCGGAAACATCGGATGCGGGCTCGGCTGCGCAAAACCCTCGCCGCGCAGCACGTCGAGCAAAACCTCGGTGTGGCGCCGGGCCATGTCGGCATCGGTCTTGCCCTCCGGCGGGGCGTAACCGAAGTAGCGCCATCCGTCGATCACCTGCTCGGGCGAACCGCGGCTGATGCCGAGCTGCAGGCGTCCGCCGGCGATGATGTCGGCTGAGCCCGCGTCCTCCGCCATGTACAGCGGATTCTCGTACCGCATATCGATGACCGCCGTGCCGATCTCAATCCGCTTGGTCTTGGCGCCGACGGCCGCCAGCAGCGGAAACGGCGAGCCGAGCTGACGGGCGAAGTGATGCACACGGAAGTAAGCCCCATCCGCGCCGAGCTCTTCGGCCGCGACGGCGAGCTCGATCGATTGCAAGAGAGCATCGGAAGCCGATCGCGTCTGCGACTGGGACGAAGCGGTCCAATGGCCAAATGACAGGAAGCCGATCTTTTTCATGACTATCCGTGGTGCAGGTGATGCGTTCGGGCTCTTCTAACCTGAAAAATCCGAGCTGGAACAGGTCGGGATATCTCGTCGCATTTCCATTGACAGCAGTCACTAATTCGGGTACATTCCCGCTGCGAATCAAATCTCGCTCGCGAAGGACGCCTTCGGGAGGCAAACCTGAAGGTTGGGGCGAGTGCGGTGCCCGCGGGCGGACTTGCACCCCGCTCTCGGGCGGTTTCGGGCATCAGCCGCCCAGCACTACGGACTGGGACGCGAGGTGCTCGCTGGACGATAAAGGGACAGGTTGGGGCGGGTAACGCCCGCACAAACTGCGTCGGTTCTGCCCCCGGAAGGGGGATGACTACAGGATCGGCGCTCCGCCAAGTCCCCGGAAGCATGGCCTGAAGCCGCACCTAGGGATGGAATACTCTCTAGGGCAGAACCGTGGTGGAACGCCGACAGGCGAGCGCGCCCGCAGCGGAGGGTCGGCGCGAGCCGGCACTCTCGTGGCGCGCCCCGCACCCGCTGGTGCGGAACATGAAACACTGCGTCTGTCGGCGTTCCGCTTCCTTCTTTTTCTTTCGTTCTTTTCGTCATTGCGAATGAAGCGAAGCGATGACGGCGCATTCTTCTTCCGCCCCCGCGATAGCGGGGGAGGGGGACCGCACGAAGTGCGGTGGAGGGGGCGTCTAACTCGTGGCGTTATCCTCGTCGAAAGAGGTGCGTCGAGTCCGACGCCCCTTCCACCACCCTTCGGCACAGCCGACGCTTCGCGTCGGCGTCCACTAAAAGTACGGCGGCCGGAGGCCGCCTATGCCCCCTTCCCCGCTATCGCGGGGCAGGAAGAGAGTGCGCGTGGCTGTTTGACATTTTGATGAGAAATTCGGCGATCGAAGAAACGCGCGCCCACAAGCGACGCGGGCGTCTTCCTCTCGCCGCGCGCGGGGAGAGGTTACGTCCTCCCCCGCCCCGCGCGACGCGAAAAAAGGCTCAACGCGATAAATTTCTGCCGCGTTGCTGCTTTAACCTTCGGCCTCCTATTCCGAAATCGCGCTTCGAGGCGCGCATCTGTTATTGTGTGAGCATGAGACTTCGCCGCCGGCTCTCCGTCCTTGTCGCTGTCGCCTTGGTGCCGTCGCTATTGCTTACGGCATATAACGCCGCACGCTGGAGAATATTTCTCGAATTGGAAACCCGCGCTACCGCGCTTTCGGAAGCGCGCCTGGCGTCGAGCGAATTGGAGCAGATCATCGACAATGCCCGTCTGCTTATGACGGCAATGACAAAATTCCCCTTGACTACGGATAACAAGGCGGAATGCGCGTCGTACTTCAAATCCATGATTTCGGACGTCGAGACTTTTCGCGAAGTCGCGATCATCGACACGGACGGAAAGTTTATTTGCTCGACCATTCCGTCTCAAGACACGCTCGACGTCGGTGACCGCATCCGCTTTTATCAATTTTTGAAAGCCGGCCAACTCAGGGTTGGAACGATCATTGCGGACCGGCCGGCGCACTCAACTCAGATATCGATGCCGTATAAAGATGCCGACGGCTCGATAAAAGGAATGATCGTCCTCACCGGCAACCCGGAGAAATTTACTGAAAGTTTCGCGGCCTATCAATGGCGATCCGAACACCGACTCGTCATTATTGACGGTCGGGGTTCCCGGCTCCTTACGCTCCCAGAAAACGAATCCGAAGAAGCCGATGCAGTGGCCCAGCAGATCTTTCCGCTCATTCCCCATGCAAAGTCGGCAACGATCGATATTAAAGATTCAACCGGCCGGCCTTTGATCGTCGGCGTTGCGCCGTCCGCCCGCGCGCCGGAAAGTCTGTTCACCGCCGTTGCAATCGATCGCGATGCGGCCTTGGTGGAAACCTCCATCATCAATGTACGCGGGATCGCCTTCGATTTTGTCTTCGTCATCTTTGCGGTCATCGGCGTATGGCTGGCCGCCTATCTGATGATCGATCGTCCCGTCCGCGCGATTATCAGAAGCGCGCGCAAATGGGAGTCGGGCGACACGTCCGCGGCGTTTCCTAAATTCAGGTTTTCCGACGAATTCGGGCAGCTGAGCGCAGCCCTGACCCGAATGTCAGGCAGGATCGACGAGCTGCTCAAGCAAAAAGACCTTCTGTTACGCGAGCTGCAACATCGGGTGATGAACAGCCTTGCCTTGCTGTCGAGCCTCCTGGAGATGCAAAGGCGATCGACCAAGAGCTCCGTGGCAAAGGACAATCTCGCCAATGCCCGCGACCGCGTTGTCGCGATGGGAACGGTCTATCGCCAGCTTTATCAAGCCGATACGTTGGAACACGTGGAATTCAGCGAGTTTCTGCAAACGATTTGCAGTACCAGCGGGAACGCCTATGTCGGCGCCAAGAGGCCATCGATCGAAGTCGAGGCGGATTCGCTCGAGCTATCGGGTCAACATGCCATCTCGCTCGGCATGTTGACCCATGAATTGATAACAAACGCGCTCAAGCACGCCTTCTCGGGAAGCGAATCGGGGTCCATCAAAGTCACGCTGAAACACAAGAAGCGCCGCGCTATCGACCTGAGCATTGCCGATCGGGGACGCGGGCTTCCACCCGACTTCAAAATAGACGGCAAGTCATCTTCTTTGGGAATGAAGATCGTCGTTTCCACCGTGCAGCAGCTCGGCGGCACGCTCGAAATCAACAGGCTGAAGCCAGGAACTGAATTTGTCATCCACTTGCCGGCCGATATCGCGCAAACCTGAGCGGCTACTCCCGCAACATCCCGCGCAGCAGCCAGCGGCAGGCGAAGATCATCACGCCGCGCCAGCGCCGAAATTGCGGCGACCATCAAGAAAGAATTCCGGCTTCTCCATCCGGCTCCAGAAGCTGCCGATATAGCCGGCGAGAAAGCCGCCGGTGAAACTCGTCGCCAGCCACATGCCCATCATCATCGAGAGGATGCGCGCCGGCGCCACTTTGGTCACGAGCGACAGCCCGACCGGCGACAGATAAAGCTCGCCGACCGTGATGATCGACGATCGAGAGCAAGCACCCACAGCCAGCTCGCCTGGCCCGCTGCCGGCGTGAAACGCGGCGAAGGCCTTGATGAGATTGGCCGCGGTGACGCCGAAGCAGCCGAGCGCCATTTTGGTGATCGTCGACGGCTCGGTGCCGCGCGCGGCCTGCCGCGCCCACAGCGCGACGACGAACGGCGTGAAGGCAAAGATCATGAACGGGTTGAAGGCGAGAAACCAGGTGGTCGGGATTTGCGCGGTCCAGCCGAACAGATCGATGCTGCGGTCGACATTGGTGTCGATCCACAGGATCGTGGTGTTGCCCATCTGCTCGTAGGTCGCCCAGAACAACGTCGTCGGACACGAACAGCACGAGCAGCGCGACGATGGCGCGCCATTCGTCGCGGCTGAGCGGCGGCGTTCGGCATGTGCCGATTTGCGACCGCTCGCTTCGCCTTCGCCGCAAGCTGTGTGCGAGCATTCAGTCTGCAAGTAGCGGGCAGCATCGGCAGCGCGTAGAGATAAATGCAAAGCCCGATGCACATGCCGACGCCGGCGGCGGCAAAGCCGTAATGCCAGCCGACCTCTCTCGCCGAGCGTGCCGCAGACCAGCGGCGCCAGGAACGCGCCGAGATTGATGCCGACATAGAAGATCGAATAGGCGCGGTCGCGGCGATGATCGCCCGGCGCGTAAAGGCCGCCGACCTGGGTCGAAATATTCGGCTTGAAGCAGCCGCTGCCGAGGATCAGCGCCAACAGCGCGAACAGGAAAAGCTGCTCGACCGCCATCATGAAATGGCCGATCGCCATCAGCACCGCGCCGATGACGACGGTGCGGCGCTGGCCGAGCACGCGGTCGGCGAGAAGGCCGCCGAAGATCGGCGTGAAATAGACGAGCCCGGTATAAAGGCCCCAGATCTGCGACGACAGCGGCTGCACGTCGAGCGGGCCGAACAGCGCTTTCGAGCCCGCGTTTGACCGTGAGCAGGCCCGACGACGTTGCCGGCATGATCCGGCAGCAGCAGATATTTCGTCATGTAGAGGACGAGCAGCGAGCGCATCCCGTAATAGGAGAAGCGCTCCCACATCTCGGTGGTGAACAGGAAGGTGAGCCCGCGCGGATGGCCGAACAGGTCGCGCGCTGCCGGCGGAGCGATCGGCAATCGACGCGACGCGTTCAGCCACGAGGCAGCCCTTTGCATGTCATGCCACGCGATGCGGGGCATCCGCGCGACGGGGCTTGAATATCGCTGCAACGCCAGTGATTACTGGGTCGTCCGCATTCGCGGATGATGACAATAAAAGCAAGCCTCGGCGCCACGGAGGAGTTATGCTTGTGCCGCACGATTGCCTGCTGTGCCGTTCATGTGGGGCGTTGCGACGCTGGCGCCAGTTTCTGTGCGCCCGCCGCCGAGCCGACCCTGCTTCACGTCAATACGTTTCCGATCGCCCGCTCGCTGCCGTTTTATGCCGGCGTCGATCGCGGCTTCTTCGCCAAGCACGGCCTGAACGTCGACGCTGCAATTCACCGAGAGCTCCGAGCGCCAGCGCGCCGGCCTCGCCGACGGCAGCGATCGATATCGTGCATTCCGCGGTCGACAACGCCGTCGCCATGATCGACGTCGCCAAGGTCGACGTCGTCATCGTCTGCGGCGGCGATAGCGGCACCAATGAATTCTACGTGCAGGACGGCATCAAGGATTTTGCCGATATCCGCGGCCACGCCATCGTCGTCGATGCCACCAACACCGCCTACGCGCTGCAGGCGAAGAAGATCCTGCTGCAGCACGGGCTTAAGGACGGCACCGATTACACGCTCAATCCGGTCGGCAACGGCGCGCATCGGCTGCAGGCGCTGCTCGACGACAAGAACAATGCCGGCGCCATCCTCAACTCTGCCGTTCTCGCTGCAAGCCGCCGCGCAAGGGCCTGCACAGCCTCGGCCGCACCACCGACATGCTCGGCCCCTATCAGGCCGGCGGCGCATTCGTGCGGCGCGACTGGGCGCGCGAGCATGCGGAGACGCTCGAGCAATATCTCGCCGCTTACATCGAAGCGCTGCGCTGGTCGCTCGATCCGAAGAACCACGCCGACGGCCGTCGCCATGCTGGTCGACAAGCTCAAGCTGCCGCCCGACATGGCGGAGAAAAGTCTCGACGCTGATCGCCGAGCCGGGCTTCGGCTTCGCCCGCGACGCCGCGTTCGATCTCGACCGGCTTCAAGAACGTGCTGGACGCTGCGCGCCGAGACCGAAGGCGGCACGCCCGCCGATCCGCAGCACTACATCGATCTGTCCTATTACGATCGCGCCATGAAGCTCGTGAAGAATAGCCGGCGCAAAAAGCCAAGGAGTGCCCATGCCCGCCACCTTTCCCGAAGAAGCAAAAAATTTCCGCCTGCTCGGCCACGATGCCGACGGCGGCCTGGGGCGGCGGCAGCCTGGTGCAGGTGCACAAGGGCCACGCCTATGTCGGCGCGGTCGGCGGCTCGAGCTTCAACGGCCCGGAAGGCTTCACCGTGCACGACGTGCGCGATCCGCGAAAGCCGAAAAAGGTCGGCGAATTCCGCGCGCCGCCGGGCGTGCATTGCCACAAGCTGCGCATCGTCGGCGACGATCTGCTCTACGTGAATTCGGAGCGGCTCGCCGGCGACAAGGGCAAGAACGCGCGCGCCGGCTTTTTCATCTTCGACATATCGACGCCGTCGGCGCCGAAGCCGGTCGGCTTCTACGACATGCCGGGCTCCGGCCCGCACCGCTTCGGCGTCGATCTCGAGCGCCAGCTCGCCTTCATGCCGAACGACGCGCCGGGCTGGGACAAGCGCGTGATCTGGACGCTCGACATCAACGATCCGCTCAAGCCCGAAGTCGTCAGCATCTGGGGCCTGCCGTGGATGAAGACCGACTCCGACGAGGTCGGCAACGATCCGCATCCGCACGAGGAAGCGACCACGCTGCACGGCCCGCCGATGATCCGCGGCAACCGCATGTATTGCGCCTGGTGGGGCGGCGGCATGTCGATCATCGACTGCACCGATCTGCGCGACATGAAGCTCGTCGGCCACATCAAATGGTCGCCGCCGTTTCCCGGCTCGACCCATACCTGCTGGCCGATCGGCGACCGGCCCTATCTCGTCGTCACCGACGAGGCGCGCGGCAAGCAGAAATATCTGGGACGCGCAATTCATGTGGATCATCGACGCGCGCGACGAGACAAATCCGCTGCCGGTCGCGACCTTCATGCCGGAGCGCGAGAAATATTTCGACCGGCCCGGCCGCTTCGGCGCGCACAACATTCTGGAAAACCTGCCCGCCGACGGGCCGTGGAAGGACGTCGTGTTCCTCACCTATTTCAACGCCGGGCTGCGCGCGGTCGATGTCAGCGATCCGCTGCATCCGAAGGAGATCGGCTGCTACGTGCCGGAAACGCCGGAAGGCACGCCGGGCATCCAGTCAAACGACATCGGCGCCGACGACGACGGCCGGCTCTATCTGATCGACCGCTGGGGCCAGGGCATGCACATTCTGGAATATACGGGGTGACCGCTCTCCTGCGATGCTCGCGCAGCGAGCACCAGTACGCGCCGCGATCTGGATCATCCGGCTCGCGTGCGCAATTCGAGCCTCCGCGCATCACGGCTGCGGCGGCGCGGCGCAAAGCCGAACGCTTCTCGAAGCGCTTGGCGTAATCCGGCCAGACCTGCGGATTGACGATGCGCGGCACCGGCTTGCCGTCGAGCGCATCGAGCATCTGCTCGGCGGCGATCTTGCCCATATTGGTGCGCGCCTCGCGCGTCACGCCCGCGGTGTGCGCGGTGACGATGCACGTTGTCGAATTTCATCAGCGGATGATCGGCCGGCGGCGGCTCCTTGTCCCAGACGTCGAGGCCGGCGCCGGCGATCTTCTTGTCGCGCAGCGCCTGCTTCCAGCGCCTCCTCGTCGTGAATGAAGCCGCGCGCCGTGGTGATGAAATAGGCGTGCGGCTGCATCAGCGCATATTCGCGCGCCGCCGATCATCTTGCGCGTCTCGTCGGTCAGCGGGCAATTGACCGAGACGAAATCGGCGCGCGCGCAACAATTCGTCGAGCTCGACCTTGCGTCGCGCCGCGCGCGCGCGATCTCCTCGGCGCTCGAGATAGGGATCGTAGGCCAGCACCTGCATGCGAAACAGCCCGCCGCACAGTTCGGCGATGCGCCGGCCGACATTGCCGAGGCCGATGATGCCGATGGTCTTGCCGAGCACTTCGTGGCCGGTGATAGTCGTTGCGGTCGCCCAGCGTGCCGGCGCGCAGCGCGCGATCGCATTCGCCGACCCGCTTGACCAGGCACAGCATCATGCCGAGCACATGCTCGGCGACCGCTTCGGCGTTGCCGCCGGACTTGATTGACGACCAGGACGCCGCGCTCGGTGCAGTCCTTGACGTCGACGGTGTCGTAGCCGGCGCCGTTGGTCGAAACGATCAGCAGGTTCGGCGTCTTGCTCAGCAGGTCGGCGCTGACGTGATAATGCCGCGCCAGTTCGTCGCGCGCCGAGCTGATCTGATAGGCATGCGCCGCGGAGAGAACCTCCATCGCGGCGCCGTCCGGGCTGTCCTGCTCGAGCATGTCGAGCCGCACGTCGCCGCGCTTGCCGAGCATTTCGCCATAGCCGATCGGCCGGTGCGGCACCACGCAGAAGACACGCTTGCTGTTGACGGCATTATTCATCGTTTCCATCCCCATTCCTTGGCGCAATTACAGCCGAGATCGCCGACGCCGGCAATGCCGGGTTCGAGCGAATTCTTTAAAGCGAATCATGGAATTGTCACCGAACCGCTCTTGATAGCGACGCCCGGAACTGCCACATCCAGATCCGCCATGAACATGCCTATTCGCGCCCAGCAGGGCACTCCAGCGGGGACTGACGCCCAGACGCCCTTCGCGACCGAGGTGGAGCGGCGGCGCACCTTTGCGATCATCTCGCATCCGGACGCCGGCAAGACCACGCTGACGGAAAAGCTCCTGCTGTTCGGCGGCGCGATCCAGCTTGCCGGGCAGGTCAAGGCCAAGCGCGACCGGCGCTCGACCCGTTCCGACTGGATGGCCATCGAACGCGACCGCGGCATCTCCGTCGTCACTTCGGTGATGACCTTCGAATATGCCGGCCGCATGTTCAATCTGCTCGATACGCCCGGCCACGAGGACTTTTCCGAAGACACCTATCGCACGCTCACCGCGGTCGATTCCGCGGTGATGGTGATCGACGCCGCCAAGGGCATCGAGCCGCGCACGCGCAAGCTGTTCGAAGTGTGCCGGCTGCGCGACATTCCGATCATCACCTTCATCAACAAGATGGACCGCGAAAGCCGCGATCCGTTCGAACTGCTCGACGAGATCGAGAAAACGCTGGCGCTCGATACCGCGCCGGTGACCTGGCCGGTCGGCCGCGGCCGCGATTTCATCGGCACCATCGACGTCGAATCCGGCGGCGTGCGCCTGCTCGAGGGCGACGCCGGCACCGCCGGCACCTTGCGCGAAATGACGATCGCCGAGCTTGCCGCCCTGAACGATCGGCTCGACGCTGCCGCCATCGCGGGCGAGCTCGATCTCGTCCGCCATGCCTGCAAGCGGTTCGACGCGAAGGCCTTTGCCGAGGGCCATCTCACGCCGGTGTTCTTCGGCAGCGCGCTGAAGAATTTCGGCGTCGGCGATCTGCTCGATGCGCTCGCCGCCATGGCGCCGCCGCCGCGCGCGCAAGCCGCCGACAAGCGCGTGGTGGCGGCGACCGAGCCCGGCATGTCCGCCTTCGTCTTCAAGATCCAGGCGAATATGGACCCGAACCATCGCGACCGCATCGCCTTCGTGCGGCTGTGTTCGGGCAAGCTGACGCGCGGCATGAAGGTCAAGCAGGTGCGCTCGGGAAAGACCATCACGCTGAATGCGCCGCAATTTTTCTTCGCCCAGAACCGGGCGCTCGCCGAGGAAGCCTATGCCGGCGACGTGGTCGGCATCCCCAATCACGGCACGCTGCGCATCGGCGACAGCCTGACCGACGGCGAGGATCTGAACTTCGGCGGCGTGCCGAATTTCGCGCCGGAAATCCTGCGGCGCGTTCGCCTGCCCGACGCGATGAAGGCGAAGAAGCTGAAAGAGGCGCTGGCAGCAACTCGCCGAGGAAGGCGTCGCCCAGGTGTTCCGGCCGAACGACGGCTCGCCGGCGTTGGTCGGCGTCGTCGGCCCGCTGCAGCTCGACGTGCTGCGCGCCAGGCTCGCCGCCGAATACGGGCTCGAAGTCGATTGGAGCCAGTCCGAATTTCAGCTCGCGCGCTGGATCGCGGCGGACGACCGCAAGGTGTTCGACGAATTCGTGCGCAGCCGCCCCTCCTCGATCGCCGAGGATTTCGACGGCGATCTCGTTTTCATGGCGCGCAACGCCTTCGACCTTGAATATACCGGCGAGCACAATCGCGGCATCACCTTCACCGACGTGAAGGATATCCATAAGCGCAAGCCCGCCGGCTGAGCCGTCAGCTGCCGGCGATTTCCTCGCGCAGGATTTCGAGCTCCAGCCACTGCTCCTCGGCCGCGGCGATTTTCTGCTGCAGTTCGCCGAGCGACGGCCGTGACTTTCTCGAAGCCGGCGCGGTCGCGCGCATAGAAGCCCGGATCGTCGAGCTTTGTCTGCAGCGACTTCATCTCGGCTTGCAGGCCGGCGATAGTCTTCGGCAGAGTTTCGAGCGCGTGCTTGTCCTTGAACATCAGCCGCCGTTTCGCCGGCTGCGACCGTGCAGCGGCCGGATCGGTTTCTTTCGCCGCTCTCGGCGGCTCTTCTTTCGGCGCTCTGCCGCGTCAGGTCGGCGCCGCGCTGCGCCAGCATGTCGCTATAGCCGCCGGCATATTCGATCCAGCGGCCATTGCCCTCCGGCACGATCACGCCGCTCACCAGGCGATCGAGAAAATCGCGATCGTGGCTGATGAGGAGAACCGTTCCGGGATAGTCGGCCAGCATGTCCTCGAGCACGTCCAGCGTCTCCATATCGAGATCGTTGGTCGGCTCGTCGAGCACCAGAAGATTCGACGGCTTGGCGAGCGCCTGCGCCAGCATGAGGCGGCCGCGCTCGCCGCCCGACAGTTTGCCGAGCGGCGTGCGCGCCTGCTCGCTCGCGAACAGAAAGTCCTTCATGTAGCCGATGACGTGCTTGGCGCTGCCGTTGACCATGACGGTGTCGCCGTGACCGCCGGTCAGCGCCTCGGCCACGGTGACATTCGGGATCGAGACTGTCGCGATGCTGATCGAGCGTTGCGACCGCGAGCGTCGATCCGAGCCGTACCGCGCCGTCATCCGGCGGCAGCGCTCCCGTCAGCATGTTGATCAGCGTGGTCTTGCCGCTGCCGTTCGGTCCGACGATGCCGATGCGGTCGCCGCGCTGGATGCGGATCGAGAAATCGCGCACGATCGGACGCCCGCCATAGCTCTTGCCGATGCCCTTGGCCTCGATGACCAGCGCGCCGGACGGCGCCGCCGAGCTGGCGGTGATGGTGGCATTGCCGGCGCTGGCGCGATAGGTGCGGCGCTGTTCGCGCAGCGCCTGCAACTGTCCGACCCGGCGCATATTGCGTTTGCGCCGGCCGGTGACGCCGTAGCGCATCCAATGCTCCTCGGCGACGATCTTGCGATCGAGCTTGTGCTGATCGCGCTCCTCCTCCGCCAGCACCGCGTCGCGCCATTCCTCGAAATGAGCAAATCCGCGCTCGAGGCGCCGCGTCAGCCCGCGGTCGAGCCAGACCGTGATGCGCGACAGCGTCGACAGAAAGCGCCGGTCGTGGCTGATGATCACCAGCGCGGTGCGGCGCGAATCGAGATCGCGCTCCAGCCATTCGATCGTCGTCAGGTCGAGATGATTGGTCGGCTCGTCGAGCAGCAGCATATCCGGCGTCGGCGCCAGCACGCGCGCGAGCGCGGCGCGGCGCGCTTCGCCGCCGGAGAGATGCGCCGGATCTTCGCGCCCGGTGAGGCCGAGTTGCTCGAGCAGATAGCGCGCCGCATGGGGATCGTCGTCCGGCCGCAGCCCGGCCTCGACATAGGCCAGCGTCGACGCGAAGCCGGAGAAATCCGGCTCCTGCGGCAGGTAGCGCACCAGCGCGCCCGGCTGCACGAAAACCGAGCCGCGATCCGGCTCGACCAGCCCGGCCGCGATCTTCAGCAGCGTCGATTTGCCCGAGCCGTTGCGCCCGACCAGCGACACGCGCTCGCCGGGCGAAACCGACAGCTCCGCGCCGGTGAGAAGCGGCGTGCCGCCGAAGGTCAGCGCGATGTCTTTGAGTTGAAGAAGCGGAGGAGCCATGCTTTCGCTGCTGCCGTTTTGCGCGCCATAATGCGAATTCAGGCCGTCCTTGCGACCAATCAGGCGCGCGGTACGGTGAGCGACGCCAGCCCTGAAATATCCTTGCTCTTGTCCAATTGCCAGATGGCCTCGATCAGCGGCGCAATATCGCTGCGCGGGATCGCGCCCGCGGCCGCCGTGCGCAACTTTGTCCTCGAGGTCCTCGTCACTCATCGGATTTGCTTCACTGCCGCGCGCTGCGTTCGTCGAGACCTTATGCGACTTGCCGTCGGCGGTGGTGATTTCGACCGCAGCCGACGTGGTTTGGAAAGCTCTCGTCCCGCACCACGCTGACCTTGCTGCGCAGCGCCAGACCTTTGGATCGTTGACGCAGGCATCGGTGAATTGCTCGACGCCGGCTTTGCCCGTGACCAAAGCGGCGGCGACCGCGTGCTGCGTTGAGACCTGCGCCTCGCGGCCGGTCGAAATATTCGGCCGGTCGGTGCGCGCGGCGAGAAGCGGATTGCCGGTCACGACCACTTTTTCCACCGCCGCCGACGGATTGTCGCGCCGCCAATCCAGCACGCAATCGAGCACCGGATGAATGACGAAGCCGCACGGATAGGGCTTGTAGGCGGTGCCGAGGATTTCCCAGGTCTCGCCGAGATTTTGCGTCAGCCACGACAGATCGGGCGTCTCGTTCATAGCATGGTAATAGCCCTGCACGCCGGTGAGCGGCTCGGGCGGTCCCTCGAAATTCTTTGCCGCCAGTAGCGCCGACAACAGGCCGTTGCGCGCGGCATTGCCGACGCTGACGCTCTTGGCCGGCGTGCCGAGGCATTCGCACAAGCCGCCGGATTGCGTCGCCGCGATGCCGAGCGCCCACACCATCTGCTGCGCATTCAGACCCAACAGCTTGCCGGCGCCGGCGGCAGCGCCGAACACGCCGCAGGTCGAGGTGATGTGCCAGCCCTTTTTGTAATGGCTGGGCGACATCGCGACACCGATCCGGCATTCCACTTCGTGCCCGAGCACCAAAGCGAGAAGAACATCACGGCCGCTGACCGGCATCATCTCGGCAAGCGCCAACAACGCCGGCACCACCGGCGCGGTCGGATGGATCGCGGTCGGCACATGGGTATCGCAGAAGTCGAGCACGTTGGCGCCGGCGGCATTGAGGAACGCGGCGCTCAGTGCGTCGATGCGCTCGCGCGCGGCCGACAAGCGTCGCTTGCTTGCCGCCGGAAAACGCGGCGAGCGTTTGCAGCGCGGTCTCGATGGTCTGGTCG